>CANMXP010000007.1 GCA_947501845.1 uncultured Flavobacteriaceae bacterium | reverse complement strand
AAACGGTGTTTTAAAATTAATTAAAAAAATTAGGCGGGTTTTAAAACCCGCCTAATTTTCTGTTTACACAGTTTATTGGATACTACCAGCTTTGAGGGATATGAGACCTTCTGTGGTTATTAAAATAGTTTTATTAGCAATATTTCCATTTTTATAATATTCAGTCCATTTTCCTTAGGGGTATTCATAAACATAATTTCCCCATTCATACCTCACTTTCTTTTCTATTGCTTTTGAACAGTCATTTTTATGTTTCATGTTGACAATAACGGAGATCACTGGTTTAATTTGATGAGCATAATCTTTAAATTTTTGTTTGTATTCTTGAGTGAATTCTTGATTTAAGTCAATTAATAGAAAAACTAAAAAACCTAAACAATATTTTGTTATCTTAAATTTTAATCCTTTTCAACTGAGGTTTCCTAGCCATCATAGTCTCCATTATGTTGAATAGCCATTTTTCTTAATAATGATGTGATTGGGTAAATAGAATCAATATCAATATGGTCTATTCTGAAAAAATGAAGTCTATAAGGCATGTTTTTATTTTCAATTTTGCTAGAAGATTCTATTTTGAACCCTTGTTTTATTACTTCTTTTTTAAATGAAAGCATACTAGTATTATCAAGAAAATAAGCCCAATGATCAATTTTTCTTGCTTTAGTCAAATTGTCACCAGCATTTTTTAGAGCTTCCAAAACCTTTTGATCTTCCATATAATTAATGGTTTCTTCATTAGGATAAAGGAACTTTGTATAATATTTCCAATGCTTGTCTTCTTTAATGTTTAAATAGTATTTTTTATTTGGGTAGCTGGTTTTATAAAATTGCTCAATCTTTTTTTTTATACCCTCATCTGATTTTAAATAGAAGTATTCTAATCTTTCAAAATTGTGCATAAAAGAGCCAACTAAAACATACTCTACACTTTTATTAAGAATTGTTTCTAATTCATCACCAATTTTATGTAATAACTTAAATATCTCATCACCTTTTGGAAAACCATCTTCTCTTTCGCTTTCGTAAGTTATCCCAGAAACTAAAACGTAATTGTATCCTATATAAGGGAGCTGAGTTAATTAAATCCATTCTTACCATAGTAGAACCAGGTTTTCCACCTTCATAAGATGCTATATAAGACTCCCAATGTTCTGTTTGGGTTTGAGAAATAACTAGATTACAACTTAAAAATATTCCCAAAAAAAGAACTACTATTTTTACCATTTACTTATAATTTAAGTTTAACGCCTTTCAATTTGACTCGTTATTGTCTTATCCTTAATCTTATCATCGTTTGCTAACATAAATGCTTTGCTTAATATGGTAGATAATGTTGAGTCTCCTTCAAATGGTAAAAACACATTTTGTTCTTTTTTTCTGTCCGCTACTATACACAAATATTGATCATTAGGTTTCATCAAAATATTACCACTCCCCATATGAATTTTATAAACCCTCAGTTTACCTTTTACAACAAGAAAATTTCCCTCAAAACTGCATTCTTCTTTTATTTGAAGTTTTGGTATTAGATTTTCAAGCAAAGCTTTTCGTTCTAAACCACTTGTAGCCAATTCTCCAAATGAAAAATTAGACCAATAACCATGAAATCTTTCTTCTCCGCCATCTCGCCAATTTGGGTCAGCTCCAATACTTGTAACACCAACAAACAAATCGACATCTCGCATAGATTCAGAAAAAACTATTGCAGGAACATCACTCGTATTAACTTGATTAAACTCATCGTAAAAACGAACTTGGTCAGTTTGCAAATAATTAAATATCCCCATGTCATTAGCTGAATCATATACACCTTCGGTATCAGTCCAAAATTCTATTCTATATTTCCAAGAAGGAATGTATAGTGTTGGAATATTATGAGAATCCCATTGTCCTTGAAGTTGATAGCGCCACCCTCTTTCTCTGCATAAGGCATTAAAAATATGTTGCCTAATAATATGCGCTGCATACCTATTAGAATAAGAATTTGTTGTCTTTTCAGCTTCTGTAACTATATATACTTCTCGGTGAGCTTGCTTGAAAGGTTGTTTCACTTGGTTCTCAAGCAACCATTCTCTCCATAATTCTACTTCTTTTATAGTAGCAGTTACAGGATGCCACAATTCTACTAAGGATTTCTTGAAATCAACATTTATAACCCCTTGAGTATCGACAAATTTTTCATTATGAAAAATGGCACTTATTGTCTTATTATTTTCAGTAAAATTCCAGATAAGTTTTGTTCCAAAAAAGGCTAATAATTTATTTTCTAAGTATAATTCTTCCCATTCTGAAAATGTCCATTGTCGCTTGCCTAAAAATATTTTTTCTATTCTATTCCTTTGTGCGCTGAGATTTGATTGAATATCCTTTATCAGCTTTTTAAATTCCCTTAATTCCGTAGGCAAGTTGTCTTTTACGTATTTAGGAATAGTCTTAATTTGTTTTCCTTTTTCATTTTCCCATAATAAGGTTACAGTGCTACTGTCTATAATTGTTATTATTCCTTTATAAGAACCAAAATCTTTGATTAATTGATAATTATCATTTAATTTAAAATCTTGAACAGCGAGCTCCTCTATTTCATCCATTGTCTTGCCTTCAGCCTCTGCAACTCTAACAATAGCCTTAGTGATTAGTGATTGTACAGAAGGGTATTTAATTTTCATTCTAAACTTCGTCAACCTTGAAACCCCATCCTTATATGGTAATTTAGAAAATGCATAAATACAAGCATTACCTAATTTTACACTAACGGCACCGTGACCTGACAATTTTTTAAAACTCCACAAGCCTAAGTCTTCTACTGTTTGATTTAAGTTATTATCATTCAATACAGAACTCATCCAAATAGATGATCTTAGCAATTGAATATTTTCATCGGAAGCAAATGTAAACTCATAAGATTTATCTTTATGGATTTCCTTTAGCACTTGTATTATCAAACCAATCCATGATATAAAACTGGTTACCAAGAATTCTTTCCCAATTAATTCTATTTTACTATTACAGTCTTTAAACCAAGCCTTTGTTGGTGTACTTTTTTCTCTTCCTTTTGAAAAATGGTTCAATAATGAAATAAATGCTTCTTCCTTTTCATCTTTAAATGCTTTTGTGGTATTTAAAATAGCTTTACCTAGTTTATCACTGCTACTAATAGAAAACTGTTTTGGACCTTCTTTAATAAGCTTAATTCTATTTAAAACTTTAGTCTCGTCAGCATAAACATATCTTTGATTAGAAATTAGCTTTTGAATATGATTAAGGCTTTCTTTTAGCTTAGGAGTAAGTGTAGAATCTTTTGCCAGTTTTTCTACTCTGCTTAAAAAAGGGATGATTGGCCATTCAGGTGTGTGAAAATAACTACTCTTCTTTGCAGAAAGTTCTATGCTTAATTTCAGCAATTCATCTTCATTAAAACTTAAAGCTGATGAACGCATTAATAAACTTAATAGTTTAGAAAATACATCTTTCACAAAATATGATTCTTTAGACCATATGTGATTGATGCCTTGATATCCAATATTTTTATAGTAAATTAAAAGGTGAATAACATCCTTTTTAAAGTCAATAGGTTTTGTTTTAAGAGATTTATAATGTTCAAGACCGCTTAGTTTTATTGCGTAACCTTCTTTTGTCTCTATAGACTCATTAACAAAGTCATTTATGAATAATTGTACTTCCTTATTAACTGATGTTTCTTTTTGGGTTTCTTTGGCTTGATGCCCAAACATTCTTTTAAAAAAATCATTCATATTCTTAACCTCCAACTAATGGCGTTAATCTAAAAAAACTTATTTTGGTGTCTGTGTTTACAAGTATTTCTTCATCGTAATCTGTAATTTGTTCATCATCTACAATTACAAAAAAGCCATTACGCATGAATGCATAAAGCGCAACATAAACTTGCTGCTCTCCATCTATGGATTTTCTTTTTTTAACTCGAAATCCGTTTAATGTTTTCTCTGTATCACTTGGTTGAATCAATCCTTTAAAATACTCTGATTTAGAATTATTATAATTTTCTACTTCTGTTAATACACGAGCTGTAATAATATCTTTCAGCGTAGTCCTTTCGTTTTCTACTTTAATTCGTATTTCATTTAAAATATCTCCCGAAGCAGTTTCATCTTTGATTGTAAGTATTGTCATTAATATTGATTTAGATAATTAGTATTAGATGAAGTTACTTGATATTATTTCAAATACTCACAAACACTCTACTAATCTAACAAATTTATAAGACAAAAATTGGTTTAGTTGCTTGAATATTTTCATACGAAGCTATAAGCTAATATTAGAAAACAACTATTCAATTACTACTTTGTTCCCTCTTAACCAATGTTTAAATTCATCCGCATAGTATAAATAAACGGTACTAGCTGGTGCATGATAGCTACCTGAGACTTCTGCTTTAAGATCTAATTTAATTTCTTTACTTTCTGAGCTATTAAACTCTTTCCAATAGAATACTAAATAATTATCAAAAATCTCA
The DNA here is from genome assembly GCA_947501845.1 of uncultured Flavobacteriaceae bacterium. Lineage (GTDB taxonomy): Bacteria > Bacteroidota > Bacteroidia > Flavobacteriales > Flavobacteriaceae > Flavivirga. The sequence continues at coordinate 210,888 of CANMXP010000007.1, read as the reverse complement.
AAATAGTCTGCTTTATGTTGTTTCAATATTTCTTTTAACTGCCACGGTTGCGCTGATGTGCCAGAAGGAATACCAATAATGGCAGTGGTCATTGGTAAGGGCTTATTTGTTTTATTTATCACGTTAATATTCATTCGAATAGTTTCTCCAACTTGATATATAGGATCAGATATATTCGTCTTAAGTTCTAACTTACATTCAGGCGAAATGTTTGGAAGTGTACTGTCCCATTCTACATTAAGCATATACGGGAATGTGATTTCTGGATTTGAAAAACTTATGGTCACATTTTGTTTGCCAGGTTTTATATAATTTTCGATATTCTCAATGACAATTTTGCCTGTACTATTCACGGTTAATTTCTCTTTTAAGCTATGACCATTAATAATAATTTCAATTGAACTATCATTTACAATCTTCTGTTTTTGAGTTTTGGTATATTCGATCAATGCTTTTAATGCCATTGAGGTTGCCTGTGTAGAACCAAATCGGCCATATTTCCTTTTTGATAAAATAGATTCTATTCCTTGACTTACAAGGTATTCAGATTCACCTTGTTTCAACAAGGCAAAAATGGAGAATGCAGTAGTTTCAATTTCTTTGGCATTGCCATAAGATCGTGTGATTGTATTTTCGACAGATAGTTTATTAAAACCATAAAGATTAATATTCTCTTTTATTTTGCTAATAAGAAGATGGGCGTTTTCAAGCTTGTTTAAATTAAAACTAGCGCAAGCCATTAAAGCCATTCTATATGAATCATTACTTGTCAAGGCTTCGTTAAAAGCGGCGTTATATTCTTTTTCAACATCTACTTTTATTTTAGATTCACTTAGCGCATAAATGATATAAGCATTATTTACATTTTCAGGAGCAGCTGAAAAACCATATTTACCTCTATTCTGTTTAAAGCCTCCTACACCATTCTTTCTACTAATAAGATAATTGACTGTTCTTTGAATCATCTGGTCACTTACACCATCATATACGTCTTTCATTTCCATAAACTCCATTAAACCATAAGCAGATAACGCTTCATGAGGAGGTGTATGTCCATACCATTCGAAACCACCTTCGGAGGTTTCATATGCAGCTAATTTTCTGTACCCCTTTTTTATGAAACTCAATGCTTTTTTTTCTATTTCTGGGTTGCTCTTATTTGCTTCCTTAAGATATTTTAATATTAAAACGTTAGGATATGTGCTTGAAGATACTTGTTCAAAACACCCATAAGGCTCTCTTATTAAAGATTCAATGCCGTCCATGACATTCCCAACAATATCAGTATATATAGAAAATTCCGCCTTTAAACTTCCATCCACAACATTATTAATATCAAACTGATATGTTCCATCTTTATGTCCTGAAATAGATGTTTGAGTTGGAAAATAAGGGCTAATGATTGTAACATTCTTATCTATTTTATCATTATAATCATCCCCAATGGCACTAATTTTAATTGTAGTTTCTTTAGTTTTTTTAATAGGTGTAATCTTGATGTTTTTAACTTCATATGAATTAGGTTTAATGTTAATACTTAATTCTTTGAAAGGCTCAAGGGGTTTTAACTCATCAGGGAGTTCTATATTTAATTTTGCTGTAATTAATCTGTTGGACTCATTACTTATTGTTATAGGCAAACTTATCGTGTCATTAAGCACCATATAGCTAGGAGCTTTAAAATCAATATTTAATATTTTTTTTGTAGCATATTTTGTTTCATTCTTACCAATTAACCCATTGTATCCAATACCTTCCGTTGTAATAATAAATGATGTTATAGCATCCGAATTATAATATTCAAAAGAAGCTTCTCCATTTTCATCAGTTTGTATTACTGGATTCCAATAAATAGTTTCCCTAAAATCATTTCTATCATTTAAAAACGTTTCGCTCTCATATATCGGGATATAGAATTGTTTACTGTTATAAGTGTTTAGTCCATAATTATGAAATGTCTGTACAGCGTAGTTCTTAAATTTCTTATTGTTTAAAGACTTGCTGCCATAAAGACGATTAAAGGCTTGATTTTTAGTTGTTATTATAACAACACCATTTACCCCATTCGAGCCATATAAAGAGGAAGCTGCTGCTCCTTTTAGAACATGAATATTATTTATATTTAATGGGTCAATATTTTGTAATGCACCGCCTCCTAAATCATTCTGGTTATAGGGTACACCATCAATCACAAATAGAGGTTGTGAATTCCCTGTTATAGAGCTCGATCCTCTAATTGAAATATTAGATCTACTACCATAAAGACCTGAAGCATTTACAACTTGAACACCTGATATTCTACCTTGTAATAATTGACCAATATTATCTACATTTATTTTAGAAATACTGTTGTCCTCAACAACAGTAACAACTGCACCAGAGAGCGCTCTCTTTTTTTGTATTCCATAACCAACAACTACAATCTCATCAAGTTGTGCACTATCCTCATCTAAAGTTATAGCGACTGCCCCCATTTGTTTTACCGCTTCCTTAATTGTTTTATTAAGAGGTTTTTTAATATCATTTCGCTTAAATCCTATAATACTTTTTTTATCATTAGATTGCTGTTTATCATTTTGAACAGTAGCCTTAACAAATTTTTCCCTAATGATGTTTAATTTTTTACCATCGTCTGTGTAAGCAACTAAAACCATATTACTAATCTTATCAACTTTAAATGAAAATGCGCCTTTTTCATTAGTATCAAACTTTAACACCTTGTCTGAATCCTGATTAAATAACAATAAATGGCTCTTTATTCCTTTAGAATTTTTATCAACTACTTTACCATACTGAATTGCTTTTAGATCAGGCCGAAATCTTGCGTTTTCAAATGTTATAGTATCATTAATATATCTTCTCCAACCATGTGTAAGCATGACGTAATCTAGAGCTTTTTCAGCTTTATCTTCATCTGGATCAAAGTAAAATGAAGGTTTATATATTTTGCCTCTCAATTCAGAAGACATTAGTAGATAAGATTGAATGTTATCCTGTTTATCATTAGCAAATGAAACTAACTTATTGTCAGCAACACTGACTGATAAATTGGATGGGACGGGGTTATCGAAAGCATCGGTTGTTTTTATTTTTACTATCACTTTTTCTCTAGTGTTATAAGTCTTTTTGTCCAGAGATACATTCACTTTTAATTGGTTCGACTTATTAGCGAAGAGTAATCGTTCTGCTAAAACATTACCTTTCTCACTTTGCAAAGACACTTTAATAATTCCTTTAGACAAATCTTCTTTACTCAATTGAAATGAAGCCTCATTATTTGACACATAAAGTTGTTTTGTAACCAATTCTTTATAAGCATTAGAAACAGAAAGTGTCAACGCCGTTTTTTCATTTGAATGGATATTTATGTAATAAGAATTATTCTTATCAATTATACTAAATGAAGCCCCTTTAATATGTGCCTTTGGAAGAGGTATTAATGAATCAGATTTAAACGGTTCAGTAATTTTAGCATAATACTGTTCTGAATTAGGTGTAAAAGTAAAACTTCCCATACCATCATGAAAACTCCTAAACGTTTTAATTAGTTGGCCTTTTGTATCTACAATGTCACCAGAAATATCAGTAGGCTTTCCAAATTCATTCACCGCTTTAAAAGCAATTTGATTGTCAATACCTATTATGGCTCTGCCACTTTCTGGAAAAAATTGTAAGTCAACATTATTTAAGGTGACAGGAACACTTCTTGAAATAGATTCTTTAGAACTTTTGTGTGGAACCAATACATTTAGTAGTACATCTGTAGACTTTAAATTATGAGGTAGATTAAAGGTGATATCATATTTTCCATTGACACCTATTGTTACTGTTTCAGATTTTATTTTTTTACCTTTGATGTGAACATCGAATTGTATTTCTTTATTTGATAAAGGTTCGTTTTTTAGATCTTTTACTTCAAAGTGAGCAATGACTTCAGAATTACTTCCATAGGACTCTTTATCAAACTCCAAAGTCATTAATAGGTTTGGACTTATAACTTTTTGAACAACAAGCTCTTTTTCAAAAAATGAAGATTTTCCAAAATTTCTCATCCAGTTGGTGAACATACGGATTTTATATATCCCACCAACCCAATCTTCTTCAATTTCAAAATCACCATATGCATAACCTTGAGTAATTGAAAGCTTAATGTCTTTAACTACAATTCCTTTTGGGGATATTAATTGCGCATGCATAACCTCGCTAATTGTTGATATTTTGCCTTCAGCATTTGTGATATAAGATTTAAACCAAATAGTATCCTCTGGAAAGTATAGAGATCGATCGGTTTGTGTATAAACCTTCTCAATAAAGCTTTGTCTGTGCAGCTCTATGCCCTTAAATGAAAACAGGAATGAAATTAGAATGAATAGTATCGCTTTTCTAGTATGCATAACCTTTAGATTTTTATATTGATTTTAAATCCTATTTCTTTTATTAATGGAGTATTGAAATAATCTAATCCTTTACCTGAAGTATAATTGAATAAGGAAGAATATGGTGATACTCCTGATGCTTTTGTGTATGATAATAGATTAAACCCATAAAGACTTAATTCAAATTGTCTGAATAAATCATCTTTATTATTCTTTCCAAAATCGTATGAAAGACTGATTGATTTTAAGTTGATAAATGATCCATCAACAATAGCTTCCTCATCGACACCATCAAAACCATACCGTACCCATCTATTCGACATAACATCCTGATTTGGATTTGCAAAATCTACAGGAATTGTATTAGTATTACCAAACTGGTCTACTCCGTTAAATATAAAGTTTGTTGTTTCTCTTAAATTTGCAGACTCTTGAGATTTTCCTATGTAATTCAAGACATTTTTTGTGCCACTCCAAACATCTCCACCTTTTTGATAATCAATTAAAAAATTGATTTTAATTTTTCCAATTTTAAAATTATTATCCATACTCAAATTAAAATCAGGAGTTGTATTTCCAATAATTTTATTTTGTGAATCTACTATTGGATAACCTTCATTACCCATTATAACAGAACCATTAGCATCTCTTAAGAAAGTAGATCCTACAATAGCTCCTGTTTGCTCACCAACAATTAAATTTTTAGATACATTACTAAAACCTGCAATGGGAATAGAAGTTCTGCCATCATTTAGCTTTAAGACTTTTGCTCTACTTCTAGAAAAAAGGAATGTGGGTTGATAAAGAAACTTATTCCACGAACGGCCTATGTTAAATTCAAGACTGGCATCTAGACCTCTGTTTTTTATTGATGCTACATTTTGTAATTCAAATGCACCATTTGTAAGAAGAGGAAAGATATTGTTATTAGTTTTTGAGACATAATAGTTTATACCAATATTAACAACATTATAAAATAATCGCATGTTACTTTCAATATCGAAATTAGTACCTGTTTCAAAATCTAATGCCTTAGAATTAAATAGATCATTATTGGCTAATAAAGATTGTGATTGTTCGGGTGTAATATTAAGGCTATTATGGCTTAGATTAGAATAAAACAAAGGTGATTCTTTGGCTTCTTTAGCTATACCAACGGCTATTGAAAATGTATTTAACCAGTCAGTATAAAATATTTGAGAAGCATCTATATATAATTGTATTGCTGGTAATAAAACTTCATTTCCTTGTAATGAGGATATAATAGAGTTGTTTTTTAAAGTTATATCAGCATCAAAATCTACGTCTAAGTCAAACTTTATTTCATTTGCAAGACGAATGGAATTATTTTTCACTTTGTGAGAAACAAATGACCCATTTGACGGATTGTTAAAACTTAAGTCTGAAAAATCACTAAGTTCCATTAAGTCGTATTTAAGAGAGGCATCCAAATATTTTATTGATGATTCAATTTCAATATTGGAAAAATCATCAATAAACTTTTTATATTTTAAAGCTAAATAACCATGTAATGTTTCTTTAAAATAACCTTTATTACTTCTATATCCGCTTACAAAACCAACAGTATTTATGGGTAATGCAAAGTTGATTTTATCTTTTTCCTTATTGAAACTTAGGATTGTGTTTAATTTTAAGTCATCGGTGATATTAAACTTATTCTTTACTCCAAAAAGTATAGATGTTGACCTGTTTCTGTTTCTATTTAAATTTAACAACCAAAATGGATTGTTAAAATGATTAGGACTAAAATTACGCTGCATATTATCATCAAAAATATATCCCTGATTATTTTCAAATGAAGTAGGAGTTATATAAGACGCTAACAGGATATTGCTGTAAAAACCATTAATATTTGGTTGATTGTTAATTTCAGTATTCGATTTAAAAAAAACCTTATGCTTGCTCTTGAAATTGTAGTTAAAATCTATTTGAGTTAAGTTTCCTTTTTCAATACCAAATAAATCTTCTTGAGTCTTTCTTCTTAAGTTCAGATTAATGGAATGTATATTATTTGATATTGCTAGATTTAGGTTGTTTGATAATATCTTACTGGTCTTAAATAGATTATTGTTATATGGAAGTGTTTGATTCCCAGCGACACTATTGATTAATCTCCCATTGGTGTCATACAAGTAATTTGAGCCATCAAAGGTCAACGCATTAATAGTCGATCCAAAAGAAAACATTTCATCTGTTTCAGGACCAAACCATTGATTACTTCCATTTACTGGTCTTCCTTGTACGAAAGTCTTTTGTAATTCGGGCAAATTATTTTTGTCAACAAATTGAAAGCTAGTTGAACTATTAAATCCAATTTTATAAAAGATATCTGGTCTAAAATAAGTTACTTTAATCTTGTTTGAGTCTTCTTTTATATTTTTAATTCTATCATAATCAAAATAATAGTTTCTTTTATTATATTTTAATGGGTTTTCTGAAATATCCTGTGAACGAGATAATGAATCTATAACTGTTTTCAGAGCATTGGAGTAGGCTTCATTGATAATGTTAGATACTGGCTCCTCTCGTTTAGATTGCGTTAATTTTTGGTCACCAAACATCTCTAAGGTCACCTTTGCTTCCCTTGTTTTCATTCCAATGTAGGTAAACAGCAAAATATCACCTACCTGACATTCAATACTATAATTGCCATCGAAATCAGTTTGAACACTACTAGTAGTTCCTTTTACAATAACATTGACTCCAGGAAGGGGAATTCCAGATTCATCTTCTAATACACCAGAAATAATACCTCTTTGAGCAGAGCACAACGATGTAATAAAGAGAAAGAAGAAAAATAAATAAGAATTGTATTTTTTTAAACCCATTTGAATGATTATTTCTTCAAATCTAGATAAAATGGATCTTTTAAATAAAATATGATTGAGTGAACGGGGCGTTTTAATGAGTAAAGTATATTTACTTAGAAAATAAGGCTAATATTATTTATTATAGAACATAAAAATGTACCTTAAGCAGATACTATTCTTTTTCGTAAAATTCTACAGCCTTTTCTAACTTTTGTTGCATGCGATCTCTAAGACGTTTTGGTTTAATAACTTCAATAGAGTCTCCAAAACCCAAGATCATCCGTTCCAATTCAAAATTAATTTGCACAAAAATGTTAAAAACAACACCGTCATCGGTTTGTTTTATGACCCTTTGTGAATTGTGAAAAGGCTTAGTTATTACATAAGGAGCATTTTTCTTGTCTACCCAAAATTGGATTCTTTCAGCACGGGTATTTGAAACAGTAACCCCAATGACATCTTTATAATATTGATCGCCATTAAAGTTGTCGTTTTTGTATTTGATTGTAGTATCATAATCGATAGCAACTATTCTGTCTAAAGCAAAAGTAACTATCGGTTTTTTAGCTTCTACTCCTGGTTTACCTATTAAAAACCAGCGATTGTTAAACTCTTTTAAAATAAACGGATGAAAAATAATCTCAGAGGCCTGCCTTGCTTTAAATGATTGGTACTCAATTTTTAGAACCATCTTTTTTAAAATGGCCTGATACAATATATCTAAATGTTCTAAGCCTTTTAGCTTTTCATTCTTGTCTAAATGTATAATGGCGGATTGATGTGTTTTTTCGGTATAAACTTTATCTTCCAAACGTTGAATAATACCACCTAATTCTGAAAATAAAGAGAAGTCTTTAAATTGCTTTAACATCTCAACCGTTTCCGAAAGCACATTCATGTCATTTTCGTTGAGGGGAATGTCAGTTATAGAATAATCTTCATCCTCATATTTGTAGAACTTTTTGTCGTAGACAACAATTGGAGCGTTATAACCTAGTTTATCACTACGCATCATTTGGATGTCTAATTGAACAGTGCGTTTGCTTACATTTACTTCCCTGCCTTCATATTCACATAATGTATCAGAGCACGCCTCTATCAAATCATCTAATGTCCATTGTCTATAATTGTTTTGGAGACATTTATCAATGGTTTTATAGCGTATTAATGCGTTTTTATTTAGTGCCATTAGCTAATTTTAATTCGTATCTGTCAATAAAATTAGTTGTCATAGTTCTTTAAAGCTAGTTTGACCGCAGAATAAGCATTTATAATCTTGCCAGTTTTTGATAAAGAAGAAAATGGTACTTTATTTTCTGAACCAGGTTGGTTAACATCTATGTTATAAGTAATGCCAGATTCAGTGATGATTGATATGACTTGTTCGGGTGTTAAATGTGGGAAATATGAAAATAGCAAGGCTGCAATACCAGAAACTACAGGGGCTGCCATGCTAGTTCCGCTTCTAGTATCATAAGCGTTATTGGGCAAAGTGGCATAGATATCGACCCCTGGCGCAAAAATATCAACAGATACATTACCATAATTGGAGAATGTAGCTGGTAGTTTTTCATTCAAATTAAAAGAGCTGGCTCCCACTTCAATCCAATTATCAGCAACTGAACCGTCTTTTAATAAGGCACTAGGATAATTGTAAAAATAGTCTGTGTTTTTATTATCATTTCCTGCTGCATGTACCAGGAGCACGCCTTTTTCTTGTGCATATTTAACCGCTTCATCAACAGCTTCTTTTTGGGGAGAAAAATCTTTTCCAAAGCTCATATTAATAATTTTAGCACCATTATCAACAGCATAACGGATACCATTAGCGACATCTTTATCGGCTTCATCTCCCATAGGTGTGTTTCGAATGGGCATTATAATGACATTATCTGCAATACCGTTAATGCCAATATTGTTATGTCTAACAGCGCCTATAATGCCAGAAACGTGGGTACCGTGTTCAGCCCTTTTAGAAACATCATTGTTACCATAAATTTTTTCATTTAAGTTACTATAATCATCACCAATAATGGCTCTGCCGTCAAAATCTAAACTATAGTTATATTCTAATCTGGTGTTTAAAGATTCCATTTGAGATGAAAGGTCTTCGTAATGTTTGATTAATTTTACTGAGGTAAGGTCCTTTTCTTTGTTTCGCTCTAAAATTCTAAAAAACTTAGCTCTTAAGTTTTCAAGTTTTTGGCCTTTAAGCTTCGCTTTTTTAAGTTCTTTTTCGGTAAATGAGTTTTTTCCAACTGCTTCTTGTAGTGGAGGTATTAGCTTGTCAAAAAACGTAAATTCTTCTGTGTTATTTTTTATAGAGGATTTTAATTTGCTTTTTCCTTCATTGTATGCTTTCATATATATGAGGAACTTTTCATAATCTTCTTTTTCTTCAGGAGCAATATTAAATTTGTTTTTCCCTTTAAATTGTTCTTTGAATTTTTTGTAGAATCTTGTTAGTTCTAAAGTTTCGGCTTCTATATTTTGTCCGTTTGGGCCACCAATAAAATTCCAACCATGAACGTCGTCAATATAACCATTGCCATCATCATCTAAATTATTGCCTTCAATTTCTTTGGGATTGACCCATAAAATGGGATTAATATCTTCATGATTGATATCTAAGCCAGAGTCTAAAACAGCAACTATTACTGGTGATGACTTTTTATTATGCTCTTTCAACAGGTTATAAGCTTTTTCAAGACTAATTCCAGGGATATTGTCTTCTTTTTCATCTAATAGATGCCAGTTTTTAGGTGTTTCTTGAGAAAATAATTGTAATGTTAAGCCAAATAAATACAGTACAGATGCAATTTTAATGTTCATTATTTAAAGGTTTTAATAAATTTTACGAGTATGAATGTATATAGAAGGATCAAGATTGTAAAAATTAATTAACTGTGCAAAATAATTGCGCAGTTACTTAAAATATTTGTCTCGGAATCATGAATAAGTCTTTAGATAGACTTTAAAGTAGAGCTCCGTTAGACGAGGAAGCTAACGGAGCTTAAAGAAAAATAAGAAATGGAAAACACAAAAAAAATTACAGGGCATACATTAATTGAAATGGGTTATAGATCAGGAAAATGGTTTAAGGAAGCTTTAGAGCATATCAATGATAATGAATTAGAAGGAGATGAGTTGAATAGTTATTTAGAGCAGTTTAAGTCTCCAGACTCAATAGCATTGCATAATAAAACGATTCCTTTTTCAATAAATATTAAAGCAGAAAATGAATTAGAAGAAACCAATGTAAATTCGGTTATTGAAACAATGGGGTTGTTGATGAAAACACCAACTTTGGTTAATGGGGCTATTATGCCAGATGCTTGTCCTACAGGTTCAACAGGAACCATTCCAGTTGGTGGTGTTGTTGTTGCTAAAAATGCGATTCACCCAGGGATGCATAGCGCAGATATTTGTTGTTCGGTGATGTTAACTGATTTTGGAAAAGCGAATCCTAAAGATGTTTTAGATACCGCACATAGTATAACGCATTTTGGACCAGGAGGAAGAGATAGAGATTCTCAGTTTAGATTCCCAATGGATTTGTTGGAAGAGATTGAATCAAACGACTTCTTAAATGACCAAAAATGTATTTCGGCAGCGCGGTCTCATTTAGGAACTCAAGGCGATGGAAATCACTTTTTGTTTGTTGGTAAATCTAAAAATACAGGAAATACCATGATGGTTACGCACCATGGAAGTAGAGGTTTTGGAGCTAACTTATATTCTAGAGGGATGAAAGTTGCTGAACGTTTTAGAAAGGAACTATCACCAGACACCTTAAAGCAAAATGCGTGGATTCCTTTTGATACAGGAGAAGGAGTACAGTATTGGGAAGCTTTGCAAATCATTAGAAAGTGGACAAAAAAGAACCACGAATGTCTTCATGATGCTACTTTAGAGAAATTGGGAGTTAAAAAAGAAGATAGATTTTGGAATGAACATAATTTCGTATTTAAAGATGGAGATTTGTTTTACCATGCTAAAGGAGCAACACCATTGGATAAAAAGTTTATGCCAGACATTACAGGGCCAAGGTTAATACCTTTAAACATGTCTGAACCAGTTTTAATTGTAGAAGGTGATACCACAAATAACAATTTAGGTTTTGCACCACATGGGGCAGGACGAAATGTGAGTAGAACGCAACATAGAAAAAGTAAAACAGGAACGTTTCAAGAGATTTTTAATGAAGAAACCAAAGGCTTAGATATTCGGTTTTTCTCTGAAGAGATTGATATTACAGAATTGCCAAGTGCTTATAAAAATGCTGAAACGGTTCGACATCAAATGGAAGAGTTTTGTTTAGGAAAAGTGATTGATGAGGTGATGCCTTATGGTTGCATTATGGCAGGTGATTGGAAGAAGAATGCACCTTGGAAGAAGAGGAAAAGAAAATGATTTTGGAAAGTTTGCTAAATTTTATGCATATTTGCACTCAACAATTACAAATTAAATAAAAGTTTAAACCTATGAGTGATATATTAATTAAACATAAAAAGGATGCTGAAAAGCTATTTCTACTACACATGAAATAGGTGAAAACTTTAAAAAGGTATAAAATCTAAAAGGCGTCCAAGAAATTGGACGCTTTTTTTTATAATTTTTTTCCGATTTGGCAACATGTGAGTTTAAAGCTAAATATCCGTTTATCAATTAATTGCAATATCTGCATAATGCGGACAGAAATTCTATTGTTTAAAATCAAGTTAACTATTTGATTTTTAGTAAATTAAATTATTTTTTTTCTTGCGTAATTAAAAAATGCATATCATCTTTGCATCGCAATAAAGCAAAACAAATTATTAATTTTGAATTGTCACCTTGAGCGCAGTCGAAAGGTCTTTTCAACTAAAAACGAAGTACATGTTCAAGTATCAATTAAATAAAAATACACAAAAAGAACCAGGTTCTATTGTGCATACGCTTCGAGACTACTTTCCTATTACATAGAATTTCATCTATCATATTAAAAGAGTCCGAAGCCAAAACGTTTTGGACTTTTTTTATGCCTTAATTTTTAAGGCAACACTTTCCGAAATACCATACAAAACATATTTTATGAGGAACGTCTTATGTCTTTCCTCTAACATCTAACATCTCATTATATCATGGGAAATAAACTAAAAGGGAAAGACCTAATAAAATTGGGGTTCCCAAAAAATAATAGTATCAATATTGCTTTAGGGCAAATAAACAGATACCGAAAAAGAGAAAAAAAAGAACGCATTTTGGAAGAAGCGAAAGCCGTATTACAAAACCCAGAAAAATTTCAAGGTAATGCCATTTGGGGAAAAGTAGTTGAAGGTTTGGTAAAGCCAGTTGAGGTTAAATTTCATCAACTTAAAAATACAAGAGTGCCTTTTAATATTTATGGTGAAAACGAGATTGATGAACAAGCAAAGTACCAATTATACGATGCCTTAAAATTACCAATAGCTGTATCAGGAGCTTTAATGCCAGATGCACATTCAGGTTATGGGTTGCCAATAGGCGCTGTTTTAGCAACTGATAATGCAGTAATTCCTTATGGTGTTGGGGTAGATATTGGGTGTAGAATGTGTTTAACCATTTACCCAATGAAAGCTTCTTATTTAAAGGGGAAGCAACATCAGTTGGAGAATATTTTATCAAATCACACCAAATTTGGGATGTATGAAACACATGATAAAAAACACGACCATGAGATTTTTGCAAGAGCTGAGTTTGACGATATTCCTTTACTAAAACGGTTAAAGATAAAAGCATTTAAGCAATTGGGAACATCGGGAGGAGGCAATCATTTTGTGGAGTTTGGAGTGGTTTCTATAACGGATGAGGATAATCAATGGCAGCTTAAAGCTGGTGATTACATAGGTGTATTGTCACATAGTGGCTCAAGAGGATTAGGAGCTAACATTGCAAAACATTATACCTATTTAGCTAGTAAACAATGCCCATTACCTAAAAATGTTCAGCATTTAGCATGGCTGGATTTAAATACGCATGATGGTCAAGAATATTGGCTAGCTATGAATCTAGCTGGTGATTACGCTAAGGCATGTCATGACGACATTCATTATCGCATAGGAAAGTTACTGGGTTCTAAAGCTGTAGTTAAGATTGAAAATCACCACAATTTTGCTTGGAAAGAAATGGTAAACGATAAAGAATGTATTGTACATCGTAAAGGAGCAACACCAGCCAATAAAGGCGAGTTGGGTATTATCCCAGGATCGATGACTGCTCCTGGATATATAGTACAAGGCTTGGGTAATAGTGAAAGCTTAAACTCGGCATCTCATGGAGCAGGACGTTTGCATTCACGAAGAAAGTGCAAAGAGAAATTCACAAAAAGTGATATAAAGCAGCAATTAAAAATGCATGATGTTACGCTTATTGGTGGTGGCGTAGATGAAGCACCAATGGCTTATAAGAACATTAAAAAAGTAATGAATAATCAACAAGAATTGGTAGAAGTGTTAGGAACATTTACACCAAAAATTGTTAGAATGGATAAATAATGAAAACAAAAACAATACAAATAACATCAGGAAGAGGACCTATTGAATGTTGCTGGGTTGTAGCTCAAGTTTTAAAGTATTTCATTGAAGAGATAAAAAAAGCGAAAATAGAATATACGCTATTACAAAGAGAATCTGGTACAGAAAACGGAACGTTACAATCTGCAACTATTCAATTACAAGGAAAAGCGTTGGAGTCTTTTTTAAGCAATTGGTTGGGGACAGTACAATGGATAGGAAAATCATCTTTCAGAAAATTTCGTAAGCGAAAAAATTGGTTTGTTGGTATTTATGAAATTGAAGCTGAGAAAGGGACTCTTTTAATAGATAGCGATATAAAATTTCAAGCTATTAGAAGTTCAGGGCCAGGAGGACAACATGTTAATAAAGTAAGCTCAGCCATTAGAGCAACACATACAAAAACAGGCATACAGGTTTTGGTAATGGACAGCAGGTCTCAGCACCAAAATAAAAAGATAGCTATAAAACGGTTACAAGAAAAAGTAGCTGAATATAATAATGAGCAATTAAAAAAATCAGTTCAGAACCAATGGGGAAACCACCTCAATTTAGAAAGAGGGAATCCAGTACGTGTTTTTATTGGAACTGATTTTAAAACACAAAAAATAAATAAAAATTACAAGTCTAAACGACAAGAATTAAAGAATAATTTAAGACAACAAAAATGGGATTAACATTAGCAGACAGTTATTATTTAAAAGCAAAAGCTGCAACAAGTGGTTTTTGTAGTGACTGGGAAGAAGTTTGTGAATCTTTAAACTATGCACTTTCGTACGATGAAAACCACTGTGCGTCACTTTGCTTATTAGGAGAAATCTATGCAAAATATTTATCGATGCCAGAGAAAGCATTTGAATGTTTTGATAAAGTTATTGCTATAGATACCAGTTACGAAGATGTTTATCCAATGTACATCAAATACCTAATTTGGAATAACAAGATAGATAGAGCAAAAAAACTAGTAGACTTTTCACAAACTATAGAAACGATAAGTAAAGCCGAAATAAATTGGTTGTCTTCTTATATAGAGGAAACGCAAGGAAAATACAAAACCTGCTTAAAATACTTAAAAGAAGCAAAAAGGCACTGCTATAATGATCATTATTATGATTTTATGGTAGATGAACAAAGGCGTATAGAAAAGAAGATGAAATTGGATAAAAAGAAGAAATCATCTAAAAAATCAAAGAAGAAAAGGAAATGATTTTTACTACGCAAAAATATTGCGCAATAGTGTAAAATATTTGCAGAGTAATTAATTTAAATAAACATTATGGAGGAGAATGAACCTTTAGCTTATTCTAATGAAGAGGTTATAGAAAGAATAATAAAATTGACAGAAGGACTTGCTGATTTTTGGAGTAGTTCTAATGGATGGGCACCCATAAAAGTAGCTGACTTAATGGCTAAATCAAGATTAGATTGGCAAGCGTCATTAGCTAGAGTTCTGCGTGTTTTTAATACTGACGACATAAAAAAGGAGGATGGTGGTTTAATACTTGCGTGGACAACTTTGGGTAGTTTGACCGAAGGAGTGTTAAAATTATTCCTTTCTGTATGGCACAGTAGTTATGAAGAAAGTGCCTTAAAATCGACATTAAGAGGATACAGAGATAAACACGGGGGATTAATTGAACCAGATATATTAATATTAGAAAAGTTAAGAGTATTTTTTGCTAAAGAAATTTATCCAAAAAAAATAAGAGAAATTTGGAAAGAAGAAGGAAGGTTGGATATAATTGATTGGATTTTAAAAATTCAACAAAGGCGAAATGCAATACACGCATATAAAAATAGAGATATTGGAGACTTCGATGAGTTTTTTGTCGAACTAAAAAATTTTTTAATTATAATGAGAAGCTTGACAGACTCATTTCCATATCCCGATGATTATAAACCAACTGAAAAATAATAAAAGTTATATTTGCTTCGTAATAACAAAAAATGATAACAAAACAGATACATATTCAACCGAAATCACGCTTTAGTGAATGTGATTATAGAGGGTCAGAAGTTTTACTGAATCATCTAAACGGACGTTTTGTATCTAAATTTAAAACATAAATTGTGAATTAAACACAGTTAAAACTTAGAATATCGAGCGTCCAATGAAAATTGGACGCTTTTTTTATGAATTTTTTTAAAAATAAAATGAAAAGTTAAGCAAGTATAAAAAATAGCAAATAATTGATAAACAACAGGGAGACTGACTATTGTGAAAATTAACGATTATCCGTAAAAAACGGACAGGGACTCTATTTTCTAAACCTAACATAACTAATTGATTGTCAGTAAATTAAATTGATATTTTTCTTGTGTAATTCAAAAATACATTTCATATTTGCACCGTCGAAATAATTAAAAAACAAATGACAAACTATTTAGAACATACTATTCAAATAAGTCTCTGCATAGGCTCGCCGAAACAGATGGTCGCGGCAGGGAATGATGAAAGATTTACAATATATACTAGGAAGGTTATGGATACATAGATACGTATTCATAAATATAAAAAAAGCGCCTTCCATAAAACGAGGCGCTTTTTTTATGATGTTCATTGAAATAACATAGTGACGCGTAGCTCAGTTGGCAGAGCAAGGTGCTTTTAACGCCGAGGTCGTGGGTTCGAGACCCACCGCGTCAACAAAACGGAAGGACAAGCCAAATTAGTGGTGGCCACACTCTTGAAATGTGTTTACGAATTCAACGAATCCTGTTTATCAGAATAGAAATCTTTGAGTTAAAAGTGTTCGGAGTTAATGACTCGTGTGGGTTCGACTCCCACTCCTTCCGCAAAACTGAGAGGATAACGATGGTTGGTTTACTCGCTTTGGAAGCGAGAGGTTGCAGGTTCGAATCCTGTCTCTCAGACGAAAGTAATTAATGGAGAGTAGGCAAATATTGGTTTGTTGCACTTGTCTGCTAAACAAGGCCGCACCAGAGGCGGTGGAGGTTCGATTCCTCTACTCTCCGCAAATGATATTGTAGCTCAAAGGTAGAGCAAAGACCTGTTAAGTCTGAAGTTGTAGGTTCGAATCCTTCCAATATAGCTAAGACAAGGTGGCTGAATGGCTAAGGCGTCTGATTGCAAATCCGTTATTTATGAGTTCGAATCTCATCCTTGTCTCAAATAAAGGAAGTGTTGAGCAATTGGTTGGCTCGCCAGACTGTAAATCTGGTCTCTTATGAGTTTGTAGGTTCGAGTCCTACCACTTCCACAACATGCATCTATGGTGTAAGGGATAGCACAAGAGATTTAGCTCACTCATTTTATTTTAAATGAAGGTGTTTGTGAATGCATAGCATTTCTAATCTCTAAGTCTAAGTTCGAATCTTAGTAGATGTACAAAATTGGTTCATTGGGGTAATGGTTATCCTTCCCGACTGTCTCTCGGGAGATACGAGTTCGATTCTCGTATGAACCGCAATAGCTCCGTTGGTCAAATGGCTAAGACGCCACACTTTCTATGTGGAATTAAGGGTTCAATTCCCTTACGGAGTACAAATTGAGGTATAGCTCAGAGGAAGAGCGTCACGCTTACATCGTGAAAGTCATAGGTTCGAATCCTATTGCCTCAACATATTGAGATATAGCTTAATTGGTAGAGCATCATCCTGATACGATGATAGGTTTAGGTTCAAGTCCTAATATCTCAACAAGGCATAGTGAGATGTAGCTTAATTTGGTAGAGCATCGCTCTCATAAGGCGAAGGGTTCAGGTTCGAATTCTGACATCTCAACACATGCAGGGGTAGCCGAATAGGTATAGGCGTCAGATTTAGAATCTGAAATTTGAGAGTTCGAGTCTCTTTCCCTGTACAATTGCTCCACTAGCCCAAATGGAAGAGGCATCAGGTTTAAGCCCTGTTAAGTCTTGGTTCGAATCCAAGGGGGAGTACAAAATAGGTCTATGGTGTAACGGATAGCATACAAGGTTTAGCTCATTGTATAACCATTTCATTAAATAGGAATTCGTGAATATATAATATTTCGACCCTTGTGGTATGGGTTCAAATCCTATTAGACCTACAAATTAATCCGTGATGTAAAGGCAGCATACAGGAATTTGACTCCTGAGGTATAGGTTCGAGTCCTATCGGATTAACAGGCTATGGTGGCTTTAGTTTATGTGGTAAAACACCTCACTGTGAATGAGGAAAATAGGGTTCGAATCCCAAAGTCACCCAAAAAGGAACAATAGCAAAACAGGTCTATGCGTCGGATTGAAGCTCCGAAGATACTGGTTCGAGTCCAGTTTGTTCCACAATATAAATGTTTAACTAAAAAAATGAGTAATCATGAAAATTGCACAACAAAAATGGAGAAACTTTAGTGGTAAAGTGTTTGATCTGCCTATTACAGATATCATAGAAAATGCCATTATAAGAGAGCAAAAAGCAGGACATCGTCTTAAGGTTTGTGTGGGTTCGGATTCTCAAGCCTATAAATCTCACGTAGAGTATGCAACTGTCATTGTAGTACTTCGAGAAGGTAAAGGTGGTTTTATGTTTATGACAAATTATAAAGGCACAAAACACATTGGTATTAAAGAGCGAATGCTTAAAGAGGTAACAATGTCTGTTGAAGTAGCATTACTATCTGTGATATACTAGACAAATATAATGTTGAATTAGAGGTACACGCAGATATTAATACTGACCCTAAGTTTCAGTCTAATGTGGCGCTTAAGGATGCTATGGGCTATATATTAGGAATGGGGTTTGTCTTTAAAGCTAAACCTTATGCCTTTGCAAGTTCGTCTTGTGCAGATAAGGTGGTGTAAAGTACTTCACTTAGGAATAGGTCCCTGTTCCTAGTTAGTTAATTCTGCTGGGTTTTATTTAACCTAAAATCTGGCGGAATTTTTAAACCAAGTGAATAAAATTTAACAAAATTATGGAAGGAATTATTTATAGAGAAAACTTTTTAGATAATCATGAGTCATTGTTTGAAATATTAAAAAATAATATTATTTGGGATGAAAGAATGTCGGCAAGGAAAACAGCTAGTTTTGGAAGGGCTTATGATTATTCTCAAATGGAATATCCTTTTCAGCCTTTTACATCTGACTTAAAAGACATTATTGAATCCATTAATAGTACTCTTGGTTTTAGACCTAATAATTGTTTGATAAACTATTATGAAGATGGAAACTCATCAATGGGATTTCATTCTGATCAAATAGACATTCTAGAAAATGATACAGGTGTAGTGATTATTTCTGTGGGTGAGACTAGAACACTTCGATTTAGAAATGTTAAAAATCGAGAGATAATTGTTGACTTTAATCTTGTTTCTGGTTCATTAATTTATATGGCTAATGAGATTCAAAACGAGTGGCAACATGCTATAACAAAATCAAATACTGAAAACGGAAGAATGAGTTTAACATTTAGAAAATTAAAATAATTTTTAACTACGCAAAATCATTGCGCAATATCACAAAATATTTGCAGAGTAATTGACAGGTAGCTGTCATTCCCGAGAAATTGGGAATCTAAAAAGTCTTTTGGAATTAGACTTTTTAAAAGTAGCGCTCTGCCAGACGTTAGAAACTGGCAGAGCTTAATAAAAAATGTTCATTGACATAAATTGAAGCTAAATATTAGTTTCATTAGTATAAAAAATCATCATTCTTTAATCTCGGTTATTGAGTGATGGGGCGGCTTATCGTCCTTAGATAAACTTGGCAACAAGGATAAATCTATTTGCGGACACAGCAAGTGGAGACTACTTTCATTAGAAGGCAGTACAGGTAAGCAAGCAACTCACATAAGTTATTATTTGCTAGGGGCAACCGCTAAAGTAAATAAGAGCTTATAGCCAACAGGAATTAGGCTTGCGATGGAGACATCAACAGGGAAAGTTGTAGTAATGGGTTACGTTTAGGTTATCCAGCCTAGCGGAGCGTATTGCAATATTAGAGTGACCCGATGAGAAATTGTTCGGTAACTTAAAATGTCGTGTGTTGGGAGGCACACAAGGAAAAGGTTGGTATTTTGTGGGCAAAAATCTACGAAGCCATTTTCGAAGCCCTTTTCCTAGGTCGAAAAACTATTTGGGTTCAAGTCCCATCCTATAAACCAATTTAAGGATAGCTCAGTCGGTGAGCAAATCGCAAAAGACTTCGAACATTACAGCAGCTAGTAGTTGCCTAAACCCATTGCAATATATGGGACGGTAGAGGTCGCAAGCCTTTACTGTGTAGTGAACATTCTAATAGGCCGCCTCAAATAGAGGACGCCTACTAATGGTGAGGGAGCCAACCCTTGTAGTTGCAAAGCGTGGTAAATAACCACTATGCAAGCCAAGTCTAAGTCGCTGAACAGCTGTAATGTAATTAGGCATCAGACAAGTACATATTTCTCTAAGCAATGAGAAGTATGTGGAAAACTAGAGAAAGGCTACGGCTATAATACTAGGAAAGCTTGTCTATAAGCGAAGGTATTCTCAGAACGCTTTTTTTAAATATAAAATACCTCTTTAGCTTAAAGGGAAGAGCTGCGGAAAAAGATTAACGTAACCGTGGAGTGATAGGATGATGTGGTTGGTGGTGCGCCCGCCAATGACTAGGTTTTGCAGAAGCACCGAAATACGCAGGATGTAAAGTAGGGAAGCGCATTTAGAGCCTATCTGTTCAGAGGAATCTGAAAGTGCCAGTTCGAATCTGGTAAGAGGTACAAAATATCTGTTTTTACAGAAAAAATATCAAGTAAGTCTTGTTACGTGTTTCGATATAGCACTATTGTATAAATCCTTACGGTTTCGTATGAGGTTTTTATGTTCAACTTGGCTTGGTACCAACTGGTTATTTGGTTAAACAATAACCGACATCTATGTGTCATGGGTTCGACTCCCATCTTCCCCTCTAATTATATCGGAAAACATGGGGAAGTAGCTCAGCGGTTAGAGCAATAGATTTTTGCACAGGTTCGAATCCTGTTGTGACCACCATTTTAGGTTACATAGCTCAGTAGGTAGAGCACTACACTCATAATGTAGGATGTGGACTTTTATCCATTTTTAGAAAAGAAGGCCAACTTTTAAAAATAGGTCTCAAGTGTGTCTCACTCTAAACGACAAAAACAAAGTGAATTAAAGCTCGCGAAAACAACTTGTTGTTTAAGCAGTCCAGGCAACACCTTGAAATGCACTCGCATTTTTAGATGTTTTGAGTGTTCTTTTAAAGACTCATTTTTCAAAAAAAGATATTGTGAATTTTTGCATGTCTTAATTGATTAATCTTCTAAGAAACAATACTTAAAAACACTTTAAATTGGTTGTGTTTCCGTAGTTAGAAAGATGGTTTTCCTTCGCTTTGTTTTACAAATGAATAGCTACCTTTAAATAAGAGGTTCTATTATAAATGTTTAACCGTTCTGACAAAAAAACAAAAACATCAGAACAAAAAAATTAGAAATCATGAAAAGAGTAAGAATTCATGCAGGTATGGTAGGTTTAGTGTTTAAAAATGGTAATTACACACGTGTTATTACCGAGGGTAAGCATTGGATAGGCTTTAGAGCGAAAGTTGTAAAATATAGCTTGTCTCAGCCATTTAACGCGCCAAAAGCATTAGAGATCTTACTTAAAGATCAAGCTTTGGCAGATATGTTAACCGTAGTTGAGGTTAAGGATAATGAGATTGTTTTGGTATACGAAAACGGTAACTTTAAGCAGGTATTAGCTGCAGGACGTTACACGTACTGGAATAGCTTGATTGACTATAAATTTGTAACTGCAGATTTAAGCAAAATCGAGATTACAGAAGCTATCGAAAAAGCAATCTACAATAAGCCAGAATTAAGCAGATACATCAGAGTATTTGAAGTAGCTGCTTACGAAAAAGCGGTTATGATTGTAAACGATAAGTTTGTAAAAACTTTAGAACATGGTACATACCACTTCTGGAGAAATGACCAAACGATTAAAATAGCAAAAGCCGATTTACGTCAGTTACAATTAGAAGTTGCTGGTCAAGAATTGTTAACTAAAGATAAGGCAACAGTTCGTATTAACTTTTATGCGCAATATAAAGTCGCAAACATTGAGACTGCATTAATGCACAATAAAGATTACGAAAAGCAATTATATATTGTCTTACAATTAGCATTGAGAGCCTTTGTTGGTACTTATACATTAGATGAATTGTTAGAGCAAAAAGAAACTATTGCTCAAGCTGTTTTAAACGATGTAAAAGCACAAGCTGGTAAATTGGGTGTAAACGTATTACATACTGGTATTAGAGATGTGATCTTACCAGGTGATATGAAAGATATCATGAACCAAGTATTGATTGCTCACAAAAAAGCGCAAGCAAATGTGGTAACAAGACGAGAAGAAACTGCGTCTACACGAAGCTTGTTAAATACTGCAAAATTAATGGAAGACAACAGTATGTTGTTTAAATTAAAAGAGATGGAATACGTAGAGAAAATTGCTGATAAAATTGGTGAGATTACTGTTGCTGGTAACGGTAACGTTATTGAGCAGTTAAAGGACATTTTCTCAGTGAATAAGTAATAGGAAATGCGTTGATTTAGGTTGACGCATTTTTGTTTTATTAAGGAGCGTATTTAAAGGTAATATAACAAATAATATTCACTACGCAGAATAACTGCGTACCATGATTTTACTTTTGAAGTATAAATTAGTAAAATTATGAAAGCGAAAATATTAGACAAATTAAGACAAATAGAACAGGATAAAAATATAGAAATCTTGTTCGCAGTAGAATCGGGAAGTAGAGCCTGGGGCTTTGCGTCTCCAGATTCTGATTATGATATACGCTTTGTGTACAAACATTCTAAAGATTGGTATTTAAACCTTTGGGAACAAGCAGATACGATACAGTTTATGACGGAAGATGATTTGGATGGTTCTGGTTGGGATATCCGAAAGGCATTACGATTATTAGCAAAGTCAAATGCATCTTTTACAGGATGGTTATTTTCACCAATTGTATATCGTGCAAATAATGATTTCTTAAATGAGATAAAGAAAGTAGCCAATGCTAACTTTAATCCAGTTTCTGGGTTTTATCATTTTCATAGTATGAATAAAAATTTTGAAGAGACATTAGGTTCAGAGAAGATGACATTAAAAAGTTTCTTCTATGCAATACGCACAGCACTTTGTGCAAACTGGATTTATAAAAATGAAACTATTCCACCAGTGTTGTTTAGAGAGATGTATTCATTAATAGATACAAGTTATCATTCCAAATTAGATGCACTTATTGCGTTAAAGAGTGAGCGTATAGAGAAAAGTAATGATCCTGTAGAAGTGGATTTAATACATTTAGTAAGAGATATAGTAAACGAAAACAATAGAATTAAAAATAAATTAGTTAATAAAAAATCTAATCCAGATGACTTTAACGAGTTGTTTTTAAAAACGATAATATAATGACACTAGAAGAATTAAAAGCTTCGGGGCATATCATTTTTGAATGTATAAGTGGGAGTAGAGCTTATGGATTGGACACACCTACATCAGATACTGATATAAGAGGTGTGTTCGTTCTTCCTAAAGAAAGCTTTTATTCGCTTGATTATATTGGTCAAATAAACAATGAAACGAATGATATTGTCTATTATGAGCTACGAAAATTTATAGAACTCTGCTCAAAAAACAACCCTAATATCCTAGAGTTATTAAATGTACCTGAAGAATGTGTGCTTTACAAGCATCCTATATTTGATGAGATAAAGCTCGAGTATTTTTTGTCTAAACAATGTGAAAAGTCATTTGCTAACTATGCCTATGCTCAAATTAAAAAAGCAAGAGGTTTGGAAAAGAAAATTGTGAATCCTGTTGAAAAAGAACGTAAGTCGGTTTTAGATTTTTGTTTGGTATATGAAAAAGGCAAAACAATGTCTTTAAAAACATTTTTAGATGCTAAAAAGATAAAACAAGAAAATTGCGGTATAGCAAATATTTCACATCTTAAAGATTGCAATAATCTATATCATAGCTTAGAGATTCCTTATAAAGGCATTATAAAAAGTGAAATAGCCAATGATATTGCACTAAGTTCTATTCCTAAAGGAGAAATAGCAATAGGAATGCTTTTCTTTAACAAAGATGGATATTCAACATATTGTAAAAAGTATAAAGAATATTGGGATTGGGTAGGCAAGCGCAATGAAGAACGTTATAAAACAACTGTGTCTCACGGTAAAAATTACGATTCTAAAAATATGATGCATACGTTTAGACTATTGCATATGGCTAAGGAAATTGCCTTCGAAAAGATTATTCATGTTATGCGTCCTGATAGAGCTTTTCTGCTAGATGTCAAGCAAGGTAAATATGAATATGATGAGTTGGTGTTTTGGGCTGAAGAGCGGAAAAAAGAGTTAGTAAAACGGTATGCTGATTCTAGTTTACAAAACAGACCTGATCTTGAAAAGATAAATAGACTTCTTGTGGAATTAAGAAGTCTATTTTACAGTCAAATATGTTGATAATGAATGTGTTACTAATTAGAAGAGAGACGTAAAAGTTTTCTCTTTACCTATCCAAACCACTCTTTAGTACATTCTGTATGCCTTCTAAATGTTCGCTAAATTGCATCATTTGTGCAAGCACTTGTGTCATTTCATTTTGATCGCCGAAACCTTTTAACTTATTGTTTTTTACAAACGTATCTTTAATGGTTTTCCAGCGCTCAGTTTCGGTTTCATCGATAGTATGTGTAAGCTCTTTGTATTTTAATAAATTGGCCTCGGCAGCACTTGTGAGTGTTTGCGATTCATTTTCATAATGCGACAATAAAAGAGTTTGTAGTTCTTTATTGTTCATAATGGGAACTACCTTGGCTACCAATTTGTTCATATCACGATAAGACCCCTGTAGTTTAAAAGAAGGTTCAATACGATAATTGTCATCCATTGCAGCCGATTTAATATAGGTTTCGTTTACCTTTAATACGGTATTACGAATGGTAACAACCTTGTCTAATACTGCTAAATAATCTTGAATTTCTTGTTTTGTATGGTTGCCTTTAAGTGCTAAGTTGTCTCGATTTCCAGATTCTACAACTTCTATTAATTCATAGATGTCTTCAAAATATTTACTGCTTAATTGGTGTAGAATAGGGTTTGAGGTTAATGCATTTTCAATTAAGCTAAGCTTAAATAAATCTGCAGTATCTCCAATAATATCACCTAAATTATAAATATCAGCACGGTTAGCTAACATATCTGGTATTTGAAATTTCTCCCCACTTTCGGTATATGGATTACCTGCCATTATTACACAAAACTTTTTGCTGCGCAAATCGTAAGTTTTAGGTTTACCATTATAAACACCTTCTATTTTACGAGTGCCATCAGCAAGCGATATAAATTTTTGTAAAAACTCTGGGTTACAATGTTGTATATCGTCCAAATACAGCATGACGTTATTACCCATTTCAAAAGCTAAATTAAGCTTGTTCAGTTCTTCTCGAGCTGCAGAGTTATTTGCTGTTAATGGATCTACAGAAGTGACTTCATGACCTATGGCTGGACCATTTATTTTCATAAATATAAGTCCTAAACGATTTGCCATGTATTCCATTAGAGTGGTTTTACCATAACCAGGAGGTGATATAAGTAATAGCATCCCCATACGGTCGGTACGTTTGTTATCGCCTATACTTCCTAATTGTTTGGATAAATTATCTCCAAATAATGGCAAATAGACTTTGTCTATAAGTTTGTTTCTTACAAAAGATGATAACACTCTTGGTTTAAACTCTTCAAGTTTTAGTTGTTCCTTCAGGGCTTCGGTTACAGAATGTTTAGCTTCACGATACTCGTTAAATGCGGGTACTTCAATGGTATAGAAGTGTTGTAGCTGATTTATAAAATGATGATAATTGAACTCAAAATTCCCCTCGTTAATTGAAGTGTGACTTCCTTTTAAATTTTGGATAACTAAGGTTGGGCTTACCTGAATGATATTTGAGTTGGCCTCACTTTTAAATAGTATTAGCGCAACAACTTCATAAATGTATTCTATATTTTCTGGAGCTTGAGATTTTACAAAAGAACTCACCCATTGCACAGCTAATTGTACGGCATCGGTAGTTATATTTTTATCACCAAGAGCGGTTTTAAGAGACATTTTAAAAGCTGTAAATACGTTTTTGCTTTCTAAAGCCTTTGTAAAGTTGTTAAATAATTCTTGAGCCGTTTTGCTAATACAAAAGGTGTTGTCGCTTTGTAACTCATCAAATAAATATGAGGCCGTTTCAAATTCAAGCGTATCTATGCCATCTTCATCATGTTTAGAAATGATGTTTTGAAATATACATGTGCTTAATTCATGATTTAATGCATCTATAATAACTTGGTATTCTTTACTGTTAGGAAAAGCTGATAAAACTTCGCCTGAAGCTTTTATTTTTTGATTCCAGATCGCTTTAGTTTCATTGTCTAAAGCGTTCCAAAAGAACTGTGCGTAGGCTCTAACTATAGGTGTATAACGCAATAGCCCCAAATCGTGATGTTTGTTAATTAAAGCCTTTAAAATTTGGGTTGCATCTTCATCATGAACCCCTTTTATATAACCTTCAGAATAGTTTTTACTACTTTCATTTTTTACAAGCTCGAGTAACTCTGTTTCGTTAAGTTGATTTATATCAAGCGATGCATTTGTGAATATTTTATAGGCCAAATAAGAGGACCTGTATATATGTTGATTTTCTGAAATTAATTCTTGATTCCAATATTTTTGAGATGTAATTAGCGTTTTGTCTTCAATAGTTTGATAAAAATCGGTACCTGTTAGATGATATTTTAAGGTTTCGTCTTTATAAACAATAGTAAGGTCTAAAGGCTGTTTGTTAACTCCAAATTTGTGTTTGCCTAGTTTAATAATGTTTTCGCCATCTTCATATAAATCTTGAGTGTCTTTTAGTTTTCTAACAGCATCTTCTTTAGCAACTTTAAGTCCTGTTTCAATAGCTTCAGCCTTTCCAGCATCATCTAAATCTTTAAGCCTCGTTATAATATCACGAAGCTTATTAATCATTAAATCAGAAGCAAAATAACCGTTAATCTCAACCGTAGTTTTAAAGCTTAAGGCTTTTTTTGTTACCCCTTTTAAGATTCTGTTGGCTGCGGCCTCTAAGGTTATCGCTTTTTTATTTCTAGCTTCAACAAGGCTATTTTTCCTAGTTTCAAAAGCATTATATACTTCTTCTCTTTTTTCAATAATTTGAGAGATGAAATCTTCAAAATCTGCAAACCGACCTTCTAAGTCTTCTAAATGTACTGACACTTTATTTAGTAGTTCGTCTGTTTTTTCTGGTGTGGTAGCAATATCTAAATAATTAATAATGCTTTGATCTACTAATTTTAGCTGCGCAGCAAATTCAGCTGAAGCTTCCTTTTCTCCTAAAGCTTTTAATTTGTTTTTTAATCCTGCTTTAAGTTGATTAATGGTGGCAAAAATTAATGAAATGTTATCAATAATTTTTGTAGAATGCGAAGCGTCTTCTATTTCTAAGTTTGAAACAATATCTATGAGCATTTCCAAATCGGTAGCGATTTGATTGACATCTTCTTCTAATTTTTTAGCGTCAATAACTTTTTTAATCTCGTCTAATGCTGTTTCTTTTTCAGCAACACGGTTGTGATAAGGTATAAGCGCTTTGTCGTTCAATAAAAATTGCACACAACGCTCAGAAATTTTATCATTTTGAAGGACTATCTCTTCTTCTAATCCGCTAATAAATGATGTATCTATGTACCGAATATCGTTTAAACCTATAACTTCGCCTCTTAGTGTTCTTAATTGTGATAGTACAAAAACGAAGTCTTCAATAGACTTAAAAGTGCTGCTTTTAATTTTTCCAAAAATACCATTTGCTTTGGTCTGCGTGTCTTTGGTAATATTTGCAGCAGTTTTACGCAGTTGAACTACTTTTTCAAATTCATCTATAGCTGCATTAGCGGCCTCGTTTAATTCTGTTAGAGGCTCATTAATCAGAAAAGTGTCAGGCTCTGTTATCCAGTAATAACTATTTAAAACATCGCTTGAGGATTTAGCAATATCATCATACAGTCCATCGTAACTGTCTTCTTTATTTAGTAAGGTAATTAAGGCTTGACATTCTGCCATGGCCTTTACGATGTCTTTATTTCCTATTTTATATAAAAGCGTATCGGTATGTTCTGAAGGAATAACATCACCTTTTAAAAATGGGGTTTGCCATATTTGAATAACATGGTGTTTTGTCTGTTCGTCTTCGGTTTTAAAGTAACATAATTCACCATCATTTAAAATGGTATACCCGTTACAGATAATAGGTGTCTTTACCTCTTGTTCTATAACATTGTAAGACATGAGTACATACAAGCCTCTTTCACTTTCATAAAATACATAAAGAAAATCTTCACCGTTAGGAGAACTTACTTTCTTTTTGAATTTAACGTTGGAAATACCATTATCAAATAATTTAAAATCTCCAGATTGTAAATAATAGCCATCTGCAAAAATAATACCTTGATCATCTGGTAATAATACACAAGCATCGGCAATACTTGGTATTTTTTTTACCTCTTGTATTTTATGATTATAAACAAAATACCTTGGAGTTTCCTGAAAAGGCTTTATTTCTAAAGTAATTAAATTACCTAAGTCTGCATATTTATACTGTCCGTCATCTAAGGTTTGATCTGGATGCTCTACGGGCTCACTATAAATACCTTTACCATCCTCTGTATTATCTTCTATTTTA
The DNA here is from genome assembly GCA_947501845.1 of uncultured Flavobacteriaceae bacterium. Taxonomy (GTDB): domain Bacteria; phylum Bacteroidota; class Bacteroidia; order Flavobacteriales; family Flavobacteriaceae; genus Flavivirga. The sequence goes on along the minus strand of CANMXP010000007.1, from coordinate 182,410 downwards.
ATAGTTAAATCCCCACCAATAGTTTCTACAAATACTTTATCTAGAATAGATATGTGAGGGTGCTCGCCATACACATGATGGTCTCTGGTAGGTTCCACCCAATTGAATTCATGCTGATTAGGGAATTTAAATTCGTGTTCACTACGATTGTCTACATATTCAAGTTTATTGTCGTTAATTAACCATTTAAATGTTTTTATATCTGTGATACTATCGCTTAATTGAAATACCATGTGCAAATAATTACCAACTATGGCAAATTTTGAAAAAATGGTATTTCTATAGTATTTATAAAGATTGGTGAAATCGTTTATAAAAATAGCATCTTCTAGTATATCTAAGGGCTGAATGGTGAAGTGATCACTATCGTAAGTGTAAATGCTAAACACATCTGCAAGTGTGATACCTGTTCGAAGTCCAAAGTGTACATTATAACCAAATAAACACTTATCTCCAATGGTAACAATATCTCTGGCTATACAGTTGTTTTCGGTATTGATGCGATTATTGGCAATAAGTTTAGTTTCAACATTGCCGAAAACACTTTTGCGAGCATCGTTTAATTGAGACAATCTTGAAAGTAGTTCACTTTTTTGTTTTTGTAAACGCCCTTGAATAATCTCATAGGTGCCACCGTCTAACTGTATGTTATTCTCTGAATTGGTTTGTTCCATAGTTTTTTCTTTTATGGAATTACTTATCATGTACTTTTTTAGTTAAAATCATCTGTTGTTTTTAAGAAATTTTTCTAGTGGTGATAGTTTTTTATTTAAAAATTGTTTTCTGTTTTCAAAATTTGGCATGACTTCAACTATAGAAGATTTCCATATTTTTCTAGAAAAAAAGCCTTTTGATAAACGGTATTTTATAGAATCACCTTTGTAAGCGTTGGTATAAGTATCCCGGTTACTCCTTATCACTATTTGATCACCATTTTTATCTTTAATAAATATTATATACCCATTAGGATCATAAGTTGGAGTATTAACAACACTGTGTCCTCTACTGGTATTATTTCCTGTCGCTGTAATAATCATTTTGTTTCTGTACCCTTTTTTAATAATAATTCCCTTTAGATATTCTTCTCTTGAGAATATATTATCAGTTAAACAGAATACCATTGCTGAAATGATTACAATGAAAATGATTTTTAATTTGGACACTAATTAAGAGGTTTAATTCACTTGCTTGCCAGAGACTGACAAGCAAGTGAATGAGATTATGTTACCCTAACTTTTTATCAGATAAACCTAAGCCCTTGGCAAGGTTCGCTAGGTTATTAAATAGGGTTTCTTCGCTGGTATTTGATGTTTTAGATTTTAAATCCATTAACAAATTAGCAACTGTTAAGTTTTTAATGTCTTCTGAAGAGATACCATATTTGGTTGCAAACTCTTTGATTTTATCTAATAGATTGCCTTTAACATCATCGCTTCCTAGAATAGCATCTTTTACTTGGGTAATATTATCTGAATGATTTACCAGACGGTCTACACCTTTAGATTTTGTGATTTGTCCAATAATTTGATCGAAGAACATTGTCTCACCACCAACAATATCAATATTTGCTGCTTTTAATGCTTCACCAATAACTTCAGCTTGCGCATCTGCAATTTCTTTTTGAATATTAATTTCGGCTAGATCTACTTGTAATTCTTTGTCTAAACGTAATTTAAATTCTTCATGTTCTTTACCAACACCATCTAATTTTTTCATAGCGTTAGCTTTTTCTTCTATACCAGTAGCTTCTGCTAAGGCTTGCTCCTTAATGACTTCAGCTTGAGCTATACCTTCTTCTTTCACAGCTTCTGCTTTAGCTAAAATTCCAGCAGCTTCTGCTTTAGCTTTTTCTTCTATAATAGTTGCTTCTACCAGACCTTGACGTTCGTTGGCATCTGCTTTTGCATGCATTACTTGCGCTTCAGACATACCAATAGTTGCTTCTTCTTTAGCTTTGGCTTCGGCTAGTGTTTTTCTAGCTTCCGCTTCTTTTTGGCTCGCTTGTTTCTTCGCTTCCGCTTCAATATTAATTTCTTCTGCTTTTTGTTTAGATGCTTCTTTTTCGGCTTCCGCAGCTTTTATGGTTTTAATTAATGATTCTTGTGCGTTAGCTTCTGCAATTGTAATCTTTACTTGCTTTTCTCTGTCGGCAGTCTTAAATGCTTCGATGTCTTTCATGTTTTCTTGCTCTTCTACCACGCCTTTTTCAAGCATCACTCTATCTCGAATCACATCTTGAATACTTTTCTTTTCAACTTCTACTACTTTTTCTTTTTCAATTTGAGCTAAAGTAACGATACGTTCTCTTTCTGTAGCTTCTAGCATTCTGTCTTTTTCAACTCTTTCAGATTCTACAGCATCTGTACGTTGCTTGTTTTTTGCTGCAACTATAATTTGACGCTCCATATTTTCTTCAGCCACTTTTACTTTTTCTTCAGTAGAAATTCTGGCACTTTCAGATTTTAAACGTTCTTCTTGAGCTACTTTTAAGATCTCTGCTTCTTCACGGGCTTTTATGTTAGAGATCTCTCTTCTTTGTTGTTCTTCTTTTTCTGCTAATTGTTTATCCAACTCTAAAATGGCTTCACGCGCTTCAACATCTTGCTTGCGAATTACTTTTTCTTCATCGCGTTTAATAAGATTAGCTTTCATGTTTTGTTCAGCAGTGAGTTCTGTGATTTTTTTAATCCCCTCTGCATCTAGAATGTTATCAGACTTTAAAAATTGAACAGGTGTTTGCTCTAAGTAATCTATGGCGCAATCTTCTAAGGTATAACCATTAAGATCTGTACCAATAATATCAACAATTTCATCACGAAATTCTCTACGTGCTTCGTAAAGCTCTACAAATTGAAACTTTTTCCCAACGGTTTTTAAAGCTTCAGAGAATTTGGCTTCAAAAAGTTCTTCTAATGTAGAAATATCTGAAGCTCTTTCGCAACCTACTGTTTGTGCTACTTTTTTTATGAAATCTACCTCATTGTTTACTCTTACGAAAAATGCCACTTTAATATCGGCGCGCATATTATCCTTACATAATAATCCGTTGTCTCCAATACGCTCAATTTGGATTTTCTTTACCGAAATATCCATAATTTCTACTTTATGAAATACAGGTACTACGTACAGCCCTTTATCTGTAGCGACTTTAGTACCCTTAAATCCTGTCCTTACTAAGGCTTCTCCTTGCGGGACTTTTTTATAGAATAGTGCAATAATTGCAAAATAAATTATGATTAAGAACAGAATAAGTCCAACTCCTATTCCAATAAACTGCGTGATGTGTTCCATAGTTGTTATTTGGTTTTGTTTTTAATTGATTTAAGTTATATGATATGTTTTAGAATTCGATGTCATTAATATTAAGTATTTTATCATTGTCATCTTCGAAGGGTAGTACCCAATAAAAATTTTTATCATCAGATTGTTTTACGATTAAAATATCTTGTTTGTATTTAATGGTTTGGCCATCTAATGATTTGGCATAAATAGACATGGGATTGCCATCTGCTACTACTTCTGCAGATCCCATTTTTTCTCCAGATATGTTTGATAACATAACACCTTTTTTGCTAGTTAAATCTGTAGGTAAATCTCCGTCTTGATTCAAGTTCTTAAAAAAACCTTTAAAAGGTGTTGTAAAAAGTTTGGTTAAAATTAAAGATGGTAATATACCAGCTAAAAGGACCGTGTATCCAAAACTAGTATTATAAGATTCAGTAATACTTGTTGAAATTACGGTGCATAACCACCAAATAAAAATCCAACATGTAAATGTGAACATAAACGGTAATCCAACAAAATTGAAGTAGATTAATACAATTTGCCACCATTCTAGTTTTTTTCTTGGATTTCTAACAATATCTTCTTTGTTAATTTCTGCGTTGGCAAGATCGGTTATGCTTCCACTTTCAAGACTGGTATCGAGGTCTACATCTACGTCTGCATCAATATCAATATCTACATCAACGTCTAGATCAAAATCAATTCCAGAAATCATATTGAAAAGCCAATACACTATAAGTAAAATAACGAGTATGCTTAGTGTAATATTTACAGATGAAAAAGCAATATCAATGATAGTATTCAATAGGTTAGAGTTTTTGGTGGTAAATTTTTTAAGAGCAATTACTTACAAACAATATTAGGTAATTTTTTTTATATTTCAATCGGTACATTCTTATTATATTATTTGCTTTTCTATAGTTGCCAATCTAATTATATGTATCTTAATAATTACAAATGTTACAATATTTTTCAATTTATTAATTTGTAGAAAAAGTATTTTACGGATACGGTTATAATAAGGCAAGGTATAATATTCTTTGAGGAGAAAGATTAAAGACTGTATCTTTGTGTTCTAAATACGCATAAATGAAAGTGAATCAAGATATAAAAGTCTCTGTAGATGCAGTTGTATTTGGTTACGAATCTAAAAACAATCTGTCAGTATTATTAATTAAACGCGGAATTGAACCTTTTAAAGGGAAGTGGGCCTTACCTGGAGGTTTGGTTCTTAATAATGAATCGCTTGAAGAGGCTGTAGAAAGGGAACTTAGTGAAGAAACAGGAATAACTATAGATTACCTGGAGCAACTCTACACATTTGGAACTCCTAAAAGAGATCCTAGAAATAGAGTGCTTTCAGTAAGTTATTTTGGATTGGTAAAACCTAATCATTTTAATATTAAAGCAGATACAGATGCAGCAGATGTACAATGGTATCACCTAAATGAATTACCAAAATTAGCATTTGATCATCAACAGATTTTAGATATGGCGCATCAACGATTAAAAGCAAAATTGAGCTATGAGCCTATTGGCTTTGATTTGCTAAATGATGAGTTTCCGTTTTCCGATTTAGAAAATTTGTATATGACTATTTTAGAAAAAGAAATAGACCGAAGAAATTTTAGAAAGAAAACGCTAAGCTTTGGCATCATTGAAGAAACCAATAAAATTGAAAAAATTGGAAGTGGCCGCCCTGCCAAACTTTTTAAATTTAATAAAAAGAAATTCAAGCAACTTACCGTTAACGATTTCCATTTTGAAATAAAGTTTGTGTAAATATTACACAAAATTTTGTTATCTCATTTTCTCTTTATACATTTGCGTAAAATAAACGCAATATGATTTTAAATTTAGACCCTAAATTTAGACCCTTTATTGAAAAAGAAAGTATCGATTTTGAAAGTTTTACTTTTTCGGGGGGAGAACCGCACATTAAAATTTTAACACCAATAGATCAAAACAAAAATGTAACTGTAACGCATAGGGTACAGTCATTTAACGATTTTGGTTTGTTGCTTTTGGCTATCGATGCATTACAAAGATTGGGAATTAAATCAATAGATGTATTTATACCTTATTTCCCAGCAGCAAGGCAAGATAGGGTTATGGTAAAAGGCGAATCATTGTCGGTTAAAGTATATGCACAGCTATTAAATGCTTTGAATTTGAATAGCGTAACGGTTTATGACCCGCATTCAGAAGTAGTTCCAGCATTATTAAATAATTGTAAAGTGATTTCAAATCATAACTTTATTAAAGAAGCAATTCAAGATATAGATGAAGATATTATACTTATTTCACCAGATGGCGGTGCTTTAAAGAAGATATATAAATTAACCAGTGCATTAGGCGGTATTGAAGTTATAGAATGCTCAAAATCAAGAGATGTGAAAACTGGACAGATATCAGATTTTAAAGTATATGCCGAAGATTTGAAAGGGAAATCGTGTTTAATAGTGGACGACATCTGTGATGGCGGAGGTACCTTTATGGGGCTGGCTAAAGAGTTAAAAAAGAAGAATGCGGGTAAATTATATTTAGCTGTTAGTCATGGTATTTTTAGTAAAGGATTAACGGAACTTAATAAGCATTTTGATAAAATTTATAGTACAGACTCTTTTAAGAGTATTGAAAGTACTGAACAATTCAAGCAAATTGCACTAAACCTAGAATAATGACAATTAGTTGCATACAAGGAAATATTACAAAAGTAGCTGTAGAAATTATAGTAAATGCAGCTAACACATCGCTTTTAGGTGGAGGAGGTGTTGATGGGGCTATTCATAAAGCAGGAGGTAAAACAATCTTAGAAGCATGTATAAAGATTAGGGATAAACAAGGTGGTTGCAAAACGGGCGAGGCAGTGATTACTACTGGCGGGTTATTACCTTCTAAGTATGTAACCCATACAGTAGGTCCAGTATGGAATGGAGGAAATAATAATGAAGCACAATTATTAGAAAATTGCTACAAAAATAGTTTACAATTAGCAAAAGATAATAATGTCAAGAGTATTGCTTTTCCAAATATAAGTACAGGAATTTATAAGTTTCCAAAAGAAAAAGCCGCATTAATTGCTATAAAAACAGTAAAACAAAACCCTATAATAGAAGAGGTGATTTTTGTGTGTTATGATGATGAGAATTATAGGATTTATAAAGAATTATTAAAGGAAAACTAAAGATGAAATTAACTATACATGGATATTCAACGGCTTTATTTGCGACGTGGTATTTTATAGAAGAGCTAGGTTTGCTATTTGATGCAGGTGATGGGCTTACAGCTAATTTGCTAGGAAAAACAGGCAAAATAAAACATGTTTTTATATCTCATGCAGATAGAGATCATTTGGGAGGGTTATTGCAATATAATCAGTTGTTTTCACATGGAAAACCTGCTATTCATTATCCAAAAGATGCAAATTCATTCAAATTTTTAGCTGAATTTACAACTAAGTTTGATCCGCATACTTCTGGTACGCTTTGGAAACCATTAATGGATAATGAAATTATAAACATTAAATCAAACTTAAGTGTTCAAGGGTTTGAGAATAGACATATTGATATTTATGGTCAGCTCAAAAGTTTATCTTATAAAGTTGTAGAAACTAAAAATAAACTGAAAAAAGAATTTCACAAGTTAAAGGCTGAAGAATTAATTGCTTTAAAAAAGGAAAAAGGCGAAGGTTTTATAAATGAAAAACAACATAAAAATGTATTGATTTATTCTGGAGATACGCCAATCTTTGATTATTCAAAGTTTGATAATTGTGAAGTTTTAATACACGAAGCTACCTTTTTAAGCAAAAAAGAATTAGAAAAGGGTAATCATAAAAATAAACATAGTTCGCTCGAAGAAGTTATGCAGATGGTTTCAGAAATAAAAGTAAATAAACTTATTTTAGGACATTTCTCATCTCGCTATGACCAAAAAAATGTGGATAGTGAAATAAAACGTTTTATAAAACTATACAATATAAAAATACCAGTATATCGGATTCCAATAGGCAATTGTATCAAAGATGTTTTAAATTCTCAAACCCTAAATTAAAGGTATGGAAATTCAATATTTAAATGGTGATGCAACGCAACCCAGTTCAGAAGGAAATAAAATCATAGTCCATATCTGCAACGATATTGGGGGATGGGGAAAAGGATTTGTAATAGCAATTTCAAAAAGGTGGGCATTACCTGAGGCTTCTTATCGGGCATGGTATAAATCACAAAATGATTTTGAATTAGGAAACGTACAGTTTATACAAGTTGAAAATGATTTATGGGTTGCTAATGTAATAGGGCAGCATAAGATTAGAAAAGATGAACAAGGTCATCCACCAATTCGGTATGTGGCTGTTGAAGAGGCTATGCAAAAGGTTTTTAAAAAAGCAAAAGATTTAAAAGCTTCTGTACATATGCCAAGAATTGGTTGTGGTTTAGCTGGAGGAAAATGGGAGAAAATAGAGCCTGTTTTATTGAATAATTTAGTTAATAATGGTATCAAAACGGTTGTTTATGATTTTAATTAAATAGTAAGAATGAAGCAGAATAAAATACATGCAGCATTGTTTGGCTTGGCAGTAGGAGATGCTTTGGGAGTCCCCGTTGAATTTAAAGATAGAGATTATTTAAAACGATTTCCAGTTAAGGACATGTTAGGATATGGAACCCATGAACAGCCTTTAGGTACTTGGAGTGACGATAGTTCGCTTACATTTTGTCTTGCAGAAAGTTTATGCAAGCAATACGATATTAACGATATAGGTAAAAAGTTTGTTCAATGGAGAAATGAGGAGATTTGGACACCACACGGGAAAGTTTTTGATATTGGTATTTCTACTAATCAAGCGATTCATTCTATAGCAACAGGAACAAAGCCAATACTTGCGGGAGGCTATTCAGAAATGGACAATGGTAATGGATCTTTAATGCGAATTTTACCACTCGTATTTTATATTAAAGAGCTTAAAATAGAAAAACGGTTTGATATAATTAAAGATGTTTCATCAATTACCCATGCCCATATTAGATCTGTTTTAGCATGTTTTATTTATTTAGAGTATGCTCTTAAGCTTTTGGAGAATAAAACAAAATGGGAAGCCTATAAAGAGATGCAGATTGAGGTAAACTATTTTTTGAACAATAATCCTATTTGTTCCCAAAAAGAAATGGACAAATTTCACAAAATATTAGAAAATCAAATAGAGAATTATGACATACAAGTTTTATACGAACTTGAAGAAAATGAAATTAATTCTAGTGGATATGTTTTAGACAGTTTAGAGGCCAGCTTATGGTGTATCCTAACTTCAAAAAGCTATGAAGAAACGGTTTTAAAATCGGTCAACTTAGGAAAAGATACAGACACTACGGCCGCAATTTCTGGAGGTTTAGCAGGTTTGTTATATGGGTATGATGTTATTCCAAGTAATTGGATAGCCGTTTTGTCACGAAAAGAAGATATTACCAAGTTGTGTGATGAATTATCAAAAAAGTATAAGATTTAACGCTGAAAAGAGATTAAAATCACGTAACAAGATAAAAAACGAAAATCAATATTTTATTAAAAAATAGTACAGATAAGCAAAGGTTTCTACTATTTTCACGGAAAATAGGGTAGTAAAAGCATAATATTTAGCTTTGTTTTGTAGCACTAATTAAAAGAAGAGATTTTAAACCTTGTTCCTTAAAAGAAAATAAGAACAGTTGATTATACAGAACCTAAAAACAAACAAAAATGAGTGACGATTTAAAACCACGATTTGTTGATGCTTTAAGAAGAAACAACGATCAGATTAGAGAAGACAGAGCTAAAGTTATAGCTGAAGATTCTGAATTAATTTATAGAAGAAGAATTGAAGACATAGAGCTAAAAATTAAGCGTTTAAGCAGAGAGCAAGAAAGTGCTATTGATATAAGTCCTTTAGATAAAAACAGTTTAACTTTTGCAGACTTTAATCCTGATAGTTTTGTTGAAAAAGATATTGAAATATCTTTAAAAATTAGAAACTTAAAAATTCAGTTCGAGATAACAAAAAATAGATACGAATACTTATTTGGAAAAAAATATTAATTATGGGAGGAACAAAATATAATATAGGAGACAGGCTTTTAAGAGCTAAAAAAGCGGGTTATGCTAGCAAATCTGTAAATGATATTTTTCAACAAAATAAAGAACGAAGAGCTCATAATTCAATGAATCCCGAAAATATTGAATTTAGAGAAGCAAGGGATTCCGAAATACATCCAAATTCGTTTCCTGTTATTTTAGCTTTAGATGTAACGGGAAGTATGGGACATATACCGCATGATTTAATTAAAGAGGGTTTACCAAAATTAATGGGCGGAATTATCCAGGATGGTGTTCCAGATGCTGCACTGCTTTTTTTAGGAATTGGTGACCATGAATGTGACTCTTATCCTTTACAGGTAGGTCAGTTTGAATCTGGAGATGAAGAATTGGATATGTGGCTTACCCGAACTTATATAGAATCTGGAGGCGGAGGAAACGCAGGAGAAAGTTACTTGCTAGCTTGGTACTTTGCAGCATTCCATACAAGAACGGATGCCTTCGAGAAAAGAAAACAAAAAGGGGTATTAATTACTATAGGGGATGAACCTAATTTAAAATCATTGCCCGCTTCTGCTATCAAAGAAATTATGGGTTCGGGGCAACAGACTTATTCTGAAATAGAATTGCTGGAAGAGGCTAAAAAGAGATATGAAGTATTTCATGTAAGCGTTAATCATTCCCCTAGAGCTGTTGAAGCAGAAAAGGGTTGGAAAGAGTTATTGGGAAATAACTGTATTTCTGTAGGCGATTATAAAACCATACCCGAAGTTGTGAAAAATCTAGTATGTGAAAAATATGAATCTAATAAAAGTGTGAAAACAGACATTTCAGGAGCAAGCTTCGATGATATGGAGATGTTATAAATAATGAAAAAAGCTAAAATTGTTATAGGTTTAGGGTTTGGTGATGAAGGCAAAGGTATTACCACCGATTTTCTGTGTCGTCAATATCCTAAATCTATAGTTATACGTTTCTCTGGTGGCCCACAAGCAGCTCATACCGTGTTAATTAATAACAAGAAACATATACATGCTAGTTTTGGTAGTGGAGCATTAAGAGGATTACCGTCCTATTTTAGCGAACATTGTATAATACATCCCACTTTTTTGTATAATGAAAAAAAAGAGTTAGAAGAGAAAAGCGGTAACACAGAGCTTTATATCCACCCCTTAGCTAAATTAACAACGCCCTTTGATGTTTGGCACAATCGTAAAAATGTTAAAAATTTAAAACATGGAAGTTGCGGTAAAGGAATTGGTGCAACAATGAAAAGGAATGAAGGTCCCAATAAACTATATGCAATTGATTTATTAGCTCCTAGATCAATGTTTGTTGAAAAATTAAAAGGCATTGCGAATTATTATGGAATATATGATAACGAAGAATTACGAAGTGAAGTAAATTACTTTTTAGAATGCATTAATAGTCTGAATTGGAAAATTAAAGATTATTCATTTTTAAAAAAGTACGAGACTTTTATATTTGAAGGCAGCCAAGGTGTTTTGTTGGATATGAATCATGGTATATTTCCAAATGTTACTTATGCAAATACAACTTCAAAAAATGCTATTGAAATTTGTAAAAAACTTCAAATAGAAGATATAGAGACATTTTATGTTTCAAGATCTTATATAACTAGGCATGGTAACGGTTGGATGTTAAATGAAAGCGAAATTAAATTAAAGAATAATGAAGAAGAGACATGTGTTTATAACGAGTTTCAAAAGCATTTAAGATTAGGTGAATTAGACCTTGATTTGTTATTTCATGCTAAAAAAATCGATCAAATTTATAATACATCAAAGAAGAGTCATATTGTAATAACTTGTCTAGATCAATTTGATGCCTCAATTGATTGGAACAAATTGAAAAATAATTTTGATCAAGTTTATGGTTCTTATAGCCCAGAATCAAAAACTTTTAAAGAATTAAGTATATAACTCTCTTGCCATTTGTGGACTATTATAATGTTTGGGTAACCAAGCCTTAGTGTTATTTTCTAATGAATACCCCAAACAATATAGCCATAGGAGAAACCATATTAATTATATATAAGTGATAAAAGAAGAATTAGATTTATTAGAGACTTTGGCCGAGCTAGAACATCAACAATGGATGAATTGGGCCAAGCAAATAATGCAAAAAGAAAAGTTGTCTCAAGAAACTACTAAAAGATGGAAAAACTACTTCATTCCATACAAAGATCTTCCTGAAGATATTAAAGAACTAGATAGAAATTATGCTAGAAAAGTAATTTCAGCTTTAAAAGATCACCAAATAATCGACGATTAGCACATTTTAAACTAATTTGCGTAAAAAAAACGCAAATTAGTTTGTTGAATCAAAAACGCTTTTTATATTTGTGTAATAATTACGCAAATTAAATCAAATAAATTATGAACCCATTATTATTTACAGACGGTTATAAAGTAGATCACAGAAGACAATATCCAGAAAATACAACCTTGGTATATTCTAATTGGACACCTAGAAAGAGTCGAATTGATAATGTTGACAAGGTCGTGTTTTTTGGACTACAGTACTTCATTAAAAAATATATGATTAAAGATTTTCAAGAGAATTTTTTCAATCAGCCAAAAGATGTTATATGCAAAAAGTATACTAGGAGAATTAATAACTATTTAGGAGAAAACAAGGTAGATGTTCAACATATTTCAGATTTACATGATTTAGGATATTTACCTATGCTTATTAAAGCATTGCCTGAAGGCGTATCGGTACCTGTTAGAGTGCCCATGTTTACGATGTATAATACAAAGCCTGAATTTTTTTGGTTGACTAATTATTTTGAAACATTATTGTCTACAACGGTTTGGTTGCCATGTAATTCAGCTACCATAGCTAAGCAATACCGAAATATATTAGATAAATATGCAAAGGAAACATCGTCAATACCAGAATTTGTAGATTGGCAAGGGCATGATTTTTCCATGCGTGGTATGGCAGGATTAGAAGCTGCCAAACTTAGTGCAACGGGACATTTATTGAGTTTTACAGGAACAGATACCATTCCAGCCATAGATTTTTTAGAAACCTATTATAACGCAGATTCTGATACCGAATTGATAGGCGGCTCAGTAGCGGCTACAGAACACTCCGTTATGTGTATGGGGACAGACACAGGTGAACAAGAAACTTTTAAAAGGTTAATAACTGAAGTTTATCCAAGTGGTATCGTTTCTATTGTTTCAGATACTTGGGATTTATGGAAGGTATTAACTGAGTATTTACCTAACTTGAAAGAAGACGTTTTAAATAGAGAAGGAAAAGTAGTTATTCGACCCGATAGTGGAGACCCCGTAGATATTATTTGTGGGAATCCAAATGGTAAAACGAAGAAAGAGCAGAGAGGTGTTATAGAACTGCTTTGGGATGTTTTTGGAGGCGCTATAAACGGTAAAGGATATAAAGAGCTAGACTCACATATAGGAGCTATTTATGGAGATAGTATAACCTTAGAGCGAGCTACTCAGATTTGTGAACGCCTAAAACAGAAAGGGTTTGCTTCAACCAATGTCGTTTTAGGAATAGGTTCTTTTACTTATCAGTATAATACCCGTGATACCTTTGGTTTTGCTATGAAGGCTACTTATGGAGAGGTAAATGGTGAAGGGCGTGAAATTTTTAAAGATCCAGTTACCGACGATGGCACAAAAAAGTCAGCAAAAGGACTCTTAAAAATTATAAAGTCTAACGGAACTTATAAACTTATAGACCAAGTGACATGGGCAGAAGAAAAACAAGGAGAGTTAAAAGAAGTTTTTAAAGATGGGAAACTTATCATTGATGAATCTTTGACGGACATTAGAAAACGCTTAATGTCTGAGTAACATTTACCTATTAAAATTATTACTAATATTGCGTGAGTTCGACATAATACAAATTATAAATCATTGATTATCAGATAAATAAAATTTTATATTGTCATTCCTGAACGAAGAATGAGAAGGAATCTCATTATTTTGAGGTTTCTCATCGTTCGTTCGTTACGCTATCGAACTGACAATTATTTGTTTTTTAACACTTTACATAGTTATATTAATCAAAGCCTATGTCGAACTCGTAAATATTGTATCCTTTCCATGCATTTGATATGTTAATGAAAAATTGATATGCCACTATTGTTCCTCTTAATTTGCAGTTAATGATTTAAAAAGAAATCTTCCTTGATGGTATATATAATGTGTTGAGATGTTAAATCTCTACTTAATCGATAGAATTAATATCAAATATTAATAAATAAGCTTACATTTACTCGTTTTTATTTTAAAGCTTTCTAAAATTCGTTTCAGTTTGTTGCTGCTCAGTTTTAGAAGTGTTTTATAGTAATTTCAGGTCAAGTATATGCCTTTACTGGCTTCTAGGACGATTTATGATTCTATTATTATATATTTAGACTTTCATCATTCAATCAAAATCAAACAATTAAATCAAAATCAAACAATTAAATGAGTGTAACATCGATTAAATTAGAAACCAGAAAAAGGTATAATATTCTTGTAATGATATTTATTACTGTTGTAATAAATTATTTAGACCGAACCAATATATCTGTGGCGGCTTTTGCACTCCGAAAAGATTTAGGAATAGATACTGTTCAAATGGGCTATGTATTTTCTGCTTTTGGTATATTTTATGCCAGTTTACAAATTCCTGGAGGAATTGTTGCAGACAAAATAAAATCACGAATACTTTACTCATTTCTTCTAGTATTTTGGTCAATTGCTACCTTGTTACAAGGGGTGGTAAATTCTTTTACAGCTTTAATAGGCCTGAGGGCTAGTATAGGTGTTTTTGAAGCACCTTCTTATCCTATTAACAATTTAGTGGTGAGCAGATGGTTTCCTGAAAACGAAAGGGCATCGGCCATAGCAGTGTACACATCTGGTCAGTTTTTAGGCTTGGCTTTTTTAATACCTTTATTAACACTTATTCAAGATGCTGTAGGGTGGAGAGGGTTATTTATAATTTCAGGAATTATAGGAATTGTTTGGGCAGCGGTTTGGTATATATTTTACAGAGACCCTAGAGATCATAAAGGGGTTAGTGAATCTGAGTTAGAATATATTGAAAAAGGAGGCGGTATAATTGGTGCCAAGGATAAAGACGAGGTTAAGAAAAAATTTGAATGGTCAGATTTTATACAGGCATTTATTTATAGAAAGCTTTGGGGCATCTATATCGGTCAGTTTTGTTTAGGGGCAATTACCATGTTTTTTTTAACTTGGTTTCCAACTTATTTAGTGGAATTTAGAGGATTTGACTTTGTTAAATCGGGTTTCTATGCATCGGTACCTTATCTAGCTGCATTTTGTGGTATTTTATTATCTGGTTTCACATCCGATTTTTTAATTAAAAAAGGATATTCAGCAGAAATTTCTAGAAAATTGCCAATTCTTGTTGGGATGCTATTATCAACCTGTATTATTGGGGCTAATTATACCAATGATACGTTTTTTGTGATATTCTTCTTGGCCCTTGCTGGTTTTGGAATGGGATTGGCTAGTATTGCTTGGGTGTTTGTATCTTTAATAGCTCCTAAAGAAAATTTAGGCTTAGTAGGAGGTGCTTTTAACTTTATTGGGGGGCTATCCAGCATAGTTGTACCAACTGTTATTGGATATTTAGTACAAGATGGGGATTTTAGCCCTGCTTTAATATTTATTGCTGCTGTAGCTTTTTTAGGCTTTTTTGCATATACATTTTTAGTAGGAAAAGTAGAGCGTATTGTTCCAAAGGGATAATACTAAAATTTGCATATAAATGAAAATCACAGCAGTTAAACCGTATCCAATAAATATTAGGTACAGGAAGCCAATTAGTTGTTAAAGTAGAAACCGATTCTGGTATTTACGGTTGGGGAGCTTCTGGTTTATCTGGCAGAGAGTACGCCGTTATAGGCGCACTTAAACATTATGCCTCTTTAATTATAGGGAGAAACCCTATGTAAATAGGAGCTATATGGCAAGATTTGTACAGAGGTCAATACTTTGAAGGAGGTCGTGTTTTAACAGCAGCTATTTCTGCAATAGATATTGCTCTTTATGATATAAAAGGAAAGGCGTTAGGAGTACCCGTTTATGAATTATTAGGAGGAAAACAACGTGATTTCGTTACGTGCTTTGCTTCAATTCGTTTTTCAACTTTAGAGGAATTGATAAGTCAATCTAAAAGATTGATAAGTGAAGGTTGGGATATGCTAAGACTTGCTCCCGCTGAATTTGAAGAGCAAGAAGATATTTCTCGTTTTGAACCTAGGAAGTCTATAACTATCATTGCAGAATGGATGCTTGCACTAAGAAAAGAAGTTGGAAGTAAAATTACTATAAGTATCGATTATCACTCAAGGTTGAGTTTAGCTGAAACGTATTCATTTATGAAACGCATGCCAGAAGGAACTTTAGATTTTATAGAAGAGCCTATTCGTGACGAAAACCCAGATGCCTATGAAGCCTTACGCAAAATGATAGATATTCCTTTTGCAATAGGTGAAGAATTTTCAAGTAAATGGCAGTTTTTACCTTTTATAGAACGAAATATTACGCAGTATGCCCGTGTAGATGTATGTAACGTAGGTGGCATTACTGAAGCAATGAAGGTAGCCTCAATGGCAGGAATCTCATTATATAGATTTAATGCCACATTATCCTCTAGGACCAATTTGTACGGCTGCTAGCATTCACTTGGCAGCTGCTAGCCCTAATTTTAGTAGGTTAGAAGAATTAAATACTGGTGCTCATGGTTTTACAAATGATCCAAAATTTTATCCAGTACAACCCAAATTAGACGGTTCAAGATATCCAGTTTTAGATACACCTGGTCTTGGTGTTGAGGTCAATGAAGCGTTAGCTCAAAAAAATGAATTTATTCCAGTTGAAATTCCAAGATTAAGAAAGAACGATGGTTCTTTTGCTAATCGATAAACCGTTTTTTAATTAATCTATATAATACAATACTTTGTAAAAAGTTTATGTCCCCTTTATTTAGCAAAGAATTAACTCTTTAAAACAAGTTTTCCTGTCCAGGTTTTATTCTCTAATTTTATTTGATAAATATAGAGACCAGCAGGGAAGTGGTGGCCGTTTAGGCTTTCTCCATACCATTTTTCAGACCATTCGCCTTCTGGAATATTTTCTCTGTAAAGATTCCATACTTGAAGTCCAGAAATAGAATAAATGTTAATTTCTAATGATGTTTGAGAGATCGTATTGATTTTGAATTCAGTAAATAAAGAAAAGGGGTTAGGAATACAAGAGAGACTTATTTCTTCAGATGCTGGCTCAGGGATTTCTTCATTGTTTTCCTCTTCTTCTTCATTTTCGGTTTCTTCAAAAGTTTTTCCTTCGGTCATCCCCAGACCTTCAACGATACTAATTTTTTGATTTTTGTCAATATTGTAAATGGTTTCTTTTTCACCATTGGGCCACTTAACGATAAGACTATCTACTTTTTTAGTTTCCCCAAGGCCAAAATGTATGGGTTTAATGCTTTGTCCCATAATTGCAGCTCCGTGATTGAGTCTGTGTACAGCTTTGCCTTCGGAAAAAGCAGATAAAGTGGCGCCAAACGCGTTTCGGTTTACGGTAGTGCCCTGTAAATTTACTTGTAGCCAAGAATTAGGGGTGGCAACTATATTTTCATATAAATAAGGGGCGCTATTCGTGTTGCAAACCAGAATATCAAGATCACCATCATTATCAAAATCAAAAACTTCAGCCCCCATACCGTTTGCAATACCATCTGCTTCAGATTGATTTGACCATTCTTCAAAACTATTACTGCCTTCGCTTCTTAAGTTTTTAAAGAATACATTTTTATAGCGCAAGTCATTATCACCATTAACAACATATATATCCTGATCTCCATCATTGTCAGCATCAAAAATTCGGGTGCCCCAGCCAAAATGACCGTTTCCAACTTTTTCGACCTTGGTTTTATTTTCAAACGGTGCTCCAGGAGTTCCCATAAACAGCGGATTACTTTTGCCTTCAGCTATATTAGTTACGTATATATCAAAATATCCATCGTTGTTATAATCACCAATATCTGAACCCATACCGCACCCCAGATTAACCAAATTGTATGCTTCTGTTGACTCAACAAACGATTTTCCTTCTTGGCTTAGGTAAAATTTACTCAAACCAAAATCGTTTACCACATATATATCCATCCAACCATCATAATTTACATCAATTGGGAGACAAGACCATGTTCTATTACCATCATCAAGATTAAGTGCGCCTTCTATCTCTGTAAATGTGCCATCGTTATTATTGGTAAATAATCTATTGGCAGCATCTAGATATTGCAGATAGAGATCAAGATCTCCATCATTATCGTAATCCCACCATAGCCCTCCTGTATTGCTACAATTATTAGTACAAGAAGTTATATTAGCTTGTACGCTAACATCGATAAATGTGCCATTACCTGTATTTTTATATAGTTGTGTGCCATTTTGGTGAGCGAGCAATAAATCTGGATAGCCATCATTGTTGTAGTCTCCCCAGGCAGCACCAAGTTTTAAATCGAATTTATTTATATTAGAATGTTGATTTGCAAATCCAGCATCTTCTGTGACATCTTCAAACCGCCCACCTCTATTATTTAGGAGCCTACTCCAGGTATTAGAATCGTTTTTATCGAAGGAATTATATGCCACAATAAAAACGTCTAAATCACCATCTAAATCGTAGTCAGCAACGGCATTTCCATAATTCACTTTCATTTCAGAAAAAATAGAAATATTCTTTTCAAAAAATCTCTGAGCCTCTACAACTGTAACGCCAAATATTAAAAAAAGTACTAGTAATTTAGAAGTATGCAAAACGTTTATCTATATTTTAGTTAGCCGTACCAATTTAAAATATACATAGTTTTTAAAAGAGTAATCCCAAATCAAATAGAAGTAAATTTTAGTTTATACGCAGTATGCAACGAGAATTGCACTAATATTTAAATACCTGCAAGCTATCATTATTATTGCCAATTATAATAGCATTGGATTTGTTAACTTTAATCTTTACCATAGATTTTGCATTGTGGGGTGCGTAAAATCCACTTCCTGTTACAGGAATACTTTTAAACTTGCCATTTCCATCCCCTTTTAGATATAAGCCTATACCAGCATCGTTTCTAGGGGTTTCTATTTCAGAACCATATAAGTTTCCTGATATGATAATATCGTTATTGCCGTCATGATCAAAATCGTCAGCAATAATAGCGTTAATACTTGATATTTGTGCTGATTGAGGCAGTTTATGTAGCTTAAAATCTTCTCCTTCAATATTTTCAATATAATATGACGCAAAATCGTGTGCTTTGAAATGCAAGGCATTATCTAGGTTGTCACCATAGATGTCTTTTAAATTGGAGTTTCCAAAAGATTCGAAACTTGGAAATTTCTTTTCTAAAGAAGGTATTTGTTCAAGAGAACAAGATCTGCCACGTACAGGGTATACTTGCCCATGGTTATAATAGCTTAAAACAATATCATTCGAACCGTTTTGATCAAAATCGTAGCTGTGAACCTGAAAAGGGTGATCTTTTGAAGCTTTGTACTTATAATTAAGACCTAAGTTTCCAACAATAAGATCGTTATCTCCGTCTTTGTCCATATCCGCACTGGTAACATGAAAGTACCATCCTTCGGTGTTTTTAAGGCCTTCAAATTCCTTTCTTACAAAAGAGCCATTTTTATTTATGAAAATTATGATAGGCATCCATTCTCCTGTAACAACCAAATCTAAAAAAGTGTCATTGTTAATATCAGTCCATGTTGCAGATGTTGTTAGTCCAAGTTTGTTTAGGTCTGGGATTATAGTGTTGGTTACATCTATAAAGGAACCATTTCTATTTTCAAGTAATTTACTATTTGCTGGATGGGGGTACTTTTGGGGTGTCAATCTACCTCCTATAAAAAGGTCTACATCTCCATCATTATCATAGTCTGCTTGCTTAACTACAGAGCTACTAATATGATATTTTGGGACTCGAGTTTTATCTTTTTTAAAAGTACCTAAACCGTTATTTATGTATAACCTGTCTTGAAAAAGCCTATGGTTTTCTGGGAATTCATTACCACCGCTGGTTACAAATAGATCTAAATCACCGTCATTATCTACATCTAAAAAGGTACTTCCAGCATCTTCGGCTTCTTTATCTTGCGTCCAAGCGCCATCTTTTTTTTCTAGAAAAGTACCATCTTCTTTTTGCAGAAATAATACGCCTGAATAGCCTGCAGATCCGCCAATAAAAAAATCTTCTAAATTATCATTGTTAACATCTCCAACAGAAAGATGAGGGCCAAATTGAGACATTTTGTGAGGTAACAAGACTTCTTTTAGATAATCATTATAAACATTCTCTTTGTGTTTGTGTAAAAGTTTGGTGTCTTGAATAATATCTTTAAAAATTGGGGTAGTTTTTTTCTCTTTAAAAGCAGATTGGTTAGCTGTGATGTTTCTAGACGAAACCAGAATTGTTTGATTGCCTTTAACATTTTCTAGTAAAGTGGTTGCTCCATTGGGCCATTTAATTTCGGCTTTTTCAACTTGATTAGCATCGCCAATTCCAAAATGAGCAATGTCTTCACTTTTAGACATATAACCTCTGTTGTTAGAAAGCTCAACCATTTGCCATAAAGAGTCATTTTTATATAAATTAACTCTTGCGCCATATATATTGGCGTTGTTTTTTGGTTTTAATTTAAACCTAATATAGTTTCCTATGTTTCTTTCGGCAGTATTGTTTCTATATATAAATGCTTCTTTGTCTATGTTGTTAATCACGATATCTAAATCGCCATCTAAATCTAAATCGGCATAGCAGGCGCCATTTGATAAGGTTGGTAAATCAAACCCCCAATCTTCAATTTTGTTTTCAAAAGTTAAGTTCCCCTTATTTTTATAAATGTAATTATTTAGCTTGTCTTCAGGAGCCATTTGTGCTAGAGCCAAGACATTAACGACATCTTGAAATCTTTTGTTTTGTTTTTTTGCTTCAATTTCAATACTGTCTAAAATTATTTCGTATTTATTGTTTACATCACTGTAGCGCATATTTCTTTTAATACCATTCGTGACAAAAATGTCTTTGAGACCGTCATTATCAAAATCTGCAATTAGTGGCCCCCAGCTCCAGTCTGTATTTGAAACCCCAGCAATTTGTGCGAGATCACTAAAGGTATTGTTGCCATTATTCTTTTGCAATGTATTAAACATGTATTGGTAGTGCCAACCCCTATCTACTATTGCCCAAAAGTCCTCAGGATTCATACCGCCCATGTTTGTTTTTATACGTTTATGGTCTTCGGCTACCATATCTACAACCATAATATCCAGATGCCCATCATTGTCAAAATCGGCTATATCGCTTCCCATACTAAAATTAGAAATATGTTTAAAGGATTCATTAGTGGTATTTTTAAAAGTCCTATTGCCATTATTTACATACAGATAATCTGGTTTGTCGTAATCGTTGGTAATATATATATCGGGCCAACTATCATTATTAATATCTCCAATACTTGCTGATAGTCCATGGGCCAAATTTTTTGTACCAGCCATATGCGATATTTCAACAAAGCCTTTGTTTGCTCCCAGATTTAGAAAAAGTTTATCACTAAAACGCGGATTTGCATATTTTAATGGTGTTTGTCCACTGGACCTATTTCCATACCCAGGAGGCTGATTGACTAGGTATAAATCGACCCAGCCATCTTTATTGAAATCAAAAAAATTGGCTTGAATTGAATGTCCAGGATCATTGATTCGATAGGCTTGAGCACTTTCGGTAAAACTTAAATCGCCATTGTTTATATAAAGGAGGTTGCTGCTGTTGCCTTTTTTTTGATTTACATTTTTACAAACATAAATATCTTGATAGCCGTCTGCGTTCACATCGGCAAAGGTTACACCCGTTGACCAGGAATTAATATTGTTTATTCCAGATTTTAAAGAAATGTCCTCGAAAGTTAAATGTCCTTTGTTTAAATATAATTTGTCTTTAACTTGATTTCCCGAAAAATAAATATCAGGTAATCCGTCATTATTAATATCTCCAATAGCAACACCAGCCCCGTTTACAAAATTCTCGTTAATAAGGTGGTTTTCATCTTTGGTTTCGATTAGGGTATTTGAAAATGTAATTCCTGTATGATTTGAGCTAATTAAACTAAAATGTTTATCCGATTCACTCAAAATAGGCGGAGCGTTTTTAGTACAAGAATTTGTACTTAACACAGCCAAAATTAAAATGCCATAAATTTTTTTCAACATGAAAAATGAGATCTTTTTCTTTAAAAATATACTAGATGTTAATTGCTTAAACAATATAGGATTTAAGAGTTGTATTTAGAAATATTTAAAATACCTCTTAAAAAAAGACCAAGTTAATAATTATTTGCTCATTCATTGATAAATATGGAATCTTAAGTGGTTTTTGATTGATTTTTACTCTTTGTTGAATTCCGTTTACTCACCTTGAAGTATGCTTAAGGTGTAATTTGCATACCTATTCTAAGACATGTGTTATGCACCTTTTATTTATAAGTGAATAATACTTCTAAACAAGTCTTGAAAAACTAAATTATTAACTAAACTAAAATTATGAGGAAAATTTATTTTTTTAAATGCCTATTCGACAGATTTATGTTTTTGGGCAAGAAGAAAGGGTTATTGTTATTCTTTCTTTTAAGTGCTTTTTTGTTACAAGCACAAACAGTTAATGTAACAGGTACAGTTACAGACGAATCTAATGAACCTTTAGCAGGAGCCAATGTTTTGGTGAAAGGAACCAGTAAAGGAGCATATACAGATTTTGATGGAAAGTATACAATCTCTGTAGATGCAGGAGAGGTATTAGTAGTCTCTTATACAGGATTTATTACTAAAGAGATTACAGTTGGTTCTAATACAACAATTAATGTAGCTCTAGTTGAAGATGCTCAGTCTTTAGATGAGGTTGTTTTAATTGGTTATGGATCAAGAAAGAAAACAAATGTTGTTAGTGCCATGAGTAAGGTTGACAAAGACTTTTTAGATCAACAACCAAGTGGAGATGCGACTAGAGCGTTACAAGGTAGTGCTTCTGGTGTAACTGTTGTTGCATCTGCAAGACCGGGGCAACAAGCTCAAGTAAGGATTCGTGGTATTGGAAGTATTAATGGTAATAATCCATTATACGTAGTAGATGGAGTTATTGGTGCGGCTTTACCACCTCCAACACAAATAGAGACTATACAAGTTTTAAAAGATGCTTCTTCTACAGCTATTTATGGAGCCAGAGGAGCTAGTGGTGTAATTTTGGTTAAGACCAAAACAGGTAGAAAAGAGCAAGCTGCTAAGTTTGAATTTAATGTAAGAACTGGTGTTGGTATTAACAATGCTAAATATGATTTAGTAACAGATCCTAATTTAATAGGTCAAATGATATGGTTAGAACAAACCAATGACGGTATTACACCATCTCATGCTCATTTTCAGTTTGATCCTAATAATATTTCAGCTACTAGGGTTAATGATTATTTGTTCCCTAATGGTGCTTCTATTGGAGACCCATCTACAGATCCTTCTTTATATGAAGAAAGAAATTATCCAATTACTTTAACTAATCAAAATGGTACCGATTGGTTAGAAGAGTTATATAGACCTGCTTTATTGCAAGATTATACTATTTCTGTTAGTGGAGGTTCAGCGAAGACATCGTATGCTATGAGTGCTAACTTCTTTAGTGAAGAAGGTGTGTTTAAGTATAACGGATTTAAAAGATATGCTTTTAGAAGTAATGTAGATTCTGAATTGACAGATTGGTTAACTATTGGTCAGCGTTTAGGAGCTACTTTAAGTGAAAGTAAAGGTAATACTGTAGGTTTTAATGCTATTGTAGAGACAAGCCCTTTAATACCTGTGTTTGATGTAGCTGGTAATTATGCAGGTGGTGTCGTAGGAGGAAACTTAAATGATGGTCCAAATCCACTTGGTAACAACTTTAGACAACGAAGAGATTTAAGAAAAACCTTAAATGTAACTGGTAATTTCTATCTTGAGGTAAAACCTATTAAAGATTTAAGTGTTAAAACACTTTTCGGTTACAATATGAATTGGTTCAGTAATCACGATCCAAGATTTGGAGATCCAGAAAACACTAATGGAACTACAGTGAATACGTTGACAGAAACACGATCTAATTTCTTGACATGGAACTGGTCTAATACTTTAAGCTATTCAAAAACTATAGCTGAAAAGCATAATTTTGATATATTATTAGGTGCTGAGGCAACTCAAAATGAGTTTGATCAAATTCAAGCAGGACGAGCAGGTTTTATTTCTACAAATGAAGATTTTTATGAATTAAGCTCAGGAGCTTCTGATGTTACAAACAGTTCTTCTTCTTCTGAAGGGGCTGTGTTTTCTCTGTTTTCAAGATTATTTTATTCTTATGACGATAAGTATATGATAGAGGGAACAGTTCGTCGTGATGGTTCTTCAAACTTTTTGGCGGCAAACAAGTATGCAGTTTTTCCAGCAGTTTCTGCAGGTTGGGTAATATCTAATGAATCATTTATGGAAGGTACAAGCAATTGGTTACGTCAATTAAAGTTAAGAGCAGGTTGGGGTGAATCTGGTAACGATAATGTAGGAGGAAGTCTTAACGGATATGACGGTTTTGGTTCAGGTTTAGGAAATTCATACTATGGTATTGCAGGAGGAGATAATACTATTTCTTTAGGATATCAGTCAACTTCAAAAGGAAACCCAGATGCGGTTTGGGAAACAACACAATCTACTAACTTTGGTATTGATGCTACATTGGCTTTTGGCTTGAATTTAAGTGTTGATTTTTGGAAGAAAAAAACAAGTGATTTATTATTCCAAGTTGCTATTCCAGATGTTGAAGGTATAGCCAGAGCACCATTTATTAACATTGGTGATATAGAGAACAAAGGACTTGATGTGGAGTTAAACTTTAATAAACAAGTTTCAAATGACTTTAGTTATAGTGTAGGATTAAATGTGTCTACATACAAAAATAAAGTGTTGAAGTTTTCTGGTAATGATGACGAATTCCTTACAGGAAGAAGCCAACGTAGCCAGGTTTATACACGTGCTCAGGTTGGAAGAGCATTTCCAGAATTTTTCGGTTATGTTGTAGATGGTATTTTTCAAACTCAAGCTGAAGCAGATAACCACCCAACTAATGGAACTTATAACGAGCCAGGTAACTTAAAAATTAGAGATGTAGACGGAGATGGTGAAATTACTGCAGACGATCGTACTTGGATTGGTAATCCTCATCCAGATTTTACAGCAGGTTTAAACCTTGGGTTCGAATACAAAAATTTTGATCTATCAATGATTTGGTACACAAGTGTAGGTAACGATTTAATTAACTATTATAACAGGTTTACACGTTATGGTTTATTCCAAGGTCCTAAATCTGCAGATCGTTTATTCCGTTCTTGGGGTAGTCCTTATTTAGATAATAATGCTGATGCTGTTTTACCAAAAGCATCAAGTACTACTAGCTTTGAACAAAATACACATTCAGATTTGATAGAAGATGGTTCGTTCTTAAGAATGAAAAACATCCAAATTGGTTTCAATGTACCAGATACTATATTAGATAAATTTGGTTTATCACAAATGAGACTATATATAATGGGAACGAACTTAATTACATTGTTCGATAATTATTCAGGTTTAGACGTAGAAATTGCGCCTCCAACATTCCCTTTAACTGAAATAGATAGAGGTTTCGACCTTGGAACTTGGCCACAACCAAAACAGTTTATTTTTGGTGTTAATATTAGTATGTAAAACAAAAAAAATTAAGATATGAAAAAATGGTATATAAAAATAAGTCTACTAACAGTTCTGGGAATTGTTTTTAGTTCTTGTGGAGAAGATTTTATTACAGATTTTCCTAATGGAGTAGTTACTCCAGAGACCCTTGCAGATGAAGCAGGTGCAGATTTGGTTCTTATAGGAGCTTATTCATTAATTGACGGTTATTCCCAAGGTGGAGCTGGAGGCACAGGTGGTGCATCGGCTACCAATTGGGTGTGGGGAGATGTTACTTCAGATGATATGCATAGAGGAGATCAAACGGGTGGTTGGGCTCCAATTAACTTGATAGAACGTTATGAAGTAGATCCAACAAACCCTTGGGTTGATGAATTGTGGCGAGGTAATTTTGATGGTGTTGCTAGAGCCAATGACGTTTTACGTGTAATAAGAAATGCAGGAGACAGAATAACTCCAGAAAAAGCAACACAATTAGAGGCTGAGGCCAGATGGTTAAGAGCATGGTTTCATTTTCAATTAAGAAGCAAAATTGAAAAAGTGCCTTTCATAACTGAGGATGTCGTTGCTAGAGAAGTTTCTAATGACAGAGAAATTTGGGATGACATTGAAGCTGATTTACAGTGGGGTATCGATAATAATATGGATGAAACGCCTTCAGATGTTGGACGCGCTTCTCGTTGGGCTGCTAAAGCACTTAAAGCTAGAGTTCATATGTTCCAAAATGAATTTGCTCAAGCGAAACCTATATTAGACGATATATTAAATAATGGACCATTTGTTTTAATGGATCATTTTTATGACAATCATGATGAAGAAAAGCAAAATAATGCTGAAAGTATTTTTGAAGTACAATACACAGTAAATGATGGAGCTGGAGACCATAATGCTGGTACAGATCATAGAACATTATTCCCTAGAGGATCAGATATTGGTTTATGCTGTGCGTATAGTGCACCTAGTTTCGATTTGTTTAATGCTTTTAAAGTTGATGCTAATGGATTACCATTATTAGATACTTTTCAGGATGACTTATTGTTAGAGGATTATGGATTGTTAGATACAGATCCATTTACAGCTACTGACGAATTACTTGATCCTAGAGTTGATTGGACAATTGCTAGACGCGGTATTCCATTTTTAGATTGGGGACCAATGAGTGGTGGTGATTGGATGCTTGACCAAGCTGGTATGGGACCATTCTTGAATAAAAAGAATATGTTTTGGAAAAGAAACTTTAGAGTAATTTCTGTTGCTACGCCAACATGGTCTGCTGGTTTGAACGGAAACAATTGGAGACTACTAAGGTTAAGCCATATTATATTATGGAGAGCTGAAGTTGCAGCTGAAGAGAATGATTTGGTGACAGCAAGAGATATGGTTAATATGATACGTGAAAGAGCTCAAGATGATATCGTAATGGGTAGAGTAGCCAATACAACGTTTGGTTCTTCAGATCCTATAGTAATTGATGAAAATCAGCCTGCGGCAAACTATAACTTAGGGTTGTATACATCTTTTCCAGATCAAGATTATGCTAGAAAAGCTGTACGTCATGAAACACGTTTAGAATTTGCATTAGAAGGAATGCGTTTCCAAGATTTAGTACGTTGGGGCATTGATGCAGAAGTCATTAATAATTATTTAGATTCTGAGTTGTCTGATAGTAAACTACCTTGGATTCAAGGAGCGGTCTATACTGCAGGGCAGGATGATCATTTCCCTGTGCCTCAGGCACAGATTGACCTTCAACAGGGTGTCCTTACTCAGGATCCACAATATTAGTTTGTTGAATTAGTCACAATTATTTTTAATTGTTTAGTTGTAAACGGCGATTATTCTATAATAGATAATTGCCGTTTTACTTTCATATTTAAACGGATTAAAGAGTTATATTGAAAATTACTTCTCTATAAAATATAAACTAAGCTATTAGTTTTAGTAAAGTTAATTTTTTAACTTGTATGATGTCCCTATTATTGATTTATAGGTAATTGGACCGTTAACTCCTTTTTTAGCTAAATTAATTTACCATAATTATGCATAAAAATAATTTTTTAGGATTCCCAATTAGAAAATATATATTGTTAATACTAATCGTTTTCGGTGTTAGTAGTACTAGGGTATTTCATGCGCAAAATATGGATTTAAAGTTTGAACACTTTATTGATGAGAAAGGGTTTACTCAAAACTCTGTGATGAAGGTTCTTCAAGATTTAGATGGTTATATATGGATAGGTACACTTAATGGATTATATAAGTATGACGGACAGCAGTTTACTGTTTTTAGACATCAATTTAATAATCCAAATAGTTTAGTAAGCAACTCGGTATATGAGTTGGAACTTGATGTTGAAGGAAATATATTGATAGGTACAGGTAAGGGGGTAAGTAAATACAATAGACTTACTCAAACTTTTTCAACATACCCTATAGTTTTACAAAATGCAAGAATCACTGCTATTTACCCCGAATTGAATGGTGGATTATGGGTAGGCACATTGCATTCTGGTTTATATTATTTTAATAGTACAGATGTTATAGGAGAAAACCCTATAAACTATATACACAAACCTAATCATGAGACAAGTATAAACAGCAATCAGATACATTCTATTGTTAAGGATAAATCAGGTAATTTGTGGGCAGGAACCCTAAAAGGTTTAAATAAAATAATTTTTAAAAATGGAATTGCAGAGTTTCTTCATTTTGAAAAAATAAAGGAAAGTATCAAGTTGCTATTTGTAGACAAAAAAGGAACCCTTTGGGCGTCAAAAGTAGGGCATAAACTAATAAAAATTACTGATCCAGAAAAGTTTACACCAAAAAACCAAAAAAACTTCGAAGAATATAGAATTGATACAGCCAAATCTGATACTGATGAATCTGGAGGTTTACTTACAATGTTTGAAGGAAAAGATGGAAATCTATTATTTGGAATTCATGGTTTTGGGCTTTATGTTTTTAACCCGAAAACATGCAAGTATAGTGCTTATGTGCATGATCCTTCGAAACCAGAAAGCATAAGTAGTAATAACATAGAATCCATACTAATTGACAACACTAATGTACTTTGGGTAGGAACAGAAGAAGGTGGGTTGAATAAATGTGATTTAAAGCAAAAAGAGTTTCTTTTTTTTAATGAAAAGGTGCTTTCTGAGAATTCTTTGAGTAACTCTTCTGTTAATGTCATTGCTAAAGAAAATGATAATAGTTTCTGGGTAGGAACACAAGATGGATTGAACAAAGTTATCTTTAAAGATGGTAGTTATAAAGCTCCAACGTTTAAGCATTTTTACTTTAATAGTGATGGTTCCAAATCAAATCAAAGAGCACAAGAACATATATGGTCTATCTTAAAAGACAGTGATGCAGATTATTGGTTAGGTACTACCGATGGTATTGTTCATATGCGCCAAGATTATAAATCAGAAAAGATTTCCTCTAATTTAACCGAGCTTGACATGTTAGAAGTTTTTTCTTCTTTACAAGATAGAAATGGCGTTTTATGGTTTGGATCATTAATAGATGGATTGGTAAAATGGACAAAGACTAAAAAAGATAATAGTAATGAGTTCGATTTTTCTAATCGGGTACATTATTTGCCAGATAGTAATGATAAATATAGCATTAGTGCAAAAGAGGTTAGCTGCCTTTATGAAGATAAAAATGGGAGTATATGGGTTGGGACATTACAAGGTGGTTTAAATTTAATTGTACCTAGTGCAGATAGCCAACACGATCAATTTGTTTCCTATCAACATGATCCAAATAACCCTAACACATTAAGTCACAATTCGGTTTTTTCAATACTTGAAGATAGAGAAGGCAATTTTTGGATAGGTACATTTGGAGGTGGTTTAAACAAAATGACTTTATCTTCCATAGGTAATACAGACCCAGTTTTTAAACATTTTACCGAGGAAGATGGATTGGCAAATAATGCCGTATACGGCATTTTAGAAGACAATAATGGTGATTTATGGATAAGTACAGACGATGGGATTTCTCATTTTAACCCTAAAACCGAGACTTTTCAAAATTTCAGTAAAGACGACGGGTTACAGAGTAATAATTTTAGGATGAATGCTTACTATAAAAACAACGACGGTTATTTGTTTTTTGGAGGTTTAAGAGGGTTAAATATATTTAATCCCAATCATTTAAAAGAAAATGACATTCCTGCACCTGTAAAATTAACAGGTTTTAAAATAAAAAATGAAGACATAAACATAGGAGAAAAATATAATGGTAGAATTTTATTTGATAAAACCATATCATTGATTTCAAAACCAATAGATTTAAAGTATCATGAAAACACATTAACATTTGAATTTGCTGCATTACATTTTGCAGCCCCAGAGAAAAACAGATTTAAATTTAAACTAGAAGGATTTGATAAGGATTGGGTTGATTCTAAAAAGTTGCCCTTTGCACATTATACAAATCTATCGCCAGGTAATTATACGTTCAAAGTCAAAGCATCTAATAATGATGGATTATGGAATGAAGATTCAGCAAATATAAAATTGAGTATACATCCACCTTTTTGGTTAACTTGGTGGGCTTACCTAATATATGGTTTTTTAATCTTAGGTGTTTTATGGGGCGTTCAATCTTATCTTAATTTACGTTCTCAACAACGCGCAACACTTCAAGTACAAAAAGAAATTGAAGAAGTGAATAAATTAAAACTTCAGTTTTTCACTAATATATCTCATGAATTCAAAACCCCTATAACACTTATACTTAATCCTATAGAAGAACTTTTAGAATCTGTTGGAGATAGTTTATCAATACAGTCAAAATTAAAAATAGTACAGCGAAATGCTAATTCGTTATTAAGATTGGTGCACCAACTTATGGAGTTTAGAAAGATAGAAGTAGGAGAAACCAAGTTAGGAACTACAAAAGCCAATATTATAAATTTTATTAGGGAAATTACATTTTCATTTAGAGCATCAGCAAAGAAAAACGAAATTAATCTTTCTTTTGAAAGTGAATTATATTCAGCAGATGCTTGGTTTGATTGGGATAAATTGGAAAAAATCCTCAATAATTTAATATATAATGCCATTAAATTTACGCCATCAGGAGGACAGATTACAGTTAGAGTAAGTAAACCTAAAGATAATGATGAGCTTTATATAGTTGATAGAGATATAAAAACACAGTACCTACAAATAGAAGTTAAGGATAATGGAAATGGTATAGATAAAAATCAATTACCTTATGTTTTTCAGCGTTTTTATCAAGTGAATAAGCCTAAAAGGGGATCCGCCAATAAAGGATCAGGTATAGGTTTAGCAATAACAAAAGATTTAGTTGATCTGCATCATGGAGTGATAGAAGTAGAATCTGAAAAAGGTGAAGGTACTAGTTTTATGATAAAACTGCCCTTGGGCAATGCTCATTTACTTCCAGAAGAAATAATAGAAATGACCGTGCCAGATCCCCTAAGTGAACAGGATATGGATTTAGATTATGTAAATGAAGAGCAGGATAAAGACCAATTAGAAAGTACATTTAAAAATAGCATACTAATCGTTGATGACAATGAAGAAATAAGAGAACTGGTAAAAGAAGGGTTTGTTAAAGGCTATAGTATATTTGAAGCAGAAAATGGTAAAGAGGCTTTGAATATAGCTCTAAAAGAAATGCCAGATATCATCATTAGTGATGTATTGATGCCCGAGATGGATGGTGTTGAATTTTGTCACAGTCTAAAAACAAATATTCGAACAAGTCATATTCCTATTATTTTGCTCACAGCTTTAAATTCAGTAGAGCATCGTATAAAAGGTTTAGAGTCTGGAGCAGACGCTTATATTCCAAAGCCTTTTAAGATGAAATTGTTGTCGGTACGCGTTGAAAAATTAATAGCTTCAAGAGATTTAATGCGTAAACGTTTTCAAACGGAGAAAGAATTAACCCCAGAAAAGATTACGCTAAATTCCATTGATGAAGAATTCCTCAAGAAAATTATGGATTTTATGGAGGTTAATATGGGCAGGGAGTCATATTGGGTTGATGAATTAGCATCAGATATGAACACAAGTCGATCAACCTTTTTTAGAAAACTGAAAAAATTAACAGGTCAAGCTCCAAATGATTTTATGAGAATGATACGTTTAAAACGTGCCGTACAGTTATTAGAGCAAAACGAATTAACCATATCGCAGGTAAGTTATATGGTTGGCTTTAATGACCCGAACTATTTTGGTAAATGTTTTAGAAAATTTTATGGAGATACACCTTCTAATTATATAAAAGAAAAACTTCAGCATAAAAAGTAAATTACTGAAGGTTTTAATTAAATTTACTCGCATAATAATTGATTATCCTATGAATCTTTAGAGCATTTCGAATAAGGCAATATTAGTCAGATATTGCCCCATTTTTTATGAGATATGACGTCTCTTGGACTTAGTTTCTTATGCGTTTATAGTTGAAAAAAAGACATATTGTCGTTAAAAAATAAATTTTAAATTGTGAAAATAACAGATATTAAAACATATCCAATTAATATAGGTACAACAGGTATTCAATTGGTTATAAAAGTAGAAACAGATTCAGGTATTTATGGTTGGGGAGCTTCGGGGCTTTCTGGTAGAGAGTTGGCAGTAGTTGGTTTAATAAAACATTTCAAAACGTTTTTAATAGGAAAAAACCCAAGACAAATTGGAGCCATATGGCAAGAGTTATACCGCGGACAATACTTTGAGGGTGGACGTGTTTTTACTGCAGCCATTTCTGCTATAGATATTGCTTTGTACGATATTAAAGGAAAAGCACTAGGAGTACCTGTTTATGAGCTGTTGGGAGGCAAACAAAGAGATTATGTAGAATGTTTTGCTTCTGTACGTTTTGCTACTAAAGAAGAGTTGTTAGACTATTCTAAAACTTGTGTAAAGGAAGGTTGGACCGTTTTAAGATTAGCTCCAGCCGAATTTGAATCGCAAGAAGACACGGGGAGGTTTGAACCAAGAGAGTCTATTGCCAAATTATCTAAATGGGTTACCGAACTTAGAAAAGAAGTAGGTCCAGATATTACTATTGGTATCGATTATCATACAAGACTTACCGTAGCCCAAACGTATTCTTTTATAAAACGTATGCCACCCGGGACTATAGATTTTATAGAAGAACCTATTCGAGATGAAAACCCAGAAGCATACCAGAACTTACGTAATATGATAGATGTGCCTTTTGCCATTGGAGAAGAGTTTTCAAGTAAATGGCAATTTATGCCTTATTTAGAAAAAAACATAACACAATTTGCACGTATTGATGTCTGTAATGTAGGAGGCATAACAGAATCGATGAAAGTTGCGGCTATGGCAGAAACTCATTATATAGATTTGATGCCTCATAATCCATTAGGGCCTATTTGTACTGCTGCTACTATTCATTTAGCTGCTGCATGTCCTAATTTTAGTTATTTGGAAGAAGTAAATACGCCTGCACAGTATATGGGAACCAATGCTCCCGAATTTTACCCTGTACAGCCTCAATTGGAAGGTACAAGATATACCGTTACAGATGCACCAGGCTTAGGTGTTGAGTTTAACGAAGCACTGGCAATGGAGCGGGAGTTTGTTCCAGTAGACATCCCAAGGCTAAGAAGAAATGATGGATCGTTAACAAATTGGTAAATAGTTATGAGTTTTACAACTTTTGGAGAAATTATGTTGCGGTTAACCCCAAATGAACACGCTGGGAAAATAAATTCAGCGCAAAACTTTGGAGTGCATTATGCTGGCTCAGAATCTAATGTAGCAAGCTCGTTGGCAATTTTAAATAATCAGGTACAGTTTGTAACAAAACTGCCTATAAATGCAGTAGGAGATGGTGCTATGAGATCTTTACAAAGTTTTGGGATTTCAACAGGGAACATTGCTAGAGGAGGTCATAGAATAGGTACTTATTTTATAGAAATAGGGTCTTCAATAAGACCATCTAGTGTTGTTTACGATCGCGCTCATTCTGCTATTAGTGAGATAACGGCTGGAGAATTAGACTGGGAAACGATATTAAAAGATCAAAAATGGTTATTCATTTCAGGAATTACACCAGCCTTATCTAAATCATGTGCAGAAGAGACTTTACTTGTGGCAAAAGTAGCAAGGAAAATGGGGGTTAAAGTGAGTTTTGATATGAATTTTAGAAGAACACTTTGGAAAGATAAAAAGGATGCTAGAAAAATATTTGATGACATACTAGAAAATACTGACCTGCTTTTTGGAAATACAGGTGTTCTTAAAGATGTATACGACATCGAAGCTAGAGGAACCAATCCTATAGATAAAACAATGAATGCCATAGAAAAAGCGAAAAGCACTTTTGGTTTAAAACAACTGGCTTTTACAGTAAGAGAACATCACTCAGCTAGTGAAAATAAATTGTCTGGAGTGGCTTTTTTGAATGAGAAAACAACAGTCTCTAACAGCTATAATGTCGAAATTATAGATCGTTTTGGAACAGGAGACGCTTTTGCTGCAGGCTTTCTACATGGTTTGGGTCAAGAATGGGATTTAGACAAAGCCTTGGGCTTTGCTACAGCAGCTTTTGCATTAAAACACACTATAAAAGGAGATCAACATACTAGCACAGAAGAAGAAATTCTTTCAATTTTTAAAGGTAACATATCAGGACACGTATTACGATGAACAGAAAAGAAATAACAAATAGCATTAAAGCAGAAAAACTAGTTGTCATTATTAGGTTGAAGCAACAAGAGCATGTACCAGAGGTTGTAAAAGCCTTGGTAACTGGAGGTGTAAAAGTATTAGAGATTACTTCTAATACCCCAGGATACTTAGAAGAAATAAAACGAGTGCGTGAAATGTATCCTGATATTTTAGTAGGAGCAGGAACCATTAAAAACCCAGCTTTGGCAACTGAAGCTATTCATGCTGGAGCTCAATTTTTGGTTACGCCCAATACGAATATCGATATTATTCCGGTAGCACATAAAAATGGAGTACCCGTATTGATGGGAGCTGTTACACCAACAGAGATTTGCAATGCTGTTGAAGAAGGGGCAGATGTTGTAAAACTTTTTCCTAGTGCAGCTATGGGAATCGACTATTTTAAAGCAGTAAAAGGACCATTAGATACAGTTTCCTTCTTTGCAGTTGGAGGCATAGCAGTTGAAAGTATTCAAGAATGGAAAGATGCTGGTACAGCAGGCTTTGGTTTGGGAGGAAATTTGGTAAAGCCAATACAAAATCAGCAAGATTTTGATGATATAGTAGCACTAGCAGAGCGCGTATTGAAAA
Source organism: uncultured Flavobacteriaceae bacterium (assembly GCA_947501845.1). GTDB lineage: Bacteria > Bacteroidota > Bacteroidia > Flavobacteriales > Flavobacteriaceae > Flavivirga. The sequence continues at coordinate 147,945 of CANMXP010000007.1, read as the reverse complement.
TAATCCATTCGTGAAAGAGTCACTAATAATAGAAAAAATAGAGCTTTTTAAGGTGCCGCCAAGGTGGCTTTTTCTTAAGATTACAACAGAAGAGGGCATAATTGGTTGGGGAGAACCTGTAGTTGAAGGAAAAGCAGATACGGTTTTAGCATGTGTTAAGGAGCTTGAAAAACATCTTATTGGTAAGTCTGCCAAAGATATTGAGGATATTTGGCAAGTTCTATATAGAGGTGGGTTTTATAGGGGAGGCCCTATTTTAATGAGTGCTATTTCTGGTATAGATCAAGCTTTATGGGATATTAAGGGGAAATCTTTGGGCGTACCTGTATACGAACTTTTAGGGGGTGCTGTGCGCCATAAAATGAAAATGTATTGCTGGATTGGTGGTGATCACCCAGAAGTTGTATTGGGACAGGCCCACGAAAAAGTTAAGGCAGGTTATAAAGCAGTAAAAATGAATGCTACTGGTGGAATGGACTGGATAGCTTCTATAAAAGATGTAAAAAAGGTAGCTCATAATATTAAATTACTGCGTGAAGAATTTGGAACAGATATAGATATTGGTTTAGATTTTCATGGCAGAGTACATAAAGGGATGGTAAAGCGTCTTATTGACGAATTGACACCATATGAACCTTTGTTTATTGAAGAGCCAGTACTAAGTGAAAATAATGAAGCATTAAAGTATATTTATGGATATACCAGTATTCCCATAGCTACTGGAGAACGTATGTTTTCAAGGTGGGATTTTAAACCGCTTCTAGAACAAGGAACGGTCGATATTATTCAACCAGACTTAAGTCATGCGGGAGGTATTTCTGAAGTTCGTCGAATAGCTACTATGGCTGAAGCCTATGATGTATCCTTAGCTCCTCATTGTCCTTTGGGACCAATTTCTTTAGCCTCGGCATTGCACATTGATTTCGTTTCTGCAAATGCCATTATTCAAGAAAGTAGTATTGGTATTCATTACAATCAAGGATTTGATTTGCTAGATTATGTTTCAAACCCTGAAGTGTTTGAAGTAAAAGATGGCTATATAGAACTTTTTCAAAGACCAGGTTTAGGCGTAGAAATAAACGAAGAGAAATTAAAAGAAGGTGTGAAAATAGGACATAATTGGTCTAATCCTATTTGGCGTGGCAAGGATGGGAATTTTAACGAATGGTAAATTTGATAATATTATAATGAAACAGTTTTTAAGTATTTTAATTATAGCAGTCTTCTTTTTGGCTTCTTGTAAAAAAGAAAAGAAAAATGATGTTGTAGCAGAGGAAAACATAACGGAAATTATAAAAAGCAAGGAAGAACTAAAAGCGCAATCTACTAATTGGACACCAAGAACCAGAGAAGAGATGGTGTCTATGTTTAAAATAGAAATATTTGACGATGAAGCTTTAAATATTATAGACCCTAATTCTAAAATAGATATTTTGGCAAGTGGCTTTACTTGGACAGAAGGTCCTGTTTGGATTAAAGACGGCAATTATTTGTTGTTTTCAGATATTCCTAATAATAAAGTTTACAAATTAGATGCCCAAAGAGATACCATTGCCTATTTATATCCTTCGGGGGTGTCTGCAAGTAGTTTTACAGGTTCAGAGACAGGGTCTAATGGTTTATTGGTTACAGACAATGGAGAGTTAGTATTAATGCAACATGGTAATAGAGCAGTTGGTAAAATGAAAACACCTTTATCTAACCCCAAATCGGATTATGAATTTTTGATAGATAATTATAAAGGAAAAAAACTCAATAGTCCAAATGACGGTGCTTTTGATAAAGCTGGCAACCTTTATTTTACAGATCCGCCATACGGATTACCTTTATCATTAGAAGACCCTAATAAAGAATTAGACTTTCAAGGTGTTTATTGTTTGCTCTCAACAGGTGAATTGTTGCTATTAGATGCTACTTTAAAATATCCAAACGGACTTTGTATTTCTCCCGACAATTCTAAGCTTTATGTGGCTGTTTCCAATATAGAAAATGCTGCTTGGTATGTCTACGATATAGTTGAGCCAGGAAAAGTAGCTAATAAAAAAGTGTTCTATGATGCCAATCACTTTTTACAACAAGAAGGGTATCAAGGGCTTCCAGATGGTCTTAAAATAACGAATAACAATTATATGTTTGCAACGGGGCCAAAAGGGGTTTTAATCTTTAATTTAAGTGGGAAACTGTTAGCCAGAATCTATACAGGACAGCTAACGGCCAATTGTGCTTTGGGAAAAGATGAGAAAAACCTATATATGACTGCACATAATTTTATCTTATCGGTTAATTTAAAGTAGTTTTTTGAGTAACAAACGTATTTTGTTTCTTAACGATATGTTTTTAATTGGTTATTTTAAACGAATAATTAATGTCTGATACATTATTTTTTAATTAAAAGCGTTAAGCAGCATATGTTTCTAATTCTAGTTATACAACAATACCCTTTGGGCAGTAAAATAATTCTGGGCATTTTCTTTATTGCCATGTCATATATATTTTTAAACTATGGTATGAAAATGATAGAGATGGGTTATGTACTTAAAAATAAACGACCATTATACAATCATTTTTACCTCCGTTTAAGACGCTTAAATAAAAATCAGAAGTCAATTTTAAGAAATCAATTTTCTTTTTATAATAAACTTACAGCTAAAGAGAAAAAATACTTTGAGCACCGTGTAGCGTCCTTTATAAAGGATAAAGATTTTATAGGTAGGAATGGTATAGTAATTGGCGACGAAATAAAAGTACTAATAGCTTCAACTGCCGTAATGCTAACCTTTGGTTTTCGTGATTTCTATATTGGAATTATTTCAAAGATTGTGGTATACCCAAGCAATTTTTATTCTAATACGAATAAAGCATATCATAAAGGAGAATTTAACCCCAGATTAAAAGCATTGGTTTTATCCTGGGAAGATTTTGTACAAGGTTTTGATGATGGAAATGATAATTTAAATTTAGGGATCCATGAACTCACACATGCCATTCATATTAATAGTATGAAAGAACGTGATGTAAGTTCGATTATTTTTAGTGATACTTTTAAAGAATTATCTGCTTTGTTCTCTGAAAATGAATCATTGCGAGATGAATTAAAGCAATCTAATTATTTCAGAAACTATGCTTTTACTAATCAGTTTGAATTTTTAGCAGTTACTATTGAGAATTTTATTGAAACACCGCAAGAATTCAGGTCTCAGTTTCCCGATATTTATAACAAGATAAAACAAATGCTTAATTTTAGGGTTAAGGGCTATTAGGCCGCCTCCTATTTTGTTTATTTCACCTTTTCATAAGAGAAGAGGTTTTGTAGTTTATGCTCATCATATTTAAACTTATTCTTGTATGTCTTCCTTGACATGATTTTTATCATACTTTATTTTCATTTTCATACTTAATTTTAATATGGAATTTAAAACCTATTTAAGATGAAAAGAAGAACTCCAGTCTCAGAAATAATGAGCAAAGATATTATAACTTTAAGTAAATCAGATAATTTAGAAAAAGCAGAGGTGCTTTTTAAAAGGCATAGTATTAGACACATTCCAGTAGTTAATGGTGAATCTATAATTGGCATGCTAAGCTATACAGATTTGTTAAGAATTAGTTTTGCTGATGCTACGGAAGATGAAGATAACGTAGATACTATAGTTTATAATATGTTTACTATCGAACAGGTTATGACAAAAAAACTAGTAAGTGTTTCTAGCGATACAACCATTAAAGAAGTAGCAGAGATTTTAGCTAAAAATGAGTTTCATGCACTGCCAGTTGTTGATAAGTCCCTTTTAGTGGGTATTGTTACGACTACAGATTTAATAAACTATTTACTTAAGCAATATTAATTAACGTGACTTCGACATAAAATTTATAAAAAAACAGACAAAAGTTCAATAAAATAAAGCTTGTCACCTTGAGTGCAGTCGAAAGGTCTTAAAAATTCAATTGTTTTAATTAGGTTTCGACTGTGCTCAACCTGACATTTGAATATGATTGGCTGATTTTCATTTGAATAAAACTAAAGTTGTATCGAATACATGTTAATTAAGAATTAGCCAACTCTTTTAAGCCTTTAATAGTCTCAATTTGGTCATTACTTTTAAAAACATAGCTGCCTGCAACTAATACATCTGCACCAGCATCAACAAGTGCTTTGGCATTTTTATTGGTAACACCACCGTCAATTTCTATAACGGTTGAGGCGTTCTTGCGTGTAATTAATTCTTTTAATTGAGAGACCTTGTTATAAGTGTTTTCTATAAAGCTTTGTCCTCCAAAGCCAGGGTTCACACTCATAATACAAACTAAATCAATATCATTTATAGTATCTTCTAATACATTTACGTTGGTGTGCGGGTTTAATGCAACACCAGCTTTCATTCCTTCAGATTTTATAGCCTGTAAAGTTCTATGTAAATGTGTACAGGCTTCATAATGCACGGTAAGTACATCACTGCCTAGGTCTGCAAAGGTTTTAATGTACCTATCTGGATCGACAATCATTAAATGAACATCGATGGTTTTTTTAGCATGCTTAGCAATCGCTTGTAAAACAGGCATTCCAAAAGAAATGTTAGGGACAAAAACACCATCCATAATATCAATGTGAAACCAATCAGCATCACTTATATTAACCATTTCTATATCACGTTGGAGATTAGCAAAATCTGCTGCCAGAATTGACGGAGCAATTAGTTTAGAAGTCATTGAATGTTTTGTTTATTTGGCAAAAATAACTGTTTTACTCAAGGTTTAGTTATTTTTTGTGCAATAAAATTTTCAACCATATTAACTACTTTATTCGCTAACGTATTATCTGCCTTTCTTAACCATTCAAGATATTCATAAAGCCTATTTAGCTCTTTGTTATTATTAACTACGGTGAATCCGAAATTGTAGTCTTCGAAAATGCGTTGTTGAATATCTATATTTATAACTTTAAAAATATTCCTGTGCCTAGTGTCTAAACTAATTCTTTTAAAGGTGGCATCAACGCTTTTTTGATCGCCTTCAAGCACTTGAAGGAAATTAGCATTAGAGTAGATCAATATTCCCGTTATGTTATATTTTGAATTGTTTTTTTTGGCTTTTGAATATAAAACTTTAAGGGAATTTAGTGATTCTTCTCTACAGGAATCACTAATATAACATATTGTTTTTAACATTAAGAAAAAGGTTGTTTTTTCTAAAATACAAAAAATAATATAATGGAATAATTGATGGGTAATAATTTATATTAAATAGGGGCTTTAAAACTAAAACCACTTTTAAAAAAGGTGATAAAAAATGAACCCCCGGTAATCAGCCGAGGGTTCTTTCATCAATCAAAAAACGAACAGTTATGTGTAACTGTTTGTTATGGTAATTTAGTCGTAAAAAAATTACTAACCTAAATATGTTTTCAAAAATATCACTTCGACTACGCTCAGTGAACAATTTTAGGACTCAAAACTAGCCTTTTGGCAGCTGAGCGAAGCCGAAGCTAACCTAAATATGTTTTTAATATTTTACTTCTAGAAGTATGTTTTAGCCTTCTAATCGCTTTTTCTTTAATTTGTCTTACACGCTCACGTGTTAAATCGAATGTTTCCCCAATTTCTTCTAAAGTCATTGGGTGTTGGTTTCCTAAGCCAAAGTATAAACGAATAACATCAGCTTCACGAGGTGTTAAAGTTTCTAAAGCACGTTCAATCTCAGTACGTAAAGATTCATGTAATAACTCTCTGTCTGGATTTGGCGATTCACCACTATTAAGTACATCGTATAAGTTAGAATCTTCACCTTCAACTAAGGGTGCATCCATACTTACATGACGCCCAGAGTTTTTCATAGACTCTTTAACATCGTTAATGGTCATGTCCAATTCTTTGGCAATTTCCTCTGCACTTGGTGGGCGTTCGTGACTTTGCTCAAGAAAAGCAAACGTTTTATTAATTTTATTAATAGAACCAATTTTGTTTAATGGTAAACGCACAATACGAGATTGTTCAGCTAAAGCTTGTAAAATCGATTGACGAATCCACCAAACAGCATATGATATAAATTTAAAACCACGTGTTTCGTCAAAGCGTTGCGCCGCTTTAATTAAACCCAAATTACCTTCATTAATTAAATCGGGTAATGTTAATCCTTGGTTTTGGTATTGCTTAGCTACCGAAACTACGAAACGTAAATTAGCTTTTGTTAATTTCTCTAAAGCTATTTGATCACCAGCTTTAATACGTTGTGCTAATTCTACTTCTTCGTCTGCAGTAATTAAGTCAACCTTTCCTATTTCCTGTAAATATTTGTCTAACGATGCAGTTTCCCTATTGGTAACCTGCTTCGTAATTTTAAGTTGTCTCATCTAAAATTCTCCTGTGGTTTTTTATTGAATATTTTGGGCATTCAGTGGTTATACGTATATATGTCGCATAATGTTACAAAAAGTTTCAAATTATTTTTTGCGTTCCCTTATTAGACCCAAAAATATAGAGAAAGTCACATTATCTATAGACATAACTATATGTTCTGGCTTTTTACTCAAAGTCTAAAAGTTTGGTAGCTTCAATTAAATTATGAAGTGCATCAATTTTTGAATAGATTTTATTAAAGAAAGTATTTCGTTCTTTTTCCCCAGCAGTATTTAATAATTTGGAGTTCAATAGTTGTTTATTTAAAAAAAGATCGGCTTCATTACAAGTGTGCTTATCGGCCGTTTTGTAATAAGACAATAAAGTAAATGGGACATAAAGCATTTTAGATTCTGGGGTACTCACCAAAACATTATTATTCATTAAATGCAACTCATTATAGTACAATTTAAATTCAAGGTTTTTGTTAGTGAGTTTAATAGAAATATCTTTAATTAATTGTTTTAATAGTTTACAAAACTGTAAAGCAGTTTCCGTTTTTACTTGCCCTGCTTGGTAGTAAAAATGAATTTGTTTTAGTGTGCTATTAACCGAAGTAATATCCCAGATCTCAATGGTATTTAAATTATAATAAAGACTGCCCAATCTTTTACCAGCTTCAATTAATGCTGGGTTCGGTGCGAAATTTTCAAAACTTTTATTTGCTAATTCTGGGTTTAATAATTTAAGCCAAACATAATATTTAAACTGACTAAGTTTATCACCATTTAAATTATAAAATAATGGGATGTCTTTTGCCGAATATAAAATACGACTCTCTTTTTGTTTTAATAAAGGATAAAGAGAATTGTAAGAATCGTCAAAGTATAGTTTAAGTTCTGCTTCTGTTTCAATATGTTTTGTTTTTTCTATAGTAACAAATTCTGTATTTGTCGTTTCAAACAACCTGTCTAAAGATATGTTGTAATACTTTGCTAAAACAATAGCTTCTTCAATAGAAAATTTACTTTTTAAACTTACTCGTCTATGTGCAGCATCATAGCTAATATCTAAAGCCGTAGATATTGCTTCAATAGTTGATGTGTTTTTAGGTAATTCTTGTTTTAAATATTGAAGAAAAGCAGTTTGATACATGCTCAAATATATTATTTTTTGTGATTATCGCAAAAAATAATATCCATCATTGCATTTTAAGCCAATTTATATGTGATTATAGCAATAATTTTGATTCGAATTTAAAAACTAAAATCATGAAAAAAGAACTTGTTATTATAGTTGTTTTAATATTCAGTCTTAAACTGTCTGCTCAAACCGATACCCTTTCTGTAACTAATAGTAAAGACTATTATGATGCATTTGATGATTATTTTAATAAGGTGACTTTTAACTTTGGAATAGGTGCTTTTGTTCCTAAAGGCAACCTGAAAACATATTTTGGAGAAGCTCCTTTATTTGAAATCAGTGTTAATTTTCCACTTAAAAAAGCAAAATCTTTAGATGCTGTTTTTCAAATAGTCATTCCAGATCAACAAGAGGATTTTTTGTTTTTAAGAACGATAGATACCATTCATGTTAAGGGTACATCGATGTTTAATGGGTTTGTAAGATTTAAAAAGTCTATTCAGAATTCCAAAAATTCTAAAGTTAATCTAGGTCTAGGTATTGGGGTCTCAACCATTACAACCAATGCTAGAAATCCATTTTATAATGGCAGGAAAGATGAAAGTAAGTATGAGTTTATTTCATCTCTTTTATTAATTCCTGGAGTAGAATGGTCTCATACTTTTTCTGAACATGCAAAATTTACTTTTGGTTTCGATTTACAATATTCGCCATATAAAATTGAAGGGGCTTTACGGGAGGGTATTGGACAAATAGCTATGATTCCAAAGATTAGTTATAGGTTTTAAAATTGAAAAGAATATTCTATTTATAAGTTTAAAAACGATTCAGAAGTATTAATGAAAATAATAAAAGGCTAAATAAAAAGTATCATATTTCAATTTCCTCCAAATAATTCTTAAGGAAAATATATTGCAATGTTAAATTTACTTTTTAAATAGCCTTTTCTCTCTAACTAACTAATTTAAATTTTAACTATTTTCTTTCTGATAAACCACGTGTTAACCACCCCCTTTTATTAGCCGTAGCGATGGCGTAAGGTGTAATCCAAAATAAACCAAATGTGTATAAAATACTGTAGGTATATGCCCAAAAAGACTCTTTGGTTTCGTACCTGTTTGCATAGAATATTACTGGAAATGTTGATAATACAAGAATGCTTAAAAATGTTGAACTCAGAAACAAAATAGGATGAGTAAACACGAAAAATAGCATAAATATCAGAAATGGATATGTCATTATTATTTCTAATGATTGACTCATAAATAGGAGGCGTGTTCCTGTTTTAGAACCTTCTCTGAAGTTTTTAAAGACATATTTAGACATTTCAATATTCTCGCGAACATTACTTCTTCCCCATCTAATAAACATTTTGTATAAACCACGATATTTTTCGGGTACATTGGTATATGCATAGGCATTTCTTTGGAACAATACGGCATACCCTTGTTTTAAAATCATGTTAGTCATGGCCCGATCTTCACCAATATCTGAAGGTTGCCCCATAAAAGTCTGGTTAATCCATTCTGGCAGGCAAGCAAAAACGGCCTCTCTTCTATAAGCAGCCAAAGCCCCAGGAGTACACAATACAGAATTTAAACTACTTTCTGCTGAACGCACAAACTCAAAACTCAAAACAAAGCTTACATCCAACATTTTAGGTAATAATGCTTTGTCCTTATTTAATACACGTATGTTTCCCGCAATAGCACCACATTTTTCATTGGTAACAAATGGGCTAACTAAATTTCTTAAGGTATCCGGTTTTACGATAGAATCGCTATCAACAGTTACAAAAATGTCTCCCGTTCCTTTATTAAAACCCTCGTAAAGGGCATGACGTTTTCCTTTATTTGTTGGTTGCTGGAAAATTTCCAGACGGTCACCTAATTGTTTTTTAGCATCTAACATCCAATCCCAAGTATCATCTAGACTTCCATCATCAATGGCCAACAATTGTAATTTTTCTTCAGGGTAATCACTTTTAACTAAACTCATTAGAGTATCCCAAACTTGTTTGCCTTCATTATAGGCGGGAACAATTACGGTACAGGTTGGCAATTCATTGTTTGTTACCGATGCAATAGGTTTGTATTTAAAATAGCGATATAGAGTATAAATAAAAAAACTACCCTTAAATAAAAGTAAAATGCCAGAAACGACCATGAATGAAAATCCCAATGTAGAACTCATACGTTCTGTGTTAAATTGTATGAAGTCTTTTTTTAGAACAAACCCCAAATAAACAGCGTCAATCATAAGTAAAAAAGTACAGGTTAGTACCAGAATACCCCAAATGTCTGATGTTTTAATTGCTGCTATATGTTTATTTGTAAAGGTGTATTGGGGAGCATTAGATATGCTATTTTTTGACTTTTTTAATAGTTTAGAAACCATTCTTTGGATTTTCATAAATCTGTTTTTAACATTGGGTTTGTTACTTTTACGTAGCAAAAATGATTTCAGATTTTTTTTAATGTTTATTTATGAAAATAATAACATTGTTGCTTCACAAAGAGAAGGTGCTTTAAATCATTTATATAAAAAACCTCAATTAACCATGGCTAATTGAGGTTTAAAACTCTAATTTTTTTAAGAGATTAATTAATCTTCTTTTTTGTCTTCTCTAGGTTTGCGATCATCACGACGGTTGTCACGTCCACGATTATCTCTACCTCTGTTGTCACGTCCACGATTGTCACGACCGTTACTTTCTCTTGGTGGTCTTGCTACATAACCTTCTGGTTTTGGTAAAATAGCTTTACGAGATACTTTTTCTTTGCGTGTTCTGGAATCAACTCCAAAATACTTCACATCAAAAACGTCACCCATATTTACAACGTCAGATACATTTTCTGTACGTTCCCAAGCTAATTCACTTACGTGTAATAAGACTTCATTGCCAGGAGCATCTATATATTCTACAACGGCTCCAAAATCAAGCATTTTAATAACTTTTACTTCGTAAACGCTACCCACTTCTGGTTTGAATAATAAAGCATCTATTTTTGCCATAACAGCATCAATGCCTTTACTACCTACACCTAAAACTTCTACAACACCTTCTTCAGTAACTGGATCTTCATTAATAACAATAGTAGTCTCAGTTTCTTTTTGTAATTCTTGAATTACTTTTCCACCAGGACCAATTAACGCACCAATAAATTCATTAGGAATACGTCTTGTAACCATAGTAGGAGCGTGGTCCTTAACATCTGTATTTGGTGCAGCAATAGTATCGGTTAATTTACTTAAGATATGTAAACGACCATCACGAGCTTGTTTTAGTGCATTCACTAAAATCTCGTAGCTTAATCCTTTTACTTTAATATCCATTTGGCAAGCTGTAATACCATCGGCAGTACCTGTAACTTTAAAGTCCATATCTCCTAAGTGATCTTCATCTCCTAAAATATCAGATAGAACGGCATACTTTCCAGAATCTGCATCAGAAATTAATCCCATAGCAATACCAGAAACAGGCTTTTTAAGTTGCACACCAGCATCCATAAGAGCCATAGTACCAGAACATACGGTTGCCATAGACGACGACCCATTAGATTCTAACACTTCACTTACAACACGAACGGTATATGGACAATCTTCAGGAACCATGCCTTTTAAAGCACGCTGTGCTAAATTACCATGTCCTACTTCACGACGCGATGTTCCTCTAATAGGACGCGCTTCTCCTGTAGAGAAAGGAGGGAAGTTATAGTGTAAATAGAAACGCTCTTCACCTTCGTGCGATGGCATATCTATTTGATTAGCTTCTCTAGATGTTCCTAAAGTAACTGTTGCTAATGCTTGAGTTTCTCCACGAGTAAAGATTGCAGAACCATGTGTAGATGGTAAATAGTCTACCTCACACCAAATTGGTCTGATATCTGTCGTTTTACGGCCATCTAAACGTAAACCTTCATTTAAAGTAAGATCACGAACTGCAGCTTTTTCAGCTTTGCTGTAATATTTTGATATTAAACCACCAAAATCTTCAACTTCTTCTTCAGAAAAAGAAGCAATAATTTCTTCTTTGATCTCTGCAAATGCAGCACCTCTTTCATGTTTAGAAGATCCTGCTTTTGCTACAGCATATACTTTATCGTATGCCATATCGTGAATTTTTTGAGCTAAGTCCGCATCTTCACGTTCTGGTTCATACTCACGAGTTTCTTTTTTACCAAATGCTTCAGCTAATTTTAGTTGAGCAGCACATTGTACTTTAATGGCTTCGTGAGCAAATTTGATAGCTTCAGTCATTTCTTCTTCAGAAATCTCATCCATCTCGCCTTCAACCATCATTACTGAGTCTGCAGAAGCACCAATCATCATATCGATATCAGATTCTTCTAATTGAGCTCTAGTTGGATTGATAATAAATTCACCATTTACACGACCAACCCTAGCCTCAGAAATAGCACACTCAAAAGGAAAGTCTGATAACATGATTGCGGCTGAAGCAGCTAATCCAGCCATCGCATCTGGCATCACGTTTTCATCGTGAGACATTAACTGAATCATCACTTGTGTTTCACTGTGATAATCTTTTGGGAATAATGGACGTAAAACACGGTCTACAAGACGCATTGTTAATACTTCGCCATCACTAGGTCTTGCTTCTCTTTTAAAGAAACCTCCTGGATAACGTCCAGCTGCAGCAAATTTTTCTCTATAGTCAACTGTTAATGGTAAGAAATCAACATCTGCTTGTTTATAATTGGAAACAACTGTACACAAAAGCATACATTTTCCAGATTGCACTACAACGCTACCATGCGCTTGTTTTGCTAATTTTCCAGTTTCGATAGAAATTTCTCTACCGTCACCTAGGTCTATGACCTCTCTAAAAACTTTTGGAATCATAAATTTTTTAATTCTAATTAAACAATGGTCGTTGTGTTGTTGTAGTGTTGTGTGTGACCAATGAAAAACTATATATCCTGAACTTGATTCAAGATCTGCTTAATCATAAAATACATGATTTATACTCTCACGCTAGAGTTATATTATATGTGCGTTCCCTAAAAGGTCGGGCTTTCTACTGTATCTTTTTAAATTGTTTATTCAACTATACCCAATATAAGTTACTTAGTGAGACAACAATTTAAAAAGGATGCCGTTGCAATCCCTAACGCAAAAACAAAAAAGAGGCTGATCAGCCTCTTTTTATTATTTTCTTAATCCTAATTCCTTTACTATAGCACGATATCTTAAGATATCTTTCTTAGTTAAGTAATCTAGTAAAGCACGACGCTTTCCTACTAATTTTACTAATGAACGCTCAGTATTAAAATCTTTACGATTATTTTTTAAGTGTTCTGTTAAGTGATTAATTCTGTAAGTAAACAATGCAATTTGCCCTTCTGCAGAACCTGTGTCTTTTGCACCTTTACCGTGTTTTTTAAAGATGGCTTCTTTTTCTTTTTGATCTAAATACATGCTAATATTATTGTAAATAATTGTTATGTAAACGAAAGTTTCTCTTTCGAGCGGCAAATATAGTAATTTTTAATGATTTGCAAGAGCATCTGCTATAGAAGTCATTTAAATCGAGTATATTATTTAAAGTGCTGCGGTTCAGTAACAGTAAAGTAATAAAAGCCCATCAAAAATATTTATTTGATGGGCTTTTTGACTAACTAACAAATTAAATCAAACTAAACTATATGAAAAAAATACGAATCAATTTTCTACTTTTATTGTTACGATACTTTCAATTTTTAGCTTTTTACCCTGTAATCTGGCATTCGTTAAAAAAGACTTGGCATCATGTTTTGAGTCAATGAGTTCTACTATTCTGCCATTATCAAATTCACAAGCATCATTTATGTTGCCTTCTGTGCGAGACAATCTTTGTATTTTGTGAAAGTTTATCTTCACATCTAAAATGTTGTTTATTATATCTGTTGCTTCTGATGATGTGAAGCAGCCATCTATAAGCTTAATTTTTTGTTCTAATTTTGAATCAATCGATGTTTTTAAAGCTGTTTCCATAATTGGTTTTTAAATTAATATTGTGTTTATTTTAATTGAAATTTTGAATAATGTATAAGTATAATGGCATGCCTAGGGTTATGTTGAATGGGAATGTAATAGCTAATGCCATTGGGATATACAGACTAGGACTAGCTTTTGGTACTGCTATTTTCATGGCAGCAGGTACCGCAATGTATGAGGCACTAGCGGCAAGGATTGTAAATAACAGCCTGTTACCCGTATGAGAAATAAATGCGCCGCTGGCAACAGCAACTAGTGCGCCATTTATAATTGGTATTATAATGGCGAATACTAAAGCAAATGGCCCTTTTTTTAGAAATTCCGAGAGTTTTTTTCCGCTAGTAATTCCCATGTCCAGTAAAAAAACTGCTAAGAACCCTTTAAAAATGTCTGTAGTAAATGGTTTTATGCCTTCTGCTTGGGCATCACTGGCCAAAAAACCAATGGTTAAACTTCCTATTATTAGTAGAACACTCCCGTTAAATAAGGCATGGCGTAGTGCTGTTTTTAAAGGAATATCCGATTTTCCTTTATTCCCCTTAAAAATCATGATTAATAAAAGCCCTACCATGATGGAAGGCGCTTCCATAAGTGCCATAACAGCAACCATATGACCGCTAAAAGGAATCTGTTTTATTTCTAAAAATGCTATGGCGGTTACGAAAGTTACGGCACTAACAGACCCGTATGATGCGGCTATAGCACCAGCATTTTCGATACTAAATTTTTTTCTAAGTATAAAATATGTATAAATTGGGACAGCTACAGCTAAAAAAATACCGAATAATAAAGCCCAAATAATTTCCATATTAAACGCGCTATGCGATAGTTCTTGCCCGCCTTTAAAACCTATGGCTAATAATAAATAGAGTGATATAAATTTTGATGAATTTTCTGGAATTTTAAGATCGCTTTTTAATTGAACGGCAATAACGCCTAGAAAGAAGAAGAGTAGTGCTGGGTTAGTAAGGTTGTCAAATAGTAGATGTAAATCCATAGAGAAACTAACTTTTAATAATTATTTACTAACATGTTTATTTTGTGCTCCCCATATTGCCACTCCAATTATAAATCCACATAGCAGTAATTCTTCTAGAAATAAATGGTTGTTTCTTATTGACAGTGAAACCGTAGTTGCATAAATTAATGTCATAATAAAGCTATTAAGAGAGATAAGTGTTTGGTGTGACTTTTTTGTGCTATTCAATAGTTTTTCTTTCATTGTTTTCTTGTTTGGTGCAAAGTTTAATTATTTTATTCATATATTTTTATTTATATTTATTATGAAATATATAATCATTTCTTATGAATTACACATTACATCAATTGGAGGTTTTTCTTAAAATAACGGAACTACAGAGTGTCACAAGGGCTTCTGAAGCATTGTATCTTACTCAGCCAGCTGTTTCAATACAGCTGAAAAAGTTTCAAGAACAGTTTAAAATTCCTTTGTTTGAAGTTGTTGGTAGAAGAATATACATCACCGAATTTGGAGAAGAAGTGGCTCAGGCTGCCAAAAAAATAATGGAAGAAGTAAAGGCTATAGATTATAAGGCTTTATCATTTCAAGGTGAGCTTGCTGGTAAATTAAAAATAGCCATTGTGTCTACTGCTAAATATGTGATGCCTTATTTTATATCAGATTTCATTAATAAAAATATGGGAGTAGATTTGGTCATGGATGTTACTAATAAAGACAATGTTATTAGGGCTTTAGAGAACAATGAAGTCGATTTTGCTATGGTTTCAACAATACCTAAAAAACTTAAGATTAATAGAATTGAGCTCATGAAAAATGAGTTGTTTATGGTTGGTGGAAAAGATTATAAGCATAAAGGAAAATATTTATCTAAAACTGAGTTTCAAAAATTGCCACTTATCTATAGAGAACAAGGGTCTGCAACGCGTTTGGCTATGGAGAAGTTTATAGACTCCATGAAAATATCTACTTATAAAAAAATGGAGCTAACCTCAAATGAAGCATTAAAACAAGCTGTTATTTCTGGTTTAGGGTATTCTATTATGCCTTTAATTGGTATAAAGAATGCCATTAGTATTGGAGAATTACAAATTATACCAGTAAAAGGGCTTCCCATTACCACGACTTGGAATTTGGTTTGGTTGAGCTCAAAGAATATAACCAATATTTCAAAAAGATTGATAGAGCATATCAATGAAAACAAACAGTTGCTAATAGATAAGCATTTTGGTTGGTTGGATAAATATTAAAATATTAATTTCTTTAAATGAAATTGAAAAGGTCTTAAAAGTTTATAAATTGTCATTTTTAGTACTTAGACTATACTTAGCATAAACTAAAGCTTAAAAACATCAACATACTGATAAACAGGTGTTTATTTTCTAAGAGATTCTTCACTACGTTCTGAATGACACTTTTTAGACCTCTTTTTTAGATTGTTATGATAAAAATCTATGTTTTTTACGCTCTTAAAGGTTGGTTAGTTATTAAATCAAGGTATTTGTTTACTTTGTTTTTCAACTCATTTCTTACCGTAATAAAATCTAAAAAACCATGTTCTAATAAAAACTCAGAAGTTTGAAAACCTTCAGGCAATTCTTTTCCTGTTGTATCTCTTACAATCCGAGGCCCTGCAAAGCCAATTAAAGCACCAGGTTCACTAATGTTAATATCCCCTAACATGGCAAATGAGGCCGTTGTACCTCCTGTAGTCGGGTCTGTACATAGCGAAATATAAGGAAGTTTAGCTTCTGCTAATTGTGCTAATTTTACAGATGTTTTAGCTAATTGCATCAAAGATAATGCAGCTTCCATCATTCTTGCTCCTCCAGATTTTGATATAACCATTAAAGGAACTTTCTTCTTTAATGCATAATCTGCTGCACGAGCAATTTTTTCGCCTACAACACTTCCCATAGAACCACCAATAAATGCAAAATCCATACAGGCAACTACTAAATCTTTTCCTTTAGATTTTCCAACAGCTGTACGTACAGCATCTTTTAAATTGGTTTTGTCCTGAGCATCTTTTAAACGTTCTGGATACTTTTTTGTATCAACAAATTTAAGAGGGTCCTTAGATTCTAAATTGGCATCTAATTCTTTAAATTTATTGTCATCGAATAATATTTCAAAGTATTCTTTACTCCCTATGCGCACATGGTAACCATCTTCTGGGCTTACATAGAAATTTTTCTCTAATTCTTCTGCATCAACAACTTTACCTGTGGGTGATTTGTACCAAAGCCCTTTGGGAGTATCTTTTTTTTCCTCTGTTGTTGTTGTGATTCCTTTTGTTTTTCTTTTAAACCAAGACATAATGATTTACGATTTTAGATTAACGCTTGTTAGATTTTAAATCTTAGTAAGCGTTATTCTTGTTAAGGATAACTTATCCTCTTAATTTTATTAAATACAAAATTTTGAATTTGCATTTAAGCTCTATACTAAGGTGCTCCCATTTTTATTGGAAAGCGATAGATAAAAGCCAGACCACAAAATTAAACCTTTTTTTAATTTTGTGGTAACACCCCAATGATTTTATTAATCCAATATTTATAACTGGTTGTTTTGTAGTTATATAAATGTAAAAAGACTCTGTGTGATACAGAGTCTTTAACAAATATGTTTGTAGTAAATTTACTTATAATTATAAGGTATTTACATTGTTTAAATCTTCAAAGGCCTTTTTTAAACGTTCTACAAAGGTAAGTTCGCCTTTACGTAACCATACGCGTGGGTCATAGAATTTTTTATTTGGAACGTCATCTCCATCAGGATTTCCTATCTGTGCTTTTAAATACTCAGATTTTTCACCCATATAGTCACGAATACCACTCATAAATGCATATTGTAAATCGGTATCGATATTCATTTTTATAACACCATAACTAATACCTTCACGAATTTCTTCTACTGTTGAACCAGAACCACCATGGAAAACAAAATCAATATGGTTTTCTTCAACACCATATTTCTCAGAAATGTATTCTTGAGAATTTTTTAAGATTTTTGGCGTTAGTTTTACGTTTCCTGGTTTGTAAACACCATGAACGTTACCAAATGCAGCAGCAATGGTAAATCTAGGACTTACTTTGCTTAGCTCTTCATAGGCATATGCAACTTCTTCTGGTTGCGTGTATAATTTAGAGTCATCTACATCGGTATTATCTACACCATCTTCTTCTCCACCTGTAATTCCAAGTTCTATTTCGAGGGTCATGTCCATTTTGCTCATGCGCTCTAAATAGGTTTTACAAATTTCAATATTTTCTTCGATTGGTTCTTCAGAAAGGTCAATCATGTGCGAACTGAAAAGTGATTTACCTGTTTCTGCAAAATGTTTTTCACTTGCATCTAATAAACCATCAATCCAAGGTAATAGTTTTTTTGCACAGTGATCTGTATGTAAAATTACTGGTACACCATAAGCTTCAGATAATGTGTGCACATGTTTTGCACCTGCAACGGCACCAGCAATAGCTGCTTTTTGTCCGTCATTGCTTAAACCTTTACCTGCATTAAATTGTGCGCCTCCATTTGAAAACTGTATAATTACAGGGGCATTTAAATCTCTAGCAGTCTCTAATACACCATTTATAGTATCAGAACCTATAACGTTAACTGCTGGTAATGCATAATTATTAGCTTTAGCATGATTGAAAATAGCTTGAACTTCATCACCCGTTGCTACTCCTGGTTTTATATTGTGTCCCATTTTATTGTTTTAATTGATTTATAATTTTGACTGACCAAAAGTAATGATTTTTATAGATTCTATATCAATGATTTAAATTGAAAATACAATTTGAAAGCTAAAACGTTGTAGTTTAGAAGCAAGTTAAATCATTGCCAAAAACGTCATAGAAGGACTTATGAGGCCTTAACAAAGAGTTTTTATCTCTATTTAAATAAGTTGTTGCCTTAGCCTAGTTTTTTGGTGGTTCGGCATTACTTTTTTATTTATCAGCTTGAAGCAATTGATTTAAAAAGGATAGTTTATACCTATATTATAAGTGGCATTTGAGAAGTTATAATCGTTAAACCATCGGTTTTGATCTCTATAGAAGGGATCGTAAGTTTTAAAACCTATATCAAAACGAAATATAAAAAAACTAAAATCATAGCGAAGACCAAAGCCAGAACCAATGGCTATATCTTTTAACGAATTAAAGTTTGTAAATGTAGCGCTGTCGTCTTCTACGTTATCTAATACATTCCAAATATTTCCAGCATCAATGAAGATAGCACCATTTAGATCTTCGAATATATTGAAGCGTTGTTCAGCATTTAGAGCTATTTTTAAGTTAGCTTCGTTAAACTCATTGATGGTCTCAGAGCTGCCTGGTCCTAAACTATAAGCTGTCCAGGCACGATTATCGTTAGGGCCACCTGCAAAAAAACTTTTTGAAAACGGTATACTGGTAGAGTTTCCGTAAGGGATGGCAATGCCTAAAAAGCTCCTCATGGCCAACACATTCTTTTTTCCTAAATCCCAGTGTTTTGTATAATCGAATTCTGTTTTTATATATTGAGAATAAGCAACATCAAAAATTTCGTAACGATTGTCGCTATTTTTCTTCAAACCCAATAGTTTCGATGCATTTGCCAGTAAGTTTCCTGCGAGTTCCAATTTGAAACGAAAAATTGAAAAGTCGTCATCAAATAGGTTGGTACGTTCGTCATTAATAAAACTAAAGCTGGAAGAAAGTATTAAGTTGTCTTCTGTTAATCGCTCTTTGCGTTCGTCAATACTATTTATTACAGCTAATTGACTATTGGATATTTCGTTAGGCGTTTGTGGGTTTAAGGCATAATCTAAAAAAGCATCTGTTTGGTCAGGAATACTTAAATCTGTACTTGAACCTATATAATTAACATCTTTCGCAATTTGATTTAGGGATTCATAAGAGTTTTGATAGATGCCAAAATAGTTATTTACATTAAGGTTTCTAACGTATTGAGCATTAAATAAATCGAGCCTATTACTTACTTTTTTATTTGGATACCAGTTATAATTAAAGGTACCGCTAAAGGTTTGTTTATCTAATCCTATGTTTGTCTGACTGGTTGCAGAGAGGCTCATTCGCGTAGATGGAGACATATATTTAGGAATAATACTCTCTGTATTAAAGGGCGAAAATAATCGGGGTATTGTTAGTTTAAAATCGACACCAATTTCGTTTATATCGAAAAAGGGGTCTTCAAGATTGTTTTTATCTTTTGAGGCACCTATAGACCCAATTGCCGAGACCTCAAGAGTTTCTGCTCCTCTAAAAATATTTCTAATTAACAAACTTGGGTTTAATGAAAATCCAACGGTTTGAATATTACTCTGCGAAGCATCGGCACTGAAGCCTAAACTAAACTTTTTTAAAGGTGTTAATCTAATAGTATCTGTAAGCGTGTTGTCTGGGTTCTCTATATATTCAATGTTTGGGTATTTAAAGGTACGTAGCTCATTGATATGCCTATACGTTCGTGTTCTATCTATATCTCTAAAAACAGAACCTGGATTTATAAATATAGCATCTGTAACAGCTTCTGGTCTATAGCGTATTTTATCATAACTGTAAAGTTTATAACCATCATAAACAATGGAATCTTGAAATGATTTTCCCCTTTTTTCAAATGTGTAATCTGTTATGATGTTTACATCTTTAATTTTGAATATTTCAAAAGGTTCTCGTCTAACGGAATCTTGTGTTCTAATCGCTCTATCTTGAATTAGAATCCCAACATTCACTTTTTTATTAGTACCAACGGTATCTATTTCGAAGGTGATGTAATCTTGATCAAAGTGAAATATCCCCGAATTACGTAATTCATTAGATATTCTGTCTCGTTCTTGTTCAAAATTAGTAGTTTTATATTGTTCGTTGGATTTAATTAAAGCTTTTCGTTTAATATTTTGATATAAAGAATCTATTATGGGAGATTTTACTTTTTCAGAGATAGAATCTATTACAAAAGGCGTTCCTGTTTTTACGTCATACTTGATGCTTGCACGTTTATCTTCATTCTTTGTTATATCATAGGTTGTATTAACATTAAACCACCCATTGTTTATATAATAGTCTTGAAGCCGTTTTACAGATTTTTTTGTTTTTTCTTCGTTAATAATTATTGGAACTTCCCCTGTTTTGCGTAGCCAATTATTAAACCCAATAGAAGAGCTTTTTAAACGGTGTAATTGTTTTTTTGATAGTTTTTTTGTTAATCGGACCCTACGTTTAGGGTTTTCATCCAACCATTCCTCAAATAACGAATCTCTATTGTTGCGAGCTAAATTATAGATATGTAAGCGTAACGGAATACTAGCAATTTTCCTGTTGGGTCTTTGGTATAATAAATTGTTTATGGTTTCTGTATTATCTCTTTTATCATTTACTAATACAGTGGTATTGGTAAGTAAATGTTCATTTTCAGCAACTCTTTTTGTACTATCGCAGGATAAAATATATCCTGTTAATACCAAGAAGATTAATATTTTCGAGAGCTGTTTTTTCAAATGAAATTAATTCAAATTATAATTTTTACGAATAGACTTTAATTAAAGAAATATAATTCTGCCTTTTATGGACTCAAAAGTACATTTTTTCAGGTGTTTATTTCTATTTTTTTTCAAAGGACACATGTAAGCTCATAAAATATTAGTATTTGGTATTTGTTTTGAAAAAAATATTTAAACGATTTTAGCCTGAAACAACAGGATTTTTCATTTCTTTATAAAATAAAATATCACGTTAATTTCGATTACATGCTCTCTAAAAGTCATATAAAATTAATAACGAGTTTAAAGCAAAAAAAATATAGACTGCAACATGGTTTTTTTGTTGTTGAGGGTGTTAAAACAATAAAAGAACTATTGCGATCTAAATTAACGCTTCATGCATTATATACAATAGAATCTTTCAATATTGATGCCAAAGATGAAATTTTAATTACCGAGGCTGAATTAAAGCGTATAAGTTTTTTAACGACACCTAATAAAGCACTTGCTGTTTTTGAAATTCCAGAAGCAAAACCAATTGAAGAAAATGGACTTGTTTTAGCATTGGATGCGGTTAGGGATCCTGGGAATTTAGGGACTATTATTAGGCTTTGTGATTGGTTTGGTGTTAAAGATTTGGTTTGTAGCAAAGAAACAGTAGATTGTTTTAATCCAAAAGTAGTACAGGCCACTATGGGTTCTATTACTAGGGTAAATATTAGTTATGTGGATTTAGAACTGTTTTTAAAAGAAACGGGGTTGCCAGTTTATGGGGCTTTTATGGATGGTGATACAGTTTATAATATACAATTACCAGGAAAAGGTATTTTAGTAATGGGGAATGAAGCCAATGGCGTATCAAAAGAGATAGAAGTTCTTATAAAGGAAAAGATCTCCATTCCTAGATTTGGCGATTTACAAGCTACTGAAAGTTTAAATGTAGCTACTGCAACTGCTATTTTGTTAAGTGAATTTAGGAGGGGGTAGTCTCGGTGTTCAGTCCCAGTGTTCAGTGTTCAGTCTCAGTTTGTAGTTGGCCGTTTATAAATATATTTAGGGTTTTGCTAGATATTTTTTGATTATAAAATCGTCCCATACCTGTACTTCTACATATCTGTCATATTTCAAGCTTTCTTGTGAATGCCATTTTTCTTCTGTAGGAATGCCATATTCGTTCAAAAGTTCTTGTATTTCATCTAGTAAGTATACCTGTCCGTTACATGCTTTTCTATATTTTACAAGTTTGGGTTCGTCATGAAATTGGAATGATACCATGCTATCTGGGTATGTAAAACTTATTTGTTCGGACTTAAAATCTGCTAAAGGAATTTTTACAACACCAGGATTTTCATAACAAGATTTCAACCATTCACATTTACCTAAAGTAAAATAAAAAGGATCATTTCTTTTTGGTTTGCCTCCTTTGTTTACAAAACCCTTTTTTAGTCTTTTTTCTAAGGAGAATCTTAATTCTATATAGTTAGGGGGTCTTTTGCTGTTAAAACCAACAGATATATTGTTTTGAATTTTTTTAGCTTTTTCAAATTCATTTTGAGTAATGTTTAAAAATGGACCTTGATCTATTTCGTAATAATGATATAAAAACTCAGGAGTATTCATTAAGTAATTTAAAAGGGTCGAAGCTTGATTTAAACTATTTATAGGCTTAGTTATAATAACTTTTCTAAATACCTACCGAACACTATTTATGGGAATACTGGTTACTGAAACGTAAAATTAACAAACACACCTCTGGTTTTCATACCAGCAATATTACTGGTCCAGGGGCTATTAGGATCTTTATCTCTAACAAGCTCGTCTCCTATACCAAAAAGTCCACGAATAGAAGGCGTGAATTTAAAGTTATATAGGTATAGATCTACCCCAAACCCAAGTTCATAAAACAGTGAATTCTTTTTGGTTCTAAATTGGCCATTTTTATTGTCTTCAGGGTTGTTTTCATTACTAGACAAGTTTAAAGCTGTAGAAAACCCACCTACAATAAAAGGTTTAAAATTATTTACACGTTTGGTGGAAATTTTTACCAATAACGGTAAATGTATGTAGGTTGATTTAACTTCTCTAATGAGGTCTGAATTATTAAAAGTTGTACCTGCAAAATATGTTTGGCTATAATATAACTCTCGTGTTGTAATTAATAACCCAGGTTCTAAACGTAAATCAATAAAACTATTAATGCGTAAATTTCCAATTAAACCAACACTAAAACCAGGACTCTTTTTTACGTAGATATCTCGCAAATCTTCTTCATAATCAAAGTTATAATCGTAGCTATTAAACCCTAAAAAGTAACCCCAGCGTAATAACTTATTGTCTGTTGAGCCTCTACCTTGATTCGCATCATAAGTCACTTTTTCTTTACTAAAAAGCTGTGCATTAGATGCTTGTATGATAAATAAAAATGATATTAATGCAAAAATCCGCTTCATATTTATTACTTAGATGATTTGTAAATTGTTGCCACGCCAAAAGTTTGTGGAAAATCTTCAACATTAATAAACCCAATTTTACGTAAAATATTGTTCAAAGCTTCTCCATAAGGAAAAACTGAGGCAGATTCGCACAGGTATTTGTAAGCACTTCTATCTTTTGAAAATAGTTTTCCAATAAGAGGCAAAATATTTTTAGTGTAAAACTTATAGCCCTGTTTATATGGTGTTTTAGAAGGAATAGATGTTTCCAATATAACAAAAGTCCCCTCAGGTTTTAAGACTCTAAAAATTTCTTTTAAACCATTTTCAAGGGTTTCAAAATTCCTTACACCAAAGGCTACGGTAATGGCATCAAAAGAATTATCTTCAAAAGGCATGTTTTCGCTATCGCCTAAAACCATATCTATTCTAGACTCTAAAGACTTTTTCTTAATTTTTTCCTTACCAATTTCTAACATACCGCTACTAATATCTAAACCAATAATTTTAGAAGCGTTGGTTTCAGAAAGGTTAATGGCTAAATCTCCAGTCCCTGTAGCAATATCTAAGATCGTTTCTGGGGTACTTTCTTTAACAATTTTCACCACCTTTTTACGCCATTTAATATCTATTCCAAAAGAAATAACACGATTTAAACCATCGTAATCCTTAGAAATAGTATCAAACATTTTAGTGACCTGCTCTTTTTTGCCTAAATCACTGTTTTTGTAGGGTTTAATTTTCGACAATGCTGTAATTTTTTGGCAAACCTACATAATTTATTTTTACTTTAATATATTAATTTAAGGCAAAATAAACCGAAGTGGTTTAAATGACTTCTCTAAGTAGGTGATGTTGGTCAAAATTATTAAAATAAATACTATCTGAGAAAATATAAGCTTTAAAAAAAGCATGAATCAAATACGTTTGCAAATATTATATTTATAATATCTCATGTGGCAATATGTATTTTATAGTATATTTGCTGTACTTTTTATGATAATCGAATAATGAAAATAATCATTGCTGGTGCTGGTGAAGTTGGATTTCATTTAGCAAAGTTATTGTCTTACGAGTCTCAAGAAATAACACTAATAGATATAGATAAAGAAAGTTTGGCTTACGCCGATACCCATTTAGATATTAAAGTTATAAAAGGAGACACCACTTCAATTTCCATTTTAAAAGAAGCCCGAGTAAATAATTGTGATTTGTTTATTGCTGTTACGGCTATTGAAACAACAAATATCACAGTATGTGTATTGGCAAAGCAATTAGGTGCTAAACGAACCATTGCCAGGATTTCTAATACCGAATTTATAAACTATAAGGATGAGGTTGGTTTTACTAAGTTTGGTATTGATGAATTAATCTCTCCAGAAGCTTTAGCTGCGGCAGAGATTAAATTGTCTTTAAAACAATCGTCTTTTAATGATACTTACGAGTTTGAAGGAGGAGCACTTACCATGGTTGGTTTAACATTATCCAGATCGGCTTCATTTGTTGGTAAAACAGTTAAAGAGGCAGCGAAAATATTCCCAGAAATACATTTTGTGCCTATTGCAATCCAGCGATTTGGTACGCAATATACAATCATCCCAAGAGGTAGCACAGAATTTAAAAGAGGAGATAATGTTGTATTTGTTACTTCAGAGGGAGGAGCAGAAGAACTCTGTAGACTCACGGGAAAATCAAACAGTGAGATAAAGAATGTCATGATTCTGGGAGGCAGTCAAATTGGTTATAAATCTGCAAGAGATTTAAGCGATAAAGGGTTTAACGTAAAACTTTTTGAAGAAGATAAAGAACGTGCATTTGAGATTGCGGACGATTTACCAAACGTTTTAGTGATTCATAGCGATGGCCGTAATGTTGATTTACTAGATGAAGAGAATATTAGTGATATGGATGCTTTTATAGCTGTGGCAGGTAATTCTGAAACAAATATCATGTCTTGTCTAGTAGCCAAATCAAAAGGAGTTAAAAAAACGGTTGCTTTGGTTGAAAACATGGACTATTTTGAATTATCTCATTCGGTTGGTATTGAAACATTAATAAACAAAAAGTTACTGGCAGCAAATAATATTTTTAGATATATAAGAAAAGGTGAGGTTGTTGCCATGACAAAGCTTAGTAATATGAATGCTGAATTGTTAGAGTTTGAAGTAAAACCAACTTCGGCAATTTGCAATAAATATATTAAGGATGTTGATTTTCCAAGGTCGGCTATTATTGGAGGTGTTATTAGAAATGGGTTAGGTGTTATTGCACTTGGAGATTTTAAAATTAGAGAGGGCGATCGCGTTGTAGTTTGTAGTTTATTGAAATCAATTAAAGGTGTTGAAAAGTTATTTCGCTAAGATGAATTTGTAGGATGAAATTAAATTTTAAAATAATTTTTCATTTCTTAGGGTTGCTATTGCTGTTTAACGGCGGCTTCATGCTAGTATCTGCCCTGATAAGTTTTCTTTACAAAGATGGTGTTACATTTCAATTATTCTTATCTGGTATATTCACTTTAATCGCTGGTCTTTTAGCTATGGTGTTTACAAGGCATCATAAAAAAGAGATGAATAAGCGTGAAGGCTATATTGTCGTTTCTTTTGGTTGGATCATTATGGCGCTTTCTGGTACCTTACCCTATGTACTAACTCAAAGTATTCCAAGCTTTACTAATGCTTTTTTTGAAACCATGTCTGGCTATACTACCACTGGGGCTTCAATTTTAAATGATATTGAAGCTGTACCTAAAGGTGTTTTGTTTTGGCGCAGTTTAACGCATTGGATAGGAGGCATGGGCATTATCGTTTTAGCAATTGCTATTTTGCCTTTATTGGGGATTGGAGGGATGCAGCTTTTTGCGGCCGAAGCTCCAGGACCAAGTGCCGATAAATTACACCCTAGGATTACTGATACTGCTAAACGTCTATGGCTTATATATTTTGGGTACACTGCAGCGGAGACCTTACTGCTTAGTGTAGCAGGTATGTCATTTTTTGATGCTATAAACCATTCATTATGTACATTGTCTACAGGTGGTTTTTCGACTAAGAATGCTAGTGTAGCCTATTGGAACGGAGAACCTATAATACAATACATTATTATATTATTTATGTTTTTGGCTGGTACTAATTTTGTTTTAAGTTATTTTGCTTTTAAGGGGAAAGTTCAAAAAATAATTAATGATGAAGAGTTTAAATTATACTTTAAATTTATAGGCATTTTTACATTAATAGCTGCTGTTATTATATATTTTAGAGCAGATATTTCTGCATCTTCGATTGTACACCCTATGGTTTGGGGAGAAGCTGAAAGTGCTTTTAGGCATTCACTGTTTCAAGTATTGGCTATTATTACGACTACAGGTTTTGTGACAGCCGATTATACCATGTGGACGCCTTTCTTAATGGTTTTCTTTTTTGGTCTTATGTTTTTGGGAGGATCGGCAGGAAGTACTTCAGGAGGTGTAAAAGTGGTACGTCATTTAATATTGATAAAAAACGGATTTTTAGAATTTAAACGAACGTTACACCCTAATGCTATTTTACCTGTTCGTT
The DNA here is from genome assembly GCA_947501845.1 of uncultured Flavobacteriaceae bacterium. Classification (GTDB taxonomy): domain Bacteria; phylum Bacteroidota; class Bacteroidia; order Flavobacteriales; family Flavobacteriaceae; genus Flavivirga. The sequence continues at coordinate 121,012 of CANMXP010000007.1, read as the reverse complement.
ATAACAAAAGAGCTATTTCTGGAGATATTGTATTTAATATCTTGGGCTTTTTTATTCTCTATATGTTATCTTTTATTATTGGAGCCTTAGGTTTTTCTATGTTTGAAATAGATTTTAAGTCGGCAATAGGATTAGCGGCTTCCAGTTTGGGGAATGTAGGACCTGCTCTTGGTGATTTTGGACCTGTAAATAATTATTCGGCTTTGCCTTCGTTGGCACAATGGTGGGCGTCTTTTTTAATGCTTATTGGTCGTTTAGAACTATTTACAGTGCTTATTTTGTTTACACCTTTCTTTTGGCGTAATAGATAATGTGGTATATGGTTAAATAAAACCTAATTTTTTTGCTTCTTTTACCAGATTGAAATTCTCTTTGTTTTTAGTATCTAATAGGGTTTTTAACTTCGTTTTTCTTACTTCAATAGCTCTGGTTGATAATGGAATATAATTGGAAAGATCTTTAGTTTTTTCACCCATTGATAAATGATATAAAATTTGTCTGTCAAGATCATCAATCGTTATTCTATTGGCATATGTTTTACGGGTATAACCTTCAATGGTTTTACTGTAATATGTTTTTCCCTTTAAAGTGTCTATAATGGCATTTTTTAGATCAATACCATCAATATCAGACTTAATCATAAAACCTTCTGGATGAATTTCATTAATAATATTCTGAATTCTGGTTTGGTCAGTAATAGATGTTAAAACTAATATTTTTGTGTCTGGTGACCCTTTTCTTATTAAAAGCCCCAAATCTTCACCACAAATAAAACGTTCGTTTTTTGAAATAGGGAGTTGAAGATCTAGAAGTACTATTTGTGTTTTAATTCGCTGAATTTTGTGTATGGCCTCATCACAATTTTTAGCAAAGGTTACATTAAAGGTTACATTTACTATCTCATTTAGTATGTTTTTATAAGCATTAGCTATAATAGCAGAATCTTCAATAATAAGTAGGTTAATGCTTATTTTGTTCATGCTGAGGGAATTATTTTTTAGTTCGACTTTCAAAAATATAGATTGTTTTTTGTAGTCAGCTTTAATGTAATCAAAATATGTGGGAAAACCGCAATAAATTGATAAATAAAAAGTATTCATTTGTACTTTGCTTATTAATGGGCAATAGGGGCTATTATATTGACTACCATTCTTTAAGCAAAAGGTTGTTATGCGAGCCACTGAGTTATCAGTGGCTCTTTTTACAATAAGATTTTATTCCTAATAATACTCACGTGAAACTATATTTAGTACGTCAATAAATGTTTAGTAATTACCCTTAAAAAACTTATAAATATATTTGTTTGTAAATAGGTGATGTAACAATTTTGAAGTTCAAACGTCTTCCTTATATAAACCAATTAAAAATATTATTATGGAATTATTATTAACAGATCAAGATTTAGAACCATTACCTGAACCCAATTCATTTTTGGAGCATACCAAGCCAGAAGGCATATTAAATTCTAACTATAAGAAATTAGTAAGAAAGAATTTAAATAACATAACTTCACAATCTCTTTTTGGAGTTAAACAACGTTTAAAAAATAGCCGATATAAATTTACTTCGGGTGCAGAAACTATTCTGAAAATATCTGCTTTTACTACTATTATCATTGCAATATTTTCCTAAGTAAAGATACTTTTTATAATAGGATGTAACATTTTCGTAAAAAATACTACATATATATAAAGCAGCTTTTTTACGATTGTTAACTGATGATCTTTTGGGCTAACCTCAAAATAATCTTTTATATTTTTTTGAATTGAATTTCGATAAACAAGTTTTATTGAGCAGTCAATTTTTTGTTACAACTTTAAATGTGTTGGATATATTTCAACACAATATCAATTTTAATACTTAGAAAACTATGGGCGGAGAAGGAGCGATGATGGCTGCTATTAATTCTTTAAAAAATAATAGAAGCCTTGTATCTAAAAGAAAAGAAAAAGGCGCTTTAGGTGGTAGCTATTCAAATGTTAAACTAGCGGAATTCCCCGAAGCTACTCCAGAACAAATAAAGGAAATTAAAGAAAGGCTTCGTAAAGAAAATAGAGAGGATAGAATAAAACAGATGCTATTATTTGGAGTATTGTGTTTAACTTTAATTTTAACCGTTTATTATTTTATTTAACGTGATTTTATTATTTCTGTTGCGTGGAGTTACATGTATTTACCATATAAAAAAGCCACTAATTAAATCAGTGGCTTTCTAATATTTATAAAGTTATTTATTATTATTTTAACTTACGACCTCTTTAATTCTCTTAATAGCTTCAATAATTTGTTTTTGAGATGCAGCATAAGAAATACGAATACAATTTGGGTTACCAAATGCATCACCCGTTACAGTAGCAACGAGAGCTTCTTCCAATAAATACAAAGAAAAATCTGTAGCATTATTTATGGTTTTGCCTCGTAATGTTTTTCCGAAGTAATAAGAAATATCTGGGAACACATAAAAAGCACCCTCTGGAGTATTTGAATTAAACCCTTCAATATCATCCAACAATCCAAGTACTAAATCGCGACGCACTTTAAATTCATCAATCATATATTGTACTTTGCTAGGCTCAGCATTAAGTGCTGTGATAACTGCTTGTTGAGCAATACAGTTGGCACCACTGGTAATTTGACCCTGCATTTTGTTGCAAGCACGCGCTATTTTTTCTGGAGCGCCAATAAAACCAATACGCCATCCCGTCATAGCAAATGCCTTAGAGACACCATTTACGGTAATAGTACGATCGTACATGTCATCGAATTCAGCCATACTAGCATGACCTTTTCCATAGTTTATATGCTCGTATATTTCATCTGAAACTACATATATGTTTGGATATTTAACCAATACATCGGCAAGCGCTCTTAATTCTTCTCTGCTATATACAGATCCACTTGGGTTACAAGGCGAACTAAACCACATCATTTTAGTGTTTGGTGTAATAGCTGCTTCAAGTTGCTCTGGCGTCATTTTGAAATCGGTATCAATAGATGTTTTAACTTCTACAGGAACCCCATCGTTCAATTTAACTATATCAGAATAGCTCACCCAGTAAGGGCAAGGTAAAAGAACTTCATCCCCTTTGTTTAGCATCACTCCAGCAATATTAGCTAAACATTGTTTGGCACCTGTTGAGACAACAACTTGAGGTAAGGTATATGTTAGGTTATTATCACGTTTGAATTTGGTAATAATAGCTTGTTTTAATTCGACATATCCATCAACTGGAGAGTATGAATTGTAATTGTCGTTTATAGCTTGAATGGCAGCATCTTTAATGAAATCGGGAGTATTAAAGTCTGGTTCACCAAGGCTTAAGCCAATAATGTCTTTTCCTTCGCCTCTAAGTTCTCTTGCTTTTGCTGCCATAGCTAAAGTGGCAGACGTAGACATGTTTAAAATTCTATCTGATAATAAATTCATTTTTTATATGTGTTGTATTGAAGTAAAAATGTGATTTTTTAAGCTAAACTAGGTTTTTTGCCCAATACCTTAAGTTGGTTATAATGCTCATATATAGCTTCCCAAATCGTCTCATATTCGTTATAGGGTAAACTAAATTCTTTAGCAGTTTGTTTAACGATTTTCGCTATTCTGTTATAGTGAATATGGCTAATTTGAGCAAATAAATGATGCTCAACTTGTCGGTTTAACCCTCCTGTATAGAATTCTACTAACCAGCTTTTAGGCGAAAAATTAGATGTTGTAAACAATTGATGGATAGCCCATGTGTTTTTCATATTACCATTTTCATCGGGTAAAGGCATTTCTGTATTAGGCATAACATGTGCTAGTTGAAAAATAACACTTAAAATAATTCCAGCCGTATAGTGCATGATAAAGAACCCTATTAAAACTTGCCACCAAGTAAAACCTAAAACTAGAGGTAAAACAACCCAGATGGCATAATATATAATTTTACCAACAATTAGTTTGGTCCATTGTGTTGCAGGGTTGGGAAACTTACCATAAGATAATTTTCTTTTTAAATAAACAAATGTTTGTTTGAAATCTGTTGTGATTGCCCAGTTTACAGTTAATAAACCGTATAAAAAGAATGCATAGTATTTTTGGTATTTATGAATTTTAAGCCATTTTGTATGCTTTGAGAAACGTATAATTCTACCAGCATCAATGTCTTCATCATGTCCTTGTATATTCGTATACGTATGATGTAAAACATTATGTTGTACTTTCCAGTTATAGTCATTTCCAGCTAAGATATAAATGCTGCTTCCCATTAATTTATTTACCCATTTTTTACTTGAAAAAGAACCATGGTTGGCATCATGCATTACATTCATACCAACACCTGCCATACCCACACCCACAATCATCATAAAAATAACTTGAGTCCAAGTTGGTAAATCAACGGTTAAGATCAATACAAGAGGCACAATAAGTAATGAAAACATAATAACAGCTTTTGTGTATAATTTCCAATTCCCTGTACGCTTTATATCGTTGTCTTTAAAGTAGTCATTAACACGTTTGTTAAGTGTTTTGAAAAACTTAGCAGAATCATTTCTTGAAAAGGTTAATGCATTTTTACTCATACTATTAATTTAAAATATAAGAAGGAATAAATTCTAGTTGTTATATATCGGACAAAGATAAGTATAAACCAACTTAAGTAATAACGTTTTTTTGTAAAAATATGCATGGAAAAAGTATATTTTTGTTGAAAATTTAACACCTATGGAGCTTGTTTTAAAATATTTCCCAGAGCTAACCGAAGATCAAATTTCAAAGTTTGAAAAGTTAGAAACACTATACCAAGATTGGAATTTAAAGATTAATGTGGTGTCCCGTAAAGATATTGACGAACTTTATTTACGTCATGTGCTACACTCTTTGGCTATCGCTAAGGTTTTAAGATTTAAGACAGGAAGCAAAATTCTTGATGTAGGAACTGGAGGAGGGTTTCCAGGAGTTCCTTTGGCTATTTTGTTTCCTGAGTGTTCTTTTCATTTAGTGGATAGTATTGCTAAAAAATTAAAAGTGGTCAATGAGGTTGTTGAAGGTTTAGGGGTAACCAATATAAAAACAACGCATAGTCGCGTAGAGGAAATTAAAGATACTTACGACTTTGTTGTAAGCCGTGCCGTGGCTGCTATGCCGACTTTTGTACATTGGGTGAAAGGAAGGGTTGCTAAAGAACAAAAGCATGATCTTAAAAACGGTATTTTGTATTTAAAAGGTGGGGACTTAAGTGAGGAACTTAAAGACTACAAAACAGCTTCTATATACAACTTAAGTGATTTTTATACCGAGAACTTTTTTGAAACTAAAAAAGTGGTACACTTGCCACAAAAATTTAAGGGCTAACAATTCATACCTTTCCTTATAAAACTGGGATTACTATAATTTTAATAAAGGTTTTATATTATTATTGAAATAGTAATACTGATTTTGAAACCAATAGGTGTTAGCAAACGAGTCGAGGGTTTCTATGTTTTTTTCTGGAGATAATATAGACTCTGCTTTTTGCAAATTCAATTTAGCATTAGGGAAATCACCTATTTTGTAGTAAGTTAATGCTAAGCCAATAAGAGCATCAAAGTCTGTAGCATCAAATTTCAAAGCAGTAGAAAAATCGGAAATAGCACCGTTGTACTTGCCTAATAATAAATAAGAAGCGCCTCTGTAAAAGTATGCAAAAGTGTTATTTCTGTTAATTCTTAATGCGGTTGATAAATCGATATTGGCTTTTTGATAGTAATTAATGTCCATATAAAATACACCTCTATTGTAAAAGTTATGAGCACTTGGTTCGGCTATAATGGCCAAAGAATAATCTTTTAGTGCTTTTTTGGGCTCATTCAAGGCTTTATAGGCAGAAGCTCTCAATGTATAGGTTTTAGGTTGGTCGGGAACAACTTTTATAACACGACTAAAATCTTTTATGGCATCTTGGTACTCGCCTAAATCGTATTTTACGCATCCAAGACTGTACAGGGCATCAATAAAGGTGGAGTCTATTTCGAAGGCTTTGCCATAATCGTTTTTGGCACCAATAAAATCTTTTAAGCTATATCTGGAATTTCCTCTATTGTAGTAAGTATCTGCATCAGGATTCAAGACAATTATTTTTGAATAATCAACTATGGCACCATGATAATCTCCTATATCATTTTTAGCAATTCCACGATAAAAATAGGCATCAAGATTTCTAGAATCTAACTCTAGAGCTTTTGTAAAAAGGTTTATTTTTTCATTTAAATCAGTTTCTCTTATAGCTTTCCTAAAAAGCTTATTAGATTGGGCAAAAGTTAATATAGGTAATAGTATTAATGTTATTGTAATAATTCTTTTCATGCTATATGCAAGTCTTTTAGGGTACTGTTCCAATCAATAAAGTTAGCAATATTTTATATATAACGTTAGGTTTTATTTTTTAAGTATTAATAATTGGTTTAGTGATAAGATGATAATAGAGCAGATTGAGCTACGCTGCTTTACAAAGTATAAAGATTAATTTTTAGTGAATCGTAAATCTAGCTTCTTTTTTTGCAGATAACTTTTTTCAAATTTATTGTTAACCATATTTATAGCATAATCAATATGTTTTATAGCTTCGGAGAGATTATTTGTGGCGTAATAGTAATCAGATAAAGTGCCATAATACAAGTATGCCCTTTGTACAAGGTCCTCTGGATTGATTTGGGCAAGATATTTTTTAGACATTTTGTAATCTTTGTTTTGTAAACAAACAACAGCCATAGTTAGCAAGTGTATCGGCATTGGCTGAATGGTATAAAGGCACTCGTACCAGTGCAGTATTTTATTCCAATTTGTGTCCTCAAAACGAGCAGCATGTATATGTTCGGCAGCAATTGCGGCTTCATAATGATAACAAGAAAAAGATGAGGTGTCAACAGCTTTATCCATCATGGCATTTCCCAATTTTATCAAGGGAAAATGCCATTGACTTCTATCTTGGTTTTTCAAATCTAAAAGCTCATTTTTAGCATTGGTTTTTGTCTCAATACGAGCGGAATGAAAACACATCAAAGCAAATAAAGCGTAAACCTCTGGTGTACGTGTGTGTGTGTGTGTTAGAAGCATTTTGCATAATCGCATGGCTTCTCCACACAATTCTTTTCGTACAAGGGTTTCTTCTTTATTGGAATGAAACCCTTCATTAAAAATAAGGTACAACACTTCCATAACGCTTTCTAGTCGTTGAGGTAATAATGTGCCTTGTGGGATTTGGAATTTTAGTTGGGATTGCTGTATGGCCTTGCGGGCACGAGTCAGTCTTTTTTTTATGCTATCTTCTTTTGTTAATAAAGCAGAAGATATTTCTTTGATGCTGAATCCAGAAACTGTTTTTAATGCAAATGAGATACGATCTCTAGGATCTAATTTAGGATGACAAGCTGTAAAGATCATACGAAGTTGCGAATCTTCAATTTCAGTATCTAAAAAAAGTTCGTTTAATGCAATAGTACTGGTGCCATGAATAATATTAGGAAGGTGTTTTTTTTCGGTTTTTAGCTTTCTAAAAATATCTAAAATTCTATTCTTGGCGGCTTGAGTTAACCAGGCTTCAGGATTGTCAGGTTGTTTGGTACGCCAAGAAATACTTGCTTTTATAAAAGTATCCTGAACAGCGTCTTCAATAATTTCAAGATGTGAAAGCCCGAAGATTCGAGTCAAAACAGAGACCATTTTTCCACTATGGTGGCGGAATAAATGGTCTATGAGTTTTTTTTCCATTAACGTTCAAATACCATGATTTCACGAATCTCTACAGTGCCACCAAGATCATAATCAGGATAATCTTCAGCAATTTTTTGAACCGCATCAAAATCGGTAGATTCTACAAGGTAGTAGCCACCAACAATTTCTTTAACTTCAGCCGAAGTAAGATCTGTTATTGTTCTGTTTTCACCAACTACACGACGGATAGCAGGCGTTAGAGCATTGCCTCCACGAAGGACACCTGCTTTTTCCATTTTGTCATTCCAAGCAAACCATTTTCCCATTCTGTTTTGAAGTTCTTCTGGAGATAAACCAAGATCGGTATAATCGGCTCCAATGAAAATCATCATAAATTCTTTCATAATTGTAATATTTTATTGTTTATATAGTTAAGACGTTTGATGAACTAGAAAGGTGGACACTATTCTCAAAATTAATAGGTTTTTTTAAACTATTGATTTCTACATATTATTAATTTTAGAAATGCCAAGTGACAGACCTCTTAATTCAGCTAAACCTTTTAATCTGCCAATAGCAGAATAACCTGGATAACTAGTATTAGTGTTTAAATCATCAAGCATTTGATGACCATGGTCTGGCCGCATGGGTAAAGATTTGTTAAGTTCCTTTTCTATTTTTAAAACAGTCTTTACAATTTCATACATATCAGAAGAGCCATCTAAATGGTTGTCTTCAAAAAAACTGCCATCATTTTCACGTTTTACGTTACGTAAATGAAGAAAATGAATTCTGTTTTTAAATTTTTCAATCATCTTGGGAAGGTTGTTATCAGGATTAGCACCTAATGACCCTGTACAAAAAGTAATACCGTTAAAAGGACTGTCTATAAAGTTTACCAGATCTTCTAAATCTTTTTCGGATTTTATAATTCTTGGAAGTCCCATTATATCCATGGGAGGGTCGTCTGGATGAATCGCCATTTTAATACCGAGTTCTTCGGCAACAGGAATGATTTCATTTAGAAAATAAGAAAGATTCGCTTTTAAATCTGCATGCGTTACATCTTTATATTGAGCAATCATCTCTTTAAAAACGGGAATTGTTAGATCGTCTACTGTGCCTGGCAATCCTTTTAAGATGTTATCTTCTAGTAATTGTTTGTCTTCGATAGACATTTTTGAATATCGAATGGCAGCCTTTTCTAATATATCTGGTGTATATGCGCTTTCAATGGCTTCTCGCTGGATAAAATATTTTTCAAAAACAGCCATATCTACTTTATCGAACCGTAAAGCTGTTTTGCCATTATTTAATTTCCAAAAAAGATGCGTGCGTGTCCAATCTAGTACAGGCATAAAATTGTAGCATACATTTTTAATACCGCATTGTGCTACGTTTTTTAAGCTTTGTTTATAGTTTTCAATACGGTATTGATAATCATCAATACGCAATTTGATATTTTCATGAACGGGAATACTTTCGATAAAAACCCATTTCAAGCCAGCTGTTTCAATGCTGTTTTTAACTTTTTGTATGGCATCTATTTCCCAAATTTCGCCATTTGCTATATGATGTAAAGCTGTTACAACGCCTGTGGCTCCTGTTTGTTTAATATCTGAAAGCGTTACGGGATCGTTTGTTCCAAACCATCTGAATGTTTCTTGCATTTTATGTTGTAAATATTTTATTTATCTTAAAAAAGAGGTTTTGTTTTCAAATTTAATGAATTACTACTAGGGTAAGTACTCCATTATAAAATTTATAAAACAAAAAGAGACTGCCTAAAAGTAAAGGCAGCCTCTTTTACATATAAGTTTCCCAATAATGAGATTCTTGTTTTTACAGGAATTTATTCTCCCAAAAACGGATAGCGATAATCTGTAGGTGTTACAAAGGTTTCTTTTATCATTCTAGGCGATACCCAACGCAATAGATTTTGTGCACTTCCTGCTTTATCGTTAGTTCCAGAAGCCCTAGCACCACCAAAAGGTTGTTGTCCAACAACTGCACCCGTAGGTTTGTCGTTAATATAAAAATTTCCAGCAGCATTTTGTAAAGCTTCAGTCGCCTGGGTTACTGCATATCTATCCTTAGAAATGATAGCCCCAGTTAAAGCATATTCACTGGTTTCGTCTACCAGTTTTAATGTTTCGGCATAAGCGTCATCTTCGTAAACATAAATTGTAATAACAGGACCAAATAACTCGGTGCACATGGTGGTGTATTTGGGGTCTTGAGTTACAATCACAGTAGGTTCTATAAAATAACCTTTGCTTTTGTCGTAATTCCCGCCAGCTATAATTTCTACATTGCTGTCTGCTTTAGCCTGATCAATATATTTTGCTAGCTTATCAAAGGAACCTTCATGAATAACAGCTGTAATAAAGTTATTCATGTCTTCTGGAGATCCCATTTTAAAGGATTTTACATCTTCTAACACCAGATTTTTTACATCACTCCATAAACTTTTTGGAATGTAGGCTCTTGAAGCAGCACTACATTTTTGTCCTTGAAATTCAAAAGCACCGCGTATAATAGCTGTAGCGACTTGTTTGGGGTTTGCCGATTTGTGAGCAACGATAAAGTCTTTACCACCAGTTTCTCCAACAATTCTTGGATATGTTTTATAGTTGTATATGTTGTTGCCTATTTGTTTCCAAAGTTCTTTAAAAATAAAGGTAGAGCCTGTAAAGTGCAAGCCAGAAAAATCTGGACTAGCCAAAACAGTATTAGTTATCATTACAGGATCACCAAAAACAACGTTGATAACACCAGGAGGTACACCAGCTTCTTCGAAAACATCCATAATAACTTTGGCTGAGTATACTTGGCTATCACTAGGTTTCCAAACCACAACATTGCCCATTAGTGCCATACAAGCAGGTAGGTTTCCAGCAATAGCAGTAAAATTAAAAGGTGTCACGGCATAAGTAAATCCTTCAAGAGGTCTGTACTCAATTCTGTTCCAGGAATCACTTGTACTTTCTGGTTGTTCCATGTAAATGTCTGTCATAAACTGTACATTGAAACGCAGGAAATCTATAAACTCACAAGCCGCATCAATTTCAGCTTGATGAATGGTTTTAGATTGAGCTATCATGGTTGCGGCATTTATTTTTGCTCTATATGGACCAGCGATGAGTTCGGCAGCCTTTAAGAAAATACCAGCTCGTTGTTCCCAAGGTATTTGAGACCAGTTTTTTCTAGCCTCCAAAGCTGTAGAGATAGCTTCGTCAATATGTGATTTATCGGCTAAGTGATATGTGCCGACAATATGTTTATGATCGTGCGGAGGAGACATCGTTCTGGTATTTCCAGTTGCTATGTCTTTTCCGTTTATATATAATGGAACGTCAATTTTACTATTAAACATTTCGTTATATGCTTTTAGTACTGCTTCTCGTTCTGGAGACCCAGGCGTATAACTTTTAACAGGTTCGTTAACAGCTACAGGTACATTAAAAAAGCCTTTTCCCATGGTTTTTACGGTTTTTGTTGTTGAATTTTCATTAAATGAGGTGCAAATTTACGAATTATTTAATGACTTCAATTGCTAACAATGTTTAAAAACAAGTTAAAATTTATTTATTTTTTGTAAGTTGCCAAACCGTATTTAGACTACAAGTTTTATGTGTACAGTAACAATTATTCCAAGGGCTAATAATGGGTTTGTTTTAACTTCCAATAGGGATGAAGCATCAGAAAGGATATCGATAGAACCAGACTTTTATATAATTAATGGTGTAAAAACTTTATTCCCCAAGGATGAAGTAGCTGGTGGCACATGGATTGGTTTGAGTGAAAAAAACAGAATAGTTTGTGTTCTAAATGGCGGGTTTAAATTGCATGAACGTAAATTAAATTATAGAAAGAGTAGAGGAGTAGTAGCTAAAGATTTTATGATAGCTGATGCTATAGAACCTACTATTGAAGCCTATAATTTCTTGGATATAGAGCCCTTTACTATCATTATTATAGATTGGAATATTACTTTGAAATTTTACGAATTGGTTTGGGACGGAGAAAACAAGCACTTCAAACAATTACCCAATAAACCGAAAATCTGGTCTTCTTCCACATTGTATTCTGAAGCCATGAAAAAAGAAAGACTAGGCTGGTTTGAGTCTTTTAAAGATGAAAATGAGTTGGATAAAACATCGATATTGAAATTTCATAAGACGGCAGGAGAAGGAAATGAAGATTTTGGAGTGGTAATGAACCGTGGTTTTGTTAAAACTACTAGTATCACACAAGTTATAAAAGAAACGGACTCTGTAAAGATGCGCTATGAAGATCTTCAAAATAAAATAACTACAACTAAAACGTTCAATCTTCCTGAAGTTGTAAATGAATAGTACAGGTATTATTTTAACATTGGCTTATCCAGATACTATAGTTATGGTGTCTGAGGAATGGTTTTCTCCTTATTTAAGATTTCTTGGTGTTGGTAAAAAGTATTATTTGCGAGCTGGACATGCTGCCTTGGTACTTATTGATAAAGAAACAGGGATTTTAGAATACCATGATTTTGGACGTTATATTACGTCTGAACCCAATGGAAGAGTGCGTGGAAGGGATACCGATAATGAGTTAGCCTTTCCAATAAAAGCAGAAATTAAAAACAATAGGATTATAAACCTAAATGCTATTTTAGAATTTTTAGGAACCCATCCTAAATTAACCCATGGTGATGGAAAACTGGTAGCTTCTGTTTGTAATGCGATTGACTACAAAAAAGCCCGAACGCATATTACCAAAATGCAAAAACAAGGATTTATCTATTATGCGGCGTTTAAAAAAGAAGCATGCAATTGTGCACGATTTGTAACGGATAGTTTGATAGCCTCGGTTACAGATCTTGCTATTAAAAAGAAATTAGAAAACTCTAAGTGGTTTACGCCTAGTACTGTTGGTAATGTGCTTTTGGCCAATACAGAGAATCATACTTTTGAAGTTTCTGAAACAGGTGTTATTTCAGAATTCAAAGGTTCTCAAAAAAGTGAGAACATCCGTTGTTTTTTAGATCGATTAAAAGATCATAAGCCATCTTTTGTTGGTACTCTAGAACCACGACCTGTTGAAAGTCTACATAAAAAAGCGCAATGGCTCTCTGGTATTGCTGCTGGAGCATGGTTTGAATTATATGAAACCGAAAATAAATTAGAATATCGCTTTAGACGTATCTCGCCATATGGGAATGTGGATTGTGACACTGTTTTTATGGTTGAAGATATTTCTTTTAATTATGATGAACCTTTTGAGTTTGTGCACTACTCTAATTGTAAATTTTTTCATGTGAAACAAGGTGAGCAGATTTTTAGATTTGAGAGAGCTAAAAAAGCTACATTGGTTTAAAAATGTTCATGGGATATGTCTTCCACTAACCTTTGAGTTAAACCATTTTTTTCTGTTAAAACCCACAAAACTTCATAAGTTCCAGCTCCATCACTGTGTTTTTGCATTATAAAATATGTGTCTTTATTTTTATAAGCCTCAATCTTTTCGTTACATGCATATAAATCGCTATATAAAACTTGGTGAATATTGATTTCCTTGTTGTTTACAATTAAATTAACTTTTGTGATTTCTTTTTGGGGATAGCTTCCATCTGTTCCCCAAATTTTTCTGCCATCAATTTTGCTAACCAAATGTCCATTACCATCATCAATATGATTTGCTCTATTGAAATCTTTAAGCTCATAATTTAATTGTACCTCATTTTGGAGAACTCTTTTAAAATGTTCCATGGGTAACAATCTGGATTTGTGAATATAGCCTCTAAGGTACTTATCCTTTGAATAAGTTACACAAAATTTATCTTTAGGAATAAAAACTTGAATCCAACTTTTTTCCTCTTGATAATCATCGTAATTGTACCAAAAAGCTTCATTTTCTTTCAGTTTATAAACTATTTTGGCATCCTTTTGACTAGACTTTCTAACGTTTGTATAACCATCCTTGTCTTTAATTACTGCAATTTGAGAATAAGAACATGTAAAAATTAAGCCTATTAAAAAAGTTGAAATTTTTTTCATAGAGATTTTGGTGTAGGTTAAACTTGTAGAATATTAAATGTAAAATTAACAAAAAAAAGAAACGTATGATCTGTTTCTTTTAGTATGGGATTACAGATTACAAGTGGAATCTATTTTAAACCGTATAATCTATAAATGTTTGTATTTTGTGGCAAGGGTAATTGTAAATTGTAAGTTTTGTACCCTCACAACAGTGAATTAGTTTATCGCAAATGGAGCGCTTAACTTAAAAGTAGGTATAGTAACCTTAAATTTTTTGGTAGTTGTAAAGTTTACCATGCTATAATGTCCTTGCATGGCACCAAAAGGAGAAGTTAGCAAGCACCCAGAAGTATATGTATGGGACTCACCTGGTTTTAATACGGGCTTTTTGCCAATAACACCTTCGCCTGAAACTATTTCAACATTGTTTAAAGCATCTAAAATTTCCCAACGACGGGTATTAAGTTGTACGGAGTCTTTACTTTGATTCTCAATAGTAATAGTATATCCAAAAGCATATTGCATTTTATAATTTTTATAAAATGAGCCTTCAAAAGTGGTAACCACCGATATTTTTATGCCTCTTGTTATTTGTTGAACCATGTTGACTACTAGTGTACAAAGTATTTGTTGGGTGCTAAAATAGTAAATATTAAGTGGTTAGTGGTAATTTTTAACGTCTTAGGTAAAAAAAACAGTTAAAAAGCACAATTATTAGTTTGAGATGTTAATTGAGCTCCCTTCTCCAATGCCAATAATTTTATCGTATCTCGCACCTAAGTCTTTATAATACACAATAACTTTATAGTTGTTTTCTGTTTGATAGAAGTCACCACTAATAGCACCTTCGTCAATACTTTTATCATTATTGACAACAATATACTTATAATTATAAAACCCTTGTTTTAATAACATAGAATTAGTGTACACGTTTAGCAATTCATCAAAAACCATTTTAGTACTTTCATCGATAACATAATTGTTAAAATTACCATATACATGAATGTTCTTGTTTTTTAAAGACTCTACAGGGAGCAACGAAAAATGCATCCAAACATAATCAGACTCAATACTTGGATTTTCTGCATCAATATTTAAAATAACGTAGTTGCCATTAATATCTGGATTATAGGTGTATGGCCTGGTAGCCCTCTCGTAGTTTGCATATAAATAATTGTGATATAGATCTTTTAAATCAATACTCTGTACCCCCGTATTTGCGGCTCGAACATCTTTGTTTTCAAAGAATAAATACTCATTACCTCCCCAAAAACTAGTTTCAGTATCGTATTTGTAAATCAATTGGTTGCCAATAGTGAATTGCGGTTTTATATTTGAAATGGCCGTGTTTAAATTATTATTTTGAACAATAACAGCTTTTACCGTTTGAATCGGGTTGTTGAATTGCATGGTATTAGAGTCAATAATAATTTCTATACGTTGTTTTTCTTCAATAAATTGAATGTCGCGAGAACGTTTAACACGAACACCAACATTGGATGTGTTTTCATAAATCATAAATTTTCTTGAAAAAACAAGTGTACCATCACTATTAAAAACAGAAAGCATGTAATTCCCAGAAACTTTCAAACGTCTGGTTTGTGCATTAGGGATTGTGAGTGTATAATGCGAGTAAATTTGATATGTGTTAAATGAGTTTTCGTAATTTCTGATGCGTTGGTTATCAAAACCATCCATAAATTCAGATTTTATTAATACCGATGGCGTCCAGTCACAATTAAAGTGTTCAACGGTATAATAATAATCGTCTTCATCACCATTTAAAGCATCAAATTCTAGAACGACATATTCGCCAAGTTTTAAAATTGGCAATTGTGTTTCGGGTGTATTGCCTTTAAAATTGATTGTTTTAATATAATCGGGAGGATTAACTTCTTCTACTTGGCTAAAAGTCAAATTAGCAATTAAGAGTATAGATAAAAAAGAGAAAAGTTTAAAAGGCATTGTAGGACAATTTTTGTAAATATAAACAAATTTAATGCCTAAAATGAAACTTATTAAAAAGGTGATAAAATTCTATTCGATTTATTATGAAAACTGTATTTTAAATTCGTATTTTTGCACCGATTTTTAGACAACTAATTACAATAAAAAAATATGTCAAACGACATTCGCATTAAAAAAGGTCTAGACATTAAACTTAAAGGTGAAGCTGAAAAAACCTCCGAAAAGGCAATAGTAAGCAACTTTTATACTTTAAGACCTGAAGACTTCCACGGCGTTATCCCTAAATTAATCTCTAAAGTTGGAACAAAAGTAAAAGCAGGAGAGCCTGTTTTTTTCGATAAATCTAACGAAGCTATCAAGTTTGCTTCTCCAGTATCTGGTGAAGTTTTAGAAATTTCTCGTGGTGAAAAACGTAAAATTTTAGCAATTAAAATTCAAGCAGATAAAGAGCAAGCTTATCAGGATTCTGGTAAGTTTGATGTGGATACTGCTAATTCTGAAGCTATCAAATCGCATTTACTGGCAACAGGTTGTTGGCCGTTTGTAAAACAACGTCCTTATGATGTGATTGCTAACCCAGATAAAGCGCCAAAAGCTATCTTTATATCGGGATATGCCAGTGCTCCACTAGCAGCCGATTTGGATTTTACCTTACAAGGAAAAGAAGCCGAATTACAAGTCGCAGTTACGGCTTTAGGAAAGCTTACAGAAGGTAAAGTACATGTCTCTGTTGGAAAGAATGGAAATTCGCCATTAGCTGGTTTAGCAGGTATTAGCTTGCATAAGGTTTCTGGACCACACCCATCTGGGAATGTAGGAACACAGATAAATAAAATAGATCCAATAAATAAAGGAGAGGTTGTTTGGACTGTTAGCCCTCAAGACTTAGTTGTTATAGGTGAGTTATTGTTAACAGGAAAGTTTAATGCAGAACGCGTTGTAGCTCTGGTTGGTTCTTCAGTTGAAAAGCCGAGATATTTTGTTACCAAGATAGGAAGCGAAGTAGCAACCATGATTTACGATAAGGGCATTGCTAAAGATGCCAACGATCGTGTTATTTCAGGAAATGTTTTAAGCGGAAAACAAATAAAACCAGATGGCTATTTGGATTACTACAGTAATGTGATTTCTATAATTCCTGAAGGCGATGATTATGATTTTTTTGGATGGAACAAACCTATTTTCAATAAAATATCGACATCAAGAGCACTTACTTTTTCTTGGTTAAGTCCTAAGAAGGCATACGATTTAAATACCAATACGAATGGTGAGCATCGTGCTTTTGTAACAACAGGAACTTATGAAGAAGTGTTTCCTTTAGATATATACCCCATGCAGATATTAAAAGCATGTATGTATAAAGATTTAGATGAAATGGAAGCTTTAGGAATGTATGAAGTAGCTCCTGAAGATTTTGCATTAACAGAATTTGTTTGTGTGTCTAAACAACCACATCAAAAAATTATAAGAGAAGGTTTAGACTTAATGCTTAAAGAGATCGGATAATGGGTTTAAAAGAAAAATTACATAATTTTAAAGTAAAGAACAAAGACAAAAAGTGGTTACCTGCATTTTCTGCAATCCACACGTTTTTATACTTGCCAAATGAGACCACTCACAATGGAACTCATATAAAAGTAGCCGATGATTTAAAACGTACCATGAATACCGTTATCATGGCTATGGTACCATGTTTGATTTTCGGAATGTTTAATGCTGGTTATCAACATAATATAGAAGTCGGAGATATTCAAGCCGTAGCAGGAAGTTTTTTTAGTTCGGAGTTTTGGACTATGGATAACTTTATGATTGGTTTTTGGAAAATATTACCGTTAGTCATTGTATCCTATGGTGTTGGTTTAGGAATTGAATTCATATTCGCTATTATAAAAGGACACGAAGTAGAAGAAGGTTATTTGGTAACTGGTATGTTGGTACCACTTATAGTACCAATAGATATTCCATTATGGATGCTAGCTGTTGCGGTTATATTTGGTGTTGTTATAGGTAAAGAGGTTTTTGGAGGTACAGGAATGAACATTCTTAATCCTGCATTAACAATTCGTGCTTTCCTATTCTTTGCATATCCTACATGGATGTCTGGAGATAAAGTATGGGTTGAAGGGGCCGTTGAAAGAACTAAGGAAATTGCAGCAGGCGCAAATCTAGACGCCATTTCTGGTGAAACTATTTTAGGTAGTTTGGCACAAGGAAAAGAAGCTGGATATGAAGTGATGGATATGTTCTTAGGGTTTATTCCAGGTTCTGTTGGAGAAACATCTACCTTATTAATTTTATTAGGCGGTTTATTCTTAATCTTTGCTAAGATAGGAAGTTGGAGAATTATGTTGTCTTCTGCTTTGGGAGCTATCGTTATGGGGTTAATCTTTAATCAGGTAGTTGATTCGGGATGGATTACCGAGAGTAGCAAATTCTACGGATTAATGAGTACAACCTGGTGGCATCACTTACTTATTGGAGGTTTTGCTTTTGGTACCGTATTTATGGCTACCGACCCAGTAACAGCATCACAAACAAATAAAGGGAAATGGATATATGGTTTCTTGGTAGGGTTTATTTCTATTATGATTCGCGTATTTAACCCTGCTTACCCAGAAGGTGTAATGTTAGCTATTCTATTAATGAATGTATTTGCACCGACTATCGATCATTATGTTGTTCAAGGTAATGTTAAGAAAAGAAAGAAACGTTTAAAAGCTAAAGTTGCATAACGATGGAAAATAGAACAGATAAAAATTCATATACAATCTTATTTGCCATAGGAATGGTATTGGTTGTTGGAGCATTATTAGCTTTTGTTGCTTCATCATTAAAACCAAATATAGCAGAGAATAAGCGTATTGAAAAGCAGCAAAATATTTTATACGCCATGGGTGTTAATGAAAATGAAGAGGGGAGTGCTAATTTTATTTCTACAGATAAAGTAGCCGATGCGTTCACAAAATATATAACGAAACAACTCGTAATAACTAACGAAACAAAGGCTGAAGAAAACAAAGAAGCTTATTTGATCGATGTTAAAAAAGAGCAATCTAAAGCTAAAAGTGGTGAAGAAAGGCGTTTACCGTTATTTATTGGAGAAAAAGAAGGTAAAACTTTTTATATAGCACCAATTAGAGGGAAAGGTCTTTGGGATGCTGTTTGGGCTTATGTTGCCATGGATGAAAACATGATTGTACAAGGAGCTTATTTCGATCACCAGGGAGAAACTGCTGGTCTCGGAGCCAATATAAAGGAGCGTTTCTTTATGGATGACTTTATAGGAGAGCATTTATTAGATGCCTCAGGAAATTTTGTTGGGATTAATATTTCAAAAAGTAATGCAGATCCTTTGAACAAGGATAAAACGGATAATGAAGTTGATGCTATAGCAGGAGCTACTATTACAGGAGACGGTGTAGCAGCCATGTTGAGAAGCGATTTGAAGTTGTATGTGCCTTATTTTAAAACTTTAAAAAACTAGTATTTTATGGGACTTTTATCAAGAAAAGATAGCAAATTAATATTAGACCCTTTAGCAGACGATAACCCAATTACAATTCAAGTTCTTGGTATTTGTTCAGCTTTAGCAATTACTGCTCAATTGAAAGCTTCTATAGTAATGGCAGTTTCTGTATTATTTGTTTTAGGTATAGGTAATGTTGTTATCTCATTAATTAGAAATATTATTCCGTCTAAAATTAGAATTATTGTACAGCTTACTGTAGTTGCTGCCTTGGTTATTATAGTAGATCAGGTATTAAAAGCATTCTCTTATCAACTAAGTAAAGAGTTGGGAGCTTTTATCGGACTTATAATTACCAACTGTATTATTATGGGACGTTTTGAAGCTTTTGCTTTAGGAAATGGGCCATGGCGTTCATTCCTTGATGGTATAGGTAATGCACTTGGATACGGAGTTATTTTAATAATTGTTGGGTTCTTTAGAGAACTACTTGGTTCTGGAACATTATTAGGTTTTAAAGTATTAGGAGATCCTATTGCAAAAACAGGGCTATATAGTATTGGATATGAAAACAATGGTTTTATGCTATTGGCACCAATGGCTTTAATTGTTGTAGGTGTTATTATTTGGGTACAAAGAACTAGAAACAAAGCATTAATCGAAGACTAATCAGTAAGCAGTAACAGTCACAGTAAACAGCAAAAACTGCAAACTGAGACTGGAACTGAAAACTAAAAGAATATGGAACATATAGAATTATTTTTCAAATCAATATTTATAGATAACATGGTATTTGCCACGTTCTTAGGAATGTGTTCTTACCTAGCCGTATCTAAAAAAGTGAGTACAGCTGTTGGTCTTGGTGCCGCAGTAATATTTGTATTAGCTATTACGGTACCATTAAACTGGTTATTAGATCAGTATATTCTACAAGAAGGCGCTTTGTCTTGGTTAGGTGAAGAGTATGCATCTTACGATTTAAGTTTCCTATCATTTATCATGTTTATTGCAACCATTGCAACTATGGTACAGTTGGTAGAAATTGTTGTAGAGAAGTTTTCACCATCATTATATAATTCATTAGGTATCTTTTTACCACTTATAGCAGTAAACTGTGCTATTTTAGGAGGTTCTTTATTTATGCAATCTCGTGAAATTCCAACTTTAGGATTAGCAACAACTTATGGTATTGGTTCTGGTATTGGATGGTTTTTAGCGATTTTAGCGATTGCAGCTATTCGTGAAAAGATCAGATATTCAAATGTACCACCAGCATTAAGAGGTTTGGGTATTACATTTATCATAACAGGTTTAATGGCGATTGGTTTTATGAGTTTTGGAGGTATGTTAACAGGAGGCGACGAAGGCGCTTCTAAAGAAGAAAAAACAGCTTCTGTTAACAAGAATATAGAATCAAAAGAAGTAGAAACATCTGAAGAAAAAGTGATGGCTAACAACATAAAAGTAAATGAGTAATATGATATTAGCAGCAGGGACATTAGGAACCGTAGTAGCAACAGTAACAGCGTTTTTAATTATTACATTGTTATTAGTCGCTTTACTATTATTTGTAAAACAAAAATTATCACCATCAGGACCAGTAAAGATTACTATCAATGGTGAACGTGAGGTTGAAGTAGCTTCTGGAGATAGTCTGTTGACAACATTGGGTGCTCAAAAAATATTTTTACCATCTGCATGTGGTGGAGGTGGTACATGTATTCAATGTGAGTGTCATGTATTAGAAGGTGGAGGAGAAGCTTTACCAACAGAAACGCCACATTTTACGCGTAAAGAATTACAACACGGAGCACGTTTAGCTTGTCAGGTTAAAGTAAAACAGGATATGGATATTACGATTCCTGAAGAAGTGTTTGGTATTAAAAAGTGGGAAGCAACCGTAGTGCGTAACTATAACGTAGCCTCTTTTATTAAAGAGTTTGTTGTTGAGATTCCAGAAGATATGGGCTATAAAGCAGGGGGGTATATTCAAATTGAAATACCTGAGTGCGAGATTAAATATTCAGATATCGATATTACTGCACACCCTGAAGAGCATGAAACTCCAGATAAGTTCCAAGCAGAGTGGGATAAGTTTGGTCTTTGGCCATTGGTGATGAAGAACACAGAAACAGTTGAGAGAGCTTATTCTATGGCTTCTTTTCCAGCTGAAGGACGTGAGATTATGTTGAATGTGCGTATTGCTACGCCACCATGGGATCGTGCTAAGAACGGTTGGATGGATGTTAACCCAGGTGTAGCATCGTCTTATATATTTGCTCAAAAACCAGGTGATAAGGTGACCATTTCTGGACCTTATGGTGAATTCTTTATCAATGAGTCTGAAAGTGAAATGCTTTATGTAGGTGGTGGAGCTGGTATGGCACCAATGCGTTCGCACTTATATCACTTATTTAAAACATTAAGAACAGGAAGAAAGGTAACATATTGGTATGGAGGACGATCTAAGCGTGAGTTGTTCTATTTAGAGCACTTCTATGCGTTAGAAAAAGAGTTCCCTAACTTTAAATTCTTCTTGGCATTATCTGAACCTTTACCAGAAGATAATTGGAAAGTGAAAGAGAATATTGATGCTCCAGGTGATGGTTTTGTTGGGTTTATTCACAACTGTGTTATCGATAACTATTTAAGCCTGCATGAAGCGCCAGAAGATATTGAATTGTATTTCTGTGGACCACCGTTAATGAATAAAGCGGTTCAAAAAATGGGAGAAGATTTTGGTATCCCAGATGAACATATTAGATTTGATGACTTTGGAGGTTAGACAATAATTGTCATTCGTATTTCTTGAGATTTATTGAGCATAGCCGAAATAAATCGAAAAGTGTATCATGCGAAATAATCTATATAAAATAAAACCCAACAGCAATGTTGGGTTTCTTTATTTAAAATATAATAGTTAGGAAATTTTTAGCTGTAAAATTCTAACTCATATTTAGGTTTTTCATTTTCAAATTCAAACAGTTTTGTGTAATCCATAACGTTAGAAACATGATCCAAACGACACAAAAACTTTATGACTTCACTTAGACCATTAAACAAAATGTCTTTATTGGTAGGGGTGCTTGGTTTATCATTTTTATGATGAAGTGGTAAGTTATAACCACAGGCTTCTAAAAAAATATTTTCGATTTTTAATAATTCCAACGGTCTGTAACCATTAAACCTTCTACCTAGTGTTTCATGTACTTTACCAATATAATTCAGTTTTAATGTACCATGTTCATCCGAAAGGTGTTTCCAACTATCCGTGTTGTCTAAAATATTACCAACGGCACATTGTTTACAACATTCAGGATTTAATTCATTATTATGAAATGCGGTATATAACTTTGTTAAAGCTTGTTCTAAGCGCTTTGTAGTTTTCATAAATAGTAATTTAACACAAACCAACTGATAAGAAGAAAATGGTTTTACTGATTAATTTACTTAAAAAAGCAGCAAAACCATTTCTAATGCTAGAACCTAAAGTTACATAATTTTTATTTATTGTTTTACTATCTTCAATATTTCATTAACCTCTCCAGTCTTTACTTTAACGAAATATATACCGGATGACAATTTAGATACATTGGTATTAATTTGGTTATCAACAATAAATGCTTCGTTACTAGACACCAGTGTGCCAAATATATTATATATAGACATTTCTGTTACGGTGTTATCCTTCGCAGCAATGTTTATGTGTAGTATAGAATTAACTGGGTTTGGGTAAACCGTTAGGTTATTCCCAACTAATATTTGTTTTTCAAATTTTCCTTGACACTCTTTTTCTGTTTTTATTTCTATAGTGTTAGTCCCATTAGAAAGAGGTAAGAGTATTTTATTATTGGTTGTTTTTATAGTTTCATTATTTAATGTAATGATATATTCTGAACTTCCAGACATATTTAATTCCACTTCTTTTGAAGCTTTGTTAACTTTAGATGTTACGTCTATATTTTCGGGCTCAGAGATAACCAAATCAAATTCATATTTATAATCGGGGACGCCATCTAAAGTGATTACTATATTATAGGTGCCAGCTTTTAGATCTTCAACTTGAAAGGACTTAGGGAATGTACCTTGTTCATTATAACCTGTAGAAGTAATAGCAATCTCATAATTTTGTTGGCGTAAAGCTTCTATAATAATTTTTCCGTTTTCCACCCCAGGACATGTGGCGCTTGATGTTTGAATTTTGAAATTATTTGCTGGAATATTTTCTGGGTCTACTATACGTATGTTTTCTGAAAAATTGAATACTTGCATGGCTACAGAAGAAATATGCCCACCAGCATCACTAAAATTAATGGTAATGGTATTATTTTCTTGAATTAAATCGTATGATACAGGGATTTCTATGACACCAAAAAAGCGATCCCTATTATTTTGATTATAACCTCTCCAGTCTTCTGGAATTTCAACTGCTGCACCATTAACCTCTACCAAGGGCTTTAAAGACTTGCCATGGTCGCGTCCTACACCTAAACGTAGGATTGCTTCTCCATGGGTACCAGTTTTTGTTACGCTATTTATTTGGAATGTTTGTGTTTCATTTGCATTGATAGGTTTGTAATAAGAAGTGGCATAGTATTTTTGTTCAATATTTTCCTCTGTCTGTGATATTGTATTTGCAAAAGTATATTCCAGAATAATAGTAGCTTGCTTAGGTAATAAAACTTCAGATTGAATATCTGTAAATGTTTCTTCTTCTAATTTGGTAGCATTATTTTCTAAATATGCTTTACGAACAACCACTTGCTGAACATCGTTACCATTAATACCGTTCATTAGTAGACTAATGGTTCTATCTTCGAATTCCAGACTATTAATTATAACATAAGCTTTGTTGCCGCTAACATAAGCATCTGCTTGAATATCTTGGTCTGATGCTTTTGTATCTGCGCGGGTACCTCTTACATTTTTCCATAAATCGTACCAGATAACAGTATCTGCATATTCCCATTCGTCTCCAGTTTGTCCTTCCACTTCCCATTTTTGACGCAATAGACGTGGGCCATATACGCGGTCAGGGTCATTTTCTGGTGGACTCCACCAACTTGCTTTATGTAACAGGAAGGGCATGGCGACTAATATTTCTTGTTGACGTTCTAGAAATTGCATTTGCATAGATGAAAAAGAACGCACATTTGCCCAGTCTAACTCATGTGAGTAAGGACCAGCTGTTCCTGGATAAAAGGCCCCATATTCTGAGATGTTTAGTGGTTTTACTTCTCCAAATTTTATGAAACTGTATGCAGAAATCATGTCTAGAATAGCTTCAACATTACTACCACTACGATATTGAGGGTTTCCATTATCGTTGTCTCCCACAAAGTCATATAAATGTACCGAGAAAAAATCCATGTTTTCTCCAGCTATATCCATGAATAATTTCCAATTATTTTTCCATAAATTAAAATCTCCAGCTTCAAATGAAGGATGAGCTGCTGTATAACCACCAACTAAAGTTTCTGGGCTTAATTCATGAATGCGTTTTGCCACCGCATTATGCAATTCTGATATTTTTTCACGAGTTGTAGGGATGTCATCGGCATGAACAAAGGGCTCGTTCATAACTTCAACCATGGCAGGTTTAGGCTCACCCGTAGCACCGCCAGATCCGTACCTTAATAATAAAGATTGTGCATAATATTCTGCTAAAGGTTCAAAATCATCAAGCCTTGGTGTATAAGCTTGAGAGTTGTTCGTTACGGGGTCAACAACTCTATTTCCTGTAGGATATAAAACAGCTTGTCCACCAATCATTGAATTTTGAGCACGAAATTCTAACTCATGCATTGATGCATCATTAGCATAATTTTGTATTTGTTTGTCGCCTTCAATTTGCATTTGAGCTATACTTGGCCAACCAGGTTTTGCAGGATCTTCGCCTGTTTGACTATAGAACCAAGGTAATGACCCATTGTCACGGCCTAAGTACACATCAAAGTCGTTTAAAAATTGTTTTCGTTGCGCATCAGAATCCCAATCTCTATCACCTAATGTAGAATGTACAGTTATAAATTTGCTTCTTTCAAATTCTGAAACGTTACCCGATTGATGCTTTACATTTAAGTTTACATCAACTGTAATAGTTTGCGCTTTTAATGAGCCTATAGCGGCAACAATAAAAATTAAATTAAGAATATGTTTCATATTTTATGTTTAGACTGTAAATCTAATTATAGTCTGTCTGTGATTGGAATACAAATTCATTTAAAACTATAACATATGTTTAATCATTGGATGAATTTTATTCGAAATTTTTAGAGATAATGGGAGAGGGGGGATTCCTTATCGTTAGACAAATAAGAAAATTTATTAGGTTTAGATAATATGTTTTATAAAGATTGGAAGAAAATAAAAGGTATAATAGCTATAGTGGATGAGGGGAAGTGGAACAAATAAAAAACGCAAAAAGCCTTACCAGAGAAATAAGTAAAGCTTTTTGCGTTTTATTACTAAATTTTTATTTAGAACTAAATTAAAAAGTTAAAAAATAAGTTCAATATAATAAATATGATTAATCGTCTAAATCTGATTTGTTATATACCCAACCTGGTAATGCAGAACTATCAAAATTAGGTTTTCTTACAGTGTTTACATTTTCAAAGCAAGAAGCATATACTAATTCTTTTACACTTAGTATATTATATACTTTGTCGTGTTGTTCTTTTGTGAAAGTTCCAAATACTAGTTCTGGATCAACTAATTTATATGCACCATCTTCTAACATGAATGCAAACATAGTTTTTACATCACTTTCATAAAAATCGGTGTTTTTATCGTAATCAGTTTCTTCTTCAATATAGCTTTTTCCTGCTACTAAAAGGTATTCATTTCCAGAGTTTATATTCTTAACGCTAACAGTACCTCTAAATAAAAGGTGATAATCTTCATTATATAAGCCAGGCTTACCTTTTAAATTGTATTTGTTTGCACTATAAACTTTTTCAAAATAAGGTGTACTAAGACGTTTTATTTCGCTAGAATGAACATGCTTCATAAATTCTTCTTTCGACTTGAAATAAGAAGGTAAGTTTTCAGCACAGTATCCAGGATACCATTTAGGAGTGTATTCATCATGTAATAATTGATGACTTCCTTTTTTAAAGATTACAGGACGTTCGTAAACTCTTGGATTATAAAATTTATAATTTCCAACTTTAAACAATTCACATCCATCAGTGTTGGCATTTTCTTTTACACTTGTTTTACACGAAACAATAAAACAAAAAAGCGCAAGAGTTTTTAGTATTGTTTTATTCATAATTAAAAGTATTGTTGTAAAACTAAAAATTGTTTATTTAGAGCTTTACATGGTTAAAATCATTAAAAGAATGAACTCGCATCCATTCTAAATTTGGGTTTGTTAGTGTGTTATTATTTTTGGTTAATTTAATAACGCGGTAAATATAATTTTTTTTCGAAACAAAGTAGATTAAAGGCATAAATAATCGACGAAATACATATTTTGTGTTGTAAAATCTTATTTTTTTTAAATATTTATATGTTTAATCTTACGTATAAGCCATTAATTTATCCTGAGTTTTTAGAATTTATAGATGTGCAATTCTAAAATATTGTACATGAAAAACTAATTTATTATTTCTAAATTTAAACATTTTTAAATCTGGTGTTAGTTGATTATTAATATTAATTTTGCTTTATGAGTAAACCGCTTACTGAACAAGAATTACATAATCT
Organism: uncultured Flavobacteriaceae bacterium; assembly: GCA_947501845.1. Classification (GTDB taxonomy): domain Bacteria; phylum Bacteroidota; class Bacteroidia; order Flavobacteriales; family Flavobacteriaceae; genus Flavivirga. The sequence goes on along the minus strand of CANMXP010000007.1, from coordinate 94,176 downwards.
AGCGATGAACTATGTTGGAAAAGATTTAGAACAACGGGGTTTTGAGTTTATAGCTGTAAATAGTAAGCTTAAAAAACACCCTCAGTTTGTTTGCATCGATAAAAAGAAACAGTATTATTTTGTAATTGTAAGGGCTGTTATATTGCCAGATAATCCTAATAACTATGATGTTGTTTGGATGGAGTCATTTAAAAAGCATGCTCGTGAAAAGAATGCTAAGGTGCTATACGCAGGTGTTGGATTAGGTAACATGAACGATAAAAAAGGCCCCATTTTTTTAAATGAAGAATACCTTTTAGAGTATAACGGTATACAGGTTTTAGAAACAAATTTTAACTAAATGAAGCAGATTACGGCAGCCCTAATAGTTATTTTATTATTAATTTCATGTCAAAGACAATCTGAAAACACAAAACTTTCAGGAAGTGTTTTTGGAACATTTTATGAAGTGACCTATAGCACAAATATAAATTTTGAAAGACAATTCGATAGTTTGTTTTATATAATCAACAAATCCATGTCTACGTATCAAGCAAATTCGGATATCTCTAAATTAAATAGAAATGAAGCCGTTAAAATAGATAGTCATTTTATAAAAGTATATGAAGTTTCAAAAACGATTTATAAAGAAACTGAAGGGGCTTTCGATCCTACTATAGGAGCTATTGTAAATGCCTGGGATTTTGGGCCAGAAGGTAAAATTGAAAGTTTAGACAGTCTGAAAATAGACAGTTTGATGTTAACGGTTGGTTTCAACAAGATCCTTAGAACCGATAATACGATTACAAAACCGAAAGGTGCATTTTTAGATTTTAATGCCATAGCAAAAGGTTATGCGGTAGATGTTATTGCAACATTCTTAGACGAAAAAAATATTCAAAATTATTTAGTTAATATAGGAGGTGAGCTTCATGCTAACGGTATTAATGTTGAGAAAAACAGCGGTTGGATGGTTGGTGTTGAAAACCCTAATTTTGATGGAACTCAATCACTTTCAAGAACCCTTGTATTGACAAATGAAGCGATGGCAACTTCAGGAACGTATAGAAAGTTTAAGATAGATAAAAACGGCAATCGGTATGCTCATATTATTGATACAAAAACAGGTTACCCTAGCAAAACAAATTTGTTAAGTATTTCTGTAATTGCAGAAGATTGTATGGTTGCTGATGCCTATGCCACTGCATTTAAAGCTATGGGGATTGAAAAAGTGAAAACTTTTTTGAAATCTCACCCCGAACTTAAAGTGTTTTTGATTTTTGAGAATGATAAAAAAGAACTGGAGACTTTGGCTTTGAATGGGTTTCCTGAACAGTAACTTATAAAGTAAGTTGTTTTATAAAACGCTAATTACTAAAAGTAACCAGCCTATAACTAAAAGCAAACCTCCTATTGGAGTAATAGGTCCTAAAAACCAAAACTTTTTCCCTTTAGCATCTGATAAAACTAACCCATAAATACTAAAAGAGAATAATATAACCCCTAAGGTAAAACACCAATAGGTCGCAGAGGTTATAGTGTTAGAATTTAAGCCTATAGTTAATAATACAATCGCGTGATACATTTGGTATTTTACACCAACTTCAAAACTATGTAACTGTTCGGTAGATAAAATTTTCTTTAGGGCATGAGCTCCAAAGGCTCCAAAAATTACAGATAGCATACCAAATAAAGCACCTGTAGCAATTATAATTTGTTGTGTCATGAAAGAATAGATTTAATAAATCATTTTTATTTATAAACTACGGGAATAATTTCACCTTTTGCTAAGCAATACTTTTCAATAGCTCCTTTTGAAAGGTTAGCTGTGTAATTTACTTCATCTACTTTAAAACCAATACTACGGAGTTTATCAAAATAATCACGCCCATACACACGCACATGGTCATATTGCCCAAATATTTTTGCACGCTCTTTCTTATCCGTTATAGTGTTATCTTCAAAAGTTTGTTCTCTAGTTAAGTCCTGCGGAATTTGAAAAATACCCATGCCACCAACTTTTAAAACCCGATACAATTCTTGCATGGCTTTGGTGTCGTCTGGAATATGTTCTAAAACGTGATTGCAAAAAATAATATCGAATGTATCATCTTCAAATGGCAGATTGCAAATATCGGCTTTTACATCAGCTAAAGGAGAATTTAAATCGGTTGTTACGTAGTCAAGATTTTTCATCTTTCTAAAACGTTTATAAAATGCCTGCTCTGGAGCAAAATGCAGCACTTTTAATGCCGAATTTGTTTCGGTATCCCTTAAAGTAATTCTTTTAGATTCTTTTATTGAAGAACTTGAAAGAGGTTCAGACTGAAAGAAATCAGTTTTGTTTTTTAAATATAACCATAACAATCTATGACGTTCTAAAGAAAGAGTAGAAGGAGAGAGTACATTGTTTCGTTGGGTGCCATAACCGTAAGGTAAAAAACTTTTGAAACTCTTGTTATCTATAGGATCGGTATAAGTATTACCTCTTAAAATGAAGGCTAAAATTGGGCGAATAATATAGCTTAACCTGATAAGTAGAGGTCTGGGTATTGTATTTAATATAATTTTGAAGACTTTTTTTGACACGAATTTCACAAATTTTCACAAATGATTAAAGAACAATTCTTTTATATTTTAAACTGTCTTCTCCAAAAGTTAATTAATAAACCAAGTTTTAATTTTGATACTGCAAGATAGTTTAATGTTTGTTTTATGTGAGAAGTAGTTAAAGAATTGATAGCTTTTAGTTCTAATACTATTTTATCATTTATAATAAAATCAGCTTTATATTTATGTGGCAGTAAATTTCCTTTCTCTAGAATAAAGTATTTCATTATCCATTATCGTGTCTGAAAAATTAGAGGACTAAAGCGTTTTGTCTAAACTCATCTTCCTCGTTACTTTCAATACCTAAGGCTTCATGTACGTAGGCAAACGTAGAAAGTATTTCAGGTTTTCCATCTACAAGCGCCACGTCATGTTCAAAATGAACACTAGGTTTTCCGTCTTGTGTAACAATAGTCCAGCCATCTTTTAATTGTCTCACTTTATGAGTGCCTCCATTTATCATAGGCTCTATGGCTACTACCATACCTTCAACAAATTTTTTACCACGACCACGACGCCCATAATTTGGCATTTCTGGGTCTTCATGCATCTTTTTACCTAAACCATGACCAACTAATTCCCGAACAACACCATAACCATGATCTTCACAATATTTTTGTATAGCATAGCCAACGTCTCCCACACGATTATTTGCTTTGAATTCCCTAATGCCAATATAAAGAGACTCTTTAGTTACCTGTATAAGCTTTTTTGTTTCAGGATCTACATCACCAATTTCAAAAGTATACGCATGATCTCCGTAAAATTCGTTCATTAAAGCACCACAGTCAATAGAGACAATATCTCCATTTTTTAAAGGGGTATTTGTTGGTAAACCATGCACTACAGCTTCATTTACGCTACAGAGTAAAGTTGATGGGCAATCATACAACCCCAAAAAACCTGGTAAAGCCCCTTGGTCTCTTATAAATTCTTCAGCAAGTTTGTCAAGCTGCATGGTGCTAACACCTTCCTTAACTTCTTTGGCAAGCATACCAAGCGTTTTTGAAACTATTAATGCACTTTGACGCATTAACTCAATCTCTTCTTTTGTTTTTACTACAATCATGTCTAAAAAAATAATGGCAAAGATACTTAAAATTAAGTATTAATATTTTTTTGCTAATATGACTTTTGACATTTTTTAAAAGGCTCTAAATGAATAAATTTATATACTAAAATTAAATAAGATGTATAAGGTTGTTTAGTGCACAAGAAGCCGTTAAAGTAATTAAAAGTAACGATAGGGTTTATGTTCAGGCAGCTGCAGCAGCTCCACAGTTGTTAATGAATGCCATGACAGAGCGACACGAGGAATTAAGAAATGTTGAAGTTTGTCATTTACACGTTGAAGGCGAAGCTGGTTATGCTAACCCAGAGCTTAGTGAAAGTTTTCACGTAAATTCATTTTTTATAGGAGATAATGTGCGCCATACACTAACATCTGGTAATGGCTCTTATACTCCAGTTTTTTTAAGTGAGTTGCCATTATTGTTCAAGAGGAATATTTTGCCATTAAACGTTGCATTGATTCATGTATCTATTCCAGACAAGCATGGGTATTGTTCATTAGGGGTTTCGGTTGAGGCTACTTTAGCAGCAATAGATAACGCTAAAATTGTTATTGCTCAAATAAATGAACAGATGCCAAGAACTCATGGAGATGGAATTATCCATATTACAGAAGTGGATGTATTTGTTGAATGTAATGAGTCCATACCTGCACATGCTTATGGAAATCCATCGGATATTGAAAATAAAATAGGCGACTATGTTGCAGGTTTAATAGATGACAAAAGTACGTTGCAAATGGGAATAGGAACCATTCCTAATGCTGTGTTATCGCGTTTAACAAATCATAAGGATTTAGGCTTGCATACTGAAATGTTTTCTGATGGTGTTATCGATCTTATTTTAAATGATGTGATTAATGGGAACTTTAAAGGGGTAAATCCAGGACGGGCATTAGCTACATTTTTAATAGGCTCTAAACACCTGTATGATTATGTTGATGATAATCCGTTTGTAGAAATGCGTGCTTCAGATTATGTGAATGATGTGTCTATTATTAAGCAAAACCCTAAAATGGTAGCTATTAATTCTGCTATCGAGGTAGATTTAACAGGACAGGTATGTGCGGATTCTATTGGAGCTAAGATGTACTCTGGTGTAGGAGGGCAAATGGATTATATTAGAGGTGCACCATGTAGTTACCGAATATGGAATCGCTAATCTATATGGTAAAACAATAAAAGAAAGAGTTAAAGCTCTTGTCGATATTGCTCATCCAGATCATAGAGAATCTATTGATAAAACCTATTACCAATTAATTTAATAATGCACTATTTAAGAAAACTAAGGAGGCCTTTCTTTTTTGGAATTTCAGGGGGGGGTGTATTTGTGAGTATTTGATATATTTCTCCCCAGCCTAAAAAACCTCCAATATTTCTATCATCAATAAATAAATCGGCATTAATCTTCCTGCTTACATCGTCTGTATATTTCTCCTCTGGGAAACTATTATTTACAGCATAAAAGTGAATACCATGATCCTCACAGAATTCAACGGCATCATTTAATCTTTTTCCAGATCTGTAAGTCCACAAAATAAGTCGGTGCCCATCATCTTGCAGCTTTTTTAAAGTTTCAAAAGCAAACAATATTGGCTTTCCTATTTTAGGATATGCATCTTCAACAATAGTACCGTCAAAATCTATTGCAATAACGAGTTGGTTGTTAAAATTCATTTTAAGTTATAAACTTGGGTTTACAACAAAAGTACAACATTTTATTTTTTACCCATTTATACTAAAGCCTGCTGAGTCATAGATTCAGGCTGTTCAACACCTATTAACTTTAAAATGGTAGGTGCCATATCACCTAAAATACCATCTTTAATAGTTTTTAATTCCTTATCGATTAAAATGACAGGAACTGGGTTTGTTGTGTGTGCCGTATTTGGTGATCCATCAGGGTTTATCATGGTTTCACAATTTCCATGATCAGCTATAAGCAATGTAGAATAGTCATTTTCTAAGGCTGATGTAATAACGTCTTCTACACATTGATCTACCGCTTCACAAGCTTTTATAGCAGCTTCCATAACGCCTGTATGACCTACCATGTCACCATTTGCAAAGTTTAAACAAACAAAATCAACCTCACCTTTTTCAAGCTCTGGAATCAATGCATCACGTAATTCATAAGCACTCATTTCAGGTTTTAAATCGTATGTGGCTACTTTTGGTGAGTTTCTTAAAATACGTGTTTCACCATTAAAAGGCTCTTCTCTTCCACCTGAGAAAAAGAATGTAACGTGTGGATATTTTTCTGTTTCAGCAATACGAATTTGCTTTTTATTATTTTTTGCTAAAACTTCACCCAGTGTTTCAGATAAATTCTCTTTATTGAATATAACGTTTACATTTTTATATGTTTCATCATAATTAGTAAGCGTTACATAGTGCAAATTCAATTTGTGCATGTTTTGCTCATGGAAATCGGTTTGCGATAAAGCCTCTGTTAATTCTCTACCACGATCTGTTCTAAAATTAAAAAAGATAACAACATCGTCTTCTTTGATTTTTGCTTGAGGATTACCAGCTTCATCAACCATAATTATTGGTTTGATAAATTCATCGGTAATATCATTTTTATAGCTTTTTTGAACAGTCTCTGTAACATTAGTAGATTTTTCTCCATGACCATTAACCATGGCATCATAAGCTAATTTTACACGTTCCCAACGTTTGTCTCTATCCATTGCATAATAACGACCAGTAACGGTAGCTAATTTGCTATTTGTTTTTTCTAATTGATCTTCCAATTCGGTAAGAAAACCATAACCAGATTTTGGATCTACATCTCGGCCATCGGTAAATGCATGAACAAAAGTTTGGGTTAAACCAAAATCATTAGCGGCTTCTAGTAGCCCAAATAAATGGTTAATATGAGAATGCACACCACCATCACTTAATAAGCCTAAAAAATGAACATCTTTATTATTGGTTTTAGCATAATTAAACGCATCTACCAATACTTTTTCGTTATTTAATGTTTTGTTTTTAACTGCCAAATTAACTTTTACCAAATCTTGGTAAACGATACGTCCTGCTCCAAGATTCATATGCCCCACTTCACTATTTCCCATTTGGCCTTCTGGTAAGCCAACATGTAGCCCATCTGTCCTTAAGGTAGCGAACGGGTATTTTTGGTAAAGTGAATCTATAAAAGATGTATTTGCATGATCGATTGCAGAAACTTTAGGGTCTGGAGAATTACCCCAACCATCAAGTATCATTAAGATAACTTTTTTGTTCATTTTTGTTAAAATTTTAATAAGAAGCAAAGATAAAGAAGTTAAATAAAAGAATGCGGAAATAACCTTTCAAATACTAGAGTTTTCAAGGCTTTTTCGAGGTTTATAAAAAAAGAATCATTCAGTTAATTATTTGTGAAAAAAAAGTTAAAAATGTGTTATTTATTGTTTTTTATGTAACAGTTAAAAATTAATATCGTCTCTTTAGTATACCAAAAAACGAAAATCATAAATCAAATTAAATCTTTCATCATGAAAAAATCAGTCATTATTACCGCCATTGCATTGTGTTTCTCTTTAGTAACTGCCAATGCTAAAACTGCTACAGAAAACATTAATACTACTAATGTTGAGTTTGTATTTAAAGTGAACTCATTTTGTGTTTCAATCGCCAAAGGAGATTTAGAAACTGTTAAGAAACTTATTAATAGAGGTGCAGATGTAAATCAAATGTCTAATGGAATGACCCCAATCATGTATGCCGCTAAATTTAACAGAACTGAGATTTTAAAGCTTTTAATAGCTAAAGGAGCTAATTTAAAAGCAAAATCTGCTAAAAAAATGACAGCATTAAAGTATGCTGAATTGCATGGAGCAACAGATGCTGCTGCAATTATAAAAGATGCGATCACGAAAGCAAAAGCAAAAAAGAAAAAATAATTATAAAATTAAATAGTTATTTTGAGTTAGTCACTCTTAAAAAGCCTTGATTTTTCAAGGCTTTTTTGTTTTATTGATTTTTGTATTTTTCTATAGCTTCTTGAATTTTTTCAATCCTATTATCTGGGTCTGGATGCGTGCTTTGGAATTCTGGAACACGATTAGGACCAGCGGCGTCTTTTAAAATTTCCATAACAGCGATCATTTCTTCAGGGTTATAACCAGCCTTGATCATAAAAAGTACACCAAGCTCATCGCTTTCCAATTCGTCATCCCTTCCATTGGTGAGTAATGTATTTTGGCCAATACCGCTTACTAAGCCACCCATATCCGCTCCAACCGAACCTGCTGTAGCCAGACCTTGCCAATATTCACTTTCTGCTATTCTTTCTGCACTGTGACGTCCTAAAACATGTCCAATTTCATGACCCAAAACTCCAGCTAATTGATCTTCGTTTTTTAGTTTGGAAAATAAAGCATGGGTTATAAATACTTGACCACCAGGCAATGCAAATGCATTAATAGTGTTAGGATCTGCTAATAAATGAAATTCGTATTGATAGGGTGTTTCTTTAGCTATGCTATTGTTAACCAATTTATTTCCAACATTATCAACCAAAGCCTGATATTGATTGTTTGGATGTAGGCCACCATGCTGTTGTGCCATTTGCGGTGCGCTTTGTAAACCAATAGCAATTTCTTTGTCTGGAGTCATAGATATAGTTTGTGTTCTCCCCGTATATGGGTTTACTTCTCGTTGACTACATCTCTTAATAACAAAGAACAATGCAATGGCTGCACCTATTAGTAAACGGATTTTAAGACTTTTTCCTCTCATTTTTTAAAATTTAATGCAATTAAAAATATAAAATTTTTAAGCATCAAACGAACTCATTTTAAATTAATGTAAATCTAAGATTAAGCTACCTTGTTTATTTTAGACACCAATTTTATTAAAAGTCACTAGAGTAATTATAGAAATAGAATTAATTTTGAATATTCATTTATAAAAAATATTCGATGGCTTTCATATTTAAAATTATAGAAAAAGAAAATATAAATGCTGTCATTCCTTTAGTGCAAAAACTAAATGATGATAAAATTTCTTATGCTGTTTTAAAACAGCGTTTTTCTGAAATGGTTACTCAAAATTATGAATGTGCAGTAATATATGATGGTGATAAATTAATAGGAGTTTCGGGCTTATGGTTTTGTACGCGTCACTATTCTGGAAGAAGCGTAGAAGCAGATCATGTATACATAGATGATGCCTATAGAGGTAAAGGTTTAGGCAAACTGTTTTTCGAGTGGATATATAATTATGCCCAAGAAAAAGGCTATGAAACTGTGGAATTAAATACCTATGTAAGTAATTATGCCTCGCATAAATTTTATTACAATGAGGGTTTTAATATTTTAGGATATCATTTTTTAAAAAAGATATAACTTTTTCTTGCAAATAAGTTAACAGTTTATATATTTGCACCACAAAATGCGGGAGTAGCTCAGTTGGTAGAGCGTCAGCCTTCCAAGCTGAATGTCGCCGGTTCGAACCCGGTCTCCCGCTCTAAAAGCTCCATATGAATTATGGAGCTTTTTTTATGTTTAAAATTTTCTTCAAAGCTTTATTTAGTAAGAGTTTAATATAAAACATATTGATAATGATAGGTTTACGTTTTATCTAATGAAAACCGTTGTCATTCAGACGAAGAATGAGGAAGAATCTAGATTAAATGAGATTTCTCGTCGCTCGTCCCTCTCTCTGTCGAAATGGCACAGTGTTAAAAATCAATAGCATATATTAAAAAATCAAATCAAGTTACATCGAACTATATTATTTAAGGTGAAAAGTTTATCTTGAGCGCGCAGCCGAAAGGAACCTGGTTTAAAATTTTCTTTAAAAGTTTTATTTAGGGAGAGTTTAATATAAAACATGTTGATAATGATATAAGTTTATGTTTTGTCTAATGAAAATCGTTGTCATTCAGACGAAGAATGAGGAAGAATCTACATTAAATGAGATTCCTAGTCGCTCATCCCTCTCTCTGTCGAAATAACACAGCGTTAAAAATCAATAACATATATATGAAAAAATCAAATCAAGTTACATCGAACTCATGTTATTTAGGGTGAGAAGTTTATCTTGAGCGGAGTCGAAAGCAATCTGGTCTCCCGTTCTAGAGAGGCTGAATAAGTTCATATAATTGTCATTTTGAGTACTTCGACTATGCTCAGCGCAAGCTAAAGTTGAAAAATTTCAACATTTTGAAAAACAGTATTTTAAGAGATTCTTCACTATGTTCTGAATAACACTTTTTAGACCTCCTTTTATTTTAAATGGTTTAGTTCAGTTCCAGAATCTACTTCATAAGGTGGCTTATTGTATTCAAAAATACGTGCAGTTAAATGCCCTTTCAATATAATAGAAGTATTATTTACTTCTAGCCAGCTACCTTCTCGTAAACCAATAACAGGTTGAGTATTGAAATTATGAAATTCTTTTATTCTGGTTTCTCGAGTTTCACCCATATGCTTGCTGTTTTTGTCTGGGTCTAAATAATGTGGGTTAATGTTAAAGGGGACAAAACCTAAGGCTTTAAAACTTGGCGGGTATACAATAGGCATATCGTTGGTTGTTTTTATAGTTAGCCCACAAATATTACTACCTGCGCTTGTACCTAAATATGGTGTTCCTTTTTTTATAGCTGTTTGTAAAGGGGCTATTAAATTGTTTTTGTAAAGCTGATTTGTTAAAACAAAGGTATTGCCACCACCAATAAAAATAGCTTTGGCTTTTTTAATAGCTTCAATAGGGTTTGTATAAGTATGAATACCTGTAACATTTTTATTTATTTTAGAAAAGGCTGCACGTACAGTTTTAGTATAGTCGTCATGAGATATACCACTTGGTCTGGCATAAGGAATAAATAAAACCTCTTTAATATCCTTAAAAAGAGTAGTTAGATCATCTAAAATATAATCTAAATAACCGCTACCATGAATTGTTGAAGTGCTCGCAATAATTATATGTTTCATAATAAATATTTCTAGAGTAAAACTAACTATTATACAATTAATATTAATATTATGTATAAAAATTTTTTATAGGTTTAAGTATTGAAAAGTCTAATAAAAATGTTATTTTCAGTAAAAATATAATATGAAAAAAACGATTCTCTTTTTTGCGCTATTATCTACAATACATGTTTTTTCTCAAAACATTAAGCGCGTACAGGTTAACGGAAAAATTATAGTTGAAAGCAGTGATATTTCTGGTATCACTATTTTTAATATATCATCAAATAAAGGTACTGTTACCAATGAAAAGGGAGAATTTAAATTGCGGGTAGCAATAGATGATTTAATAGAGGTAAGTGCATTGCAATACCAAAATCTTAATTTTAAAATTAATGAAGCCATTATGCAATCTAAAACAATGAAGCTTTTTTTAATTGAAGAAGTTTATAAGTTGGAGGAGATTGTTGTATCGACAAAAGGATTATCAGGAAATTTGAAAACAGATGTACATAATACAGATATTTTTAGACCCAAATTAGATGCGCTGTATTTTGGAATTAAACATAGTGATGATTTTGATTTTAAGGACGATTACAAGTCTAAAGCCAAAAACATTACGCTGAACTCTGAGAATCAAACTATGGTAAACGGACTCAATATAGTAAATGTGGTTGATCAATTATTACTACCGTTGTTTAGATCTGGAGTTGCTGATAAAAAGAAATCTGGTGTTCCAGATGTTCCTGTAGAATCAATAAAATATTATTTTGGTTCTGAGTTTTTAATTGATAACTTTAATATCCCAAGCCATCGAGTAGAAGAGTTTATAAGGTTTGTTGAAAGTAAAGATTTTGACTTTTCACTACTTAATTATGGAAAAGAAATGGAATTTCTCGAATTGTTGAATGAAAAAAGCCTAGCCTTTTTAAGTTTGAATGATAAAAAACAATAAGTTTCAATAAAGCTTTTTAGGTTTTAAGCGTGTTTTAACAAAAGTTTAAAATGGTTTTTCGATTTATTTAAGATTTGAAAAGCGTTCTTTATACTTTAATTCAACCAACTTGAAACAAGTATTAGCTGTTTTTATACTCTTTTTTTTATCACTTTGCGTAAGTGGGCAATCAATTGATAGGGTAGAAGTAAAAGGGATTATTCTTTCAGCTAGTAATGATGTTGAAGCAGTAACAATCTATAATACGTCATCAAATAAAGGTACTATTACCAATGATAAGGGCGAATTCGTTATTAAAGTAGCATTACGTGATGTCATTGAAATTTCTGCATTACAATTTCAAACGGTTTCGGTTGCTGTAGATAAAGACGTTGTTAAAACAAAACAGTTAAAAATACAATTGGTTGAACAGGTTAACCAACTAGATGCTGTGACACTTTCGTCTGGTCTTACAGGTAATATATTAACAGATGTGGCAAATGTTAAAACTGTAGAACCCATACGTGTTAATATGGAGAATATAGATGCTGCTTTTGAATATAATGACGTTAAAGCATTTGATAGTGAGGTTGTTGAAAATCACTTGAAATCTGTAATTGACCCAGAAGCACGTAATTACCTTCCTGACGCTGTAAAAATTCTTGAATTATTATTTAAAACAAATCTATCTCCTAAAATAAATTTATCTAAAGAGCGGGTAAAAGAAAAGCCAAGAGTAAAAAAGTTGTTAGATGTTTATAGTCGTAAATATATAATCCAAACTTTTAATATCCCATCAAATCAGGTATCAGCTTTTATTGATTTTGTGGAAGAGAAAGGTATTGCTTCAAAGCTTTATAAGCGTGAAAATGAAATACAGCTTATTGAGTTTTTGATAAAACAAAGTGAGTTGTTTTTAAAACTTCAGGATGTTAAAAATTAATAGCCTTTTAATAATATTTGTTTTCTTTTCTTTTCAAGAAATTTTATCCCAATCAATTGAAATATTTGGGAAAGTTCAAAGCGAATCTGGGGTTGAGAATATTCATGTTATTAATAAAACAGCTCAAGTTTTTACGATAACCGACAAAGCGGGAGCGTTTAAAATTAATGTTGCTTTAAATGATTCTTTGGTCTTTTCGTCCGTTCAGCATAAATTAAAGGAAGTCGTTATTTCAAATCATACGATGTCTACTAAAATACTTTTGGTGAAATTAGATGAACATATTAATGAATTAGATGAAGTTGTAGTGGGTAAAGTTTTAACAGGAGACTTGCTTAAAGATATTGCCAACGTTGAAGGCAATCCACCTATAAATTTTTATGATGTAGGTATACCAGGTTACACAGGTAGAATAGCTACGCAGAGTGAACGACGTTTAAGTGAAGCAGGAGCATTTAGACCAGAAATGCTACTAGGTTTATTGGGGGGAGGTGTACCTTTAAATCCAATATTAAATGGTATTTCGGGAAGAACAAAAATGTTGAAAAACCGTGTAAGGATTGAGAGGAAAGAAGTTTTAATGCACACTATAAAAGCAAGGTTGTCTAAAGATTTTTTTGCTTCAAATCCATTAGATGAAGCCTTAAGAATGGATTTTTTCTATTTCTGTGCAGATGACGAAAATTTTGTGAAATATTGTAAAAATCGAACTGATTTCGAAATACTTATTTTTTTGAGGCATAAGTACAAACAGTATGTGGAAAATGTAGAGACTGAGAATGACTGATATGCTTTTGGAACGTTTTTTGAAACATTCATTAATAATAAGAAGAATAAACTGAAGCCTCAAAATAATTACCTTAGCAAAAAATATTTAGATGAAATTTATTAAACCATTTTTATTTTTTTTAGTAATCCCTCTGTTTGCGTTTACAAGCCTACACAAATATTATATAAGTGTTACCCAAATTAATTTTATAGAAGAGAAACAATCTGTACAAATAACAACAAGGGTTTTTATTGATGATTTTGAAAACTTGTTACGTCATCGTTATGATGAGTCTATTACATTGGCAATAGAAGATGAACCAAAGACAACAGATAGTTATATTAGTAGCTATTTAAAAGAAAGCATAAAAGTTAAGATTAATAATAAAGAAACCGATCTTAATTTTATAGGTAAAGAATACGATCAGGATATTATACGTTGCTATTTAGAAATAGAAGGTATTCATAGCATCGAATCTTTTGAAATTAGTAATAAGGTATTATTCGATTTATTCAAAGACCAGCAAAACATAATAAAGACAAAAATCAACTCCAAACAAAAAAGTTTTATACTTATTCCAGAAAAGGACAATACATTGTTAAAGTTTAATTAAAAGTAAGTTAAAACTTAGTTAAAACCTTTTCGAATTCATTATTTTCGAGTGTTTTTTGTGACAATAAATCAATAATTGTTACTGAAACACTTAATTCATCAAACAAAATATAAAAATTGATAATGAAAAAACTCAAGTACTATTTCCTTTCTGTGGTTTTTGTTTCGACTAGTATTTTTGCACAAGAACAAGAAAAAGCAAAGCCTCAAGGTCATACAGATCAGAATAAATTTAGGCAAATGAAAGATGTATTGCCTACACCAAACGATACTAGAACAGCTTCTGGTGCCCCTGGTCACAAATACACACAACAAAAAGTTGATTACATAATGGATATTCGTTTGGATGAATCTAAAAATCAGATTTATGGAAACGAAAAAATAACATATCACAACAATTCTAAGGACTATTTGGAATATTTATGGGTACAGCTTGACCAAAATATGCGAGCTAAAGACTCTAAGACCCCAGATATCGCTACAGAATCTTTTGATAGTCCTCTTAATGGTCCAATAAGCTTTGCCAAAGCAAATTTAAAGAAACCCTTTGATGGAGGTTTTAATATTGATTATGTGAAAAATAGTGATGGTTCAGATTTGCCTTTTATGGTAAATCAAACTATGATGCGAATTAATTTGCCCAAACCGTTAGCTCCTGGAGCAGTGTTCAAATTTCAAATTAAATGGTGGTACAATGTCAATAATCATATTGTTGATGGAGGGCGGTCTGGTTACGAGGCGTTTCCAGATGGCAATAGTACATATGTCATTGCTCAATTCTATCCGCGACTTTGTGTTTACGATAATGTTGAAGGCTGGCAAAATATGCAATTTTGGGGACGTAGTGAGTTTGCTCTAGAATTTGGAGATTTTGAGGTTAAATTAACTGTGCCAGCAGACCATAAATTAGAAGCAACAGGTGTGTTGCAAAATGAAAAGGATGTATTGACTAAAGAACAACTTAAACGTTTTGAATTGGCTAAAAAATCATTCAAAGATCCTGTTTTTATTGTCACACAAGAAGAGGCGGAAAAAGCAGAAAAAGAACGAAGTACAAAGACAAAAACATGGCATTTTAAAGCTAAAAATGTAAGGGATTTTGCTTTTGTGACTTCAAGGAAATTTTTATGGGATGCTATGGCAGTAGATATTAATGGAAAGACCGTAATGGCAATTTCGTTATATTCTAAAGAGGGTAACCCGCTTTGGGAAGAGCATTCAACTAGAGTTGTAGCTAATACATTAGAGGAATATTCTAAACTTACTTTTGATTACCCTTATAATAAAGCAGTATCAGTACATGCGCAGATGGGAATGGAATATCCTATGATTTGTTTTAACTATGGGAGACCAAATCCTGACGGAACTTATTCAGAACGATTAAAAAGAGGTATGATAGGTGTTATCACCCATGAAGTAGGTCATAACTTTTTTCCAATGATCGTTAATAGTGATGAGCGTCAATGGACTTGGATGGACGAAGGTTTAAACTCATTTGTAGAAACATTGGCAGAATTAGATTATGATCCTAATTTTATAACAGGTAATTTACCTAAAGATATGGTACCGTATATGGGAGGAGACCAGAGTTATATCTCTCCAATTATGTCTCAAGGAGATTATGTGCATCAATTTGGACCTAATGCTTATGCAAAACCAGCAGCTGGGTTATATATGTTAAGGCATACTATTATGGGACCAGAATTATTCGATTATGCTTTTAGGACATACTCAAAGAGGTGGATGTTTAAACACCCAACGCCAGCAGACTTTTTTAGAAGTATGGAAGATGCCTCTGCAATGGATTTAGATTGGTTTTGGAGAGGATGGTTCTATACTACAGATTATACAGACATAGGTGTTAAACAGGTTAAAAGTTATTACTTAACAGATAAACCAACAGAAAAAGCAAAGGAAGTTGCTAAGCTAAATAATTTTAGTCTTGATGATTATAAAGGGAAACTGATTTATTATGCTGAAGCTGAAGATGGTGTTATACCAAAAGATGCCAAGGATGCTTCAGATTTCGCGGTCTTAAATGAGCATTTAAATAGTTTAAATGATAAAGAAAAAGAGCGATTAGGCGATGCACCAAAATATTTTTATGAAGTTACTTTTGAAAAACCAGGAGGGTTGGTAATGCCTATAATTTTGGAATTAACTTATGAAGATGGTACTAAAGAGAGAAAAACATTCCCAGCACAAATATGGAGGTATAATGAAAATGAAGTAAAAAAGGTTTTTAAAACTCAAAAAGCCATTACTAATTTGTTAATAGATCCTGATTTAGAGACTGCAGATGTAGATGTATCCAATAATTCATGGCCCAAAGAAGTACAACAAAGTGATTTTGATCAATTTAAAGAAAAAGTTAAAGGATAAAAAAAAATTAAATTAAAAGCCGATTTTACAATCGGCTTTTTTTATTCTAACAAAACACTCACTATATTTGCGTTGTGATACAACAAGCGACATTTTTATTTATTAGTGGTGCAGAAATAGCATTTATACTATTTATTGTCATCATGGTTTTTGGTGCAGATAAGTTACCAGAAATAGCACGCGGTTTAGGTAAAGGCATGCGTACCCTTAAAGATGCTACAAACGATATTAAGCATGAAATTACCAAAACAGCCGAAAAAAATGGGATTGATACGAGCATAACAGATGATGTTAAAAAGGAACTAAACAAGGTTAAAGATGATTTAGACGATTTTACAGGTTCTGTAAAGCGTAAATTCTAATCCTAATGTAAGTTTTATCTCTACTATCTACCTGTTAACGTTTAAATTAGGTTTTTAACGAGTATTTTCATTTTCTCGCGTATTGAAAAATATATTGCAAGTCCAAATCTATAACCCTAATTAAAATGAAAACAATCCTACTTGTATGTTTTCTGTGCATAATTAACCTGTCTTATTCTCAAGACGATAAGCACACAATCTTTCAAATAGATAGTTTAAATTCTGAAGCATTACAGTTTTATGATAACAACGAGATTGTAAATGCTCTAGCTTCAATTAACCAGTCCAAAAGGTTATCGGTATCTATTAATGACGTTTACGGTAGTGCTTTGGCTAATTTCATTCAGGGGCAAATTTATGCATCAATAGAGGAGTATGATGCTGCCAAGAGTAGATTTATAATGACTCTTAAATCTTCAATAGAAATTGAAGACAATTATTTAATAGCTAAATCATATTTAAACTTAGGAAAATTATACAAAAAAGAGAAATCATTTAATCTAGTACGCTCTTATTTTGAGAATGCATTAAAGTATGCTTCTATTGGTAATGTTAAGGATCATAATAATCTTGATAAGCAATTAAATGTTTTGTTTGCTATTCAAATTAATTTAAGCCAATTATATCTAGAGAACAATCTAACAGATAAAGCATTAATATATCTTTTGCGTGCCGAAGAAAATTTAAATGGTTATAAGGCAGATTCATATGCTTATGCAAATTTTAAGTATACCCATGGCTTGTATTTCATTGAAAAAGAATTGTATAATAATGCGAATAAAAAATTCAATGAGGCCTTAGCGTTTTTAGAACAAAATAATGGTAGTAATAGGCAGAATAATAATTTGCTTTTGCTTAATATTTATAAAAAGTCAGCCTTGTCTTTAGATAAACAAGATTTAGATAAACAGGCATATCATGCACTATTAAAATATAATAAGAATCTTGATCAATTTATTAGTAAGGCAAAATCTGAACGAAAATCAATTGCTGGATCCAAATACCTTATTGAAGATTATAAAAAGGATGCCCAAATAGCAAACACAGAACGTATACAACAAGTTGAAATTACTAATAAAGTAAAGAACTTGAACATCATTATTACGATAGCTCTATTTCTATTTTTGGTGTCGTTGATTACAGTTTATAGAAGTTATATTTCTAAAAGAAAATTAACTAATATCTTAAAAGACCAGAATGAACAATTGGAAATTGCTCGAAACGAAGCTGTGAAATCATCAGAGTTGAAATCGAAATTTATTTCAAATGTAACCCACGAATTAAGAACACCTCTTTATGGTGTTGTTGGTATTACCTCATTACTTCTTGAAAATAATGATTTAAGTGAAAATGATACCAAACTTATAAATTCACTAAAATATTCAGGAGATTATTTATTAAATCTTATCAATGATATTTTACAGGTAAGCAAAATTGAATCTCAAAAAATAGAACTGAAAAATACTTCGGTTAACTTAAAAACATTAGTAAAGAATATTGTTGATTCTTTTGATTTTAGATTAAAGGAAACTAACAATAAAATTAATGTATTAATAGATAAACAACTTCCGCAATATATAAAATGTGATAAAGTAAGACTTTCTCAAATTTTAATTAACTTGATAGGAAACAGTATAAAATTTACGGCAGGCGGATGTATTAATCTTCGAGTAATCATGTTGGATACAAATACAAACGAAGTTAAAATACGTTTTGAAATTGAAGATGATGGTTGCGGTATACCTAAGCATAAATTCGATACTGTTTTTGATAATTTTTCACAATTAGATGAAAACAATAATATTAACTATCAAGGTACAGGTTTAGGGCTTTCAATAACCAAAAACTTAGTAGAGTTATTTAATAGCGAAATTGAACTTGCAAGTGAGGTAGGAGTAGGAACGACTTTTAGTTTTAATATAACTTTTGAAATAGATGTAGATAAAGTAGAAAAAAATAAACTGGAATATAAAAACGAATTAGGATTAAAATCGTTAAACAACAAGTACAAGATTTTAGTTGTAGAAGATAATAAGATTAACCAAGTCGTTACACAAAACTTACTTAAAAAAGCTAATTACGAATCTGTTGTTGTTAATAACGGTTTGGAGGCATTAAATATAGCTAAGATTAACGAATTTGACCTTATTTTAATGGATATCAACATGCCTATTATGAATGGTAAAGAGGCAACTCGTCACATAAGAGAATTCGATACGAATATCCCTATAATAGCACTAACAGCATCTGATGTTGATACTATAAAAAAGGATTGCGATGATAATGGTATTGGTTTTAATGATATTATTTATAAACCATTTGATACTTATGAATTTTACCAAATCATCGAAACCAACATTCAACTTAGTAAATCATGCAAGTTACCTGATAATGATAATCCTGTAAAATCTCTTTTGGCAGTTTAAGATAGGTGATTGTTACTAGACTTTTCTACTAATAGTTAACCCGTCTCTAATAGGTATTACAACGGTTTCAACCCTTTCATCATTTTTTAAAAGGATATTATATTCCAATAATGCCTTTGTGGCCATGTCATCGGGTTTTAAATTTTCAAGTATTTTACCACTCCAAAGCACATTGTCGGATAAAATAATACCTCCAGGGTTTAATTTGTCAATAACTATGTTGAAATAGTTGGGGTAGTTTTCTTTATCGGCATCAATAAACACTAAATCGAAAGTTGTATCAAGATTTGGAATAATTTCTAAGGCATCCCCAATATGCTGAAAAATTTGATTGCCATAATCTGATTTGTTGAAATATTTTCGTTGAAAATCAGCTAATTCTTCATTTATATCAATGGTGTGTAATACTCCAGAAGCTTGTATCCCTTCAGCTAAGCATAAGGCAGAATAGCCTGTGTAAGTACCTATTTCTAATATGTTTTTTGGATTTACTAATTTAGAAATCATACTTAGAACACGTCCTTGGTAGTGGCCGCTAAGCATGCGTGGTTGTAATATTTTTTGATAGGTTTCTCTACCAAGTTGTTGCAATAATTCTGGTTCGTTTTCAGAATGGTTTACAACATAATCATCTAATTCTTCAGGTATAAAATGCATGAATAATCATTAATAAGCACCAAACATCATAGTTTATGATAATTGATGAAATTGATATTGCAAATATACCAACATTAGATGTCTTATTTTAATTGGACAAAATTCTATTTACTAGTTTTTGTTTCGCAGTATCATCATTACCAAATAACCAGCGCAATACGTTGTCTTCCCATATGTCCTCGTATTGTTCCTTGTTGATAATGTTTTTATTAATAGCTAGGTCTAATAATTTTCCTGGGTAAGAAGATTGTGCATCGCTCTCCATTTCACCTAAAGGATAGGGATCGTCTAATCCCATAATGACTTGATTACTGCCTTGACGATCTATCATAAGTTTTAGGGAATCGGTATCATGAACCAAGGTATCAAAATAAATATTAGGATGCCCAACTGCTTTTCTTGGGTGGTGTTTTCCTCGAAATAAATCTGGTCTGCCATCAAATCCTTGAATACGCCTTCCTAAATTCATTTGAGCCAGCTGCCCACCGTGAGCAAAACAAGTTCTTATATTGGGAAAACGTTCTTGCATACCGTTCAACGTATAAAAATGATAAGCATCTCCGCATTGGGCAAGCATCCATATTAAATGAAATCGCCATGATGAATTTTCAAGATTTATCATTTTGTCTCCGTCATAAGGATGTATTTCAATAGCTAATTTGTATTTATCAGCTAATTCGAAGATGGCATCGTTTTCTTGGTCAAAAACAGACCGCCATTGTCCAATAGAATCCATAAAATGTGTTGGTAAACACAGTACTTTCATATCTAATTGCTCAACACAGCGTTCAATTTCATATAAGGCACCATGAATAAACCCAGGATGTACTACAAAACCGCAAGTGAATTTTTTTGGATGATCATGCTGTATTTTTGCATTAAAATCGTTTTGAAAACGAAGCGCTTTTTTCATTTCTTCTAAGCGTAGTCCATTGCCATAAAGTTGCGATAAGTTTAGGACAACTGCATGATCTAGTTTATTGCGTTCCATCCATTCTAATTTTTCATGCAAGAAGAAACTGGAATCTGTTACGGGTCTTCTCCACCCTTTTTGAAGCATACATTTACGTTCATCATCTACCCAAAAAATTTCTTTTTCTTTCATAAATTGGGGGATTTCCTCAGGATAAGGAAGTAAATGCGAATGCCCATTGATGCGGAGTTTGCGTGCCATATTTTTTGTTTAAACTTTTTTAGGGGCTTCCATTTTTGTACCACACTTTTCACAAGTACATTTTTCTTCACTAGAGTAGTACTTGTCAAAAATCTTGGGCATATCGGTTTCTATATTATCAAGCTTAAATTTCTTTCGATACAATAAATGATTACAGTTTTCACAATACCACTCTAAGGCGTCATTCATTTTTTTAGAACGTGGATACTCAATAACCAATCCAACTGTATTGACAACACGTTGTGGCGAATGTGGCACTTTTGGAGGCAGTAAATAAATATCGCCTTCTTTTATATGTACATCCTCTGGTTGCCCATTATTTATAATTTTTAAAACCATGTCACCTTCTACCTGATAGAAAAATTCTGGAGTTTCATTATAATGATAGTCTTTTCTATTATTGGGACCACCAACAACCATTACAATAAAATCACCATCTTTCCAAACGCATTTATTGCCAACAGGAGGTCTTAAAAGATGTCTGTTTTCTTCAATCCAAGCTTTAAAATTTAAGGGAGAAACTAATTTATGCATGTTTTTATGTTTTTTGTGAATGCTTCGAAGTTGGTTTTTGCTTGTTATAAAGTTACAAACTTTTTGTCCTTCCACCATCAACAGGGATGTTTATTCCATTAACATAACTTGCAGCCTCACTTGCCAAAAAAGTAACCACACTTGCAGTTTCTTCTGGTTGGGCAAAACGTTTTGCAGGCGTGTGGTTTTTCATGATTTTTGTCATTTCTTCAACTGAAATATCAGTGCCTTTTGCTTTTATCGCAATAATCTCTGTTAAGCGTTCAGTATCAGTAAACCCTGGTAACACATTGTTTACAGTAATACCAAAAGCTGCCACTTCATTTGATAATGTTTTACTCCAATTGCCAACAGCGCCTCTAATAGTATTGCTAACGCCAAGACCAGGAATAGGTTCTTTGACCGACGTAGAAATAACATTTATAATTCTTCCAAACCCTTCATCTTTCATAAATGGAACCGTAGCTTGGGCCAATACATGATTGCATTTAATGTGTTGTACAAAGGCATTTTCAAATTCATCTAAACTAGCTGTTAAAATGTTTCCGCTTCTTGGTCCGCCAGTATTATTAACAAGAATATGGAATCCATGGTCGTTATTGATAAACTTGATGACCTTTTCTTGTAAATCTCTAGGGTCTGAAAAATCTGCTACAATAAAGCTATGGTTTCCGTGTTCGGGTAACTCATTTAAAACCCCCTTAAGTTTTTCCCTGTTTCTGGCTACTAAAGTTACGTTGGCGCCTTCTTGGGCCAATGCTATAGCTGTTGCTTTTCCGATGCCTTGCGTACTTCCGCAAACCAAAGCATTTTTATTATTCAAGTTTAAATCCATATTATTCGTATATTATTTTAGCACGTTGACTTAATTTTTCCATTAATTTTTCAGGACTTTTTACAATACTAAATCCAAATTTTTCATAAAGTTTGTGTGCATCTTTTGTTGCTAACATCCACTTGTCTATATTTTTCAGCTCAGGGAAGTTTAAAATCTTATCTATTAATAATTTTGAGTACCCTTTTCCTTGATATGCCTCTATAACAAAAACATCTAAAAGATATGCGAAAAAGACTTTATCGGTCATAACCCTAGCATATGCAATTTGATTTCCATTATGAAAAAGACCAAAATTAATTGTGTTTTCTATAGCTGTTTTTTGTTCTTCTATGGTTCTTGATTCTCCCCAATATGTATTTTTAACAAATGAATAGATAATATCTAAATCCATATCATTGGTTTCAGATGAAAAATAAATATTGTTTTCTAAAGCTATCATGTCGTCATAGAATTAATATTTTATACATACATTTTTGGCTTCAGTAAAAAAACGTAATGCTTCAAAACCCCCTTCACGACCCACACCAGAAGCTTTAATCCCCCCAAAAGGTGTTCGTAAATCACGTAACATCCATGTATTTACCCAAACAATACCAGATTGTAATTGGTTGCTCAAGTTTATAGTGCGTTTTAAGTTATTAGTCCACAATGTTGCCGACAAACCATATTTAACTTTATTTGCCATTTGTAATACATTATCTTCTGTATTAAAAGGCATAATCGTTACGATAGGACCAAAAATTTCTTCTTGATTGACTCTACAAGTATCTGTTGTCACTTCAATAACCGTAGGTTCTAAATAATACCCATCTTCGTGATCAGTAACGGTTACTTTATTCCCTCCACAAAGTATGGTTCCGTTTTCAGCTTTAGCAATAGCAATATATTGTATGACTTTTTCCAGGTGTGATTTGGAAACCAAAGCGCCAATATCTGTATCTTTTTTTGAAGGATGTCCCACTTTAAGTTGTTTGGTTTTTTCAACAAAATCAACTTTAAACTTTTCATAAATGCTTGCTTCTACAAAAATGCGGCTACCGCATAAACAAATTTGACCTTGATTGGTAAAAGATGAACGAACAGTTGTTTCTAGCATATCATTATAATTGCAATCAGCAAAGATGATATTGGGGTTTTTACCACCGAGTTCTAAGGATAGTTTTTTAAACATGGGAGCTGCTACTTTAGCAATATGAGCACCAGTTTCGGTACCACCCGTAAATGAAATTGCTTTAATATCTGGATGTTCTATAATAGCCTGTCCGGTTGTGTTGCCTAAACCATGAATAATGTTTAAAACACCTTTTGGCAGACCTGCTTCCGTGCAAATTTCTCCTAATAAATAAGCCGTCATTGGCGTTACTTCGCTTGGCTTGGCGATGACACAGTTTCCTGCTGCAATAGCTGGAGCAATTTTCCAGGTAAAGAGGTAGAGGGGAAGGTTCCAGGGAGATATACAGCCAACGACTCCTATGGGTTGACGCAGCGTATAGTTTATAGCATCGTGACCAACACTTTCATGGCTTTCACTTGCAAATTGTGTAATAGCGTTTCCAAAAAAACGGAAATTACTTGCAGCCCTGGGAATATCTATAGTTTTCGCTAGGTTTATGGGTTTGCCATTGTCTTTGCTTTCGGCTTCCGCGAAACGTTGTAAATTAGCTTCTAATAGTTCTGAAATTCTGATTAGAATTCTGCTACGTTCTTCTAAAGTGGTTTGCGACCAAATAGGGAAAGCTGATTTTGCGGCAATGTACGCGTTCTCTACATCTGCTTTTGAAGAGTTTGGTATATGTCCATAAACTTTACCATCTGCAGGGCAATAATTGTCCAGCCACTCGTTGGAAGTGGGAGATGAAAATTGACCGTTTATGTAGTTTTTAATTTTATTCATTTTACTTGGTCGAGCGCAGTCGAGACCTATTTGTTTTTTTAATTGTATTTTGAAAGAGATAGTTTGGTTTTCATCATTGATCTCTCGATTGCACTCGAGGAGGAACTTTAGTTAATACTATACTTTCTTATAGGCCATCACCTTAATCTCTACTACTAAATCTGGATGTGGTAATTGATGCACGGCAACAGTTGTACGTGTTGGCCCTGTTTCCATATCAAAGAATTCTGCATATGCCTTGTTATAACCAGCAAAATCGTTCATGTTTACTAAAAAAGATGTAACATCAACAATATCTTTTAAAGTAGCCCCTTCTTTAGCTAAATTCTTTTCTATATTCTGTAAAACCTCACGGGTTTGTACTTCAATGTTTAAATGCTTGGTCCCCATTTCGTCAATAATATCAACACCAGCTATCGTATTATCTGCTCTACGTGAACTAGTCCCCGATACAAATATAAAATCACCGACACGTTTGGTGTGTGGGTAAGCGCCTCGGGGTGTTACATTTTTGTTTTCACTCATAGTTATTATTTTAATCCCGAAATTCTATCATCTTCAAGAATATTATTGGTTTCTTGTTGAACTCTTTTTAAAATATCCTTTAATTCCGCTTTTGTCATATCAGACTCGGTAGAAATACGCTTATCTGCAATCATATTTATAATAGCTTTATCTTGTGCGCGTCCTCTTGTCATGGCTTCAAGGTAACCAAAGTCTTCATTAAAGGTGACTAAAGAATATTTTGATGAATATTCATTAGGAAAATTTTGCTCTAAAGCCATTTCCAATTTACGTTTTTCCTTAAATATGGGGTTGGCAACATGATCTTTCATTTCATGAAAGTTGTCTATAGCTAAATCTGCTATAGCATCGGTGTCTTTTTTACGAGTAGCTTCATAAGTGCAAAATACAGACTCCCAGCTTTCTAAATTTTGATCTAAAACAGTATCGAACTCAACTACATCTTCAAAAGAAGCATTCATGCCTTGTCCATAAAACGGAACAATAGCATGTGCAGAATCCCCCATTAACAAGGTGTTGCCTTTATAATGCCAAGGAGAACATTTTACGGTGCCTAATGGAGCTGTTGGGTTTTTAAAGAAATCTTCAATGAGATTTGGCATGAGCTGTAAGGCATCTGGAAATTCTTTTTCAAAGAACTCCGAAACAATTTCTGGAGTTGTTAAATTATTGAAATTGTATTCACCTTCATCATAACTCAAGAATAACGTGACTGTAAAACTACCATCTAAATTTGGAAGGGCAATAAGCATAAAAGAACCGCGCGGCCATATATGCAATGCGTTTTTATAAGTTTTATAATCGCCAGTTTTATTTGGCAGGATACTTAATTCTTTATAACCATGAGTTAAATAGTCTTGTGAAAAACTGAACAAGAATTTTTTTGCTAAATAATAACTCTTGCGCATGGAAGAACCTGCACCATCTGTGGCAATAATAACATCGGCATCTTCGACAAATTCCGATTTTGTTTCGTAATCTTTAAACAGTGCCGTTGTCTTTTTAAAATCGACCGATTTACATTTTTTGTTGAAATAAATAGAAACATTTTCGTGTTTTTCGGCTTCATCTAAAAGTAAGGCGTTCAGTCCACCACGGGAGATAGAGTTGATAAACTCATGGTCACGACCACTATAATTTGATAAAAAAGTCTGACCTTCTTTATCATGAATCATGCGGCCATTCATAGGAATACAAAGTGCTTTTACTTTGTCTTCAATACCAACCAGCTTCATGGCTTTGTTGCCACGATTTGAAAAGGCTAAATTTATGGAACGACCAGCACTAATATCTACCTTGCGCAAGTCTGGGCGCATTTCATAAACTGAAACACGATATCCCCTTTGACCTAAGCGTAAGGCTAAGAGTGAGCCACAAAGCCCAGCACCTATAATGAGTATGTTTTGTTGTTGCTTCATAGTTCCATACTCGTCTTTAGATTTTGCTTATGATAAACTTTAGTTAGTCTCATTTAGTATGTTTTTTAATTTATCGACCATATGATAAACATCTTGAAACGAATTATATAGTGGTGTAGGGGCACAACGAATAACATCTGGTTCTCTCCAATCGCTTATAACACCATTTTCTGTTAATTTATCATGCAATGTTTTATTAGCATTTAAAACCTGAATGGAGAGTTGGCAACCCCGCTCTTCTGGTTTTGTTGGAGTTATTATTTTAATAGTGTCTTCTCCTAATTGTTTTAGTAAAAACTCAAAGTAACCTGTTAGTTTTTTAGATTTACTGGTCAACTTTTTTATGCCTATTTCGTTAAAGATGTCCAAAGAAGCTTTAATAGCCGCCATAGAAAGTATAGGAGGATTGCTAAGCTGCCATCCCTCGGCACCAGGAAGTACATCGAATTCCTGACGCATATTAAAACGGGTTTGCTTATTATGGCTCCACCAACCAGTAAAACGATTTAAATCTTTGTTATGTGCATGTCTTTCGTGCACAAAACAGCCAGCCAGACTCCCTGGACCTGAATTTAAATATTTATAGGTACACCAAACGGCAAAGTCGGCCCCAGAATCATGTAAATTAAGCTCTACATTGCCAGCACCATGGGCGCAATCAAATCCAACCATGCATTGGTGTTTATGCCCAAGCTCTGTAATACGCTTTAAATCGAAATATTGCCCTGTGTAATAGTTTACGCCACCAATCATTATCAATGCAACTTCGTTACCGCATTTTTTGAGGATATCTTCTAAATCTTCATAGCGTAGTAGTGCTTCATTTTCTCTAGGTTTCCAAAGAATTACCCCTTCTTTATCATCAAAACCATGATGTCGTAATTGAGATTCTATAGCATATTTATCTGAAGGAAAGGCATCACTCTCTATAATTATTTTATAACGTGTTTTAGTTGGTTTATAAAACGACACCATCATTAAATGCAGATTTGCAGTTAATGTATTCATGGTAACAACTTCAATAGGTTTGGCACCAACAACATTAGCCATGCTTTCGGCCAAAAATTCATGGTAAGGTAACCACGGGTTTTTTGCCTCGGTATGTCCTTCTACACCCAAATTAGCCCAATCTTCTAGTTCTTGATTTATATATGTTTTAGTTTGTTTAGGTTGAAGTCCAAGAGAATTCCCCGTCATATAAATTAGTTCATCTCCATTTTTGTCTTTAGGGATATGAAATAGATTGCGATAATTAGAAAGTTCATCTAATACATCTTGTTGCTTTGCGTAATCTAAAGTTGCTTTATGCATATTAAAGCTGGTGGTTTGTTAAGGTTTATGATTAAGCTGATGAAAAGATTGTTTTTTGCAAAAAATCCAAAAACGTTTCATTATTCGAAACGCTGTTTCAAAATTAATACTTATTTTTGAATAACAAAAATTATTCTACCTCTCTAAATAAAAGAAAATTTAATTAATATGCTTGTATGGAAGACATTAATAAAGATTTAAATTTATCTGTCATCAAAGCGTTTAAGCTTTTAGATGTGTATTTAAATAATAAACAAGAATGGGGTGTGCGAGAATTGGCAAAAAAAACGGGCTATAATAAAACGACCACCTACCGTTTGTTAAGCACATTGGAATCTTTGGATGTTGTACAAAAAAATGATAACGATAAATATATTTTAGGACTTAAATTATTCGAACTAGGGAATTTGGTTTCTATACATAAATCACTAAGGAATTATTCTCGAATTCCTTTAGAGAACATAGCTAAAGAAATTAAAGAAACAGTGCATTTAGGTGTATTAAGAAATGATCAGGTATTGTATTTAAATAAAGCAGAAAGTCCGTTGGGTTTGAAGGTTAGTACGCAAATAGGATCCTATCAGGAGGCCTATTGTACAGCTTTAGGGAAAGTGCTTCTAGCTTTTTCATCGGCAAATCAAATTTCAAATTATTTAAAAAATGTAAAACTGAAAGCATTAACCTCAAATACTATAACTAATTCTGAAGATTTATTGATTGAACTTGAACAGGTTAAAAAAAAGGAATACGCATTAGATATGGAAGAGCTTGAACTTGGGCTTATTTGTATTGCTATACCAGTGTTTAATAAAAATAAAGAAGTTATTGCAAGTATTAGTGTTTCTGGGCCATCAAGTAGATTTAAATCTGAAAATATAGCGTCTTATTTGTCTATTATAAAAAAAGGTGCTTTTGAAATAGAGGGGCATTTGTCCGATTATAATTAAACCCTAAATAGAAAACCTTAACTGTTTTACGATATCATTTTTTGTACCTTTAGTAAAAACTACAAATTATGGGCAAGATAAGAGAATATTCAAACGGGGAAACTACGGTTGTTTGGGAAGCTGAAAAATGTATTCATTCGGCAATTTGTGCTAAAGGTTTATCGGAAGTTTTTCAACCAAGGGAACGGCCGTGGATTAAAGTAGATGCGGCTTCGACTGATGTTATTATAAATCAAGTAAAGCAATGTCCTTCTGGAGCATTGCGTTATTATATGAATGACGAAGGTGATAAAACAGCCGAAACACTAGAAACAAAAGTTGAGGTTTTAGAGAACGGACCGCTATTGATTTACGGGACACTTAAAGTAACATATAAAGATGGCACAGAGGAAACAAAAAATAAAACTACTGCGTTTTGTAGGTGTGGAGCGTCGGCAAATAAACCTTTTTGTGATGGTGCACACATAACCCATAAATTTAAAGGCTGAAAGAAGCATAAATAAAAGAAAAAGCGCTTCAATTTATAATAATTGAAGCGCTTTTAATATATATAGACGCAAAATGCGGAAAATTCTATTTATACTTTATATACGATTTAAGTCGGAGGTTGGATCTTTTCATTACACAGAATTCCAAAAAATATGGAAAGATCTATTATAAATATCAAAGGACTAGTGCTCAAAGTCTATTTTTACGTCGGTAAAATTAAGATTCCAATTCGTATCTGCTTTTTTGTGGTCTAAAGCAATTTTAATACCACCAAAATCTTTATAGTTTTCAAAAGTTGTGATCATAGACGGTTCGTTGGCGTTTCCTTTTCTAAAAATCCATTCTTTAATTAAGAAATCATTTCCATAAAAAATATCATAAGCATCACCAGGGGTATAGCCGCCTTCATTAGAATAGGTTAAAACAATTTTATTCATTTCTATTTTGCTAATTGGAGCAACTTCTTTTATAGGTTCAGAAATGTTTAATCCTTCATCCCAAACTAATTGAAATGGTACCAACAACCAGTATTTATCGTTTATAAAACCACTATCTAACTTTGTTTTTGTTGAATCCATTTTTGTTCTGTTGTACATAACTATGGAATCTCCTCCTGTCGAAAAAATGACCTCGTTGGTTTTAGGTTTCCAGGTCCAAATTCTTTCAAAGTGACTACTATCTTTGTCAACATTAAAAGTGAAATTAATTTTAGAGACATGTTTCCAGTTTTTGTAACCGTGTGCATTAGCTATTTTTTCGGCTATACTAAGTGGCTTTACTTCTAATGTTTTGTCTTGTTTTTGTTTACAAGAAAGGCTTGATAAGACAATAAGAGAAACAAGGATATATTTTTTCATAATAGAAATTTTTGGTAAAGATATTGAACATTCAACAAGATATTTTATCTTGAGAACTAAATTTTTGTTATGGATCCTAATGATATTTATTTTAACACCAACAAGGCTACATGGAATAATAAAGTAAGTGTACATGCTAAAAGTGGCATGTATCATTTAGATGATTTTAAGAAAGGAAAATCGTCTTTAATGTATTATGAATTGGAAGGTTTGGGACAGGTAAAAGGTAAATCGCTTTTACACTTGCAATGTCATTTTGGACAAGATACATTAAGTTGGAGTAGATTAGGGGCTAAATGTACAGGTGTTGATTTGAGTGATGAAGGTATTAAGCTAGCAAAAAGTCTAAACAAAGAATTGGATTTAGATGCCAAATTTGTTTGTTGTAATGTTTTAAACACTTCAGATTTTGTAAAAGAAACGTTTGATATTGTTTTTACAAGCTATGGTGTAATTGGCTGGTTGCCCGATTTAAAACCATGGGGACAAATGATTGCTGAACGTTTAACAAAAGGAGGTACATTTTTTATGGCAGAATTTCATCCTATAGTTTGGATGTTCGATTACTTAGAAGGTAAACCAATTATGAAATACGGTTATATGCAGGAGGATGTGATTTATGAAGAATATGAAGGTACTTATGCGAATCAAGAATCAAATATGGTGAGTAAGGAATATGGATGGAATCATGGATTGGGAGAAGTTGTTTCTGCTTTAACAGAGGCTGGTTTGCACATTGAATATTTAAAGGAATATGATGAAAGCCCTTATAATGTTTTGCCAGATTTAGAGAAAACAGAATCTGGAATGTATGTAACCAAAGATAAATTTTACCCCTTAATTTTTACATTAAAAGCTATTAAATTGTAAGATGCATATGTTTAGTAGAAAGAGCTGTTCGTTTAATGGTTTATATTACAATTAAATTTAGTTTTTATTCAATACCAAAAGCCCAAACATCATTCAATTTATATCACAGATCGCCCAATTTTATCCTACACACACTTTTTTTTAATAGCAAAACATCACAAATTGGTCGACTAACATCACAAATTGGTCATTTGCTGATTTTAAGCTGGTTTTAGCGCAAAAACTTACTTTGGATTTTTATTTTTGGAACATATATTAAAAAACATCTCAAACTCAATAAATGCTGAAAAAAATACTTGACCTGCTGAAAGTCTATTTTACTCTCGGCGCTGATGAAAATACCAGTATAAATGATTTAAAAAAAATCACTTTATTACATATTTTTTGTAATACCTGGCATTTATTTACGATACTTACTTTTATAGGGGATTTTTATACTGATAGACTGTTGTCGATCAGTTATGCCGTTATGCTATCTTTCGTTGTAAGTGTGCAGGTTTTACTTTATCTGAAAAAGCTTTTTGCAGCTAGTCTTTTATTTATTTTTAATCTGTCTGTTACTGCTTTTATTTTTTCTAACTACTTATATATTGGGGAACTTTTAGAATATTATTTTTTATTACCTCCAGCTATTTCGCTTATCTATATTGATAATCGAAAATTGAACATTATTATATTGGTTATTTGTTTATTAGGTTTGTATGTCCCCAATTTATACTTTAATCACTATCCACATTCTGTATTGAATAACAAGAACCCGCCTTTTCTGTTCTTTAGTATTTTTATAGTGATTAGTTATTTTAAAAATCTCAATATCCGTAATGAAAAAATACTTCAAGCCAAAACCGAACAATTGCAGGAATTAGATAAATTTAAATCGCAATTTTTCACCAATATCTCTCATGAAATACGTACGCCGTTGGCTTTAATTAATGGACATATTTCTGATTTGGACCTTGTTCCCAATTCTTCTCGAACACAAGGCATTCAACAAAACGTAAAAAAACAGATTCATAAGATTACCGATATGGTAGATAGTGTGCTGGATTTAGCCAAAATACAATCTTCTAACTTTAGCTTGCAGTTAAAATCTACCAATGTCTCCAATTTGATTAGAAAACAATACATGTATTTTGAGCCTTTGTTCAGTCAAAAAAATATTGCTTTCCATATTTCTGATAATAAATCAGATTATTTTTCTTTTATAGATACTGTGTTTTTTGAAAAGGCAATTAATAATTTAATTATAAATGCTTTAAAATATACCCATAAAGGAAAAGTTACAATTGATAGCTATGAGGAAAACGGACAACTAATTCTTAAAATTTCAGATACTGGTATTGGTATAGCTAGCAGCGAATTTGAAAGTGTTTTTAATAGGTTTTATCAGATTAATAACGACATTAACAAATCTGGTGGCAGTGGTGTTGGCTTGGCTTTTTGTAAAGAAATTGTTGAGTTGCACCAAGGTAGCATTTCTTTAAAAAGTGAACTTGGCAAAGGGAGTGAATTCACTGTAGTCTTGCCTTTAGAGAAAAGCATGCCTACGATTAACGAACAAGATAAGGTCTCGATCGAAAAATTACAAAAACCTAAAGTAATAGAAAATGTACTGATCAATAATTCGGACTATTATTTTTTAATTGTCGATGATAATTATGATATGCGAAAATACTTGAGGTCTATTTTAAAAAGCTATCATTGTATGGAAGCTTCAAATGGATTAGAAGCTCTAGAAATTATTGCCAAAAACACCATAGACTTTATTATTACAGACTACATGATGCCAAAACTAAACGGATACGATTTGGTTGCCAAACTAAACCAGAATAATAGTGGTATACCCATTGTTATGCTAACGGCAAAAACCGATATGGATGCCAAATTGGATGTTTTAAAATTAGGCATTGACGATTACATTACAAAACCTTTTAATAAAGGCGAACTGTTAACACGTATTGATAATTGTATTAAAAATCATGCTTCTAGAAAATCATACAATAAAGAACATAACATTAGTGTAGAGAATTTAAAAAAAGATCTATTTATTGATCAGTTGAAGGAATATATTATAAAAAATTCAAATAACACGTCTTTAAATCAAGACATGATAGCTCTTGAGTTTAATATTTCCAAAAGCTCTTTTTACAGAAAAATCAAGAGTAATACAGGATTGAGTCCTAATAATTTTATACGAGAAATAAGACTTTTAAAAGCAAGAGGGATTTTGCAAAATTCCCCCAATATTTCACTTAAAGAACTTTCTCTTGAGGTTGGGTTTAATCATACCAGCTATTTTTCTAACGTGTATGAAAAGCGTTTTGGTATTAAGCCTTTGAATGACAGACAATAAAAACCTATGAAGTTATTGTTCTAAATAAACTT
Organism: uncultured Flavobacteriaceae bacterium; assembly: GCA_947501845.1. GTDB lineage: Bacteria > Bacteroidota > Bacteroidia > Flavobacteriales > Flavobacteriaceae > Flavivirga. The sequence continues at coordinate 61,267 of CANMXP010000007.1, read as the reverse complement.
TATAGGTTGTTATTCGTATGATTGTTAGAAGGGAGTGCTGCTAATTGAGTTAAAAACTATTAATGATTATTTTTTAACAGCTCTGGGAATTTAGCTTTAAATCTATTTAACCTGGGAATAGATACATTCCTTATATAGCTATTATTGGGGTGGAGCCTTTCATAATTTTGATGATAATCCTCTGCAACCCAGAATTTTTGAAACGGATAAATTTCAGCAGCTATTTTAACACCCAGTTTTTTTGCTAAAGCTTCTTTCTTCTTTAAAATGATTTGCTTTTGTGCATCGTTTTGATAAAAAATAATAGAACGGTACTGAGGACCTCTATCATTACCTTGCCCGTTTACTTGTGTCACATTTTGCGAGCCAAAATACACATCTACTAAAGTCTCAAAACTCACAATTTTTGGATCGTAAATAATTTCAACAGCTTCTGCATGACCTGTTCTTCCTGTATTACTTGCTGCATAAGTCGGGTTCTTGGTATGGCCACCAGAATATCCAGAAATAGATTCTTCAACGCCTTTAATACTTTCGTAAATGGCTTCTACGCACCAAAAACAACCACTGGCAAAATAAGCTCGGGCTTTTCCATTTTTTAAAGGAACTTTAACAGGTTCTGCATTGATGACAGCTTGTTGCTCAGAATTGACTTGTGCTGTATTCTGACAACTAAATAAAAGAGCTAAAATAAATAATGGAATTATGTTCTTCATGGCTATATTTTTGTTTTATAATAGACGAATAAAAATACGAAACCTTAAAAATGGAGTAGAAAAGTTTAAATCACTTCAATAAAAAAGCCTTCATCATGGTGAAGGCTTTAAAATATATATGTGATAATGGATTATAGTTTTGAAAACATTTTTTCCATTTTTGCTTTTTGTTCTTCGGCTAACGTAGCATCTACTAAAATTCTACCACTATGCTCATCGGTAATTACTTTTTTACGAGAGGCGATTTCAACCTGTATTTGTGGTGGAATAGTAAAGAAAGATCCTCCAGAAGCACCTCTTTCTATTGGTACTACCGCCAAGCCATTTTTTACATTTTGACGAATTCTGTTGTATGCAGCTACTAATCGTTCTTCGATTTGAGTTTTGTAAACTTCAGATTTTTCAATTAAGGCTTGTTCTTCCTTTTCAGTTTCAGCTAAAATAGCATCTAATTCACCTTTTTTGTGCTTTAAATGCGTTTCACGCTCCTTTAAGCGTTCTTTTGTTTCGCCTATAACTTCTTTTTTCTGCTCTATTTGAGCTTTAAATTCTTTAATATGCTTCTCAGCCAATTGAATTTCTAATTCTTGAAATTCAACTTCTTTGGTTAAAGAGTTATATTCTCTGTTATTTCTAACATTTTTTTGTTGTTCACTGTACTTTTTTATTAAAGCTTTAGATTCTTCAATAAGGTTTTTCTTTGAAGCTATATCATTATCTATAACTTCTAAACTTGCAACAAGTTTTTCTAATCTTATGTTTAGTCCAGCAACTTCATCTTCTAAATCCCGAACTTCTAAAGGAAGTTCTCCACGAACATTTCTGATTTCATCTATGCGAGAATCGATTAGTTGTAAATCGTATAAAGCTCTTAAGCGCTCTTCTACAGTTACTTCTTTCTTTTTAGCCATACTTTAAAAATACTTAACAGGATTGGTATTTGTCTTTGATAAAATGATTGCAAAATTAGTAATTTTTTTTGTAAGATAAGCTACTAAAAGATTTTTTGTGAACTGTTCACTTTCATAATGTCCAATATCTGCTAAAAGAATGCGGTTTTCAGCTGTAAAAAAATCATGATATTTTAAATCTGAAGTTATAAAAGCATCAGCCCCAGATGCTTTGGCTGCCGCGATGGCAAAACTCCCAGATCCTCCTAAAACTGCAATTTTCTTTATTGGTTTGTTTAAGAACGAAGAATGTCTAATACATACCGTGTTCATTTTGGTTTTTAAATAATTTAAAAAGTGAGGTGCATCCATTGATTCCTTTAATTCGCCAATCATACCTATGCCTATGTTTTGGTTTTTATTTTCTAGTGTCGTAATTTCATAAGCAACTTCTTCGTAGCTATGCGAATCAAAAAGGGTCTTAATAACTTTAGATTCTAAATGCTTAGCATAAGTGATCGTAATCTTAGTTTCTGCTTCGGTATGTGTGTGTCCTTTTTTTCCTTTTGTTGGATTGGAGTTTTCGCTACCGTTAAAAGTCCCATAGCCTTCTATATTGAAGCTACAGTTGGTATAGTCACCTATGCTTCCTGCTCCTGAATTGAATAAAGCGGTTCGTAATTGTTCGGCTTCGTTTTTTGGGACATAAGTCGTTAGCTTTTTTATGGTTTCAGATTGTGGAATTAAGATATGCTTATTAATAAGTTCTAATTGATTGCTAATCATATCGTTTACACCTTGTAGAGCATTATCTAAAGCGGTGTGCATGCTATAAATAGCGATGTCGTGTTTAATCGCTTTCATGACGACCCGCTCTACATAATTCTTGCCTGTAAGTTTTTTTAAGCCCTTAAAAATAATAGGATGGAAACTAACTATAAGGTTACAATTTTCTTTTATAGCTTCATCTACTACAGTTTCAAGTGTATCTAAGGTAACAAGAACCCCCGTTAGTTTTTCGTTCTTATTACCAACTAAAAGCCCAACATTGTCAAAATCTTCTGCATAAGCCAATGGAGCTAATTCTTCTAAGTGATTAATAACGTCTTGAACAATCATCGTATTTGTGTTTAAATTCAAAGATAAAATAATTACATTCGTTGTGATGATTTTTTTGCGTTACATTTTATTTCCCGTTGTACCTATTTACTATTTAATAACATGGTTACGGAATAAGTTATATGATTTTGGAATTAAAAAATCTATGTCTTATGACATTCCTGTGATTTGTGTTGGGAATTTGAGTGTTGGAGGCACTGGAAAAACACCTATGATTGAGTACTTAATTAATCTTTTAAAGGATGATTACCTTGTGGCTACTTTAAGCAGGGGCTATAAGCGCAAAACTGAAGGTTTTCAATTGGCAAATAAAGATACTACGGTAGAATCGATAGGAGATGAGCCTTTTCAGTTTTATAATAAGTTTAAAAAAGACATACTTGTGGCTGTTGATGCAAATAGGAATAATGGTATTAAACAATTACAGTTAAAAGATAATCCTCCTGAAATAATTTTACTGGATGATGCTTTCCAACATAGAAAAGTAAAAGCTGGGTTTAACATTTTGCTTACGACCTATAATAATCCGTATTTTAAAGACATTGTTTTGCCTACTGGTAATTTACGTGAACCTAGAAATGGTGCTAAACGCGCTCATGTTATTGTTGTTACCAAATGCCCAAAGGATTTAAGTGATAGCGAAAAAAGCGCCATTTTACAACAAATAAACCCCGAAGCCACTCAACATGTGTTTTTTAGTTCGATTAGTTACTCAAATAGTGTTATTTCTAGTGATACAACTAAAGATATTAAAGATTTACAGGATTTTACTTTAGTTACTGGTATTGCTAATGCATCACCATTAGTTAGTTTTTTAAACGAGAATGGATTAACGTTTGAGCATTTAAATTTTAAAGACCACCATGAATTTTCGAAAGAAGATATCCTTGAGCTGAATAAAAAAGAATTGATAGTAACCACCGAAAAAGATTTTATGCGTTTAAAACAGTATGAATCTTTAAAGGAAAAACTGTTTTACCTACCAATTAGTATTTTAATTAATGATGAAGTAAAAATAAATGAGTTGATAAAAGGTTTTATAAAAACTAAGCTGTAGCAGATTTATCGTTATTGGTAGCTAAAGCGTTATAAAGTTTTTTCTCGAATTCCTCTTGTTTAAATGGTTTTGGAATAATATCGGTAAAGCCAGCTTCATCAAATTCATGCATTTTATCTTCAATAGTAACTGCAGTTAACGCAAAAATGGTTAGTTCTTTATCAAAAGATCGAACTCTTTTGGTTGCTTCCATACCACTTATGCCAGGCATATGAATATCCATTAAAATAATATCATATTTATTAGCCTTAATCATTTCAACAGCTTCCTCTCCATTATCGACAATATCACACTTAAGTTTCATTTTAGTAAGAATCTTTTTGGTGATCATTTGGTTTATTTTATTGTCTTCAACAACCAAAATCTTAACATTGGTTAAATCTAATGTACTAGTATCACCATCAAAATAAGGTGCTTTATTGTCTTTAGTCTCTTCTATAGATGTATATTCAAGAGGTATTTCGAAGTAGAATGTGGTTCCTTTATCCAGTTCACTTTTCACATAGATTTTTCCTTTTAAAATATCAATTAATCCTTTTACAATTGATAATCCTAAACCTGTACCACCATATTTACGATTTATTTGGATGGATCCCTGTGAAAAGCTCTCAAACATGTTGTCCTGCTTTTCTTGGCTAATACCAATACCGTTGTCCTCTACTTCAAAGCGTAAAGTATAAATATTATCTTTTATATCTATTTTATATACTCTAATCCAGATATCTCCATCTTTAGTAAACTTAATGGAGTTACCTATTAAATTAATGAGGATTTGAGAAATTTTTAATTGGTCAGCAATAAAATTCTCTGGGAGGTCGATATCGTATTCAGAATGAATTTTAACATTGTTATCGAGAGCAGAATTATTGAGGGCTAAAACAATATTTTGTATTTTCTTTTTTAGGTTGAACGATTCAGGTTCAATATCAACTTTATTTGCTTCAATTTTATTTATTTGGAGTATATCATTAATAAAGGTTAAAAGGTAATCGCCAGAAAATTTTAACGACTTTAAATGCTGAACTTGTTCGGGTTTTGGGTTTTCGTCCAGTAGCATATTACTTAATCCTGTTACAGCATAAAGCGGTGTACGCAACTCGTGAGTTACTGTAGATAAGAAATTAGCTTTGGTTTTTGACGCCAACTCCGCTTTTTCTTTTGCAATAATAAGTTCCCCATTTTTTTTATGAAGCATATTATTGGTTTTAAGTCTTATGTTGTTGTTTTTGTAAAGTGATAAAGTTAATAGGGATAGAATAGTGATTAAGGCAACACTTAAAATAGAAATTAAAGTCCCTAAATTTTTATCGTCTTCGGCTTTTTCTAATTGTTCTTCGATCTCAATATTCTTTTCATTGGCCTCGTTTAATAGGTATTGTGTCTCTTGATCTTTTGAGGAGTTTAATCGTGTTAAATTCCTTATGGAATCAGAGAGGTTTGAATACTCTTTTAAATACTCTCTTGAAATTCTGTATTCTTTGGTATCATAATATATATCACTAATAACTGAATATCCTTTGTTAAGTATCCTTATAAAGCTATTTTTTTTAGCGATTTCTATACCTTCAATAGCAAAAGCCAAGGCTTTTTCATTATCATTTAATTTATTATATATAATACCATGATTGATTAGGGCTTCACTCAGAATTTTTTTATAATCACCTTTTTTTGCTTGGGCCAAAGATTGCTCAATAATGTCTCTTGCTTTTCTATAATTTTTTAGAAACATATAGGTCTTGCCTTCAGATAAAAGTACTTCAGCTAAATTTTCGTCTAGTCCTTCTTCTTGGTATTTTGATTTTGCTGCTCTATAAGAGTCTAGAGCTTGATGATAATCCTTTTTTGCTAAATAAACATCTCCAAAAATTTTATAAGACTTTCCTAGGTTTTTATTGTCATTAATAATTCTTTGTACTTCTATGGCCTTATTAAGCGATTTTATGGCATTGTCCTCCTCTTCAATGATGAGTTGAAGCTTCCCTTTAATAGCATAAATAATCCCAATACTTTTTTTATTACCTGAGCTTTCAGCCAATTTTAAGGCTTCATCTAGGTTTTTTTGAGCATCGTAATAGTTGTATTTCTCCAATTCTACTTGAGATTGCTCGATACGGTAGTTAATGTTATTCTGCTGAATTTCAGGATCATCATCAATGGTTTTTTGAGATGAAACGCTCAGACTAAATAACATTAGTATAATGTATATGTAGTTTTTAACTTGGGACATTCTATTCAATATTACCAGCAAATATAATTATTTTATCGATAAAATACACTTTTTTACCGACAAATCGCATATTAAATCAATTATTCGTTTAGAATAACCACTCTCATTATCATACCAACCTATTATTTTTACCATGTTTCCAATTACCGACGTCATACCAGAATCAAAAATACAAGAATGGGTGTTTCCTACTATGTCAATAGAAACGATAGGATCCTCAGTATATTCTAAAATACCTTTATAATGATTTTCAGAAGCTTCTTTAAAAGCGTTATTTATATCTTTTATTGAGACATGTTTTTTTACATTAAAAGTGATATCCGTTAAAGAGCCATTTATAACAGGAACCCTGATGCCACAACCCCCTATAACATCTGATAGATCAGGGAATATTTTAGTCAGTGCTTTCGCAGCTCCAGTGGTAGTAGGTACAATAGATTGACTAGCTGCTCTTGAGCGACGTAGATCACGATGTGGTTGGTCATGTAAGCTTTGATCGGTCGTATATGAATGCACCGTAGTGATATAAGCTTGGTTGATACCACAAAGTTTATTGATTACATCAATCATGGGTGCTGCATTGTTGGTTGTGCACGATGCATTGGAAATGATCGTTTCAGAACCATCTATAATGTTATCATTGACACCTGGAACAATTGTTTTTATAGTATCTTCTGAAGGAGGGACGCTTAGTACGACACATTTTGCCCCATTATCTATATGGCTATGTAGTTCTGAAGCTGTTTTAAATTTTCCAGTGGCTTCAATAACAAAATCTACATCGTATGGTTTCCAATCAATAGCTTTAGGATGGTTATTATTTAATAAAGGAATTTTTTCTTCATCTACAATAATACAGCTATTGTTATATGATACATGGCCTTTAAATAGTCCATGAACACTATCATATTTAAGAAGGTGGCTTAATGTTTTAGTGTCTGCTAAATCGTTAATAGCAACAACTTTTATGTTTTTATAATCTTGAAGTAATCTAAAAACCCGCCTGCCTATTCTTCCAAAACCATTGATTGCAACAGTAATCATACTTAATTGATGTGTTTTTGTGCTCTGTAAGAAGATCTTACTAAAGCACTACTTTCAACATGACGGAAACCTAGCTCAAGACCAATTTCTTCATATTCTTTAAATTGATCAGGGTTTATAAATTGTTTTACAGGTAGGTGTTTTTTACTGGGTTGAAGATATTGACCAATAGTCACAACGTCAACATCATTGGCTTTTAAATCGTGAAGTGTTTCAATAACTTCTTCTCTAGTTTCACCTAAACCAAGCATAATTCCAGATTTTGTGCGTCTTTGACCTTGTAGCTTTAAATATTTTAAAACCCCCATGCTTCTATCGTATTGAGCTTGTATACGAACCTCTCTGGTTAAACGTCTTACCGTTTCAATATTATGAGATACCACTTCTGGGGCTACATCAACAATTCTATCTATATGCTGCTCTATACCTTGAAAATCTGGAATTAAAGTTTCAAGTGTCGTTTCAGGGTTCATCCTACGTACTGCTTTAACGGTTTCAGACCACATGATGCTTCCCATATCTTTTAAATCATCCCTGTCAACACTTGTTAAAACAGCATGTTTAATTTTCATGATTTTTATAGAACGTGCTACTTTTTCGGGTTCATCCCAATCTACAGTTTCTGGTCTTCCAGTTTTTACACCACAAAAGCCACAAGAACGCGTGCAAACATTTCCTAGTATCATAAACGTTGCAGTACCTTCTCCCCAACATTCACCCATATTTGGGCAACTTCCAGAAGTACAAATAGTGTTTAACTTGTACCTGTCTACTAAACCTCTAAGTTCAGTATACTTTTTACCCGTTGGAAGCTTAACACGAAGCCATTTTGGCTTTGCTTGTCGTTCTGGTAATATATTTGAAGCAGTTTCTGAATCCATACATTAAAAATAAAGCGCAAAGATACAAATAATGCTTTTAAAAGCATCTTATAAAGTGGCAAGGTACCAAATGCTAAATCCTATTAAAAAAGCAATGCCCAACCAGCTTAAAATATGGAGCTGTTTTGAAGGTTGCCAATCTTTAGGTGTGTGTTTGCTTGAAATTAAGCGATAGTTAATAATGGCATAAAAAGGTGCTGTTATAAAGGATAGAATAGTTGCTACTTTAATAAGGAATCCCATTTCTGATGCGAAAAAGAAAAAGATACTAATCGTTCCAATAGCTAGTAATGATATCCAAAACGTATAGTTGAATTTTGAAGACGTATTAAAAAGTAATTTTGTGGTTCTGGCCATAGCTCTAGGAGAAGCATCTAAAGTAGTTAATGTCGTGCTAAACATGGTTGTAAAAGCAGCTATACCAATAATTATGTACGCCCAATCCCCCAGATTACGTGTATACATTTTTATTAACTGACTAGAAAAAACACCTGCAGAATTACTAAATGTTTCACCATTATTAAACATGACCAAGGCACCCAAAAAAAGGAAACCAATACCCAAAACAATCGTGCTTATATAGCCAACATTGAAGTCGAATAATGCCGATTTAGCATTGTATTGTTTTGTGCTTTTCTTTTTTTCAATACACCAAAGTGATTGCCATACCGAAATATCTAATGGTGCTGGCATCCAACCCATAAATGCTATTAAAAAGGCTATTTCTAAAGTATTATTTGGTAATATTTGAGTAAAAGGTAGCGCTTTGGTATTATTGGATGAAGCCATGCTTACAGCCACAATAGTACTAATGGTTAACGTGATAATTATAACCTTCATCAGCTTATCTAATAGTTTATATTTACCAACTAATAGTAATAATAAACAAATACAAGTGATAATTACGGTCCAAATTTCAGTGCTTGTAATCGTTTTGTTTCCAATTTCAAAAGTTGAAAAATTACCAAAAAGAGTTGAAGCTAAACCAGCAGTTACTATGGTCACTGCGGTTTGGATAGTAAACATGGTTGCTAAACTTAGTACGTAGTAGGTTGTTAAAACGCCTTTTCCTAATTTGTTATAACCATCTAGTAAACTTTCGCCAGTTGCTGTTGCATATCTGGGGCCAAATTGAAAAAATGGATATTTAAATATATTTACTAGAAGTAATGCCCAAAGTAGTCCTAAACCAAAATCGGCACCAGCACGTGTAGACTGTACCAAGTGAGATACACCAATAGCTGCGCCAGCAAATAATAAACCAGGGCCTAAGTTTTTGAGTTTGTTAATCATCTATTTTTTTCGAATAATTTCTGCAAGTAATTTTTTTGCGCGAAGTAGTTTTACCTTGACATTATTTATAGGCTCATCCAATTCTTTAGAGATCTCTTTATAACTTAATTCTTGAAAATAACGCAAATTTATAACTTCCTGATAATGTGGTTTTAATTTTTTTATATCTCGTAACAATTTTGCTAAATGTTGCTCGGTTATGAGCTTGTCTTCAGGTGAAGGAGACTCGTCTAAAATTTGAAGAACATCACTTTCATTTTTAGATATAATTTGAGCAATGGAATTTTTTTCTTTCCGAAGCAAATCAATATGGATATTTTTTGAGATGGTTATCAGCCAGGTTTTAAACTTGAAATCATCATCAAAAGTTTCAATTTTATCAAACGCTTTAGAGAAAGTCTGGATAGTAACATCTTCCGCATCATTTTCGTTTTGAATGCGTTTTAATTGAAACCCATAGACATCGTCCCAAAAGAGGTCTAATAAGTAATTAAATGCTTTTTGGTCGTTTTCTTTGGCACGTTTAATGGCTTCGCTTATTTCCAATAATTAGGTTTTGATATAAGATTATTTATAAAGATAGTTAATTGTATAATAATTAAAAAAACTTCTAAAAAGGGTAAAAATGCTAACAGGTCATTTTCTTTTAACTTCTTTGAAGGTTTTCCAAAAATAACATATTGTATGATAATTCTGAATAAAAATAAAGCTAAAACTATTAACCAATTGTATGCCACTATAAATAAAGTAGTCGCAAAAATCCAAAATAACAGTTGTGAGCTGTAAATTAATGTAAGCAAAATTTTGTGCTTTAATTTATAGTATTTTGCAGTAGAAACGTGACGTCTTTTTTGTTTAAACCAACTTTTAAAAGTGGTTTTTGGAACAGATTCTGTAAAACCATTTTTTGAAAAACAAATGGCGGTATTCTTTTTGGTTGCTATTTGGTTTACAAATAAATCATCATCGCCAGAGCGCACTTTTATGTGATTAATAAAACCATTATTTTTAAAAAAAGTCGTTTTTGTATAAGCTAAATTTCTACCAACTCCCATGTAAGGTATGCCTAATTTTGCAAAAGAAAAATAATGCATAGCAGTTACTAATGTTTCGAAACGAATGAGTTTGTTTAATAAGGAATTTTTAATTTTAGAATAGCCGCTATAGCCCAAAACAAGCTGTTTGCCTTTAGTGAAATGGCTACTCATATTTCTAATCCAATATTTAGAAACAGGTTTGCAGTCGGCATCTGTGAATAAGAGGAATTCATTTTTTGAAGCTTTAATGCCAAGTGTTAAAGCGTACTTTTTATTTCCCCAAAATGCTTCGGTATTTTTAACATTTACAATTTTAATGTTTTCATGCTTTTTTGCAAATTGTTCCATGATTTCTAATGTGTTATCATGGGAAGCATCATTGATTAAAACAATTTCAAAATTTGGATAGTCTTGGTTAATTACTGAGGGTAAGAAGTTTTGCAAATTTTCGGCTTCATTCTTAGCACAAATAATAACAGAAATATCAATGTTTTTACGAGATTTTTTTTCTTGTTTCAGAACAGTAAATCTTGAAAAGAAAAAAGTATAGAAGATGACTTGAATAATAACTACAACAATAAATGCGTAGAAAACAAAATCAAGAAATATCATAAAAGGTTATGAATGTTGAGGTTCGTTACAATCGCTAAATTGATCTGGAGTTTTTCCACAAAAACCACAAGCTTCACCATCTTTGTTAAGCATTGGATTTTGGCTAGCGCAAGTACCAGCAAATTTGCCATCTTTTTTTGACCAAATTTTAATAGCAATTCCAGCAATTCCTAACCCTAATAAAACGATAGTTATTAAAAGAAGTTTCATGTGATAATATTTATTGTTAACCAAAAAACCATACGGAACACTTAAATAATCCTCTTGTCAAATTAAAAGGGGTTTTATAAAAGATGTTTTGGTATGATTTATTTTTTACAAAGATAATGCTTTTCGTTAAAAACGATACTGAATAATATCAAGTATATGTGAAGAGTGACGGATTGTATTGTTTCGTGTCTAATATAAAATACTAACTAATTAAATTAATATTTATGAAAAAATTATTTGCAGAATTTTTTGGAACATTTTGGCTGGTTTTTGGAGGTTGTGGTAGTGCTATTTTTGCGGCAGGTTATCCAGAATTAGGAATCGGTTTTGTCGGTGTAGCACTGGCATTTGGGCTTACTGTGTTAACTATGGCTTATGCTGTTGGGCATATTTCTGGTGGACATTTTAACCCAGCGGTATCTCTTGGTTTATGGGCAGGAGGGAAGTTTAATGCCAAAGATTTGCTAGGTTATGTCGCAGCTCAATTAATTGGTGCTATAACAGCGGCAGGTGCTTTATATTTAATTGTAACAAACAAATCTGACTTTGTCACTATTGGAGGTTTTGCAGCTAATGGTTATGGTGATTTATCACCTGACGGCTATTCCATGACAGCTGCATTAATAGCAGAGTTTTTACTAACGACTTTTTTCTTATTAATTATATTAGGGAGTACACATGCTAACGCTCCAAAGGGATTTGCGCCCATAGCTATTGGTTTAGGTTTAACCTTAATACATTTAATAAGTATTCCTATAACAAATACATCAGTTAACCCAGCACGTTCTACTAGTCAGGCGTTATTTGCAGAAGGGGACTTTACATCACAGCTTTGGTTGTTTTGGGTTGCTCCAATTGCTGGTGCTATAGTCGCAGGTTTTATACATAAAGCATTGTTTGATAAAGAATAATAAAGAGATTCGTTAAATAAATAGACTAAACTCAAGTATTCAGGTAGATTCCTGTATTTACGGGAATAACAACAAGGTAAACTATAATTATTGACATAAAAAAGCCTCGTTTTAATTATTAAAACGAGGCTTTTTAACTTTATTAATTATGATGTATTGTTTACTGTAAACTAATTTCTGCAACTTTATTTTCTATAGAAGCAATGGTGTTTCCCCCTTTTGGTTCAATAGTTATATTCAAAGCAAGTGCATTTTCAGCGTATGGAATAGCCATAAGCTGTCTATCGGCTTCATTTAAAATACCTAAACTTACCATTTTACCTTGCAATTCTGCCCATATTTGGTAGCATTGCTCTTCTGGTAATTGAGGTAACGAAACGACATCGATCATTGATGTTTTTTCTTCAGGGTTTATATAAGCAACAGTTTTTAAATCTTTCGCTCTCTCATTTCCTTTGATGATGTATTTCTCAGTCTCAGGATTATTAAGCTTTAATAGCTGTCTCATGACATTATCGAGCATCAGATTATTTTTCTCAATATCATTTCGTAAATCAAAAATTTCATCAACGACTATCTGGTTTTCTTGAGATAGTTTTTGTTTTTGAGTGTAGAAATGATACGAAGTGCCAGCAAAAATTAAAGCAGCAATACTAGCGGCAATACTAAGTTTATGCCACGATTTGTATTTTTTTCGCGTGTTTAAATTAACAACTGGCGTTTCATCAAGTTCATCTAAAATATTATTTAAGATGCCTTTAGGAGCTTCAACAGCATTGCTTTTAGCAACAATTTCTAAATTGTATTGCAATGTGTTGTAAGCGTTCTGTACTTCTGGATATTTTGAAATATAAGATTCAACCATTCCTGTTTCAGCAGAAGTAGTTTCACCTAATAGATATTTTTCTAAAAGGCCAGAACTTAAAAAAGTAGTTATTTTCTCATTCATGACTTTGTTTAGTTATGGATTGTAAATTTTTTTCAATTCACGTAATCCGATTTTTAATCTTGACTTTATTGTACCAAGTGGAATTTCTAATTCATCACTGGCTTCTTGTTGTGTCATGCCCTCAAAAAAGAGTGCATTAATTACTATTTGATATTTTTCATCAAGTCTTTTTAGATGGGTTTTTATATCTAAAACATCTTGATTTAATTCATTCGATTTTATTTTATATACGGAAGAAGTTTCTATTTGGACTTCTTTACCACTTTTGTTTTTGAGCGATCTAACTTTATCAATAGCTGTATTGTAGGCAATTCTATATAGCCAAGTAAACAATTTTGCTTTGTTAGGATCGTATTTTTTGGAGTACCTCCATATTTTTACGAAACTTTCTTGAAGCACGTCTTGCGCAATATCATCATCAGTTATTATCTTTTTAATAACACCAAACAGCGAATCTGAGTAGCTCTCATAAAGTAAAGTAATGGCTCTTTTGTCGCCATTTTTTAGGAAGTGAATTATTTCTTTTTCTGTGGATGAAATCAAAGTAAATTTGGTTTTAACGATAAATCAATATGGGTCGTAATTACGCCAAAGTTAGAAATTTCTTTTAGATTACAATATATTTACTTCAGCTTCAATAGAAATATCAAAAAGTCTTTTGACTGTTTTTTGTATTAATTTGGATAGATTTAAGATGTCTGAACCCTTTGCATTACCGTAATTTACGAGTACCAAGGCTTGATTTTTATGAACTCCATAATCACCAAACTGTTTGCCTTTAAATCCAGCTTTTTCGATAAGCCAACCTGCTGGAACTTTCACTTCGTTTTTAGAAACGGGATAACTTGGAATATCTGAAAAATTCTGTAATAAAGTATTGAAATTAGATTTTGAGATGACTGGATTTTTGAAAAAACTGCCACTATTTCCAATTTCTTTAGGGTTTGGTAGTTTACTTTCCCTAATTGCTATAACTGCCTTAGAAATGTCTTGAATTGTTGGTTGACTTACCTGCATGGTTTCAAGTTGGGACGTAATGGCACCATAGTTAACATGGAGTTTATGACTCTTTTTACTAAGAAGAAATGTCACGCTTGCTATAATATACTTTCCTTTAGCTTCTTGTTTAAAGATAGAATTCCTGTAATCAAAATGACAATCGACTTTTGTAAACGTTTTTAAAATTTGAGTTTCTAATGCTATCGCTTCACATGATACAAAAGTATCTTTTAATTCGACACCGTAGGCTCCAATATTTTGGATAGGTGCCGTACCAACATTACCAGGGATTAGTGATAAATTTTCAATGCCTCCAAAATCATTATTAATGCACCATAGTACAAATTCGTGCCAATTTTCACCTGCACTGGCTTTAATAGTAACAAAATCATCATCTTCGGAGACAATTTCTATACCCTTCATGTTAATATGTATAACAAGACCTTCAAAATTTTTGGTGAGCAGCATGTTGCTGCCGCCACCTAATATGAGTTTATTGGGATAAGCTTTAAGAGCCAAAACTTGTTTTAGCTCGTCTATATTGGAAACAGAAATAAAAAAATCTGCAAATACCTCAATACCAAAGGTATTGTATGGTTTTAAGGATATGTTTTGCTCTATCTGCACTAATTATTGTAAACCTCTAGGGCCTTTTTTAAGATATTAACGGCTTTTATCAAGCTTTCTTTTTTTAGAACATAAGCAATCCGTACTTGATTGAGTCCAACGCCTGGCGTAGAGTAAAAACCTCCAGCAGGAGCAACCATTATGGTTTCTCCATCAACATCAAAGTGCTCTAAAAGCCATTGGGCAAAATCATCAGAATTATTTACGGGAAGTTCTGCAATACAGTAAAAAGCGCCTTTGGGCTTTGCAACTTTAACACCTTCTATTTTTTGTAATTCTGTAATTAAGGTATTTCTTCTTTCCACATATTCTTCAATAACATCATCAAAATAACTTTGTGGTGTATCCAAGGCAGCTTCACTGGCTATTTGTGCCAATGTTGGCGGGCTTAAGCGTGCTTGGGCAAACTTTAAAACAGTGTCTATTAGTGTTTTGTTTTTTGATACTAGGCACCCCACTCTAGCGCCGCACATGCTATATCGCTTGGAAACAGAATCGATTATAATGGCATGGTCTTCAAGTCCAATTTCTTGCATGATAGAATAATGTGTATGGCCATCATATACAAATTCTCTGTAAACTTCATCAGCAATTAAAAATAAATCATGCTTTTTAGCAATGGCTGCTAGTTTTTGTATTTCTTCTTTTGAGTATAGATAACCTGTGGGGTTTCCAGGGTTACAAATTAAAATAGCCTTTGTTTTTGGTGTAATCAACTTTTCAAATGCTTCAATAGGAGGTAAAGCAAAATTGTTTTCAATCTTAGAAATTACAGGAATTATTTTTACTCCTGATGCAGTCGAAAACCCACTATAATTAGCATAAAATGGTTCAGGGGTGATAATTTCATCATCCACATCCATAATGCTTCCAAACGCAAAAAAAAGAGCTTCACTACCTCCAGTGGTAACTACAATATCATCTTGATTAACGTCTATGTTATGTTTAGAATAATATGCCGATATTTTTTGCCTGTATGTATCAGAACCTTCCGATCTTGAATACGCTAATACATCTATATTACTTTCTTTAACAGCTTGTAAAGCAATTTTAGGCGTTTTAATATCTGGTTGTCCAATATTTAAGTAATATATGTTCTTTCCTTTTTTTACAGCTTCTTCTGCATAAGGAACTAACTTACGTATTGGAGATGCAGGCATTTGTTGCCCTTTTTTAGATATTGATGGCATATAATAAATTAAGCTGCAAAGTTGAGAAAATTATCTTAAAGTTTTTTTAAAAAACAGGACTAAATAATCAAGTTAACCTAAAAGATTCGTAAATTCATTACATGAAAATTAAATTTCTCTCAATAAAAAAACTATTATCTCTTTTTTTTGTATTTTTTTGCTTTAATAGCCTTGGTTTTTCTCAAGAAAGGTTTGTCATTCAAAATAAAAGACAATCGGATAAGATTAAATTTAAACTAATAAATAATTTAATTATAATTCCAGTTGAAGTTAATGGTGTAAACCTCTCGTTTTTATTGGATACAGGTGTGAGCAAGCCTATTATTTTTAATTTTTTAAATGTATCGGATACGCTAAAAATAAAAGATACCGAGACAATTTTTTTAAAAGGTTTAGGAGAGGGAGAATCTGTAGAAGCTTTAAGATCTAGAAATAATGTTTTTAAAATAGGAGATGCTATTAAGCTAAATCAAGACCTATATGCTGTATATGACTCTAATCTCAATTTTGCCCCTAGGTTGGGATTTCCTGTTCATGGCATTATTGGTTTTGATCTCTTTAAAGACTTAGTGGTTGAAATAAACTATTCAAAAAAGGTTTTGAAATTAACAACACCAGAAAAGTATACATATAAGGAATGTAAAAAATGTGAGAGGTTGAATTTAGAGTTTTACAATAATAAACCATATATAAATGCTGATGTCACGATAAACAGAAAAAAAACGCCCGTTAAATTGCTGATAGATTCTGGAGGTAGTGATGCTTTGTGGCTATTTGAAGATGATGCTTTAGGAATAAAATCGAGTAACAAATATTTTTATGATTTTCTTGGTCATGGCTTGAGTGGAAGCGTTTATGGGAAGCGTTCAAAAGTCAGGAGTTTTTCTTTAAGAAACTTTGAGCTTAATAGGGTTAATGTTTCCTATCCAGATTCAACGTACGTATTGCATGCAAGAAAGTTAAAGGGGCGTAACGGTAGTATGTCTGGTAATATATTGAAACGATTCAATATTGTTTTTGATTATCGAAGAGCAAAGATTACCCTGACAAAGAATCATTATTTTAATGAAAAATTTCAATATAACAAAAGCGGTATAGAATTGGCTCACAATGGATTTAGATTGGTAAAAGAGCAAAATAATTTGATTAGAAATAATACGGGTTATGGAGATTCTGAAGAGCAAGTTGGAACCAGGGTTATAATTGATCCACAATATAAAATGTCATTAAAACCCGCTTACGCCATAGTGGAATTAAGAGAAGGTTCTCCTGCGGAAAAAGCAGGTTTGCTAAAAGGAGATATCATCTTAAGTATAAATAATAAGAGTACGCACCATTTTAAACTACAAGAGATAATTATGATGTTTTATGGTGCTTCGGGTAAACGTATAAAATTAAAAGTTGAAAGAAATAATAAAGCTTTAACTTTTGAATTTCGTTTAGAAAACCTGTTTCAATAAAAAAGAGCCTAAACTAATTTAAGTTTAGGCTCTTTGCTTTTTCTTTATAGAAATGTCTTATTGCTGAACAATACTTTTATTTTCCTTCTCTAAAACATTCTTTTTACTAGAGTCTACGACTAAACCTTTTATTTTTAAAGCTACAGTAGGGGTCTCTGCATTAGATATAACAGTTATTGTCTTTCTAATAGGATTTACTCTATTTGTGTCATATTTAACCTCAATTTCTCCAGTTTTCCCTGGTAAAATAGGATCTTTCGGTTTTTTAGGAATCGTACAACCACAACTAGACGAAACTTTAGAGATTATAAGTGGTGCATCTCCTGTGTTTGTGAATTTAAAAACACGGACACCGTTTGATCCTTTTTCGATAGTTCCGTAATCGATTGTTTCAGACTCAAATTTTATTTTTGCTGCTTTATCTTGGGCATTTACAGATAAACTGATTAATCCGATAAATAAAATTGTAATTAATTGTTTCATTTTTCTATTTTTTTATTGTTTTATAAGGTCAAATATTGAATACTTTTTACTGATCATTTAAGCTTAAAAATGTTCATTTTATTACTTCTAATTTCATGTCAAACATACTTACTTTTTCTACAATCTACAAAAAATTTAGACATAATACAGGGATGTTAACATATTCAACAAAGTTAAAAGTACGTACAACTTTTCTCAAATAAGCCTATATTTTGTTAAAATATTCGATAATCATTATTTTACATTCGTTACCATAAGTTTTATCTATTAAAATTTATTTTTTTACTGTTAAACCTGCTTACCCATAGATAAGGTGTAATTTCTCATATTAAAATCTCATTTATTAACGAAATAATGGCTACGCCCATTTCACAGAAAAAGAAATATAAGTACTTTTGCACATCAATGTTCAAAAACTATTCCAAAGTATGCAAATACCTTCAAAATATGAGGCTAGTCAGGTAGAAAGTAAGTGGTATGATTACTGGATGAAGCATAATTATTTTCATTCAGAACCAGATGAAAGAGAACCATATACCATAGTGATACCTCCACCAAACGTAACAGGGGTTTTGCATATGGGGCATATGCTTAATAATACGATACAAGATGTATTAATTCGCCGAGCGCGTTTACAGGGTAAAAATGCCTGTTGGGTGCCAGGTACGGATCATGCATCGATTGCTACAGAGGCAAAGGTAGTCGCGAAATTAAAAGAACAGGGCATAGATAAAAATGATTTGTCTCGCGAGGAATTTTTAAAGCATGCCTGGGATTGGACACATGAATATGGAGGAGTTATTTTAGAGCAGCTTAAAAAATTAGGATGCTCTTGTGATTGGGAGCGTACCAAATTTACTATGGATGATGATATGAGTGAAGCTGTCATCAAAGTATTTGTAGATTTGTATAATAAGGGACTCATTTACCGTGGTTATCGCATGGTTAATTGGGATCCTGAGGCAAAAACTACCTTGTCTGATGAAGAGGTTATCCATGAAGAACGTCAAGGGAATTTGTATTATCTTGAATACAAAATTGAAGGTACTGATGATACCTTAACAATAGCAACAACACGCCCCGAAACTGTTTTTGGAGATACAGCGATTTGTATTAACCCAAATGATGAAAGGTTTGTACACCTGCGTGGAAAAAAGGCCATAGTGCCTATTTGTAATCGTGTGATTCCTATTATTGAAGATGATTATGTAGATGTTGAGTTTGGTACGGGTTGCTTGAAAGTAACACCAGCACATGATGAGAATGATAAATATTTAGGAGATAAGCACAGTCTTGAAGTAATAGATATTTTTAATGAAGATGCTTCTTTAAATAGTTTTGGATTACATTTTGAAGGTCAAGACCGTTTTGTGGCAAGAAAGGCTGTTGTTAAAGAATTGGAAGAAACGGGTATTTTAGTGAAAACTGAAACTCATATTAATAAAGTAGGAACTTCTGAAAGAACAAAAGCGGTTATAGAACCACGTTTAAGCGATCAGTGGTTTCTAAAAATGGAAGATTTGGTAAAACCAGCAATTAAGGCGGTTTTAGGTGAAGATTCTGAAATTAACTTATTTCCTAAAAAATTCGAAAACACCTATCGTCATTGGATGGAGAATATTCGCGACTGGAATATTTCACGTCAATTGCTTTGGGGACAACAAATTCCAGCTTATTACTACGGTGATGGAAAAGAAGATTTTGTAGTGGCAGAAACTATAGAGGATGCGTTAGAATTAGCTCGGAAAAAGACTTCAAAATTCGAACTTCAGGCTTCCGACTTAAAACAAGATACCGATGCTTTAGATACTTGGTTTAGCTCGTGGTTATGGCCAATGAGTGTTTTTGATGGCATAAGAAACCCCGAAAATGACGATATTAAGTACTATTATCCAACAAACGACTTGGTAACAGGTCCAGATATATTATTCTTTTGGGTAGCGCGTATGATAATATCAGGCTATGAGTATAAAGGAGAGAAACCGTTTAGCAATGTATATTTAACAGGTTTGGTTCGCGATAAGCAACGCCGAAAAATGTCTAAACAGCTTGGTAATTCGCCAGATGCCTTAAAACTTATTGAAACCTATGGTGCTGGTGGTGTTCGTGTTGGGCTGTTATTAAGTTCTGCTGCGGGAAATGACTTAATGTTTGATGAAGCGCTTTGCCAACAAGGAAAAGGTTTTGGAAACAAAATTTGGAATGCCTATCGTTTGGTTGACGGATGGCAAGTCGATGAAAGCATACAACAGCCTGAATCAAGTAAAATAGCAATAGATTGGTATGAATCTAAATTTCAGAAAGTTTTAATTGAGATTGAAGATCACTTTAGTAAATATAGATTGAGTGATGCATTAATGGCTATTTATAAGCTCATTTTTGATGATTTTTGTGGCTGGTTCTTGGAAATGATTAAACCAGGGTACAAGCAACCAATAGATGCTAAAACTTTGAAGCGGGTTATTGCAATTTTTGAAGATAATTTAAAAATAGTACATCCTTTTATGCCATTTTTAACGGAAGATATCTGGCATTATATAGCGGAAAGGACTCCAGAAGAAGCTTTAATTGTTTCTAAATGGCCAGAATCTAAGCCAGTGAACGAAACTTTAATTAATGAGTTTGGATTTGCTTCGGAGGTTATTTCGGGGATTAGAAATATAAGAAAGCAAAAAAATATAGCTTTTAAAGATGCTATTGGGTTTTCGGTAATTAATAACGAAAAAACTAATAAAACATTCGACAGTATTATTTCCAAATTAGGAAATTTAGAGACTATCGATTATGTTTCTGATGCTGTGGATGGGGCTTTGACTTTTAGGGTAAAATCTAATGAGTATTTCATACCTATGGCAGGTAGCATTGATTTAGAGGCGGAGATTAAAAAATTAACAGAAGAGTTAAATTATACAGAAGGCTTTTTAAAATCTGTGCAAAAGAAGCTCTCCAACGAGCGTTTTGTAGCTGGTGCACCAGAACAGGTGGTTGCTAGTGAGAAGAAAAAAGAAGCAGATGCCCTAGCAAAAATTGAAACGTTAAAAGCAAGCTTGGCAAGTTTGGGGTAGTAAGGCAGTATTCAGTTAGCAGTAGGCAGTTAGCAGTCAGTGTTTATTGAGCAGTATAGTTGATGCTATCACCAACCGAAAGGGGCCAGGTATCAACAAGTCCTGCGTTAATTTCCAGTACATATTTTGCAGGAAAATTAGAAGGTAATGAGCTTTCATCAAATGGTTTAGCATTTTTTTGAAAGCTCACAATTTTTTTATTGTCATTAATGTAAATTATATCTAAGGGTATTTTGGTGTTTTTCATGTAAAAAAAACGCTCTTTTACATCATCAAATACAAATAGCATACCCTGATTTGTATCCATGGAATTTCTGTACATTAGTCCTGTTTGGATATCAAAATCGGTATCAGCTATTTCTATATCTAGTTTTACTTCTGTAGAGTCTATAGACTTATAAATAGTAAGTTCTCCTTCTTTCTTAAAAGTAACTTCGGTTTGTTTAATAACTTTTTTGTTTTTTTTACAAGACGATAGATTTAAAATAAATCCGCTTGAGATTATAAAAGCCCATATATAAAAGCGTTTTAAAAACATGTTATTTAACTGCTGTTTTTGGTTTGTAAATAAACATGAAATACAAACCTATAAGGATAAATGGAATACTAAGCCATTGTCCGGTATTTAAATTAGCCCAATTAATATATTCATCTCCTTGAGGTTCTTTTGTAAACTCTACAAAGAAACGAACGGTCCATAATAAAATTAAAAATAATCCAAATAGAAAACCAGTTTGCTCACTTTTTTTAGTTTTAGAGTAGAAATACCATAAGATTAAAAACACAAAAATATAGCAGAAAGATTCATATAACTGTGCAGGATGTCTGTATGGAACTTTTTCTAACAACTCAGCAAATTGAGGATTATTAATTACTGCATCATATGCTTGTTGCACATCTTTAATACCTGTAAGTTGTGTGATTTGACTTTTGTGGTATTGATCTTGAATAAAACGAACCCCTAAGCTAGATTCGGTAACTTTTCCGATAATTTCAGAATTGATAAAATTTCCAATCCTGATAAAGACAGCTCCAGAAGCAACTGTTATAACAACCCGATCTAAAACCCATAATAATGATTTGTATTTATATTTTTTGCGATACAGATACATACCTATTATTATACCAATGGCAGCACCGTGACTTGCTAGCCCTTGAAAGCCTGTAAATTCAAAACCGCCTTTAAATTTGAAAGGGAGGAAAATGCTAAAAAAGTCTTGGGATATTAATTCCGATTGATAAAATAAAACGTGCCCTAAACGTGCCCCTAGCATGGTTGCTAGTACGGTATAGATAAATAAAGGATCCAAATAGTCTAAAGAAACCTTTTCTCTAGTAAAAATACGTTTCATAAGGTACCACCCTAATATAAAGGCAAAGACCCACATAAGGCTGTAGAAGTGCAATTTGAAATTTCCAATAATGTCAATTCCAGTGATAGGATTCCAGTCAAATTTTAATACATGCATATGTTTTGTTTTTTACTTTAAAAGCTCTAGAATTTCAACCTCAAAAATGATATTAGATTTTCCAGGAATACCTCTAGTACCAGCTTCTCCGTAAGCTAAATGATAAGGTATAAACAAGGTGGCCTTGTCTCCAACACTTAATTGTTGTAAACCTTCCTTAAAACCAGCAATCATTTCTGCGTCTGGGCTTATATCTGCATTAAAAGGTTGGTATCGATTAGCAGCTTTACGCTTTTCATTAACAGCATCTAGAGCTTCTGCAATTTCTAAACTGCTAGTTTGTAATAGTTTACCGTTTTCAAAGTATACTGCATAATGTGCAAGTACTTTAGCGTTTTCAGGTAATTTTTCTCCAGTGCCTTTTTCGGTAACCATATACTGTAAGCCAGAAGCTAATGTAATAGCTTTTGCTTTTTGTTCGTTAAATTTCTCTTTTGTAGCCTTTATTATAGCTTCTTTTTTAGCTTGTTTTTCTTTTTCTTTACGTTCTGCTTCAGCAAAATGATTAGTAAATATGTTAGGAGCATCAAAAGATTTAGCTACTTTTCCTTTTCTAATGATATTTAACTCTTTAATAACCACATCTTCTATAGGTCTGTCCCCAGCGGCAGTTTTTACATTAGAAATACTATCTTGAATATCTAACCCAATTATTAACTCTCCAAAAATATTATAGCCGTTATCTAAGTGGGGTTTTGGTATTTCTGTAATAAAAAACTGACTCCCATTGGTATTGCGTCCAGAGTTTGCCATAGATAAAATACCAGGTTTATCATGTTTTAAGTCTGGATGAAACTCATCCATAAACTTATAACCTGGACTTCCAGAACCAGTACCAGTTGGGTCACCTCCTTGAATCATGAATTTATCAATAACGCGGTGAAAAATAAGTCCATTATAGAATTTTTTTCCTTTATAAGTACTATCTACCATAGTATTTGTTCCTTCTGCTAACGAAACAAAATTGGCAACAGTTACTGGGGCTTTTTCATGAGCTAATTTAGCAACCATAACACCTTCTGTAGTCACAAACTCTGCATATAACCCATCTTCAAGGTCTGGGTATTGCGCTTTGCATGATGCTAAAAATATTGAAAAAGTAATTAATAAAATTTTGACTGCGTTTTTTAAAAGATTCATTTTAATTAGTTTGATTTTGGGTAATTGAATTTACTGTAACTTCACAAATTATGGGGGTATTACTGCCTATTTTATCTTCATCTCCATAGTAACCGTAAGCTTTTTGCGATGGAAAAATAAAGGTAACGGTTTCACCAGTTTTCATTAGTTTTAAGCCTTCGCGTAAACCTGTAAACAACTCTTCTTTATCCATGACATAGCTTTGCACTTTAAGATCGTCTTTAGAATATATTAAGCTGCCATTTAATGATTTTACATTATAATTATAGTTTATAATATCACCAAAAAGAGGTGTTCTTAATGAGTCTATTTCTATTTTATTGTTGTAATAATACCAGAAGCCACTTTCTGAAGCAATGTAATTGTTGTCTTGCTCTTTCATAATTTTCTCTATGGAAATTTGTTCTTGAGCAATGAGTTTTTTGTTACGTTCTACAGAAGCATCTATAAAAGAGCCTGTTTTTACTGAAATGGGGCGGCGTGCTTCGGGAGTTTTGCAATTTAGTGCCAGTAAAACAACGGCTAGTGTTAATAATTTATTCATTATTTAGGGCTTTATTATAACTAGGCAAGATACTAATAAATTTAGCAACTGTATCGTCTAATGATAAATGGCTTTTTCCACCAGCAGCGTTGGTATGACCACCGCCACCAAAATGTGTTCTGGATAATTCGTTGACAGAAAAATTTCCTTTTGAGCGTAATGAAATCTTTATAATGCCTTCCTGCTTGTCTTCAATGAAAATAGCAGCCAATACAGTATTTTTTAAAGATAAGGCATAATTTACAACGCCTTCGGTATCTCCTTTTTTATAATCATACTTATACAATTCTTCTTGAGAAAGTGTTATATATGCTGTTCTAGATTCTGGAATAACTTTTAAATTACTTAGTGCACAGCCTAGAAGTTGTAAGCGCCCATAACTATTGGTATCATAAACATTATTATGAATTTCTGTATTATTAGCTCCTTTTTCAATGAGTTGGGCTATTATTTGATGAGTTTTACTAGTAGTAGATAAAAATCTAAAAGAGCCTGTGTCTGTCATAATGCCAACATATAAACAAGTTGAAATGTTAGCGTCTATTAAATGGGTATCATCTAGCATATCAATAAAATGATACACCATTTCGCATGTAGAGCTCATACTAACATCACTAAACGTATAGGTTGCATAATCATCGGGCGATTGATGATGGTCAATCATGATTTTTAAGGCGTTACTTTCAGCGAGCACAGTTTCCATATCACCTGTTCTGTGAAACGCATTGAAATCTAAAGTGAATAAAATATCGGCAGTTCCAATCAATGTATCACATGCTTCAGCCTGAGAATCGTATTTCAATATAGTGTCATTCCCAGGAATCCATTTTAAGAAAGTTGGGTAGTCATTAGGAACCAAAACATTTACTTCATGGTTGCCCTTTATAAGATAGTGATATAAACCAAGTGTTGAGCCTATAGCATCGCCATCTGGATTTTTATGTGGCACAATTACAATCTTTTTTTTAGAAGATAATAGTTGTTTTATATGCGATATATCCTGTTTGTTCATAGTTGACGAATATACAACTTTTTAAAATTGGATAAACTTGTTTTTAATTAGAAATGCATTACTTTTGCAGCAAAATTAAAACAATAAAATGGCAACAAATAGAACATTTACAATGCTTAAGCCAGATGCTGTTGAAAAAGGACACATTGGCGCAATATTAGAAAAAATTTCAGCTTCAGGATTTAGAATCGTAGCAATGAAATTAACGCAAATGACAAAGGCAGATGCTGAAGCATTTTATGCAATACATAATGAACGTCCATTTTTTACGGATTTAGTTGAATATATGACCCGAGGTCCTATTGTTGCAGCTATTTTAGAAAAAGATAATGCTGTTGAAGATTTTAGAACATTAATAGGGGCAACCAATCCAGCTGATGCCGCAGAAGGAACTATTCGTAAATTATTTGCAGCTTCTATTGGAGAAAACGCTGTACATGGTAGTGATAGTGATGATAATGCAGCTATAGAAGGTGCTTTTCATTTTTCTGGTAGAGAGGTGTTTTAAAAACGTTAAAAATTATAAATAAAGAAAAGCCGCAACACCGTTGCGGTTTTTTTGTTTAAAAAAACAGATTGTAATTATTTTTTTAAAGCTTCTTCAACAATATTGCCTTGCTCTCTAATAATCATTTTTAAAACGTTTTCTGTATGGTCTTTAATAAATTCAAAAGTTAAAGGGGCTTTTTTGCTGAAAAATAGTGATTTAGACTGGGGATGAGCAGTAATTAGCATGTCGCCAGCTTTAATTTGAAGCTTATCATCCTTTTTAGTAATTATTACAGTTCCAGAATTTGGCGCCAAATATTCACCAACAAAAGTGTTAAGCAAATCGTTTGATAATAAAATTTCTTTTTTATCAGTGTTTTGTGGTGGAGCTTTATGGTCATAACTCAAAATACGTGTCATTTTCCATACACCATCTTTTAATTGCCATATATGTGTAAATTTAGCAACTCCATCTAAATATTCAGGCTTGTTTTGTTCGGTGATATAGAATTGGTGATCACCAGATATAATGGCACCGTAATTATTTATGGGGTATATTTTTATACTCTCCTCAATAACTTCCCTTCTTAATTTCCAGTTTTCTCTAGAGCTGCATAAATTTTTATTTGATATTTTTAAAAATGTTTCTGCGCCTTTTGTTATCCCATTTTCATCATGATAGAATTCTAAATCATCTGAGACATAGTTTTTCATTATTTCTAGATTACAGGTATTAAACCCACTCCAAAAAATACTATCGTGATGTGTGATAATAGTTTCTAATTTTTGTTTAAACTTGGTTTGGTTTTGAGCATTTAAAATGGTTGTAGGAAATAGTAGTAGGGTAACAAATAAAAGAGTTGTTTTTGTCATCTTAGATTATTTTGATTGATACATGTTTTTAGTAAGACGATTATATTGACTAAATGGTTACACCTTATAAGAAAATATGATAGATTGAGAGGATGTAAAGCTAACCCCACAAAAAAAGCCTATCAAACAAATGATAGACTTTTAATTGTAATTGTTAAAGTATATGTGTTAGATTACTTTTACGTTTACGGCGTTTAATCCTTTTTTGCCTTCTTGCAGATCGAATTCTACAGCATCACCTTCACGAATTTCATCGACAAGTCCTGAAATGTGCACAAAATGTTCTTTGTTGTTGTCGTCTTCAGTGATAAATCCAAAACCTTTAGAATCATTGAAAAATTTTACAGTACCTTTATTCATTGTTTAGTTTTTAATTAAAAAATTTTTGTAAAGGTAGTTCAAACAGATTTAGTAATGGCTAAAAACAAGAAAAGTCTATCAAATAAATGATAGACTTTTAATTGTAATTGTTAAAGTATATGTGTTAGACTACTTTTACGTTTACGGCGTTTAATCCTTTTCTACCTTCTTGTAGATCGAATTCTACTGTGTCACCTTCACGAATTTCATCGATAAGTCCTGAAATGTGTACGAAGTGTTCTTTGTTGTTGTCTTCTTCAATGATGAATCCAAAACCTTTAGAATCATTGAAAAATTTTACGGTACCTTTACTCATGTTATGTTTTATAAAAAATTAGGTCACAAATATAAGATAAATAATCATAGCTTTTTTAATTTGTACAAAAATTTTGTACAAAATCTGTTTTTGTAATTATCGGATTACCAGTTTTTTAATGATTTCTTTGCCTAACTCCTCGTTAAGCATATCGATTATTTTTTGTTTGCCATAACTTAGCTCTTCCCTTAGTACACTGGAAGTTAGCTGTACATAAAGTGTATGTCGTTCTAAATTTACAGAGGTTGTATAATTATTCACACCATTGCCCATTAGATTTGCCCAGGCATCTGCTACATTAACTTTGTCTAAACCCTTTTCTAATTTATTGGTTTCTACAAATTCTTTTAGTGCATCTTGAATGCTAATATGTTCGTTGTGTCGTTTTGCCATTAGATTAGGTTCTATTGTTAAGTTGTTTAGTATTAAATATTGAAGTTAAATAATTTTTTTACATGTTTTTCTTTTTGATACCAGTCATTATAAACTAATTCTAAAGTTTTTATTTTAAAACTTCCAAAATCATGGTCTTTATAGTCTTCGATCAGCTTTAAAAAATCTGATTTTTCGTTTAGTTTTTTCGTAAAACGAACAACTGTAGCATGCGCTGTTTGTATAGAATAACGTTTGTCAATACTTTGCTCTAAGGTACTGTTTTTAAAGTTGTCTCTTAATTTATTCCTTATTTTATTTAGTGATTCGTTATTCATAAAACCTTGAATCATAATGCAAGAAGGTGATGCTGTTACTCCTTTGAATTTAATTTCAATATTGGGATCGTTAATTAAACTATCGTTAACGTGTTTAATGTATTCTGATAACGCTATGTCCTTAAGCCTGAAACCATCGTAACATGATATTATTGACATAACAGTAATATGAATGTCAGAATTGGCATAATAATACTGTTCGGGCTCTATAATTTCAAGTTTGCTAAGAAATTTTTGGATGTTATCCTTAACTTTTTTTGAAGGTCTGGCTAAAAGTGTTATGCCAAACCTGTTATCTGAAGGCGAATGAATTAAATCATCAATTTGATAGTCGTCGTTAGAAATTTTTTCAATGGATTCTTTATAGAGATTTTTGTAGTGTGCTTCTAAGCTCATTAAATTTCATTTAAAATTGCTACAGCTTAAAAATCTCATAAGATTGATGAACCTGCTTTACCGCAGCTTCAGTGCGTTCTGCATGTGTATCACTTATAAATAGCTGGCCAAAATTTTCATCGTCTACTAGCTTAATAATTTGGGATACGCGATGTTCATCTAACTTATCAAAAATATCATCAAGCAATAAAATAGGATTGACGCCACTTTGTGCTTTTATAAAGTCGAACTGAGCTAATTTTAGGGCAATTAAAAAAGATTTTTGCTGACCTTGACTCCCAAATTTTTTAATAGGATGCGCTTCAATATCAAAATGCAGATCGTCTTTATGAATACCAACACTTGTGTATTGTAACGCTTTATCTTTATTAATTATATTTTTTAAAAGGATGTTTAAATCGGACTCAAATAAATCACTATGGTATTTTAAATCAACTATTTCGTTGCCATTGCTAATGGCTTCGTAACGTGATTTGAAGATGGGGATGAATTCTTTTAAAAAAGTATCTCGTTTTTCAAATATGCGTGTGCCAAAGTCTGTTAATTGATCGTTATAAACTTCTAAAGTATCATTATTGAAGGTGTGGTTTAAAGCAAAATATTTCAATAAAGCATTACGCTGGGCTAATATTTTGTTATAATTGATTAAATCGTTTAAATAGGTTTTGTCGCTTTGAGAAATAACACTGTCTATAAATTTTCGTCGCGTATTACTGCCTTCAATAATTAAGTCTCTATCGGCAGGCGAAATAATTACTAATGGTAAAAAACCTATATGCTCGCTAAATTTTTCGTAAACTTTAGCATTACGTTTAATAACTTTTTTTTTGCCTCGTTTTAAACTAATAATAATTTTTTCGGTTTTATCTCCCTTTTCATAATCACCATTTATAACAAAAAAATCTTCATTGTGCTTTATATTTTGAGTCGCTACTGGATTAAAATAGCTTTTCCCGAAGGATAAATGATAAATAGCATCTAGTACATTGGTTTTTCCAATGCCATTATTGCCAACAATGCAGTTTATTTTGTCATTGAAAGTAAACGATTTACTATCAAAATTTTTATAATTTAGTAATGAAAGTGATTTTAAAATCATACAAAAAGCGACTTAAAGGCTATTTAGTTGCTAAACTCTTTAAAAAGAAGTGCAAATTATTGAAAAATATCAAATAAATACCCTTTTAGTTATGAAGAAAAATTATATTTTTGCGGCGCATAAATATAGATAGAATACATGGCGACTTATAATAAAAGAGGATACAAACCTAAAAATAAAGTAGAGAAAGAGCAAAATATTGAAGCAGATTCTACAACTGCAGAAGTATTTAATACTCTAGACGAAACCGCTTCAAAAACAGAAGCGTTTGTAGAAAAGAATCAGAAATACATTTATATAATTATAGGACTTGTTGCTGTGGTTGTTTTGGCATCTTTAGGTTACAAGGAGTTTATAGCAAAGCCTAAACAAGTATCTGCAATGAACGATATGTTTCAGGCGCAAAAATATTTTGACCAAGCTGTAACTGGTGTAGAAAAAGATTCTTTATATAATTTGGCCTTAAATGGTGGTGAAGGGAAATTTGGTATGCTGGATATTATTGAAGAGTACAGCGGTACACCATCTGCTAACTTAGCGAGCTATTATGCTGGTACTGCTTATTTAAGATTGAAAGATTACAAAAAAGCAGTTGAGCATTTAGAAAACTTTAAAAGTGAAGATGAAATATTAGCACCTATAGCTAAAGGGAATATTGGTGATGCTTTTGTACAATTAAACCAGCCAGATGAAGCTTTAGGGTATTACGAAGAAGCAGCCAAAATGCGTAATAACGAATATACAACACCTATGTATTTGTTTAAAGCAGGTGCTATAGCATTAGATTTAGGAAAGGCGGATAAGGCATTGGGCTATTTTGAAACAATTAAAGAGGAATTCCCTAATTCAAATGAAGCTGCTAAAGTAGATGTGTTTATAGGAAAGGCACAAGTATTGGCAAATAGATAGTATGGCTACGGAAAATAAAAATTTATCCGATTACGATAAAACAACAATCCCAAACGCGAATAAATTTCGGTTTGGGATTGTTGTTTCAGAATGGAATGATACCATTACAGAAGGCCTCTATGAAGGTGCTTATAATACTTTGATAGAAAATGGTGTATTGCCAAATAACATTATTAGATGGAACGTACCAGGTAGTTATGAGCTCATCTATGGCTGTAAAAAAATGCAAGAGCAAATGGTAAATGCTGTTATTGCTATAGGTAGTGTTATACAAGGTGAAACGAAACACTTCGATTTTGTTTGTGAAGCAGTATCTCAAGGAATAAAAGACTTAAATGTTACTCAAGAAACCCCTGTGATATTCTGTGTGCTTACAGATAATAATATGCAGCAGGCTATAGAGCGTTCTGGTGGTAAACATGGTAATAAAGGGACCGAAGCTGCTATTGCTGCTATTAAGATGGCTGAATTACGGAAGAATAGTTAGTTTAGTGGTCAGTGGTCAGTGGTTAGTTGAGGCTTTTTTTACTTCCAACTGCATACTCCTAACTTCGTAATCTGTTTGGCTTTGTTAACAATTTTTGGCATTTCAACACCTGTTTTTTGCCTATTTTTAAGTATTTTTGAACAAAGCGTATTATAGATTTTGTTTAAGCAACGTAAAAATAAAACTTTTAAATATGAACCTAGATTTTCTAAGAAAAATCAAACTGGTTCAGATTCAAAGGAAGATTTTGACTCTAAAGATTTTGTTTCAAAATGGAAACGGCAAAGAGGAAATAGTGTACGAGTTAAAGGAGCTCTGCCAGTGAAAACCTTAATTTTAGTTTTGGTATTATTATTGCTTTGTATGTATGTATTAGAGAAAAAATACATGTAACCTTAAAGCTTAGAAACTATGGGCATTTTAAAATTACGGAAAAACAAAAAATTTAGTTATACACCGCGTTATTTTGATGATAAAGGTCAAGGGAATCCCTTTGAAATTAAACATAAATTTGACGAACATAGAACGACTATTGGTAACAGTAAGGGA
The DNA here is from genome assembly GCA_947501845.1 of uncultured Flavobacteriaceae bacterium. Classification (GTDB taxonomy): domain Bacteria; phylum Bacteroidota; class Bacteroidia; order Flavobacteriales; family Flavobacteriaceae; genus Flavivirga. Next base: position 30,144 of record CANMXP010000007.1, on the reverse strand, counting down.
CTAAAAGCGAAACTTAATAATGCTTTAGATGATTTTAAAAATAATCCAGACAAAGAGGTTAACAGACGCGTTTTGATAATTGTTGGAATCCTTGTTTTAATATTTCTTTTTATTATCGATTTCGATTTATCTATATTCTTTTCTAAGTAATACATGGCAGACATTATCCAGCTTTTACCCGATCATGTGGCTAATCAAATAGCGGCAGGAGAAGTTGTACAACGCCCAGCATCGGTTGTAAAAGAGTTGCTAGAAAACGCTATTGATGCGGGAGCTGCAACTATTAAACTTATTGTAAAAGATGCTGGAAAAACATTGATACAGGTTATTGATGACGGTAAAGGCATGAGTGTTACTGATGCTCGTTTGAGTTTTGAGCGTCATGCTACGTCTAAAATCAGGACTGCCGATGATTTATTTCAATTACATACTAAAGGATTTCGAGGTGAAGCCTTAGCAAGTATAGCAGCGATTGCACGCGTAGAGTTAAAAACAAAGCAGGAACAGGACGATGTTGGTACGGCTATTGTTATAGAAGGTAGTAACGTTACGTCACAAGAAGTTGTAGTCACGCCTAAGGGCACATCTATTTCTGTAAAAAATCTTTTTTTTAATATTCCTGCGCGACGTAATTTTTTAAAGTCGAATACGGTTGAATTACGACATATTATTGATGAGTTTCATCGTGTCTCATTAGCACATTCTAATATTAGCTTTGCTTTGTACAACAATGGAAGCGAATCGTTTAATTTACCAATTAGCAATTACAGACAGCGTATTGTAAATATTTTTGGGAATAAGACCAATGAAAGGCTGGTTCCAGTTGAAGAGGATACCGAAGTTCTTAAAATTTCAGGATTTGTTGGTAAGCCTGAGTTTGCTAAGAAAACAAGAGGTGAACAGTACTTTTTTGTGAATAACCGTTTTATTAAAAGTGCCTATTTAAATCATGCGATAGCTTCGGCATTCGACGGTTTATTAAAAAATGGAACGCATCCAAGTTATTTTTTAAATTTAGAGGTCGACCCACAAACCATAGATATTAATATACATCCAACAAAAACGGAGATTAAGTTTGACGACGAGCATACGCTGTATGCCTTATTGCGTTCTGCTGTAAAGCATAGTTTGGGACAATTTAATATTGCACCTGTTTTAGATTTTGAACGTGATCCAAACCTTGATACACCGTATGAGTATAAAAATAAAAATACAAATGTACCTAAAGTAGAAGTGGATCGGAGTTTTAATCCCTTTCAGGATGAAACACGGTCTAAATCTACAACAACTTATAAAAAAGAACCAACTGCTAATTGGGAAGGTTTATATGTTGGATTAGAGTCTAAAGGCACCAAAACGCAGCAAGATTTTAGTGAGGTACATTTTGAAAGTGAAGAGTCTACACCTTCTATTTTTGATGAAGAAAAGCAAATAGAAACTGTAAATACAACGTATCAGCTTCATAATAAATATATTGTCAGCACTATTAAATCGGGTATGTTGGTATTAGATCAGCATCGTGCTCATCAACGCATTTTATATGAAGAGCTTCTTAAAAATATGACGATTAAAGAAGCAGTAAGTCAGCAATTATTATTTCCACTTCAGTTGCATTTTTCAACACAAGAAATCACTATTGTAAAGCAATTGAAAGATGATTTGGAAAATACTGGGTTTGTGTTTTCAAACTTCGATGACGAGTCTCTTGAAATCACAGGGGTTCCTGTATCGGTTCCAGAAAGTGAAGTGTCTATTATTTTAGAGCAATTAATTAGTGATGTAGAAAATGAAGTGCCTGATAGTCATTTTAGTGCTACCGATTTATTAGCAAAATCAATGGCCAAAAGTTTAGCCATAAAAACTGGGCAATCGTTACAAAAAGATGAACAGGAGCATTTGGTAAATAAGTTGTTTGCTTGTAAAGAACCAAATATTACACCAACTAACAGGTCAACATTTATTACGTTAAGTGTTGATGAGTTAGACAAAAAATTTATATAGATTATGATGAGGATTTCAGAAACCGTTAAGCATTTAATAATCATTAATGTGATTATGTTTATTGGTACCATGTTTATTGGAGAGGGGATGTTGTTCAAAGAATGGTTTTCGATGTATTTCCCCAAAAATGAATTATTTCAACCTTGGCAAATACTTACCCATATGTTCATGCATGGAGGAGGGATGCATATATTCTTCAATATGTTTGCACTTTGGATGTTTGGTACGCCTGTAGAGCAGGCCCTAGGCTCTAAAAGATTTTTATTTGTTTATTTTTCCGCTGGACTGGGAGCTGTAGGGTTACAGATTTTATATTCCTATTTTATATATCAGAGTGATTTATCTATATTGGTTAATGCAGGTTTCGATACAACTCAAATACTAGAAACTTTAAATTCGGGTTTTGGAATGAGGGATACTCGTTGGGATGCTTTGCTCCCTGGAGATAAACTTAAAAACTTTTTAGAAGCTTTTCATGTACCTATGGTAGGTGCTTCAGGGTGTATTATGGGCATTATGGCAGCATTTGCAATGATGAATCCTAATGCGGAACTCATGATGATATTTTTACCAATTCCTATCAAGGCTAAGTATTTTATTCCAGGTATTATTATTTTAGATTTAATTTCTGGTTTAACAGGACAGTCCTTTTTTAGTCCAAGTAATACAGCATATATGGCACACGTTGGAGGCGCTGTAGTAGGCTTTTTAATTATGTGGTATTGGAAAAAAACACAGTTTAATAGAAATCGTTGGAATTAATGACTTCGCTCTCTCAAGACATAAAAGATAAATTATCCAGACTTAATGTGCTGGAAAAGATTATAATCATTAACGTGGCTGTTTATGTACTGGGGTTACTTTTCAAATCTAATATAGACTGGCTTGAGCTGCCAAGCGATTTTTCAGATTTTATCGTGCAACCATGGACCATTATAACCTACGCTTTTCTGCATTACGATTTTTGGCATCTTTTTTTTAACATGCTTTGGCTGTATTTTATAGGGCGTATGTTTTTAAATCTGTTTAGTCCTAAAATGGCATTAAATATTTATTTTTTAGGAGCTATGGCTGGTGGTTTATTATATATGTTATGCTACACCATGCTTCCTAATGTATTTCAAGTGAACTCACGATTATTAGGTGCTTCGGCTGCTGTTAGGGCTTTATTAATCTTTCTTTGCGCTTATATGCCTAATCAAGAGTTGCGTTTTTTTACATTTAATTTAAAGCTATGGTATGTTGGCGTTGCCATTGTGGTTATTGATGTCATTGGTGTGTTCTCTGGCATTAATAATCCTTTAGGTAATTCTGGTGGTAATCTAGCACATTTAGGAGGTGTCCTATTAGGTTATTTTTATGCAAAACAATTATTAAAAGGACAAGATATAGGTAGAGGTTTTGAAAGTATTATGGATGCTGTTTTTAATATGTTTAAGTCAACAAAAAAAGGGCCATTGAAAACGGTTTACAAGAAAAAATCTAAAGTTGGGGGATATACTAAAGCGGATTTTAAAGAGTTTAATAATCAGAAGCAAATAGACATTATTTTAGATAAAATTAGTAAAAGTGGTTATGATAGTCTAACTGCTGAAGAAAAGGAATTTTTGTTTAAAGCAGGGAAGTAGTTTTACCAGAGTGTAGTCCGAAGTTATGTATTTCAGAGAAGGAATGTATTTTTTAACGAATAAATTCTTACAAATTAAAATTTATAAATTATCTTCTCAATTATTATTAAAGGCTTCATGTTTTGAAGTTTAAAATATTTCAGAGGGATTCAATTGATTGGCTCAATTAGAACAAAATTAATTTATTGGATATTCTATTCGTTCTTTAGTAGAAATTATAATGCATTTCTATAAAATCAATAGAGAAGTTTTCAAATGGTATTTTGTTAATGGGTGAATGGATATAGTCTTCGAGCGATAATATGAAAAAATTAAGTTTTATAAATAAAATTATCTATTTCATAAATGTTGTTGTGGCAATTTTACTATTGTTATCATTTGCTTTGCCGTTTTTGCCGCCCAAGACATTTTCCATCTTATCAGTACTCAATTTAGGTGTTTCCTTTTTGATATTAATTAATGTATTGTTCTTTTTGTACTGGTTGGTAAAGCTTAAAAAGCAATTAATATTATCATTCTTTGTCCTTTTGATCGGCTACATCTCTTTTGGTTCTTTATATAAGTTTTCATCTTCAAAAAATATAGAAAACCCGAATAATATTAAGGTTATGAATTATAATGTGAGGTTATTTAATCTCTATAATTGGATTCCTGAAAAAAATATTGAAACCAAAATTATCGATTTTATTAAGACAGAGTCTCCCGAAATTTTAAGTATTCAAGAATATCATCCGCATAAAAATATCGACCTTTCTTTTTTTAAGTATAAGTATGAAAAACTTTCAGGAAAGAAAACAAAATATGGACAAGCTATTTTTTCGCAATTCCCAATTGTAAATTCTGGATCTATTGAGTTTCCAGATACAGGTAACAATGCTATTTTTGCTGATGTTTTAAAAGGAAATGATACGGTTAGGGTTTATAATATTCACTTAGAATCATTGCGTATCGATACCAATGTTGAAACGCTTAAAAATGAAGATTCCGAACGCCTTTTCAAACGTATTGGTGAGACATTTAAAATGCAACAGTTTCAAACGGAGTTGTTCTTAATGCATAAAAAACAATGTACTTATAAAATGATTATTTGTGGTGACTTTAATAATACTGCATTTTCTTATGTATATAGTAAAATTAAGGGTGATTTAAACGATACATTTAAAGAAAGTGGAAATGGGTTTGGTCGTACCTACGATTTTAAATTTTTTCCAGTACGTATTGATTTCATTTTTTCAGACGAGGCATTTTCAGTTAATGGTTTTAAAGCTTATAATGATTGTTATTCTGATCATTATCCTATTATGGCTACTCTTAGCTTAGAGAAGTAGATTTTCGGCATTTAGCAAACGGAGATTAGTAGCAATAGTTTATAAGTCAAGGCTCACATAAGCGAACAATCTATAGTGTCTGCTATAATATGTATGACTAAACCCAAGCCAAATAAACGTGTTTTCTTAGGTAATAAAAGAATAAGATAAAAGGCTATGGCATAGTAGGAATGAAGCGGATGAAAATTAATGCTACATCTATCAGGATCAAAAACAGGATTGGCAAGTAAGTGGTCTAAATCGATCCACATACCAGAAAACATTATTAAAAATGCCCATTTCCAGCTAGTTTTATACCAAATTAAAGCTACCGATAACGGTATTAAAATATGACACCCATAATGAACAATGGTTTGTAGCATCACTGTGCTATTAAGGTTTGAGATTCTAAATAATTTATAGCATTTGGGCCTTCATTAAAAAGTAAATCTAAAATGCTTAGATTAGGTATAAAACCGTGCTTGTTGCCAAATACCTGAGTGTAAGTATCAAATTGGAAGGACTGTTCTTTCTTGGCATTTACTAAATGTCTAAAATCTGTCCTATCTTTAATTGTTTTTTGATAGGATTTAGATTTAGAAGTATGTAAATCCAGTTGCAAACAGCAACAAATTACTTCAATACACTTTAGGTTATAATCTAAAATATAGTCAGCCTTTGTGTTAAATAAAGGGAAAAGTTCATCTTCATAATATTCAAAAAAAGGAGAAGTCCTATATGCAGAAAGTAGTGATTTCCAATGGAGGCTTTGCCATTTTTCTTTGTTAAATATTTTTACATCACGGTATTTTTGACGATTTTTTTGAGAATGTATTACAGGGATGTTTAGAGCAAGTTTGCCATTGGCACCATAAATATAGCTACGATTCCTATAGGTTTGCTTTAAGAAGCTGTCATCAATCTCAAACATAACTTCTTTCGCTTTTGTCATGGCAACAAAATGCGCAATATTGGGGAAGTATGTTGGGTGTATTATAATGTGCATTTGAAGATGCGTTTATTTGTTAATTTGGTAGTTTTGTAACGCATTCAACTTATTTGATTATCCTTTCAATTTAATTTCTTAGACTCAATACATACTTCTAATTTCTCAAAACTATGTGTGAACATTTTTTATTATATCAACCAAACGAATAAACAAAAAGCAAACTAATTAACCGCTTTCTTACGTGCTCGCCATTTATTGAATCCAATCCATCCAAATAGCAAAACAAGAAATGGAATAAAATAAGAGCTGGCCTTGCCGCTACCACTTACCGTTGTAAAGAAACGTTCCCAGCGTGGGTTTTTTATACCATCCCAACTCATCCAAATAAAGACAGGTTTACCAACAACATGGTCAAAAGGAACAAAGCCCCAAGCACGTGCATCAATAGAATTATGGCGGTTGTCACCCATCATCCAATAATAATTTTGTTTGAAGGTATAGGTATTAGCAATTTCTCCATTAATTAAAATCTGATTTCCTTTTACTTCTAATGTATTATCCTCATATTCGCTAATAACACGTTTATATAATGGTAAAACCTCTAAATTTATATCAATTGTTTTTCCTTCTTCAGGGATGTATAAAGGACCAAAGAAATCAACATTCCAATTATAGTTAGGATCATGTGGGAAAATATTAGGATCTCTTACACCCTTTTCTTTTTTAATAGGCGTTATGCTAGCAACATTCGGGTGGTTTTTAAACTTCGCTAAGGCTTCATCAGAAATGGCCGAAAAGTAGTAAGTATTTTGTTGGTTTATTATTCCAAAACCATCAGTAATATCATAACGCTCTTTAAGGTATTTTTGACTGAATTGGTTTGTTTTTGGTTGTACATGATAGCTAAATTGTAAATGAGCCCTATCTGGTAATTCATTTTTCTTTCCATTTATATACACATAACCATTGCGAACTTCTAATGAGTCACCAGCAACCGCAACGCACCGCTTTACCAAATTGGTCTTTTTGTCAATAGGTTTGTAATAGTTTCTATCTGGATGAAAATCGTTCATATCCAGTAACGTATCTGCGGGTTGATTAAAAACAACGATTTCATTCCTGTCTATTTTTTCAAACCCAGGAAGCCTTAAATAGGGCAATTGTAGTTTGTTGATCCAAGAAGTCTTCCTTTTTTCAAAATTATCATCAAACAAGTATGATTTATTACCTAATTTAGGAATTGTATCGTGTACCATAGGGGCAGCAACGGTTGTCATGGGTATTCTGGCACCATAATGAAATTTACTAACAAAAAGGAAATCACCAACTAATAGAGATTTTTCTAATGACGATGACGGTATAGTAAAGGGCTGTATAAAATAGGTGTGAACGATTGTAGCAGCAACTATAGCAAATAAGATAGAACTTACCCAATCACCTCCAGATGTTTTTGGTTGCAAGCTTCTGTTCTCAACATAATTAACATCTGCTAAGTAATTTAAGTAGTAGTTGTAAAAACCTAACGTAATAATAGCTAAAAAGGTATCTATGGGCATATTTTTGCCAAAACTTCTGGCGGTTTCAACCCAAACAACAGGAAACATAATAAGATTTACTATAGGCAAAAATAATAAGATAACCCACCACCAAGGACGGCTTATAATTTTCATCAAAACAACGCCATTATAAACAGGTACAAAAGCTTCCCATGCTTGTTTCCCTGCTTTAGTATAAAGCTTCCAGATACCTAAGCCATGAATTACTTGAATAATCAATATGAATATAAACCATTGCAAAAGTGTCATAATCTTAAAATTTTAGTTTTTTGTTAGTAGCCAAATTTATTAATGCTGTTACAGGTTTATTTAGCATTAACCAATATTTAACACATCATTCATTGTAAACACGCCAGTTTTTCCTGCAATCCATTCTGCTGCAACTACTGCACCTAATGCAAAACCTTGTCTTGTATGTGCTATATGTTCTATTGTAATGGTATCTACTTCACTTTCGTAATTAATAGTGTGCGTTCCAGGAACATCTTCAATTCGTTTTGCAACTATTGGGATGGTAGTTTCACCGTTTTCTTCTAGTTTCCAGTTATCATAACTAGCATGCTGTGAAATAATATCGTTTGCTAAAGAAATGGCTGTACCGCTTGGGGCATCTAGCTTTTGCGTATGGTGAATTTCTTCCATACTAACATTGTATTGTTTAAGTGTACTCATCATTTTGGCAAGCGTTTTATTAAGCTCGAAAAAAATATTAACACCTAAGCTATAATTGGATGCGTAGATAAATGCACCTTTTTTTTCTTTGCACAAAGCAACGGCCTTATCGTAATGGTCTAACCAGCCTGTTGTTCCTGAAATAACAGGTACTTGATGGTTTAAACAGTTCGATATATTATCAAACGCTACTGTAGGAATACTAAAATCTATAGCCACGTCTGCTTTTGTAATATCATAGTCTTTATCATCCTTATCGACGGTTAATACAATATTATGCCCTCTTTTAATGGCTATTTGCTCGATGGTCTTCCCCATTTTTCCGTATCCTAGTAAAGCTATATTCATCTAAAATTTAAAATTTAAAGTTAATCCGAGATTACTAGAAGCATCAAACTCGTTAAATTTGTAATGTGGTGCCAGTGATAAGTTTTCATCTACGTTATACTGCAATAAATGGGCATCAACATTCGCATCGATTATATTTAAAGCATAAAGACCAAATGTTACTAGAAGCGCAATTTCTTTATTTTTTCTGAAAAATTTTTGCCCTCGTTCTAAACCTTCTGTTGTAACTCTTGGTGTCAACAATTGATTGCCATTAGAATCTTTATAAAACTCATCGTCTGTAAAACCAGCTAATCTTCTTTTGTAAGCATCTCTATATCTATTGTATTCTCTATTGTTTGTTACATAAAAATAAATCCCTGTACCAATAGCACCATAAACTATTGGGATTTTCCAATATTTTTTATTGTAGGCTTGTCCCAGTCCAGGTAATATGGCAGAATAAAATGCTGCTTTGGCGGGAGATAAGGGATTAATAGGGTTTCTAACTTCTATGATAGAATCTATAACGACTTCTTTTGGAAGTTTTTTTCTTTTCTTTTCTTTTTCTTGTGCTAGGGCTGAAAAACAAAATAAAAAAGCAAAGATACTTGCTATTAGAAATTTATTTGGCACCGTCAATTAATTTTTTAATACGATTAAAGTCTTCTTCAGAATGGAAAGGGATTGTAATTTTTCCTTTCCCATTTTTAGAAACTTTAACGTCAATTTTATGTCCAAAGTATTCAGAAAACGTACTTATACCTTTTTTGATATATTTTGGAGTATCTTCGGTATGATCTTTTTTAGGTGCAATTTTAACTTCTTGAGTATCATTAAAGGCACGAACCAAGTTTTCGGTTTCTCTAACAGAAAGTTTGTTGGAGAGTATTTTTTGATAAATATCCAGTTGTATGTTCGTATCTTCAATATTGATGATGGCACGCCCATGTCCCATAGATATAAAACCGTCCCGCATACCAGTTTGAATAATTGGGTCTAGTTTTAACAAGCGCAAGTAATTAGCAATTGTAGAGCGTTTTTTCCCAACACGCTCACTCATTTGTTCCTGTGTTAAATTAATTTCATCAATTAAACGTTGGTAAGATAAGGCTATTTCAATAGGATCTAAATCTTGACGCTGAATGTTCTCAACCAACGCCATTTCCAATGATTCCTGGTCGTTAGCAATTCTAATGTATGCAGGAATCGTTTCTAAGCCTATTAATTTAGATGCTCTAAAACGACGCTCTCCAGAAACTAACTGGTAGTTATTAAAATCTAATTTTCTAACAGTGATGGGTTGAATAATCCCTAATTCCTTAATAGACGATGCTAATTCTCGTAATGATTCTTCACTAAAATTAGTACGTGGTTGAAAAGGGTTAACCTCAATAGATTCAATATCTAATTCAACTATATTCCCAATAACTTTATCGGCATTTTTATCCTGTACCGATTGAATATCGTTTTCAGGATCTTTTAATAATGCAGATAAACCTCTACCTAAAGCTTGTTTTTTTGTTGCCTTAGCCATAATATTTAGGAGTTTTTATTGATGATTTCTTTTGCCAAACTTAAGTAATTGTTAGCACCTTTACTAGTGGCATCATAATTAATTATACTTTCTCCATAACTAGGTGCTTCACTTAAGCGTACATTACGTTGTATAATGGTTTGAAACACCATATTGTTAAAATGTTTTTGTACTTCTTCCACTACTTGATTAGATAGCCTTAATCGGGCATCGTACATGGTTAATAGCAAGCCTTCAATATCTAGTTCTGGATTATGAATTTTTTGGACACTTTTTATGGTGTTTAATAATTTTCCTAGCCCTTCTAATGCAAAGTATTCACACTGTATGGGTATTACAACGGCATCTGCTGCTGTTAAAGCGTTTAATGTTAACAAACCTAATGATGGGGCACAATCTATTAAGATATAATCATAATCGTTTTGAATATCTGCCAAAGCCTTTTTTAACATGTATTCACGTGCGTCTTTATCAACAAGCTCTATTTCAATAGCAACCAAATCTATATGTGCAGGAATAATATCCAAGTTAGGAGATTCCGTTTTCATAATAGTTTCTCTAACTAGATTAGAGTGTTCTAAAAGTTGGTAGGTTCCTATTTCGATAGTTTCTATGTCTATTCCGATTCCAGAAGTTGCGTTTGCTTGAGGGTCAGCATCAATAAGTAGTACCTTTTTTTCCAGAACGCCAAGTGACGCTGCTAAATTGATTGATGTTGTTGTTTTTCCAACACCTCCTTTTTGATTAGCAATTGCAATAATTTTACCCATGAAATGATTTGGTTTTGTTATATTTTTATAAGCTTTTTTGTATAAGAAAATATGAGCGAAAGGTAATGATTTTTGATAAAAAAAACGGTATTAATTCATTTTTAATAATAACTATTGGGCCGTGTTTATTTTAAACGTTGTGAGCTTGTAATCTATAATTTTATCGTTTTCAAAGTATAAATACAAATAGTTTTTTTTAACAATGCTAAATGAAGAACTGGTTCTGTACATCCAAATATTAGAATAAAGATCATTATAAGAGAAACCCAAAATATTATTTATTTCGGTTTTTTTTAAACCCATTAAATGGCTATAGTCGTCTTCTTTTTTACTGGTTTTAGCATTTATATGAGTCTTAATGATATGATCTACATCTTCTGTATTATGTTTTAATAGGTTAGATAAATCGTTTTCATTTTTCAGTTTTTTTGGAGCCTCTTTATTTTTACTAATTAATTCTGCACCTAAATTTAAATAATTTTCTGCACCAATGCTTTCGGGACTATATTTTATAATGCTTAAGCCATAGCTAGGAGATTCTCTTAGTTTAACATTTCGTTGTATTATGGTATTAAAAACCATGGGGCCAAAATGTTTTATTAATTCGGTTTGTAATTGATTTGAAAGGCTGGTTCTAGAATCGAACATGGTAATTAGTAGACCTTCAATATCAATATCTGAATTGGATGACTTTTTTATACTTTTTATGGTTATTAATAGTTTGTTTAAGCCTTCTAGCGCATAAAATTCGCACTGTACTGGTATAATTACTGAATGACATGCTGTTAATGCATTAAGTGTTAATAATCCAAATGACGGAGAGCAGTCAATAAGAATGTACTCATAATTTTCTACAAGTGTGGAGAGTGCATTTTTTAACATAAATAAATCAATGGCTTTAGATTTATTTACTTCTATAGAGGCCAACCGTATGTTAGATGGTATAAAATCAAAATGAGTAAAATTAGGTTTTACAATGTTCTTTTTTGATTTAAATGTATTGTGAAAAAAATCTAGGCTACTGTGTTTTATATCTGAAGGAATAAGGCCAATACCCGAAGTAGCATTAGCTTGAGGGTCTAAGTCTATTAAGAGTACTTTTTTTTCGAGAAGCCCCAGTGCATCTGCCAGGTTTATAGATGTAGTAGTTTTGCCAACACCACCTTTTTGGTTAGCGATTGCTATGATTTTTTTCATAACTTTTTATGATAGGGGATAATAAAAGTACAACTATTTTGAATATTAAAAGAAGAATTTACTGATAATTTGTTTAAAATAGATGTATTAGCTTACTAGGCGTTTTGTTGCAGAAATTTTAATGCTTTATATTTTTTTGAATAAAATTCAAAAATGAATAAGAGGTCTATTAATCTATTAAAATCTCTAAGATTTTAATAGCTGCATCACTAATTTTGGTTCCAGGGCCAAATACAGCTATAGCACCTGCATCGAATAAGTATTGATAATCTTGTTTTGGTATGACGCCACCTACTATAACCATAATATCGTCTCGGCCATAGGATTTTAAAGCTTCAATAACTTGTGGCACTAAGGTTTTGTGACCTGCCGCTAATGAAGAAACGCCAAGAATATGTACATCGTTTTCAACGGCTTGTTTTGCGGCTTCTTGAGGCGTTTGAAATAGTGGGCCAATATCTACGTCGAAGCCAACATCGGCATAACCCGTAGCTACGACTTTGGCACCACGGTCATGACCGTCCTGCCCCATTTTTGCAATCATAATACGAGGTCTTCTTCCGTCTTGTTCAGCAAAAACATCGGCTAATTGTTGTGCTTTTTTGAAAGATTCGTCGTCTTTTATTTCTTTACTATACACACCAGAAAATGATTTTATTTGAGCTTTGTAGCGTCCAAACTCAACTTCCAAAGCATTACTTATTTCTCCAAGGGTAGCACGTTCGCGAGCAGCTTCTACTGCTAAAGCTAATAAATTATAATCCTCACGAAAGTGTAGGGTTTTTGAATTAGACTTATCCGAATTTAAGGAAAATTTAGCAGCTTCGGTTAATTTTAATAATGCTGACTTGACTTTTTCGGAATTTCGTTCGGATTTAATTTTATTTAAACGCTCTATTTGTTGGTTTCTAACCGTTTGGTTGTCAACTTCAAGTGTTGAAATTGCTTCTTCTTCTTCGAGTCTATATTTGTTAACACCTACAATAATATCCTGACCTGAATCTATACGGGCTTGTTTTTTAGCAGCGGCTTCTTCAATTCGAATTTTTGGAATACCAGCTTCTATAGCTTTAGTCATACCGCCTAAGGCTTCAACTTCTTCAATTAAACTCCAGGCTTTTGCTGCCATATCGTGTGTGAGCTTTTCAACGTAATAGCTTCCAGCCCATGGGTCGACAGTTTTGGTGATTTTTGTTTCTTCTTGTAAATATATTTGGGTGTTTCTGGCTATTCGGGCCGAGAAATCGGTTGGTAAAGCAATGGCTTCATCTAATGCATTGGTGTGTAAGCTTTGGGTGCCGCCAAAGGCAGCAGCAGCAGCTTCTATAGTTGTTCTGGCTACATTATTGAAAGGGTCTTGTTCTGTTAAGCTCCAACCACTAGTTTGACAATGGGTACGAAGGGTTAAGGATTTCTCATTTTTAGGATTAAATTGCTTTACCAATTTTGCCCAGAGCATACGTGCTGCACGCATTTTAGCAATCTCCATAAAATGGTTCATGCCTATGGCCCAAAAGAAAGATAAGCGAGGTGCAAAGGTATCTATGTCCATGCCTACGGCTAATCCTTTTCTAATATACTCTAAACCATCGGCTAGGGTGTAGGCCAATTCAATATCACAGGTGGCTCCAGCTTCTTGCATATGGTACCCAGAGATACTTATACTATTAAACTTGGGCATGTTTTTACTTGTATATTCAAAAATATCTGAAATAATTTTCATGGAAGGCGTAGGCGGGTAAATATATGTATTACGCACCATAAACTCCTTTAAAATATCATTTTGAATGGTGCCCGTAAGTTGCTCGGGCATTACGCCTTGCTCTTGGGCAGCCACAATGTAAAATGCCATTATAGGCAATACAGCACCGTTCATGGTCATGGAAACAGACATTTTATCCAATGGAATCTGATCGAACAGAATTTTCATGTCTTCAACCGAATCGATGGCAACGCCAGCTTTTCCAACATCACCAACCACACGCTCATGGTCACTATCATAGCCTCTATGCGTCGCTAAATCGAAAGCCACGGAAAGTCCTTTTTGCCCCGCAGCTAAGTTACGTCTGTAAAAGGCATTGCTTTCTTCAGCAGTACTAAAACCAGCATATTGTCTAATAGTCCAAGGTCTTCTAACATACATTGTACTGTAAGGCCCTCGTAAGTTTGGTGCGATCCCAGCAATAAATCCAAGATGCTCAAGGTCCTTAATATCATCTTTTGAATAGGATGATTTAACAGTTATGCCTTCAGCTGTCGAAAAAACTTTTGAATTTTCAGTTTTAGACTTTTTTTGTTTTCTATTTATTGCGATATGTTGAAGGTCCTTTCTCAATACTATTCGGGTTTCTTTTTAGAATCTGCTTTAGGTTCGGGTTTATCTGAATTAATTTTAGACAGATCGATGTCAAAAAATTTTGAATAATAAAAATCGAAGGCTATATAGGAAGCTAAATACTTGTCATTTAAAGTATTTTTATATCTAGTGCTAAGCGGAGGTCCCATAAGTTCAGGACTCAAATCATTGATTGATAGTAGAGAATTAAACGTTGCTTTTAAGCTATTGTCTTTTATGTTTTTCACGATACATTTAATTAGTGGACTGTTATAGTTTAAATGGCTTTTTGTGTTCTCTGAATCCCATAATTTATCATCTTGTTTTAAAGCTTTAAAAACTTTTATTGAATGCTCTGAAATAATATCTTCATACTTTAACCTCCCAAAATGAGCGTTTCTTGTAAATTGTGCATAAGCATTAACCAGTGTACTTTTAAAGTTTTTCTCCTTATAATATTTAAAAATATCGTCTTCAAAAGCATATAAGGCTTCTTGATAAAGTTCAGAATTTAGATTGTCACAAGTTAAAACAGTAGGTTTGTCAGCATATTTATATTCTAGTTGTACGGTTTCATTTTTACAATTAAATAAAATGAATGTTAGCGTAATTACAATAATTTTAAAAATAGATTTCATTTTAAGGTTCATTTTTTAGTCGTTCTTGTTCTACTTGTTCTGCTAATCGTTTTTCAATTATGGGTTCAATCAATGTTTTTCTTTGATTCGTTTTTACAAAAGGATAAAGTTCCAACTCTTGTTTCATTTTATCCTCTGTATTTGGGTACTTATTAGTCCCTAATAGTATTTCTTCTTTTGTATTGAATTGTGCTTCTTCTTTGGTGCGGCTTGCTTTGATTTTTCGCTGAATGGTACCGTCTTTTAACTGCTTTAAAAAACCGCCGTTTTTCTCGATATCTTTAAATAAACTTAAGGCTTTTTCGGTTAGTTGAATTGTTAAAGATTCTATATAATAAGCTCCATCCGAAGGATTGTTAACCATATCGAAATAGCTTTCGTGTTTTGAAATCAATAGTTGATTTCTGGCAATACGTTCGCCAAATTCGTTGTCTTTATGATAAATAGCATCATATGGCAAGTTATAGATACTATTTGCACCGCCAAGAATGGCACTCATGCATTCTGTAGTTGTGCGTAGCATATTGGTGTTATAGTCGTATAATGTTTTATTGCGTTTTGTTGGGGTTGTTAAGATGTAACAATTTGAGTTGGTATTATATGCTGTGGTTAGGCTATCCCAAAGAACTCGTAATGCACGCAATTTTGCAATTTCAAAGAAGTAATTTGTACCTACAGACGTATTGAAGGTAACTTCTATAACGGGGAAGGTTTCCTTATTGTTTTCAATATAATTTAAATATTCATTGGCATGTGCTAAGGCGTATGCTAATTGCTGAACTATGTTGGCCCCTGCATTTTGGTATAGCGAAACATCAATTGAAAATGATTTCGTATGTGTTATTATTGTATTGAACCTAGAAAAATCATCTTTTAAATTAGAGTACCAGTTACCGCTTTTTGCTAGATTCCCTATAATGTCTGTGTGGATATGGATTCCTGTATTGGAAGGCATAGCCATTAACTGTTTTATAAATGTTTCAGAAAGAAATTGTAACTCGAAATAAAGAGGTGTAGATTCAGGGTTAATACCTTCTATTAATTCATTGATTGAAATAGTTTCTGAAGGAATAATAAATTTAATGCTTTCGGCTCCTCTTTCAATAGCATCAATGGCCTTTTTATTAGACTTTTTGGCATCAGTAACAAAAATAGATTGACAAATCTTCCATGTTGAGGTTTCTATATTTGAAATTTCAGGTTGGTCTTTTAAATCATCTGCATGATAAAATGGTTTTACTGAAATATCTTCATTAGTTTTCCAAACAAGCGTATCATTATAATCAGCTCCTTTTAAATCGAACTGTATTTTTTGCTTCCATTGTTTAGCTGAAACCGAATTAAATTCATTAAACAAATGATTACTCATCTTTTTTAGTTTTTAAACTGTCTTCGTATTCAATAATATAGATTTCTTCATTATCGCGCTTCATATAGTATTCTTCGCGTGCAAATTTTTCTAAACCACCTGGGGTGCTGAGTTTTTTTATTGCTTTATTATCTTTTTCTATTTCTTTTTTATAATATTCTTTTTCGTTTTCTAAAGCTTCTATGTCTGTATTTAATTCATGGTGTATAATCCACGAATTGGCATCAAAAAATAGCATCCAGACTATAAAAGTCACCAAAATTAAGGTAAACCAATTTTTAAAAGGCTTAAAAAATTTATGCTTAAATAATGCCATTTATAGTTTTTCGTTTATTATGGTTTTAACGATGTCGATAGCCACAGTATTATATTTATTATTGGGTATAATAATGTCTGCGTACTCTTTCATTGGTTCGATAAATTGATCGTGCATGGGTTTTAACGTTGTTTGGTACCGTGTTAAAACTTCATCCAAATCTCTGCCACGCTCAGAAATATCACGCTTTAAACGCCTTATTAAACGTTCGTCTGTGTCTGCATGCACAAATATTTTAATATCGAACATTTTCCTTAAATCTGGATTTGTTAAAATTAAAATACCTTCAACAATCATTACCTTTCTGGGGTGGGTTAAAATAGTATCACCAGTTCTATTATGTTTAACGAACGAATACACGGGTTGGTGTATTGGTTTATTATTTTTAAGTTCTTTTAAATGATCTGCTAAAAGATCAAAATCGATAGAGCGTGGATGGTCAAAATTAATTTTCACCCGCTCTTCATAAGATAAATATGTGGTGTCTTTATAATAAGAATCTTGTGAAATCACCCCAACCTCACCTTCGGGAAGCTCGTTTAATATCTGATTTACAACTGTCGTTTTACCACAGCCAGTACCACCAGCAATTCCAATTATAAGCATTATAAATTTTAGTTTAGTTAGTTTTTACAAAGTTAGCTAAATGTAAATTTATTTAAAGGCGAACTACTTATTTTTTAATTTTAGCAACCTCTTCTTCGGTAACTATTTTATCATTTTTATTTCCCCAGCTATTTGTAATATAGTTCATAACATCTGCAACTTCATCATCACTTAAGCCCATGGGAGCCATAAAACCATTGTAGGTCTTTCCATTAACAACGATGCTGCCTTTTTGCCCATATTTAATACCTCTAATACTAGCTTCTCTATTTTTTTTAAGATAATCTGAATTCGCTAATGGAGGGTAAACCTTTTCTACACCTTTGCCTGAGGGTAAATGACAGGATACACAAAAATCGGTATAGATTTCGTGGCCTCTTTTTATACTTTCTTTTAAAGGATCTGTTTGCGGTTGATTATTTTGATTTGTATTAATAAAAATTACCGTAATTAATGTTGTTAAGCTTACTATAATAAATCTCATGTATGACTGAATTTTAAGTGATGGATGTATTAATTTAATTTTCTGGAATAATCTTTACAATACCTTTACCTTCAATAGCTGCATAGATATAACCATCGGGGGCTTCCAGTACATTTCTAACACGACCTATGCCTTCAAATAGTTTTTCGCGTTTTACAACCTTATTGTTTTCTAAAACGAGCCTTTCAATGTATTCAAACTTTAAAGAACCAACAAGAATGCTTCCTTTCCAATTCGGATATATGTTCGAAGAAATAAAAGTCATACCACTTGGTGCTATAGAAGGAACCCAATAAAATAAGGGTTGTTCCATACCTTCTTTTTCGGTAATATCTGTAAACGTGGTACCATCATAGTTGATACCATATGAAATAACTGGCCATCCAAAGTTTTTTCCTTTTTGTATGATGTTAATTTCGTCACCACCTTGTGGTCCATGTTCATTAACCCAAATGTTTCCTGTAATCGGGTTTTTTACCATGCCTTGAGGATTTCTATGACCATAGCTATAAATGGCAGTTTTTGCGTTGGCAGTATTTATAAAAGGGTTATCTTTAGGAATGCTTCCGTCGTCACTTAATCTGTAAATTTTACCACAATCTCGCGTAATATCTTGGGGGTTTACATCTCTATTAGCGCGATCTCCTATAGAAAAATACAAGTAACCTTCATTATCAAATTCAATACGAGATCCCCAATGTCGACCACCTTTTGTATTTGGTTCAGCTTTATAAAGTAGTTCTTTTTCAACTAAAGTATTATTATCTAATTTCGCTCTTAAAATAGCGGTGTTACCTCCAGTACCTTCTCCTTCTGGCGATGCATACGATATATAGATCCATCCATTGTTTTTATAATTAGGGTGTAATTTTAAATCCATTAAGCCTCCTTGGCCGCGTACGTATATATCTGGTACGCCCTCAATATTTGTTTTCACACCATTTTTAAAATGGATAAGCTCGCCAGTCTTTTCAGTAATAAGCATGCTGCCATCTGGTAGGTAGCCCATGCCCCAAGGAATGTTTAAATCTGGAACAACGACTTCCGTTATATAATTAATAGCAGTAGGAGTCTCGGCTTTTACTTCAGATTCTGTTTGCTGTGCACATGACATGCATGAAATAAAGATTATTGATAAAAGTGAAAAAATAGTTCTCATAATTTTTTGTTTATAGGTACTTTAAAACATATAATTTATATTTATTCCTGTATAGTAATTTAAAGGGTTTCCAGGATAATAAAACCTAGGCGCATTACCATTAAATCCAGATGCATTTATCAAGATTTGTGATGCATAGGTTTCATCAAAGATATTATTTATACCTAAGAAAAGATTAAAGTTTAGCTTTTTATTAAAGTATGTTTTATATCCGATTTTAAAATTTGTTAAATTATAACTGTCTGAGTATAGGTTGTTACTATCGGTAATAGGGATGTCGCCTACATATTGAAAATTAATATTTCCATAAATTCCAAAAGATGATTCTATATTGATTCCCGTATTAAAAACACCTGAAGGCACCCCAGTTAAGTCATTACCTGAAAAATTATTATCACCATCAATAAACGCTTTGAATTTAAAATTATTAAGTGTGTAGTTTACAAAGGTGTTTATAGATAATGCCTCTTTTTGTAACCATTCATAATTCAATGAGAGTTCTAGCCCATCATGTTGTGTACTTCCTGCATTTATACCAATAAATTCATCTTGAGCAGCTCTACGAGATACTAAAAGATTTTTAATTGCTAAGCGGTAAAGTGATAAATTGAATTGTAAACGGTTATTTATTAAAGTACCTCGCGTACCGATTTCAAAATTCCATCCAGTCTCTGGTTTTAGATTGGTGTTTATTTGTCCGTCAGGTAATAATGTTTCATCTAATGAAATAGGAGAGAAACCGTGACTAATATTTGAATAGATACTAACATCTTTGAAAAGTTGATGATATATACCAAATTTTGGAGAAATAATATTTTTGAATTTAAAATTGCCAGATTGATCTGGGTTGTTTGCTGAAACAGGAAATCTATCTTTTAAATTATATGATGTCTGATTTAGGTTTAAGCCTATAGAGAGTATTGTTTTTTTTGAAAGCTTATAGGTGGTTTCAAAAAATGCATTATAATAGCTTCTCCGTTCTTTAAAGTTTGATAACTGATTGCCTTCAACGCTCCCAGTACCATTAGGGAAATCTCGATATAAATTTTCAAACGTTTCAGATTTATAAGTATCTTTAAAAAGCTCACCACCAAGCGTCCAATTAAGCGTTTTATTAAAAAATTTGGTATCACCTAAAATTCGACTTCTAATACCTACGGCTAAAGTGTTTTCTTTTAAAATATTAAAAGGCCGTGGTTCGTAAGCATCATGAAAAGAAGTAAAAATACTGGTTATTTGTTGGGTATGATTGCTATATTGGTGATCCCATGACAAGCCAAAAATTCCTCGTTTAGAATCTTCAAAACCTTGTGATTGTTTCCAAGTAAACGCTGCAGATTCAGGACTGTTCAGATAGCTGTCCTCATTGATTGAACTAGGAATAAATGCTTTCAGGTCGACATAACTAGCTAAAAAGGATAGTTCGTTTTTTTTATTTATATAATGATTAGAGTTTACAGTAAAAGTTTGTCTGGTATACTTGTTGTTTTCGCGATATCCATCACTATTGGTATTACTATATGTAGCTCTAAAACTATGGGATGTTGTACCGTGATTAATATTTATAAGACCTTTTGACAATCCAAATGAGCCTACTGAGATTCCTGTATTTACATTCGATTGATTAAAAAAAGCATTTTTAGGTGTTATATGAATAGTTCCTCCAAGACCAGCACCATAAATACTGGAAGCGGCACCTTTAATAATTTCAAAACGTGAGATGGTATTTAATTCAAAATCTTCAATAGTAGTTTCCCCGCTACCTGTTGTTAAAGGGATATCTTTGAAGTATGCTCTAATTTTTGCGGTTCCGAATAAGTTTCTTGAGCCAATACCCCTAATTGTAATTCGGTTGGTATTAAGTGCTCCACTTTGCATAAATACTCCAGGGGTTCTGTTTAAAACTGATGAGATATTAATGTCGTTACCAAGTTCAATAGCTTTTAGAGGAATGATACTTATTGATGTTGTTGCCTCTTTTAGTTTTTTAGGAATATGGTTTGAGTTAATAATAACTTCATTTAATTCAGATGGATTCATAACCAGTTGAATAATATGGAATGAACCCTCTTTTAATCCAAGAATCTTTTCAAGATAGCCTTCTTTTTTAAATGAATAGGTACTAGTTTCAGAGATTTCAAAGGTTCCATCTAAATTAGAAACAATAGAAGTCTGGTTATCAAGATTTGTTATTTGTACGCTTGATAGTATAGTTCCATTATCTCTATCAACAATTTTTCCTTTAATTTTTGATTGCCCCAAAGCATTAAGAGCGAACCCAATAATAAGTAAAATAGCAATTCTTCTTTTTATAAAATGCACAAGCTAATGGTTTCTATTTAGGTGTGCTAAATTATAGTTTTTTTGAGAATATTTTTTTATAACATTTAAGGGTAAATATTTTTATATAAAAAATGGTGAAATGAATAAAAAGACTATATTTGCAATCCTAAAATGATAACCAATTCGGGGTGTAGCGTAGCCCGGTTATCGCGCCGCGTTTGGGACGCGGAGGTCGCAGGTTCGAATCCTGCCACCCCGACAAGCCTAGTAATAGGTCAAAGCAAAACACTGTTAATTGTATGATTATCAGTGTTTTTTGTTTTTGTTCATTTTTTTTGATGCCAAATGAAACCAATTAAAACCATATAAAAGGTGTGCAATTAGGTGTGCAATGTTTCACTAAAATTGTGCTAACTTTATGGAGCTTTGAGGCATGATTTGACTTTCGATTTTACAAATTATTGTTTAATAAAAGTCACTTAAAATGAAGATATTAAGCACCTTTTTTATTACTTTTTTTACAAGAAAATCAAGAAGCAACTTCGAAGAGCTTAATGCTTATGCACGCATAAATGTTAACGGTAAAAGAGCCGAAATCAGTTTAAAAAGGTGTGCAAATTCCACACAATGGGATTCCACCAAAAACAAGGGTAGGGAAAATTCAGAAAAAATAAGAGCTCTGAACGCCTATTTAGACCAAGTGTATGACACACAAACAACAGTTTATAGAAGAAGATAAAATAATATCCTCGGGTGCCTTGGCATTATTTAAACTAAATAAAACTTTAACTATTATATTCGTAATTAGTAAATAAAAAATTGTAAAAACAATCATATAGCAAAACAAAACCCAACAATAGTGAGGATCTAAAACCCACAAACACAAAAAACGAAGATAGGGTCTCATCCGATTTAGTAAATAAATTAAACGTGTAACTAATTGATATGTATAATATAGGCTTAGACTCTAGTAGAATGGAAATAAAGTTAGTGCGCAACCTTGCCGCATTGCTTGTTGAAAAGGACTATAATGCTTTTCAGAATCTATTTCCAAAAAAAGATAAGCGTCTAAATTGATGTTCTGAATATTCGATAAAACCTAGTTTGAAACTTTAGGTATTTCTTGAATGTTTACTTTATGTCCTTTAATAGCAAAAAACAATAAATACACATAACAAATCAATGGGATTATGAATGAAATTCGTATGGTATAGGTGTCTGAAATATAGCCCATTAATGGAGGAACAATAGCGCCGCCAACAATACCCAATAAAAATACAGACGAGCCTGTTTTTGTATAGCCTCCTAAATCTTTCATACTCAAACTAAAAATAATTGGATAAACGATAGAGGTAAATAAGCCTACAGAAGCCAAGCACCCTAGAGAAAAATAACCGTTTGTAGACATTGCAATTGACACCATTACAAAAGCACCAATACTACAAAAAGCTAAAACTCGTGCTGGTTTAAATTTATTTAAAATATAAACACCAGCCAATCGACCGACTAATACTAAAGCCATAAAAATGGTAATAAAAATCGCAGAATTTTGTTCGGTTAAATCAGGAATATCTAACCATTTTGCATATCTAATAATGAAACTCACAATACCAACTTCGGCACCTACATAAAAGAACTCTGCACCTACACCATAAAGGGTGTGCTTAAATTTTAAAATATCTTTTAATGGTTTTTTCTCTGAGGAATCTCCATCCCCGTCCTTAATTTCGGGCAAGTTGACAAAAAGTACCACAATAGCTATCATGGCAAGAATGCCTCCTAATATTAAGTATGGTGCTTTTACCAAGTCTGCTTCTCCAGATAGAAAATTCTGTAACTCTATATTCGAAAAAGCATCTATGGTGGTTTGTTCAATGTCTACTTCATGTAGCAAAAGCTTCGCAGCAAGAAATGGCGCAATGGTTGCACCTAAAGAACCTATTGCTGCAGAAAGACTTAGTCTACTTGAAGCCCCATCAGGGTGTCCTAATTTTGTAACATATGGAGATGCGGTTACTTCTAAAATAGCGAAACCGGCGGCCATAATAAACAATGCTGCTAGAAAGAAGGAATAAATTCTGGTTTCGGCTGCTGGAAAAAATAAAAATGCTCCTACTGCTGCCACTACCAAACCAGTAATAATACCTGTACGATATCCTTTTTTCTGAATGTACCATCCAGCTGGAAGGGCTACAATAAAATAGGCTCCGAAAAAAGCAGATTGCACTAAAGAGGACTGAAAATCAGTTAATTCACATGCGCGTTTCAAATGAGGAATAAGAACATCGTTGATATTTCTACTCAAATTCCAGAAAAACATCAACGACATTATGATGATTAACGGAACAAGGTATTTTGAAGATGTTATACTTTTTGATGTAGACATATTTAGATTTTTCTTGTGATTTATTATTTATATCGTTATAACTCAATTACTGCTTTGATTAAATCGCCTTTGTACGTGAATAGTTTTTCAAATTCGGTAGGAACGTCATCAAACTTTATTCTATGCGTAATAAAAGGTGTTGGATCAATTTTACCAGCTTCTATTAATCTAATTATACGACTGAAATCTGAACTTAAGGCTGCTCTGCTTGCTTTTAAGGTTAATTCTTTTTTATGAAAATAAGGGTCGTTAAAGACTATATCACCTAAAAATAAACCTATAAAAACTATAGTGCCACCAGCTGCTGCATATTTGAAGGTATTCAGCATAGATTTTTCACTTCCTGTTGCATCAAACACTATTGTGGGTAAATCTCCATCCAATAATTTGGTTAATGATGATTCTACATCTTCAAGTGCATTAATAGTATCACTTATATTAGTAATCTCTTTACATTTTTCTAATTTGTCATCGTCTATATCCATGGCAATAACTCTTGCTCCTGTTAATTGAGCAAACTGAATTGTTCCTAAGCCAATAGGGCCAGCTCCAATTACCAAAACAACATCGTTATAAGATATTTGAGCTCTATCTACTGCATGACAACCTATTGCTAAAGGTTCTATCATTGCTAATTGGTCTTCAGATAGTGTATTGGATGGATGAAGAAACTTTGCTGGATATTTAAAATATTCCTGCATACCGCCATCTACATGTACACCCAAAACTCTTAGATTATCACCGCAATTTGGTTTACCATTTCGAACCGCTTGATTTACACCTTCGTTATAATAAGGTTCGACAGCACATTGGTCTCCAACCTTTATTGTTTCGATATCATTTGCTACAGCAATTACTTCTACTGCCAATTCATGGCCTAAAATTCTAGGGTAATTAAAAAAGGGTTGACTGCCTTTGAATGCGTGTAAATCTGTACCACAAACCCCTATCTTTTTCACCTTAACTAATGCTTCTCCCTTTAAAAGAGTTTCATCAAATTCAGAAACTTGAAATGATTCCCATTTCCCTGGTTCATTAAGTCTAATTACTTTCATTTTATGATTATTTCTGTAATTTCATTAAAAATATCTTCTGGTAATTTTCCTAATTTCCAATCCTTGATTGTAGATTGTATTTGCTCTAAATTTCTTGCTCCCATTACCACTCTGTCTGCTTCATTTATTGAAAATAAATAACGCTGCGCCAATGTAGCCAAGGGTATATTTATCCTATCTGCAATTGTTTTTACTTTTATAGCATTGTCTAAATCGATTTGCGTTATCCACTCGCCGTCAATACCTTCTTTTTTGTATTGTTGGAATCGATTTCCTAATAAAGAAAAGTGCAATGCTGATGCTGCGTAATACGCTATATCTTCTTTTTTATATTGTTGGATTTCGCCATTATAGGCACTTAGATTACAAGCATCCATCCGAAGAAAACCAGATACGACATCAAAATTTTCCTTTGTTATAAATGGCTTAAATTCATCAGAAGGATTTCCACCTACGCCTAATTTTCTCACTAGCCCTTCAGATTTAAAACTTTTGAGTGTATCTAGAATTTCATCAATTTTTTCTAAAGGAACCAGTTGTGGTTCGTGTAGAAATAATAAATCTATATACTCCAATCCTAAAGTTTCTAAACTATTGGATAAACTTCTGCTCATCGCTTCTGGGGAATAGTCAAGCTTAACATCAAAAGCATCATAACCACGCAAACGGCCTATTTTAGTACTAACAAATGGTCTTTCTCCCTTCCATTGTCTTAATGCCTTACCTACGTATAATTCGGAATTGGCATAGGACGGAGCGGTATCTAAAACAGAAATTCCGTTTTCAAAAGCGTATAATAATGCATCTATAGATTCACCTTCATCTACTGATCCCCAAACACCACCAAGTGCCGAAGTACCATATACTAAACGACTTTGGTTATTAAAAACTAAACTTTTAGAATAGTCTTCTATAAATGTTGGTTTTGTTATCATATTAAAAATTTACAGTTGCTCCCCCATCAACAGGCAATACAACTCCTGTAATATATTTAGCAGCTTCTGAACTTAAAAAAACAGCAGCATTACCAATATCGCTTGTTTGTCCAAAATGGTCCATTGCAATCCGATTTGTAATTTGCTGCTTTCTTTTTTCATCGTTATTTATAGCATTCAAGAACATATTAGATTCTATCCAGCCTGGTGCTATTGCATTTACACGAACATTATCTTTTGAGTATTCCGTTACTAATGCATTTACTAGACCTGTAAGTGCCGTTTTTGAGGTTCCGTAAGCAATAACCTTACCAATACCGAATAAACCAGCCATTGAACCTATCATAATTATAGAACCTCGTTTTCGCTCTAGCATATACTTGGCGCATTCACGTGTAAGAGTAAAAACACTCATTACATTAGTTTGCAGTATTCTTTCAAAATCTTCATCAGTAGTATCTTGCGCCATTGCCTTATGGTGTATTCCAGCATTGTTTACCAAAATTTCTATAGGACCAATGGTTGTTTCAATATCTTTCACCAAAGTAGGAATCCCTTTTTTATTGGTAATATCATTTACCCGATAGCTAGCATGTTCTCCCAATTCAGTTACTGCGTCTTTTAAAACCTGTTCTCTACGACCAGTTATAACTACTTTTGCACCTGCTTCAATATATGCCTTTGCAATACCTAATCCAATTCCTGTACCGCCACCAGTAACGAGTGCAATTTTATTTTCTAATGAAAAAACTTGTAAACTCATATTACTTTATTTCAGTTAAATAATCATCTATAAAAGTGAATCCCCATCCAGGTAAATTGTGCGGTTTAGCAAAACCGTTATCAATTTTCATTGGATTATCAATTAAAGGATCAACCCAATCAAAAGATTCAGCACCTACACCATTTGGTATTGTGCACAATAATGGCACATCATAATCTTTATAATAGTGAGGTAACACAGGTAAGTGAAAGCTATGAGCTAATGCGGCGCTTTCTCTCCATGTTTCTACACCTCCTATTCTAAGAATGTCTGGCTGCCAAATATCAAGAGCGTTTCTTGTAACAAGTTCTCTTAATGGTAAAAGGTCAAACTCTCTTTCACCCATGGCTAAGGATATTCCTGTTTGATTTTTTAAGATTTCATATGACTGAAAATCTTGATGATTAACAGGTTCTTCAAACCAATTAATGTTTAGTTCTTTCGCTCCATTTGCAAGTTTAATTGCAGAAGGCAAGTCCATTCCTTGATTGGCATCCATCATAATATTTACTTTATTACCAACCGCTTCTCTAACTTTTTTAAGCCGTTCTAAATCAGTCGATACCTTTGGAGAACCTACTTTTATTTTAACTGCTTTAAAACCACGCTCAGCATAATCTGTAACTTCATTTATTAATTCATCAATGGTGTAAGATATCCAACCGCCACTACCATAAATGTTTACCTCTTTTTTAGTAACCCCCAGTATTTTATGAATGGGTTGACCAAGAGTTTTTCCCCATGCATCCCACATTGCAATATTTACTGCTGCTTGTGACCACCTAAGTAAACCTTGATTACCAAAATATTCAAACAAATTTTCAAGTTTTTGATAAACTATACCAATTTCATTAACCTTACAACCTTTAATAAGAGGAATAACATCTTTTAGAGCACCAATGATGGCATTTTGAGAATATTGAAAAGATAATAGATATGATTCACCAACTATACCATTTTCTAGGCGAATCCTCATTATTATGAAAGATATTTCAGTAAGTGTATGGGTCGCATCTGAAATAGGTTTTTTTAGCTCCGAGGAGGCTTTAAAAAGTTTAACATCTCTAATATCTAAGTCATTCATAATAAATATTTAATTTTTCTTTTATCAAAGGTCATTTAAATATTAAATTTAACGGTACAGCATATTGCATTTTTTGTATACTATATTGATGTTTCTCTTGTGATTAATACTATAATAGTTGAGTTTTAATATATTTAGGGTCTGAAATCTTTGTTTTGAAGGCTCATTTAAAAGAAATTACGACATCACCCAATAGCTCCTTAAAGGTTAAAGTATTTGAAGGCGAAGCTTTTGAGCCTTTGTGGCATTTTCATTCGCAATATGAGCTTACCTATATGATTAGTAGTACGGGGATCAGGTATGTTGGTGATTCAATGGATACTTTTCAACGAGGTGATTTGGTTTTGGTTGGTAAAAATTTACCACATTCATGGAAAACTATTAGTGCTAAAAATGATCATGTGAAATGTGTAATTGTTCAGTGGGATGAAACGCTTCTCGAAAGTTGGTTAACTAGGCCAGAGTTTATATCGATACAGTATTTGTTAGATAAATCGTTACGAGGCATATCGTTTGATTATAATACTTCTGTTGCATTAGAACGCTTATTTATTTCACTTATTGAGCTGGATCCTTTTGAAAAGTTGATTACTTTTTTAAGGGTTCTCAATGTTTTGGCTACCAAAGCAGAAATTAAGCTTCTTGCGGGGCCAGGATTCGAAAAAGATTTTTCTTCAAAAGAAAGTTACAGGGTTAATGTGATTAATAACTACATTAAAGATAATATTCATAACCAGCACTCAATTAAAGAGATATCTGAGATGTTATCAATAAGCAAAGAAGCTTTTTGCAGGTTTTTTAAAAAAACATTTGATAAAACTTTTTCTAATTATTTAAATGAATATAAGATCACAATAGCTAGTAAATTGCTTATTGAAACTGATTTATCTGTATCGGAAATAGGTTACGAATCTGGATTCAATAACTTATCATTTTTTCACAGGCAATTTAACAAGTATAAACAAATATCTCCTAACGCTTATAGGCAAATGTATCAAAGGATTTAAAAGATGCTTTATACTTATACCTAATGATTTAAATCAGAAATACATTTAAATGAAATTATAAATTTGTAATCAGTAAAGACGAATATAATTTGTTTTTAAATAAAGTTCTTAATGACTTTAGTTATACCATTAGGTGAACAGGTATGATCAACAGCGTTTTGTTTGTTTTCTTTGTTGCCTAGAAGTAGGTAGTCCTCACAAAATAACTTTGTGATTTTTGTTTTCTTCGATATTCATAATTATTCATTTTTATTAGAATTTTGTTTCCGTGTAATACTAGTTAGATAAAGATTATTAAAGTAGTCATTCCTGTAGTTAAATGAAATATGTCATCCATATCGGATAGAGATGAGGTTAACAACATGATTTGCTACCATCAATAACTAAAAATGAACAAAACCTGTTTTATTGAGCTGGTTTACCTGTTAATGAACAAAATAAGGTACCATTAAGAACAATTTTGATGATATTAAAGCGCTGAAAATTTCTCAACTTTGTAATGCTATTATCACATAAATTTGTATCAATCTAAACCTTTTTATCAATCATTAGGTGTTGACTTATCATTATGAATTAATAGCAAAATCAAAATAAATTTTGAGTTAATCATATTTATTTGAGTTAGTCATATTTATTAGTTTAGTCACCTCTATCCAAAAAAAAGCATTGGATAGAGGTGTTTTTTATTTATATATTATTGTGCAGTAACAACTTATTATTAAACATTATGGCATTTTATAATGATGCTATTTGGCTAGCCTGTAATTTATTTTACGACTTTACTTGGTTAATTTTTAACAAACCGTACACTAAAAGGAAATGTCAGCATCCACAGTCCTAAAATTATAGATATTATATTT
Organism: uncultured Flavobacteriaceae bacterium; assembly: GCA_947501845.1. Taxonomy (GTDB): domain Bacteria; phylum Bacteroidota; class Bacteroidia; order Flavobacteriales; family Flavobacteriaceae; genus Flavivirga. The sequence continues at coordinate 920 of CANMXP010000007.1, read as the reverse complement.
GGAATTAAGTTGCTAATCAAAATAATAAAAGATTTTCTAATCTAAATCTATATTATAACTAATTTTTTACTACTAAAATGCATAAAATTTATTCGAATTTCGAAAATAAAAACCTGCACATTTTAATTTTTTTGATGCTAGTTTTAATAATAACTATTTCCTGTTCAGAGAAGAAAAAAAGTGTAGAAGTTAGTAGCCCAGATGGATACTTTAATTTATTGTTTAAGGTTGATGAGAAATTAGGGGCGTCTTACAGTGTAAAATATAAGGGAAACAAATTATTGCCCTATCAGGTTTAGGAATTGGAGCTATAGATACAACACAAAATATTCAAATAGATTTTGTAAAAACAACAAAAGTTGATAGTAACTGGGCACCAGTTTATGGAGAGAAGAATCAATATCCAGATAAATATCGAGAGTCGTTTATTGTCTTAAAAGGCAATGGAGCCAATTTTAACCTTAGGATTAGGGCATACAATGAAGGTGTTGCATTTAGATATGAATTTCCGAAATATAAAGGCAAAATACAGAAAGAAAAAACAGAGTTTTCATTACCGTCACATGCTAATGTATGGGCTTCAAAAATGGCTCAAAGTGAAATTGAAAAAATTAAAGTGTCAGAAATAGATACCATAATAGAAAGGCCTTTATTGGTAGAGCTATCAGACTCTTTATATGCAGCTATAGGAGAGGCTGGTTTAGTAGATTATTCCCGAATGAAGTTTAAGTCAAAACCAGGTCATCCAGGTGTACTGGTTTCAGAATTGGATAGCTTGGTACAACTTAACAATTTTGTAAATAAAACGCCTTGGCGCTTTATAATGGCAGGTGAGCGTCCAGTCCAATTATTGGAAAATAATTATCTGCTTCTTAATTTAAACGAGGAAAACAAAATTGAGGATACGTCTTGGATCAAAC
>CANMXP010000006.1 GCA_947501845.1 uncultured Flavobacteriaceae bacterium | reverse complement strand
AGATGTAGGAGCTCCTGTAGAAGTTGAGCTTACCGCTACTTCAGGTACTTTAACTGCAAGCGCAACAGCTATGGTAACCGTAGAGAATACTATAAATAACCTTATAGCCCTTGCTCAAGATATAACAGTACAGTTAGATACCAATGGGGAGGTAACCATTTTACCAGAGGATATAGATAATGGTTCTTATTTTAATTGTAGCGGTACCTCAGGAGCCATTATGCTTAGTCTAGATAAAGACACCTTTACTTGTGCAGATGTAGGAGCTCCTGTAGAAGTTGAGCTTACCGCTACTTCAGGTACTTTAACTGCAAGCGCAACAGCTATGGTAATAGTAGAAGATGACAACAATTGTAAATCTGGCAAGCTTGTAAATGTGAATACGGGGTTCTCTCCTAATAGCGATGGTATTGCAGATACTTTAGAAATAAAAGGTCTTGAAAAATTTAAGAACAATGTTGTTAAAATTTATGATCTAAACCAAAGATTGCTGTTTAGTGGTCACTATACTGGACCAAGCAATGCTTGGAACGGCACTCATAGAGGTAAAAGAGTACCTGTAGGCTCTTATGTATGTGTGATAGACTATAACGAGTCTTCTATATCTAACGAAGTAAAAATGATATACGTTAATTATTAAGTACATGCTTCCTCCTTTTTTCTTGTTAAAAGCAATTATTAATTAAACAATCCATTGAATTAATGGAAGGAGGAAGCTATTTAATCTTCATTAAAAACAATAAAATGAACAATTATAAATTATATTTTTTTAGCATAATCTATGTCTCTATGTGGAGTATACAATCTTACGCACAGCAAGATGTAACATTTACCATGTATAATTATAATATGAACATCATTAATCCTGCTTACGCGGGCACTGGTGAAACATTAGAGTTTACCTCTAACTTTAGAACACAATGGCAAGGGCTGGATGGTGCACCAAAGACCCAGAGTTTTTCATTGAGTAGTCCAACAAGTGAAAAAGTGGGATTGGGGCTTTCCATTACTAACAGTAGTGTATTTGTACTTAATGAAACAGATATTTTTGCTGATTTTTCATATAAATTAAAATTAGATGAAACATTAGATTTATTCTTGGGGCTTAAAGCAGGAGGCGCTTTTGTAAATATAAACCTCGCCGATATAGGGCTTGATAATGATCCGCTTTTTTCAGAAAATGTGAGTGTATTTAATCCTAATGTTGGAATAGGCGCTTATTTAAAAGGAAAGAACTTTTTTGTAAATATGTCGGCACCTGCACTTCTAAGAACCAAAAGATACGAAAAGAAGTCGGGCATTGTAACACATGCCACAGACAAAATGCAATTTTTTGTTGGTGCTGGGTATCATGTTCCTTTGAATAAGGATATTACGTTTACGCCGTCTTTTTTAACAAGGCTCATAAGTGATGTACCATTCTCTATGGATATTAGTGGGATGTTAAATGTATATGATTTGGTAGATTTAGGGCTTAGCTACAGATTAAAGGAATCTATAATACACTGGTGTTTTTTAAAATGACAAATGGTCTAAAAATAGGATATGCCTATGACAGTTCAATAACAGCGGTAAGCAATTATAGAAGGGGAAACCACGAAGTGATATTGAAGTTTCCGATACAGATCCTAGGAAAACAATCAAAACCTACAACTATAAATGAGCTCTAATTATTTAGAAACAACCTAAAAAACAGCAGAATCAATAATACCATTATCCGTTCAGCTAAAGCGTTTTGGTAACATAACCATCATGGCACGAAATCATAGGTGAACAGACCATTGCGGATGCAATTCTAGACAGGTTGGTACACACAGCCCACAGAATAGACATCAAAGGAGAATCAATGCGAAAAAAACTAAAAAATAAACAGTAAATTTAACCACAATAGAATCGACTTTGAACACTTAGTTTACTATGCTCACTTTCGTCCGGCGAAGGTGGCTCACTTTGCCCGGCTCATCCACCCTAGGTGGCGATCAACGGCATTGGACCATTGTTCAAGGTCGGCCCTACGGTAGACACTGCCACGTCTAAGATATTTCTCTAATTCTTTTAACTTGCTCATTTCATCTTTCTTATTGATAAGGTAAGAATAACAAAATATATGCCAAAATGAAAATATTTTAATTGAAAATTCATGCAAACTTAAAAACGCCATAAAAAGAAATGGAAACATTTTGAAAACAAAATATTGTACTATATTAATTAAGCGGTAAATTGAACTGAAAGGATTTAGAGGAAGCAGAGGGGTTATTTTGCGCACAAAGTTGTAAGGGATGCGTTTCTGGTAAACCTAAAACCATTTTCAACGAACATGGTTTTTGTTTTGGTATTCTACTAAAGAACATAAATCAAAAGTTGACCACTGAATCCAAAGCTTCGTCAGCCTCAGAATGTATGAAATTGGCTTGATAGTTCATTGTTGTCTGTATGTCACTGTGGCGATATAGTTTTTGGAGCTTTTTTGGGTGAATCTTATCTCCAGCAATATGACCAAAAGTATGACGTGCTATGTGCATTGTCAGTTTCTTTTCAATACCAGCTTTTGCTGCCAAAACACCTAAATAATCATTGATTTTTTTGTTTCCAACTTTTATTTTTCTTTGAATATCCCTTTCACAATTCAAGTCTGCTTTTTTCAATTCAGGGAAAACAAAGTCATCAGGGTGTCTTTTATCATGTTCATATTGCTTTAAAATTTCCAATACCTTTGAAGGTATTGCTAAGGAAACAAGTTTATTGTTTTTACCCATGCTGTAATACAAACGCCCATTTTGAAAATGGCTCCATCTTTCTTTTAACACATCGCTGATACGCATACCAGCAAAACTAAAACTATATAACCATACATTTAATGCGTGCTGCTCCCCGGCACTCAGGTCAGTGAGGCTTTCGAGTTCTAGGACTTCCTCTTTGATGAGGCCGACTTTCTTTGTTTGCGGGAATTTGATTTTTATTTTGTTCATACCCTTTCCGAAAGGGTAATATTTCTCTTTTACAAGTTTCTTCTCAATAGCTCTATTAAAAAGTGTTCTAATTTGTACCAACACATTGAGTATCGAAGTAAGCTTTAAAGAGTGATACTTTTTAAGGTATCCTTTTAGTTTTTTCAGAAAACTAACATCAATGCTTTCAAATGGTAGTTTATCAGATTTATGAAATTGCTTGATGTAAGATATATATGCCTTTTCTGTCGACAGCCGGTTATAGTTTCCCTGGGCTTCAATTTCGTCCAAAAACTCTTGGGCAACATCAAAGTAGTTACTTATCTTCTTTTTAGGCCGCTTTTTAGGTTTGAATACAGGGGTATTTTTGTCGGATGACTTTAGTTCGTTTAACCTCTTGCGTGATTCAAGAAGCTTAGCTGAGATTAGTTCGTTCAATTCATCCGCATTTGGATGTGAAGCTTTTACAAGTTTTTTGTTGTCATCCCAATCCCCCAATTTGATGTTAACACCAAATTGACGATACTTCTGACAGCGGTTAACTGTAATACGAACAGCCAAAGGGAATAAACCTTGCTTATTCGGTTTTTTTCTTAATTCAATTGTTACGTGAGCCATAGTTGTTCTGTTTTAAAGGGAAAGTCAAACCAGCACAACATGGTAGCATGCGTCCACTAAAGATACACCAAAAAAATGTATTTTAGTAATGCAAGCAGAAGTTCAAAGAACAACTCAAAAAGTAGTACTTTTTAGTAGTACATATTAGTTCAAAATGAAATCAAAGTGAATCATTTAAAATGTAAATCATTCAAAATGAGCTGATTTGACTTTCTTTTGCAAATTTAAAATAGACTTAGGATCTAGTGCCGCGAGGTGTGAGAGTTCGAGTCTCTCCGCCCGCACAAAAAGTCGAAGTGAACTCTTCGGCTTTTTTGATTTATAATAGTTAGCAATTTATACTTGGGTGCAACATAGGTACAACATTTTGCTGTTTTATTTGGCTTAATTTAGAATAATTGAGATTCAGATATATTTAATGTCAATAATTATTTATTTCGTTCAACTATAAATATTTTTCAGTAAAATAATTTAAAGTATAACACCTTCTGACCTCCAGGTTATGAATTTAGAGCATACAATATCATTTTAATATAAATGCCTTTATAATTAATTGTTTAAGTCAATTTAAATTTTGTTTGATGCTAAATATGCACGAATAAGATCAAAGAATTTTTTAGCTATGTTTTACAGAGAATAATAGCTTAGGATTGCATATTTATGTCATTACTAAAAAATTATGTCATCGGTAACACCTTTTTTAATTAAAAGACATAACTCAAAAAACTTACATCCGAATAAGTATAAGAATAACCAAGGATAGGAAGTTTTCATATATCTATATTGGACAAAATATTAAATTTTGTCAGTGGGACCCTAAAAATTGTAGGGTCAAAAGTTCGCACCCAGATTACTTAGAAATAAATCAACTTATAATCTTTAAACTCTCGAATGTCAATAAAAGTTTTTTAGATGAAAGATTGAATTATAGAATGAGGAAAAATGGTAAATTAGGTTCTCTTAAAACACCTCATAAGATTTTAAATATATTAGAGAAATTAGAAAGAAGGAAAGATTCAAAATATTTATTTAAGGAACTCGATGGAGTTGGTATAAATGATAAAAAACATCTAAGAATTAGAATTAAACGGCTACTAGAAACTTTAATATGAGGTTAGAAATAGTGGCGCAAAAAAAGCAGGAATTGATAAAAAATCGGGTATGTATATTGCTAGACATAGCTTTGGTTATATACCAAAGGGCAGAATACCTATTCAAATGTTGCAAAATTGTACAGGCACTCATCAGTTACAACTACGATACTATATCAATCAAATTTTATTCACAAAGAAACAGATGTAGCTTTGGAGCAGGTAATTGAGTTTTAGTTTGTTTAATATTTTAGTTTGAATCCTATAAGGAATTCTAGTTTTAGTCTATTTCCTTGGAATATAGCACAAAGAAATTTTCTATTCTATTGATGATTTTTTGCAAATAATTTATTTCTTTATTTGAGTGAAGGCACATAAGTGGTGATGTAAACGTAATAACATTCTGAATTGTTTCAATTCGAAGTGTTGATAGTTCATATAGATTCAATTAAATAGTATTAGAAATTTTAAGGAGTTTTATTTAGGCTGGCTTAACCAATATTTAAGAGCCTTTTTTCTAATTCAATTTGTTATAGTCCATAGAGGAGTTGTCTTTTGGATTTATGCTGCTAGTTTTAACTAATTGAGATAAATTTTTTAATTCAATACCTATGTTAAAAGCGAATATTCCATTAATTAGTTTGAAACTTCTCTTACGGATGATTTTCTTACATTCAACTCTCCATTAAAGATTTGAGTTTCAATTTCTGCACTTGGGTTTGTTATTCTTTTTAAAAGTATTTCCCCAGCTTTTTTAGCCATCTCAAAAGTAGGCTGCTTAACGCTAGTTAATTGAGGTATTATTAATTTGGCGATTCTTGTTTCTGTAAAACCTACCACAGCCACATCTTCAGGGATTCGGTATCCATTGTCTTTTAATTTTTTCATAACTCCTATAGCCACCATATCATTCACACAGAAAAAAGCATCTGGGATATCATGATGAAACATTAAGCCCTCTACTACTTCCATGCCTTCCTCTGCTAGTAAACCAGTTTCAATAATTTTATAATTTTCCTTTTGAATATTGTTTTTATCCATGGCTTTCTTAAAACCTTCTACGCGCTCATTAGTAACTGATAAATCTTTATATCCAGAGAGGTGGTAAATTTTTTGATAACCTTGGCGAATTAAATGTTCCGTAGCAAAAAAACTCCACTTGGTATTATTGAAAACCACTTTTGAAACAGGAACAGACTCCTCAATGCGATTTAAAAAGACAAGTGGATAACCCTCTTTTATCCTACTTTGATAGTACTGCATATTTTTGTAGCCAGCAGTAGGGGCAACAATAAGCCCATCTACCATGTTGTGAATTAAGGTTTGGGCGTTGGTCAATTCCTGCGTTTCATCTTCGTCAGACTGCATCACCAGCACTTGATAACCTTTCGACCTAAAGAATTCCTGAATAGCAATAACGATTTCTGAATAATATTCATTAATAAATTCTGGAACAACCACACCAATATTCAAGGAGCGCTTTTGGCTGAGTTTTTTGGCCATAGGGTTGGGTATGTATCCCATCTCTTCAGCGGTTTTTAAGATGAGGTCTTTTGTTTCTTTTTTTATGTCGTATTTATCATTAAACGCCCTCGAAACTGTTGAAATGGAGACATTTAATTTTTTGGCTATATCCTTGATAGTGTAGTGCTTCATATGGCAAATGTACTAATTTCGGAAACGTTTTCGGCAAAAAATATCGTTTTCGGTAGCGTTCCCGATAATATATTTTGGCTTTCCTTCAATTGAAGTTAAAATGAGCGCTACCTTTAATCCAAACTAAACTAAACTTATGAATAATATTGATATTATTGTCATTTTAGTGTTCACCGCACTAGTTTTTATCTGCGGGATGAGTTTCTCAAAGGCAGGTAAAAATATGAAGTCTTTTTTTGCCGCTGGAGGCGCATTGCCCTGGTGGATGAGTGGCCTGTCTTTGTTTATGAGTTTCTTCTCGGCCGGCACATTTGTGGTTTGGGGGTCAATTGCCTATTCCAGTGGTTGGGTTGCTGTAAGCATACAGTGGACCATGTGTATCGCTGGGATTATAATAGGTTTCTTCATAGCTCCTAAATGGCAAAAGACTAAAGCCTTAACTGCCGCCGAATTTATTTCTGATAGGCTTGGTGTAACCACTCAAAAAATTTATACCTATTTATTTTTGTTCATCTCCATATTTACAACAGGAGCGTTTTTGTATCCAGTTGCCAAAATTGTGGAAGTATCAACTGGTATTCCAATAGTTACCAGCATCATTGTTCTAGGTATACTGATTCTAATCTATACAGCAGTAGGTGGCTTATGGGCAGTTATTGTTACTGATGTTCTGCAATTTATTGTATTGACGGCGGCCGTTTTAATTGTGTTGCCTTTGTCCTTCGAGAAAATAGGAGGTATTGATAACTTTATAGCCCAAGCACCTGAACACTTTTTCGAATTTACGAACTCTGAATACACAGGACTTTTTATGGTAGCCTTCGGACTTTATAATTTATTTTTTATTGCAGGAAATTGGGCCTATGTGCAGCGATATACAAGTGTGGCTACCCCAAAAGATGCTAAAAAAGTAGGATTATTGTTTGGTGCACTTTACACTATAAGTCCGTTAATTTGGATGTTGCCTCCTATGATTTATAAAGTCCTAAATCCCGATTTAGGCAATCTTGCCGATGAAGGGGCATATTTGTTAATGTGTAAAGAAGTATTGCCGGTTGGTATGTTAGGACTGATGCTTGGAGGTATGGTTTTCGCTACCTCCAGTTCGGTAAATACTACCTTGAATATTTCAGCAGGTGTTTTGGCCAACGATATTTATAAAAACAGGTTCCCCAATACCAATAATCAAGCGCTTGTTAGGGTTGGTAGAATTGCGACTGTTTCCTTAGGGATTCTTACCATAATTATTGCTTTATTAGTGCCATATTTCGGAGGTATAGTAGAAGTAGTTATGAGTTTAGCGGCATTAACTGGGGGTGCTATGTTTTTACCTCCGTTATGGGCTTTGTTCTCAAGACATCAAACAGGTAAATCAGTATTATCCGTTACTATTATTTCTTTAGTAATCAATGCTTTTTTCAAATTTTTTGCTCCAGATTTAATAGGGATTACTCTTGGTCGTGCTATGGAAATGGTGGTAGGTATGGGTATTCCAATCGTTCTTCTGACAATTCTAGAAATCTATTTTGTTCAAGCTAAAAGTGATATGTCACAATACACTAAGTATCTGGCTATTGCCAGATCTAAGGAAGATACTTCAAATGCAGAAGAAGATGCTGGTAGCAATGAAAAAGGAACCAGGGTTATTGGTATCGGTGTTGCTTCCACTGGGTTACTCATTATTATTCTATCCTTTTTGGCAGATTCGGCCAAAATGTTAGTAGGTGGTATGGGAGTAGCCATTTTGCTTCTGGGATTATACATTATCAAAAAATCTAAATAACTAAAAATAAAATTGCGTCTCGATGATTATAGGAACATTCAATAAAGAAAAAAGAGGCAGTAAAACGGTTGAATTAAATTGCGATTTGGCCATTACTGGAGGTGGTACTGCCGGGGTTTGTGGAGCCATTACAGCGGCGAGAAAAGGCATTAAAGTGGTGCTGATTCAGGATAGACCAATATTAGGTGGTAATGCTTCTTCAGAGGTAAGACTTTGGATTTTAGGAGCTACGTCCCATATGGGCAATAATAACCGTTGGTCTCGCGAAGGCGGTGTGATGGACGAGATTTTGGTAGAAAACCTATATCGTAATCCTGAAGGCAATGCGGTTATTTTTGATACAGTTTTATTAGAAAAGGTATTGAACGAAGACAATATTACACTGCTTTTAAATACCAGTGTATACGACGTCAATAAATCCAGTGATGCTCACATAGAATCCATAAAAGCATTTAATTCGCAGAACTCGACAGAATATGTGGTAAAAGCACCTTTATTCTGTGATGCATCTGGTGATGGTATTGTGGCATTCAAATCTGGCGCTTCCTTTAGAATGGGAGCCGAATCAAAGGACGAATTCGGTGAGATGTTCGCTCCGGATAAATCCTATGGTGAGCTATTAGGGCACTCCATGTATTTCTACAGCAAGAATACCGATAAACCTGTCAAATTTAAAGCACCCGAATTTGCGCTAAAGGATATAAAACAAATCCCTCGCTATAAAGCAATTGATAAAGATGATAAGGGATGTCGCTTTTGGTGGTTTGAATATGGTGGACGCCATGACACCATTCACGATACGGAATATATTAAATATGAACTTTGGAAAGTGATTTATGGTGTTTGGGATTATATCAAAAATTCAGGCGAATTTGATGATGTTGAGAACATGACTTTAGAATGGGTTGGGACTATCCCGGGAAAGCGCGAAAGTCGCCGTTTTGAGGGGTTGTACATGATGAAACAACAGGACGTTATTGGTCAGCAAGAATTTGACGATGCCATAGCGCATGGAGGTTGGGCCATAGATTTACATCCTGCAGATGGCGTATACAGTAAGTTGTCTGCTTGTACTCAGTGGCATTCCAAAGGTGTGTATCAAATACCATATCGTTCGTTTGTCAGTAAAGATATTGATAATCTCTTTTTGGCAGGTAGAATCATAAGTGCCACCCACGTTGCCTTTGGGTCTACACGAGTGATGGCTACTACAGGTTTGTGCGCCCAGGCAGTTGGTATGGCAGGTGCTTTATGTGCACAAAAAGGTATAAAACCAGCTGACATTCTCATGAACGGAACTTTAGATGAGCTTCAAAACGAACTGAATAAGGTAGGACAAAGTATACCGAACATTCCTATACAACCTTCCTCTAACTTGATTAGCGAGGCAAAAGTGGAGTCCTCTTCCACATTAGAAATTTCAGAAATTCCTTTTGATGGCGAATGGTTTAAATTAAATATTTCAGCGGCCCAACTGTTACCGTTTAAGGCAAATCAAAATTATAATTTTCAAGTATCGGTGAATGCAGAGGAAAAAACACAACTGGAGGTACAATTACGAACTTCGGAAAACCCTAACAATTATGCACCTGAGGTTATTTTAGAAACACATACTTTTAATTTGAAGCAGGGGGAACAGTATATAGCTGTTGAGTTTTCTAATACTACTCCGAAGGACCAATACGCTTTTGTCACCTTTTTATCAAATGAAGAAGTCAGCCTAAAAACAAGTAATAAGCGTTATACTGGGGTTTTATCCGTCTTTAATGGTGTTAATAAAGCAGTATCTAATAACGGAAAACAGGTGCCTCCTGCTGATATTGGCGTAGATGAATTCGAGTTTTGGACACCGCATCGTAGACCGGCAGGTAAAAATATTGCCATGAAAATTTATCCACCTATTCAGTCTTTTGAAAATAGTAATATAGGCAATGGACACGTACGCCCGTGGGGAGGAACAAATGCTTGGGTGGCCGATTTAAATGATGAAAAACCAACGCTAAAGGTGGAATGGGATGAGATAAAAACTATTTCAGAAATTAAACTGTTTTTAGATCCTGACTATGACCATCCAATGGAATCTACTTTAATGGGACATCCAGAAGAAGTAGTTCCTTTTATGTTGAGAAATTATAAAATAAAAGATTTAGACGGAAATGTGCTACATCAAGTCGGTGGAAATTTTCAAACCATAAATACTTTTAAGCCTTCAGGGACTTGGAGTTTAAAAGGATTTGTAATAGAAGCAGAACATCCATCAGAAAATGTTCCTGCAAGTATTTTTGAAATTTTGTGTCAATAAATTAAAATGAAAAATTTAGCTTACTTTATAATTGCTCTTATCATTTTTGGATGTCAGAAACCCATTGATATTTATAACAATGAAGTACTTTCATTAAATGGAAATTGGAAATTTCATACCATTTATGGCGAGGGTGCCAATTATATGAATGTCAAAGAGAGTGAAGGTGACATCATTATAGATAATTTGGATGCAGATGTTGAAATAAGAGGAAAATGGCCTTCATCAAAACAAGGAATTCGTTTTTCAAAATTTTATAAAGAGGATTATTTCAAGCATCATTTTCCAAACAAAAACTTAGAAAATGGCGTAAAGAAAGATAATTCCTATTTTCGATTTTTACCAAAATTCAAAAGTTCAGGGTTTTACGAAGTCTTTACGATGTTTCCTTTTGCATCACATACTACAACACAGTACAATATTAAGCACGCCAATGGAATTACTACTACATACAAAAACCATAGGACTTTTTGTGGGGAGTGGTACAGTATAGGAATTTACGAGTTTAACAAAGAAGATGCCAATTACGTAGAACTTACAGGAATTACAGAAGGGGTTGTTGCGGCTGATGCTATGCTTTTTAAACCCATTACCAAAGAAAAATATGAACAAGCTAAAAGAGAACCCAGTGAGGTTTTTAAATCAAATTTTGACGATTCTAATTGGTATAATTTAAAGGTTCCTGGTCATTGGGGAATGCTTAATGAATTTTCAAATTATACAGGAATTGGCTGGTACAGAAAGAAAGTAAAACTTCCAGAAAGTTGGATTGAGACCAAAGGCAATAGGTATAGTCTAAAGTTTGATGGCGTGTATCACGTATCAAAAATCTATTTGAATGGCAAATTTATTGGCACTAACAGAGGAGGTTTTACACCTTTTGAATTTGATGTTACTGATGTCTTAAATTTTGGTGATGAGAATGTAATTGCAGTTCAAGCAGACAATTCAGCCATTGTGGGTGCAACTTGGAATTGGGGAGGAATTATTAGAGATGTAACCTTATCAAAAAAGAAAGATGTTCGCATTGATTATCAATACATTCACGCTGACCCCAATTTAAAAACAGGCGAAGCTACTTTACATCTTAAAGTTAAAATTGAGAATAATTCACCTGAAAAAAGGACTATTCAAGTCAATGCAAAAGTGATCAATGATTTAGAAATTGCAACCATTAATGGTGAAATAACAATTAATGCAAATTCAAGTAAAGAAATCAATTTGACTAGTAAATTGACTGATGATATAGTGGAATTATGGCATTTTGACAACCCTAAATTATATCAAATTAAAACTGTAATCTCGGAGAGTGAATCAACTTTAGATGCTAGGGAAGATAACTTCGGAATTAGAAAAGTAGAACTCACAAAATCCAACTTAATTTTAAACGGAGAACCAGTAAGATTGGCAGGATTTAATAGAGTAAGTGAAAGCCGATTTTGGGGATCATCTGAACCATTAGAAGTTTTAGAAGAGGATGTAGATTTGATGAAAGAAGCAGGTGCTAATTTTATGAGAATTATGCACGGAACTCAAAATAAGAGATTGTTTGATTTATGCGATAAAAAAGGAATTTTATTGTTTGAAGAAGTTAATGTAAGAAACTTGGACAATGATGAATTTAGAGCAAATTACAAGCCTTTATCAGCATTAGAGAATAAACAGGAATATCTTAACAATCCAAAAGCTGAAATCCTAAATTTAGACGAACCCTATGTAAAAGTGTCTAAATCTACAGAAGGCGATAAGAACTATTTGTTAGCCAAATATTGGTTAAAAGGCATGATTGAACGAGACATCAATCACCCAAGTATTATTGGCTGGAGCGTGGGTAATGAATTGAACAATCACTTTGATTATGGTAGAGAAGCCATTAAGTATGTAAAAGAATTAGACCCTTATAGGTTAGTGACTTGTGTAAGTAATTCTGGGCAAAAAGATGCGTATACTCCAGAGACAGATCCTAATACTTATGTGGATATAATCATGCACAACATGTATCGATGGCAAGGGCAACCGCAAGAAATCTTAAATACGTTGCGAACTAAATGGCCTGATAAACCCATATTTATCTCAGAATATGGTTTTGATTCTTTTCAAACCACATCACCCAATGCCGACAAAGAAATTTTTTCAGAATGGATGAACCATTTTAGGAATAAAAATGAATTTGTAATCGGTACCTCAATGTGGACGTTTAACGATTACCGAAGTGGCTACGCTGGAACAACAGCTGAAGAAAATAGGATTTGGGGAGTGATCACCTCATGGCGAGAAAAAAGAAGACTTTTCAATCGCCTTAAAAAGGAACATGCACCTATTCATAATATTGCAATATCAAATATTGATTTCACTAATAACACCGCGGTGGTCAGTATTAAAATGAAATCGAGAAGCGATTATCCAAGTTATTCAATAAACGGATATCGATTGGAATATGCATTTAAAAATAATAAAGGAGAAGTCATCTATCAAAATGCCATTCAATTACCAGCACTTGCCCCCGAAGACAACTTTTGGCGGGATGACATTTCTTGGGAAGCACTTCCCGAAAAACCTTTGGATATTGCAATAAATCTTGTAACACCTACTAATTATTCAAGGCTTACCAAAACGGTATCTTTTAAAAATGCGATTACGCCTCAAATTTCAGATATAATTTCGGGAAATAATTCAGCGAGAATTCTTTTTGATAAAGTGCCTAATGCCACCGAATATTTTGTGTCTTATTTAAATGATAAATATGAGGAAGTCATGTCAGAAAAAACAATAACAAACTTTATTGATATTGACGGTTTAACTAATGGAAAAGTCTATAATTTTAGGCTGCTCGCACTAAACGACAAGGGAGAAAGTAACCCTTCCGAATCAAAACAAGCAACGCCAAACGGAAACCCTTTACCTCCAATAATTTGGGAAGCGTTCATTGCAGACAACAAATTAGTGGTTGGTTATTCTAGTGATTTTGAAGATGGGAATTACACAGTTCAGTATGGCACTTCAAAAGATAATTTGGATAAAAGTTTTACCTCAAATGTTAGGGGCATGATGTCTATTGATTTAAAACATGAAGAAGAAATCTTTCTAAAAATAAAAAGAGCTTACAATTCTCAGGAAAGTAATTGGTCAGAAATTATAAAAGTAAATTAATGAAAAAAATGAGAATATATATTGTTGCTATAAATCTTTCAATGGTATTGTCATTGTTTGGGCAACAAGAATCTAAAAGTCAAAAAGCTATTTTAGACAGTTATGAAACGTTAAATCTTGGCAGTTGGAGGTTGGTTTGGCAAGACGAATTTGATTATGCTGACGAAGATCTAGAAGACAAATGGGTATCCCAAAATGGACCAACAGGAGATTTCGTTATTTGCAGTAGATGGAGGGAAAATGCTGAAGTTAAGGATGGTGTACTAAAATTGAAAGTTAAAAAAGAGCAAAAAGGAGCGGAAGATTGGACCTGTGGAAATATTTGGACAAAGGAAACCTTTGGTTATGGTTATTTTGAAGCAAGATATAAGTATGTGGCAAGTTATGGCGCTAACAATTCCTTTTGGCTATGGCCCAAATTTAAATTGCCCGAAGGAGAAAAAGCTTGTGAAGTAGATATTAACGAAGGTCATTTTCCTAATTTAATAAACACTAACATTCACAATTGGACAGATACAGAAATTGCCCCTAATGGCAGGGTTACTCATGAAAGTAATCAAATTCACCATACACTTATAGGGCAGCCAGTTCATGAAATAAAGCTTAATAAAAAAATATCCACAAAAAAACTTAGATTGGTATCTAATACGCCTTCATCAATTCAAATTACTGAGTTTAGAATTTTTAAAGACAATAAGGTGTTACCAAATGCAGAAATAGCTTTGAAAAAAAACAAGGTTAACCTTGCTAATATTGAAAGTGTAAAAATTAATACCAATGGAAATAATCGGGGAGATTTAGCATCAGAACCAAATTTTTCAATCGACGATAAATTGGATACAAGGTGGGTTTCTAAAGGTAATAGTGGTCAAAAATGGATAGAATTTCAATGGGAAGAACCTCAATCAATTGGTGCTATTCAATTTTTAAATGGATGGCTACAAGCTGATGGATTACGAAGAAACTTAATTGCAGATTATAAAATACAGATTTGGGACAACAATTCTTGGAAGGATATTTATGAATACAATGTATCAAAAACATCAAACTTTGGAGAGGAGTATCATACTTATGGACTAGAATGGGATGAAGATTATTTTAAATTTTATTTTGATGGGAAATTATATCGAAAAGTAAGAAATAAGGTATGTTTCAGTAAAACCAATATTTTATTGAGTCTGGCTTTATTAAAACAAGCATATGCAGGTCCAGTGACTGACGATTTAGATGGGAAAAGCATGAAAATAGACTACGTTAGATATTATAAACCGAAAAAATAGAATAACAAACTAAATGAAAATTATGCATAAACTTTCATTACCACTTCTTTTAGTAATTGTGTTGATAGTTTGTTCTGGCAAAAAGGACAAAAAAGTGGCGTTGAACAATGTGAAAGAAGAAGTTATAGACTATCAGATTGAATTAGGAAAAGTATCTCCTAAATCAGTTTTTGTAAATGATACTCTAAGTATTTGGGGTGGTTCTATAGTAAAAGGAGAAGAAGAAGGTTTATACCATATGCTCTATTCTGTATGGCCAAAAGAAATAGGGTGGGAATGGGTAAATTACTCTGTAATAGCACATGCAACTTCAAAATCTCCTTTTGGACCTTTTACCCACAAGGGTGTGGCTTTGCCAGATCGTGGAAAAAAATTTTGGGATGGGGCTACAACTCATAACCCAACAATACACAAATTTAACGACAAATATTACTTGTATTATATGGGTAATACTGGTGATAAAAAGGTGGTAAGTACTCCTGGGAAAGCTAAAATAAACTGGGAGCATAGAAATAACCAGCGTATAGGCGTAGCTGTAGCAGATAGCCCCAACGGACCATGGAAACGTTTCGATAAACCTGTGCTAGATATTACTGCAAATGATTCGCTAGCTCATGATGCATTAATGACCTCTAATCCATCTGTATGTCAAATGGCAGATGGTAAAATATTAATGGTTTATAAAGCCGTTGGAAAAAAGTTTAAGCTACCTGCCGGAGGCCCCGTTGTGCATATGGTAGCCATAGCAGAGTCACCAACAGGCCCATTTAAAAAATACCCAGACCCTGTCTTTACTTTTGAAGGAGAGCGCTTTCCTGCTGAAGATCCTTATATATGGTACCAAGATGGAAAATACCGAGCTATTGTAAAACGTATGAATCATGAAGGGAAAAGTAGCGTGTTTTCATTGGTACATTACGATTCTGAAGATGGTATTAATTGGAATCAAGCCAAACATTTTGAAATATCTGATAGAACAGTAATTTTTACAGATGGTAGGAAAATTAAATTTGACCACCTAGAACGTCCGCAAGTATTTATGGAGGATGGAGAACCAGTAGCGCTTTTGTGTGCAGCAGATTCTATTGATATGAATAATATTCGTCATTCATTTAATATCCAAATACCATTAAAAATAACAAAGTATAAAAACTAAAAACATGAAGAATATATTTTACTTATTTGTAATTCTAATAACATGTTATGCATGTAATAAAGATATACAAAAAGAAGAATTAGGTCAAATTTCACTTAATGGTACATGGCAATTCTTAGCTTCTAATGAAATAGATGAAAAAGAAGTGCTTTTAGAAACATTTAGTCAATGGGACACTATAAAAGTACCAGGGAATTGGGATACCCGTGAGCGTTATTCAGAATATGTAGGGAAAGGCTATTATCAAAAAACATTCAGCCTACCAAAAAACTGGAAAGCTAAACAAGTTAGATTAAAGTTTGATGCTGTTTATGAAACTACTAAAGTTTGGTTAAATGGAGAATTATTGGGAGACCATATTGGGGGCTACACACCATTTGAGTTTAATATAACCGATAAAGTTGATTTTAATAAAGAAAACTCTGTTGTAGTTATGGCAGATAACACCTATAAACGTGGTGCTTGGTGGGCATGGGGAGGTATAAGTAGAAATGTATCTTTAATAGCTAACCAAGATGTTAGAATGGTGTATCAGCACATTACATCAATACCCGATTTTGAGAAAAATGTAGTTGATTTTACAATTAAATATAAAATTGAAAATAATGGAAATACATCGGCTTCGGCTAAAATATATTCAGAAATTGAAGGTATCCATAAAGATTCAGTGTCTTTAATGATTGAAAAAGCTTCAACCTCAGTTTCGTATGTAAAGTTTAAAAAACCGCTTTCAGATATAGAACTATGGCATTTTGATTCTCCTAATCTTTATGAATTAAATAGTACAATTTCTATTAATAATAATGATGTTGACACAGCTTCAGATAAATTCGGAATTAGAAAATTTGAAGTTCGTGGAGAGCAATTCTTTCTAAATAATGAGGCTGTAAGAATGAATGGCATTAATCGTGTTCATGACCATCCAGATTATGGTAATACAGAACCAGGTGATTTAGTATTAAGAGATATGTTAGATATTAAATCTTTAGGATGTAATTTTTCACGTTTAATGCATGCGCCACTCTCAAAAAACTTACTAAAAGTGTGTGATAGTATTGGCTTTTTATTAGTAGAAGAAATTCCAGTTTGGGGAGACGATGATCCACAAACGTTTCCTGATAACCCTCTAACCAAAAAATGGATGAAAGAAATGATAGAGCGTGACTATAATCATCCATCTGTGGTTGCTTGGAGTGTCGGTAATGAGTTACGAGAGAATGATTCAATTTCAGCAACATGGCCAGAAAAAAAGATGACCAAAAATCAATACGATTATGCAAATTCCATGTTAGATTATGTTGAGGAATTGGATCCTTCAAGATTAAAAACATATGTTACTATTACCACGTACAGAAAAGGAGAAATAGGAAGCGAACCTTATGAAAAAGTAGATTTTATTTCTATGAATTCTTATGGTAGTGCAGTAGATCTTACTAAAATAACACATGATAAATTTCCAGGAAAGCCAATTTTTATTTCTGAAATTGGTATTGGGCAAATTGGACCAGCACCTGAAGGAAAATTAACAGATAGGCTTGTTGGGTATTTAAAAGAACTAAAAGATTTGCCATATGTAACGGGTGTATCTGTTTGGAGCTATAATGATTATCGTAGTAACTATCGCGGTACGCCAGAATCTGGATTTAGAGAATGGGGAATAGTAGATGAGAAAAGAAATAAAAAAGAAGCCTATAAACAACTTAAAGAAGTTTATGCTAATTGGGGTGTAAATAATAAACTTAAAAACTAAAAATAAATTAAAATTTTAAATATGGTAAAAATGGAGACTAAACCCCAACTAAAAGGTATTTTGCCTGTTATACCTACACCTTTTAAGGAAGATATGTCGGTAGACATTGATGCAATAAAAAAAGTAAGTTCTTTTTGTATTGAGTCTGGTGCTAGTGCATTAGTATTCCCTGGAGTTGCAAGTGAGTATGATTACCTAAGTGCAGAAGAACGCCTAATTTTATTAGAAGCAATCTATGATGTAAATAAAGGAAGGCTACCTATAATTTGTGGAGGAGGAAAAGGTACTGCTGAAGAAATTGGAGAAAATATATTAAAATCTGAGCAATTTGGAGTTCATGCAGTTATGATTTTAGTGCCAAAGCAATTTGCAGATGATACAATAGGAGCTACTAATTTTATTAAGAAAATTGCAGAAATAGCCCCAAATATTGATATTATTCTTCAAAATGCACCAAAGCCTATTGGAGCAGGTCTAGAGCCAGAGGCTATTTGTGAAATAGCACAAGAGGTGAAACAAATAAAATATGTTAAGGAAGAAACACTTCCTTCTGGTTCTAAGATTAGCAAACTTATTAAAAACGCTCCATCACACTTAATAGGAGTTATAGGCGGAGGCGGAGCCAGATATGTTATTGATGAAATGAATAGAGGTGCAGTTGCGGCTATGCCAGCTGCCGAAATCACTGATCTTCATGTAGCAATCTGGAATGCTTATAAAAAAGGAGATATAGAAACAGCGAGGACAATTTATAGAGACTCATTACCCTTGCTTATAATACAAGCAGTTTATAGAATGCGTTTAACCAAATACGTATTTACGCTGAGAGGTATTTTTAAAAATTCAATAGTAAGAGCACCACTTCCAGAATTAGACGAATTAGATAAAAAAGAATTAAATTATCAGATAGAAGTTCTTTCAAAATACTTTAAAAAAGAGCTAGTATCATGAGCAAAGTAAAAAAAGTTCAAGCCTTTACATTAACAATACCTAGAGACAAACCTTATTTAGGAGATGCTAAAAAAGGAGAAGAGGCAAATAAAAAGGGCTATTTTGTTCGTAATGGTAACAAAATGGTATATGCAACTGTAGATAGGACAGTTCTAGTAAGAATAGAAACAGACTCTGGTATAGTTGGCTGGGGAGAAACGTATGGTCTTATTGCCCCAGAAGCTACCATGGCATTGATTAACGATTTTATGGCAGATTTTGTTGAGGGTAGAGACCCTTTTGATGTGTCTGTTATTTATGAAGACATCTATAATATGATGCGCTTCCGAAAATATAGTGGCGGTTATTATCATGATGCATTAGCAGCAATAGATATTGCACTTTGGGATATCTCAGGAAAAATGGCAGGACTACCAATAGTTAAGCTATTAGGAGGTCAAAGAAGAAAAGAAATTCCAGCCTATGTTTCAGGTTTACCGGAATCAACGTTAGAAAAAAGAGTAGAATTGGCTGTTTCATGGAAGGACAAAGGCTTTAACAGCTTTAAATTTGCTACGCCACAAGCAAGTGACGATTTAAGCAAAGAGATGGAAGCTTTAAGAAACGCATTGGGAGTTTCTACTAAAATTGCTTGTGATATGCATTGGAATCAAACTTCTGCAGAAGCAATAGCAAAAATCACTCAGATGGAGCCTTATAACCTATGGTTTGCAGAAGCTCCTACAGCTACCGAAGATATAAAAGGACTTTCCCACATAGCCCACACCGTTAAAACGCCTATAGCTGTTGGAGAAGAATGGCGAACAGTATATGATGCAGAAGCACGAATTAATGCGGAAGCTGTTCATATTGTTCAACCAGAAATGGGACATGTTGGTATTACACAATTTATGAGAATAGGGTTAGCAGCTCAATTTCAAAATTTGAGTATAATACCTCACGCAACCATAGGTTCTGGTATATTTTTGGCCGCAAGTTTACAAGCTAGTTCTGCTTTAGAAGGTATAAAGTCTCATGAGTATCAACATACTATATTCGATAGAAATAAACATTTAATAACTGAAGGCATAGAAGTAAAAAAAGGGATGTACTGCATAACAGACAAGCCTGGTTTAGGTGTAGAGCCAACAGCGTATACTATTTCTAAACTAACAAAATAATATGGGAACTGTAGATTATTTTATTATTATCCTATACGCTATAGGTATTGTGGTTGCTGGTTTTGCATTTTCGGGTAAGATGAAAAGTTCTAAAGACATGTTTGCAGCAGGTGGGCAATCTCCGTGGTGGGTTTCTGGATTGTCTGCTTTTATGACTTGTTTTTCTGCTGGTACTTTTGTTATTTGGGGAGGTATTGCATATAAATACGGTATTGTAGCTGTTGTTATAAATATTTGTTATGGTATTGCAGCATTTTTAGTAGGTAAATGGGTTGCAGGGAAATGGAGAAAAGCAGGAGTTAATTCTGCATCAGAATTCTTACAAATAAGATATGGGTCTTCAATTGTTCAGTTTTATACTTGGGTAAAAGGGCTTATGGTAATGTTTGTAACAGGAGGTTCGGTGTATGCCTTATCTAAAGTTGTGTGTGCCTTAATACCGCTGCCTGCAGGTCATATTTTAGCAGACCCAAGTACTGGTTTTTTATCTGTTCCATTAATTTCTATAGTGCTTTGTATTATAGTAATTATAATCGCTTTTTCTGGCGGATTATGGGCTGTGTTAATGACAGATGTATTGCAATTTGTTATCCTAACAGTCTCTGTTATTTTTGTTATTCCTTTAATTTTTAACGAAGTAGGCGGAGTAGATAATTTTTTAAATAATATTCCTGATGGCTTTCTATCTCCGGTAACCACAGAATATTCATGGTGGTTTATGATAGGATGGGTAACAATTAATTTTGTTGCCATGGGAGGAGAGTGGGCTTTTGTACAGCGTTATGTTTGCGTGCCAGAGGCAAAAGATGCTAAGAAAGTAGCTTATTTAATAGGAGCACTTTATTTAATTAGCCCAATATTTTGGATGACTCCTCCACTTATTTACCGGGCCATTAATCCAAATGTAGATTCTGAGCAAGCTTACATACTAGCTTGTCAGTTAGTTTTGCCAACAGGAATGATAGGTTTAATGATTGCGGCTATGGCATCTGCTACGGCAAGTATGGCTACTACTAGACTTAATGTTTTTGCTGGAGCTTTTACCGAAATTTATCAAAGAATAAAAGGGGATAACATTAATGAAAAAAAATTAGTGTTTGCAGGAAGAGTTGTTACTATAGTTTTAGGAATTATAGTTATAGCAGGCGCTCTTTTAATTCCAAGCTATGGTTACACAGATTTTATTATAGATATTAATACCCTACTATATATTCCATTAATACTTCCAGCTATTTGGGGGCTTTTTTCCAAGAAAATTAATATAAGAGCTGTTTGGGTTACTACAATTGTTGGCTTTATAGCAGCATATTTAATAAAGTTTGCCTTATCTAATAATGGATTTTTAGTAGATGTTGCCTTTTTAGAACCTATCGTAGAGTGGATAGCACAAAATAAGCGTATTACAGATATGATAATCGGTATTATGGTACCTTTCTTAATACTATTAACTTTTGAATTTTGTATAAAGACAGAAAGCCCTAGATGGGAAGAAGTAACAAAACTAAAAGTTAGTTTTGAAAAAGAAAAGCCAGCAGATATTTCACTTATGCCGCTTAAAATGATAGCTATTACCATAGCCATTATAGCAGTTGTAATAGCTTTGTTAGCTATAGTTAATGAAAAACATATGAGTATTATGATATATTTTGCAATCATTTTAATCACTATTTCATTTGTTGCTTTTAGGTATTTTGTTAAATCTAAGAGAGCATTAAATTAAGAACAATGAAGAATTGTAAAAATAGTTCGTAGAATTATTTTAAAACAAAACAGCAATAAAATTTAAAGAAGAAATATATAAATTTTGAGCTATACATTTTTAATATTGTTATATCAATTCTTAAAATGAATATACTGTAAAGTAAAATGATGGATTTTGGAATTATACGAGGCAGAAAAAATAAGCATAGCTGTAGTTACGGTTCTTTTTTATGTTGAAGATAGAATTTCAAAAGACACTTTTTAACTCAGTAAATTCATTTGGGAATTGGTATTATAGTGAATAGCCAATAGTAAAAGTAAATTAAATAATATTTAACATGAACATAATTAAACAAACTCAACACATAGGTCTTGCGCTCCTAATATTGATTCTTATTGTTTCCTGTAGACCACAAAACAGTCAGAAAGAAATTGTAGAAGAAACAAAAGTTAACGGTGTTTTTCCTTTTAAAATGCCAACAGAAAAACCAAATATTTTATTAAGCGCCTCATCAGAGCGTATGTTCGATTATCCAACTCCTAGAGTTCAAGACAATGAGCTTTTTTCTCAATTTAAATATACTCGTTTAAAAGGTTTCGATTATAGTAATGGTGATGGTACGGTATCGCGTAGAGATCCATCACGACCAATTTTTGTAAATGGTAAATATTATGTATGGTATACAAAGCGCCATACAAAAGTACCACCTATAGGATGGAATCGTGCTGCAGAAGCTACAGATGAAATACCATCAACAGATTGGGATCTGTGCGATGTTTGGTATGCAACAAGCGAAGACGGCATTACTTGGAAGGAACAAGCTGTAGCCATTTCTAGACCAGAAAAACCAAATTCTGGTTGGCGCTCTGTAGCTACTCCAGATATTTTAATATGGAAAGGAAAATACTATTTATATTATCAAGCATTTGATGAACCTAGTGGCTTAAAAGGAGATTTATGTCCGGTATCTGTTTCTTACGCAGATTCTCCAGATGGCCCTTGGACACATGGTGGCGATAAAGTAATTCCTTTTGGAAAAGAGAATGAGTGGGATCATAAAGCAACACACGACCCACAGCCTATTGTTCGTAACGGCAAAATATATGTTTACTATAAGGCAGCATACAACAAATGGCCAGATAATAGAAAAAACTATGCTGTAGGTCATGGTTTAGCCATTGCAGAAGATCCTTTAGGTCCCTACGAAAAACACCCGCTAAACCCAGTAATGCAATCTGGTCATGAAACTACTTATTGGCCATATAAAGGAGGAATAGCAACTTTAGCTATTAAAGATGGAAATGAGCGTGAAACCATACAGTATGCAGAAGATGGTGCTAATTTTAAAATAGCATCAAGCGTTTCTTTAACACCTACCGCAGCGGCGCCATTTGTAGCAGATGCATTTACAGATACAAAAGACGGTAGAGGATTTACTTGGGGCTTATCTCATTTTATAAATGCAGGAACAGCTAAAAAAGGCTATTCTATTATTGCTCGTTTTGATTGTGATTTAAGTTTAGATTATGACGAACCTGCATATAAAAACACAGGGGTTTGGCATAAGCCCGAAGTGTATTTTGCACAAGGAGTAGGTAGTATTAATAAACATCCAGAAGGTAGAGCTAGTAAGAAATAATAAGAAAATTAATAATTTATACCCGTTTTATGAAATAGAGGGTTGTCATGAAGCTTTTAGACACAAGAAATACTTACTTTTTCTAGATTTTAGTCCCGCATGTACGGGAGTGAAATTATTCGTAATAAAATGAAGAATAATTTTGTATCGAGAACCTGCTAACCTGTTCTCGATACATCCCGAAGCAAGTTCGGGACACTCGAACTGACACATACGAAAATTTTAATCGTAAATCGTATTACACGATATAATAAATTTTCTATTGCATAAAGTGGGTTAAAAGCAAATAGTAGCCTCAAAGCTATGTTGTATTTAAGCAAGGTTAAAAGCAAGGATACTAAATACACTGAGGTGTTATATAAATATATTTCGTTATAATTATGAAAATAAAAACATTGTTTTTGCTGTTAATATTTATTTCTTGTAATAAAAAAATAGTAGTAGAAGAGAGTACTGCAATTAAAGAAGAAAATAAATATGGAGAATTAATTTTTTATGATGATTTTGAGAGAAATGAAACTCAAGAAATAAAAGATGAAGTAGGTAATGGTTGGACTACCAGTAGTGATAAAACTGCTAAAGGACATAAAGAGGTAGATTTAAAAGATGGTAAAATGCATATTTACATCCATAAAGAGGCTAACCATGCTGTTTCGGTTAGGCATAAAATGGGTTTTAAAGACGGAGCTATAGGACTTAATTTTAAGTTAGATCATCCTGATGATGTTTTAGTTATGAATATAGCAGATATGACCTGTAAAAGTGTTCATGCGGGGCATATAATAGATGTGAAAGTAAAAGCCAAGATGTTAGAAATGTACGATTTAAAAACAGGAATTTTTTTGTTGGAACACCGTAATGCAATTTTAAATAAGACACTAACAAAGGAAAAGGAAGAACTATTAAAATTAAAGTCTAAAAAAGTGCCTAATAACGTTTCTCTTGGCAAATGGTATTCGTTAATAATAGAAATAGTAAACGATAAATTAATTGTTTTTATTGATGGGAAAGAAGTAGGAAGCTTCTCCTCTAATGGTATAGCACACGATAAAAAAGGTCTTTTACGTATTTTAGTGCCAAGAAAAGTGACCGTAGATAATCTTAGAGTTTGGAAGAAAAAGTAATGAAATCGCGTTAAGTAAAACCACTTATTTCTAATTTTTTTAAAGATTGATTAGCTTAAGCGCTATAATTCAAATAAATATACGGTTTTTGTTGTCAGGGATTCATCTTATTTCTATGCAGGAATGGATATAAACACATCTGGGTGCGTCGCTCTAATGGTATTTTGTTGGAGGACATGAAAATTGATTTTATGCTACCAATATTGCTTTTCAGGCAGGTTGGGCACAAGAAGGAGATTTGGTAATAAACAACCTAACTATTCGTCGTTGTATTATAACAGATGCTTATAGAGAAGAAACGCATAGGCAAGGTATATTTATAAATGATAGCGAGCATGTTTTAATTGAAGAAAATGTAATCGACTATAATGGTTGGAGAGAAGGTATGGCCCATACAACACGTGAGAGTCTACTAGGACATAATATCTATGCACAATATCAAAATGGACCAGGCACTTTTACTATACGTAATAATATCATTACTCGTGGATCTAGCCATGGCGTGCAACTACGTTCTGGTGGCACCATGAATGGAAATTATTTTGCTAGAAATCCATTACATTCCTTTAATTGAGGTGATTTCTTTCCTTGTATTAATAATGATAATGTATACCAGGAATCTGTTGATATTGCAAGTGTTGAAAATAGCCAAGTTAAGCGTGGATTGGCTTTAGAGCTTTTTGATTTACACCCCGATTATGATCATGAATGTAAAAGAAATATTATTACGGATGATTTAAGTGGTAACACGAATTCTTTTGCTATAAGGATATCAGATTTTTCCGCTGCGATTATGGGGCAGCGAGAAACAGATTATAAACAAGATTGGCCTTCGTATGCTTTTAACCTTACAATAGAAGATAATATCGTGTACAATCATAGAAGAGGGTTTTATTTTCTATCTGATAGTGCAGGAGATATAACAGTAAAAAATAATATTATTCAAAACCCTGATTTTGATGGTGTTGTTATGGAAGAAAGTTCAAGTGGAAATCATACAAATATGATATTTTCAGGCAATAAATACTACTTCACACCAACTACAGATGGTAATTTTAGATTAGATAGAGATTATATAAATTTTAATGGATGGGCAAGTGCAACTGGAGACAACAATTCATCTGTAGTACAGGTTACTTTCCCAGATCCAGGTAGGACTTCTGCAGAATATGCAGCATCTTTAGGTTTAGATCGTAGTTTTGATGCCTTTATTGCTGAAGCGCGTAAACAAAGAAAAGGATATTGGCGTACAGCGTTTACTTCGTTAGCTATCAATAATTATATCCGTGAAGGTTATGGTTTAGGCACTTTAAGTTCTGATCCAATTCCAGAAATTGAAAGCAATAAACCAAAAATGTATCCTAATCCAGTTTCAATTCATGAAGCTCTTAATATTTCTTCAGATCATGTAATTAATAGTACCATACGCATTATAGATTTAAAAGGAACTATTGTATACTCTAAAAAGTCTAAAACGAGTGATGTAAGTATTGATGTAAACAAAAGATTAAAATCAGGTTTTTATATTGTTTCGGTAATCACCCCTGAATCTAAAGTTTATAATAGCAAACTAATTGTTAGATAAATTATAAAATTTTCCGTTTAAGATAAAACCCATTATTTTTTATCTATGATTTACATTTTGATTACCTAGCTTATAAGAAATGCTTATACTAAGTCTTCGACTATCCCAATTACCATTGCCTTCGGAATAAAGACCATTGAAATTAGAATAACCACTCCATCCAGTTTGGTAAAAAATATCGGCGGCACCTATTTTTACATTTAATTTTTCATTTAAAAATTTTCGTTGTAAGCCTAAATTTAAGCTATAACTAGGTTCGTATAAAAATACACCTTCCCAAATACCTGGGCCACTAAAATATCCTGAGATTTCGACTGAAAATTTATTTGGTAGCTCTAAGGTGTGTTGTTGGTAAATATTATAAGAAAAGCTTTGTATATCAACTACAGCACCGTTTTCATAATTAGCTTGATTATCAGAATGCCCGCCACTCAAATTAAAATAAGCTTTCCACCAGTTATTAATGGTAATGCGAGTACTAAAATTAATACTAACTACTTTTTGTTTGCCTAAATTTTGCCATGAATATACTTTTATTCTTGAGTCAAAATCATCTGGACCAATAAATTGAGCGATTCGGTTTTTGGTTTCGCTATAGGCCAATTTTAAGTTGTAACGGTTATTATAGGTATAGCCAACCTCAATATTATTAACAATTTCGGGACGCAGACTTGGGTTTCCTTTTTGAAAGGACAATTGACTTAACTGAAAATTGAAAGGGTTTAACACTTTATAATCGGGGCGGTTTATGCGGCGTCCATAATTTAAGGAAACCATATTTTCAGGGTTAGCTTGCCAAGTTATTCCTGCGTTAGGAAACCAATCTAAATAATTTAAATCTACCGTAGGTTCTTTTAAATCTTGTGAAAAAACCTGTAAAACACTTTTAGCTTTTGTTTTTTCAGCACGTATGCCCATAGAAAAGTTAATTAACCTGCCTAAAGGTTTTGCAAAATTAAGATAAAGAGCATATATATTTTCGTTATAATCAAATAGATTTGATTGCTGGTTACTTTGTATCAGTTCACCACCTATTTCATCAAAAAATAAAAACGAATTATAAGAATTTACTCGATTCAGTTTAGTCCCTAAACTAATTTGCCCTCCAAAAATATTATCTTTTATATCTAATGTAAGAGTATAAATTTTGATGTCTGTTGGTGTATCAAATTGATTGATGGATTCTGACAGCAATTGCCCATTCTGATTATAATATTTATTGGGTTGAAATTGAGTTTGTGTATTTTTATAACGACCATAGTCTAAATCTAAATTTAGATTACGTCCTTTTTGATTATCAAATTTATAATTGATGTTATATGTTTGTTGCTGCGTTTTTTGTTTGGTTTTACTATCGGCAATCAAAGTGCTGTCTAATTGATTTATTGTGGTATTATAAATTTCAACGGTGTTTAATAAGTTTACTTCTTTGTTCCCTTTTTGCTTGGTTAATAAAAAACCTAGGTTATGCTGGTTTGATAAAAAAATATCTGAACCAAAACGATAATCGTAACCCTCATTTTCAATTTGATGTTCGGCAGATTCGAGTAGATTTAAGTCGTTTTGAAAACTATTAAAATATTCGTTGTCATATGTCTTTCGGTTAATCCCACCTATAATACCAAAAGTGTTAACCTTTTCATTTCGATAATTTCCATTAATGCTTAGGTTGCTTTGTGGGTGTCTGCCTTGGCTAAAACCACTGTTTATGGTGGTATTTAAACCTAGGTTTTTATCTTTTTTAATACGAATATCAATAATACCAGCATTTCCTTCAGCTTCATACTGGGCTCCTGGGTTGGTAATGATTTCAATACGATCAATTTGCTCAGCAGTTAGGCTTTGTAGATAACCACTTAAATCATCCCCTGTTAATGGTAGTCGCTTACCATCTACATACATTAATACTCCAGATCTACCTAAGAGGTTAATATTATTGTTGCTATCAACCGTAATTCCAGGGGCTTTTCTCAATAAAGTAATAACATCAGACCCTACGCTGTTAATTGTTTTTTCTATATTAAATATGGTGCGATCTGGTTTAGTTTCCAAAATTGGTCTACTGGCGGTAACAATGGTTTCTTGTAATTCCGTAGGAGAATTTTTAAAGATCAGTGTCCCTAAATCTAATTGTTCCTGAGCAGTCAATGTGATGTTTTCTTTCCTAAAGTCGGAATAACCAATATAAGAAGCAATTAAAAGATAAGATCCTTTGGCAATATTTCTCAATTGAAAGACGCCACTTTCGTCACTAATAGCACCTTTAACTAGACTACCATCTGAAGTTTTGTATAAAGCAATATTGGCGTAAACTATAGATTGCTTTAAATTATCTTGTAATTGTCCTCGTATGCTGGCAGATTGCCCCAATAGTTGAGAAGTGCAAACTAATAGTAGAAGTGTAAATAAAGAAGGCTTCATAAAGTGTTGATTTTTAATAGTATGGTTGATGTGAGGCGAAAATAACGTATATTTGACCCCTTTAAATGGGTTAGAATTAATAATTTATATGGGTCAGATTTCGTTGTATAGTAATATAAAAATTGATAAAGAAAAAGGGACACCAGTATATTTACAGGTGGCTAATGCCCTAATAAAAGAAATACAATCTGGTAGGTTGCGTCCAGCAACAAAAATGATGGGAATAAAGTCGCTAGCTACATTAATGAAGGTCAATAAAAGTACAATTGAAAAAGTGTATATGGAGTTGGAATTGCAACAATGGATTAAAAGCATTCCTAGAAAAGGAACTTTTGTTTCTGAAAAACTACCAAATTTTCAACCCAGAAAATGGAAAGGCCAACCCAAAAGTATAGTCAAAAAAAAATCAAAACAAGCCCCATAAACCATTCTTTTTCTCATGGAGTAAATAAAAACATATTAACCCTTGACGGTGGATTACCCGACTCTAGAATCATTGATAATAAGACCCTAGGAAGAGCACATAGGAGTGTATTTCAATCTGGGATTTATTCATCTCTATTTTCCTATACTAATGCTTATGGTGATATTATGCTTAGAAACGAATTGGTAAAATACTTAAATGATACTAGAGGGATACCTTGTAGTGAAGAAAATATATTAATTACCAGAGGCAGCCAAATGGCTATATTTTTAAGTATGAAAATGCTTCTTAAAAAAAACGAGACAGCTATTATTGGCAATCCTAGTTATTTTGGAGCCAAAAATATTTTGCAATATATTGGAGCTAATATTCTTACTATTTCTGTTGATGAAGAGGGGTTGGTCGTGGATGAAATAGAGGAACATTGTAAAAAAAATAAGGTCAAGGTCGTATATGTAACCCCGCATCACCATCATCCAACTACGGTTTCTTTAAGTCCTGCCAGAAGAATGGGTTTATTAAAACTGGCCGATACTTTTGGTTTTTCCATTATAGAAGACGACTACGATTACGATTTTAACTATGGTAATGCACCTATGTTGCCGCTATCAAGTTTGGATGCCTTAAATAGCACTATTTATACAGGCTCCTTTTCTAAAACCATTGGTCCTGGATTAAGAATAGGTTATTTATTAGCAAATGAAAAAATAATAGAGAAAGCCGTAGAAATACGGAAAGTGATCGATTTTCAGGGAAATCCAATTATGGAAAGAGTTATGGGTATATTGTTACAGCAAGGAGAAATTGATAGAATGCTTAGGCGGTCAAGGAATATTTATATGCAGAGAAGAGACTATTTTTGTAAAGCATTGAGTTCTCATTTTCCAAACGTTATCGATTTTAAGATACCAGAAGGAGGCCTAGCTGTTTGGACTAAGTTTAATTCATCCATAAACCTAATGGAAGTTTATAAAAAAGCTTTAGATAAAAATCTTAATTTATCTTTGGTTCCATATTATGGGCCATCTCACAATGCTACCCGCTTAGGTTTTGCTTCGCTTACTTTTTCAGAAATCGATATGTATATGGGGATTTTAAAAAGTATATTAATCAAGCTCTCAAAATAAAGTTTTAAATGTAACTTCTTTCTAAAAAAATATCACGAACCTTTTAATTTATTAACGTAGTTGAGATACATTCTTTCATTAAGTTTATTTTTTTATTCAAAGCTTGTTAATTATATTTGTTAAAACAAATATTGTTTTGGGTAAACATATGGAACTAGGTAAAATTGTAGACATAGAGCAAATAAAAAAAAATATTACGCCTCGAGAGAAGGTTGTAGCTAATATTCAGGTAAGAGGCAACCGCTTTTTTTCATTATTTGCAAAACAGCTCAAGCCTTACGGAATTAGTGAAGTGCAGTTTAATGTGCTTAAAATGTTGAATACAAAGTATCCTAAACCTTTATCGGCAGGAGAAATTTCTAAGCTTTTAATAAGTCAGGCGTCCGATGTTACAAGAATTATAGATAGGATGTTAAAAAAAGGTTTGGTAAATAGAGAGGTACCTCAAGAGAACAGACGGATGATTCTAATCTCTTTAACAGACGAAGGATTGAAAAAAGTTGAAGAAACAAAAAATGTGGTCAACGAAATTGTTAGTGCGACAAATGTTTGGTCTGATGAAGAAGTTGACACTTTAAATAAGTTATTAGACAAACTAGAGTAAAAAAATTTACTTAAATAATTGTTTTAACGAGTATTGTTTAAACACTTAAATAAATATGAAAAAAAATACGACATATATTATATTAATTATAGCACTTTTATGTTGGAACAAAACAACGGCTCAACAAGCTCCAGTACCAGTAGAAATTTTTGCAGGACATAGAGCACTATCGTACCAACATGTTATAAACAAAAATATTTTTGAGGATCGATTTAATTTTTTTAATATCACATCCTTTGATGCTGAATATAAAGAAGAGCCAAGGAATGTATATCTCATTTCTAGTATGTTTTCTTATAACATAGGTAAAGGCTTTTCTGCGGGCGTGGGAGGAGAAATACAAAGACCAGGTGCTTTTGTGTACGTAGGAGCTCAGTATTCACATGCTACAGAACAATTGTTATTGGTTCTCTTTCCCTCTGTAAATCTTAACGGATATCAGCAATACTCTCAATTTGCCTTATTGGAATACCGCCCTAAGATTAATGAAAACTACAAAGGGTATTTTAAAATGCAATGTCTTGTAACTACAGATTTTCATAATTACGATAGAGGGTATCAACAATTTAGACTGGGATTACAAAGAGAAAATATCCAGTTTGGATTGGCAACCAATTTTGACCAGTTTAATTCCAATGCCATCACAACAAACAATTTCGGTGTTTTTATAAGAACATTATTTTTTTAACTAATAGCTTTCAATAATTAAAAATGGGGGAAACAATACATAATCTTACTAAAAAAACCAAGGTGTCTGAATTCGAGTTTATTGCTCTAATGGCTTTCTTAATGGCCAACGTGGCTTTATCTATCGATGCTATTTTGCCAGGGCTTACAAATATAGGAGAATCGTTAAGTATCTCAGAAAATTCAGGTTTACAGCTCATTATAACCATGATTTTTTTAGGTTTAGGGCTTGGAGAATTAATTTTTGGAACGCTCTCAGACAGTTTTGGACGAAAACCGATAGTATATATAGGTGTGGGGCTATTTATTTTGGCAAGCATCATTTGTGCTAGGGCTACAAGTATAGAAGTGATGCTTTTTGGAAGGGTTTTGCAAGGTATTGGACTTTCGGCTCCAAGAACAGTGAGCATGGCTATAATAAGAGACTCTTACCAAGGCGATCAAATGGCTAGAATAATGTCTTTTATTTCAGCTATATTTATTTTAATTCCCATGATTGCACCCGTGATAGGTCAACTAATTTTAAGCGTTTTTAACTGGCAGACTATTTTTTATTTTCAGATATTTTTTGTGCTAATAACCATACTATGGTTTAAATATAGACAGCAAGAAACCTTGCCAGAAAAGAAACGCATAAAACTATCAAAGAAGCTATTTATAAATGGGTTGGAAGAATTTATGAAACATAAGCAAACATTAATTTACACCATAATGGCTGGTCTTATCGAAGGTGCTTTTATTCTTTATTTGAGCACTTCCAAACAAATTTTTCAAGATCAATACCATCTTATAAAAGAGTTCCCTTACGTATTTGCAGCGTTGTCTTTTGTTTATGGAATTTCCACGTTTCTAAATGGGCGTTTGGTTATGAAGTACGGAATGCATAATTTGGTTACTATATCTCTTTACCTGTTTTCTTTTACGGCATTGGTCTATTTGCTTGTATTTTATAATTTAGAAAATCCAAGTATTACCATATTGATGATTTTTCTTTTTTTTCAGTTTTTATTTCTAGGGTTTATTTTTGGGAATTTGAGTGCACTGGCTATGCAGCCTATAGGGCATATAGCTGGTATTGGTGCGGCAATATTTAGCTTTGTTTCTATGGTTTTAGGAGTGCTTATAGCAAACCTTGCAGGCGAATTTGTATCGACTAACGCACTTCCTTTATTTGGTGCTTTCTTTGCAACTGGTTTAGTGGCCTTACTCTTATTGAATATTATAATTTTTAAGAACCAAAAGTCAAAAGAATTTCAATTATTGAAGTAAAAAATAGAGACCGAATTATAAGTTGAGAATCAAATAATTTGGTCTCTATCCATGTGTTGATAGAATTATAGATTATAATTCAGGGACAGCAGGTATTATTTGATCTGCATCTACAAAATAAGGCCCATCCCAAGAAGCTGGCAATTGATGAACACTATTGCTTAGTTTTGTCTTATACTCTTCAATGCTAGTATTACCTCTTTCTGTAAGCCTAGACCCTCCTAATATAACTTCAATATTATATTGAGAAGCAAAGTTATTATTCTCTACAATAACGTCGTGTACACCTTGTACTTTATTACCATTTTCGGGACAAACAGTCATCGCCCACCCATTAGGTTGAGGTTCGCCATTACCCATTGTGTTATTAGCTACCACAACCCATCTAGTCGCACTAGATAGACTGTTTTTTACTAATCTTTCATTTTCATTCTCCGCTATGCCTTCTGCATGTATTTTAATATTGTGTTTAGTGCGAGCTGCTCTATATAATAAATTATGAGCAATAAAAGCTTTCACTAAATATGCGGTTCTAATATTATGTTCTACAGGGTCGGACATTTCAACCCCTATTATGTTAACTCCTCGGGATAATACCCATGCTCCGACACCTCTGGATTCATAAATAAAGATATTTTCTGGCCATATCAGACTTTCCTTTCCTTTACTTACCCAATGCTTAACAGAGCTTCCAATGGTAATATTGGTATTAGAACCTCTAATAACATAAACATCTTCTGATGAGTTAGGAATGCTAACACTTCCTGTTTTTAAATCTGATATAACAACTCCCTTAGACCAATTTAAAGGAGCACTTCCACGGTCAACGTCGACTTGTTTAACAATGGGATCGGCACCAGAACCAATTTTTCCAACTTGTATATTTTGATTTTGATATATATCAATATCTCCAAATGAAGAAAAATCTTGTCCAGCCATTAGTAAGTAGCGTTTTCCAGATTCCCATTGTGGCCAACTAGTTTGGTCCGTTAATAATTGAGCTCCAGATGGCGCACCACTAGTATTACTGGTTTTGCTTATTACAATGGTATTCTCACCACTGTAAACCGTATTTGGATCAGTGACGGTAATAGTAACAGATTCGTCATCAAAATTACCCTTACTATCCTGAGCTCTTACCCGAACTGTATATGTTCCAGGCGTTTCGAATACGTGTGCAGCAATTGGACCTCCAATTTGAGAGTTTTTTGATTCACCGCTGTGTTTCCACATTCCACTAGTAGGATCATCGAAATAAAAATGATAGCCAAGTGCTCTAAAAGTATCCAGTTCGCTATCATCGTGAGTGGTTTCTATAGCATCAAATTGAACAGCTAATGGTGCTGGTCCACTAATTCTACTAGCTTTCAATTTTGTTGAAACACTAGAATTGGTTTCTGTAGGAGGTTCCTCATTACCTGGGCCATTGCCATCTCCTGGGTTTTCTATTACAGGATCGTCTGTGGCACATCCTACAAGTAGTGTAATAAATAGAAATACAGCAAATATTCCTGATTGTTTAATTGTTTTTAATTTCATTTTAATTTAAAGATTTGGGTTAATAATAAATGTTTAAACAAAATATGTTTAAACATATTTAAAGGTAATATTTTTTATTTTAACATATCTAAAAGTTTGTTTAAAACTTTTGTTTTAGTTTGATTATTTGGTTGTTACGGTTTCGAGGTGTTATTTTTCAAACCCCTGTCTAATCCACCTATTAACAAATGGAGCCGTTAAGTTCGGATTCCAATTATTGCGAGACTGCTCATAGAGCAGTATAATAAAATCGTCTATGCTGTTACCCTTGCCCAACATATTTATATAAGTATCAACATCTCTTGTGGGTTCTGGCCATGAAGAAAGCTCAAAAAGTTCTGCATCGTTTTCAAAGTTGGAGCGCCAACCTTCAATATCAAGCGAAGTTTTCATTTTATCGCTATAAAACCAATTACCATTAGCATTATTGCTCATATAATAGTTTTTAGAGAAAGTATAACCAGATTCTCCATTATAGCTAACCACAGCAGTATTACCAGAATCGTACATATAATTACTAGAAATGGTAATGTTGCTGGCAGTACCTTCTCCACTAATTTTCAATAATTCTAATTTTGCTTTTGGTTTACCTGTAAGTCCGAATACTTTATTATTTGTAATAGCTATATTTCGAGATTCAGATTCTGTGTTCAAGCGAATAGCAAAAAGATTGGTGATTTCCGTATCTTTTTGGTGCAAGAAAAGATTTTCTTTCACTTCACCTCCATCCCAATCTTTAACATCTACCCCCCAGGATAGTGTCCTATTTGTTGGTTTGCTCTTTCCAATATTAGAAAAAACATTATTGCTAATCATTATATTTTTAAACCTTAATGGACCAGTAGCATTGCCTCCTATACTGATGCCTATTTCTCCATCAATGTATAAATTGTCAATTAAAGCTATGTCTCTTGAGGAATCTGGACCTTCATTGGCCGTCCATTTTGTACCAATAGAAGCTCCTCGCAGAAAAATATTTCCATAGAACAAGACCCCTTTCGCATTTGCAAAATAAGTATTATGATTAAAAAAAGTAGCTTGTCCATCATCTGGCGTCATACCAGCTGTAGTTCTTTGTATACGCCAACCATTGTGATCAAATACATTGCCTTCTAACAAAACGGTTGTACCATTAGTTTCTCCTGAACCATTATAAAATAGTCCTTGACTATGACTACTATTACTATAGTTTCTAGAAAAAATGTTACGCCTAAGTACTATTTTTTCCATAGGTACCCTACCAGCATCAATAATACCAGTAATAACATTTCCTTTATAAGACCTAAAAAAACAATCTTCAATAAGTACATTTAAAACAGGTTTTCCATGTCCATTGTAGAAATTAAAACCAGGGCTACCTGAAGCAAATGACTCGAAATGTGGACCTTCATCGTCACGAACATGCGCCCAAAACTTTATTCCAGATACAATTACATTTGTTATCTGTAGATTTGAAATACCAGGAGCGAAGCCAGTGCGTAATTCTGGACGGTTACCTTCCCCGTAAGAGGCATAAACACTCCTTTGTTCAATAGATTTTCCGTGAGTTAATTTTAAAGATTCGTTCCATACACCACCAGCAGCGAGCAACAAAACATCTGCTTCATTATTTCTCATATTTTTTTGAGCTGCAGCAATTGTTGCATACGGTTTAATGGCATTGCTTGGAGCAAATGGGTTTGCACCTATATCGGGATCATTAGAGCTGTAAACCTTACCAGTGCTATCGTCGCCTGTACTATTGTTAACATAAATAATTCTACTATCTCCTTCTGCTTTCAATATAGTAAAACCATTGGCATCCTGTTCAGGAAGTGTAAAGTCACTAATATTTAAAAATGAGGTTATTTGTTTTGGTGGATCTTGTTCTTCATTTTCGACGACTGTTGAAGAGTCATCATCTGAATCTGATGAGCAATTGCAGAGTATTAAAAATGAAAAACAAAATATAAATAATTTTTGGGGATAGTTTAGACGATATTTCATAGGTTAAGTTTGGGGATATACTTCGATAACTAATAAAAGTATTTAAAAATGGTTTATTTTTAACATGTGATGTTTTTTTTACAACAAACATTTTGAATATATTATACGTTAACAAATTGATAAATGGATTTTTCAATAGGTAAATTTAATAATAGCTTTGCTTATATGTTATTCATAATCAATTCTATGGTTGGATAGAGAAATTTATAAGATAAAGTCAAACTTTTTTGCCAATGAAAAAACACCCATGAAGTCAAACACTTTATATTAAAGACTGTCAGAACTTTTGACCCAGTTTTTACAAAGATGAAATTTCTGGAATAAAGAGAATAGTTTTATAATAGATAATAAAATAACGGTTTGGGGGAAACTTGAATCGTTTTTTTATTTACAACAGTCGTAACTCTGTTAATCCCATAGAAATGTAAAATACATAGTGGTGGTATTTGGCCTATTAATTAAGAGAAACCATACGTTTAACAAATATGTTAACAGTTGTTATTAAATTATTCAATTTTAATCATACCTAACAGGTTAAAGGTTATATATTTGCAAAAAATATTTTTTAGATGAAAATCTATTAAATAAAATGTAGTATTAATAGTGAGGTATTAAACATAAACCCTAATTTTAAAATGAATAAAAAAATTGATCAGCAGGCGGCAGATAATATCAGAGCATTAGCTGTAGCTATGGTAGAAAAAGCGAATTCAGGACACCCAGGTGGTCCTATGGGAGGTGCAGATTTTATGCATATCTTATATTCTGAGTTCTTCAATTACGATCCATCAGATATGGCATGGCCTTTTAGAGATCGATTTTTTATGGATGCTGGGCATTTATCTACTTTAATGTATGCGCAGTATTACCTTTTAGGGAATTACGAGAAAAAAGATGTTGAAAACTTCAGACAATGGGGTTCTATTACACCAGGTCACCCAGAAGTTGATGTAACCAGAGGTATAGAAAACACGTCGGGACCATTAGGGCAGGGGCATACCATGGGTGTGGGAGCTGCTATTGCAGCTAAATTTTTAGAAGCCAGGTTTGGAGATTGGATAAATCATAAAATCTATGGTTTTATTTCTGATGGCGGTATTCAAGAGGAGATTTCTCAAGGAGCTGGTAGAATTGCTGGCCATTTAGGGTTGAGTAATTTCATTATGTTCTTCGATTCTAACGATATTCAGTTGTCAACATCAACAGATGAGGTAACTACCGAAGATACGGCTATGAAATATGAAGCTTGGGGATGGAAAGTTGTTACTATCGATGGGCATAACCATGATGAGATAAGAAAAGCATTAACAGATGCCAATAATGAAACAGAAAGACCAACCTTAATAATTGGTAAAACCATTATGGGTAAAGGTTGTGTAGCGGCAGATGGAAGCATGTTTGAAGGATACTGTGAATTACACGGACAACCTATTGGGCATACCGGAGCAGATTACACAAAAACTTTAATAAACTTAGGTGCTAACCCAGAAGCTCCTTTTGATAAGTATGATGACGTAAGTACATTCTACGAAACATTATTAAAAGAGAAAACGGCTAAAGCAGCAGAGAAGAAAGCGATTATTGGAACTTGGAGACAAAACAATAAAGCACTTTCAGATAAGTTAGATCACTTTTTATCAGGCGAACTTCCAGATTTAGATTTTGAATCTATTGAGCATAAAGCAGGCTTAGCGACAAGAGCAGCATCTTCTAATGTGCTTGCTTATTTAGCAGAACATGTTGAGAACATGATCGTATCTTCAGCAGATTTATCTAATAGTGATAAAACAGACGGTTTCTTAAAGAAAACACAAGCCTTACAAAAAGGAGACTTTAGTGGATCGTTTTTACAAGCTGGCGTAGCAGAGTTAACCATGGCTTGTATTGCAAATGGTATTGCGTTACACGGGGGTATTATTCCAGTAGTAGCTACATTCTTTGTGTTTTCAGATTATATGAAACCAGCCATTCGTTTAAGTGGTATTCAAGAATTAGGTGTAAAGTATGTTTGGACGCATGATGCTTTCCGCGTTGGAGAAGATGGACCTACGCACCAACCAATTGAGCAAGAAGCACAAATAAGATTATTAGAAAAACTTAAAAATCATAGTGGTAAAAATAGTTTCTTGGCATTACGCCCTGCGGATTCTGCAGAAACAGCAGTGGCATGGAAAATGGCTTTAGAAAATAACAATACGCCATCAGGTTTAATATTGTCTAGACAAGGTATTAAAGATATTCCTGCGCAAGGTGAGTCGAGATATCAGGAAGCTTTAGCTGCAGAAAAGGGCGGTTATCTAGTAAAAGAAGTTGAGAATCCCGATGCTGTTTTAATAGCAAATGGATCTGAAGTTTCTACCTTGGTTGAAGCCGCAAAACTACTTGAAGAAAGAGAAAATATTAAAGTAAATATTGCTTCAATAATCTCAGAAGGTGTATTTAGGCTTCAATCCAAAGATTATCAAGAAAGTATTATTCCAAAAAATAAACCTTTATATGGTTTAACTGCAGGTTTACCAGTAAACTTAGAAGGATTAGTAGGTGAAAAGGGTAAGGTTTTCGGAGTTGATCATTTTGGTTATTCGGCACCAGCAGGTGTTTTAGATGATAAGTTTGGTTTTACTGGAGAAAAAGTGTGCCAAAATGTAATAGAATATTTAAACGAAATATCTATGGCTAAAGTTTAATCATTTATGATTAAATAGATGTTAGCATGACATACAGCTTTAAAAGAAATAGATTAAATATATAAAACAAAAAATACAAGTAGATGAAATTTTTTATTGATACAGCTAACCTAAACGATATTGCAGAAGCACAAGCTTTAGGTGTTTTAGACGGTGTTACGACTAACCCATCATTAATGGCAAAAGAAGGTATAACAGGTGCCGAAAATATTTTGGCGCATTACCAAAAAATTTGTGATTTAGTAGATGGCGATGTTAGCGCAGAAGTTATATCTACCGATTTTGAGGGGATGGTATCTGAAGGAGAGAAATTGGCCGCTTTACACCCACAAATAGTTGTGAAGTTACCATTAATAGCGGATGGAATTAAAGCTTGTAAATATTTTTCAGATAAAGGAATAAGAACTAATGTAACTTTGGTTTTTTCTGCAGGACAAGCATTATTGGCAGCAAAAGCAGGAGCTACTTATGTGTCACCTTTTATTGGAAGATTGGATGATATTTCTACAGATGGTCTGAATTTAATTGCTGAGATTAGACAGATTTATGATAACTATGCTTTCGATACTCAAATTTTGGCAGCTTCAGTTCGTCATACTATGCACGTTATAGACTGTGCTAAATTAGGATCTGATGTTATGACAGGGCCATTGTCGTCAATTAAAGGATTGCTCAAGCACCCTTTAACTGATATTGGTTTGGCTAAGTTTTTAGAAGATTATAAAAAAGGAAATCAGTAGTTTTCTTTAACTATTTCATAAAAAAAGCGTCTCAAAAACTTACTTGAGATGCTTTTTTTTGAATTAGTTTTAGTGTATGTTTTATTATTCTATAGCAAATTTTCCGTAAACTAAACTTGCCAGAACACCCATTATTGCGAAATGTACAATGTAAATTATAGCATTAGTAATGGTCCCAGATAGATCTAAAAGATTAGATGTAGAGTGATCAATAAGCCCACTGCCAAGGCCTATTAAAACACCAATCCATATACCAAATTGAATACCGCGAGAGAAACCATGTGTGCCTCTAGCCCATTTTGAATATATGGAGGAAAATGCAAAACCAACGACTAAACAGCCAATAGCTAGCATAGCCATATCTGGCATTTCTTTCATAAGGCCAGAAGTAACGGCATGATCGGCTAGCATAGGGTCTCCTATAATACCCCAAAGTAGCCAGCCACCTAGAAATCCCCATATGGCCGTAATAATTGTCGAAATTAAATTTGTTTTTGTAAACATAATGTTGTTTTTAATTAGTTAGTATGTAATTTAATATATGAAAAATTATTAAATTCTTATTTATTATATTAAAAAATTACGAACAATTTAATTTTTTTGAATTTTTTAGGTGATACTTCGAAAGGAGGCTTAATTGTCACTTTCATAAAAATAGAAATCAAAATAAAGCTAATAAGTCAAAAATTATTAAACGACTAAAGGTCGCTAAATTAGATTCAATTCAGTAGAAATTAAAAACATAGAAATGTGATAAATTTAACATTAAAACTTGTAACATTTTTGGTGTTATCAAGTCTAATTTATACCGACTAACTCAAATAATT
The DNA here is from genome assembly GCA_947501845.1 of uncultured Flavobacteriaceae bacterium. Taxonomy (GTDB): domain Bacteria; phylum Bacteroidota; class Bacteroidia; order Flavobacteriales; family Flavobacteriaceae; genus Flavivirga. Next base: position 196,165 of record CANMXP010000006.1, on the reverse strand, counting down.
TGTAAATTTGTATTCTCAGAAAGCTAATATTATGGATATTAACGATAATATAGAATCGCCTTTAAATTTAAAAGTGAGTTTTAATACATTGCTTAAGCAATATAAAACTTTGGCTAAAAGCGATGACAAATTTGTTGCGGCTAGAGCTAAACGTATATTAGATACAGCTCATGCCTATCCAGAATTAGAAAAAGGTTTTAGTGATTTTTCAATATTGAAAAAAAGAGAAAAGGAGATAGCAACCATTCTTGAAGATTCATTTAGTCCAATTCTAACTAAAAATGAAATAAAAACTGCATCGGTTCCTTTCCATAATTTAATTTTTAATTCATCAGAACGATTTAAAAATATTATTAAAGCTGCTGGCGATGGTTTTGAGCTTAAAATAAAAAACATGCCAGAGGATGATACATACATAATTGCATGTACCATTATTTTAAGTTTTTGCTATGGTTATAATTTAAATTTTAAAAGACCTTTTTATTACGAAATACCAGATGCTAATGGAGTACTTCGTTATTATAAAATATTGTACAATGCAGATTTTTGTGAAATTGTTCCAACTAAGGCTGCTAAAAAGATTACTCAGGAAGACTATGATGAATTATTGGATAATTTTGAAAACATAGAACTTTGGAAAGAAAAGTTTCCTCCTAATAGTTATATATTCAAGGGGTTTGTGATATCCAATATTTTTGATGTTACAGATGACCAATCGATATCTAATATTAAGTCTAATCTGATAGGTGAAGACAAGAGAAATGATGAAAGTTTTATTGAAGACTTTTATGAAGTTTTCAGATCTCTTTTGGGTATAAACGATATAAAAGTTGGTTTTTCAATCTATAATGAAGAAGAGAAAACATTTGAGCGTGTTTATGGCATAGGTATGAATAGTTTTTTGATTAATAATTTAGAAAGTATTTGTTGTGAAGGTGCTTTGTGTGGTTGGTCTTACGATAGACTATTAAATGAAAATAAATATTTTTCCATTTCAGATGTAGATAAAACATATAAATTGTCTAAAGGGAAAGCACCGCATATTGCAGCGTTACACGAACAAGGTATTAAGAGTGCTATTTTTGCGCCAATAGCTAATGATAAGGGCTTAATGGGGATATTAGAAATAGTATCGAATAAACCTCAGGTGCTTAATAGTATAAATGCCAATAAATTAATAGATGTTATGCCATTTATTGTGTCGGCTGTTGAGCGATCAAAAAGCGATGAGGAGAATTTGATAGAAGCCATTATTCAAAAAGAATGTACTTCCATTCATCCGAGTGTGCATTGGCGATTTGAAAAAGAAGCGAAGAATTTTATTAAATCTGAAATGAATGGTGAACAGGCTATTTTTAAAAAGATAGCCTTTGAAAATATTTACCCACTTTACGGACAGATTGATATTAAAGGATCATCAGAAGCTAGAAATAAAGCAACTCAACAAGATTTAGCCCTTCAATTAAATGCTGTTAAGAAAATATTTGAAAGTGCTTCAGAAATAGAAAGATTACCTATTTATGAGCAATTTATCTATCAAACCAATAATTACCTAAACGATTTAGGAGCACACTTTCAAGTAGATAGTGAGCAACAAATCTCTGAGTTCTTTAAACAAGATATAGAACCAGTTCTTAAGCATTTATATACAATAGATGAACTAAAAGAACAGATTAATGCCTATTTTGATAGTATTGATGATAAAGTAAATGTACTTTACAGGCATAGAAAAGACTATGACGATACCATCGCATTGATTAATAAAGAAATGGCTTCCCTTTTGGATGCAAAACAAGTAGAGGCACAACAAATGTATCCACACTATTTTGAGCGTTTTAAAACAGATGGCGTTGAACATAATATGTATGTAGGTGAGTCTATCACTAGAGAAGATAGCTTTAATCTGATCTATTTATACAATTTACGTTTGTGGCAACTTCAGGTAATGTGCGAAATGGAAAATTCGTATTATCAAATGCAATCAGACTTCCCCGTATCGTTAGATGTTGCATCTATGATACTGGTTTTCAATCAGCCATTATCCATAAGTTTTAGAATGGATGAAAAGCAATTTGATGTTGACGGTACATACAATGCCCGTTACGAAATTGTAAAAAAACGAGTAGATAAAGCTTATATAAAAGGCACTACAGAACGTGTTACCCAAAAAGGAAAAATTAGTATTGTTTATTCACAGAAGCAAGACGAAAGGGAGTATTTAAGGTATATTAAATTTTTGCAATCAAGACATTATTTAGATACCGATGTTGAAATAGTTGAACTTCAAGATTTACAAGCTGTTACTGGGCTAAAAGCAATTCGGGTAAGTGTGTTATATCATAAAGATGAAAACGATAAGGCATTTTATACCTATGACGACTTGATGAAGGAGATTAGAGCTTAACTTTTTGTCATTCCTGCGAAAGCAGGAATCTATTTGAATGTTAGTAAGATTAATTACAGCTGCTTTTTCTTATCTTAATATACGTCGTTAAAAACATGGCTACTTTGAGGTAGAGTGCTCTACAGGTTTATTGATTAAAAATGTATGTTTTTTATAAACTAGTGGATGCCTGTGAAAGCAGGAATGACAAATTCTACACATTACTAAAAAAGCAAATATTACTCATATCCATATTACGTTATTTTAATTTGATACTTATTAAGCAAGCCTGCAATATTGTCTTTCGAGAATTTTGCACGCCTTATCTTATTGTTTTCAGGATCTAAAGAGATATTGTAAGCCGATTTAAAGTCGACACTTTCCAGTATTGTGTTTTGGAAAAGAGTGTTTTTTAAATTACAGTTTTGAAATGTAGAACCTGTTAAATTGGCTTCTGTAAAATCTACCCCAGACAAATCACAGTCTTTAAAGAGTATCTTTTTTAAGGTTAAGTTGTAAAACACTGAAAGTTCCAGCTTGCAATTATTAAAAGAAATAGATAGAAAGAGATCATCGCAGTCATTAAAATGTATGCCTAGCAATTTGCAGTTGGAAAAATAAACATTATTAAGTACGGTGTGTTTTATTTTGGTCAAACTAAAGTGGCAATCAGTAAACTGGCAATCGGTAAAAGATATGTTCGATAAATCTGCATTTACAAAATTACAATTGGTAAACCTGCAATCTTCATACTCTCCTTTGTTCAAAGACGTATTAGAGTAGTTAAAACCTTCAAAATCTTTATTTTCAATCAATCTATTTTAAAATTTTATTATACAAGTAGGGGTGTTAGTTAACTCCAGAGAAAAACTGAAATGCAATAGCAAAAGATATAACGCTTACAATAATACCTAGCATAAACACACTATAAGTGAGTCGAAGTATTTTATATTTTTTATCTAAAACCAATCCAAGAAAATATAAATCTTTTTTCATAGAAGAGTAGAGATAATCTCTATCCTGCATCATTTCTCCCATAGCCCATTCGAAATCTTTAAGACTCATTTTATGAAAGTTTCCAAAAAATAATAGATTAACTTTTTTATTAGCAACATCTTCTTTGGTAAACTTGCCGCTTGTCACATTTGGGCGTGTGGCTAAGATGGATAAGACAATAGATATGACTGTGAACAAAACAAAAATAACGGTAGGAACAATTAAATAGTGGTTTGAAGCATTATCCAATTTTGAAACCAAATTAGAAAGCACTAAGGACACAATGATGGCATTAACCGATAATAAAATATTAGCTTTAGTGTCTGCAATATTACTTAGTGTTATGTGGTTTTTAAGAGTGACCCTAAACATGGTTTCAATGCCACGTTCTGGTAGTGCTACCTTATTTTTTTTTAAACTTAATTCCTCTTTTTTATACTTTAATTTGGTATTGTCTTGATTTAATTTATTCTGAGCTTTTAGTAATTGGGCCAGATTTTTGCTCTTAGCTTTGTCCCATTTTGCAGAAGCTTCGTTTGTGTAAAACCTATGGCCGTTAGACAAAAAATCGATATTCATGCTTAACCATTCTTCTTCACTAAGTTTTTTATCGCAAGTAAGTTCCCATTCTTTTCTAAGCAGTTCGGTAATGTCTCCAAATTTTTTGTTTCCAATATGAGCACAATCAGCATCTCTAATTATCTTTTCTAAACTATTTTTGGGTTCATAGCCCATTTTAGTGGCTAAAATCAAATCAGATATGCTTTTTATGTTGTCTTCAGATACATCACGATCTTTAAAAAAAGCAGCAGCAATTTTTATGCTTTCTGCTTCATGATTATCAATACTTTTCGTGTAGCCAGTATCATGAAACCAGGCGCTGAGTAATAAAAGGGATTTGTCAACTTCTTCTAAGTTACTGAGCTCTGCCAGTTCGCTAACCTTTTTTACAACATCCTGCGTGTGCGATAAATTATGATAAACAAACTTGTTGTCAAGATTTTCATTTAAATATTGAATAACATATTTTTCTGCCTCTGCAATTAGATTGTCCATAGAAAAGAAATGATTTTTAGTAAAAATACTAAACTTTAATTAATGTAAAATAAACGCTATAATTTGTCGTATATTTCAGTGTAACTTTACATGGATTTAATAGATGGATAACCCTGTAAGGAATTAAACTTAATTTAGACTAGTATTAAGGTAAAAGCATATTAATTTAAAAAAGAAAGGAAACATTACTATGCTAACTTGGAAAGATGTAATCAATTTTTCTGTAAAAGGAAACCCTGTTCCAGACAGACGTGTTGAAAAAACAGATGATGAATGGCACAGGCTATTAACCCCCGAGCAATTTAGAATTACCAGACAAAAAGGCACCGAGCGACCACATAGTGGTGCACTTTGTAGTGCACATGATGCAGGCAAATACAACTGTATATGTTGTGATGCACCTTTGTTTGATTCTACTATTAAATTTAGCTCGGGGACAGGCTGGCCCAGTTTTACACAGCCTATAAAAGAAAATGCTATAAAATATGAAAGAGATACGGCATTTGGTATGGTACGCGTAGAAGTTATGTGTAATACTTGCGATGCGCATTTAGGACACGTATTCCCAGATGGTCCAGAACCTAGCGGGTTACGTTATTGTATAAATTCTGAATCTATGCAATTGGAAAAGGAGATAATCAATGATAAATAAAAATTTACAATTAGCCACATTTGGGGGTGGTTGTTTTTGGTGTACAGAAGCTGTATTCCAGGAAGTTAAAGGTGTTGAAGAAGTGGTGTCTGGATATTCTGGAGGAAACGCTCCAGGGCATCCAACTTATCGTGAAATTTGTTCGGGTTTAACAGGGCATGCAGAAGTGATCCAGGTTACGTTTGATGCTAACAGAATTTCTTATAAAGATATTTTAGTCATTTTTATGACCACACATGACCCAACAACCTTGAACCGACAAGGGGCAGATAAAGGGACACAATACCGATCGGTGATTTATTATCATGATGAAAAGCAAAAAGAAATTGCAGCGCTGGTTTTAAAAGAAGTGGCTTCTTATTACGATAACTCTGTAGTTACGGAAATTAGTCCTTTAGACGTGTTTTATGAAGCAGAAGATTATCATCAAAACTACTACAGAAATAACCAAGAACAAGGTTATTGTAGCTTTGTAATTACACCTAAATTGGCAAAACTGCGGAAACTTCATGCAGATAAATTGAAATAATTTAAAAAGAAAGGACCATTCCCATGTCAAATCATACAGAGCAAACAAAACCGTTTCATGCTCCAGAATTTCACGTCAATGATTGGATTGATGCTAGCGGAAAAAAAACGGAGGCCATAAAACTTTCAGATTTTAAAGGTAAATTTAAAATCGTGTACTGTTTTCAAAGCTGGTGCCCTGGCTGCCATAGCAAAGGGTTGCCTGATCTTAAGAAAATGGTAGATGCATTAAAGTCGTACTCAAATATCACATTTTTAGCCATACAAACTGTTTTCGAAGGTCACGATGCCAATACCTACCAAAAAATGGTAGAAACGCAAAAAAAATATGATTTAAAAATACCATTTGGACATGATGCTGGAGATGACGGTAAGTCACGATCAAACATAATGACCAATTATCGAACAGGGGGAACGCCTTGGTTCATTTTTATTGATAAACATGATCATGTGGTATTCTCAGATTTTCATTTGAATCCAGATGCAGCAATCAATTTTTTAAAAACTATGGGTTGAATGAAAGAAATTATTAAACTTTATGGCACTGATAGATGCCACAAAACACAATATTATAAGACATTTTTTGAAACTTGTCATTTAGATTATGCGTTTCTTGATGTGGAAACCAATGATGCTTTTGCAGATGAATTAAGAAGTTTATATGAAAACGGAAAGCTTAATTTTCCAACAATAACAGTTGGAGATAAGAAATTAAGAAATCCGTCTGATAAAGAATTGAATAAAAGTATTGCAAATTTACATGGACGGTAAACGAGATAAAATAGCACTAGGAGGCGGTTGTCATTGGTGTACAGAAGCAGTGTTTCAATCGTTAAAGGGAGTTGAAAAAGTAGAGCAAGGTTATGTGGCTTCTGTTAATGAAAACAGCGGTTTTTCAGAAGCCATTATTGTACATTTTAATGCTGAGGATATTTCATTAAAAACACTCATTGAAGTTCATTTGCACACACATAAAAGTACCAGTAACCATTCCATGCGAGATAAGTATAGATCTGCTGTTTATGTCTTTTCAGAAGAACAAAAAAATGAGTCCGAAGATATCATTGAAGGTTTTCAGGAAGATTTCGAATACCAATTAATTACTAAAGTCTTTCCTTTTCAATATTTTAAAGCTTCAAGAAACGCTATTCAAAATTATTATCAAAAAAATCCGAATAAACCTTTTTGTAAAACATTTATAGACCCTAAATTAAGGCTATTGTTACAAAAATTTTCATGTCAAGTTAATAAAAATGGTGCCTTCTAGTACGAAAACCATAGTATAAAGATTTTAAGATGAAACGTTCAAAATTAAATATTCAAAATAATAAAGGCTTAAAACTTCAGGCATATTTGGAGTTGCCAGCAAATCAAAAACCAAATTACTTTGCCATTTTTGCACATTGTTTTACATGTACAAGTTCATTAAGTGCCGTTAAAAATATTAGTCGTTCTTTAACAAATCATGGTTTTGGAGTGGTAAGGTTCGATTTTACAGGCCTAGGTAGAAGTGAAGGCGAGTTTGCAGAGAGTCATTTTTCTGCTAATGTTGATGATTTGATAGCTGTGAGCCAGTATATGGAGTCTAATTACGAAGCACCTTCATTATTAGTAGGTCATTCGTTGGGAGGTGCAGCGGTATTATCGGCAGCTTCCCAATTAGAAAATATTAAAGCCGTTGCAACTATTGGAGCACCAGCAACAGTAAGTCATGTAAAACATTTGTTTTCTCATGGTATCGATGAGGTGAAGGAAAAAGGAGAAGTAGAGGTTAATATTGGAGGGCGTCCTTTTAAAATTAACAGAGACTTTGTTGAGGATTTTGATAAAACCGATTTACCTATCATTATAAAGAATTTAAGAAAGCCATTATTAATTTTACATGCACCCACAGATACCGTGGTTGGTATTAAAAATGCAGAACAATTATATCATCATGCACATCATCCAAAAAGTTTTGTTACTCTAGATGATGCCGATCATTTGTTATCTAAGCCAAGTGATAGTCTATATGTTGGAAATGTTATTGGGACTTGGGTACAGCGATATTTTGAGCCCAAAGAAAATAAAATGTTGGAAACCAGAGGCGAGCAAATAGTAGGGCATTTAAATTTAATGGAGGACAATTTTACAACCTCAATTCAGACTAAAAATCATACCATGGTTGCAGACGAGCCCGCCTCGATAGGAGGAGATGATTTTGGACCTTCGCCTTACGAGTATCTTAACGCAGGTTTGGTAGCTTGTACAACCATGACCTTAAAAATGTATGCGCAGCGCAAACAATGGGATTTACAAGAGGTATTTGTATACGTAACGCATTCACGAAAACATAGTGACGATTTAGGTTTAGAAATAGAAACACCAACCTATTTGGATCATATAAGTAAAAAGCTAAAATTTGTTGGGAATTTAGATGAAAAACAAAAAGAGCGCTTAAAAGAAATGGCATCAAAATGTCCAGTACATAAGACCATGGCAAGCGAAGTAGTTTTTAATACTACCATAATAAACGACTTATAGGTGCTGTTTCAAAGTTAAATTTAAACATTTAATTAGTATCTTTAATCATCCATAAAACCCTCGTATGAATACTAACTATAAGGCTATCTTGACTTTAATTGCTTTGTTTATATTTAGTGCTTGCGCTACCTATAAACCGCAATATGCCGAGGCAGGTGTAGACCATGCTTTCCCAGATAAGGAGATCGTACATTCTTTTTATTTAATAGGTGATGCAGGTAATTCTCCTTTAGGCACTTCCTCAAAAGCTTTACAATCATTTGAAGTAGCATTAAGTAAGGCTTCAAAGAATAGCACGGCCCTTTTTTTAGGAGACAATATATATCCAAAAGGCTTACCAAAAAAAGAAAACGAAGGCAGGGAGTTTGCAGAACACCAACTTAATATTCAAACAGAAGCAGTAAAAGGCTTCAAAGGGAAAACGGTTTTTATTCCAGGGAATCACGATTGGTATAACAACGGACTTAAAGGGCTTAAAAGACAGGAAAAGTATATTGAAAATATCTTAGGAAAAAATACATTTCTGCCAGAAAATGGTTGTCCTATTGAAAAAGTAAAGATCTCTGATGATATCGTTATGATGGTTGTGGATTCTGAATGGTATCTTACCGATTGGAACAAGCACCCGACCATAAACGATGATTGCGAAATAAAAACACGAACCAAGTTTTTTGATGAATTTGAAAGTGAAATAAAAAAAGCAAGAGGAAAAACAACCATTGTAGCCTTGCACCACCCCATGTTTACTAATGGTTCTCACGGTGGACAATATGGATTTCAAAGCCATATGAAACCCATTCCTATTTTAGGGACGCTAAAAAATTTAATCCGTAAAACAGGAGGTGTAACGATTGTAGATACTCAAAATAAAATGTATAATGAGTTTAAAAAACGCATTATTACGTTGTCTCAGGAAAATGATAAAGTCGTTTTTGTATCTGGGCACGATCATAATTTGCAATATATCGTTCAGGATAATTTACCTCAAATTGTAAGTGGATCTGGCTCCAAAGAAATGGCTACTCGCAATGTTGGAAACGGGCAATTTTCTTATGGAGCACAGGGGTATGCAAGATTAGATGTGTTTAAAGATGGTTCTTCGTACGTTCGTTTTTATTCGACTGAAAATGATGTTGTTGTATTTCAAACACAAGTTTTAGAAGCCGAAGCAGTAAAAGCAATTAAAAATTATAAAGCGTCTACCGAAAAAGAAGTAATGGCCTCTGTTTATTCTAAAGAAGAAACAACCAAAGGAGGTGCCTATAAGCTATTTTGGGGAGAACGTTATCGTGATGCCTTTAGTACTAAAGTTAAGGCGCCTACGGTAAGGCTTGATACACTTTTTGGAGGATTAACCCCAGTAAGAAAGGGAGGCGGACACCAGTCAAAATCTTTACGATTAAAAGATAATGAAGGAAGAGAATATGTAATGAGGGCCCTGCGTAAAAATGCCATTCAGTATTTACAGGCAGTGGCATTTAAAGATCAATATATAGAAGGTCAGTTCAATGATTCCTATACACAAGGCTTACTATTGGATGTTTTTACAGGATCGCACCCCTATGCCCCTTTTACAATAGGGACGCTATCTGATGCTGTAGGTGTTTATCATACAAATCCAGTACTTTATTATGTGCCAAAGCAATCTGTCTTAGGTCAATTTAATAGTGAATTTGGAAATGAACTTTATATGATTGAAGAACGTGCAGATTCTGGTCATGGTGATAAGGCGAGTTTTGGTTTTTCAAATGAGCTAATAAGCACAGATGATTTGCTAAAAGAATTAAAAGAAGATGAAGATCATGTTTTAGATGAAGCTGCTTACATAAGAGCACGCTTATTTGACATGTTGATTGGTGATTGGGATAGACATGAAGATCAATGGCGTTGGGCAGAGTTTAAAGAAAAAGGTAAAAAAATATACCGTCCTGTGCCAAGAGATCGGGATCAGGCATTTTCTATTATGGCAGATGGTGCTTTACTTGGTTTTGCAACGACTATAATTCCTTCGTTACGTTTAATGCAGAGTTATGAAGAAGATTTAAAAAGTCCCAAGTGGTTCAATTTAGAGCCTTATCCTTTAGATATGACGTTGATCAACCAATCTGATAAAAATGTTTGGGATGCGCAGGTAAAGTATATTGTAGATCATTTGACAGATACTGTTATTGATGAAGCATTTTTAAATTTTCCGTCAGAAGTTAGTCAAGAAACAATCAAAGATATTAAGCGTAAACTAATTGGAAGACGCCATAATCTACAAACTATTTCCGACACATATTACGACCATATTAATAGGTTTGCTGTTGTTAAGGGAACCGATAAAGATGATTGGTTTCAAATAGAGCGTATGCCTCAGGGACTTACTAAAGTGACTGCCTATAGAATAAAAAATGGCGAAAAAGCAGATGTCTTTCACCAACGTACTTATAGCTGTGCCAATACTAAAGAAATATGGGTTTATGGGTTAGATGATGATGATGTGTTCGATGTTTCTGGTAAAGGAGATAAGCTTATTAGAATACGGTTAATTGGTGGACAAAATAATGATACCTACGATATTAAAAATGGCAAGCGATTAGATATTTATGATTACAAATCTAAAGCAAATACATTCGTTACTAATAATGGGAGAAAAAGGCTTACAGACGATTACGAAACAAATGTATATGACTATAAAAAACTAAAAAATAGTAGTAATCAATTTATTCCCACTTTAGGTGCTAATCCAGATGATGGGCTTAAAATCGGGTTTGCTAATACGCTGACCAATTATGGTTTTATGCGCAACCCCTTTACATCCAGGCATACTATTTCTGGAGCGTATTATTTTGCAACACAAGGTTTCGATTTTGGATATAACGGCGAATTTGCAAAAGTTATAGGAAATATGAATTTAGGCTTTCAAGCCCAATTTACAAGCCCTAATTATGCAGTAAATTTCTTCGGATTTGGTAATAATACACCAAACCCTGAAGCAGATGAAAATGATGGTCTGGATGTAGGCTTAGATTATAATCGTGTTAAGTTAAAAACAATAAAATTTGCACCATCGCTAATTTGGCGAGGACGTTTAGGTGCTAGTTTTAAAATAGGAATATTATATGAATCTTATGAAGTGGAAGAAACGGAAGGACGCTTTATTAACGATCGGTTTATTGGAGATAATATAGAAATTGAAAACGACTTTTATGGTATAGATGCTAAATACCAATATGAAAATTACGATAATGAAGCATTTCCAACTTTAGGAATGATGGTAGCACTACAAACGGGTTATAAAAATAATGTGGACAAATCTAAAGGGTTTGCATATATAATTCCAGAACTCGGGTTCGATTATAAACTAATGCCTAGCGGACAATTAGTATTGGCAACCAAACTGAAAGGACATGTTAATTTTGGAGATGATTTCGAGTTTTATCAGGGAGCTAATATTGGTGCAAATAATGGTTTAAGGGGCTATAGAAACGAACGGTTTACAGGAAAGAGTTCCTTTGTGCAAAGTACGGATTTGCGATTAAATTTACGCAAAGTAAAAACAGGTTTATTACCTTTGAATATTGGATTTTATGGTGGTATAGATTACGGTCGCGTTTGGGTTGATGATACCTTCTTGCTAAATCCAAATGATCATTCAAATGATTGGAATACTTCTATAGGAGGTGGTATTTTTGCCAATGCTGCAGATATGATGACGCTAAACTTATCAGCATTTAACAGTGATGACGGTCTGCGTTTAGCTTTTAGATTAGGATTTGGGTTCTAATCCTGAACTCATTTCTGAATATCATCAATTCAGACCTTGAAATGTGTTTTTTTAATTATAGATTATATCTGGAGGCAAACAAAATAACTACTCCAACTTAAATTCATACAAATTCCCACCTTCTCCATGGGCTTTTTCATCAGCAATATAAACTGTGTTTTTATCTTTAAAACAAATACTTTCTTTCTGTGATATATTCTTAAAATTATAAGTTTTAAGTGTACCGCTAAAGAAATCATCAGATTTGAAATTGGTAAAAACCAAAAATGATTTTTGAGTTAATAAAACCATTTGTTTGCCATCATCACTTATATCGGCTGAAGTTACCCAACAATGTAAGTCGTCACAAAAACTAAATGTATTAACAAGTTCTGCTACATGATCCCCTTTTTTAGCAGGGATTTTATATACATGTGTTTTGCCAAAGTCATTTTTTACACGGCTTTTAGTAAATAAATAAAGACTATCATTATAATGGAAAAATGCTTCGCAATCGAAATGTAATTTTTTCTTTTTGGGAGGAAATTTTTTCTGGTTTGAATATTTAAAAGAAATACGCTCAATATCTATTTTCTTTGGATTTTTTAGAGACGCTGTATGCACTTTTAAAATGACTAAATTCTTCCGTTCATTGGTGTTGTTTCCAAAATCGCCTATATAAAGGTTGCCTTTTTTATCTGACGTTAAATCCTCCCAATCACGATTTTTTGCATCAATTTTTAGAGTTTCTATAATCTTGCCTTTTTTGTTTAAACCATAAATTTTTGAAGCGTTTCCGCTATCATTTAACATCCAGATTAAACTTGAATTTGATACGGTTTCTATTCCAGAAACTTCATTTAATGTTTTGGGCAAGTCAGCAATCACGTTTTTGCTTTCTGGATTGCACGAAGCTGTTAACAGTATTACTGAAAAAAGAAACTTGTTCATGTGGGCGATCATCATTTATAATGCTAAATTTACAGAGATATTTTCGGTATAAAAATTTATTAATGAATAAAACATGTTTAAAAATAGGCCATAGGGGAGCAAAAGGTTATGTTGTCGAAAATACTATAGAATCTATTGAATATGCTTTAAACCTTAATGTTGATGGTGTTGAAATCGATGTTCATAAATGTGCTTCGGGTGAATTAGTTGTGTTTCACGATTTTACTTTAGATAGAATAACCAACGGAAGTGGCGAAATTTCAGAACACACACTTTCAGAATTGAAACATTTAAAAGTGAAAGATCAATATCGTATACCGACTTTAAAAGAGGTTTTAAACTTAATTGATAAAAAATGCCTTTTAAATATTGAATTGAAGGGAAAAGGTACCGTTGAAAAAACATGTGAAATGATTGATTTGTATGTGGAGGAAAAAGGTTGGGAATATCAAGATTTTATTGTGTCCAGCTTTCAGCAAGATTTACTTGCTGAAGTTTATAAAATCAATAAAAAAATACCTTTGGGAGTGCTTACAGATACCAATTTAGATCAGGCTGTCGTTTTTGGAAAGGCTGTGAACGCAGTTGCTATTCATCCAGATTACACAATGTTAACCAATACATTGGTTTCTAAAATTAAAAACTCTGGTTTTAAGGTGTTTACCTACACGGTTAACGATAAGAAAACGATTTCTCGAATAAAAAACGATAAAGTGGATGGGATAATTTCCGATTTCCCAGATAGGATATGAAACAAAAGGACGTTATAATTGTTGGTGGAGGCGCAGCAGGTTTTTTTGCTGCCATTAATATAGCAGAGCAAAACCCGAGTTTAAAAGTAGCCGTTCTAGAACGTGGAAAAGAGGGGCTTCAAAAAGTAAAAATATCTGGAGGTGGACGTTGCAATGTAACGCATGCAGAGTTTATACCTTCAGAATTGGTGCAGAATTATCCAAGAGGCGAAAAAGAATTGTTGGGGCCTTTCCACCAGTTTATGACGGGTGATACCATGGAATGGTTTGAAAAGCGAGGCGTAGCATTAAAAATTGAGGATGATGGCCGTATATTTCCTGTATCAAACTCGTCTCAAACCATTATTGATTGCTTTTTAAGTGAAGCAAAAAAGCATGGCGTTGAGGTTCTGTACAACCACTCGGTAAAATCTATTAAGCAGCAAGATGACCAATGGAGATTAGATACAACCGAAGGCGATTTTAAATCCAAAAAAGTAATAATAGCAACAGGGAGTAATCCGAAGATTTGGAACTTACTGGAGAGGTTGGGTCATGCTATTTCGCAGCCAGTACCTTCACTTTTTACTTTCGATATAAATGATACGCGAATTAAAGATATCCCTGGTGTAGTAGCTCAAAATGTAGAAATTAAAGTTGTTGATAGTCACTTAGAGTCAGAAGGGCCATTACTCATTACGCATGTAGGTATGAGTGCGCCTGCAATTTTAAAACTATCGGCATTTGGTGCTTTGGAGTTAGCAAAACGTGATTATAAATTTCAAATTAAAGTCAATTTTATAAGACACCCTTTTGAAGACTGTTTAAGCGATTTAAAAGCATTCAAACAAGATTTAGCAAAAAAAACCGTATTTAAGTTTACTCAATATGACTTGCCTAAAAGGTTATGGCAACAATTAGTGCTGGCATCCAATATGTCAATGACGACAACCTGGGCAGATACAAATAAACAGCAATTGGAAGCTTTAGCATTACAATTAACAGAAGCAGTATTTAAAGTGACAGGTAAAAGTACCTTTAAAGATGAATTTGTTACTGCAGGAGGGATAGATTTAAAAGAAGTAAACTTTAAAACTTTTGAAAGTAAGCTTCATAAAGACCTATATTTTGCAGGAGAGATTTTAAATGTAGATGCTATTACAGGTGGATTTAACTTTCAGAATGCTTGGACAGGTGCTTTTATAGTTGCTAAAAGTATATATTAGTTTGATATATGTTTTATATATAATTTGTATTATGGGAAAAACAAAAAAACTGATAGAATAGGACGATATGGCCATTGAAATTCTTGAAAAGCAGGCAAAACTTCAAAAGCGTTCGCTTAAAAATTATATTGAATATACGTTAGAAGATACGGCAGCTCGTTTTGCTGAGCCTTCAGAAGCTTACAAGGCCATGATGGATGAAATGATTAAAAAGGATGATAAAGGAGCTTTGAAAACGCATTCTTGGGGGGATATAAAAGCACAATATGTCAGGTAAATGTGTTGAATTTACCGGGGAAGCAAGAATTGAATTTTATAAAACTAAATGTTTTATGGCGTTTAAAAGTAAAGAAGATGAGTTTTGGTTGGATATTGATAAGCAATTAAATCTAATTTTAGACTTTTCTGAAGCTTTTCAGGTGTTTTACAAGAATGTTCGTATTGTTTCTTTGGAAAGATTTAATTATTCCATTCATTATGTAAAAAAGCCATATGGCATCTTAGTTTATAGATTTCTCAATCAGAAACAAGATTTTTAAATGAAAACATACATAGCACTTTTAAGAGGTATTAATGTTAGCGGACAAAAGAAAATCCCCATGGCAGAGTTGCGAGAATTGCTTTCTAACATAGGCTTAGAATCAGTACAGACTTACATTCAAAGTGGAAATGTGATTTTTAAAGCATTAGAAAAAGAGACCCAAAAGCTAGAATTAAAAATACATGAAGCTATCAAAACGCATTTTGGTTTTGAAGTTCCCATTCTTGTAAAAAGACCACAAGATTTACAAGAGGTTTTTGATAACTGCCCATTTCCTGAAGAAAAGAAAGTGAACAGCTATTTTACACTATTATATGCAATTCCAGATAAAGACTTAATTGCTGAAGCTTCAAAAATATCACATCCAAACGAAGAGTTTGTTATAACGGATAACTGCATTTATTTCCATTGCTCTACGGGTTATGGAAAGGCAAAATATAACAATAATTTTTTCGAGCGTAAACTCAAAACAACTGCAACAGCAAGGAACTATAAAACTATGGTAAAACTTTTAGAATTATCTTCAAGTGAACCTTAATTTCTGGTGAATTCCATTAAGGGGCCATCTAATTCGGGGCGGTCTGATAAAAACAAATTACCACTTTTAAAATAGTAATCGTATTCAACCGTTAAAATAGTTATTTTACCTTCTTTTAATGAAAAAGTGTAGTTTCCTGTGTCTAGTATTTGTAAAGTTTCGTCAGGATTATTAACAACATTTACCTTGCTATTTGACAGATCAAAATTCCAAACATGTTCCCCTTTTTGGAAGTCAACAGGAAGGCACTCACAGGTTACATCGATTAAATGCCAGATTCCATTTAATGTGTCTTGATTTGTTGTGTTGTCATCATCTGAGCAAGATGATATGAATCCAATAAGGGCAAAAATTAGAACAATCCTTTTCATAGTGCTTTTAATATTTTGTTATATAGATGCGAAAGTAGTCATTTGGTTGCGTCAAATTATAATTTGCAAATAGGTGAGCAATTTGATATTTCCTATTTTTGCCAAATATTAATTGCCGACCTATAAAAGTTTGATTTGAAAAATCTTTGGCGGCAGATTTAAACGAGCATGCAAGAAGAACAATTTATTCCTAAATCTTATACTAGTTCTGTTGAAAAAGGCAGCTTTACATGGTCATCGCCTAGTAATATCGCTTTGGTTAAATATTGGGGTAAAAAAGCACAACAAATCCCTGAGAACCCATCAATTAGTTTTACGCTCGATAATTGTAAAACGACAACAACTTTAAGTTTTTCCAAAAAAGAAAGTCAGGATGATTTCTCTTTCGATGTTCTTTTAGATGGTGATAAAAAGGAAGGGTTCAAACCAAAGATTGAAACTTTTTTCAAACGCATTGAAGCTTATTTACCATTTTTAAAAGACTATCATTTTAAAATTGAAACATCCAATACTTTTCCTCATAGTTCTGGTATTGCTTCCTCTGCAAGTGGTATGAGTGCTTTGGCTTTATGCTTGATGAGTGTGGAAAAATTACTGGTTGAATCTGATGCCTCCTTAAATGTAGCAGATAAGTCGATTGGCAATGATTTTTTCATTCAAAAAACCTCTTTTTTAGCACGTTTGGGCTCGGGAAGTGCCTGTAGGAGTTTAGAAGGCGATTTAGTAGTCTGGGGAAAACATGATGAAATTGATGGAAGCTCAGATTTATTTGGAGTAAAGTACCCTTTTGAAGTGCATAAAAATTTCAAGAATTATCAGGATACCATTTTATTGGTTGATAAAGGCGAAAAACAAGTAAGCAGCACGGTTGGCCATAATTTAATGCATGGACACTCGTTTGCGCAAGAACGATTTAAACAAGCCCATAAAAGTATGTCTACTTTGATAAAGGTATTTGAAGATGGTGATTTAGATATGTTTATTGAAATTGTTGAAAGCGAGGCATTAACGCTTCATGCCATGATGATGACCAGTATGCCGTATTTCATTTTAATGAAACCAAATACCTTAGAGATAATAAATAAGATTTGGGCATTTAGGCAGGAAACTAACTCAAAAGTTTGTTTTACCTTAGATGCGGGCGCCAATGTACACGTCTTGTACCCAGAAAGTGAATGTGAACAAGTTTGTGAATTCATTAAGAATAAATTAGTTGTATTTTGTCAAAAAGGTCAGTATATTAACGATAAAATTGGATTTGGAGCGAAGTTGATTAATAATTAAAAGGTAATAATGAAGAATTAAATTGACTATATTTAATCATCAATTTTAACATTCATTAATGAAACAAAATATTATTAAAATTAAAAGTTTTGATTTTGCAGTTGCTATAGTTGATTTATACAAGGACTTAGCCAATAATAAAAAAGAATATGTAATGTCAAGGCAGTTGTTGAAATCTGGGACATCTATTGGGGCAAATGTTCGGGAAGCTGAGTTTGCACAAAGCAGAGCAGATTT
The DNA here is from genome assembly GCA_947501845.1 of uncultured Flavobacteriaceae bacterium. Classification (GTDB taxonomy): domain Bacteria; phylum Bacteroidota; class Bacteroidia; order Flavobacteriales; family Flavobacteriaceae; genus Flavivirga. The sequence goes on along the minus strand of CANMXP010000006.1, from coordinate 178,400 downwards.
TACTAGTAAAATGTCAATAAGTCTTAAAGAAGCTAATGAAACAGATTATTGGTTAGATTTACTTCATGCTACTGAATATATAAATAAAGAAGAATTTAATCGATTTAAACCTAAATCTCAGGAAATGTTGAAATTGTTAGTTAGCATAGTGAAATCATCAAAATAATAATTATTAACTTTGCATTATTAATTTTTCATTAGGAATTATGAAAGGACCTCTTTTTTACTCAAAAATATTACTCTTCGGAGAGTATGGTATCATTAAGGATTCCAAAGGTTTATCTATTCCTTATAATTTTTACAACGGTGCTTTAAAGACGGATGAAAATCCTTCTGATACGGCCATTGAATCAAACAAAAGCTTAAAGGGGTTTGTTGGTTACTTAGAAAATGTTGATTCTGAATTAGTAACTTTCGATATAGAATTACTAAAACAACATGTTAATGCTGGTATGTATTTCGATTCATCTATCCCGCAAGGTTACGGTGTAGGAAGTAGTGGTGCTTTGGTTGCTGCTATTTACGATAAATATGCCCAAAACAAAATTACGGTTTTAGAAAATTTAACCCGCGAAAAACTACTGAAACTAAAGGCCATTTTTTCGGCAATGGAATCTTTTTTTCATGGAAAATCTTCTGGTTTAGATCCATTAAATAGTTATTTAAGTATTCCTATTCTTATCAATTCTAAAGATAATATTGAAGCAACAGGGATTCCTTCACAGAAGAATGAAGGTAAAAATGCTGTGTTTCTATTAGATAGTGGTATTATTGGAGAAACGGCACCTATGGTAAGTATCTTTATGGAAAACATGAAACAAGAAGGTTTCCGTAGTATGCTTAAAGACCAATTTATAAAACATACCGATGCTTGTATTGATGATTTTTTAAATGGAAATATTAAGTCGCTATTTAAAAATACAAAGAGTTTATCGAAAGTCGTTTTAAACCACTTTAAACCTATGATCCCACAGCAGTTTCATGAACTTTGGAAAAAAGGCATCGAAACAAACGAATATTATTTAAAGCTTTGTGGTTCTGGAGGCGGAGGCTACATTCTTGGGTTTACAGAAGATATCGATAAAGCAAAACAATCACTCAGAGACTATAAATTAGAGGTCGTTTACAATTTCTAAACTTCGCTTATCGTTATAAATTCTCGCGCTGAGGGTAGTCAAAGTGTGTTTCAGAATTACAAACATGACGTTTTTTATGCTAAGCAGAAGGCAAAAACATATTTTACTTAAGTTTTTTAGTTTATTTTCTGTTGTAAGGGGCTACAATATTTTAATTATTGTTATTGCTCAATATTTAACATCCATCTATATTTTAGCTCATAACAAAACATTGAAGCAAGTCATTTTCGATCTTAATTTGTTCATGATTGTTTTGGCATCTGCGGCAACTATTGCAGGAGGGTACATTATAAATAATTTTTATGATTCGGAGAAAGATTTAATCAATAGACCTATTAAATCCAGATTGGATAGATTGGTAAGTCAAAATACAAAACTCTCTTTTTATTTTGTTTTAAATTTTTTAGCAGTGATTATGGCTAGCTATGTTTCTTTTAAAGCAGTTCTTTTCTTTTCTATTTACATATTTGGTATTTGGTTTTATTCCCATAAATTAAAAAAGTTACCGTTTGTAGGTAACCTAACATCTGCTATTTTGACCATAACACCATTTTTTGCCATTTTTATGTACTATAAAAATTTCGAAACGGTCATTTTTGTGCACGCCATGTTTTTGTTTTTAATTATTTCTATGCGAGAGCTTACCAAAGATTTAGAAAACATAAAAGGCGATTTGGCTCAGAATTATAAAACCATTCCAATTACTTATGGAGAAAAAACATCTAAGGTCATGTTATCCATTTTATCTGTTTTAACCTTGATCCCAACGTATTTATTGTTGTTTAAGTTTGAAGTAGGGCATATGCATCTATATTTTTATTTGAGTACATTATTATTGCTGTGCTTTTTGGCGGTACTCTGGAAATATAACACAAAAACACATTACCTTATACTTCATAATACATTAAAATTCATAATCGTACTAGGTGTTTTTAGTATTTTATTGATTGATATTACAGTTGTTTTAAATAGAATTTAATGGGAGATAATATATTAAAAGTAGCACTTGCTCAAATTTCACCAGTTTGGTTGAATAAAAAAGCTACCTTGAAAAAAGTAGAGCAATCAATCATAGATGCCTCTAAAGAAGGTGTGGAATTGATTGTTTTTGGAGAAGGTTTAGTGCCAGGTTACCCATTTTGGTTAGCATTAACAGGTGGTGCAGAATGGAATAAAGCAGTGAATAAAGAATTGCATGCACATTATGTGTCTAATGCAATTTGTATAGAAAAGGGCGATTTAAAATCTATTTGTGCATTATCAAAAGAGCATAAAATAGCTGTTTATTTAGGCGTTATAGAGCGTCCATTAGATCGTGGCGGACATAGCGTGTATGCTTCTTTGGTGTACATCAATTCGGAAGGAAGTATTCAATCGGTGCATAGAAAGTTACAGCCCACTTATGATGAGCGATTAACATGGTCTCCAGGCGATGGCAATGGTTTGCAGGTACATTCTTTAAAACAATTTACTGTTGGTGGATTAAATTGTTGGGAAAATTGGATGCCTTTGCCAAGAGCAGCTCTATATGGTTTGGGGGAAGATTTGCATATTGCTGTTTGGCCAGGAAGTGATCATAATACGAAAGATATTACCCGTTTTATAGCCCGAGAATCGCGTTCTTTTGTTATATCGGTATCTAGTTTAATGGCCAAAGGCGATTTTCCAAAAGTGACACCACATTTGGATAAAATATTAGATAAAGCCCCAGATATTTTGGCTAATGGAGGTAGTTGTATTGCTGGACCAGATGGTGAATGGATAATCGAACCTGTTTTGCATAAAGAAGGCTTGATTATACAAACAATTGATTTTAACCGTGTATTGGAAGAGCGCCAAAACTTCGATCCCGTTGGTCATTATTCAAGACCAGATGTTACTAAGCTCTATGTTGATAGAACACGTCAATCTACAGTTGAGTTCGAAGACAAAAACAAATAGGCATTCTTGAATCGTCAATCATAAATTTAACTATATCTTTGCAAGAAAAATAGAGTCATGGCTAAGCAACAAGGTGGACAAAGAAAAGGGAAAACTTCGGTTGGGGGTTCTAAAAAAGACTTCAAGAAAAGTTTTGCAAAAGGAAAAGCCCCCTTTAAAAAGAATGATGATCACCAAAATAAAAAACCATCTAACCCTAGTGAGATTAGATTAAACAAATATGTGGCCAATTCTGGAGTATGTTCTCGTAGAGAAGCAGATGTCCATATTGCAACAGGTTTAGTTTCTGTGAATGGAAAAGTAATTACAGAAATGGGTTATAAAGTTAAAATTGGAGATGAGGTTCGTTATGATGGTGCTCGTATTAACCCAGAGAAAAAAGCTTATGTCTTACTTAACAAACCAAAAGGTTTTGCAACAACGACCAGTGAAGGTAAGGGAAGAACGGTGATGGACTTAGTTGCCAATGCAACAACATCCAGAATAAAACCTATAGGTCGTTTAGGTAGAAATTCTAAAGGATTATTATTATTTACCAATGATGATAGTATTGTAGATAAGTTTACAAACTCTAAAAATGGCGTAGCTCGCTTATTTCATATAGAATTGAATAAAAACTTAAAACTAGAAGATTTAAAAAAGATCCAAGCAGGTTTTAAGGTAGAAGGAAAATTAATTACTGTTGAAGAAATTAGTTATATTCAGGGCGCTTCAAAAAAAGAAATAGGTCTTAAGGTTAAAAATACAGGAAACACGATCATTCGTACGATATTCGATTATTTAAAGTATGAGATTGAAAATTTAGATTGCGTAGCCATAGGTCACCTTACTAAAAAGGATATTCCTCGTGGCTCATGGAAGCATCTTACAGAACAGGAATTGAATACTTTAAAAATGCTTTAATAATAGCTATAGCATGACTATATAAGACAACCAATAAATATTTACTTCATCTTTTTTCTTTATCATTAAGTTATCTATTTGTTTTTATAATAAATAGAAATATTAAGTGGTTTAAATAGAGGTTTGTTTTTTTGCAGAATATTTAAATAACCTTTTGTTAATCTTTAGTTAAAAACCACTTTTTGAAATCTAAAAAAAATGCTGGTGCGTAACTTATAATATAATAACTATCAATAGCTTTAGACGTAAAGCTATTGGTATATTATGAACTTAACCTACAGGTTGATTCCTGCAAATTATTTTATTTTAATTTTTTAAATTTTATCAAAATGAGAACAAAGTTTTTATTTATGTTATGTAGTTTTATGATGCTGTTTTTTACATTATCAAGTTTTAAGACAGAAGTGCCTTTAAGTGAAGCGCAATTGGTTATTCAAGATTCCAAGGAGGTAGATGCCGTTTATGAAGGTCATGACGGTAGTGCCTATATTTTTACAGTTCAAGGAGATGGTGGAGAGAAGTTATCATTTCAGAAAGTTGATGATACTGTTTTGGGTAGTTTCGATTTAAGCTCTCAAGCCATGGTTGGTGAAAGTTTTAAGGTAACTTATACCACCGAAGTTGCATTAACAAAAGATGCCGATGGTAATGATGTCGAAACAGATGTTAATACGATTACCAAATTAGAAAAGCTGTAAACAGCAATAATAAGTATATACTTTAAGGCTACCCATGAGGGTAGCCTTTTTTTGTGAACCTGTCTAAAAAATGCTTCTTTCCTTTTTGAAAAATTTTTATAAAAAATAATATAGAAAAAACCTTAAATTAAATTTTTTATGTTTCATTTGTAATAGCACTTAGCTGAACATTATGACATGTGTTCACACGTTCGGGCTTTTGAAAATTAGGAAGTCAAATTCAAAAGTAGCTTACCAGATGAGCCACCGAATTTTAAAGCTAGCTTCCGTTTATTCCAAAATATCTATTCCTAATAGGTATAAATTTGCCTTGTTTGTTTCTGAGAGAAAATTCTTAAAAAAAAATATTTATTTCGAAAATTAATTTGTATATTAACAGTACCAATATATGTTAAAACTTAACCAATTTTAAAAATGAAACGCATTATTGTAGATTATCAAAAACTTAATAAAGATATTTTAAATCTTTTAGTTGAAAAATTTCCTGATGGATATGATGATGACCATATTATTTCATTTAGAAATGCTCATAATGATTTAATTGAAGCCGTTGAAGTAAAAACGGAAGATGCTATCTATCTAGTTAAAGTAGGGACACGCTTAGCCAAAGCTATGGCAGACTTTGGTGACGAAGAAGATGTCTCTAGTACAAACCCGCCAGTACCAGATACAAATTTTGATGAAGAAGAGAAATAAGAGTATTTATTAAATTATTTGTAAATGGAAACAGCAATTTTTCAACAATACGAAGACGGTTATTACACGTTTTTGTTTGATGATGGTGTACAATTGGATTTTGAGGAAATACATCCTAAAGCACTTTATCATTACGACTTAAAAAATGATAATTCTTTTATTGGTAAATCTTTTAAGTTGTCGTTTATAGAAGTTTTTGACGATAGAGATCAGGCTCTTTATAGAATAGAGCGCTTAAAACTCGTTTGAGGACTTTCTTTTTTTATAAAGACTTCCCAAAAAAAGACGCCGTAAACGATAATATATTCTAAACCAATAACCCACAGGTTTTCAGATTTGTCTGCTTTGTTAAGGTTTATATAAGCCAAGTAACTTAGTATAATAACAAAACTCCAGACCAAAGGAAATTTGTATTTAGTAAATATAGATAGTATTAAAAGTGTGGCTACGTACCAAGGGTGAACAGTAGTGGTTGTAAAGTAGTAAAATGATAAAACCAATAGCATGGCGGTTATAAGTTCTATAGCCGTTTTGTTTTTTCTGAAAAACGTTATAATTAAAATAAACAGCACTACAATTATAGGCGTTATTTTACCTATAATAGCAATTTCGTTATAGCCTCTAAATAGGTATCCGATTTCTCTAGCTATGTAATAAATACTAGCATTAAACTCGAAATTTTGAAACCATAGTCCGACCGTTTGAGTGTAGTTATTTATAAATTCTGACGAGTAAAAAGGTATAAAAAGTATTATGGTAGTTGCTATAACTATAGTGTAAAACCCAATTAGCTTAGTAAGCCCTTTAAAGGCAGGAATCCGTTTTAAGAGATTGTCATGACGCTCAGCCCTTGCAATGCTGTCTTCTTCTTCTTCTTCTTCTCGAATTCCATTATTAAGTAGAGTCGAAGTGCCTGCACTGAGCGAAGTCGAAGTGAACCACCTAAAAAACAAAGGCAAGAATATTAGTGGAATTAATTTAACGGAAATAGATAAAGCTAAAACAACAGCGGCCCATTGCCATTTTCCAGAATATAATAAATACAGACTCCAAATAAGGAAAAATATCATAACGCCTTCAAAATGTAAATTGCCTGTGAGTTCAATAATTATAAACGGATTTAAAACATACCAAAAAATATTGTGGACAGGAATGTTTAACTTTTCGAGTAGTTTCTTGCCAAAATATAAAGTGCCAAAATCGGCAGCTATGATAAGTAACCGCATCACTATAGCCGATCCCAAAATACTTTTTCCAGCAAATAAACCAGCTATAACAAAGCAAAGTTGATTTATAGGAGGGTAATTGGTAAAATGGCTTGCATTTAAATTGCCCATGCCTGCATACAGTTCCTGTGCTTGTGCAACAGGAAATTCGCCTTTGCTTATAAAAGATTCAACAGTATATAAATAAGGGTTGACCCCTTCTAAAATCATGCGGCCATCCCAAATAAAACGGTAAAAGTCTTGTGATAAATTGGGAATCGCTAAAATAAAAACGGCTCGAAAACTAAAAGCAATCCACGTTAAAAGTGATATATTATGCTTTAGGATTTGAACCAATTTATAGAATATAAAAAACAAAGCAGTATATAACATGATAAGCTTTGTATAATCTGTTCTGGTTAAATCGTAGGCAAAGAAAATATAAAATAACAAGCACGATGCCACCATTAAAAAAGGCATCCTGTATATTTTAAAAAAGGCAGGGTTTATAAGCATGTTTGTATTTGAATAAAAACCAAAATACTAAAAAGAAACCTTTTAAACCTTAGAAGTCAGTGATTTAATAAATACATATCCAAAACCTAAAAACAGCATGAGGTGAAAAGGGAAAAGTCCGAAGTCTCCACCTTGGTCGCCTACAATAAAAGCACTGTACATACCAAAGCCGAAGTAAGCCATAAGAAGCCCTTCGAAAATAACGTGAACAGATACTGTTTTTTTTATGTATTTATTATTTTTCCAACTATCTTTTAATGTGTTGATGTTGAATTTTGGTGTTCTTATAAATTCACTCTTTTTGCCTAAATGTCCTTCTAAAACAGCAATCGAATTATGTAATGAAAAGCCCATAGCTATGGAGAAAAATACAAAGAACATCCCTATATAACGAATAAAGTTTTTTATACCGCTACCATAAATATTTTTATACATGATCCAGTAACAAACAAAGAATATAATAGTACTGAGCACAAAGAAACTCATGACATAAAAATAGGGCTTTAAATGTGCATATTCATTTTTTATGTATAGCATAGGAATGCTTAGTACTGCTACTATTAAGATATTTAAAAACATCGTGCTATTAAGCAAGTGTAATAGCCCGTGGACTTTTGTTTTAGGAGATATGTTTTGGTTTTTAAGCACCTTCCACATCATTTTTCTGAAATTTTCTGCACCTCCTTTGTTCCATCTAAATTGTTGCGATCGAGCTGCGCTTATTACTACAGGAAGCTCAGCAGGTGTTTCTACATTTTCGAGGTATTTGAATTTCCAGTTTTTTAATTGGGCACGGTAACTTAAATCAAGATCTTCGGTTAAGGTGTCGCCTTCCCAATTACCAGCATCAATAATACATGCTTTGCGCCATACGCCAGCAGTACCATTAAAATTAATAAAGTGTCCTTTGCTATTTCTGCCAACTTGCTCTAAGGTAAAATGGGCATCTAATGCAAAGGCTTGAATTCGGGTAAGGATGGAATAATTACGATTTATGTGTCCCCAGCGGGTTTGTACAACACCAATATTTTCATCCTTAAAATAAGGAACTGTACGTTTTAGCCAATCTTTTTTAGGGAGGAAATCAGAATCGAAAATGGCAATAAATTCACCTTTGGCAACTTCCAGCCCTTCTTTAAGAGCACCAGCCTTAAAACCGCTTCGATCTGTTCTGGTAATATGTTTAATATCTAATCCAGCCAATCTTAAATGCTCTATCTGCTGGCGAGTAGTTTCTATAGTTTCATCTGTAGAGTCATCTAAAACCTGTATTTCTAATTTGTTTTGAGGGTAATCTATTTCTGCGATATTATCTAACAAACGTTCCATAACATACATTTCGTTATAAACGGGCAGTTGTATGGTTACATATGGAATTTCATCTGGATTTGAAAGATCAAATTTTGAACAATCATCACATTTTTTTTGAGCGCTGATGTAATTAAATAGAAGATTTAATTGCGCTAATGCATATAGGAATATAAGCAAAAGTGCAATGGTATATATTATGATAACAATAGTGTGAGAAATCATTTTTTAATACTGTATTTAAAAATCCAACCTAAAATTTTTATGCCTGCAAATATAGCACCTTTTACCGTACCTGAAACTTTTGAAACGCCTATTCTGTTTCTATAATTAACTGGTATTTCGGTATATGTAAATTTTTGTTTTAGCGCTTTTAATTGCATTTCTACGGTCCAGCCATATGTTTTGTCTTCCATGTTAAGCACTAACAGTTTTTCATATTTAATAGCTCTAAAAGGCCCTAGATCTGTGAATTTTGCGCGAAAAAACACTCTCATTAATGTCGTTGCTAGCCAATTTCCAAAAATTTGAGGCACCGTCATTGAGCCTTGTTCCCTAAGTCGTTTTACACGTGCACCGATTACAAAATCGATGCTGTCATTTATAATAGGGGTGACAATTTTTGTTAATTCTTCAGGGTAATCACTGTAATCACCATCTAAAAAAACAACAATATCTGGTTTTTTTTCTTGGTGTGAGATATAATCCATTCCTTTTAAACAGGCATACCCATAACCTTTTTTGGTTTCGGTTAAAACAGTTGCTCCAGCTTTTTTTGCATTAACTTCCGTATCATCAGTAGAGTTGTTGCTCACTACAATGACTTCATCAACGCTGGTTGGAATATCATTAATAACATGGGTAATCGATTCTGCTTCGTTATAAGCAGGTATGATAACTTTTATATGGGTCATTGAAGATCAGATAGTTTGTTTTCTTTCCTAAAGGACTTGAAATCTGTCCACTCTTTAATTTTTTTACCAGCTATGTATTTTCTTGCTGCAACCAGTTTTTCGTTTTTATACATCAAACAGTAACCATTTTTTTGATTGTCTTTTAATTGGCATTTATGATTAACCCTTTCCATATCGTCATAAAATAACCACCAATTATTTTTTTTACCATTAATATAATGACCTTCCGATCTTTTATTGCCGTTTTCGATGTAAAAATACCAATATTTTATAGGTTTATCTTGTTGGAAATGACCTTCTTTTTCAATACGCCCGTTTGGATAATAAAACGTCCAATATGCTATTTTCTTATTATTGTGTATCCATCCTTCAGATTTAATACTCCCGTTATCGTAATATGATTTTTTATACGATTTTTGGGCTGAAGCCGATAAGGCAAAAAAACAAATCAAAGAAAAAACAAGAAGTGTATAATATCTTGCAAGACAATTGAAAAAACGACTGTCAGTCCGAGCTTGTCGAGGACTATTCTCGGTTATCAGGATGTTCATATTCAGTATAATTTTTAGAGAATTCGATTAAATCTTTCCAATTTTCGTTAATTAATGCTTCTTTTTTTCGTTGAGACCATCCTTTAATTTGTTTTTCAATTTTAATAGCTTCTGTTGGATTAGTACATTGTAAATACCATTTGAGTTTAATTGGTCGTCTTGAATACGTATAACTATCTTTCCTATAACCAGATTCATGTTGATTAATTCTTCTTTCTAAATCATTTGTCATACCTGTATAATAGGTTTTATCTGAACAATGTAGTATGTAAACATAATAAAATTTCATTCTATAGAATATGCTTCGACAGGCTCAGCATGACAACATCATTTTAATTTGTCTTTTTGCTTCAGTTTTTCATTTAGTTTATACAATGATCAAGTATTAAATATTGAAATGTAAAAAACTCTTAATTACCTATGAATACTGCAAACTGTATTTATTATTTCTTATTAACAAGATCCATTAAATCGACATTGTTTCCTAATAATATTTCTGTTGGATTGATGCGTCCCTCCATAGTGTCATTTTCTAATTTTAAAACACCTCTTGGGCATACTGCACTACAAATACCACAGCCAACACAACTAGAGCGTACTATATTTTCACCTTTTTGAGCATAGGCACGAACATCAATTCCCATTTCGCAACTGTTAGAACAGTTACCGCATGAAATACATTGTCCGCCGTTGGTTGTAATTCTAAATTTAGAGAATAATCGTTGTTGAAATCCTAAAATAGCAGCCATAGGACACCCAAAACGACACCAAGCTCTACTTCCTAAAATAGGATAAAACCCAGTACCAATAACGCCAGAGAATATAGAGCCTATATAGATACCGTAAGCTGAACGTAAGTCACCTCCTTTTATAAAAAATACATTTTCGCTTGTGCCTGTAAAGTGCATGGTAACCAATAAGACAATAACCACAAAGTAACCAATGGCTCCGTATCTGGCATCTTTACCAAGTTCATGACGTTTAAAATACATAACACCTGCAAAAATAACGGTTAAGAATCCTATAACTAAACTTATAAATACACCTTTAGTAAGCCAAAAAGCATTATGGTCATAGCCCAAATAGGTATATACCATAGCCACAGTCATAACTACAGAAAATACGAGTACTGTATGAATTAACCAGCGTTCTAATTTCCAGGCAGACATTTTTTTAGAAGATAATTGTCTGAATGAATCACCTGCAGTTTCGGCTAAACCGCCACAACCGCAAACCCACGAACAATACCAGCGTTTTCCATATTTATAGGTTAAAATAGGTGTGATAAGAAAAATAGAAATGATACCAAATAATAAGAATCCTAATCCAATATTTCCGTTAGAAAGAAATGCTTTTACAGACCATTCATCAAAAATATAATAGTTAAGAGGCCATACGCTTTTTAAATCATAATAAGGTAAATCAGAATTCATAACATACATAAATTCAGGAATTAAAAAGGCAAAGCCCAATTGAAAAAACATGACAGAAGCCGTTCGCAATTGTTGATACCTATTATGTCTATATTTAAGCATGAATTTGTAACCAAATACCAAAATAGCAACTGTGTATAAGGTTCCATAAACAAACCACTGGCTGGCATTTCTTCCACTTAATAGATTGCTTAAAGGATCAAAAAGTGAAATCAAGCCTGTGTTTTCTGTGCCATCTTTACCCAACCCTAAATATTGCGGATAAAAATATAATACAATATAAAATGCTGTTAGAATAACTCCCAGAATCCAACCCCAAATTCCGCGAGATGATATGGATTTAAACCAAACACCATCATTTTTTATGCCTTCCAATTTGGTTAAATAGGCATCTCTGGAATAGATTATTGTGCCAATAGCAATGAACCCTAATGATAAGGTTAAGAATAATCCTTTGTTAGGAAAGTTAGTGTTAAATAAAGCAAGAGCTAATATGAATAACCCTAAAATACCAATCGCCAAAGCTACTTTTTGTTTGTTCGAAATGTCTACAGCATCTGGTTTTGCTAAAGACATACTATGATTTAATTTATTGCTCATGATATATTTTTATACGGTTTGTAATTCATTTTTAAATGCAGAATAAATATCAGATTCGTAAGTTTTATAAAACTCTGGATCAAAATTGGCTTCTGCAAGATGTTCCATGACATAATTAACATCTCTTTTTTCTGTAAGCCACTTGTCAAATATGTCGTGTCTCATTCTAATACCGAAAGTATTGATGCCTAAAAAAGCATTTGTATTTGTGCTGTAACAAACGGTTATACATTTGGTGTCATCGGTATGTTTCCAGTGAAAATGAGCTTCATTTTTTCTAGGATTGGCGAATACCCATCCGTAGGTTTGATATTCAATATCTAAGAATTTAGCAGAGTTAAACCAATGCCCAGGATTGTATTGCATACGGTTACCACAAATGGTTTGCGCAACTGTTTCGCCCATCATACGCCCTGTGTACCACACAGCTTCAATAGGACGGCGACCATTAATGCCTTCATGTTGTTCGGCACAATCACCAATAGCATATATATCTTGAATATTGGTTTCTAAAAACCTGTTTACTTTAACACCACGCCCCGTTTCAATGTCCGACTCCTTTATAAAGTCAATGTTAGGAGAAACACCAGCAGTAAGGCCAACGACATCACAAGAAATTTCTTCCCCTGTTTCTTGTATGATTACAGATTTAACTTTGCCGTTTTCATCAGAAATGATCTCTTTTAAATTGTTGCCTAGCCTTAAATCTATATGGTGATTCTTTATATGTCTATTAATCATAGTAGATTCTCCTTCTGGCAAAACACCATTCCAGAAACTATCTTCTCTCACCAAAAAGGTAACAGGTATATTACGACTATTGAGCATTTCGGCAAGTTCGATACCTATCAATCCACCGCCAACAATTACGGCACGTTTACATACTTTATTATTGGGGGCATATTTCTCTAAATTTTCTAAATCTTGTTTATGGTACATCCCCATAACACCGTCTAAATCTTGACCAGGCCATCCAAATTTATTAGGTTTACTGCCTGTAGCGATAATAAGTTTATCATATTGCAGAGTATCTCCTTCTGAGAAATGAAGAATCTTGCTTTTAGTTTCAATATGCTTAACATATCCTTTTTTAAGATTGATTCTGTTCTTTTCCCAAAACCAATTTTCGTAAGGTTGTGTATGTTCAAATTTCATATGTCCCATGTACACATACATAAGCGCTGTGCGCGAAAAGAAATAATCTGTTTCGGCAGACACAATGGTAATTTGTTTATCGGATAGTTTACGAATATGCCTGGCAGCTGTTACGCCCGAAATGCCATTTCCTATAATAACAATGTGTTCCATAATTTGTTAGTTATTTGATATTAGGTCGAAGCTAAAGATAATAACTTATCTTATGCTTATTAATTTAGAATTGATTTAAATTGAAAAATGAATGTAAGGATTGAGGCCTCTTTAAGACGTCAGAAAATCTTTTTTAACAATGTAAGTTAGCTAACATATAGTTCGACAGAGGTATTGTTACTTTGTAATTAATAAAAACGAAAACGATGAAAAAATATTTAATATTTACAATAATGCTAGTCACTTTAAAAGGCTTTTCTCAAGAAGTGAATTTATTTTTTAATGAGGCAGATGCATTTTTTAAAGCATATATTTCAAATGGAAAGGTGGCATATGCAAAAATTAATGCTGACAAAGATCCTCTTAATAATGTTTTAAAGTTAGCAGAAACGATTTCAGTATCAAAAAGTGATGCTAAAAACTATCAAGCATTTTGGATAAATGCTTACAACCTATCGGTAATAAAGGGAATTATAGATAACTATCCAACAAAATCTCCTTTAGACCATGCTGGTTTTTTTGATAAAATGACCTATAATTTAGGTGGAAAGAAAATTACTTTAAATGATATCGAGCATAAGTTGTTAAGAGCACAATTTAATGATGCCCGTTTTCATTTTGTATTAGTCTGTGGCGCTTTGGGATGTCCTCCTTTAATTAATAAGGCATACCTGCCAAGTACTTTAGACTCCCAAATGGATACACAAACAAAGAAAGCATTAAACGGTAGTTTTTTAAGGGTGAATGCAAAAAAGAAACGTGTACAAGTTTCACAAATTATGGAATGGTACAAAGGAGATTTTACGATGAAAGGTAAATCGGAAATAGATTTTATTAATAAATACAGAACGGAAAAAATACCTAGTAATTTTAAACTAAGCTACTTTCCATATAACTGGAGTGTAAATAAACAATAAAAAGATAATAAATAACAAATCAAAAAATAAATAAAATGAAAAGAATAATAATAACATTACTAGCAATCGCAACCATATCATTTTCTGGGTTTTCACAGGAAGAAGACCAAGATCAGGGAAGTGTTATTCAAACATATACACCATCAAAATTATTAAAGAAAGGTCAATGGGATATTAAATGGTTTAATAATTTATATACAGAAACAAAAGATTTATTTGGACCAAATGGTGATAAACAAAGTATCCCAAGAAATACATTTTTCACTTCTACTGTAGATGTTTTTACAGGCGTATCAGAAAATAATAATTTTAATATAGGTTTGTTATTAGAGTTTAGATCTAATGTTATTGGAGGAAGAGATGCCTTGGATGTATTCTCTTTTGATGGAGAACGAGGTAGCGCGCGTTCTGGATTTACATCTTTTGCGCCAGCCATTAAGTTTAACCCTATTAAAAGTGTTAGTAATTTTACTATTCAAACTGCTATACATATCCCCTTAGTAGATAATGAAGTTGAAGATGGTGTGTTTTTAGACCAAAAAGGATTTATTTTTCAAAACCGTTTTTTCTATGATTACAGTTTTGCAGGAGGCGATTGGCAGTTATTTTCTGAGTTAAATACTGAGTATAATTTTGGAAAGAAAGAGGATAGTTTTGCAAACAATAGTTTACGTTTGACTCCAGGTGTGTTTTTAAGCTATTTCCCAAGTTCGAAATTTACAATTTTAGCTTTGGTTCAACATTCTCAATTAATAGATGCGGGTAATGATTTTTCTCAAGATTTTACTGCCCTTGGTGGTGGTGTTAAATATCAATTAACAGATGTTTTAAACATAGAGACGCTTTATACTAGTTTTGTGCGCGGCACAGATACAGGTTTAGGAAAAACATTTAATATAGGTTTAAGAGCGCTGTTTTAATGATTAATAAAATAGTAAATTAGGAGTTTTGAAAGTCCATTCTATAAATTATTATGAAAAGATTCAAACTCCTAATTGTATTATTCTCTATTTTCTTTCTTCAATCTTGCATTTCTCAGGTTAAAAAAATTAACGGAGTAAGTTTTGTAGCGGCTAATGAAGCGGTAAATAGTAATCATATCAAACCTGTTGTTGACCTAAATGCTAATTATGCAGCAGTGATGCCTTTCGGATTTATTAGAGATCTGGCTCATCCAGAAGTTGTGTTTAACACGAAAAGACAATGGTTTGGAGAGACTAAAGAAGGTGCTAAACAATATATTGAAGAGCTTCGAAAAAAGAAGATCAAAATAATGTTAAAGCCTCAAATTTGGGTTTGGCGTGGCGAATTTACTGGGTATATAGAAATGAAAAATGAAGCGGATTGGAAGACTCTGGAGGGGGCATATTCGAAGTTTATTATAGAATATGCCACATTAGCTCAAGAAGTAAAAGCCGAGATTTTTTGTATTGGAACTGAGTTAGAAAAGTTTATTACTAACAGACCCGATTACTGGCTAGAACTTATTAAAAAAATAAAACAAGTTTACAAAGGAAAGTTGACTTATGCTGCTAATTGGGATGAGTTTAAACGAACGCCTTTTTGGAGTTCGATGGATTTTATTGGAGTGGATGCGTATTTTCCAGTAAGTTATAATAAAACACCAACTGTAGAAGAATGTTTAGCTGGTTGGGAAAAACATAAAGAAGTGATTAGTAAATTATCCAAAAAATATAGCAAGCCTATTTTATTTACAGAATTTGGGTATAGAAGTGTTGATTATTCAGGAAAAGAACCTTGGAAGAGTGATAGAAGTATGATACAAGTTAATTTGGACGCACAAACGAATACAACACAAGCATTGTTTAATACGTTTTGGAAAGAAGACTGGTTCTCTGGTGGATTTATCTGGAAATGGTATCATAACCATGATTTTGTTGGTGGCGAAAAAAATTCAAGGTTTACACCACAAAATAAACCTGTGGAGGCTTTGATAAAGGCACATTATGGCTCATATAAATAAAATATTATCTGTATTTATAGCTCTGGTTATACTTTCATGTTCCAATGGTCATGATGAAGAACCACCGAATTTAGCATCTTATTTAGAAGATAGAATTTTTGAAAAAGGAGCCGTTATAGCCTGTGCGGCAAATGATAATATTACTAAAGAAGTTTTAACGTTTTATTACCCTGAAGAAGGCGCTTCGGATATTAGATATTACGAAACGACAAACACTCAAGTCGATAACAGTATTTTTTCAAATTATACACGAGTATTTTTACAAAACGCTCCTTTTTTTAATGGTTATTTAGGAAAGTTTACTCAGGTTTCTGATACCGAGAAATGGGTTATAGTTACATTCGAATTAGAAGGAGAAATAAAAATTTCGAACCCCATTAGAACCAAACAAATTTCAAAACCTACCATTTGGACCGAAAATGTTGATATTGATCAAAGTAATTCTGGAATGCCCCATTTTACATGGATTGATAATGCCGTTGGGGATAATACTATTTATTTTCAGGTAATCTCTGATGCCCAAAACAATCTGTTATCTGGTACTTATACCTTCGAAAATCATTTTCAATATTATAAAACTAATAATGTTGTTTTGAATATTACAACAGAAACGCCTCCATTTTTAACTTTAAATGGCACTTATAATTTCACTTTAATGGATGTAAGTGAAGATAATTGGGTGAATTTAGTTATCAATAAAAAATTTATTGCACAGTGAAAAAGATAGTAGCACTAGTATTAATGTTCTTTTTCACATGTTCATATGCGCAAGAAAATAGTATTGACAAAATAAGCATAGCGGGTAATAAAAGAACTAAAACAGCATTTTTAAAAAGATTGGCTTTTGTGAAAAAAGGTTCGGTTCTGGATTCAACTAAAATAGCTTCAGATGTAAGGCGTTTAAAGTTATTGGCTTCGGTAGCTAATGTTGAATATAAATTAGAATTAGAAAGTAACGGGGAATATCATTTAACCTATATTGTAGAAGAGAATTTTGCCATTATTCCTGGGTTAAATATATCTACAGATAACAATGGAGAATTTGCTTTTAGAACTTCGGTATTCGATTTTAATTTTTTGGGTAGGAATCAAATTATAGGTGGTTTTTATGCCAGAGATGTATTCGATTCGTATGGTGCTTTTTGGGAAGCCCCAAACTTATTTACCCGTAAATTAGGAATTGGCATAAATTATCAAAATTTAGTATCGCAAGAACCTGTTTTTTTTGATAATGGAGATGATGTAAATTATAAATTTGCTAACAGGGCATTTGAAATTAAACTTCAGTATGAACCAAATTTTCATAATCGGTTGGAGATAGGTTTAAATATTGGTTCCGAAGATTATAGTTTTTTAGAAGGAAGTTTGCCTAACGGAACTCCTATGAAACTTAATGCTAATAAGGTGGCTGTTATAGGTGAATATGAATATAATAATATTAATATATTCTATCAATACCAAAGTGGATTTAGAAGTATATTAACTTATAGAATAGTTACTGGTGCTAGTGGAGAAAATGATCTTTTGAGGAACTTTTTTATTGGACGTAACGACTTTGAATATTTTAAAAGGATAGGTAGCAGGGGAAATTGGGCGAATAGATTACGGTTGGCTTACGCATCTAATGATACCAGTCCATTTGCACCTTTTGCTGTAGATAACCAATTAAATATTAGAGGCGCAGGTAATACCATCGATAGGGGGACGGCAGCCATTGTTCTTAATACCGAGTATAGGCAAACACTATACGAAAAAGGTTGGTTCGTCTTGCAGGGTAATGCCTTTGTCGATACAGGAGCCTGGAGAACCCCGGGAGGCAATTTGGGAGAGTTGTTTGATGGTAGTACTGTTAAATTTTATCCAGGATTAGGTATTAGGTTTATTCATAAAAGAATCTTTAATGCTGTTTTTAGATTAGATTACGGCTATGGAATAGGGAATGATGCTACTAATGGAATCGTTTTTGGGATAGGCCAATATTTTTAATTTTAATGTTTTATTTTTAACGCATAACTTTATCCTCCATGTTTAAAAGAACAATCATATTATTATTTCTTGTTTCAGGGTTGTATTCTTATGGACAGGAGAAAGTAGTACATGATCTTAAAATCCAAGGTAATAAAAAGTTAAAAGCCTCATTTATAAAAAGTATATCTACGATTAAATCGGACGAAAAGTTGGATTCTTTAGTCATAGAACAGGATATTTTACGTTTAAAACGATTGCCTTCGGTGTCTCATGCTTATTATCAAGTGTTTCCTTCTGAAGAGAACCAATACAATGTGTTTTACAATATTGAAGAGAACTTTACCCTTATTCCATCTTTAAATATTTATACTACTAATGATGACGAGTTTGCATATCGTGCGGGACTCTATGAGTTTAATGCCCTTGGAAGAAATATTACTGTTGGGGGTTTTTACCAAAAAGATATTTATAGTTCTTATGCTGTAAATTTTAGAGCCCCTTATTTATTTTCTAATAAGTTTGGATTGGCCATTAATCATCAGGACTTAACCACGCAGGAGCCTGTTTTTTTTGAAGGCGAAACAGCTGATTATAAATACAATAATAAATCATTTGAAGTTTTAGGGTTATATGAAATTAACTTTAAAAACAGATTTGAACTAGGACTTAATTATTTTACTGAAGACTATAAGTTTAAGGGAGAAAATATTAGCAACAGGCCAGAATTAAATGTCCATAAATGGCTAGTAAAAGGAATTTATGAGTATAGTAACTTAGACTATTATTATCAATATATATCTGGATTTCGAAGTCAGTTTAACTTTCAGTATGTAACATCTACTGATGCTATGCTGCCTGACTTTTTTATTGGTTGGAATGACTTCTTTTTCTTTAAGCGTATTGGAGAACGAGGTAATTGGGCTTCCAGGTTAAGAATGGGTTTGTCAACAAATGACAAAACACCCTTTGCCCCTTTTTCTGTAGATAATAATTTAAATGTAAGAGGTGTTGGGAATACTATAGATAGAGGAACTGGGGTTATCGTGCTTAATACCGAGTACCGACATACCTTGTACGAAAAAAACTGGTTTGTTTTACAAGGCAATGCTTTTATAGATAGCGGTACTTGGCGAAACCCAGGAGGTGATTTTGGGGATTTTAGTAAAGAAGACAATCTTAAAGTATATCCTGGTTTAGGACTCCGCTTTATTCATAAAAAAATATATAATGCCATTTTTAGAATTGATTATGGTCATGGCATTACTAAAAATGCAACAAAAGGTTTTGTATTTGGCATAGGACAATATTTTTAATTACTATATTATGGCTTTGCTTAGGAGTCTTACCATATATACCTAAACAAAATTCATTATTAGTGTTTTTTCTTTTTATACGCCCAATTTTGGGGTGTAAAATCATCGTATGTTCAGGTAGCGTTAAGTCAATATGAAATATAGAAGGATTTTTAAGTGATTAATTTTTTTAACTTTTAAAAAAAATTACTTTTGCAAAAAAAATACTCATGAGGATATTTGCAATAGGGGACATTCATGGCGGCTTAAAAGCGTTAATTCAAGTATTAAATAAAATTGAAGTTAAAGATGAGGATACGCTTGTTTTTATGGGAGATTATGTAGATGGTTGGAGTGAATCTGCTCAAGTTATTCAATTTTTAATAGAACTATCTCAAAAAATAAACTGTGTTTTTATAAAAGGGAACCATGATGTTTGGTGTGAGAATTGGTTGAGGTCTGAGGATGTTAACTCTGTTTGGTATATCCATGGAGGAAAAGAGACCATGGAGAGTTATGCATCTTTCTCTTCTGATGAAAAAAAGGAGCATTTAGAGTTTTTTGAAAATATGCCTCTGTATCATATAGACGATGAAAACCGTTTATTTGTCCATGCAGGTTTTACATCCATGCACGGCGTGAAAAAAGAAGTGTTTAAAGAAACATTTTATTTTGATAGAACACTTTGGGAAATGGCTTTAACAATGGATAGTAATATAAAAGAAGATTCCCTTCTGTATCCTAAGCGTTTAAAGCATTATAAAGAAATTTATATTGGGCACACACCAACGACTAACTTTAATTCAGATATGCCAATGCATGTTGCCAATGTTTGGAATATTGATACGGGTGCAGCATTTAAAGGTAAGGTATCTGCAATGAATTTAAATTCAAAAGATGTTTTTCAAAGTGATAACTTGCCCGCTTTATATCCTAATGAAAAGGGTAGGAATAAGGATTAGTTTTATTTATCCTGATTATTCTTTTATCTAACCCAATCAATAGGTTATTGGTAAACATGCTTTTTATAATAACGGTTTAGCTCTTTAGCATCGGCGCCCATCCACTTTTTTAGATGAATTCTCCAATAATGGTATTGTAATCTCCAAACACCATTTGAACAGTAGCATCTTGCTGAGGTTGTTAACCATTTTTGAATCACAACGAATTGTTTACGATTGTACAATTTTGCAATGAGATCGTTGTCTTCATAAATAGTGAAATTTTCATTAAAACCACCAATGTCATTAAAAAGTGTAGCCGCTATGAACTGACTTTGGTCACCACCTCGACACACTTTCCAAGGTAATCGAGTGAGTTGCCCAGCAAGTTTAAGCCACAAATGATTACTATTAAATTTCATTCTAAAACATCCAGCTTCATTACCTTTTTTAACCTCGTTTATAATAAGTGCGTCAAAATTTTTAGGAGGGAACGAATCGGCATGTAAAAAATAAAGAATACTGCCCGTGGCATTTTTTGCCCCCAGATTCATTTGCTTAGCACGTCCTTTAGATGAATTTAGAAGTTTTACAGATTTATATTTTGAAACAATGTTAATTGATCCGTCTGTACTTCCTCCATCTACAATAATTACTTCAGCTATGTTTCCTTTTGATGAATGTTCCAAAAGATGAGTAAGCAGATTCTTAATATGATCTGCTTCATTTAACATGGGAATAATTATGGATACTTTACTCATTTAAATTCCAATTATAGTCTTTAAAAGTCTTTTTTGCTTTATCAGAAATTTTAATCTCTGAATATTGGTTAAGAAAATCGATTAATGACCCATCCTGTTTGAAATCTTTAGCAAACCATTGAAACAGTTTTGAGATTTTAATTGAGTTTTTAGATAAGTTATTCTTAGTGGGGTCATTTAAAAATTCTTTTGTAGCATTGGTGAGTTGTGTTTCTAAATTGCTAGCTGTAAACGCTTTATTTTGTAATTTAGGACAAGAAAATGAAGCACAATTAATGGCAAAATGAATTCTAGGTTCGTTCATTTTACGTAAAATTTGGTGTTCAATTTCATCTAAATTATACCATTTGTCACCTAATTTCCAATGGCGTTGTTTCCACGGATTTTTTAAGTCCTTTATGCTTTTTAGTGGATAATTACGTAAAATTAAATCTACAGTAAACGCATTGTAGGCGTTGATCCAAAAAGCGAGTTTTTGTTCTTTAGAACGTGTTTTAAAACTTTCATGTTGATACATTAAGTTTAAAACATGAAGATAACCATAGAAATCCTTTTGTTCTTTTTTGAGTTCTTTATAACTAACGTTGCCATCTTTTGAAACATACTTTTGTAAAAGATCGTTCCATAACTCATGCTCGTCTAAAATTCTTTTTGTTAAAACTTGATCGAATTTTTCAGTTTTTATAGCGGTTTCTATAGGTTGTTCATTAGCATCAGTATCTTTTATAGTTTTACTAAGTGTCGTACTAGCGGTATCAATTTTAACTTGAGTTGCTGGAACAGATGTAGGTTTTGTTGTTTCTTTAGCAACTTTTTTAGAACCTGCGCAGGAAAAAAATAAAAAGACAATGATATACGTTAGTTGCTTCATTTTAAATTGAATAATTATAAATCTATAACTAATAAACTCTTCAAGATAAATTTAAGTCTGTAATTTACATTATTACTTACATCATCCGAAGACACATTCTAAAAAAAATGAAGGACTGGTGTAACCTTTTTATAAATTGAAGGTCTTTATGCCAAACCACAACAAAATAGAATTGAAAAAGCTAACCGACGAAGAATTAATGCTTGATGTATCTCAAGGTAATTTAGATGCTATGGCTCATATTTTTGAACGCTATAATAAGCGGTTGTACAATTTTTATTTTCAAATGGTAAGAGACAAAGCTATCTGTGAAGATTTAACTCAAACTGTATTTTATAAAGTGATGCGTTACAGAGAATCTTATAAGGGAGGTCAATTTGTATCATGGATTTTTAGGATTGCAAGAAATGAATTTTCAGATTATTACCAGAGCTCAAAAAAGACTTCAAGGAATACTGATATAGAGCTTGTAACCAGTAAAAGTGAAGATGACTTAATTGAAAAAAATGATAATGTGACACATTTACACGAAGTTTTAAAAACATTGAATAAGGATGAAAGGGAATTAATTGTGTTAAATAGATTTCAAGGTATAAAGTATGATAAAATAGCTGAAATAGTAGGAAGTAGTGAAGGTGCTGTAAAGGTGAAAATGCATCGAATTATAAAAAAAATAAAAACGGTTTATTTAAAAACCATATAGCCATGAATTGTAACAATATAGAACAGCGTATAGTAGATTTTATTGACGATCAGTTAACCACCGATGAGGCTGAACAAGTACAGAAACATATAGAGACATGTGCTAATTGTAAGGTGTTATATGATGAAACAATTTTACTTTTTAAAGCATTCAATGATGAGGAAGAACAAGTGCCAAGTGAAAACTTAAGAGAAGAATTTTATGAGCTTCTTGAGGAAGAAAAACAGCTGTTAAATCCAAAAGTTGTCCAGTTTAATAAACAAGAAAAAGAGTTTCCGTGGAAACGTGCATTTCAAGTGGCAGCTTCTATAATATTTCTATTTATGGGGTATTTTTTAGGAAGCCATAAGACAGGAAAAGATGCTAATAAACAAATAATAGCATTACAAAAAGAAACGAATGAATTAAAAGAAGGGATGGTTTTGGCTATGATTGAAAACCAGTCCGTAAGTAAACGAATTCAAGCAGTAAACTATACTGAAGGTTTTGAAAAACCAGATGTTAAAATATTAGAAGCTTTAATTGAACGTATGCAATATGATGGGAATATTAATGTGCGACTGGCTGCAGCAGAAGCACTATCAGAATTTCCAGAATCAATCATGGTAAAAGATGCGTTTATTGAAGCTCTAACAACGCAGAAGAGCCCAAGTTTACAAATTGCCATTATTCAATTTTTGGTAAAGATCCAAGAGAAACGCGCTATCGCTCCAATGAAACAACTATTAGAGCATTCGGACACACCAGATTTTGTAAAGGAGCAGGTAAACGATGGTATTTTGCAAATTATTTAATCAAAAATTAAAATCAAAAAACATGAAACGAACAGGAATTATTATAAATCTAATGGTTTTTTTGAGCTTTGTATTCTCTTATGCACAGGAGGATTATACCAAAAACTTAAATGGAATCTCTAAAGTTTATATAGAAACAGGAACTAAAGTTAAGATAACAGCAGGTTCAAGTAATGTGTTAAAGTTCAATAATATTGGACATAATAAAACAAATAATGAACGTGCTGAAGGATTAAAAGCTGTCTATTCGGGAGGGACAGACAATACTGGATTTGGATTTTCAATGCGTCAAGAAGGAAGTGTATTACGTGTTAAAGATTTAAAATCGTGGATGCAACGCAAAGATCTTCAAATAGAGCTTCCTAAAACAATAGATATTCATATAGATTGTGGAAATCTAGGTTCTGTAACTTTTGAAGGATTCTCTTCTGAAATTGAAGTTAACAGTACTGTAGGTAATATTACGTTTAATGACGTCACAGGTCCCATTACCGCACATTCAGAAACAGGAACTATTAATGTTGATTTTGTTAATGTTAATCAATCATCACCAATCACACTACATAGTTCAACTGGGGTTGTAGATGTGTCCTTACCATCCAATACAAAAGCCGATTTAGAATTACGTTCTA
This sequence comes from uncultured Flavobacteriaceae bacterium, assembly GCA_947501845.1. Lineage (GTDB taxonomy): Bacteria > Bacteroidota > Bacteroidia > Flavobacteriales > Flavobacteriaceae > Flavivirga. Next base: position 154,328 of record CANMXP010000006.1, on the reverse strand, counting down.
CTATGGGAACTATCTACACTGATTTTGAATTAAAAATAGAGGCTCTAGACGGTATGAAAGTAGTTGGGGCTAATCGCAAAATTGAAAGTAAGCTCAATGGAGGGGGCGTAAACATAGTGCTTAGGTCATCAACCGGAAACGTATACCTGAGAAAAAAATAATCATTCAAAAAACGAACAGTAAAATGAAACACCTAATAGTAATGGCACTGTTAAGCGTGATGACGCTTAACGCCCAAAAACAAGTAGAAGTAAAAACACAAATTTATAAAGATCAAGAGGTTTTTCTCAACTTTAAGTTTGCTCAAGATATTAAAGTTGAGCACGGAAATACTAATGAAATTATAGTAAGAGCATCAATAAATATCGATGATGGCACAGGAAATGATAAGTACAGCATTAAGAGAGAAAATAGCTCAGGACAGTTAAAGTTATATTCAGATTTTGGAGATTATTTTAAAAGTAAAAAGCGAAATGTCTATTATTCTAATAAAAATGGAAAAAATGGTAATTGTAACTGTTGCACCACATCAGATATTAATTATGTGGTCATTGTACCCAAAAATGTAAGTCTCAAGATTAAAAGTATATCAGGAAGCGTTTTTATAAATGCTTTTGAAGGTGATTTGGTAACTGATTTAATTTCGGGGGATATTACTATCAAAAAATATAGTGGAGAATTACGATTAAAAACAATAAGTGGCGCATTAGATATTATAGTTGATAAGGCAAAGCTTCATGCAAAGTCTGTAACAGGTACTATATATTCTGATATGGATTTTGAAAAAGCTAAACTTGGGAAGCACAGCAAGTCATTTAATAACAAGGTTTCAAAACAAATTAATGGAGGAACGCTTCCGTTGGTAATGGAAACCGTTTCAGGGAATATTTACATAAGGAAAGGTTAATATAAAATGAAAATACTAAAGGGCTTTATTTTAATTGTATTCATGTTTTGCAGTCTTGCCTGTAATTCAAAAAAAACTCAATTAAGGCAAGTGGAAATACTCTTTCAGGAAGATTCGCTTAAGTTCACAGAATCGCAAAAAATATTTATCAGTGAATTGACAAATAAGTCAGGAGAAGAAGTTCGTAATGTTTTGCCAAATCTTCCAGACAGCATAAAAGTTGTTGTTGAGAGTGTTAATTGGGATTTGGATCGCGTTGGAGGTGTAACAGGAAGAACCGAATGGAATTCGCCTCCAACAATTGCCGTTCAGCTTTCCAACAGTTATCATGGAGGTATTGTTGATTCTCTTGAATTGGGAATTAGAAGTGTCGTGTTTCATGAATTCCATCATTTGGCACGAGGTTGGGCTATATATGATAATAAATTTGGATATGGAATTCCTAATGCTATGGTTAATGAGGGTTTAGCAGTTGTCTTTGCTGAAATACAAACGGGTTATATATGTGATGAAAATTCCTTTACTAATGAGACTGATAGTTGGGTGAAAGAAATTTTAGACCTTCCGCTTGATGCAAGTTATAATAAATGGGTTATGGGAGAACACCCTGATGGTAGAACTTCTATAGGGTATAGGGCAGGAAACTATCTTATTAGAAAAGCTATGAAAAAATCTGGTAAGAGTATTATAGAATTAAGCGCACTAAAACCTAATGAAATAATAAGTTTAGCAGGTTATTAAAGGTTACTAAACTTTGAAAAAATGATGTGATTGGGTGGGTGTTTAGCAACACCCACCACCATCATAATGATATGTGGATTCTGAAATATAAATATCGTCTCTGTTTAGTGCTTGTATGGCACCAGCTGTTTTATCGCAAATAGCCAAAGGTTGGTTTTTTAACAAAACATGACCTGCATTATCATCAAAAAAATCTTCACCACCGTAATAAATAGCCGCTTTTCCTGTAAAGATGCAAGGGCCATCTGCAGGCATTGGATCTTTTATTGCTGCGACTTCAATAGATTCAATATAAATGAGTTCATCTGTTGGGTAATGTTTGGGGTCTAATATTCTATATGGTTTTCTTGCTCTAATTTCGATAGTGCCAAAGCCAGCATCTGTTAATGCTTTTACATATTCAGCAATTGGTAAACTACCGCTTAAACATAAAGCACGGAGTCTTTCGTCGTTACGTAATGTATCATTCATAGGTTGTTCGCATGTAGGATCGCTCATTACCAATCTGCCATGAGGTTTTAAAACACGATACATTTCTGCGATGGCTTTTTTAAGATCGTCTGCCTTAAAAATATTAAACAGACAGTTTTGGGCTGCCACATCAATACTATTATCTTCAACAGGAAGATTCATAGCATCCCCCTTTTTTAGATCTACAAACTCACTTTTAAACCAATCGTTTTGTGCTTCAGCCTCAATAAAGTTTTTGCGTGACGCTTCTAACATTTCATCAACCACATCAATACCTACAACACCTTCTTTTTGACGGTTAAAATATGCGAATTGTAACAATTCCATGCCGCCACCAACACCAACATATAGCATTTTAGGATTATTAGTTAAATCACGTGCATGTACAGTGCTTCCGCAGCCATAGTTCATTTCTTGCATGATTTTTGGGATTTTTAATCCTGGTAATTCCCAAATTGGATTTGTGGTACAGCATAGCCCAACATCTGGTGTTAAAGCGGCTTCTTTGTATACATCGTGAGTGGTTTCTAAATAGTTACTCATAATTTATAAGGTCTTAATAAGTTCTTTAAATAAGGAGATCATATCAGGCTCTGCTTTTGCTGCATTTTCAATGATATCCGAAATATTAACTGGTTCTAAGTTATCTGGGTCGCATTCATCTGTTAAAACTGACACGGCTGCTACTTTTAATTTTAAATGGTTAGCCACAATGATTTCAGGTACGGTACTCATTCCAACTGCATCAGACCCAAGAATTTTTAACATACGGTATTCTGCTCTTGTTTCTAATTGCGGTCCCACAACGCTTGCATAAACACCTTTGTGTAATTTAATATGGTTTGCTTTGGCAATGCTTTCAAATTTCAAATTAATTTCAGCATCGTAGGGAGCACTCATATCTGTAAAGCGTTCTCCTAATTCTTCAACACCTTTAAATGCCAGAGGAGAGCTACCTTGCAAATTAATGTGGTCTTCAATAAGCATTAATTCCCCTTTTTTAAAATTTAAATTAATGGCTCCAGCAGCGTTAGAAACTAGTAACGTTTTAATGCCCAGTTTTTCCATAATACGAACAGGATAGGTCACATCTTGTAATGTGTAGCCTTCGTATAGATGAAAACGCCCCTGCATAATCACCACTTTTTTGCCAGCAAGTTTACCATAAATTAGTTTCCCTTTATGAAACTCAACCGTTGCAGTTGGAAAGTTGGGAATGTGATTATAGCTAACTTCTTTTATAATGTCTATTTCGTTGATGAGTTGACCTAATCCTGTGCCTAGTATGATACCAATTTCAGGAGATTCAAAACCTTTATTTTGTAGGTATTTAGTGGTTTCGTTTATGTATTTTATCATCTTGTATTCTTTGGAATTAATAATTGAGTCCTCTAAGCTTTATGCTATCAAAAATAGAAGATTTTTATATAAACATCCTTATTTAATTATCAGCTTTTTAGAAATATTTTTTCTGTCTGAAGTTGCGGATAAAATATAGATTCCAGATTTAAGGCCTGATACGTCTATATCTTGATTTAATCGCTTTTCTTTTTGGTAAATGAGGTTTCCTAGAGTATTAAAAATACGTATTTGAACGATTTCATTTGTTGGACTCACAATTCGAATCAAATTGCTTGTAGGATTTGGGTAAATAGATATTTTGTTAAGGGTATTGTCTTCAAGGCTTAATGTGCAAGTACCAGATGTAAATGGTGTATAAGAACCAAAATCCCATAAAACATCATTTGCAAAACAATTAAAATATACTTTGTCAAATTCGAGTATGTTTACAGACCCTGGAATATTTACAGTAAAAGAACTAGCACCATTAAATGTTGTAATTAGGCCAAATTCTATAATGTCGGTTGCAGGATAGTCTACAACAGATGAATTTCTTATTGCATTATCTGATTCCCCTTTAGAGTCGATTAAATAAACTCTTACATCTGGACCAGAGGCCGTACTGAAATTAGATTCTAAATCTAACGTAACCGTATTGTTTGCATTCAAGGTCACAGTAACGTCTCCAGATATATTATAAGATGTAGTCATTGTATTATTTCCAAAGCCACTAGCTGCTCTTTCGCATTGAGAAATACTTGTTTGGTAGGTTAGCAGAAGGGCAAGAAAGAGTAAAATTTTTTTCATGGTGTATTTTTAACGTTACTTAATAATGAATTTAATTCATTATTAAGTCGTTATCATTTTAAAATAATTTCACCAATGCTTAAATAATTGTGGTTTAAAGATTTAATTGCTTGATATTTTCTTGTAGTACTAAGTTAGATTTATAAAATTCTGATGCCTCTAAATCTTCAAAAGTGTCTATGTCATTTAAGGCTTCTAATAAAGTATAAGATATGTTTTCATGATCTAATTCTTCTAGTGTTACTTGTAATAAATGAGATTCACTCCAAGGTTTATTGTTAAATATAGAATGGTACATTTTTGTCATTCCTACTAAGTAGTAACCACCATCAATAGCAGGTCCAAAAACAACCTCATTGCTATTTAAACTTTTTAATCCGCCTTCAATATGTACTAAGCTAATATCAGGTAAATCAGAACCTATAAGAACAATGCGTTCGTAGCCATCATCAAACCCTTTTGTGAAAGCGTTTTTCATACGTTCGCCTAAGTTTTTACCTTCTTGAATCGTTTTATAATCGTTTTTCCATTTGGTGTTTATTACAGCATCAGAAAAATAAATTCGTTTATCTGCTCGAAGATTTTGAGTAGCCTCTTCGGTAACTTTAACTAGTTCACCATATACATTAAAAGCACCTTGATTACCAATCGTTTTGGCGAGTCTTGTTTTTACTTTTCCTAGCTTTATGTTTTTCACAAAAACAATAACGAGTTCTTTATTCATATACTTTTACCCCTTTTTTTACCCATTTACTCCATTCTTTAGAAAAGGCATGTATGCTATCTGTCTCTTTTTCTGCTGAATTATAAATGGGTAAATTATTATTTTTCCATTCAAAAATACCACCATATAAGTTTTCCACATGCTTATAACCTGCTTTTTTAAGACTATCTGCTATGGTTTCAGAGCGTATTCCTAAGGAGCAGTAAACAACTATTTTAGTGTTTTTGTTAGGGATTTTTTTCTGAATACTTTCTATTTTAAACTTGTCATATCCAATGAAAATAGCATTTTTTAGATGGCTTACTTGGTATTCGGGCAATTCTCTAGCATCTAAGAGTATAGGAGGTGTTGTTTGTTTTTTTAATTGTTTTACATAAATATAAGGCACGCTTTCAGTATTATATTTTTTTAATAATGATTTAAGGCTATTTTGAGAAAACCCCGAAAAAGCAACGCATATAAATATGTAAAAAAATGTTTTGTTCATAAATTAAGCAACAACGCCTTGGCAGCTACTTCCTGCTCCAGCAGTACAACCATAACAGTGTTGAGAAATAACAATGTTACGTCCTTCTAGCTGCGCTTCGTTGTACTCAGAAATATGTTTTACTTTGCTGTTTACGGGTAATTCTAGCATTTGATTAAAATCACAGTCAAATAAATAACCATCCCAGCTAACAGATAGTGTATTGGTACACATAACGTTGCCTACAGCAGCTGGATTATAAGCTTCTACCAAAGAATACATATAATCTTCGTAATTTTCTGAAGCAATTAAATAATCTAAAAACCTGCTAATAGGTAAATTCGTAATAGCAAATAGATTATGAAACCGAATATTGAAATCTTCTTTTAATGCTTTTTTAAAATCCTTTTCCATGGATGCTTGATCTCCAGGTAAAAAAGCACCAGATGGATTATAAACTAAATCTAATCGAAGGTTGCTCTCTGGCATGCCATATCCTACGGCATTTAACTCTTGTAGTGCTTTTATAGATTTGTCAAAAACCCCATCTCCTCTCTGTTTATCTGTTTTTCCACGAGTCCAGTGCGGCATCGATGACACGACGTGTACATTATGCTTCTTAAAAAATTCTGGTAGGTCGTAATATTTTTTATTGGCTCTTATTATAGTGAGGTTTGAACGAACAATAAAATCCTTAATGCCAGCCTTGGAAGCTTCTTCTACAAACCATCTGAAATTCGGGTTCATTTCTGGAGCACCTCCAGTAAGGTCTAAGGTGTGCGCTCCTGTATTTTTAATGACATCCAAACACTGTTGCATCGTTTCTCTGGTCATAATTTCCTTACGATCCGGACCAGCATCTACATGACAATGTTCGCAAACTTGGTTGCACATATAACCGACATTTATCTGAAGGATTTCTAACTTTTTGGCTTTTAAAGGAAATTGATTCGTCTCAGCAATTTTATTCTTAAATGTCGGTAATTCGCCATTTTGAAATATGCCATTCGATAAAATTTCAAGCTGTCTATTGCTATTAGCTAAATCACTTTCGCGTTTATGTAGGGATTTTGTTGCCATTAATTTATTCTAATTTTATAAGCCTTTCGACAGAGCTTGCTTTGAGCGAATACGAAAGACTCATGGTAAACAATTCACACAATTTTAATTTTCAAAATTGGTTCTTTGCTTACATTTCTAATTTATTCACTTTGTTCATCATCTGTACACCATGTACTAATGTTGCGCCACTTTTTATAGCGGCTCCGACATGAAGTGCTTCCATCATTTCTTCTTTAGTAATGCCACGTTGTAAGCCATCTTTTGTATAAGCATCTATACAGTAGGGACATTGTTCGGTATGCGAAACCGCTAAGGCTATCAAGGATTTTTCTCGAGCTGTAAGCGCACCTTCTTCAAAAACTTTACCGTAGTATTCAAAAAATTTATCACCTAATTCTTGATTCCATTCACTTATTTTTCCAAATTTTTTAAGGTCAGCAGGGTCGTAATATGTCTTTTGCATGAAATTTAATTTTTACTAAAGATAAAAATCTATTGAAGTTATGTCGAAAAATTTAAAAATACTTAACAAAAAAGTTCAACTATTATTTCGTCTAAATAAGAGTTGAACTATAGGAATATGAACTGTTTTGTAATCTAATTAAGAAGTTAAAACCTGTTAATCGACAGATTTTGAAAGTAAAAAAGGTTTATTCCTTTATTAAACTTCTTGAAATTACAATTTTTTGGATTTCAGAAGTTCCTTCGTAAATCTGTGTGATTTTTGCATCACGCATAAGGCGTTCTACATGATATTCTTTTACAAAACCATTACCACCATGTATTTGTACAGCTTCAACGGTATGTTCCATAGCGACTTTAGAGGCATACAGTTTAGCCATCGCACTAGATTTGTCATAATTATTTCCTTGATCCTTATCCCAGGCAGCTTTCATAACCAAATGGCGGGCTGCTTCAATTTCGGTATACATATCGGCCAATTTAAAGGCAATAGCTTGATGATTGCAAATTTCTGTACCAAAAGCTTTTCGTTCCTTTGAATACTTTAAAGCTAACTCGTAAGCACCTGATGCAATTCCTAAGGCTTGTGATGCAATACCAATACGTCCACCAGATAAGGTTTTCATAGCAAACCTAAATCCAGAACCATTAGTGCCTATTCTATTTTTTTTAGGGACTTTTACATCATTAAATTGTAATGTATGCGTGTCACTTCCGCGAATACCTAATTTGTCTTCTTTTGGTCCAACATGAAAGCCTTCCGTTCCTTTTTCAACAATAAAAACGTTGATACCATGTGAACCTTTGTCTCTATCGGTTTGTGCTATTACTAAATACACATCTGCTCGGCCACCATTAGTGATCCAGTTTTTCGTACCATTAATTAAGTAATGGTCGCCTTTATCAATAGCTGTAGTTTTTTGTGAAGTGGCATCACTACCAGCTTCTGGTTCACTTAAACAAAAGGCTCCAAGGTATTCACCTGTTGCTAATTTTGTTAAATATTTTTGTTTTTGTTCTTCTGAGCCATAAGCTTCCAACCCATAACAAACTAATGAATTGTTTACAGAAACCATCACCGAAGCGGAAGCATCAATTTTTGATAGTTCTTCCATAATAAGAACATAAGAAATAGCATCCATACCACTGCCACCGTATTTAGGGTCTACCATGATCCCCATAAACCCTAATTCCCCCATTTTTTTTACTAATTCATCAGGAAATTCTTGCTTGTTATCACGTTCAATAACACCAGGAAGTAATTCGGTTTGCGCAAAATCGCGAGCAGCATCACGTATCATAATATGCTCTTCTGAAAGATTAAAATCCATAATTATTCGATTTACTGTTGATTTGATAAAAAATATGTGCAAATATAGTCTTTTGGTGTCATATTTTTAATAAGTATTGTTATTTTTACACAATATGATAAAAAATAAGTACAGTGTTATTGGTGTGATGTCAGGAACATCATTAGATGGAGTTGATGTCATTTACGTACAATTCGAATTGGATAAGATATGGCATTTTGAAATAATACATTCTGAGACTGTTGCTTATAATTCAAGTTGGGAAAAAACACTTCGAAATTTAGTTACTTACGATACTGCTGAATTACAACATATAGATAAAGATTATACGGATTATTTATCAAGTGTAATTAAGGACTTCATCAATAAAAATAATATAAAAACCATTGATGCTATCTCTTCACATGGGCATACTGCTTTGCATAAGCCAGAACGTGGAATAACATATCAAATAGGAAATATGCCAACGATGGCAAAATCACTCAGTGAAACAGTGGTCTGCGATTTTAGGGTTCAGGATGTTGAACTTGGAGGGCAAGGAGCACCATTAGTTCCAATAGGTGATAAATTATTGTTTTCTAAGTATGATTTTTGCTTGAATTTGGGTGGATTCGCTAATATTTCCACAGAGTTAAATAATAAAAGGATAGCATATGATGTTTGCCCCGTAAACATTGTTTTAAATCACTATGCTAAATTAATTGGATTTAATTATGATGATGGAGGCAAAATAGCTGCGACAGGCAGTTTGAATGATGAACTGCTTGACAAATTAAATAGTCTCATTTTTTATAAAGAGAATTATCCTAAATCTTTAGGCTTAGAATGGGTCAATGAACATATTTTCCCTTTAATTGATGCTTTTCAATTAGAAACGAAAGATATTCTAAGGACTTTTGTTGAACATATAGCGATCCAATTAGCCAGAGAAATAAATAAAAAGGAGCAGGGTTCTGTGCTCATTACAGGGGGAGGCGTTTACAATAATTATTTAATAACTAGGCTCAAGCAGTATTCAAAACATAAAATAATAATACCTTCAAATACGGTTGTAGAATTTAAGGAAGCATTGATTTTCGGGCTTTTAGGTGTGCTTAAACTAAGGGATGAAATAAATTGCTTACAAAGTGTTACTGGAGCAACAAAAGACCATAGTTCTGGTAAAATATACCTACCTTAAAAATAATAAAAAAATCCCCATAAAGGACTTTTAGTTTTTTATATTTGTTACCATAATAATTTAAATCATTTTCTTCATGACTCAGCTTTAGCTACGTTTAATCTAACCTTCGGACAAAATTAAATGTAAGCTATATAATGAATCAACTTAAAAATAGAAATGAAAAAATTATTAAAAAAATACGAAAATAAAGACCCTGAAATTGTTTTTAATTGGAAAGATCCAGAAACATATGCCGAAGGCTGGACTGTTATAAATTCATTACGTGGAGGAGCCGCTGGTGGTGGAACACGTATGCGAAATGGACTAGATATGAATGAAGTTTTGTCTTTAGCTAAAACCATGGAAATTAAATTCACAGTTTCTGGACCAGCCATTGGAGGAGCAAAATCGGGCATAAACTTCGACCCTAAAGATCCTAGAAAAAAAGATGTATTAGAACGTTGGTATGCTGCGGTATCTCCATTATTAAAAAGTTATTATGGTACAGGCGGCGATTTAAATGTAGATGAGATACATGAAGTGATTCCAATTACAGAAGAAAGTGGTGTTTGGCATCCGCAAGAAGGGGTTTTTAATGGACACTTTAAACCAACCGAAGCAGATAAAATAAATAGAATAGGACAACTGAGGCACGGTGTTATCAAAGTGATAGAAAGTCCTCGTTATTCCCCAGACATATCAAGAAAGTATACGGTAGCAGATATGATTACTGGTTTTGGCGTTGCCGAAGCTGTTAAACAGTATTATCATATTTATGGTGGTTCTGTTAAAGGAAAACGGGCGGTGATTCAGGGGTTTGGGAACGTAGGTGCCGCAGCGGCTTTTTATTTGTCTCAAATGGGAGCTAAAGTTGTTGGGATTATAGATATTTCAGGAGGTTTAATTAATGAAGAAGGTTTTACTTTTGAAGAAATTACAAGTCTCTTTCTTGCAAAAAATGGAAACACATTAGTTAGTGATGATTTAATGCCTTTCGATGAGGCTAATGAAAAGGTTTGGTCTATAGAAACAGAAATTTTTGCACCTTGTGCAGCATCACGTTTAATTACACTTCATCAAATAGATCAAATGATCGATAGCCGTTTAGAAGTTATTTCTTGTGGGGCCAATGTGCCTTTTGCTGATAAAGAAATTTTCTTCGGACCCATTATGGAGCACACAGACTATAGAGTGAGTTTAATTCCAGATTTTATTTCAAATTGTGGTATGGCTCGTGTGTTTGCATATTTTATGGAGAGAAAGGTACAAATGACAGATGAGGCTATATTTAATGATACCTCAAATATAATTAAAGAGGCACTGGAAAAAGTGCATAATAAAAATCAATTAAAAACAGAGATTAGTGCTACAGCATATGAAATAGCACTCAACCAATTAATATAATATTTAATTTATGGAAGCAGCAATTATTTTAGTATTTGTAATGGGGTATTTAGCCATTACATTAGAACACAGTATTAAAATTGATAAACTTATTCCAGCATTGGTCATGATGGCTATTTGTTGGGCATTAATAGCATTAGGTTTAGAAAGCTTCCCGCAATGGTTTGATTCCTCTAAGCATGCTTTATTGGAAGGCTTTGGGGAATTTTCATTAGATGAAAAAACACATCTCATGGAAGAAACCCTGTTGCATCATTTAGGTAAAACGTCAGAAATACTGGTGTTTCTTTTAGGGGCCATGACCATTGTTGAAATTATTGACTACTTTGATGGATTCTCTACGATTAAAGACTTTATAAAGACTAAAAAGAAGACTAAGATTTTATGGATTTTCTCCATTTTGGCATTTATTCTTTCGGCCATTATAGATAACTTAACAGCAACAATAGTACTTATTTCAATACTTCAAAAAATTGTAAAGGATAGAGAGGTGCGTATTTGGTTTGCAGGCTTAATTATTATTGCTGCCAATGCAGGAGGTGCCTGGTCACCTATTGGCGATGTAACAACAACGATGTTATGGATTGGTAAAAAAGTAACCACAGGACATTTAATAGGGTATTTGTTTGTGCCTTCACTATTATGTATGGCTGTACCATCATTAATAGCGTCATTTTTACCAGCCTTTAAAGGCGATTTAGAAGTTGAAGAAGTTCAGGAAAAAAAGAAATCGAAATTCAGTAGTACAATGCTTTATCTAGGGTTGGGTGCTATTGTATTTGTACCAATATTTAAAATGATAACACACTTACCTCCTTACGTTGGGATGATGCTTTCATTAGGTGTGGTAGCTATTTTTGCCGAAATTTATAGTAGTTCTAAATTTAGTCTGACCGAGTTTGACTCAGAAGAAAGTGATGCCCATGCACACCACAGTCCAGTGCATTATTCATTATCAAAAATAGAATTACCAAGTATCTTATTCTTTTTAGGTATATTGATGGCCGTAGCCGCTTTGGAATCTTTAGGTATCTTGTTTGGATTTGCATCATCGTTACAAGAAACAATGCCTCAATTAGGAACTGAAATACACTCTGGAGGTGTATCTGATTTAGTTGTGCTATTATTAGGTGTAGGTTCTGCAGTTATAGATAATGTGCCATTGGTAGCTGCTAGTTTAGGAATGTTTTCTGAGCCATTAGATCATGAGTTGTGGCATTTCATAGCTTTTTCTGCTGGAACAGGAGGTAGTATGTTGGTTATAGGATCTGCAGCTGGTGTTGTAGCTATGGGAATGGAAAAAATAGATTTTTTCTGGTATTTAAAAAAGATTTCTTGGTTGGCTTTAGTTGGTTTTCTTGTGGGATCTGCCGCATTTATGGTAACCAGAACAATGTTTTAAATAAAAAATATTTCTCGAATTTATCGAGAGCTCAAATATAAAATTGCTATTCTCAAAAAATTGAAATAAAGACTAATAAGTATAGCAAAAATAGAGGTCAAAGGATTTTTGCTATACTTTAATAGAAAAAGAAACGTTATACATTTGCAATAAATTTAAATTATATGCTTTATACACTATTACTAAACACGCAAGAGGGAGCGGAATTAATTACAGATGAAGAATCAGTTGAAAAAACGCTTTCAATTATAGAATTAATAAGTAGCGGCGGTGCGGCTGGACAAGTTATTATAGCAGTACTTTTTTTATTACTTGTAGGAGCCATTTATATTTATTTTGAACGCATTTTTGCTATCAAAGCTGCTTCAAAAGTAGATTCAAATTTTATGAATCAAATTAAAGACCATGTAAGTAATGGGAAAATTGATTCAGCTCAAATGTTATGTGCTCAAGTAAATTCTCCAGTTTCCAGATTAATTGGTAAAGGGATTTCAAGAATAGGAAAACCGCTTGCTGATATTAATACAGCTATTGAAAATGCTGGACGTTTAGAGATTTACGGGTTAGAAAAGAATGTTAGTATTTTAGCAACTATTTCTGGTGCAGGCCCTATGATTGGATTTCTTGGAACAGTTATTGGAATGATATTAGCAATATTCGAGCTGGCCAATGCTGGAGGTACTATACAGATGGATGTTTTGGCTAGTGGACTCTATACTGCTATGACAACAACCGTTGCAGGATTAATTGTAGGTATTGTTGCTTATATTGCGTATAACCACTTAGTTGTAAAGACCGATAAAGTTGTATATCAAATGGAAGCTAATTCTTTAGAATTCTTAGATCATTTAAACGAACCTACGTAATATGAATTTTAGAGGAAGAAATAAGGTAACACCAGAATTCAATATGTCTTCAATGACAGATATTGTATTCTTACTTCTCATATTTTTTATGATTGCGTCAACGCTTGTTACAACTAATGCTATCGATATTGTGTTGCCAAAAGCCAGTGGGAAAACTGAGAATAAAAAGTCTGTTGCAGTAAGTATAAAAAAGGATTTGACCTATTATATAGATCAAAAACGTGTTGGGGAAAGTGTGTTGGAAAATGAATTGCTGGCAGCGTTGTCTTCACAAGAAAAACCAACGATTGTTTTAAGAGCAGAAAAGTCGGTTCCCGTAGAGAATGTAGTTAAGGTTATGGATATTGCTAATAGAAATAAATTTAAGGTCATACTTGCAGTTAAACCTAAATAAGTTTAATAATGAAGAAATATTTCAAAACCAAACATGAAAAAAATTCTGCAAAATTAACCGCATTAATTGCGATTATTTTACTGCTATTATTGTTTGTAGTAGGAACACCTTATATGGATCCTCCTGAAGAGTATGGAGTTGCTGTAAACTTTGGAAATACAAATTTTGGAAAAGGGAAAGTACAACCTTTAAAACCTGTAAAGTCAGAACCTCGAAAAATAGAAGAACCGCCTCAGCCAGATGTTTCTAAAACAGAACCAACTAAAGCTTCTGAGACAAAGGAGGAAGTATTGACCCAGGAAAATGCAGAATCTATAGCTATAAAGAAACAAAAAGAAGCTGAAGCAAAAGCGAAAGCTATTGCAGATGCCAAGGCAAAAGCAGAGGCAGATAGAATTGCTAAAGAGAAACGAGAGCAGGAAGAGAAGAAGAAAAAACTGGATGCTCTAATAGGTGGCGTAAGTAAATCTGAGGGAAGTGAAATAGGTAGTGAAGGTAACGACAACAGAGCTGGAGATAAGGGACAATTAGATGGTAATCCTTATGCTCCAAGTTATTTTGGCGGGAAAGGAACAGGAAGTGGCGGTGTTGGTTACGGATTAAATGGAAGGGGTGCGGCATCATATAAAAAGTTAAAACAGGACTGTAATGAATCGGGACTTGTTATAGTGAAGATTGTTGTAAACAGGAGCGGAAATGTTATAGAGGCAGTCCCAGGAGTTAAAGGAACTACCAACACGGCACAATGTTTATTGGAACCAGCAAAAAAAATAGCATTATCCCATAAATGGCGATCAGACTCAAAAGCGCCAGCAAAACAGATAGGTTTTGTAAAGGTAAACTTCAAATTAGGTCAGTAACAAATGACGTATCAAGATACACTTAATTGGATGTTTTCTCAACTGCCAATGTATCAACGACAGGGTAAAACGGCATTTAAAAAAGACTTATCCAATACCTTAATATTAGCAGATTATTTAAATAACCCAGAGCGAAACTTTAAATCCATACATATTGCTGGAACGAACGGTAAAGGTTCCACAAGCCATTTGTTGGCATCTGTTTTGCAAGAGGCAGGGTATAAGGTTGGATTATATACATCCCCACATTTAAAAGATTTTAGAGAGCGTATTAGAATAAACGGTGATGTTATAAGTAAGCAATTTGTTACAAGCTTTATAAAGCGAAATAAAGTATTCTTAGAAGTTAATTCTTTATCGTTTTTTGAAATGACTGTAGGTATGGCTTTTGAGTATTTTTCAAGAGAAAAGGTCGATATTGCTGTTATAGAAGTTGGTTTGGGAGGTCGCCTAGATTCAACAAACATTATTATTCCAGAAGTTTCGGTAATAACAAATATTGGGTTAGATCATACGCAGTTTTTAGGTGATACACTTAAAGCTATTGCTTTTGAAAAAGGAGGTGTTATAAAACGAAATATACCAGTTGTAATTGGAGAAACCCAAGAAGAAACAGTTTCGGTTTTTAAAGATTTAGCCAATAAGAATAATTCTAAGATTGTATTTGCAGATCAAGAAGTTACTAAAGTATATGAATCTGATTTATTAGGAACCTATCAATCTAAAAACATAAAAACAGTGATTCAGGCTATAAAAGAGCTAAAACCTAAGGGATTTAAAGTTACCGAACAACACTTAAAGGCAGGTCTGCTTAATACAGTTAATAATACGGGGTTGTTAGGGAGGTGGCAAATAATAAACGAAGCTCCTAAAGTGGTTTGTGATACAGGTCATAATAGGGAAGGATTGAGTTATGTTATGGGGCAAATTCAAATGTATAAGGAGAATTATAAGCACCTGCACATTGTTTTAGGTGTAGTTAACGATAAAGACTTGAGCTCTATTGTCGATTTATTTCCAAAAGAAGCGACTTATTATTTTTGTAAACCAAATATTCAAAGAGGTTTAAATGCGAATGCATTAAAACGCATTTTTGCTAAGCATAGGTTAAAAGGAGAGACTTATAATTCTGTAAAAGAAGCATATATGAGTGCTTTAAAAGAATCAGATCTTAATGATTTTATTTTCATAGGAGGGAGTACATTTGTGGTTGCAGAAATAATTTAAAATTTTATTAAAAAAGTTTTTGCAATATTAAAAACTCCATTATATTTGCAGTCCAATTTAGAGGGCGCGTAGCTCAGTTGGTTCAGAGCACTTGGTTTACACCCAAGGGGTCAGGGGTTCGAATCCCTTCGCGCCCACAAAATCCTAAAGCATTTGCTTTAGGATTTTTTTGTTTTTGAGATATAAGCAATATAAAATAAAGACCGCCTAAAAATTTCTTTCTAAACGGCCCCATTTTGACTATTCCCCTCAATAAAATTGATAGTCAATTTTTGATTGCTCACAATCAAACAAAAATTTTATTAGAATATTTACCAAAATTCGATAAATATACCATCTGCTGTATTTTTAAGGGTTACACTAACTGGTATGTCTTCACAAAGTTTAGCTAATTGAATAATTTGATGTTTAACCAAAGGCTCTTTAACTATTGTTATTAAACCATCAAAGCTTCCTTTTTGAGTTTCGGTTTTAAAGATGTCTTTAAAACCTTCTTCGATTCTTTTTTGATATTTTTTGTTTACAGCCATTTTGTAGATAAAGTTTCAATATTTGGTTATAGTATTGGAGGTGTATAAGTATATATGGGGCTATGACTAATTAGATAATGTATGTTTATGGCTTTGCTATTTATTATTTTTTAGAATTTTTTTCAAACGATCAGACATAGTTTTATACTCTTTAGCTATTTCAAGTATAGCATTGAAGACTAAAATATTTTTAGAAATACCAGCTTTTGTGTTCCTAACAGTTTGCGAATCAACGGAGACTTTATTTGCTCTTAATTTATCTATGACTTTGCTGGTATACTCTTTTGGGAGGTGATTAGTCAGCAAATCTTTAAGAGCTTTTTGTTCTTTGTGACCATGTATGTCGTATAATGTATATAATTTGTTTAAATTTGTCATGGCTTGTGTATATTTGTACAGTGTTGAATGAATTTACATACAAATATATACCAATAATTAAATAAACAAAATGTTTTTTACTTATTAGTATAATTTATAATTATTCTAAATATGGAATTTGAAGAAAAGCTTAAGCAATTAATTAAGACCAAGTATAGCAAATTGAGCGATTTAGCTGATAAATTTGATATGAATTATTCTCAATTATCACAATATGTTAATGGTAAGAAAATATCAATTAATTTTTTGACTAAAATAATTCATGAATTTCCAGAAGTAGATCTTAATTGGTTATTAAGAAGTGATGATATTTTGCGTGAAGGCATAGCCCCTTACAAGTCACCTCTAAACAACAAGCAGATTATAGATAAGATAGAAATATTGCTAGCAGATTTAAAAAATCAAATAGAAGAAGAAAAGTAGTAATATGACTTTTTTGTAACTAAAGGGCTGGTATCATAAAAGCTTCTTTAAGCTAAATAAACTCCAAGCTTCTTTCCAAAGCCATACCTCTAGACCCTTTAATAAGTATAGACGTGTTTTCTATTTTAAGACCATCAAACCAGTCTTTAAAATCATTGAAATCTTTAAATTGTTTTGTTGTATTTGATTTGGTTTGTGTTTTAAAAAAGTTTTCACCAATAAGAACAGTCTGATCTATATTTAAAGACGTTGCCAAATCGGTAATATCTTGATGCTCTTTTCTAGCTGATTTCCCAAGTTCAAACATATCCCCAATAAGAGCTATTTTTCTTGAGCCTGGTTGTTGTTTTTCAAAATTTAATAAAGCAGCTCGCATGCTTGTGGGGTTAGCATTATAGGCGTCTAAAATAATATGATTAGTGCCTTTTTCTATAATTTGAGAACGATTATTGGTAGGCCTATAGTTTTCGATAGCAGCTTTTATATTATTATCGTCGACTTTAAAATAGTTGCCAATGGCAATAGCTGCTGCGATATTATTAAAATTATAATCACCTATAAGTCGACTTTTAATTTCTAGCCCGTTGTACTTGGATTTTACAAAAGGAAGTGCTTCAGTGAAATCAATATTTATATCAAAATTAGGGTCATTTTTACCAAATATAACTCTATTAGAATTTTTCGTTTTTTCAAGTTGAATGGGATCATCTCCATTAACGAAAATCATTTTATTGTTGCTGGTTAGGAAATCATACATTTCACTTTTTCCTTTAATAACGCCTTCAACACCTCCAAAACCCTCTAAATGTGCCTTTCCGAAATTGGTTATATAGCCATAATCTGGTTTAGTTATACGGCATAAAAATTCAATTTCTTTTTGATGGTTAGCACCCATTTCTACAATGCCAATTTGAGTGTTACTGGTCATAGAAAGTAATGTTAGCGGTACACCAATATGGTTGTTTAAATTACCAATAGTAGCTGTGGTTTTATATTTTTGAGATAAGGTAGTATTAATTAATTCTTTGGTTGTTGTTTTGCCATTACTACCTGTGAGGGCTATTATAGGAATATTTAAATGGGTTCGATGATAAGAAGCCAATTCTTGCAAGGTTTCTAAAACGTTATCAACCAAAATAGTTGATGGAGACGTATTATTATATGATGCTTCGTCAATAACGGCATATTTAGCACCATTTTTTAAAGCTTCTTCTGCATAAGCATTCCCGTTAAAATTTTCACCTTTAAGTGCAAAAAACAGGTCGTCTTTTTTAAGGTTTCTTGTATCGGTACATACCGAATAGCATTGTAAAAAAAGTTCGTGTAATTGTTCTATTTCCAAGGGGGAAGGTTTCATTTAAGTTTGTAGAATTAAATGTATAAAAAAAGTCCTAACATTTAGCTAGGACTTTTAATTATATTATAAATAATAGAAATTAATTTTTTGTTTTGTTTCTCGATTTAGATTTTGAACCTACACGAGACATTGCACATCTAAATCCTATATAATCGGTTGCCATATCTTGTGGGAAGTAACGTCTTTGAGCTGGATCTAACCAATACTCTCTGTCTTTCCAAGATCCACCTTTGTAAACTCTAACTTCATCATTGATTAAAGAAGTTCTATTGCTTCCTTTATCGTATTCTCTTATAATATTTCCTAAAGAATCTCTGGTAACACGATGTTTTGGAGAATTATACATTTTTCTTGTATCAGAATCTTTCTTTTCACCATCTATATCTTCTTCTTCGTCACCAAAACTTTCATAATAACGAGAAGAACGTTTGTCACCATCTCTAAAGTTTATTTCATCGCTTCTATCAAAATTAGTACGTAAATACGTTTCATTTTCATCAATAGGTACTTGGGCTATTTCACCAGGTAAATTTCTAGCGATTACTTTTCCATTAGGTAAAGTGTCATAAACAATATCATCGGCGGTAACTACTTTTACAGTACCATCTTCATTTAATGCATTTTTAGTATAAACATTACCACGGTAGTAGTTAAAGTCGTTAAACTCGCCATCTATAATAGGTCTATAAACATCAGCAACCCATTCGGCAACGTTACCAGCCATGTCGTATAATCCAAAATCGTTAGGATCATAAGACTTAACAGCATTAGTGATATCAGCACCATCATCAGACCAACCTGCAATACCACCGTAATCACCTTTACCTTGCTTGAAATTAGCTAATTGATCACCGCGAACTTTGCGTTTCTCAGAACGTGTGTATTGTCCATCCCAAGGGTATTTTTTACGCCCTCTGTATAAGTTGTAATTTCTAATTTCACTCAACCCTAAAGCAGCGTATTCCCACTCAGTTTCAGTTGGTAGTCTATATTTTGGTGAAATTATTCCAGTTTCGCGAGTAGCATAAATATTGCTTTCATTGCCATCTGCATCTGTTCTAACATATCTTTTATTTCTTTTTTCGCCATTAATAACTTCTTCATTACCACCATATGTCAAGGTAGGTGCATTGATATAAGTATCTGTGCTAAATGTTGATTCTGCATTAACGTCAGTAATCTTTGCGTCACGTTTTAAGTAGCCCGCTTTTTCCAAGTTGTATTCGTTAACACGGTCTGATCTCCAATTTGCAAATTCAACTGCTTGAATCCAGCTTACACCAACAACAGGATATTCTCCATAACCTGGGTGACGTAAGTAATTTTCCGTCATTACTTCATTAAAACCTAATCGGTTTCTCCAAACTAAAGTGTCAGGTAGAGCCCCATGATAGATGGCTCTAAAATTTTCTTCAGCTGGTGGGTAAACTCTTTTTATCCAATCTAAATACTCCATGTACATGGCATTGGTAACTTCAGTTTCGTCCATGTAAAAAGATTGTACATGTTGTTGCGTAGGACTATTGTTCCAGTCATGCATAACATCATCTTGAACACGTCCCTTAGTGAAAGTACCGCCCTCAATAAATACAAGCCCTGGAGCAGTTTCCTGTTCGCTGAAGTCAGTATTGTATTGAAAACCACCTTCTCTGGAGTTAATTTGCCATCCGGTAGCTCTAGAACTATTTTTTGAACTCGAAGATTTTTTACAACTAGTTGAAGCTACAGTTAGTGCTAAAACTAATAGAACCTTGAATGCTACTACTTTTTTCATATCCATACTTTTAAGTAAGCTAATAATATTTTTGGTGCTGCAATATAAGAATTAAACCCAATAACACAAGCTATTTTTTACATTTTAACCAAAAAAAAGTGTATTTCACCCTATTTTTTTGACATTACAACGATGATTTCACCGTTTTTAACCATTGTTTTGTGTTGTATTAACGTATGTTTTACTAATTTATTATTGTATTTTTGATGCAGTTTTTAAAATTGTTATTTTTTTTAATAATAACACAGCTATAACTACGTTGTTTTTAACGATGAAAAAGAAAACATTATTCTTATTGTTTTTTAGTGTCTGTACAGTTGTATTTACGCAACAAAAAAGATATGCTCTTACTTGGGAGGATTCTAAAACAATTTCTGGAGGAAATTATAAAATTGAAATACCTTCTTTTAATAGCGGAAATTTCACCTATGGTTTTGAAGAAGGTGTATTATTTGTAGACCAGTGGAAAACGAATAGCTTGGTAAACGAATCTTCAGCAGTTATTAATAATGTTGTGTATGCACCAATTTCTAGAACAAGTTTAAAAGATTTAGATTTAAATAAGATTCCGAATAAATTAAAGTTCAGCTTAAAAAACTCTAAGGTGAGAGGTAAGCAATATGTGTTTTTTGAACTTTCACCTATTATTAAGGATTCTAGAAATGGTTATAAAAAAGTTGTTTCATTTCAGTTAGACTACAAAAATGGAACGGTTAATAATAGGATAACTTCGCTAGGAAAAGGCTTCAATACATCTAAAGTTATTAGTAATTCGGCATTAAGCTCGGGAGAATGGTACCGATTTTATGTTGATGAAACAGGTGTTTTTAGATTGTCAAAAAGTTTTTTACAACGTTTAGGAGTCAATGTAAACAGTGTAGACCCTAGAAATATAAAATTATATGGGCATGGAGGCCGCATGATACCCTATTCTAATTCGGTAGCATATCCTTTCGATGTTCCTGAAAATGCAATAAAATTTGTAGGAGAAGAAGATGGTGTTTTTAACAATGAGGATTATATTTTGTTTTATGCTCAAGGGCCTAAGGCGTATAATGCTGAGAGTAATACGAATATAAATTGCTATACAGATAAGACCTATTATTATATAAATGTTAGTTCTGGTTTAGGTAAACGGATTCAACAATTTATTCAGCCATCAGGAACCGTAGATTTAGTTATCAATACATTTGAAGATTATAAATTCCACGAAATCGATGAGCATAATATAGCTTTTTTGGGGAGGCGCTGGTTTGGTGACAAGTTTGATGTAGATAATAATAAAGTTTTTGAATTTGATTTTCCAGATTTAGTGACATCTGAACCTATAAACCTAAGAGTATATACGGCTGCAGCATCCACAACATTGAGTACGATAGAAGTAACTGTGAATGGAGCACCAGTTTCAACATTAAACATGAGTGGTTCGACATCTCCTAATTTGGCAAGTCAGGCCTCATTCAATAGTAATGTTAATGTCAGCAGTTCGAAAATAGAAGTAGGTCTTAATTTTGATAACCAAGGAAATCCTAGTACGCAAGCTTATTTAGATTATATATCAATAGAAGCTACACGTTCACTAAATTTTTCTGACAAACAATTTCAATTTAAAAACAGTGAAGTTGCCTCCATATCGGGCATAGGGCAATATAATATTACCAATACATCGCAAGTTTCAGAAATTTGGGATATAACCGATATATATAATGTTTCGAACTATATAAACTCAGATGGAGCTTCTAGTCTTAGTTTCACTTCTGCTTTAGGGAGCTTAAAAACCTTCGTAGCAGTAACTCCTTTAGATTATTTTGAACCGAAGATAGATTCAAAAACAACAATTAATAATCAAAATATAAAAGGAAGCGTTTTTCAAAACAGTCAAGGCGTATTTCAGGATGTAGACTATATTATAGTGGCTCCCAATAACATGTATAATGAAGCAGAACGCTTAGCAAACATAAATAGAACACAAAATAATTTAAACGTTAAAGTATTTGGGCTAGATGAGATTTACAATGAATTTAGTTCGGGGAACCAAGATATTGGAGCGATTAGAAACCTTATTAAGTATGTTTATGATAATGCCAGTACACCAGAAAACAGGATAAAATATGTATGCTTGTTTGGTGACGGCTCTTTTGATTATAAAGATAGAATTCCAAACAATACAAATATCGTTCCTTCGTGGCACTCTTATAATAGTTTTAATCTAACCAGCTCATTTATTTCTGATGATTTTTATGGTATGATGGATACTAATGAGGGTACTATGGTAGTAAGTGATAGACTGGATATTGCCGTAGGCAGAATTTTAGCAGATACGCCACAACGCGCTAAAGAGATGGTGGATAAAATAGAATCGTATTACGTAAAAGAAGCTTTTGGAAGTTGGCGCAATAATTTTGTGGTTATATCTGATGATCCTGATAATGATATACCAGTAGGCTTGCAGGAAACTACAGATCAAATTGGGAATAGGGTAACACAAGAAAAACCATTTATAAATGTTATAAAAATACATTCTGATGCATTTCAACAAGAGACATCTGCTGGAGGGGACAGATATCCAGATGTCACTTCAGAAATAGCCGACGCCATTGATAACGGGGCCTTGGTGGTAAATTATTTTGGTCATGGAGGAGAAGAAGGTTTGGCAGCAGAACGTATATTATTAAAGCCTGACATTAATAGCTTTCGTAATTTTTGCAGGCTTAATTGTTTTGTAACTGTTACCTGTGAGTTTACTAAGTTTGATAACCCATTAAGGGAGACTGCGGGCGAGTTTACTTTCTGGAATAAACAAGCAGGAGCTGTTGGATTAATTACAACCACTAGGCAGGTATTTGTTACTTTTGGGATTAATTTTAATAGAGAGTTTGGACAATATTTGTTCTCTTATAGTGATAATGACATTTATGAGGATTATGAATATCCGTCGATGGCTGAAGCATTGAGACTGACAAAAAATGATCCTTTAATATCCAATAATTCTCAAAGGCGTTTGGTCTTTTTTATTGGAGACCCAGCTATGAAATTAGCATTTCCAAAACCTAATATTCGATTAACGGAAATTAATGATGTGCCTATTGCCCAGGCTACAGATACATTAAAAGCATTAAGTTATGTGAAATTAGCTGGAGAGGTAGTTGATGTTTCTGGAAATTTAATACCTAATTACACCGGAACACTATCAACAACAATCTATGATAAATCAATAAACAGGCAAACATTGGCAAATGACGGTGTTCAAAATGGTGGACAAACTGTAAGATTAAATTTTGAAACCCTTGGAGAAATTATATTCAGGGGACAAGCATCTGTGAAAGATGGACAATTTGAGTTTGATTTTGTAGTACCAAAGGATATAGGTATTCCTGTAGGATTTGGAAAAGTAAGTTTTTATTCGAAAAATACAGCATCGTTCCAAGATCAATCTGGAGCGAGTGTTAATACGGTTAGAATAGGTGGGGTAAATGAAAATGCAGTAGCAGATGATATAGGGCCAGTTATTACGTTATATATGAATGATGAGAACTTTGTATCAGGAGGTATAACAAATGAGTCTCCCACATTATTAGCTAAAATGGAAGATGCCAATGGTATTAATACAGCAAGTGGGATTGGGCATGATATCGTAGCAATAATAGATGGCGATGAAACAAATCCAGTAATTCTCAACGATTATTACCAAACAGAAGTAGACGATTATCAAAAAGGTGTTGTGAGCTACCCATTTAGGGACTTAGAGCCTGGACTTCATACATTAACTTTAAAAGCTTGGGATGTCTATAATAATTCTTCAACATCTGAAATTCAATTTGTTGTATTCGATAAAGATCAAGACTTGGTGATAAATAATGTGCTTAATTATCCAAATCCTTTCGTAAATTATACAGAATTTTGGTTTAACCACAATAGTTCGGAGCCTTTAGACGTTTCTATACAAATATTCACTGTCTCAGGAAAACTGGTAAGGACTATTAATGGGCAAACAACTGGAGGTATAAAAACAACTAGCTCATTGTCTAGAGACATTGTTTGGGATGGTAGAGATGATTTTGGAGATAAAATAGGTAAAGGTGTCTATATTTATAAGCTTACGGTTCATTCGAACTTATTAAATAAAAAAGTAGAAAAAATAGAAAAACTTGTCATATTGTAATGGTATTTAATTGTTTGTTGTCGAATATTTGAATAAGTTACTAGTTAAACACGGATGGGTTTTAAAATAAAAATTATATTTGTTAACTAAATTTGATACATGAAGAATAAAATATTAATAATATTAGCTTTTGTTTTTGTGCTAAAACTAAATGCTCAAGAAACAATTATTTTTCCAAACCAAGATAGAAGAGTTATAACAACAGGTGTGCCATTTGTTTTAATAGCACCAGACGCAAGAGCTGCAGCTATGGGAGATATGGGGGTAGCAACTTCTGTTGATGCCTTTTCACAACAATGGAACTCATCTAAATATGTGTTTTCAGAAACTAAATCAGGTATCGGGGTAAGTTATACGCCTTACTTGAGTAAATTGGTTAACGATATTTTTTTAGGAAATGTTACTTATTTTAATCGTTTAGACGAACGTAGTGCATTTGCAGCAAGTTTAAAATATTTTTCTTTAGGAGATATTGAGTTTGTAACCGACGAATTTTCTACGGCATTAATACAAAGACCTAATGAGCTTACTATAGACGCTTCCTATGCCTTGAGGCTATCGGATCAATTTGCTATGTCTGTAGCAATGCGTTACCTAAGATCAGATTTAAAATTAGATGGAGTTGATGGAGATGCTAAACCAGCAAGTACATTTGGTGTAGATATTTCAGGTTATTATCAAAGCGAGGAGGAAGCTTATGCCGATTTTAATGGTCGTTGGCGAGCAGGATTTGCCATTCAAAATATAGGTCCAAAATTTAAATATGATGAAGGTGGTATAGAGAATTTTCAACCTACAAACTTACGTTTAGGAGGAGGGTTCGACTTTATATTTGATGATTATAATAAAGTTGCCGTTACAGCAGAAATAGGAAAATTATTAGTACCAACACCACCTGTTTATGGTTATGTTGATACAGATGGTGACCAAAATCAGGATACCGATGAGCCAACTATTATAGTAGAAGGTAAAGATCCAGATGTGAGTTTTTTAACAGGAATGTTTCAATCGTTTGGTGATGCACCAGATGGTTTTAGTGAAGAGTTGAAAGAGTTTACATGGGCATTAGGAGCCGAGTACGTTTATCAGGATTCTTTTGCATTTAGAACAGGATATTTTAACGAAAGTGAAGATAAAGGCGCTAGAAAATTTTTAGCATTAGGAGCTGGTTTCAAAGCGAATATTGTAAATATTGACCTGTCGTACTTGTTTTCGGCATCAAAAGTACAAAGTCCTTTAGAAAATACATTGCGTTTCTCTTTAACCTTTAACATTGGAGCAGATACGTATAATGAGTATTAATTAGCAACTAAATAATTCTTATATATTTAAAAACTATTGTTCATATTGGGCAATAGTTTTTTTGTTTATAATATTTCGTAAATTTAAAAATATGAAGGAAATAAAAATAGAGAGTACATTATATATATATCAGGATTTAGATGAACTCCCCAAGGAAGGCATTTTACTTATGCAAAAAGCTTTTGAAGCACGCAAAAATGCCTATGCTCCTTATTCAAGCTTTTATGTTGGAGCAGCATTGTTACTGGATAATGGTGAAATAATTACAGGTAATAATCAAGAAAATGCATCGTATCCGTCAGGGTTATGTGCAGAGCGTACAGCAATTTACTATGCAGGTTCTCAATACCCAAATGCAAAGATACTCCGAATAGCTATTTCTGCAGGCTCGAAAAACAATCAAACATCGAAACCTATTCCACCTTGTGGTGCATGCAGGCAAGCGATAGCAGAATATGAAATAAAACAAAATGCCCCTATAGAAATTTATTTCATGGGAGAAACAGGGAAAATAGCTAAATCTAATTCTCTTGAAAACTTATTGCCCTTAGTTTTTGATAAATCAGTGCTTTGAATTTATACTTTTTTTTAAATACCATAACATTCGATATAAAAAAATGTCAAAAAAGCAATATTGCCTGTTAAGCGTTTTTTTTTTGATATTTTTTTTACTTTAATGAATTTACGTTTTTGCAATAACCGCCAATGTATTACTTTTGTATTTGCTTAATTAAAACCTAATATTAGTCGATGCAAAAAATCACTAAAGAAACGTACCTAAAATGGTATGAGGATATGCTGTTTTGGAGAAAGTTTGAAGATAAACTGGCAGCTGTTTATATACAACAAAAAGTAAGAGGGTTTCTCCATTTGTATAATGGTCAAGAAGCAGTTTTAGCAGGCGCTTTACATGCTATGGATTTGACTAAAGATAAAATGATTACAGCTTATAGAAACCATGTGCAGCCAATAGGTATGGGTGTAGACCCTAAGCGTGTTATGGCAGAATTATTTGGAAAGGTTACTGGGACTTCTAAAGGTATGGGAGGTTCTATGCATATCTTTTCCAAAGAACATCGTTTTTATGGAGGTCATGGTATTGTAGGAGGCCAAATTCCTTTGGGAGCAGGTATCGCTTTTGGTGATAAATATCATGATAGTGATGCCGTAACTCTATGTTGTTTTGGTGATGGTGCTGCTAGACAAGGTTCGCTTCACGAGACTTTTAATTTAGCAATGCTTTGGAATCTTCCAGTTGTGTTTGTTTGTGAAAACAATGGCTATGCCATGGGAACATCGGTAGAGCGTACAGCAAACCATTCTGAAGTTTGGAAATTAGGGAAAGGCTATGAAATGCCTTGTGGACCAGTCGATGGTATGAATCCTATAAAAGTGGCTGAAGCTTTTGATGAAGCGATACAACGCGCACGTAAAGGTGGTGGACCAACATTTTTAGAACTGAAAACTTATCGTTACAGAGGGCATTCTATGAGTGATGCTCAGCATTATAGAACTAAAGATGAAGTTGAAGAGTACAAAAAAATAGATCCAATAACTCAAGTTAAAGATGTTATTCTAGAAAAGAAATATGCATCTGCAGATGATTTAAAAGTGATTGATAAACGCGTAAAAGATAAAGTAGCAGAATGTGAAAAATTTGCTGAAGAATCTCCATTTCCAGAAGTGCAACAGCTCTACGATATGGTTTACGAACAAGAAGATTATCCATTTATACAACATAAATTATAAGCTATGGCTATAGTAATAAATATGCCGCGTTTAAGCGACACGATGGAAGAAGGAACGGTTGCAGCTTGGTTAAAAAAAGTGGGCGATAAAGTTGAAGAAGGCGATATTCTTGCGGAAATAGAAACGGATAAAGCCACTATGGAGTTTGAGTCTTTTAACGAAGGGACTTTACTCCATATAGGTGTTCAAGAAGGAGAAACAACCAAAGTAGATGAATTATTAGCCATTATTGGAGATGATGGTGAAGATATAACCGCTTTATTAAGTGGTGATAGTGCATCCACTGAAGTAAAAGAAGAAACTGAGCCAATTGAAGCTGCTGAATCAACTTCAAACGAAGAAGCGGTGAGCGAAGTTGAACTGCCAGAAGGCGTTATAGTTGTAACCATGCCACGCTTAAGTGACACCATGGAAGAAGGAACTGTTGCAACATGGCTTAAAAAAGTAGGAGATGTTGTTGAAGAAGGTGATATATTGGCCGAAATTGAAACGGATAAAGCCACGATGGAGTTTGAATCGTTTCAAGCAGGCACACTACTTTATGTAGGACTGCAAGAAGGAGATTCTGCAAAAGTAGATGACTTATTAGCTATTATTGGTCCAGCGGGAACTGATGTTGCCAATGTAGCAAGTAACTTTAAAGTAGCTTCAGATTCAGCAAAAACTGAAGAAGCACCTAAAAAAGAGGCTCCAAAAGTTGAAGCTCCTAAAGCTGAAGTTAAACAAAGCTCAGCAAAACCAAGTAAACCAGCGACATCTTCAAATGGTGGACGTATATATGCATCGCCATTAGCTAAAAAGATAGCAGAAGAAAAAGGTATTAATTTATCTCAAGTTCAAGGTTCTGGTGAAAACGGACGTATCATTAAACAAGATGTTGAGAATTTTGTGCCAGCTGCTTCTGGAGCATCTGTTGGCAAGTTTGTACCAACAGGACAAGAAGATTTTGATGAGGTAACTAATTCGCAAATGCGTAAAGCTATTGCTAAAGCATTAACGAATTCTAAGTTTACCGCACCACATTATTATTTAAATGTAGAGTTTGATATGGAAAATGCTATAGCGTTCCGTAAACAATTCAACTCTATTCCAGATACAAAAATATCATATAACGATATTGTTGTTAAGGCTTGTGCCTTAGCGTTGAAACAGCATCCACAAGTAAATTCACAATGGTTTGCTGATAAAATGCGATTAAACAATCATGTTCATGTTGGTGTAGCAGTAGCTGTTCCAGACGGATTGGTAGTTCCTGTGGTTAAATTTGCAAACGAGCAATCATTACCACAAATTGGAGCAGCCGTAAAAGAATTGGCAGGAAAAGCTAGAAACAAGAAGTTAACACCAGCTGAAATGGAAGGTAGTACCTTTACAGTTTCTAATTTAGGTATGTTTGGTATAGAAAGTTTTACTTCTATTATCAATCAGCCAAATTCAGCTATTCTTTCAGTAGGAAATATTATTGAAAAACCTGTAGTAAAAGAAGGTAAAATAGTTGTTGGAAATACCATGAAACTATCTTTAGCATGTGACCATAGAACCGTTGATGGAGCTACAGGAGCACAATTTTTACAAACATTAAAAGGGTATATTGAAAACCCAGTAACTATGTTGGTATAATTCAATTTAAATTATTATTCTGAACACTTAGTTTATCGAAGTGGAAATCATAAATATAAAAACCTGTTTCAGTTATTTGAAACAGGTTTTTTTTATCTTTAAAGATTAATAAGATTTTTATGAGAAATTTTCTAAGTATTATAGTAGCCATAACAATTCTGGGGTGTGGCTCGCAAAAAAAGATTTCAGAAGTAAAGAATACAAATACAGAAAAAGTGGTATCGATTTCTAAAACCGTGCCAACACCAGTTGTTTTAAAAGAAGCTGTAAAATCGAGTTTAGAATATTTAGCTTCAGATGACCTGGAAGGAAGAAATACGGGAAGCTTAGGTATTGAAAAAGCGGCAGTTTTTATTGAAAATTTTTTTAAAGAAAATGAGGTTCAACCTTACTTTATAACTTATCGAGATAGTTTTAATTTAAAGGAGATTGTTGGTTACAACGTCGTAGGATATGTTCAAGGGCAGGATCCAGAACTGAAAAATGAATTTGTAATATTAGGGGCCCATTACGACCATATTGGTACAGCAGAAGCTGTAAATGGAGATACTATAGCTAACGGGGCTAACGATGATGCCTCTGGTACAGTGGCTGTTTTAGAATGGGCAAAGTATTTTGCTAAATCAAAAAGTAATAAACGAAGTATTTTGTTTACACTATATGCGGCCGAAGAAATCGGGTTAAAAGGGTCTGAACATTTGGCAAAACGATTAAAAGAAGAAGGGCTTAATTTATATACTATGATTAACTTTGAGATGATAGGAGTTCCCAGAGCAGAAAATGAAACGATGGCATATATAACAGGGTATCATAAAACAAATATGGCCGAAAAACTAAATAGTTATGTAAAAGATGATGTCGTTGGGTATTTACCGCAAGCCAAAGCATATAATTTATTTAAACGCTCAGATAATTATCCTTTTTTCAACGCGTTTAAAATACCTGCACAAGCGATTTCTACTTTCGATTTTACAAACTTTGATTATTACCACCATGTGGATGATGAAGCAGATAAAATGGACTTTGACCATATGACTTCTTTTATAAATAAAATGATCCCAGCTTTAGAAGGTATGGTCAATGCCGAAGCTAAAGAAATAAAAATGAACAATGAGTAAAAACATTATCATAACAGGAACGAGCCGAGGTATTGGTTTCGAGTTAGTCCAATTATTTGCTGAAGCAGGTCATCATGTATTGGCATTATCCAGAAATAGTGAACCCATAGAAAACCTTCAATTAAAAAATGTAACAGCATTGTCATTTGATTTAAGTAAAAATGATGACTATAAG
The DNA here is from genome assembly GCA_947501845.1 of uncultured Flavobacteriaceae bacterium. Lineage (GTDB taxonomy): Bacteria > Bacteroidota > Bacteroidia > Flavobacteriales > Flavobacteriaceae > Flavivirga. The sequence goes on along the minus strand of CANMXP010000006.1, from coordinate 124,134 downwards.
AAAGTAGAGAGCTTTGTTAGTTCTAATTGGAGTCAGGTAGACGTTCTAATTAATAATGCAGGGGCATTACTTAATAAGCCTTTTTCTGAAACTTCTATGGAGGATTTTGAGCAAGTGTATAAAACAAATGTTTTTGGCGTGTCCGAAATGACTCGAATAGTGCAGCCTTTTACAAAACGTACCAGTCACATAGTAACCATTAGTTCTATGGGAGGTGTTCAGGGAAGCATGAAATTCCCTGGTTTAGCTGCTTACAGTTCTAGTAAGGGTGCTGTGATTACTTTAACCGAGTTACTAGCTGAAGAATATAAAGAAACGGGGCCGTCGTTTAATGTATTGGCTTTAGGGGCTGTACAAACCGAAATGTTGGAAGAAGCATTCCCAGGCTATCAAGCACCAACTACGGCCTTAGAAATGGCACAATATATTTTTAATTTTTCACTTAATGGACATAAATATTATAACGGAAAATTACTTCAGGTTTCTAATTCTACACCTTAAAACAAATTATTTATTCCTAGAATTTTTATTTTTAATAGAGTTGCTGATAATTTAGTTTTTTCTTTATTATAAGACTTTGATAATAATTATCTTGCGGTAAATTTTAACTTACAAAATATTGAAAAAAATACTATTTTTCGTTTTAATAACTTCTTCCATAACGAAAATCCAAGCACAGTGTAGCCCTCCTGAAACGATTGTTATTTGCGATATGACTCTAATAGATGGTGATGGAAATGGAACCCCAGACGGCATTATTAATTTATACGATGAATATAATGCGCAGCCTGGAGTGACACCTATTTCTCCTGCTACAGGTACTTGGTTTGACCCAAATTTTAGTTTTGCACTTGATGAAACAACAGGGGATTTGTTTTTATGGGACTTAACGAATGCCTCAACAACAGCAACCGATTACCAGTTTACAATAACCAATGCAAGTTGTAGTAGTGGTCCAGCGGTAACACTTAATTTAATTTTGGGTCCATTTTCGGGTAATGCATTACCCGTAATTAATGCAGATGATGTAAACATAGAAATTTGCGATATGGGCTCTACACCAACAGAAGGATGTGCATTACTTTCAGATATAGATCTTTTTCAGGCTTTGGAGTCTGTTCCAAGCCCACACCTTAACGGTCAATGGATCTATAATGGGAGCAGTCCTAATTTTGTGAGTTTGGTTGGATCTAACTTATCAGTGACTATTCCATATCAACCAGGGCCTCCATTGGTAGATGAAGAAACGTTTGAATTTACATATAGGGTCACGGGTTTTGGACCGTGCAATATTACTTTAGAAACAGATATCAACGTTTCAATTGTCAGGCAGGTATTTTCTGGACTTGCTCAAAATAAACGTATATGTGAAGCAGATATCTTAAACGGGAATTATGATAGTGATATTGATTTAACAGATGATCGGTTTTTGCTGTTGGAAGATATAGAAGGTGTTTGGGAAACCGATTTATTTGGTCAAATAGCTTCACCAATCGATTCTGAAATAAACATAAGAAGTATTTACGATCAAATAGTGGCAACCAATCCAAGGTTTGGGTGTAGGGAAGTAGACTTTACTTATTCGGTAGACCAACGTTCAGGGGTTTGTAGCGATGCATCATCTACCATTAGTTTTAAAATATATGAGTATATAAGATCCTTTAGTCAACAAACAAATACACCGTTTGAGTTTTGTGAAGATGCTACTTCAATACCCGCATCAGTAAATTTATATGATCAATTAGAATTCACAACAGAAAGTGGTATTTTGTATGACTATAATAGTAATTCTTGTACAAATTGGAGCTTTATTTCTGGGCCATCAGATTTAGGGTTGGTATCCAACATTTCTGGTGACCCTTGTGCGCCTTCAGCAGGTTATTCGTCTTCAGGAACAATTAATTTATTAAGTGCAGATCCAGGCGTTTATGTTTTCGAATATATCGTTTATCCTGAATATAATTGTAGTTCAGATTCATTTCAAGCCTTGGTTTACTCAAATATTTGTGCCCCTTTAGATCCTCAAATTGGGTTCTGTAATGCAGAACGTGCTAGGGTAACGCTTACTATTCATCCAAAAAACTATGTTGGAGAAGATACTTCGGGTTTGCAGTTTTGCGAAACAGACCCAACCATAGCGACCCCTTTAGATTTATTTGCATTATTAACTACCAATGGTGTAGACACTATTTATCAAGGAAGTTTGGGAGAATGGATTGATACAGGAACAGGAAATCCTGTTGCTAACCCAGTGACTCTACCAAATGTAAATCATCAACAAACCTTTAATTATACGTATAGAACGACAACGGGAGCTCCGAATAATTGTGTAGACGAAGCAAATTTATCCTTTACAGTATATGAAGAATACCAGTCAGGTATAAATACAACCATAGATGTTTGTGATACAAGTTCAACAATTAATTTATTTGATGCGTTAGGAGGAAGTCCTAATACAACAGGGACATGGTCTGGACCCAATGGGTTTACAACAACAGATCATAACGCTATGTTTGATCCTACTTCTTCTCAGGCTGGAGACTATACCTATACCGTACCAGATAATATTAACAGCGCATCGGTTATTATGTGCTCTGGTAATTCAGCCATAGTAACAGTTATGCTACATCAAAGCCCTAGTGCTGGAAACGGAGGAGGCTATTCGGTATGTCGTTCAGATTTACAAATAGATTTAGTAGATTATTTAGATGCCTCTGCAGATTCAGGAGGCACTTTTGTGGATTTGGATACAACAAATGCCCTTTCGGGTAGCTCATTGAATGTTTCTCAATTAATGGCAGGAACATATAGGTTTCAATATGAAATTCAAGGTCATGCTTCTTGTAGTTTAAGTACAAGCATAATTTCAATAACCGCAGAAGAAGTAGACGTTCCAATAGCAACCAATCAAACATTCTGTGCGATTCAAGGAGCCACAGTTTTAGATCTTCAAGCAAGTAATGGTATAGATTTTAATTGGTATGATACGACAACTTCAACAAATCCACTTCCATTAGGAACTGTTTTAGTAGATGGTGAGGATTACTTTGTATCTGCTTTAGATAGTGATAATTGCGAATCGGAAAGAGTTCAAATAACAGTTACTATTTTGCCATTAAGTCATGCCGATTGTGAAAGCTGTTTTAAAGATGGTATTTCTGTTAATGGAGATGGTGAAAATGATGTATTTGATTTATGTGGATTACCAGTCGTATTTCCAAATTTTGAATTAAATATTCACAATAGGTTTGGATCTGTAGTTTTTAAAGGAAACAATAATACACCGCTTTTTGAAGGGAAATCTAATGTGCCATTAACTATTGGAGATGAATTACCATCGGGAGTTTATTTTTATATATTCGACCCCAAAGACGGAACGACTGCTCCACTTCAAGGAAATTTTTATTTAAGTAGATAATAAGTCATATATAGAATGAAGATTAAAATATTTATAATGTTCTTAATATGTGGTTTATCTGCATATGCCCAACAAGAACCTCAGTATACCCAATATATGTATAACATGAGTCTGGTAAACCCAGGTTATATGATTAACGAACCTAGTATTGTACAAGTTGGTAGTTTATACCGTACACAATGGGTTGGGATAGAAGGCGCGCCGAAAACAGCTAATTTATTTGCAAATATCCCTTTAAGTGAAAAGATAGAGTTAGGTGTTAACTATTTAAATGATAATATAGGAGGGAAGATAAACCTTAGTGAAAATGTATTTAATATAAATGCAGCATATAAAATTAACCTTAAACGTGATTTAAACTTGTCCTTTGGAATAAAAATGGGGTTTGATCATATAAATTTTAGTAGTTTAGGTAGTAATGTTAGTGGAGACCCTTTATTTCAAAATTCAAATAAGACGGTAATAAATATTGGAGCAGGAGTCTTTTTGTTTCATAGTAATTATTATATAGGATTGTCGTCTCCCAATCTCATTCCGAGTGATTTAAATGTTAATAGTGGTATCTTATATGAAGATAAGCCACATGCCTTTTTAATAGGAGGCTATGTATTCGACATTAATAGCGAATTTAAATTAAAACCATCTACAGTTGTTAAGTATGTTACAGGAGCCCCATTGTCTTTTGATGTATCTACAAATGTACTCTATCAAGATACGTTCGAACTAGGAGTTTCATACCGATATCAAGATGCTATTTCAGGATTAGCAGGCATTAACATAACACCAAATTTAAAGGTAGGATATGCTTACGATTTTAATACCAGTCAATTGAACAGTTATAATAATGGCAGTCACGAATTTATACTGCTTTATAGGTTTGATGTATTAGGTTTAAGTAAAAAATATTCATCTCCAAGATTTTATTGATATGATTAAACAAATTATTTTTATTATAATAAGCCTGTTTTTTGTACAGCTGTCATTAGGACAAAAAAGGACAAGAGCCGATCGTTTTTTTGAAAAAGGAGATTATATCAATGCAGCTAAATATTATGAAGAGGAATTAGAAAAAAAACGACATAAAAAGGCTATAGAAAATATAGCTGTATGCTATTACAATATATTTGAGTACCGCCTGGCGTCAAGATATTTAAAACAATTGATAAAAGGGAGGTTCAGTGAGAAAGATAAAACTTATGATAACCAGTATAACTTTAAACTATATCAGGTATTATCGGCTTTAGGAGATTACGAAACAGCTTTAAATTATTTTAAGCTTTATAAAGAAAACTTATCTATTCCTTTGGATGCATCAGAGTCTACTGAAGTGATTGAAGCATTTAAATTGAAAAATCCAGATTATGAGATTAAAAAATCACAGTTTAATTCTGATGCGTCCGATTTTGGAGCTGTAAAATTTAAGGATAGTGTTTACTTTACTTCCGATAGGGATAACAAACAACTTCTAAGGAAAAAGTATAAATGGACACACCAATCTTTTCTTGATATTTATGTCGTAAAAGTTAATGACGATAATGATACCATAGGAAGTATTAAATCGTTTCCCAAAACAATAAATTCTAAATTACACGAAGGTAATTTCTGTTTAACTAACGATGGAAATACACTTTATATATCAAGAAGTAATTATACAAACGGGAAGAAAGAGTTTAATGATCAATCTGCCAACAACATCCATTTATATAAAACTACTCGAGTAGATGGAAAATGGAGTGAATTAGAAAAGCTGGCATTTAATAAAAATGGATTTTCCTACCAGCACCCTGCTTTGAGCCAAGATGGGAAGAAACTCTATTTTTCGTCAGACATGGAAGGAGGTTATGGTAGTTTTGATTTGTATTATGTGCCTATTGAAGTAGACGGAACTATTGGCGAACCAGTTAATTTAGGTGAAACCATTAATACAGAAAACAGAGAGCATTTTCCATATATATCCCCACAAGGCAATTTGTTTTTTGCATCTAATGGGCATTTAGGATTGGGTATGTTGGACAATTTTGTTTCAGAATATGTGAACGATACGTTTACGCAACCTATTAACCTAGGAACTCCCATCAATTCTAGATACGACGATTTTAATCTGAATTATTATAATGCAGAAGAAGGGTTCTTTTCCTCAAATAGAAATAAAAAGAACGATGATATTTTCAAGTTCAAACAAACAGGAGAAATTTTTGTAAGAGAATACATCAATAGGTTTGAAGTAAGGGATATTGAAACAAAAGAGTACATACCTAATACAGTCGTTATATTAAAAGATAAAAAAGGGAACGAAAAATATACCAATACGCTAGATTCCTTGGCATTTTTTAATATTAATTTACTAGCAGATCATTATGAGTTTGATGCTAAAAATGAGGATTATATCCCTAATACATTAAATGTAACGGTTGTTGAAAAACAAGATCAGAAGCATATTTTGTATTTAAAGAAACTTCCGCCTCCACTGCCAGTAGATCCTGTTGAAGTTATTATAGCAGAAAAGAAAATCGATAAAAAATTAAAAGAAGAAGATCCTAAACGTTTTGAACTCTTAACAGATGTAGAAGGGCCCCCAGTTGTTGAAAAAGATGGTAAATTATTCTTTCAATTAGAACCTATTTATTTTAATTTTGACAAGTGGGATATTAGAGCTGATTCTAAAAAAACATTGGATGAATTAGCAGCTAAATTAGAAAGATACCCCAACATTTATTTAAAAATAAGTTCACATACAGATAGCAGGGGGACTGTGCGTTATAATCAGATTTTATCGGAGAGACGAGCAGAGTCAACAAGAAATTATTTAGCCCTGGAAGGATTTGTTAATGCACGTCGTATGAAATTTCAAGGTTTTGGAGAGTTAAAGCCTATTGTACCATGTCCGATGTTGGATTGTAGCGATGAAGAGCACCAGTTGAATAGACGTAGTGAATTTGAAATTGTTAAGTATTAGAAAAATTTATTTATGAGTAAATACAAATGTGTAATCTTTGATTGCGATGGGGTACTAATTGATAGCGAAACTATTGCTATTGAGACCATGGTGGATATGGCAAACGATTTAGGGGCTAATATTAGTAAAGAAGGAGCTATTAGTCGATTTAAAGGGAAGTCATTTAGTTCTTGTATGGATACTTTTTCAGAGATAATAGGTAAACCGCTACCAGAAACTTTTGAAGTAGATTATAGAGTAAAAAGCTTTGAGGCTTTTAAAGAGAATATTCAACCCATAGAAGGGATTAAAGACGTAGTTAAAAACTTAAAAGTGCCTTTTTGTACTGCGTCTAGTGGTCCAGAAAATAAAATTCGGCTCAACTTAGGGCTTACAGGTTTGTTGCCATTTTTTGAAAATAATATTTTTAGCTGTTACACCATTAAAAAGTGGAAACCAGATCCAGGAGTGTTTCTATGGGCAGCAGAAACCATGGGGTTTAAACCAAGCGAGTGTGTGGTTGTAGAAGATAGCCTGTCTGGAGTTCGTGCAGCAAAAAATGGCGACTTCGATGTATTTGGATTTACAGCGCATGATTATCATAACGAGTTGAAGGCAGAGGCAACTAAAACATTTGATAGTATGTCTGAGCTTTTGAAGATGATATGAATTTAAATCCCTATTGGTCTTAAGTTTTACCACGTATCATCTTCTATCATTTTATTAAAATCTGTTATTTTTCGAAAAGTAAAACCTAATATTTTAGAAGACTTCTTGAAAAAATAATTACTAAAAGTCGTATGTTTCTTATTTAAGATGGCTAATTCAATGTCCATTAGTATGGGGCCGCTAAAGTGGTATCATGTAAATTATCGATTAATTTAATAGATTTTAGGGTAACTCGATATTGTTTGTCTTTAAAATCTATTATTTTATTTTAAAGAATTCTACTATTTTTACAATAATGGAAAACCTTATTAAAGATTATATCCCAGAAATAGCCATATCTAAAGTTTTAAAACTTTTAGAAGATGACAATTTAGAAGTGAAGATTAAAAACGAACGAAAGACGCGTCATGGTGATTATAAACGATTACCAAATGGAAAGCATCAAATAACGATCAATTCTAATTTAAATGTATATCGGTTTTTAATAACATTAATTCATGAGATTGCCCATTTTGAAGCCTACAAAATCTATGGCAAATTTATAAAACCACATGGCATAGAGTGGAAACGCACATTTCAGCATTTAATGTTGCCGTTTTTAAATCCAGAGGTTTTTCCAGACCATTTATTACCATTACTAGCAAAACATTTTAAAAATCCTAAAGCAAGTAGCGACACTGATGTTGATTTAGCATTGGCACTTAAACAGTTTGATAAACCAAATAACAAAACTTATATTTTTGAAGTACCTATAGGTAGTACTTTTAAGCTCTATAATGGTAAGATTTTTAAAATGGGGCAAAAACGTGTAAAACGTTTTGAATGTATAGAAGTTAAAACAGGAAAGTTGTATCTTTTCAATCCTAATGCAGAAGTTGAAATTCTAATTCCTTCATCAGTAGGAGTCTTATGAAACAAAACTAAATATAGCAAAGTGCTAGTGGAAGCCTTTCTAATTATAAATAAACAGATAAACCCTAATTGTAATGGGAATAAAATATGAAAAATAAAAACTATTACGCCATTTTAATGGCTGGGGGTGTTGGTTCCAGATTTTGGCCAGTAAGCACTCAAGATTTTCCCAAACAGTTTCATGATATGTTAGGTACAGGCGATACTTTGATTCAGAAAACCTTCTATCGCTTAGCAAAACTAATACCAGAAGAAAATATTTTTATTTTAACCAATGAACGTTATAACAATCTGGTTTTGGAGCAGCTACCAAGCGTTACTAAACGACAGGTTGTTTTAGAACCTGCTATGCGTAATACGGCACCTTGTATTTTGTATGCATCATTGAAAATTCAAAAAGAAAACCCAGATGCTGTTATGATTGTGGCGCCTAGTGATCATTGGATTGAAGATGAAAATGCCTTTTCTAATAATGTACAGCAAGCATTCGATTTTTGTTCAAAAAACAAGGCATTAATGACACTGGGTATCCAGCCTACATTTCCTAATACAGGTTATGGGTATATAGAATACGATAAGACTTCAACTGAGGCAATAAAATCAGTTAATCAGTTTAAGGAAAAACCTGTATATGAAGTAGCAAAACAGTATATAGAGCAAGGCAATTTTTTATGGAATGCTGGTATTTTTATGTGGAGTGCACAAAGCGTTGTTGAAGCTTTTAAGAATAATCAGCCAGAATTATTTACATTATTTGAAAAGGGTATAGAAGTTTATAATACAGATTTTGAAGATGACTTTATTCGAGATAATTATGGAAAAGCGGAAAATATTTCGGTAGACTATGCCATTATGGAAAAATCTGGCAATGTTTATGTAATTGCAGCAGAGTTTGATTGGAATGATCTTGGGACCTGGGGAAGTTTATACGATAAGTTAGATAAAGATGACACCAAAAATGCTATAGTAAATGCCAGGACTTTAACGGAGGATACTTCTGGAAATATGATCCGTACCAAGAATGATAAAATTGTAGTTGTTGATGGGCTGAAAGATTACATTATTGTAGATAAAGACGAAGTTTTACTTATCTTTCCTAAAACAAAAGAACAAGATATTAAAAAAGTTCTTCAAAAAGTGAAAGACAAGTTTGGAGAACATTATGGGTAATATATAATTATGAGCGAAGAAAGTAAATTCAATTTTTCTGAAGAAGAAACAAAACAGGATAAGGCTGTAGAGCAATCCAAAGAAGCTGTAAAAAAAGATGCTAAAGGTCTGTTTCAGAGTGTTAAAACTTTTTTTAGTGAGCTGTTGGATTTTAGAGATGATACCGACAGAGATGCTACTATTGAAGCTATAAAAAAAGATATTCCTTTTAAAGGGGCTACGGCATGGATTTTAATTTGCTCGATCTTTGTGGCTTCTGTTGGTCTAAATGCGAATTCTACTGCGGTCGTTATTGGAGCCATGTTAATTTCTCCATTAATGGGACCTATTCTGGGAGTAGGACTTTCTATTGCTATTAACGATATTGATACCTTAAGGAAATCATTGGTAAACTTAGCAACCATGATTGTTTTGAGTTTGCTAACGGCCTATTTGTTTTTTAAGTTTTTTCCAACAGCAGACTTGGTTACTAACGAGCTTTTTGGACGTACAAAACCAGATGTAAGAGATGTGCTTATTGCTTTTTTTGGTGGTTCGGCATTAATTATTGCCCGTACCAAAAAAGGAACCATCGCTTCCGTTATTTTTGGCGTCGCGATTGCTACCGCTTTAATGCCACCTTTGTGTACAGCAGGATATGGATTGGCTCATAACTGGGATTATTTTGTTGGCGCCATGTATTTGTTTACCATCAATACTATTTTTATTGCATTGGCAACATTTATAGTATTGAAAGTGCTTCGCTTCCCCATGCTAAAATATGCTAATTCTAAAAAAAGAAAGCGCATCGCACAACTGGCATCTATATTGGCAATATTAGTTATGGCACCTGCTATATGGACATTTGTAGATTTTATAAAGCTAAGTGGTTTTGAAAATGATTACAACAACTTTGTAAAAGATGAAATTAAATCGAATCCTGAATTGTGGTTTCAAAATGGAACATGGAATCCTGATGAAAAAAAAATAACGCTATATTTTAATGGAGAAATATTAGATGCTACTGAAGCCGATTTAAGAAATGAATTAAAACGTTATGAAAAGATTAAAGAGTTTAGTCTTGAAATAAATGGAAATAAAAATAGAAGTTTTGATAAAATATCTGATGCTTATGATAGGGCTATCAAAGAATTAGACCAAAAGGATAATATCATTTCTGGTTTACAAAAGCAAATTGTAGACTTACAGATTGAAGTCACAGAATTAAATAAGAAAATAGAGAGTAACGATTCACAAAAGAATTCAGTCTCATTTACCAGTCTATCGCGTGATGCCAAAGTTAGGTTTAGTGATCTGCAATATTTTAGTTATGCAAAAATGCTTGCGTCTAAAGATTTTATTAAAATTGATACTATAGCGGTTGCTCATGTAAAATGGAGAAAATCTCTAAAGGATAGTTTGGCTTTGGTAAAGGAAGAGAAGTTAAGTGCATGGATGAAACAAGAATTAAAATTGAATAATTTGGTAATTAAAAGGGTTGATTAGATAATGGAAGATAAATATGCACAAATATTTACAAGAGTTAAGGCTGCAACTATTGATGGTATTGTAATTATCGTTTTAATGTACTCTGCTACCGAAATTTTAAATTTGTTTGAAGCAGCCCCTAATTATATCAGAATTTCTGTATTTGTTTCTATTTTTTTAGTTTACGAACCAATTCTTATTTCTTTTTTTGGAGCAACAGTAGGTCATTTTTTTAGTGATATTGTAGTTAAAAGAGAACATGACGAACAAAGAAATATTCTATTTCCAAAGGCTGTTATTAGATTTATTTGTAAGTTTAGTTTAGGATGGATTTCGCTGCTTACCATTAGTGGAAATGAAAAAAAGAAAGCAATTCATGACCATGTAAGTGGTTCGGTGGTTTTAAAGTATAAGACTGATAAGCAGGGTGATTAGTTTATTGTTACCCTATTTTAAACATTAGATATAAATTTCTTAGTAGCGCTTTATATAAATTCAAATACAATGAAAAATAATATTTTAGGAGCTATCTTAATAGTGCTTTTATTAGGTGTTTCATGTAAAGAAAAACGTGAAACAAATCAGGAACATAGTCATCAGGCTAAAGAAGTCTTAAAAAATACACCAAGTTTGGATTTGGTATGGCAAACAGATTCTCTTTTAACAACCTGTGAAGCTGTTTTATATAATAAAAAGCTTGATGTTATTTATGTTGCTAATATCAATAATGCACCATGGGAAAAAGATAATAATGGCTTTATATCTACCATAGATACCAAAGGAAATATTTTAGAATTAAAATGGCTTGAAGGTCTAAGTGGTCCAAAAGGTATGGGGATTTTTGGTGGTAAACTATATGTAAACGATATTGATAGAATTGTAGAGATAGATATAGAATCGCAAAAAATAATTAATAGCTATCCTGTGGAGGGAAAACCTCAGTTAAATGATATTACAATAAGCCCCAGTGGCATTGTATATGCGTCTGGGTCGAATAGCAACTCAATTTATGTTTTGGAAAACGGAGCGCTCAATAGTCTTAAAATGGATGGTGAGGGAAGATTAAATGGCCTGTTATATCAAAAAGAAGCTATTTTCTTTGCAGATTCAGGTAGCCAATGTTTTGGAATGTATAATTTTAATACAAACAGCTCTAAAATACTAACAGAAGGTGTTGGTCATGGAGATGGTGTTGTAAGGTTGAAAAATGGTGATTTTATTGTATCCAATTGGAAAGGGCAAGTTTTTTATATAGATGATGCTACCACTTGGGAAAAAACATTATTGCTTGATACACGGGAAAATGATATTTACGCAGCAGATATTGATTATATTCCCGAAACACAAATGTTACTTGTACCTACCTTTTTTCATAACAAAGTGATGTGTTATAAGCTTAATTTGTAGTTGAGATGGTTTGATTTGTAAGCTGAAAATGAATTATTTATTTTCCTCTAAATACATTTTGCGAACTTTCTTAAATAAGTTGGAAGAATAAACAAAGTCTGTAACAACTTCATTATCGGTTTTAAAAATAGTTTTATTAGAACCTTCCCAGGCTTTAAGACCATCTTTTAAGAATACTATTTTTTCACCAATCTCCATAACAGAATTCATGTCGTGCGAATTAATTACAGTTGTAATTTGGTATTCATCGGTGATTTCTTGAATAAGATTATCTATAACAATAGCCGTTTTTGGGTCTAATCCAGAATTAGGCTCGTCACAAAATAAGTATTTAGGATTGTTTACTATAGCCCTAGCAATAGCAACCCGTTTTTGCATACCTCCCGAAGCTTCACTAGGCATTTTATTGTGAGCATCGTCTAAATTCACACGTTTTAAAACAAAGTCAACACGGTCATCCATTTCACTTTTACTTTGGTTAGTGAACATCTGTAACGGGAAGATAACATTTTCTGCAATAGTCATAGAATCAAATAAAGCACTTCCTTGAAATACCATGCCAATTTCGGCACGCAAGTTCCGCTTTTCATCTTCAGATAATTGTGAAAATATTTTTCCATCGTATGAGATAGAACCTTCTTCATAATCAAACAATCCTAATAAACATTTAAGAAAAACAGTTTTTCCAGAGCCACTTTGCCCAATAATAAGGTTGGTTTTTCCTTTTTCAAAGGTTGTATTGATGCCCTTCAAAACTTCAACACCACTAAAAGATTTATGTAAATTTTTTACCTCTATCATTAGCCTAACATCATATCGGTTAATATATAATTTAACAGTATAATAACAACAGAAGTCCAAACAAAAGACGTTGTACTAGCTTTTCCAACTTCAAGTGCCCCGCCTTTCATATAATAACCATAAAAAGAAGGAATCGTAGCCAGGATAAAAGCAAAAACAAAAGTCTTTATAAATGAATAAATAACATGAAACGCTTGAAAATCGGTTTGTATACCCAAAATATAATCTTCTAAAGTTGTATAACCACCAAAAACACAGGCAGCCATACCTCCAAGAATGCCTAAAAACATGCCTATAGCAATAGTGAAAGGGTATAATAATAAAGCCACAGTTTTAGGTAAAATCAGATAGTTTAAAGAGTTTATACCCATAACTTCTAGAGCATCTATTTGCTCGGTAACACGCATAGTACCTATACTGGAGGTTATAAAAGAACCAACTTTTCCAGCCATAATGATAGAAGTAAAAGTAGGAGCAAATTCCAATACAACGGATTGCCTTGTAGCAAACCCAACCAAGTATTTAGGAATAAGGGGGTTGGTTATATTTAAAGCAGTTTGAATTGTGATAACACCACCAACAAAAAATGAGATAAATGCCACTATACCAAGAGAACCTATAACTAAATCGTCAATATCTTTTAATATCAACTTCTTCATCACAGACCATTTGGTAGGTTTGCGAAACATCTCAACGATCATTAAAAAATAAGCACCAATATTGTGAAGGTATGTCATATTAAGTTTTGTTAGTGCTAAAGTAAAAAAAAGTTCATGGTATTTAACCTTAAATTTAAATTTTGATGTTTTAAAATCTGTATTTTTGGTTCATAGAAATAAAACGGTTATGATAAAAAATATATTTTCACTCCTCCTAGTTTTCTTTTTTTGTATGTCTATAAAGGCACAAAATACAGTCATAGAAAAAATACCAACTAATGGAACGAATCCAAAATTAGTTGTGGGTATAGTAGTCGACCAAATGCGTTACGATTATTTAACGCGGTTCTATAATAAATATGGGGAAGGCGGTTTTAAGCGTATGATGAATGAAGGTTTCAATTGTAAAAATAATCATTTTAACTACATCCCTACATATACAGGACCAGGCCATACATCGGTTTACACAGGTACAACACCTAAATACCATGGCGTTATTAGTAATGGTTGGTATGATAAGGAAACAAAGAAGTCAGTGTATTGTGCTGGAGATAACTCCGTTCAGTCTGTTGGTACTAAAGGAAATGCAGGACAGATGTCTCCGCACAGAATGAAAACGTCTACCTTTCCTGATGAAAACAGGTTGTTTACCCAGATGAGGGGGAAAACTATAGGCATTTCAATTAAAGACAGAGGGGCCATTTTACCAGCAGGACATACTGCAAATGCCGCTTATTGGTTTCATGGTGAGGATGAAGGTCATTGGATTTCCAGTTCGTTTTATATGAACGATTTACCAAAATGGGTAAAAGATTTTAATGCATCTGAAGCTGTAGAAGCTTATTTTAAAGTTTGGAACACCTTGTATGATATTAATTCATATACAGAAAGCGGAAGTGACCTAAATACATTTGAAAGCGGTTTTAAAGGAAAAAAAACAGCAACGTTTCCGTATGATTTAAATGCATTAAAAGCTAAAAATGGTGGTTTTAATATTTTAAAGATGACAGCCTTTGGGAATAGTTTAACTACCGATTTTGCTTTAGCGGCATTGGAAGGAGAGCAACTAGGGAAAGATGCCATTACAGATGTTTTAGCCATTAGTTATTCCAGTACAGATTATATAGGACATAATTTTGGAGTGAATTCAAAGGAAGTTGAGGATACCTATTTGCGTTTAGATAAAGATTTAGAAAGACTTTTTGCTACACTTGATGCTAAAGTGGGAAAAGGAGCGTATACCGTCTTTTTAACAGCAGATCATGGAGCAGTAGATGTGCCTGCATATTTACAATCTGTTAAAATTCCTGCAGGGTATTTAAACAATGATGAACGTAAAGAGAAATTTCAAAAATTTCTATTGAATACTTATGGAACCACAGAAATTTTGGAGAAAGTTAGCAACAATCAAATTTTCTTAAATAGAGAAAAAATTAAAACATTAGGCTTAAATTTAAGAGATGTTCAAGATGCCGTTGTCAATGAGCAAATAACTTACAAGCATATTTCAAAGGCGTATACAGCAACTACGATGAGCTCTGTGAATTTTACGACTGGAATTGAAGCTTTATTACAAAACGGATTTAACCAAAAGAGGTCAGGAGATGTATTGTTGGTAGATGATCCAGCCCATATTTCTTATAAGAAGACAGGTTCTACTCATGGTAGTGGTCTAAATTATGATACACACGTACCGCTTTTGTTTTTTGGCAAAGGTATAAAAAAAGGCCAGACATTTCAAAAAACTGAAATAACAGACATCGCTCCAACTATGTCTGCGCTTTTGGGGATTAGTTTCCCAAATGGAGCCATAGGTCAGCCTCTGGAGTTTGTTTTAGATTAGTATGAATAAAAAGACAATTTACTCACTTATAGCAATCCTTATCGTTTTGGGAATTTATGGTTATGAGTTTTTTTTAAATGAAGAGGAAACGCTTGACATTGTTGAAACAGGCAAAGAAGTTAAAAATAATACGAACGAATATTTTCTGCCTACAAGTACAACAGATCAAGTAATCCACCATGAAGGATATTCATTGTCTTATAGCGAACCACATGAACAAGCAGAATGGGTTGCTTACGAATTAAAAAAAGCACATCTTTCTAATAGTCATTTTAAACGTCCTTATTTTGAAATAGATAAAGCCGTAAAGACAGGCGCGGCACATTGGAGAAACTATAAAAAATCTGGCTATGACCGCGGACATTTATGCCCAGCTGGTGATAGGAAATACAGCCAAATGGCTCATGATGAAACATTTTTAACAAGTAATATTAGTCCTCAAGAACATCAATTTAATTCTGGTATTTGGAATAGGCTTGAGCAAAAAGTACGCTATTGGGCAAGTAAATATGATGGTGTTTTTGTTGTTACGGGTGGTGTTTTAAAAGGTCAGATGCGTACTATAGGTAAAGATCATGTGTCTGTTCCGAATCAATTTTACAAAGTGTTGATCGATAATAATTCTGGAAAAACGAAGATGATAGGATTTTTGATGCCGCATAAAAAATCAGATGCGCCATTATACGAATTTGTAGTTTCTGTAGATACTATTGAAACTTTAACAGGAATAGATTTCTTCCCCCAATTAGACGATAGTCTAGAAGCCGAATTGGAAGCTTCAAGTAGTTATAAAGGCTGGAGTTTTAATTAACGTACTAATTTATTAAAATATTAAAGATCAAAATGTTAGCCAGCTAACATTTTGATCTTTTTTTGTCATTTAGCTTTACAAAAGTTAATTAATCAAAAAAATAATATTATGAAGAAACTACAGTTTTTAAGTCATATTGGACGACCAGTTCAATATGCTGGAAATCTACTTTTAATTGTTTTCTTTTTGTTAATGAATTCTAATTTAGATGCTCAGCAAGAGAAGCGAGGTAGGTATCTTGATGGAGGTAAAATTAGCACAAAGGATAATACAACAATTTGTATTGACGGAAACTCAACACCTATAAATGTGTATCTAAGAGGTGATCGAGGAAAAAAGAAACAATGGATTATCACCGATGATAAAAATAATATTTTGGCCTTGCCCAAAGCACCTCCATTTGATTTTGAAAATGCGGGAGCTGGGGTTTGTAAAATTTGGCATGTATCGTATTGGTGGTATGTTAGAAATTTAAAGATAGGAAAGAATTTATCAAGGTTAAGAGGTTGGTATGATTTATCCAATTCAATAGAAGTAGTAAGAAATGACCCCAAGGGAGGCACCTTATCGGGAGGACCATTTGAGTTCACTGTCGGAAATGAAGAAGCCGATAATATCCTGGAAGGTGCCATAATTTTAGAAGGTAATTCGGGAGGGAACTCTCAATGGGTGGTTACTGATGCAGAAGGTAATATTTTAGGATTACCGCCAAGTCCGTATGTTGTAGATTTTGATGGAGCAGGGCCTGGCACCTGTTTGGTATGGCACTTAAGCTTTGATGGTGACATAGAAGGCGCAGAGCAAGGAAAGAACGCCTCCGACCTGATAGGCTGTTACAGTTTGTCAAACCCAATCGAGGTTATAAGAAACTCGGCAATAGATGGCGGTACGCTATCGGGAGGCCCATTTGAATATTGTGTGGGAGATGGTATTGCAGATAACATTCCAGAAGGTGCTATCGCCTTAGAAGGTAATTCGGGAGAAAATTCCCAATGGGTAGTTACCGATGCAGATGGTAATATCTTAGGTCTGCCGCCAACTCCATATGTTGTGGACTTTGACGGAGCTGGACCAGGCACCTGCTTGGTGTGGCACCTAAGTTTTAATGGTGAGATAGAAGGTGCTGAGCAAGGAAAGAATGCCTCCGATTTGGTAGGTGATTACGACTTATCCAACCCGATAGAAGTGGTAAGGAACGAGCCCAAGGGCGGTACCTTGTCTGGAGGACCATTTGAGTTTACTGTTGGTGACGGTGTAGCCGATAATATTCCAGAAGGCGCGATAACCTTGGAAGGTAATTCGGGAGGGAATTCCCAATGGGTAGTTACCGATGCAGATGGTAATATTTTAGGTTTACCGCCAAGCCCATATGTTGTGGATTTTGATGGAGCTGGACCAGGCACCTGTTTGGTATGGCACTTAAGCTTTGATGGCGACATAGAAGGTGCAGAACAAGGAAAGAATGCCTCCGACCTGGTAGGCTGTTACAGTCTGTCGAATTCTATTGAAGTTATTAGAAATTATGCAAAAGTAGACGGTGGTACGCTGTCGGGAGGCCCATTTGAATATTGTGTAGGAGATGGTATTGCCGATAATATTCCAGAAGGTGCTATTACTTTGGAAGGTAATGCTGGGGCAAATTCCCAATGGGTAGTTACCGATGCAGAAGGTAATATCTTAGGCTTGCCACCAACTCCATATGTTGTAGACTTTGATGGCGCAGGTGCAGGCACCTGTTTGGTATGGCACCTAAGTTTTAATGGAGATATAGAAGGTGCTGAGCAAGGAAAGAACGCATCCGATTTGGTAGGTGATTACGATTTATCCAATCCTATAGAAGTGGTAAGGAACGAGCCTAAAGGTGGGACCTTGTCTGGAGGGCCATTTGAGTTCACTGTTAGTGACGGTGTATCCGATAACATTCCAGAAGGCGCGATAACCTTGGAAGGTAACTCTGGAGGAAACTCGCAATGGGTAGTTACCGATGCAGAAGGCAATATTTTAGGTTTACCACCAAGTCCTTATGTTGTGGATTTTGACGGAGCTGGACAAGGCACCTGTTTGGTATGGCACCTAAGTTTTAATGGTGATATAGAAGGCGCAGAGCAAGGAAAGAATGCCTCCGACTTGATAGGCTGTTACAGTTTGTCAAACCCAATAGAGGTTATAAGAAACTCGGCAATAGATGGCGGTACGCTGTCGGGAGGCCCATTTGAATATTGTGTGGGAGATGGTATTGCCGATAACATTCCAGAAGGCGCTATTACTTTAGAAGGTAATTCAGGAGAAAACTCTCAGTGGGTAGTTACCGATGCAGATGGTAATATTTTAGGTTTGCCACCAACTCCATATGTTGTGGACTTTGATGGAGCTGGACCAGGCACCTGTTTGGTATGGCACCTAAGTTTTAATGGCAATATAGAAGGTGCTGAGCAAGGAAAGAACGCATCCGATTTGGTAGGTGATTACGATTTATCCAATCCTATAGAAGTGGTAAGGAACGAGCCCAAGGGAGGTACCTTGTCTGGAGGGCCATTTGAGTTCACTGTTGGTGACGGTGTAGCCGATAACATCCCAGAAGGTGCGATAACCTTGGAAGGTAACTCTGGAGGAAACTCGCAATGGGTAGTTACCGATGCAGAAGGCAATATTTTAGGTTTACCACCAAGCCCTTATGTTGTGGATTTTGACGGAGCTGGACAAGGCACCTGCCTAGTATGGCACTTAAGCTTTGATGGCGACATAGAAGGCGCAGAGCAAGGAAAGAATGCCTCCGACTTGATAGGTTGTTACAGTTTATCAAACCCAATAGAGGTTATTAGAACTGATAAAGTTGAACCAGTGTGCGATCTTAATGGTGGTTATATTAAAGCTGGTGGATTATACTTGTTCTGTGAAGGCGATGGCAATGATGATTTCGCTACAGGAATAAAATTACATAATAATAAAGGATATAACTCACAATGGGTTGTTACCGATGTAGAAGGCAATATTCTTGGTTTGCCACCATCACCAGATGTTGTTAATTTTGATGGTGCTGGACCTGGAGTTTGTTTAATTTGGCATTTGAGTTTCAACACCATATATGGAGCGGAACAAGGTAATAATGCGTTTACCGATTTATCTGGCTGCTATGATTTATCAAACCCAATCCCCGTTTTTAGATTTCCATCGGATAGTGCTGTTTGCGATTTGATTAATTATGCTAATCATCATGAAAGTAAATCTGCTAAAATTTCTATGCACCCTAACCCTGCTAGGAATAACTTGAAAATTGATTTATCGGGAATTGATGACGAAGATGTAACGGTGAAAATTTATAATTTTTCTAGTCGAGAGGTTATTAATAAATCTGTTAATATGAAATCTGAAAATAAGAAAACTATTAATTTGAATATTAGTTCATTACCCCAAGGACTTTATTTGGTTAGTATTACGAATAAAGATAATTCTATAAAAACAGTAAAAAGATTACTTGTAGAATAAAGGTCTTATTTTGTGTTGATCCCTTGCAAAAGAAGTTGGCTTGAAATGGTTAGCTTCTTTTGCTTTTTAAAAACAAAGAGTTTTTTATACCATTCCAACGTAAATCACGAATAAATATGCCTTCCTGTTCTGATACTAAATAGGGCATTTTACTTTTTTTAGCTTTAAAATAACCAGACATATAATTTTTGAATAAAGTAAGACTTCGCTTTTTATAAGCTAATTTCAAAGCAGAAATTAAGGTGATAATTAATCCATATCGCATTTTGTACATGGCTTCCCCCTGTAAATATTTTGAAGCCTTATTGTAACTAATTCCCGTTGGTTTTAGATGCTTCACTTTTAAAGATGCATCGGTTAAAATTTCCCAATTATAAAATTTAGCCAATAATTCATCAACGGTATCCCAGCCCATGGACGGTTTGAGTTTTCCAATTTGGAGAAAACAAGTTTTTCTATAAGCTTTTAATGCACCACGAATGTGGTCTTTCCGGGTTAAGTTTTCCAATACCCAATTATTGTTTTTTTCTATATAGCAAAAACCAGAAGCCATACCTAGTTTTTCACTGGTTTTATAGTGATTGGATAGTTGTTCTAAATAAGTATTCGGAAAAATTAAATCAGCATCAAATTTACAAATCACATCATAGTTGTCATCTAGAATCTCATAACCTTTGTAAAAGGCATTGATGATTTTTGAACCAGGTAAATGCTCGTTAGAGGATTTAGAGTTTACTAAAGAAATCCATGGGTGTTTTTCGGCATAAGCCTCAACAATATCTTGCGTTTTGTCTGTCGAGTTATCATTTACAACCACTAAGCGTTTTGGAGGTAACGTCTGCTTGGACAACGAATCTAAAGTGAGACCTATAGAGCTTTGTTCGTTATGAGCGGGGATTATGATATAGAAATTCAAAATTGAAGTTTGTTTATTCAAAGTTAAACTCTTTCTGCATAAATAATATAATATTGAAGTATAATATTTGCGCCATTATGAAAATGCCTGTAGATAATGTTTCATTGTTAAAAAAGAAATAACTTTGTTTCGTGTTGTTAATTGTTATTTTTGAAAAACAAAACATCTCGACTTTAGGTTATATTGAGTGGCTTGTATGGAGCGTAGTCGAAATAAGCCAAAGTATATGATTTGACACTTTAACTTAGCCATTATGGGAATTGTAAAAGACATTTTATACAAAGTCTCTGATAAAAGATTTTTACCAGTATTTAAGAATCAGAGTATATTTCCATATTACCATATAATAAAGGATATCAAAGTAGACCATATTGAAAATCTATATTCATTTAAAAACAAAGAACAATTTTTATTTGATATTGATATTTTAAATAGTCATTATAAATCTCTAGATCCGAAAAATTTATTAGAAAACAGCCTTAAAAAAAATAGCTTTTTACTTTCTTTTGACGATGGTTTGCAAGAGATATATACTGAGGTTTATCCTATCTTAAAGAAAAAGAATATTAAGGCTATATTCTTTATAAATCCAAGTTTTGTTGATAATAGAGAAGGTTTATATAAGCATTATATAAGTATAATAATTTCTAACTTGAAAAGTAAAAATTATGAAAAATCCAGTTTAGATAAAATAAGTGAAATATTTTCTTTTTCTTATCATAACATAGAAGAATTCAAGCAAAAATTCACAAATATTAAATATACGGAGAGGGGAAAGGTTAATGATGTTTTAAACTTTTTAAATATAAATATAGAAGCCTATTTAAAAAGTCATAAACCATATATTACAAAAGAACAAATTCAAGAAATGGTAGACGATGGATTCTATTTTGGAGGCCATACAATGACGCATCCCCCGCTTATTCAACTATCATATGAAGAACAGAAAGCGGAAATAATTAATTCTATAGATTGGCTAAAGCGTCATTTTAATATTAGTTATTCCTTTTTTTCATTCCCTTTTTCAGACAGATCCATTTCCAAAAAATTAATAGAATCACTGTTGGAATACGATAGTAATATAAAGATTTTTGGTAATTCTGGTTTGAAAAAAGATATGGATGATCGTATAATCCAACGATTTTCACTTGAAAATCCAACTAAGCAAACAGAAAAAAGAATAGTTCAAGAAAACCTTTATAAATATTTTAATAAAGTAATTGGTAAATATCATATTAAAAGATATTAAAAGCTAAATAAAATAGGCATCGATAAAAAGACTTCGTTTATATTTACAATATAAAAATAGCCTAAGCGATTTATAAAAATGATATGCTCATTATTATACCGGAAGCTTAATCAACATGTACGAATCAGAAGTATATATTAAAACTATTCAAGAAGATTTGCCTCAGGAGGTTTGGGAGGAATTCTCAGGTACCTATAGAGGTATAAAGTGTCGAAGTATGCTTCATTGGACTGAGCACTGTACTGAATGCGCCATGCCTTCATGTTTTAAAACCTGCGATTTATATTCACCTAGAATTGATGGGAAATGTCAACGATTTGTTGAAGGTATAGAACGGGTAATTCATCCTAATAGAGCAAACAAAGTTTCCCAGATATTAAAGATTCAATTTAAAAAATGGGGTGTATTGGCGACTCAAGGAAATAATGAGTTATACGACTGTAGTGAAATTGAAAGCTTAGAGGAAAGAGAATTGAAACTTTCAAGATTGGTGCATTTTGTTCCTCCAAAATTCATTAGAAAAAAAATAATTCAAAAGAGATATAGCCAGAAAAAGAATAAAATAATAAGTGAACAAAATAGAGGAACAAAAACTCCAAATGGTTTCTTACTGGAAGTTTATAATCCTACTGATACTATGATACCTTTGGGTTTGGTAATTAGAAATGACGATCAAAAGTACAGTAAAATTCCTTTTCAATACCGAATTGAGTTGAAACCTGGGTATCATAAAGAAATGATTCCATTTGATGAGATTGCAAAAAGGGTGAAAATAGAAATACCTTATCGTATTAACTTTATTCCTGAAGCTATTAATAGTCAAACCCCTTTATATTTTGGAACAACCGAGTTTGTGCAATTGAAGGATTACCAACAGGCAGACCAAGCAGCTAAAAAAATTAAATGCATTGTTTGGGATTTAGATCATACGATGTGGAGTGGTATTCTAGTAGAAGATGGTATTGAAAAACTAAAACTTAAAGAAGGTATTAAAGAAATTTTAAAGTATGTAGAAGATAGGGGTATTGTAAATTCTATAGCAAGTAAAAATGATTACGATACTGCCATGGCTGCATTAAAACATTTTGGTATTGAAGATTTTTTTATTCATCCTAAAATTTCATGGTTACCCAAAAGTAAAAGCCTAAAAGAAATAGCGCTTGATCTTAATATTAATATCAATACGTTTTTATTCATTGATGATTCCGAATTTGAAAGAAAGGAGATTGAAATGACGCTTCCCCAAGTGAGGTTAATAGATGCCGTCCATTACCAAACGATACCAGATTTGGAAGCGCTTCAAGTTCCGATTACTAATGAAAGTGCCAACCGAAAGACATTTTATGCAAACGAAGCTAAAAGGAAAAAACTTTCAGATGATTATGAAGGTGAATATTTTGACTTTCTCCATACCTGTAATATTGAATTAGAAATAGAACCCTTGAAGGAAGCACATTTTGAAAGAGTCTATGAACTTACTCAAAGGACCAATCAAATGAATTTTTCGGGCAATCGATATACCAAAGATGATATTTCCAATATCTATGGTAATACTGATCTTTCTGCTTATATATTAAGATGTAAAGACCGATTTGGCGACTATGGAATTATTGGGTTTGGTATTATTAAAAAATCTAAAAACCGATTAGTTGATTTGATGTTTAGTTGCCGTATCCAGAGCAAAAGGGTAGAACACGCTTTTTTAACTCATATATTAGAACGTTATCTTGAATCGGGCGATTTTTGGGTTAAGTACAATCATACAGAAAAAAATAAATTCTCTGCTCAGGTTTTTTATGATTTTGGATTTGAAACCATACAAAAAGAAGGTGCTTTTCGGGAGCTAAGATTTAGTCAGAATAGAGACATACATAACGATAATATAATAACGGTAATAGAAAGTAAATAATATGCCATTTCATCCCTTTTTGTCAAAAACGAAACTATATAAATTTTTAAAAAGGCTATGCAAACCTTTTCATATTGTTTTTAAATACATGGAGTTTGTTGCCTTTATGGGCGAAAATAGAAATAAAGGTGAAATCAACGATTATTATAACAAATCGGCAACGTACAAAAACAGGTTTCAGCTTCATGACAAACTTTTGGAGACATTAAAAAACAAACCTATTTACTATTACGAGTTTGGAGTTGCTGGTGGTGATATGATTAAAAAATGGTCTGAAACTAACCAAGTAGAAACATCGCGTTTTGTTGGTTTTGATTCATTTGAGGGACTCCCAGAGAGTTGGGAAGATAAAAAAGAAGGTCATTTTGATCAGAAAGGAAGCTTCCCAAATATAAATGATAGTCGAGTAAGCTTTGTAAAAGGTTGGTTTCAGGATTCGGTTTATAAAACATTATCAGCTAGTGACTTTAATGAGCAATGTGTATACCATTTGGATGCAGATTTGTTCTCGTCAACACTTTTTGTGCTGTTTCAAATATTTCCTAAGCTTAAAACAAATGATATACTCATATTTGATGAGTTTTCAAGCCATGATCATGAATTTGAGGCGTTCGAAATATTTAAAAGATGTACTAATAATAAATGGCAATTTGAGTTTATAGGAGCTGTTAACAATTATAGGCAAGTGGCATTTATGTTGAAGTAGTACCATTTCAAATAAGACATGATATTAAAATGAAAAAACAACTCAATTATTTTGATGTCATTAACATCTAATTAAACCCTTTCGGCATATATAATATAATATCTAGGAGTAAACCAGCGTAAAATGGGTCTTACACCTATTTTTTTTACAGGATGTGTCCATTTTTTTCTGTCTATAATTTTCCAGCCAGCTTTTTCCAGCAACCAGTCGAATTGCCAATCTTCAAACTCATGGTAATGCCTGTCTAACATATCAGTTTTGCTTCTATAGGCAGAAGAAAACCATAATTTAAGGGGAACACTCGCTACTAACTTGTCTGCTTTTACAGATCGTAAAACAGTGAATGGAGATAATAAATGTTCAAAAATCTCAAAAGCGGTTACCACATCCGAATTAGAGTTTTCAATGATAGAAGTATCTAAGTCGATATCTTCACCAAGCGTGTTTTCAACAGAATACCCGTTTTCCTGCATGATTTTTGTAAACGGATTAACAACGCCTAAATCTAAAATAGTCTCAGAATTAGAAATGTGTTTTTTTAAAAATTGAAGAGTAAGCTTAAAACGTTTGTTCGGATAATTTTTCTCGTACATTATTAATATTTATACACAATGGCATTAATGTGCATGCCTGCACCAACACTTGCAAATATAATAACATCACCCTTTGTTAGGCTATGATTTTCTAATTTATTGTTTTTTACCAGATCAAAAAGAGTAGGTACGGTAGCTACAGAGCTATTGCCTAAATTTTGAATGCTCATAGGCATAATATTTTCTGGAATCTCTGTTTTATAAAGTCTGTAAAAGCGTTTTAAAATGGCTTCATCCATTTTTTCATTGGCTTGGTGGATGAATATTTTTTTTACGTCTTTTATACCAAAACCACTATTGTCCAAGCAGGTTTTCATGGCTTTAGGAACATTAACAAGTGCAAATTCATAAATTTTGCGTCCGTCCATTTTTATATACCTTGTATCTTTTGGTAATTCTTGATTATTTGAATTCCCAAAGAATAAATAGTAAGCTTCATCATAAGTAAAACTAGCCGTTTCATGAGCCAAAACCCCACCTTCTTCATGGGTTCCTTCAACAATTGTGGCACCAGCACCATCAGAAAAAATCATGGAATCCCTATCGTATTTATCAACGACTCTAGATAAAGTTTCAGATCCGATAACCAAACAGCGTTTTGCCATTTCAGCTTTTATAAAAGCCTTTGCTTGAATAACACCTTCTACCCAACCTGGACAGCCAAATAGGATGTCGTAAGCCACACATTTGGGATTTTTAATACGTAAGCTATGCTTGATTCTTGAGGCTAAGGAAGGGAGTATATCACTTTGGTTAGTGGTATGTCTAACATCTCCAAAATTGTGGGCTACAATAATGTAATCTATGGTTTCTGGATCTATTTTAGCATCTTCTATGGCTTTTTCTGCAGCAAAGAAGCCTAAATCTGAGGCGTTTAAATGTTCTTTTGCATAACGACGTTCGGTTATACCTGTTATCGCTTTAAATTTCTCAACTATAACTTCATTTGGTGCGTTTATGGAAGAACCGTCATTATTTAAAAATGTGTGGTTGTGAAAGTCGGTGTTTTTTTCAACGTTAGATGGAATATAGCTTCCAGTACCAGTTATTTTTATATTCATAAAATAGCCTTTAATTAGTTTAGCATACAAATAGCAATATACTTTTTTCTAATTAAAGGCAAATTTCCTTTTATGTTTATTTACGATGTTCAAAAGGCTATTTATGCCTCGGCATATGCTTCTATAGGAATGCATGAACATATTAAGTTTCTATCTCCATAGGCATCATCAACACGTCTTACACTTGGCCAAAATTTGTTATCTCTAACATATTCTAAAGGGAAAGCAGCAGTTTCACGCGAGTAAGGGAAATACCACTCATCAGATGTTATCATATCTAGCGTGTGTGGTGCATTTTTTAAAACATTATTGTCATCGTCCTTAGAGGTATTGTCTATTTCTTTTCTAATGGAAATCATGGCGTCGCAAAATCTATCAATTTCAGCTTTACTTTCACTTTCTGTAGGCTCGATCATTAAAGTACCAGCTACAGGAAAAGATACTGTAGGCGCATGAAAGCCGTAATCCATCAAGCGTTTTGCAATATCTGTTACTTCGATGCCATTTGCTTTAAATGGTCGGCAATCTACAATCATTTCATGAGCAGCGCGACCGCGTTCACCTGAATATAAAGTATCAAAACTGCCTTCTAAACGATGCTTGATGTAGTTTGCATTCAAAATAGCAAGTCTTGTAGATTCTGTTAAACCTTCAGCTCCCAACATTTTTATATACCCGTATGATATTAAACAAGCCAATGCAGATCCAAATGGGGCTCCCGAAATAGCTGTAATTGCTTTTTTTCCACCAGTTTTAATAATAGGGTTTCCAGGTAAAAAAGGAACGAGCTGTTTTGCAACACATATAGGGCCAACACCTGGACCTCCACCACCATGAGGGATAGCAAATGTTTTGTGTAAATTTAAATGACACACATCGGCTCCTATGTTTCCTGGGTTTGTTAACCCTACCTGAGCATTCATGTTAGCACCGTCCATATATACCTGTCCGCCATTATCATGAATAATTTGAGTGATTTCTTTAATGGCCGACTCATAAACACCATGGGTAGAAGGGTATGTTACCATTAAGGCAGATAAATTATCTTTATGTAATTCGGCTTTTTCACGTAAATCATCCACATCAATATTTCCTTCTGCAGTCGATTTGGTTACGATTACTTTCATGCCAGCCATAACAGCACTTGCGGGATTTGTACCATGAGCCGATGAAGGAATCAAACAGATATTTCTATGATGGTCGCCCCGAGATTCGTGATATGCTTTAATAACCATGAGTCCTGCAAATTCACCTTGTGCTCCAGAGTTTGGTTGTAACGAAGTTGCTGCGAAGCCAGTTATTTTTGTTAATTGGTCTTCCAGTTCTTTTAAAACGGTTAGATAGCCTTTAGCTTGTTTTAAAGGTGCAAAAGGGTGGATATTTCCCCATTTAAACCAACTTAAGGGTAGCATTTCTGATGCAGCATTTAATTTCATGGTACACGATCCTAAAGAAATCATAGAATGATTTAATGCCAGATCTTTGCGTTCAAGAAATTTGATATAACGCATTAATTCAGTTTCAGAATGGTATTTGTTAAAAACATCTGATGTTAAGAAATCGGATGCCCTTTGCATAGGTTCTGAAACATTATTTGCTTTAGTAATAGCCGAAATAGTAATGGTTTCTTTTTTGGCAGCTTCTGCAAAAACAGAGATTAAGTAATTAATATCTCTAATAGAAGTTGTTTCGTTAATGGCAATAATGACCGTTTCTTTATCAGGGTAATATAAATTTACTTTTTTCGCTTTGGCAATTTCTCTTATTTTTTTTGACTTTGTTTTTATTTGAAGGGTATCAAAATATGATGTATTAATTTGATTGTATCCTAATTTGCCCAAAGCATTTGCCAATTCAGAAGCTTTGTTATGAACTTTATTAGCAATAAATTTTAAGCCTTTAGGACCATGATACACCGCATACATACTTGCCATAACAGCCAATAACACTTGTGCCGTACAAATATTAGAAGTCGCCTTATCTCTTTTTATATGTTGCTCGCGTGTTTGTAAAGCCATGCGCAAGGCTCTATGACCATTTTTATCTTTAGTAACACCAATAATTCTACCTGGTAAATCACGTTTGTAAGCTTCTTTAGTTGCAAAAAATGCAGCATGAGGGCCTCCGTATCCCATAGGAATGCCAAAACGTTGTGTGGTACCAACAACAACATCTGCTCCAAATTTTCCAGGAGCCTCCAATTTTATTAAACTGAGTATATCGGCAGCAACGGCAACTTTAATTTGAGATTCATTTGCCTTGGTTATAAATGTTTTGATATCGGTTATTTGGCCATCTTTACCTGGGTATTGTAATATGGCCCCGAAAAATTCTGATGAGAAATCGAAAGTATCTTCATTGCCAATAACAAGCTCTATACCAATTGGGGTCGCTCTTGTTTGTAATAATGATAGGGTTTGAGGTAATATGTTTTTGGAAACAAAAAACTTATTGATTCCCGCTTTTTTCTGATGGCGTTCGCGAACAGAAAATAACAAACTCATAGCCTCGGCAGCAGCCGTACTCTCATCAAGAAGTGATGCATTTGCGATTTCCATACCTGTTAAGTCTATAACCATGGTTTGAAAATTTAGAAGCGCTTCTAGTCTTCCTTGTGCAATTTCAGCTTGATACGGTGTATAGGCTGTATACCAACCTGGGTTTTCAAGAATGTTTCTTTGAATGACAGCAGGTAAAATTGTTGGGTGGTATCCCAAACCAATATATGTTTTATAAGCTTTATTCTTTTTGGATAACTCATGGATATGTAACAGATATTCGTGTTCAGTCATCGGAGCTTCTAAATTTAGTCCGTTTTTTAGGCGAATATCGTCTGGAATTGTTTCGTAAATCAATTGATCTAAAGAATCAACACCAAGGGTTTTTAACATAAGGTTTTGGTCGTCTTCGGTAGGACCAATATGACGCAATGCAAAAGCGTTTGTATTCATTAAGAGTGAATTAATTATATAATTCGCAAAAATACATAATATTTAATGTGTTTTATTGCATAAAATGGAAAGTTTTTAACCTTTTTGAGGCGTTATCAACACTTTGATTATTTTTACATTATGAAGTTTATAAAGCAACTCTTTAATTTCTATTTAAACAGTAGTATACATGTTGCCTTATCGGTATTTTCATTAACATGGATTACACTTATAGAGTTTGGAATTCCATATGATGAAAATATGCTTTATTTTGTGTTTTATGCAACTATAACTGGATATAATTTTGTTAAGTATTTTGGGATTGCAAAATTTCATCATAGAAGTTTGGCAAATTGGCTAAAATTGATTCAGATTTTTTCCTTTTTTAGCTTTCTTTTTATGTGCTATTATGCTGTTAAGTTAAGTTCTACAACTTTAATTTGTGTGGCTGGCTTGGCTACTATTACATTTTTATATGCGATTCCTTTTTTACCGAAACGTTTTTTTTTAGATAAGCAACATAATTTAAGAAGTATAGGAGGGTTAAAAATATACTTAATAGCCTTTATTTGGTCTGGGGTTACAGTATTACTTCCTTTAATAAATAATAATTATCATATCGGTACCAATGTTATAATAACAGCCATTCAAAGATACGTATTCATAATGGTTTTAATGTTGCCTTTTGAAATCAGGGACTTAAGATATGACAGTTTAAAGCTCTCAACAATTCCCCAAAAAATAGGCATTAAGCAAACAAAAATAATAGGAGGGGTAGGACTCATGCTATTCTTCTTTTTGACTTTTTTTAAAAGTGAAATAAGCGAGATACAAATAATTATTTTAATGATAATTATATGTATGACACTATTATTTTTATTGTTTTCTAAGACAGAGCAAGGAAAAAGCTATAGTGCTTTCTGGGTGGAAGGAATACCAATTATATGGCTAATATTGTTGATTATGTTCTATTGACTAGCATGATCTTTTAAAGCTTTTTCAAAATCTAGTTTCATAGTTTCTTTACACTTTCTATCTAAGCATTCTACTTCAGATTTTTTCATAGCCTTGGTAAGCTTCGTATTATTTTTTGTGTATTTTCTACAGGCTCTACAATATATTAAATGTATATTGAGTTTTATTTTCTCCCATAGGGTAGCCTCTTTATATTGTGTTTTATCACATACATGATTTGCATCATCGCAAGGAATAAAAACCTTAATTTTACTCATAATCAAAACCAATTTTCTTTTAAGCAATCTGCCATAGCTGTACGTGCCCTATGGATGATTACCCAAAGGTTAGACGCAGTAATATTTAATTCATTACAAATTACTTCGGTCTCAAAGCCTTGAATGGTTTTCATTTTAAAAACATCTGCTTGTTTTTCTGGCAATTTTCCTAAGCAATTATGAATAGCATCCCCTAGTTCACTATTTTGCATGGTATCTTCCGCAGTTTTATCAAATGGGTCTGCAACACGTTCTTCCAGCCAATCGCCTTCAGTTTCAGAGTCATCATTATAACTAATGCGTACTTCTGCTTTTCCTTTATTTGAATTTATTTTACGGTAGTGATCTATAATTTTTCGCTTTAAAATAGAGATAAGCCACGTACGTTCACTAGCCTCCCCTTTAAAGTTTTTCATAGATTTTAAGCCAGCTAAAAAAGTATCTTGTACCAGATCTTGAGCAATCTCTCTATCGCTAACACGTGTAATCGTGTAGTTATATAGGTAATCGGAGTATAAATCGATCCATTTGCTAGGATTAATTTGATGATTGGGCATTATCTATGCGATTATTTTTAAGTTTCAAAAATAAGATAAAAAAATGACTTTTTTAATGGTTTAATAAATTCGATAAAGCACTTTCTATTTCTACATGTTTAAATGAATAACCATTGCGCAACAATCGTTCAGGTATTACGTTTCTACTTTTCAAAACTAACTCTATCTCTGTACCAATAAGTTTAGCCCCAAATTTCAGTAAAGATTTTGATTGAGGTATCCCAAAAGGAACTTTTAAAACCTTTCTTAATGACTTCATGAGTTTAGTATTGTTAGTGGGATTTGGAACGCATAAATTAAAAACACCACTTAAGTTTTCACAACTAATTAGAAATTCGATAGTTTTTGCAAAATCAAGTTCGTGAATCCAACTAACTTTCTGATTGCCTTTTCCTTGCTTGCCTCCTAATCCAAACTTGGTTATCCTTTTTAGAGGAATCAATGCGCCTCCGTTTTTACCCAAAACAATTGAAGTTCTTAAAATGATTTTTCGTGTTTTGGGATTTGTTATTGAGTTAAAAGCTTTTTCCCAAGATTTAGCAATATTCATGGAGAAATCGTCTCCAATTTCTCCATGCTCTTCAGTCATTGTATTTTTTAGTGAATGTTTATAAATAGTTGCAGTTGATGAATTCATCCAGATTTTAGGTGGGTTTTTACAAAGGTTGATTGCTAGTCCGAGCAGTTGGGTTGAGTTGATTCTAGAATCATAAATTGTTTTTTTGTTTTTCTCTGTGTATCTGCAATCAACAGATTTTCCAGTAAGATTTATGAGGACTTCAGTTTTTTCTAACTCTTTGGTCCATTTCCCCATATCTTTAGCATTCCAGTAAATGTCATTTTTATGTTTTGGACTTCTGGTTAAAATTTTTACTAAATAGTCTTTTTTAGTAAAGTAGTCCTTTAAAATTTGTCCGAGAAACCCACTGCCCCCAGCTATAATTATTGTTTTCATTGTTTTTGAATTAAGTAAGTTATATAAACGAAATAGCTAGCAATTAACATTGGAATTATAATAATAAATGCTATTTGTATTATGTCATTACCAATATTATTAGATTTTGAAAGAGCAAGAATGATAAATAAAATAACCAATACAGAAGACCAGTAGTATAATATGTGCTCTTTAATGTTTTTATTGTACTTTTTGGTGTAAAATAATAAGATGATTGCTATTATTATTTGAACAAATCCAAGTATAAATTGAACATACATACCGACCATTGCGTAGTATATAGTTAAATATGGTATAATGGTTATTAGATAAAAAAAACAGTTAATATAATGTAGTGCTTTCATACTATTTGGGAGTTTTAAGTTGAGGCTTGGTTGTTAGTTTCAATGATTGTCTAGATTTACTTCTTCCTCTAAAGAAAAAGAACAGGTTAATAAATAACATTACTCCTAAATAGATTGAGAAACCACCTATTTTTTTACTAAGTATTTCAATGAGTGATTGATAGCTCATTCCACTTGTACTGTAATAAGAAATTTTAAGAATTAGCATAGCCCAACCTATATTAATGAGGTAGAATCCGATTTCAAATAATTTGTTAGTTGCTAAGGCTATATCTTCTTTTCCTTTAAAAATGTCGATCATGAATAATCTCCCATTTTTGAAAAGCATTTTAGAAACGTAAATGGTCAGAGATACAACTATTGGGAGATATATTAAATAGCCGATAATAATTTTTGAATTTTCCATAATTTATTGTTTTAAAGATTTTGATTTTATGATATATGTTAAAATGAGAATGTTGTTGTAATGCAAAACAGCCAAAAGAATTATAATCCTTCCAAGTGTAGTTGACAGTGTATTTATTAATTGGTTTATTGATTCTATATGTTCCCAATAGGCTATGGTAAATATTGCGTAACCAAGGTTTACTAAATAATACCCAATTAATAATAAGTTGTTGACACTGTTTACTAATGTTTTGTTGTATTCAAATATGTTCAATAGAAATATCTCACCATGCTTATAAAACAACCAACCAATTTTAACAGTAATAAAGCATATGACTGGAATATAAATACTATATGATAGAATGTTGTAACTCATTTTAATGTTTTTAAATTTTCAGAAAATATTGAAAGTTAATTTCAAATTTTTTTATTTAATAAGTTTTAGTAAAGATTTAGTAATCCAGTTTTGTTCTTGATTAACAATTTTATTCATCATAGCATCTGCCGTTTCTGCTAAATCGTGTAATGCTTTGGTTTGTTTTATAAGCTCTTTTGTCTTTTCTGTGCCATCATCTTCAATGGAGCTAACTTCTTTTAAGGTTTTAATTACAGGTTTAATTTCTCTTCTACTTCGTTCTTTGGCGATTTGTCTTGCCAGTTCTTGAACATCTTTTTCGGTAGTAAAAAACTCTTTACGTTCACCAGGAATAAGTTCTTTAGTAACAATGCCCCAATCCATAAGCTGACGTAAGTTCATGCTGGTATTACCACGGGAAATTTTTAACTCATCCATAATCTCTTCCATTGATAATGGCTTTGTAGAAATAAAAAGAAGCGATTGAATTTGAGCCATAGCTTTATTTATGCCCCATAGGGTGCCTAAGCTTCCCCAAGTGCTTATAAATTTATCTTTTGCTTCTTGATATTGCATTTCCATGACACAAAGATATAAATAATTTTTAAACTTTCAATAATTATTGAAAGATTGTTGTGCAAGTAAACCCATATAATTTGTTTATATGAATTAAAAACTAACGAGTTCTCGGTTATATTTATTTTTATAGGCCACAGGTGTTAAACCCGTAAACCTTTTAAATAATGACCTAAACGCTTTAGTATCTGAATACCCAACAGAAAACATAACTTCATTAACTGTATTCTGGGTAGATTCTAAAGCATTTTTTGCTGCTTCAACTTTTACACGTTGAATATATTCCAACGGTGTATTGGCAGTTGCTTTTTTAAATCGTCTTATAAAGTTACGTTGACTCACTGCCAACATGCCAGATATCTGCTCTACAGAAATCTTTTCGGAGACATTATTTTCTATAAATAATTGTGCTTTTTTTATCAGGGTATCGGTATGTTCTTTTTGACCTTTAAAAATGGCAAATTGGTTTTGATTATCTCTGCTAATATCTATTTCGAAGAGTTTAGACACATAAACAGCAGCGTCCTGTCCGCAATATTTGTAAACCAAATGTAAAATTAGATTTAGAAATGAGTAAGCACCACCACTGGAATAAATACCCTCTTGATCTGTAACTATTTTTTCTGGCAGGACATGGATTTTAGGGTACATTTGTCTGAATAGGTCAATGCCCGCCCAGTGTGTTGTACATTGTTTATGGTCTAATAAACCAGTTTCGGCCAGTAAAAAAGCCCCAAGGCACAAACTTGCCACTTCGGCATGATGCTGGGTATGTTGTTTTTTAATCCATGGAATAAATGCATTATTGACCTGAATACCTTCTGTTATCCATTCGGGTTTCACTGCTGCTATTATAATAAGATCGGTTTTGGAAATATCATGTATGGTAGCATCACAATGTATTGAGAAAGCCCCGTCGTATAGAACCGTGTTTTTGTCAATGCCAACAAGGTTAATATCAAAAAAAGGCTCTTGACTTTTTCCAGTTTGTTTAACGAATTCATTCACACTTTTAAAAATTTTATAAGGTCCAACCACACTGCTTAGAATGGTATTAGATTTTGGAACCAATATGCTTACATGTTTCATTGGTTTTTGTCTTAATGGTTATGATTTTAAAAGTAAGATTAAATTTTGTCATAATCAACACCCGAAAGTGTCATATTTGACCTCTTTAAAGAATGTATTCATTTTATAACTTTGAAAACACCGTTAACAACCCAATGGAAGCTAAACAGTATTTTGAGATAATAAGAGCCCAATTTTGTTCTAACCACGATCAAGTAACAGTAGGTAAAATGATGCGTTCTGAGGCTATACACTATAAAGGAAAAGTATTTGCATTTTTTTCTACGAAACAAAAAATGGTGTTTAAATTGGGAAAGAATTTTAATATGGAAACCAGTGATGTGCCCTTAGAAATGTTTAGCCCTTTCAAAAATAAAAAGCCTATGTCTGGGTGGTTCCAATTGGGTGTTAAACATAAAGACTCTTGGGAATCATTGACAAACCAGGCTTTTAATATAATATGCCAAGACACATGATAACAAAAACGTATTCCGAATTTTTTAAAGAATTAAAAGAGAATAATAACAAAGAATGGTTTCATGCTAATAAGAAACGTTACGAAAATGATGTTAAGCAGCCTTTTTTAGAATTGCTTTCTGAGTTATTCCCAACACTTCATGAATGGGACCACCGAATTCTAACCGATGAGAAAAAAGCCATGTTTAGAATAAATAGGGATGTTCGATTTTCAAAAGATAAAACGCCTTATCATACCATTTTAAAAGCAGGGTTCTCACCTAATGGTAAAAAGTCTATGTTGCCAGGGTATTATTTAGGAATTAGTGCAGATTCTATACACGTTGGAGGGGGAATGTTTAATATTAAACCTCCCGAATTAAAGGCTGTGAGAAATCATATAGCTAATAATGTTGACGATTTTTTAGCTATAACAAACGCAAAAGAATTTACAGACTGTTTAGGAACATTAAAAGGGGAAGTTTCTAAACGGCTTGATAAAGATCATCAAGTCATAGCCAATAAAACACCATTAATATACAACAAGCAATTCTATGCTATGGCCGACCTTTCATTAGAAAATTATTATAATTCACCAAAATTGAAACAAGTTATTGAGAAACATTTCAATGCTATCAGGCCTTTAAATGAATTCTTAAGTGCTACATTTTAAAACATATTAATTATAAATTCAATCAAAATTATGACAACACAACAAGTTGCAGATCAGTTAGTAAATTATTGCAGACAAGGACAGTTTGCTGAAGCTATTCAAGCATTATACGGACAGAATATTGTAAGTATAGAACCAGATGGAGCCCCCGTTAAAGAAACTAGAGGATTAGAAGCGGTTATTGCCAAAGGTCAACAGTTTAATGATATGGTAGAGGAGGTTCATGGTATGGAGATTTCAGATCCTATTGTAGCAGATAAATTCTTTTCATGTACCATGAAAATGGACGTAACCTTTAAAGGTGCTCCTCGAACTAATATGGATGAGGTCTGTATTTATGCTGTTGAAGATGGTAAAATAGTGAGAGAAGAGTTCTTTTTTACACCGATGCAGTGAGGGTAAAAAATGTGAGGCTTGAAAAGTTAGATTGATTTGTCATTCTGAGGAGCGCCTTAAGGGCGACGTGAGAATCTCTTGAATTAAGCAGATTACCTCAGTTATTCTTCCTTTGGGACGACATATAAGATCTAATTTTTCAAGCCTTTTAACAATGTTTATATTGGTAAACCTAAATTGGTTTGCTCATACTATTTTAATAACCCTGCTCTTTTTAATAGTGCTTCAGGTTTAGGTTCTTTTCCTCTAAAACGTTTATAAAGAACCATAGGGTTTTCCGTTCCTCCTTGAGATAAAACATGGTCTTTGAATTTATTGGCAACTTCTTTATTAAAAATACCAGCTTCTTTAAAATATTCGAAGGCATCAGCATCTAAAACTTCTGCCCACTTATAACTATAATAACCAGACGAATAGCCGCCTTGAAAGATATGTGAGAAAGAGGTGCTCATACAATTCTCAAGAACTTCAGGGTATAGGGTTGTATTCTTAAATGCTTCTGTTTCGTGTGCTTTAACCGATGTTATGTTTTCTGGAGATTCGTTAGCATGCCAACTCATATCTAATAACCCAAAGCTTATTTGCCTTAGTGTTTGCATACCTTCATGAAACGTCGCAGATTCTTTAATTTTTTCAACAAGATCCATTGGGATAACCTCTCCAGTTTCATAATGAGTGGCAAACAGTTCTAAAGCTTCTTTTTCGTAGCACCAGTTTTCTAAAACTTGGCTCGGTAATTCAACAAAATCCCAAAATACACTGGTTCCAGATAAACTGGGATAGGTTGTATTTGCTAACATACCATGTAATGCATGCCCAAACTCATGAAACAAAGTTGTAACCTCGTTAAAGGTTAATAGGGACGGTTTGCTCTTTGTTGGTTTTGTAAAGTTGCAAACAATGGATATATGCGGTCTATCATTGACGCCATTTTTTATGGACTGTGGTTTGTATGATGTCATCCATGCGCCATTTCGTTTTCCAGCTCTTGGGAAAAAATCGGCGTAGAAAATAGAAATAAAATCACCATTATTATTGGTTACCTTATAGGTTAAAACATCTTCATGATAGGTATCTATGGTATCTATTTTTTCAAAATTTAAATCGAATAATTTATTGGCAACAGTAAAGGCTCCATGAATTACGTTTTCTAATTTGAAATATGGTTTTAACTTTTCGTCATCAAGACTAAATAATTTTTGCTTTAGTTTTTCAGAATAATAGGAGCCATCCCATTTTTCAAGGCGATCAATATGATCTAATTCTTTAGCGAAATTTTCAAGGTTTTTAAATTCTCGCTCGGCAGCTGGTTTCGCTTTCTCAAGTAACTCATTTAAAAAGTTTTCAACGGTTTCAGGTGTTTTCGCCATGCGTTCTTCCAGAACAAAATGTGCGTGTGTTTTATAGCCTAAAAGATTAGCACGCTTAAATCGTGACTTTACTATTTGTAATATATTTTCTTGATTATCTTGTGCATCACCTTTAAATGCTTTAGCTCCTGCAGCCAATGCCAGCTTTTTTCTTAATTCTCTATTATCGGCATAAGTCATGAAAGGAATATAGCTAGGGTAATCTAATGTAAATAACCAGCCTTCTTTTTCTTTAGATTCGGCCAACTGTTTAGCAGCTTCTTTTGTGCCATCTGGTAAGCCAGATAAATCATTTTCGTCGGTTAGATGCATTTCAAAAGCATTGGTTTCTGCTAATACATTTTCTCCAAATTTTAGCGTTAACCGACTTAATTGTTTATCGATATCTCGAAGTTCTTGTTTTTTGTCTTCAGATAA
Organism: uncultured Flavobacteriaceae bacterium; assembly: GCA_947501845.1. Taxonomy (GTDB): domain Bacteria; phylum Bacteroidota; class Bacteroidia; order Flavobacteriales; family Flavobacteriaceae; genus Flavivirga. The sequence continues at coordinate 86,406 of CANMXP010000006.1, read as the reverse complement.
ATTAGCCCCATTTCGTAAAAAACTTTTATATTTTTTATCGAGTAATGTTTGTTGTTCTACGTTTAAACCTAAAGAATCTTTAATATCATAAACAGCTTTTACACGTTTAAATAAGTCTTCATTTAGAGTTATGTCGTTACTAAACTCAGATAATAAAGGAGACACTTCTTGGGCTATTTTTTGAATCGTATCGTTCGTTTCAGCAGAGTTTAAATTAAAAAAGATACTGGAAATCCTATTTAATTGCTCACCTGAAAAATCTAAAGTTTCAATAGTGTTTTTGAAAGTAGGAGGATCATCATTCTTAACTATAGCATCAATTTCAGATTTTGCACTGGAAATAGCTTGCTTAATGGCAGGTAAGAAATCCTCATTGGCTATTTTTGAAAAAGGGGCTGAATTGTATGTGGTTTCAAAAGGTTTTACTAATATGTTTTTTGTCATTGTCAAGAAATATGTTAAAATGTCATTTTATTATGTGCGCATAATATTTTTTTGTACTTTTGTAGCTAATGATACACAGAGTGACTAACTCATAAGAATTATACGCTAATAGCAAAAGGTCTCAAATTCAGTTTTGAGACTTTTTTTATTTTAAATCCTTAGCCGATTCGTTTACTTTTTGCTTCAAGCCTTCTTTGTAAACTAAAACTTTATCTAAAACACAATTGTCATTTGATCCAATAATTTGAGCAGCCAGTATTCCTGCATTTTTTGCACCATTAAGAGCAACTGTAGCAACAGGAACGCCACCAGGCATTTGAAGAATAGATAATACAGAATCCCAACCATCAATAGAGTTGCTACTTTTTACAGGCACACCAATTACTGGAAGCGGAGATAAAGATGCAATCATTCCAGGTAAATGTGCTGCACCTCCAGCGCCAGCAATAATTACAGCAAACCCTTTTGTATGGGCATGTTTGCCGTAATCAAATAGTTTTTCAGGAGTTCTGTGAGCCGAAACAATATCAACTTCAACTTCAATATCAAAACCTTTTAAAATATCAATAGCATCTTGCATTACTGGAAGATCACTTTTGCTTCCCATGATTACTCCTACTTTTTTCATAAATTTTTATTTTATGTCAGGTCGAGCGCAGTCGAAACCTCAATACCAAACTCAAAAATATTTAAAAGCCCCCTCAACTGCGCTTAGGGAGGCTTTATTCACTTATAACTTTAATTGATTTTTTTACTCTTTCGGCTATTCTTCTTGCTTCGTTTAAATCCTCGTTTACAATGGTAACATGTCCCATCTTTCTAAACGGACGTGTTTGCTTTTTGCCATAAATATGGGGTGTTACCCCATACATTTCCATAATGGTTTCAATATTTTCATAAACAACATTGCCTGTATACCCTTCGGCACCCACCAAATTCACCATAACACCACCCACCTTATTATCGGTTCTACCCAAAGGTAAATCTAAAATAGCTCTTAAATGTTGTTCAAATTGTGAGGTATAACTAGCTTCTATGGTCTGATGACCAGAGTTATGCGGTCTTGGAGCAACTTCATTTATTAAAATATCGTCATTTTGAGTTTGAAACATTTCAACAGCTAATAACCCAACATGGTTAAAAGCTTCAGATGTTTTTAAAGCGACCTCTGTAGCTTTTTTTGCAACTTCGTCTGGAATTCTAGCAGGACAAATAACATATTCTACCTGATTGGCTTCTGGATGAAATTCCATTTCCACAACAGGAAATGTTTTAATCGCTCCCGAAGGATTTCTAACCACAATAACTGCTAATTCATTTTTAAAGGGCACTAATGTTTCGGCAATACATTCTACATTAGGTAAACCTTCTAAATCTTGAATGGTTTTTACAATTTTCACCCCAGTACCATCATATCCAAACTGTGTACTTTTCCAAACAAAAGGCAAGGTTAGACCTCCATTGCTTATAGCTTCGTTAATTTCAGTGGTATATGCAAAGCGAGAAAAAGATGCTGTTGGTAAATCATTATCAACATAAAACAGCTTTTGAGTGGCTTTATTTTGAATAGTTCGTAACGTTTTAGATGCTGGGTATACTTTTACACCTTCTTTTTCAAGTGCTTCCAGAGCATCAACATTTACATTTTCAATTTCAATGGTTAGTACGTCAACCTGTTTCCCGAAATTATAAACAGCATCAAAATTCATTAAATCACCCAAATGAAATTCATTACTTGCAATTTTACAAGGCGCTTCATTGCTGGCATCTAAAACACAGGTATAAATATCAAATTTTCTGGTATCGTTAAGCAGCATTTTACCTAATTGACCACCACCAAGAATACCAAGTTTAAAATCTGAAGAAAAGTAGTTCATTGATTTCTTTTTTACTGAAATTGAATAAGGATACGCAAAAATACACTTAAATATTAATTAGCACCTAAATCGTAAACCAAAAAATCGTTATTTGTAATCTAATGATTATCTTTGCTCCTTCAAAAATTGATAACCGTGATAAAGCTACACGACAAATATTTTAAACCATTTATTTCCGCTAAAGAAATCGATGATGTTATACAGCGTTTAGCGATAGAAATTGCTGAAGACGTAGGAGATGAAATCCCCGTATTTGTTGGTATTTTGAATGGATCGTTTATGGTTGTAAGCGATTTTGTTAAAAAGTACCCCAAACCATGTGAAGTCACGTTTATAAAATTAGCATCTTATGAAGGTGTTAAATCTACCGAAGATATCCAAAGACTTATTGGACTAACTCAAGATTTAACTGGGCGTACTGTTGTTATTTTAGAAGACATTATTGATACAGGAAACACGTTGGCCGAAGTTCATAGGATTTTTGAAAATGAAAAGGTGAAATCGCTTAAAATAGCGACGTTATTTTACAAACCAGAGGCCTATAAAAAAGATTATAAACTACATTATGTTGGTATTGAGATTCCTAATAAATTTATAGTTGGCTTTGGCTTAGACTATAGTGGGCTAGGAAGGAATTTACCAGAAATATATCAAATAAAAGAAACACAACACATGACAAACTTAGTGCTATTTGGCCCTCCAGGTGCTGGAAAAGGAACACAGGCAGATTTTTTAAAAGAGAAGTATAATTTGGTACATATTTCTACAGGCGATGTTTTTAGATACAATATTAAAAATGAAACGGCTTTAGGTATGTTGGCTAAATCATATATGGATAAAGGTGAGTTGGTTCCAGATCAAGTAACTATTGATATGCTAAATGCTGAAGTTGAAAAAAACGCTGGAGCAAAAGGGTTTATTTTTGATGGTTTTCCACGTACTAATGCACAAGCAGAGTCTTTAGATAAGTTAATGGATAGTAAAGACTCTCAAATAGACGCGATGATTGCTTTAGAAGTTGATGATGAAATTTTGGTTGAACGTTTGCTGTCACGTGGTAAAACAAGTGGAAGAGTAGATGACGCCGATGAATCTATTATTAGAAATAGAATCGCTGAATATTATGATAAAACGGCTATTTTAAAAGATTTCTATTCAGCACAGAACAAATATTTTGGTGTTGATGGTGTTGGTAGTATTGAAGAAATTACGGTGCGTTTAAGCAGTGTTATTGATGAATTATAATTATCATTTCTGCAAAAGCAGGAATCCACATATTTAGTATCAATTTAAAAAAGATTCCCTTCTATATGGGAATGCAAAACTGGGCACATGACTGAGGGGAATTTTGTTGATTATGTAAAAATGTATGTCTCTTCCGGTAATGGGGGAAAAGGATCTGTACACTTACACCGCGAAAAATATATTGCTAAAGGAGGCCCAGATGGAGGTGATGGAGGACGTGGTGGTCATGTTATTCTTCGAGGGAACTCTAATTTATGGACACTTCTTCATTTAAAATTTAAAAAACATATCCGTGCAGGTCATGGCGAACATGGGAGCAAGGGAAGGAGTACTGGTGCCGATGGCGAAGATGTTTATTTAGAAGTCCCGCTAGGAACCGTCGTTCGGGATACTGAAACGGATGAAATTCTTTTAGAAATAACCGAAGATGGTGAAGAAAGAATCATTGCAGAAGGCGGAAAAGGCGGATTAGGGAACTGGCATTTTAAGTCGTCTACTAATCAAACACCAAGATATGCGCAGCCAGGACTTCCATTAGAAGAAAAATATGTTACGCTAGAATTAAAAATACTCGCAGATGTTGGTTTGGTAGGGTTTCCAAATGCAGGAAAGTCTACATTATTATCAGTAGTTACATCAGCCAAACCTAAAATTGCCGATTACGAGTTTACGACACTAAAACCTAATTTAGGTATTGTAGAGTATCGTGATTTTCAAACTTTCGTCATGGCAGATATCCCAGGAATTATAGAGGGGGCTGCTGAAGGAAAAGGTTTGGGGCATTATTTTTTACGTCATATAGAGCGTAATTCCATTCTGCTATTTTTAATACCTGCCGATGCCGATGATATTAGAAAACAATACGATATTTTATTAGATGAGCTTCGCCGCTATAATCCAGAAATGCTTGATAAAGAACGTCTCATAGCTATATCTAAAAGCGATATGCTTGATGATGAGTTGAAGGCAGAACTCAAAAAAGAGTTGGATAACGAACTTCCTATTCCGTACTTATTTATTTCATCTGTAGCACAACAAGGAATTACCGAGTTAAAGGATGTTTTGTGGAAAATGCTTAATTGATATTTTTTTAGAGTTTCTATACTAAATTCTTGCTACCGTCAAGATAGCACAACGGGCAGTTGCTACGTAACCATCTCAATATAGTACAGTAAAGGCAAAAACGACCTAAAAAAAGATGTTCGTCTTTAGGAAATCATTTTACTTAACTTTAATAATTGTAAAAAGAGGCCTGAAAAGTTGCCAGACCTCTTTAAATACGTTATCTGTTAAATGTTTATGTTGTTTTACCTCTTAATAAACTGTTTAGTAATAATTTCGTTATCACTTTCAAGTTGTAATATATACATTCCAGAGGCTAAATTACTAATGTTGATTTTATTGTTTTTAATATCTACTGTTTTATGGTCAATACAAGCACCTAACGTATTGCATATACGTACAGAGTATGATGTTTTGCTAAGACCTAGTACAGAGATTTCATTATTTGTAGGATTTGGATAAATATTTACTTTTAATTTATCATTCAACTCCTCTAATTCCTCACTATTGTTATTCTCTGTCTTGGGAGCAACTATTTTACTAGAGGATCCAATGGTTTTAAACAGCCATTGTTGATTGCCGTTATTGTTATTGGAGTTGTACAGAAAAATATTCTGTCCGTTGGCACCACCATTGCCACCATCTATAGAAAACCCAGGGGCATTACGTTTCTCTAAACGAAATTTACCACCGCCCAGATTCACTTTTCTCCAATGTTGGTTTTGATTACCGCTACTACAGTTCCATAAATAAACATTTTGTCCATTAGAGCCACCATTACCACCATCTAAACAATAGTTGGTATTGTTCTTTTTATAAGAGTAAAATCCATTACCTCTGTTAATTTCTATCCATTGTTGGTTTTGATTATTAGCATTATGACTCCATAGATAAACATTCTGTCCATTAGCACCACCATTGCGGCCATCAATACCAAAACCAAGGGCATTGCCTTTGCTCATAGTCACTAAATTGTTATTTCCTGAAGAACCATTCACAGGCTTGTAAAAACGTACCCAATCGACATAATAGATGCTTTTGTTGGTGTCTACTAGTTCAGCATCCGTGGGGGTAATGCCTTCATCAGACCTCCATTTTTGGTCTTCTGTATTAATTATGGCATGCATAGCTTTACTTAAGCCAGTCCCGTTTGTGAAATTATCAGGGTCTATTATAGCTCTGCCAGATACTGTTCTAACCAATACGCCATCTATATAGTATTCTAAATGCCACGGGTCTCTCCAGTATACACCATATCTGTGAAAGCTATTACGCCATTTATTGCCGTTTCTATAATGCCAGCTACCGGGATCTTTTGGTTGATAATCTTGAAAAGGTTCACGAATAAAAACATGGTGACTTATATGAACGCGTTCTGCAAACCATTCTTGTCCTGGCCTATCGCTACCATAAGCTTCAAGCGCATCGATTTCTTGAGTGCTATCTGGGCTTAAGAGCCAAAAATCGGATGCTAATACCATATTGCTAACTTTGGCTTTTACCTCCATATATAACGGATACCTTAGGGTTTGTTTTGAAGATATACAGCCTAGGTATACTTTGTTAGTATTCGGTTTTCTTTGAGCAGATATTGCTAAAAAACCATTGCTTACCCAGGAACTTTCTGGTCTCCATTCTGTTAATCCAGGCCCTAACCAATCATTTATAAATTTATCCTTCCATCTACTAGTGAAATTAGTAGTGTTCTTACCATTGTAGTTAAAACTATCCGATAAGGAGTCTAGTTGCCATACTTTACCAGGACCAGCATTTGCAGGTACTGGTATGCCATTCCAGTCTTGAGCATGCATTGAAAAACACATACAGAGGATGGCTAATGCTAAATAAGTTTTTTTTTTCATTTTAATTTGGGTTTAAATTGATAATATATTTACCCAATAATAGTAAAAATGTAGGTTTTGTCTTATTTGTGTGACTTGATAAAAACTGCACAGATTATAATTTTTTTTTATTAAAAAACTCTGATACAGATAGCTTACTAAAAATAATGAACTCATTTTACCTCTTTCTACTCCTAAAAAAGAGTTGGCGTTTAACCATATGTGTTATTTTTTTGGACATAGAGATGGCATATTCTTTCAAAAAGCACCTTTTTTAATAAATCCCACCTCATTTTTGGTTAAAAACAAAAAGTCAAGATGGGTTTAATGTGTGGAATAATTTTTGATTAACTTTAATCCTAAAATTATGATTATGAAATTCTTAAAAACTATTTTACTTGCTTTGTTGATTGTAGGATGTGCTCCTATTCGGGTTAGTTACGATTTTGATAGAACAACTAATTTTAATGATTATAAAACTTATAATTATTATAGTGATATGAACACGGGGTTAAGTGAATTGGACACCAAACGCTTGTTAAACGCGATAGATGCTAAAATGACTGCAAAGGGATTTAGTTTATCAGACAGCCCAGATTTTTTTATTGATGTTAAAAGTAGCGAATATCACGAAGCACAACGCAGTACAGTAGGTGTTGGTTTGGGAGGTGGAGGCCGTAATGTTGGTGGTGGTATTTCAATAGGGTTGCCAGTTGGACAATCTAATATTAATCGTCAAATAATAATTGATTTTGTAGATGAAAAAAAGAAGCAATTATTTTGGCAAGCTGTAAGCGAATCAAATTATAATCCTAATGCCATACCTGGAGAGCGAGAAGAGCGATTAAATGCCATTGTGGAAAAAGTGTTACTTGAATATCCTCCTAAGCAATAATTAATACCGTTCTGTTTGTAGTAAAATTATAAGCTTATTTATTGCTTTATTAATTTTTTACTAGCAACTAATACATTATTCGCGTAGAAATTAGTTATGTAAATACCTTGGCTTAGGTTGCTAATATCTACCTGATGTGTTTCATAATTAGATGCGGGCACCGTTTTTAACTTTTTGCCATCTAAACTAACAATATCAATTTTTAAAAGGACATCTTTTTCACTTTCAATTTTAAAGTTTGCTATGGTGTTTGTGGGGTTTGGGTACATGGCAATACTTAAATTATTGGTGTCGCTTTCAATATCCTTAACCCCTAAGGAAGTATTATCAATAGTCCAGGATACTGTATAAACATGAATGGTTTCATGGTTGGTAACTTTTAAAAGTGTTGTATTATCTGTAATTACAACAGTTAAATCATTCTCTCCAGCATTTAAATCGGTTTCTAAAATACTTACGTCATCAACATTAGTGGCAAAATTAGCTGCATTAAGTGTCCATGAACTTTCCAGTGTATTGGGATTGGGTTTAATTAGGTCTAGGTGAAAATCAATAGGGAAACTTGGATTTGAAACCGTATTGGAAACAGGTGTATATGAATCAATAGGAGAGACTAAACCATGTATTTTTTCGATGATACCTTCTTTACAAACTGAGCAAAAAGGTTTCTCGATAAATTCCATAATACAGTTTTGGTGCGGTTTATACCAATTGCTACAATTTCCAGTATTGCAGGTATACTGGTATATTCCAATATCGTTTATATTTAACCAATTTTTCCATTTAATTAAGTTTGAATTTGTTTCTTGAGTCATATTAATGGCTTCCCCTGCAAGGTCGTCCCCAGGGTAATATTCATCTTTTAAATTAAATAGGGAGTGGCCTAATTCGTGAATGGCTACATTAGGGCCCCAATAACCTGTATATGTCATAGGGAATTTTCCACCACTACCACCATATTCTGAAGAATTGACTAAAATTAAGGCTTGATCATAGGATGGGAAATTGTCGGCCAAAACAGAGTTTATTTTTGCTTCGGTATTATTTGCGCTATTTCCATCTATTTCATAATAAAGTAACCTGTGTTTACCAAAAGCATCATAAGTAGCATTAAAATAAGTATCAACTGTAGTTACAGGGATAATTGGGCTGGATGGTGATTCTGATGGGTCGGTGCTTATTCCTGGGTGATCTGCACCACTTTCATTTGACGGGACTTTTATGGCGTATACATTAAAGTATTTTGCATATTCTAAAAAAGGTGATTGACTAAATAGTTCGTTAGAAAAATTAGTGACATCTGTAATAAATTGCGGTAATTCTGCTGTTTGATAGCCATCGCCTAAAATGACCAAATTTATTCTTTTGTCACTGGCTCCTGAAAATTTAATGGTATCTAGATCAAAAACTTGAGCAGAAACTAAGCTTACATTCAAAAAGCATATAATGTAAATTATAAAATATTTCATGGTTGGTTAAGCTTGGTTTTTATTAGGGGTGCTGTTTGGTTTTTAGAGTAGCTAATAGGATGTATGCTAATGTATTTTGTGTTAGGTCTTAATTGTAACCTTAAAGAAAATGGTGTGCTATCCAAATCAATTTTTTTCGTTTGAAGCGATTTGGATTCATCTACATATTCTATAGTTTTTGCAAGTGGGTTTTTTATAATAATGCTTTGTAGGGTGTTAGACTTTTTGTCAAGCTGAAATAGTTGTAGATCCTCTGATGTACCAGTTTTTAAAAATCTGTTATGATGGTTTTTTAGTTTTCCTTCTACTATTTTTTTATTTATAAAACGAATGGTTCTATTACCATCCAGTGTTTTCTTAATACTATAGTTTAGAAAAATGATTTTAGGAGCCGTTTCAATTTTGTCCGTATTTGTAGATAGGCTATGTTTAGAGGCACAGCCTAAAAGCATTATCATAAGAAAGAAAAATGCTATTGAAGTTTTGGGGATATTTAATTTTTGCTTTTCCAAAGGTCTAAACAAATAATAAAATTTGAGTAAAGTTAAGAAAATAAAAAAAGAGGCCTAAGCCTCTTTATATGAACGAGATTAACTCAGTAAATCTTTATACTTGTCTTTATAGCCATAAAGCACAATAATATTTAAAACTAGTAAAATTAAGGCACCAGCAATGCCTTCGGGAGCTAACATAGCATGAAACAACACGGCATTAACAGAAACACTCATTAAAATAAGCGCTAAAAGTGCTCCATACTTGTTAAATATAAACGCCAATCCAGCTACTATTTCTACAACAGCTACTATGGTAATTAATTTAACAGAGGATAATGCGCCAAAGTAAGCTCCAGCTTCGGGAGACATCTCTCCAAATGCCATAAAATGAAAGAACTTGTTAAGTCCAAAAAACAAAACGAAAAGCCCGAGAAGTATTCTCACGACCATAAAAACTTTTGAATTCATAATAATGTGTTTATTAGTTATTAGACTGAAAGATAGCAAATTAATATTAATTTGCTATCGAGTTTGTCGGAACAGATCTACTTAACTAACAAACGAACTCCCTCACTATGACTACTAAATTCTGGAGCGTACATGCTTTGTATGGTTGTAATGCCATTACTCATATTGCCAGTATTGTTGACCCTTAAATCGTATTCAAAAACGTAAATGCCTTTCGGTAAATAATCAAAAAAGAAATTGGTAGAAGCATCTTTTGTGCTTTCGTAATAGCCCAGACCATCTTGCCATTTATATTGAGATAATACGCTTACTGGTTCTAACCCCGAAGCACGCATATCTTTCATATGAATAAACTCCATATTGCGATCACTTCGTAATTCTATACGAACTCTTACTAGGTCTCCAACTTTTAAATGGGTGTCTTTTGTGATCTCAGATATGGTTTCCCCCATAGCTGTATTTTGCTTTAAGAAAAGTTTTTTCTTTAATTTAAGAGGTGTTTCTGCCGATGTAATCTTATCCAAATCTTCAAAGTATTGCCAGTATAAACTCCCCCAAGCGATACCGTTTCCTTTTTTAGTAAGTTTAACTTCTGCCATTTTTGGTTTAATTTCAAGGCCATTCCAAGACGTTTTGTAATATCCTGTTCCAGCCTCTACTTTTACATTTTCTAACTTTGTAGGGGAGATGTTTTGTCCTCCTAAAACAACATCAACCATATCGGTAACACTTAGCCAATCACTTCCTTGAAGTAATAAGGCGAATACAGCATCAGTGGTTGCTTTTGTCGTTTTCCATTTATTAGTTTGCTTGTTTTTGAGCAACCAGATTTTTAGGTTATCCATAGTTTCAAGGTTCTTTGCTTCGCTCTGAATGACATGACCAACTTCAGAAAAAACTTCTATTAAAAGGGCATGTGTTTCAATAGGAGCCTGATACCAATACCAAGAGTTGGTGTTTGTTTTCCAATACATCCCTAATTCTTCTGAAGTTATACTCGTTTCTTTTAAAGATTTTAGAATTTTATTAGCCGTTTTAGAATCATTATTTCTATGCGATATTAATGCCATTAATCCCTTAGCATATAATGGGCGACTTAACCAATATTTTTGAATTTGTGTTTGGTAGTACTGCATAACTTTTTCAACTTCTTTCGATTTTTTAATGTCTGTAAAAAAGCTTCGCATGTATAAATAATGTAATTGGGTATAGCTTAAACGATCTTTGTTTAAATCTGCTTTAGCATCATATTTTCTAATGTCTTTGTACTCTTTTACGAATTGTGCATCGAGGTATTTAATGGCTTTTAAGATCATTTTAGATGTCTCTGCTGTATTCGACGAGACAGATAATTGTTTTAAATGACCAAAACCAGTTATGATGTGCTGCGTAATGTATCTGTTTGCCCGTCCACCATTAAACCAGGCCCAAGCACCAGAATTCATTTGGTTGTTCTCTAATTTTCTAATAGCCGATTGTAACTCGTTATTCATTTTGTTTAAATCGAAAAGTAGTGCTATACGTTTTTTCTGTTCTGTTTCACTTTGAGCATCTCTTAGCCATGGTGTTTCTTGAATGATGATAGATTTAAGGTCTTCATTTTTCTCTAAATTAGAGATTAGGGCATCTTGAGATTTCCATTGATTGAAAACATCTTGAATTCGTGGATTGGAATTCGCAATGTGACTCGCCAAAGCATTGGCATAGTAACGGCTAAAAGTTTGCTCGTTACACTCATAAGGGTACTCCATTAAATAAGGTAGTGCCTGTACTGCATACCAAGCAGGGTTAGAGGTCATTTCTAGAGTCAGCTTATGGTTTTTAAGCGTAGTAGATCGGTTGCTGAGCGAGGTCGAAGCAAGCTTATCTAACGTGAAGGTTTTTGTTTGATTACTACGAATCCACATAGGAAGTGTTTCGGTAACTAACATTCTGTTAGATAGCACTGGTAAGGCATTTTGTTCCCCGTCACTAAAGGTTTCCGACTTGGCAATCACTTTATATTGAATTGCTTGTAGATCGTTTGGAATTGATAAATTCCACGCTACTTGTGTATTTCCTTTGGCATTAACGGTAAAAGCGTTCTCTCCTAAAGGGAAAGAATTATTGGAGCTTATTATAAGCTTTTGTGATATATCTTTTCCAGAAAGCGCATCTGTTAAAATTAAAACAGCTTGACCAGATAATTGCTTTTCGGTAAGGTTTGCAATTTTAGTACTTATGGTAATTTGGTCTCCTTCTCGTAAAAAACGTGGTGCATTTGGTGTTACCATTAATTCTTTTTGAGTAACTGTTGTTAAGGTTTTAGTAGCACTTTCTAAGGTTTTAGTATGTGCCATTAGTTGTAAATTCCATTGTGTTAAAGCTTCTGGAGTCGTAAAACTAAAATTAACATGACCTTCTGGATCTGTTTTTAACTGCGGAAAGAAAAAAGCAGTTTCCTGAAGATTTTTACGAATTTTGATGTTGTCGAAATCTGGCTTTTCTGAGTTTTTTTCAATAACCTCTTCTTTTAATTCTAAGTCATCATTGGTATTTATAAATCCAGAACTATCGCTTGCAACCACCACTTTATCTAAATTAGCACCATCACTTTCTTTTTTAAAGGCTACAGATTCTTCTGCTTTCATTTCTAATGCTACTGGAGCGTTTGCTGCACGATTACTAAGTTTGCTTAAACTTCTTCTCATGGCATAATTGTTTCCAAAATGGAACCCAAACCAATTAAGTTGGTCATAACTTTGGGATGTATAGCTAGATCTGGTATGATTATTATAAACTCTAAAATGACGTGTGCCAAAGCTTTGGTGAGCATTGTTTTGATTGTAAGAATAATAAATAGGCTTGTTAATAGGATTGAAATACCATGCGTGTGGTTTAAATTGATCTAATGAGGCATCATACATGCTCGCTAATAATTCGGCACTCACTTTATCTCCTTGAGGTCCTTTTATTTTAAAACCCCATGTTTCGTTGGTTCCAGGTTGTAATTTATCTCTAAAGGTTGTTGTCTCAATATCAAGCTGGGTATTAGGATATGGAACAGATACACTCAAACTCCCTGATTGAAAACTGTTGAAAGCAGCAAAACTGTATTTAACTGCAAAACCACCAATATCCTCGCTATTTACAGGAATAGAGATGGTCTTTTTGTTTTTGTTTAATTGAACGATATGTGTTTTTATAGTCTTGCGATTTTTTTCAATATGAACCGTAACAGATACATTGTTGGCTGCAGACCCTAACGTGATTAAAGCTTTTTCACCTGTTTTGTAACTCGATTTATCTGTTGCAATATGAAATAATTGCTTGTCTGCTATAGTTTTGTCGGCATCACTGTATAAAGTTGTTTTAATTTCGTCTTTAACCAATTGTCCAAACTTATCTTTACTCTCTAAAATAATGATATATGCACCAGATTTCCACTTTTTAATTTTACCAAGATTAAGTTTTTTTGTGTTTGCGGTGTTAAAAGAAGATACAAAAACGAGCGCTCCTTTTTTCCAATTGCTGGCATCATGTTCTTTATTATAAGCATCATTTGGAAACAATTTATGAAAAGCTTCTTGCGAAAATTCCTGATAATCTGGTGCGCTCCATAGCCTTTGTCTTAAAACCCTATCTGGAGCATTCAATTTATAGATTTTAACTGTTCCTTTTGTTGGTATAAATTCACCATTCAGATTTCTGGTATCTATTTCGATGGCATTATTTTTTTTGGTTTTATCGATTTGGCCAGCAATAGATATATTTGCTGTTAATGCGTGGTATCCAACATTTACAGTGGTGGTTGTACTTCTGGTTTCGCCATTTAAATCGGTAACATCGGCAGTGACTTCATATTTAAAAATAGGAAGGTTCATTTTGTCTGCACTTAGATCTGGAATGGCTTTAAAAGTAATTTCAAAAGCACCCTTGTCGTCAGTGATACTTTCTCCATGAGTGATTTCCTGAGGTTCGCTATTAAACCATGGTTTATACCAAAAGAACCAACGAGGATATGCTACTTTTCTATGAACTCTATATACGACTTTAGCATCGGTAATATTACTTCCTGCATATGCTATAGCATGTCCTTTTATGGTTACCGAGTCATTAACTTTAAAAGTTTTTGTTATTGGATTAAATTTTGTTTCGAATTTTGGACGTTTGTATTCTTCAACAGAAAAACTGGTATAACCTTCCATATCGTAACTGGATTCTGCATCAAATTCGATATAATATTGACCATTCAGCCCATTGTTTGGTAAGATAAATTCACCCGAAACAGAGCCAAATTTATTTGTTTTAAACTTTAATTGTTTGACTTCTTCACCGTTTACATTATATAAAACAGCGTAAACTTTTTCGTTTGGTAAGACCTCAGATTTTCCTTTAGTTGTTTTAATCGCTATAGCCTTAAAATAGACAGTTTGTCCTGGTCTGTAGATGCTTCTATCTGTGAAAAGAAAAGTGTTGTATGTAACTTCTTTTTTTTGTTGCTTATAATACCTGCTTACATAATATTCGCCAAAGTATGCCTTTTCTCCCTTATTTATAACTTCTATGTTTAAATCGTTATGATTTGTATTCAATTTTGGCATTGAAATTTGGCCAAATTGATTTGAAGTTTTGGTCTCTGTAATTTTCTTATCATTATAGTTTTTGCGATATGATAATTTAACTGTTGCATTTTGAATAGGGTTTCCATTATTTCTATTAATAATTTGAAATACCTTTTCATCTGTATTCTCCATTTCAGCTAAAGCCATATTGGTAACCTGTATCGTACTAAAAGCAAAAGTTTTATCGTCATTTTTAGGCGAAGTAAAAACTAAATACGTTCCATTGTTTAGCTTAGGTATTAAAATTTCGGTCGTGTGCGTTTGAAAATCATGCTCATTTCGTAACGCGTTATCCCAATTTTTATAAGAGTTTAACTTTTTAATAAATGCTAATTGTTCATCTTTTCTGTAGGTTTTGTTGAGTTTTTTTAATTGATTTCTGGTAAGCTTAAAAATTTTAAATTGAAGTTGGTTTAAGTTTTTGTAGCGTACTAATAAACGAGCATTTTGTTGTATAGGAAGAAAATTTTCTGTGGTGATTTGTAATGTAGACTGTTCTATTTGTTGTTTTAAAACAGTACATTTTTTAGCACCATCACTTTTTGGGAAGTTTAAAATAGCATTATTTAAAATAGTAAGAGCATCCTTAAGCTTCCAGCGGTTATCTTCATTGGTTTTAGGTTGATAATTTGCACCTTGTTGATTATAAACAGTAGCTATTTCATAATCGTATAAAGTAGAAATTTCATGAGTTTTTAAATGGTCTCTTTCTATTTTTAAAGTGTTTAATAGAATAGATTCCTTATCATTAAAGGTCGCATGTTGATTTACAAATTTCAAACGATTAATATTTGCATCGGCTAAGGCAAAAGGATTAGCATTTTTTAAATGAAAATGAATAAGGTCTTTATAGATTCTTAAAGCATTTAATTGTAGAGAGGTCGTGTCTTTTGAATCTATTTTTAATTTCGAAAATGTTTTGGTATCTCCTAAAAAATCGGGATGGTCTATTTCAAATTTATAAGCAGGTTTGGTAATATGAGTTTCATCGGTCTTATAAAACTGTAAAGCATTGTGACTTAAAAAATCGAATAGAGTAGGCCTGTATACTTTCGAGCCTTTTTGAAGATTTAAGATATCGTTATAATTATCTAAAAGCTCCAATTGAAGCATCAATCCGTTTTGCAACGAATTTTGATAATGCACGTGAATCTCATTAAAAAGTGTTTGTAAATCCCAGGTCCTAAAATCTTCAGCATTTACCTTTTTTGAAGTTTTTGTCCTGTTATAAAATTTCCACCTATTTTGATTAAAGTATTGCCAATACAAATTGGCTAGGATACTTTCCAAAATATTTTTTGTTGGGAATGTGCTTTTTTCAATAGTATTTTTGAAATTGTTAATGATATTAAGTTGAGCATCTTCCTCTAAAACCAAAGCATATTTGCTTTTAAAAAGCATACTCTTAATAAGTTGAGGTGCATTTTTATCCTTTTCGGCCAATTTAGTAATGTCTTTAACAATTTTTAAAGCAGATTTGGGTAGGCCTTTAACTTCATGTTGTTCGACTTCAGCCCATAAATCTTCATATTTATTATTTTGGGCACTAGAGAATGCGGCGAATAGTATAATCATTAATAGGGATAAAGTGTTTTTCATTATTTCTCAAGTTTGTATCTAAAATACTTTCAAAAGCTGTACCAAAAAATAAAGAATTAGTGAACAGGCTGTTTGATTGAGTGAAATTAGTTTTTTATGAGTGAAATAGAAAGTTTATTTTTACGTTTTCGACTATATACGTGATGAAAAAGTTTTTGCTCCTTTTCCTGTTTCCTGTACTGACTTTTGGTCAATCAAATCTTGATGATGCAGAGATTCTTCTACAGAAAAAACAATTTAAAAAAGCTGAACAGTTAGTTTATGACTATTTGGAAAAACATCCAAAAAACCTGCAGGCTATTGAATTATTAGGGGATACTTATGGGCACCAAAAAATGTGGGATAAAGCTATTTTACAATACGAAAAGTTAGTGAGTAATGAAGAAGCCAATGCTAATTACCACTACAAATATGGAGGTGCTTTGGGCATGAAAGCCTTATCGGTTAGTAAATTAAAGGCTTTAGGCATTATAGGGGATGTAAAAGCAGCGTTTTTAAAAGCAGCCGAGTTGGACAAAAATCATATTCCCACACGTTGGGCCTTAGTAGAATTATACATGCAATTACCTGGTATTATTGGTGGTAGCAAAAGTAAATCGTTGTACTATGCTGAGGAACTTGAAGCGCTTTCGAAGGTAGATGGTTATTTGGCTAAAGGCTATATTTATGAATACGATGATGAACCAGAACGTGCCGAAAAATATTATAAAATGGCTATAAAAGAAGGGGGGTCGGTTACTTGTTATAATAAGCTAACCACTTTATATGAAAACGAAGAAGAACCAGAAAAAGCTATTGAAACTCTTGAGGCTGCCCATAAAAAGCACCAACGGAATGCGATGCATTATCAAATAGGAAAAGTTGCTGCCGAATATAATATCGAACTACAAAAGGGGGAGCGTTGTTTGCAAACGTATTTAAATAATTATTCTGCAGAAGATGGAGTTCCTAAAGCTTGGGCACATTATCGTTTGGCACAAATCCATATGCACAAAAAAAACAAACAAGAGGCTTTAAAACATATTGACTTAGCTATTGCAGAGCTTCCTAAAATAAAACCATTTAAAAAGCAAAAGGAGAAGATTCTTAGTTTGTAGATTAGACCATAGGCCATAATCATGTAGGGTTTAGATATTGACTTTAGGGGCTTCTACTGCTTATTGAACACTGCTTACTGTTCTCTGAAGACCTTTCATTAAGTATTATCTTCAGTAATTTGTTTCGTATAATTTGGAATTTGATATTTGGAGTTTGATATTTGTTTTATGAACGTACATTTTATAGCTATCGGCGGTGCTGCCATGCACAATTTAGCCTTAGCATTGCATAACAAAGGCTATCAAGTAACAGGAAGTGACGATACTATTTTCGAACCTTCAAAATCAAGATTAGATGCTAAAGGGTTATTGCCTAAAACTTTTGGGTGGTATCCAGAAAAAATCACTACAGATTTAGATGCTATCGTTTTAGGGATGCATGCTAAAGCAGATAACCCAGAATTATTAAAGGCCCAGGAACTGGGACTGAAAATTTATAGCTATCCTGAGTTTTTATATGAACAATCCAAACATAAAACTCGTGTAGTTATTGGTGGGAGCCATGGTAAAACGACGATAACCTCTATGATTTTACACGTTATGCATTATCATGATAAAGACGTTGATTATATGGTTGGCGCTCAATTGGAAGGCTTTGATGTGATGGTTAAACTTACCGAAGAAAATGATTTTATCGTGCTTGAAGGCGATGAATATTTAAGTTCGCCTATTGATAGACGCCCCAAGTTTCATTTATATAAGCCAAATATAGCTTTGTTGAGTGGTATTGCCTGGGACCATATTAATGTATTTCCAACCTATAATAATTATGTGGAGCAGTTTAGCATTTTTGTAGATTCTATTGTGAGTGGAGGTAGTATTAACTACAATGAAGAGGACCCAGAAGTAAAACGTGTTGTAGAAACATCTACTAATACCATTCGTAAATTAGCATATCAAACGCCAGACTATGTTGTAGAAAACGGACAAACCTTGTTGGAAACACCAGAAGGTGATTTGCCTATAGAAGTATTTGGAAAACATAATTTAAATAACCTTGCAGGTGCTAAATGGATTTGTCAGCATATGGGGATTGACGAAGACGATTTTTATGAGGCCATTGCCACTTTTAAAGGTGCCAGCAAGCGATTGGAAAAAATTACCGAAAGCAAAACCAGTGTGGCCTATAAAGATTTTGCACACTCTCCAAGTAAAGTAGAGGCAACTACTAATGCTGTTAAAGAGCAATATAAAAACAGAACTTTAGTAGCTTGTTTAGAGTTACACACATATAGCAGTTTAAACGCCGATTTTTTAAAGGAATACAAAGGTACATTAGATGCTGCCGATGTTGCAGTAGTGTTTTATTCGCCACATGCGGTAGAGATAAAAAAGCTTGAGGAAGTGACGCATGAACAAATAGCTAATGCTTTTCAGCGTGACGATTTAATTATTTATACTAATCCAGACGATTTTAAAGACTTTTTATTCTCGCAAAACTTTGATGATAAAGCCCTATTGCTTATGAGTTCGGGTAATTATGGTGGATTGGACTTTGATGCTGTGACAAACTTAATAACTTAAGTTTGTCACACTGAACAATCCATTGAGCGAAGTAGAGGTGTATTCAGAGGTTGATTTTTTGTAACAAATTACTTTTAAAACTCACTCATAGATAAAATGAATAAGTACTATGAAATTTCAAAGGAGGTTTTACAATGATTCTGTTGATTTTAAAAAGTTAACCGTACAAAGAATTGTAATTGGAATTTTATTAGGACTATTATCTACTTTTATCATATATAGCTTCTTTTATGTGCTTAGAGAAACCTATAGAGCCATATCTTTAGGGTTTATGAATTATGGTTTTTGGAGTTTTCAAAATGGAGAGTATATATTAAGTGAAGAAGATAGAAGCTTTTATAATATATTTTTCTCTGGCTTGTCTTTAATTTTTGGCAACTCAATAGCAATACTTTTCGTTTTTTGTAAGCCAAATAAAATTCTAAACAGACTAGACCCAAGAAGAAAAAGGTTATTAAATGATCAGGTGTTTTTGAGTTTTAACTTCAGCTATTGGTTTACTAAGGTAGGGTTGGTTTTTGGTGTTTTTTCAATGTGTTGTATGGATTTTGAGTTTTTGCCATATTTCAAACCATTTATATATCTACTTTTAACAGTTCTGTATTTAGAAACATGGAAAAATTTGGCCTCTGTTATAAAAAAGAAGCGATTAAAAATACAAATTATACATTTTTTAGTTATGCTTTGTCTTACCATTGGTTTGAGCAAAATTGATGTAGTTAATTATAAAGCTGTAGATCAAGCATATCTAGTAAACAATCCAATTATTGATTTTCCCAAGTCAGAGTTTTATCATGAAAAGGACTTTTTTCGGAGGGATAGAAGATTAGCACTAAAGCTTAAGTTAAATGATGAGGGAGAACTAGATATTTTTACAGAAGACAGAAATAAAATTGATCTTGGAGACGTAAAGGATTTTATAAAGGTTGAAAAAGCTTCATTTAGAGAAGAATTAATTCCTTTTTTGAGCGTAAGTATTTTGGCTGACAAGCATTTAAATGTGGAATTTATTAAGATGGTTGAGGCGGAATTATATCTAGCTGGAATTCGCCAAGTAAATTATGAAATTTATACTAAAAACTTAAACGGAGGGATATATTTTGAAAATGATATAATCAAAAGAAAGATAAATAAATCAGTGTTAGATTTTAAGAATATAGGCGTAAAAAAGGATAGTACATTTAGAATAATTCTATCTCCATTGCCGCCACCTCTGCCAGAGGCTAATTATGCTCTTCGTGATACTATAATGATTTCTATTAAAAAGAAAATAAAGTTTAATGATATGCCTATTTCACCTGAAATAATGATAGATGAATTCAAAAGAAATATTAATTCAAAAACATTGTTCTTATACCACATTAATAAGAGTATTACTTATCAAGATTATATAGTGGTTTTATCGGCTCATAATAAAGCGACAAATGAATTAAGAGAACAGAAACAAACGGTCTTCAGTGAGTATGATGAACATTACTGGGATGAACAATATAGATTGAAAGAAAAATACCCAATTATAATCAGTGAAAGATTAGATTAATTAAATGGGACTTTTGTATATGAAGATTTTCCATATTATATGGAACTTACCACATTTGCAGGAATGACGAAATCAAGAAAAGTAGCATGAATATTTAAAAGCAAAAAATAAGATAAACTTTTGAAACCCCTTTTAATTATAGGTTCTTTTATATTTCAATTGGAGTTACTAAATGAGATTAGGCTATAATTTCGTTTTTTAGATCAA
Organism: uncultured Flavobacteriaceae bacterium; assembly: GCA_947501845.1. GTDB lineage: Bacteria > Bacteroidota > Bacteroidia > Flavobacteriales > Flavobacteriaceae > Flavivirga. The sequence goes on along the minus strand of CANMXP010000006.1, from coordinate 66,040 downwards.
GCATTACTTTCTCTTCTTTTTTTACTTGTTTAGAAAAGTCTTTAAAAAATAAAGGAATATTATCTTCATTCCCATTTTCAATGCGTTGTTTCACTTTTTCAAAAGCTACCATAGAAACTTCCCGATCGGAATGGCCAGTTACTAAGATAGGTTGCTTCATTTTATCATCCCAGTAGTATTTTCCTCCATAATTTCGTCTTGCAACTTCAAAAATATAAGAACCAGCCTGTGCAATGATATCTTCCTTCATATCTGAACCCATATTATCCTTGTTTTCATAAAACAAATTCAATATTTTCTTATCTAATATTATTAAACTCGATTCACTATAATCTAATTTAAAACCTACTTCTTCATTAAAACTAGAAATCAGTCTTTCGGCGGTGTTTATAGATTTTTCGATAAACTCTCTTTGTATTTTGTCAATTGGATTTTTAGATTGGCTAAGTTTCTCCTTAAAGAAGTCAAATATTCCCATAGTCTTTATCTTGTTCTAACAGGTTTTTAAATGAGGCGTAATGTTCACGATATTAAAAAACTTCTTATACTGAATCAGGTTCAACATAAGTTGTTTAGATATAACATCAAAACGAAGTTAGTTAAATTTTCTTACAAAAGCAAGATTATTATTACAAATAAGAATCGTATACTGTCACAAAATTTAAAATACCATTACAAGTTTGTGCGTAATAGGTTAAATATCAATTTAAAAACTGCTTTATAAACAAAAAACAAATTTTAACTTAATGTGTAAGGATTTAATAATCAGGTGTTAAATCTGCATTTTAAATTGGGTTTTAACCATATGTACAATAAAATAGGATTTTAAAACAACTTAATACATGTCTATTTTCCTAGATTTACGCTTTGATTTAAACCAAAATTATCATGATAAAAACCAAATTAACCTATAACTTACTATTCACGGTTTCAATATTGCTTTTTGCATGTAGTAGTGATAGTAGTAGCGATGACCCAAAAGACACAATACCTCCATCTATAACCTGTGTTGATGATATTAGTATAAGTATTGAAGCAATAGAAAATGGAGCTTTAGTTACATATGACACCCCTGTGGGTACAGATAATGTGGGGGCTGTTACAGAACAAACAGAAGGGCTAGCCTCGGGAGCAGTTTTTCCCATTGGAACAACAACAAACGCATTTAGTGTATCTGATGCAGCTGGTAATAAGACCTCATGTAGTTTTGATGTTGTAGTAACCAGAAATGCCCCTAAAACAAGTGCTCCGTACTTTATTGGTGAGGCTCCTACACCAGACGGTAAAAAATGGTTAAAACTTGAAAACTTATCGGATGAATTTGAACAAATGGATGGTATTGATAGAACTAAATGGCATACTGCACCTAAAATTACTGAAGAAGGTTGGTTTTGGGAAGGTAGACCTCCAGGATTATTTATAGAAGAATCCATTACTGTAAGTGATGGTAAATTAAAAATTGAAGCTAATAAGTTACCAGCTACTGTGGTACAAAATGGGAACAGCTATGATTATACAGGAGGTATAGTTAGATCTAAAGAGCAGTGTAAGGTTGGTTATTATTATGAGTGCAAAATGAAGGCTAATAAAACGTTTATGTCTTCAACATTTTGGATGATGACGGAAGAAAATGCGTGTCCTAAAAGAACAGAGTTGGATATTCAAGAATGTATAGGAGAAATAAACCCTGATGCTCCAGCTTGGGTGTCTACAGGAAAATGGGATCAAATCTTCCACTCGAATGCCTTTCATAGAACCAGTTGTGCGAATGATACAGCTACAAGAAAGCAAGATGCTATTGAAACAGCTAAAAATTGGAGTGATTTCTTTGTTTATGGTTTTTGGTGGAAATCTGAAACCGAATTATGGTTTTATTTTAATGGAGAACTTGCGTACAAAATTGACAACCCTACTACTGATTTTGATATTCCAATGTACTACAACTTGGCTGTTGAAACTTACGATTGGAATCCGCCTCAAGCAGACGGTAATGATATGGTAGGGCTTACAAAAGAAGAGCGTTCAACGCAATACGAATGGATAAGAACTTGGAAGTTGGAAGATGAGTAGAAGATGTAAAAACACTAAAGTATTATAAAATTCTAAGAAAATGCCCTAAAAGATTAATAGCAAATCAAACCGCTGAGGCTTAGCTTCAGCGGTTTTTTTGTTTTAATATATGATGAACAAGAGCCTCTAAGTAATTAATAGAGTATTGGTTAGATTTCAAGTTCAACACATAAAAAGCCTTTTTCTTTTAATAGGTTTATAATCTTTTTGGAAATAAATGCATCACTTTCTACCCGAAGTATGTTATCACAATCTTCCAGATCAAAATTCCATTTAGAATTGCTTAGTAATTGATCAAGAGAAGGTTTGAGCCTTTCAACAAAGTTTTTGCTAGAGACATTAGTTTTATATACGAAGACCTTCATCATTATTTTAAATGTTTCAATATTTTATTGTCAATATAAAAAGTTCCAAAAGGAATAAAACAAGCAACAATAACTTGCCAGGTTGTTTCTTTAAAACGCCATTGTTCCTCAATACCAACACGTAATGCGTTGAAAACAAAGAGTAGAAATAAAGCACCGTGAATAGGACCTATATTTTTTACCCAATAAGGGTTATGAAACATATATTTAAAGGGAACTGCAATAAAAACTAAAAACAAAAGGGATACTCCTTCTAAAAAGCCGTAAAGCCGTAAACGTCCAATTGGTGTTGTGAAATATTTTTTCATACTTAAAATGGTCTTAAATAAGTTCTGGCAGATAATGGTGAAAATTGCCATGGAATGGCTATAAATATTATAATTAAGGCTATAGTGAACCAAGTTAACATGGTTCTAAATTTTTCTTCATCAGTTGGTTTTCTTTTTGTTAATGCCGAACCGATAGTTAAAAAAACAATAGCGGTTAGCATTAAAAGAAGATGTATAATACCGTAAAATGCTGAGTCCGAATTTAGCAGCCATTTCCTAGTATCTGACCAAAAATACATTACAATTGGGCTTTGTGTATAAAGTATTATGCCAATCATTAATTGGATGTGTGCAATGGTAGCTGTCCAATGCCGAAAAGCATTATCTATTTTAGAAAAAGATCTATTTTTTATAAATCCTGTCCATGCTCTGTATATTGAATATACAATGAAAATTAGTACTAACCAACGAATAGTTGAATGTGCAGTGAGTAAGTGTGAATACATCTCAATATTGATTTTTTTCTTTCTATGTGCAAATTTAAAATAAAACATACTAATCAGTATGTTTTTAGTTAAAAAAATTATTTTAACACATTTAAATAGTTTTTAAGTTCTTTTAAATAAGAGAGGTACGCCTTTTTGCTATTTTCTAATTTTCCGAAATTTCGTATGCCCCAATAGCTGGACATAATAAACATGGTAACTTGTCTTGCGTTTACATCTTTACTAATAAATCCACTTTTTTTTCCTTTTTCAATAATAGCTGTCATTGTTTCTATCCATTCTTTGGTTAGTTCATCTAATACTTTACTGAAATTAGCGTGCCAAGGTGTCATTTCTTGTGTTAAATTAGAGGCGGGACAACCAAATTCAACTTTTAAAAATTCATTTTCCATTAAAAGATTATACATCAGGTTATAAATCGAATCCAACGGGTTTTTATCATTTTGTAAAGGCTTAACAAGACTATTTGCAAATGTTGGTTTTAAAATGTCATTAATAATGGCAAGTCCCATGTCATCTTTACTTTTAAAATGGTAATAAAATGCACCTTTTGTTACTTGTGTCGTTGCTATAATATCATCAATACTAGTTGTTTGATAACCTTTTACATAAATTAACTCAAATGCCTTATGTAGAATGTTCAATCTGGTTGCTTCAGCTTTTTTCATAAAAGATACCGTTTAGTATTTTTGTAAAGAAACAAAAATGTCTATTTATCTACAAGTTTCATGTTGTAGTCTAAATGGTAGTTTTAAGATTCACGAGTATATAAAGTTTGTCAAACTACATTCTTAAAAATTGCATGACCCCAGTATTTAATTGAAAGTCTAGATCTGAAATAAAATAATCAATTTCATTATTTGGAAAATAACTTTTAATGTCACTAATAGCGTTGCAAGTATCTTTATAGTAATTTAAAAGTCTAGGGTTGTTAGGGTTTAGCCCCTCTTGCTTACACCATACTAAAAAATCTTCAGATTCATGAATCGTTACTAAAGCTCTAAAAACGATAACAAAATTTAATATGGGGTTATAACAGTTAAGGTCCTCATATTCATCCATAACATGGATAGTATAGGCTTTATTATTTATTTTTAATAGGACAGGAATTAAATTTTTATCAATAGGGCATGCTTTGCCTAACCAAATTGTGATTCCTTTAGCTGCAATAAAATTGTGAATATCTATGATTTCAGGGTGCATGATACCAGTAAAATTTATAAATAAAAATACATGATTCAAAATTACATAGATACTTTTTTAATTTGTATGACTTAATTCAGGTTTTTATGTGTTTGGTAATCAGTTAAGAGTCCATTGAAAATCCATTTTGCTAAGGCTTTTCTATTTTGATAATTAAGAATTCGTTTTTGGTCTTTTTTGTTTTTTATATTCCCTAATTCTATATACACCATAGGAGGTAGTGTCTTTTTTATTAGGTAGAGCCCTCTGGATTTTACCGAGCCCGAATATATTCTATTGGGCTGGTATTTCGCATATTTTTCTTTAAACGATTTGTGAATGTTTTCAGCTAATCGTTTTCCGTTTTTACTGTTATGGTGGTGATAAAAAAATACGTCTATATTTTTGCCTTTACTCCTGCTGTCTACGTGGGTAACAATTAGTCTTTGGTAAGTGCCTTTATGTTTTAAGTATAAATTATTCACGATTTTTGTACGCTGCCGCAATCGCAATTTTTGACTTTTGGAAATTGGTTTGTCTGGAAAATTAACTTCATCGTAATCTACTTCAAGAATTTTTTTGTCTCTAATGCCATCATTTTTATCTTGAATAATCATATAAACCTTCGCACCATTGGAAATAAGTATTCGTGCCAATCGCAAGGTCACATCATAGGCATATTCGTCTTCAGAAATTAGTTTGCCGTTATAGATTTCAATCGCTCCTGGGTCTGGACCGCCATGTCCAGAAATTAAATAATAGATCGCACCATTTAAGGCATCGCTCTCCAGAGATACGTTGTTATAATCTTTACCAAAGAGCGGGTTTTTAATTTGTTTTATTGCAGCAACGGTGTCAATTGGCCTTTTAATGGTTTTTGATTCAATTTTGTCAGTATCAATAGCAGTTTTAATATTGGTAATGGTGTCTTTTTTTATAATTGGAAGTAGATACGTTCTACCTTTAACTAAGCCATTGTTTTCTGTTAGGTTTTCTTTATTAAGTTTAATAAAAGCTCTATAATATTTTGTTGGCTCAATACCATTTTTCCGAAGTATGGAATAAATACCATCACCACTAGTGGCAATTACTTTTTCTCCAGTATTTTGAGCAATTACAAGACTTGGTAAGGTTAAATAATAAAATGTAAAAAAAAGTGTTTTAAATATTCTCAATCCCGATTAATTTTTGGATCACAATCTTATTTAAGAATATAAAGATTGTCTGATCATTTTATTAAACAACGGTATTTCTCCATTTTTATTTATTGAGCTCATCTTGACTTAAAAATGCCTTACCTAAAAACTGTTCAATACTTTCTTGATTTGCTCTTATGAGTTCGGCTCTGGCATTTACAATATCACGAGGCTTTTTATCTTGAGAAAGCTTGAATTTACCTTCCCAGTTGGTAATAGTTATTTCAAACATTTTAATATAATCTAGATAACCTTTCATGCTACGGTTATCAGGTTTTAAAACGAACTTATGTTCTGGTGCTTCCAAAAAGGCAGTCATATCTATTAACGATGCTATCAACGATTCCTTACTTTCTATAGCTTTAACCGTAGCTTTTAAATGAACAATAATATAATTCCAAGTTGGTAATTGCGTGGTTGTATAAATACTTGGAGAAATATAACATTGTGGACCAGAAAATATAATAGTTACATCGTTATCATCCTTTAATAATTCTGCTTGTGGGTTAAACTTATCAATATGTCCAATAAGCTTACCTTCGTTATTATAAATTAAAGGTAAATGAGTAATTAATGGCTGGTTGTTCTTAACAGAAATAAGTGTTGCCAATGGGTAGGTTTTAATGACCTCAATCATATGATTAATGTCGTTATCTTGATGGTATTTCGGAGGGTATTTCAAAATGGCTTTTAGTTTTTAAATAATGATAGTTCTACGTATAAAATTACAACATTTATTTGTTCTTGCTAATTTGTTTAAAAGAAATAAGAAAGAAATAACTTACTTTGTAAATTATTGCTTTTCTTTATAAGTTTAAAGAGGGCAATAAATTAATATATCTAACCAATGCAAGAAAAACTAGCATCGTTTTCAATAAAAAACTGGTCACAAGACGACCAACCACGTGAAAAACTACAGTATAAAGGTAGAGAAACCTTAAGCGATGCAGAATTGGTGGCTATTTTAATAGGTTCTGGAAATAAAGAAGAAAGTGCGGTCGCTTTATGTAAACGAATTTTAGCAAGTGTAGATAATAATTTAAGTGAACTGGGTAAATTATCTGTTATAGAACTTATGGCATTTAAAGGAATTGGTGAAGCCAAAGCGATTACTATTGCAGCAGCTTTAGAGTTAGGGAGGCGGAGAAGAGGTGAAGAGGCTTTGGAAAAAAATAAAATAACATCTAGCAGGTCAGCTTTTGAACTCATGCAACCTAAAATAGGCGAGCTACAACATGAAGAGTTTTGGATTATTTACCTGAATAATTCTAATAAGGTGATTCAAAAAAATCAATTAAGTAAGGGCGGTATTACAGGTACTTTGGTAGATGTGCGTTTAGTACTGAAAAATGCTTTAGAAGTTGGAGCAACAGGTTTGATTTTAGCTCATAATCACCCTTCGGGAGCTTTAAAACCTAGTGAAGCAGATAAGCAAATTACTAATAAATTAAGAAAAGCAGCCCAAAGTATAGATATAAAAGTGCTAGATCATCTAATTATAACAGAAAAAGCATATTTTAGTTTCTCAGATAGATCACTACTGTGAAATTATTAAAAAACAAATTTTAAATTCCGAGGCTAAAACAAATGTGTTGCATTTGATATTTATAGAATTGGAGGTTATAAAAATTAATGAATAAATAAAATACACTTTAGTCCGCTTACTACTAGCTACTGAAGTCAGGTTACTAATAATATGCTTTTAGTTTATACCCATAAAATATCACCTCGATTAAAATACGTTTTTAAGCATCTATGCACTAGAATTCTTGGTGTAAAAGTAGAATTTACAACTAAAATAGAAGCGTTTATTGCACATGATAGCTTAAAGATGTCTTATACAAAGCAACAGCTCGGGAATGAGTTTTTTGTTAAAAGCCATGATATTTTATTTGAACAGGGATTAAGTGATTTGGAGATTCATATTCATGATTGGGACCATACAAAGTGTTTCTTTTATAATGGGGATAAGAGTGCGATGCCTTTCGATATTTTTGCAGCTTCTTTTTATTTATTGTCCAGATATGAAGAATATTTACCACATGTAAAAGATGAATTTGGACGTTTTACAGCTGTTGAAAGTTTGGCCTATAAGCATGGTTTTTTACGTCAACCAGTTGTCGATATATGGACATATAAATTTAAAGACGCTTTGCAAGCGCAATTTCCTGATTTTAAGTTTCCCGAAAGGAGTTATACCGTTAAACCTATCATTGATGTACCTAGTGCTTATAATTTTAAATTGAAAGGCACTATAAGGACTCTAGGAGGTATGGTAAAAGACCTGTTTTTATTTCGATTTAAGAGTTTGTATACTAGGTTATTGGTTATTCTTGGCTTTATACACGATCCGTTTGATACTTATAAATACATAATAAATAGACAAAAGCATGCTAATTTTAAGTTTATGTTCTTTTTTTTAATAGGCGATTATTCTACATACGATAAAGGTATAAATCCTAATAAAAAGAAGTTTGTATCACTTATAAAACATATTGCCGATTACTGTATTGTAGGATTAAAAGCATCATACTTTGCTATTGATGAAATGTCGATTTTGAAGAAGGAAAAATTGCGGATGGAAGCTATTTTGAATACAGCATTAAAAGCTTCCAGACATTCTTTTTCTAGGCTTAATTTACCAGAGTCGTATAGAAATCTTATTGAATTAGAAATTAAGGAAGATTATACAATGGGGTATGTAAACCATATTGGGTTTAGGGCAGGATCCTGTACGCCTTTTTTGTTTTACGATTTAGATTATGAAGTACAAACACCTTTAAAAATTTATCCATATCACATTATGGATTATGCCCTGCTAAAAACTTACTCTTTGTTAGATAAGAAGAAAGTTTTAAATGAGATCATTCGAGAGGTAAAACAAGTAAAAGGCGTATTTATTCCAATATTTCATAATTACACTTTTGGTGCAGAAAAGAAGTGGGATGGATTTAAAGAATTATTTAATATTATTTTAGAATCTGCTGATGAAACGAGTACGGATATTAATAAAGTTTAAATAATGCATTATCATATTTTTAAATTTTTTGATAAATAGCTGTGCAATTTCATTTGTGCTTATTTTAGATTATTAAAGTCACTAAAAAAATAATAATGAAAATTGAAGGTATAACGGACGTATTTTTTGATTTAGACCATACTCTATGGGATTTTGATAAAAACTCTGCATTGACATTTGATAAAATATTAAAATTAAACAACATTCGTATAGATATAAACGATTTTTTACATCATTATGTGCCTATAAATTTAGAGTATTGGAAGCTATATAGAGAGGCGAAAATAGAAAAGAAAGCTTTGCGTTTTGGAAGGCTAAATGATGCTTTTTCGGCTATTGGTTATCAGGTTGAAGAAACTATGATTAATAAATTGTCGGACGACTACATAACACATTTAACTACGTTTAATTATTTGTTTGAAAATACTTTTGAGATTCTAGATTATTTAAATCTCAATTATAATTTACATATTATTACTAATGGATTCGATGAAGTACAGCATAAAAAGCTAACAGGCTCTAACATTAATAAATACTTTAAAACAGTCACTAATTCGGAGATGGCTGGAGTTAAAAAGCCTAATCCAGAAATTTTCAATTTTGCTTTAAACATAGCAAAGTCTAATAGTAGTCAGAGTGTTATGATAGGGGATAGTTATGAAGCCGATATATTGGGAGCAAAGAATATTGGTATGGAAGTTGTCTTTTTTGATGTTCATAATACCATAATTGATGGTAATATTAAACAAATTAATAATTTAATTCAGTTGAAGGAATATCTATAAATGCACTAATTTTTATATTTTGGCGTTTTGTCCTTATACCTACTTTATGCAAAAACAAATAATCAAATATTCATTTTTAGTTGTTACTATAATAGGCTTGAGTCTTCTTTCGTGTGTTAAAGAGGTTGATTTCGACCAAGCTGATGATCTAGAAATTTCTCCGGTCATAGAATCTAGCCTTATCTTTTTTGAGGGGCAGGCTAATAATTTTTTATTAAACACTAACGAAATAATTTCGATTAAAGATTCCGTAACCGTAGAATTTTTTGATAGTGCATTTATAGTCGATAACCTTATTAAATCAGAATTTGTATTTGAAGCTGTAAATTCAATTAATAGAGGGTTTCAAGTACGTGTTGATTTTATTAATGATGTAGAACAAGAAGTGCATACATTCACGCTCACAGCTTCACCGTCTACAGATGGTAACGATGTCTTGTCAAATCATACAGAGGTATTTGAAGATGAAAAATTAGAAGCCTTAAAAAGCACTACGAAAATAGTCTTTACGCTAAGTTTGTTACCTGGTGAAACTATTAGTCAATCAACTCCAGGTAGAATACAGCTAAAATCTAAGGCTATTTTCTATTTGAATATTGGTGAAGAACTATGAGGCGTTTCATTTTGTTTTTAGCAGTTGCTTCATGCTGTTTTTCATTTTCGCAGAATAAGCAAATACTTTACGGATTTACGGATATACCACAATCCTTATTGCTTAATCCTGGTAAGCTCATAAAAAATGATTGGTATTTTGGAATTCCTTTATTATCTCATATTCATGCCCATGTAGGCATAACAGGAAGTACCGTTTACGATATTTTTGCCAATGATGGTATAGATTTTAATACCAAGCTTCAAAATGCTATTTACGGCATGAATCCGAATGATTTTTTTAGTGCAAATCAACAATTAGAAATTTTTTCTGGTGGATTTTCTTTTGGAAGTTCTTACGAAAAGAACGAATATTTGAGTTTTGGTTTATATCAAGAATTAGATTTTATAGCGTATTTTCCAAAAGATCTTGCAGTTTTAGCATTAGAAGGCAACCAAAATAATATTAACAGGGCTTTTAGACTTAACCAAGTAAGTGTAGCGGCAGAAGTCATTTCAGTGTTGCATCTTGGATATACTAAAAAAATAAATGACCATTTTACTTTTGGAGTTAGAGGGAAAATATACTCAAGCATCGCCAATGTAAACGCTACAAAAAATAAAGGGCGTTTTATAACGGTACCTGGGCAAAATAATTTTTATAACCATATTTTTAATTTAGATTTAGAAGCGAGAACTTCTGGGATAGCTAGTTTAACAGACGATGGATCTGATTCTAATTCTGTTGTTAAAGATTTAAAAAAGCGTCTTTTATTTGGTGGAAATCTAGGACTGGGATTCGATGTTGGTTTTACAAAACAATTAAATAAACAATGGAGCTTAGATGGCAGTCTGTTGGATATTGGTTTTATTAGGCATACAAAAGATATCGAAAATTATAAGATAGAGGGTGACATTGTGTTTGAAGGTATAAACCCTATTTTTCCCGACATAGGAAATGGTCAAACAGCAGAAGACTATTGGAGTGAAATTGAAGAAGATTTTGAAGATATATTTGAATTGGATACCACTGCTGCTAAGTATACCACATGGAGGCCCATAAAACTTAATACATCATTAAATTATGCATTTGGAAAGAAAAAATATAAAGCATGCAATTGTACGGGAGAAGAAGATGATTATCTAAATGCTGCTGGTGTGCAATTATTTGCCATGAGTAGACCCAAGCGTCCCTTGTTGGCATTAACTGCTTATTATTACAAGAAGTTGTTCGATGGTTTACAGATTAAAGGGACATATACAATAGATTCTTATTCGCCTTATAATTTAGGTTTGGGCATGTCTGCTGACTTAGGAAATTTAAACTTTTATGTTATGGCCGACAATTTTTTAGAATTTAAAAACATATATAATGCACAAAGTGTATCTTTACAGTTAGGGTTTAACTATATATTTAATAAAAATGAAGACTAAGATTTTTTCCGCTATTATAGCTTGTTTTGTTGTGACGACTATTTTTTCTCAATCTAATTTGAACGATTATAAGTATGTGATTGTACCTAACAAATTTGATTTTTTAAAAGAAAAAGATCAATATCAATTAAATTCTTTAGCACAATTTTTATTTAATAAATATGGATTTGAAGCTTTAATGGAAGGTGATACTTATCCTGAAGACTTAATTAGAAACAGATGCTTGGCATTAAGGTCTGATGCGACAAAAGAACCAGGAATGTTTAAAACTAAATTAGGAATAGAACTTAAAGATTGTAATGATCGCGTGGTATATACATCTCAATTAGGAGTAAGTAGAGAAAAAGATTATGCTAAAGCCTATGTAGAAGCATTAAGGGCGGCTTTTAAATCTATAGAAATGCTTAATTATAAGTATAAGCCTAACGAAAAGATAACATCTTTACAAACTCAAAGCTCTGGAGAAAAGAATGAAGTAGCACAGGAAATTGAGGTATTAAAGCAAGAAATTCAAAATCTTAAAAAGGAAAAAGAAGCAGAGCTAGAAGTGGTTGCAACTCCTAAAGTAGAAGCAGCTGTGGCAGTAGTACCTACAATTAAAAAAGAAACAGCAATTGAAACAGGAGTAAAAGAGGTACTTTCTCAGGTATTATATGCTCAGGAAATTGAAAATGGGTTTCAGTTGGTAGATAGTTCACCAAGAGTTGTTTATAGGATAAAACAAACACAGCTTGAAAACGTATTCTTAGTAGAAAATAAGAGTGCCATTATCTATAAAAAAGGAGACGATTGGGTTATTGAATATTATACAAATAATGTTTCCAAACAAGATGTTTTGAATATAAAATTCTAGGTAATTAGTAAGTACTCAATACCCATATTTATCTTTCCACCGCTGTTTTAAAAACTCTTTGTGAGCATTCTCGCGGGCATTATCTCCAGGTTCATAAAGCTTTGTGTTTTTAATTTCATCTGGTAAAAATTCTTGATTGGCAAAGTTGAGGTCGTAGTTATGAGCATATTTATAATTGTCGCCATATCCCAGTTCTTTCATTAATTTGGTTGGCGCATTTCTAATTTCTAAAGGTACGGGAAGGTTTCCTGTTTCTTTAACTAATTGCTGTGCCTTGCCAATGGCCTTATAAGCAGCATTGCTTTTAGGAGAACATGCTAAATAAGTAGCACATTGGCTTAGTATAATTCTGGATTCTGGGTAGCCAATAGTAGAAACTGCTTGAAATGTATTATTAGCTATAACTAAAGCAGTTGGGTTTGCATTACCTATGTCTTCACTAGCTAAAATGAGTAGCCTGCGCGCTATAAACTTTACATCTTCTCCACCTTCTACCATACGTGCTAACCAGTATACCGCAGCATTTGGATCGCTGCCCCTTATCGATTTTATAAATGCAGAAATGATGTCGTAATGCTGCTCACCAGTTTTATCGTAATGGACTGTGTTGTTCTGTACCCTTTCTAAAACGGAAGCATCGGTAATCGTAATTTCATTTGCGTCATAAGAATTTACAATAAGTTCGAAGATATTGAGTAGTTTCCTGGCATCGCCACCTGAAAGCCTTATAAGCGCATTTGTTTCTTCTAGCTTGATTGTTTTTTTAGAGACATATTCATCTTGGTCTATAGCACGCTTTAAAAGTGTCTCTAAATCATTTTTATTAAATGCATTTAAAATATAAACCTGACAACGGGACAAAAGTGCCGAAATAACCTCAAAACTAGGGTTTTCGGTGGTAGCACCAATTAAAGTAATCCAGCCCTTTTCTACAGCCTGTAAAAGAGAATCTTGTTGTGATTTACTAAATCTATGAATTTCGTCAATAAATAAAATGGGATTTTTTGTTGTAAATAATCCCCCACTCTGTTTGGCCTTATCAATAACATCCCGAATATCTTTAACTCCAGAATTTATAGCACTAAGCGTATAAAAAGGTCTGCCCGATTCTGTAGCAATAATATTAGCGAGTGTTGTTTTTCCTGTACCTGGAGGTCCCCAAAAAATCATTGAAGGAATTAAGCCTTGTTTGATATGCTGCGTTAAGCTCCCCTGTTTACCAACTAGGTGATTTTGACTTACATAGTCATTGAGGGTTTTTGGTCTTAAACGTTCAGCTAAAGGTTCATTCATAATGTAAAATTAAAGTATTTTTTTAAGATTTTTGTATGTCCTATTAGTTTACTTATAATAGACAGAAAAATGATTTAAATCGCTCAAGAAATCTTTATCTGACATTTTAGCATTAAAACAAAAGTTGGTTAGCTATTTGCTATCTTTAATAATATGAAACAACGAGATCATTTTAAATTCTCAACAGGCGTTATAGCTTATCCTGTATTTTTTGTATTGGCCATTTGGTTGGTATTTTGGTTTGAAGTTCGTTTTGGTTTCAACTTGAGTAAATATGGGGTCTATCCTCAAACTTTAAAAGGGCTAAGGGGCGTTATATTCAGTCCTTTTATTCACGGAGATATACAACATATTTATCATAATACGATTCCATTATTTGTGCTTTCTATGGCTTTATTTTATTTCTATAAGCCTATTGCTTGGAAAGTTATACTTTTCGGAATTTTATTTTCGGGTTTTTTTACCTGGAGCATCGGAAGACCGTCCTACCATATAGGAGCAAGTGGCCTTATTTACGTTTTAGTAAGTTTTACTTTTTTTAAGGGCGTATTTGCTAAACATTATAGACTTATAGCATTATCTCTATTGGTTATTTTCCTTTATGGAAGTATGCTGTGGTATGTTGCTCCAGTAAAAGAAGGCATATCATGGGAAGGGCATCTATCTGGTTTGGTAACAGGTTTGTTGTTTACATTTTTCTTTAGAAAAGAGATAGCAAAGCCAAAAAAATATGCTTGGGAACAAGAAAATTATAATGAAGATGATGATCCTTTTTTAAAGCATTTTGATGAAGATGGAAACTTTATTGAGCATATTGAAAAGGAAACTGGAGAAGAGCATACAAATATTAATTATATCTATAAGAAAGAATCGAAAGACGATATTTAGTGTTCAGTGCTGGTTATTAAGTTGAGGTCATTGTTGTTTAATCACCTAATTACCAAATCTTTATGCTTAACACCTCGTTCTATATATTTAATACTCAAGGCTCCACATTTCATACTTCAAACTCCGTACTCATCAATCCTTTGTCTTACAGCTTCATACAAAAAGGCACCACAAGCAACAGAAACATTTAAAGATTCAATTTCGCCCAATATAGGCAGTTTTGCTTTGGCATCAACAACTTTTAATGTAGATGGGTTGATTCCTCTGCCTTCAGACCCCATAATGATAGCGCAGGGTTCTTTAAAAGAAATATCGAATAAAACATGCTCTGTTTTTTCGGTAGCGGCTATAACATTTATACCAGATGCTTGCATGTAAAATACAGCATCTTTAATATGATCAACTTTGCAAATAGGGACTTTAAAAACGGCTCCAGCACTTGTTTTTATAGTATCGCCGTTAACGGGAGCTCCCCCTTTTTTTTGAATGATGATACCATCAACCCCAGTACATTCTGCGGTACGTATTATGGCCCCAAAATTCCGAACATCACTTAATTGATCTAATAATAAGAATAAAGGTGTTTTTCCAGATTCTAAAACATTTAAAACTAAAGTTTCTATGTCGTGAAATTCAATTGGAGATATTTGAGCGACGGCACCTTGATGATTTTTTTTAGTAAGTCTGTTTAGTTTTTCAACGGGCACATAAGATGTGTTTATCGAATTTTTCCTTAAAACAGCTTCTAATTCACTAAAAAGCTCTCCTTTTAACCCTTTTTGAAGAAACACTTTGTCAATTGTTTCACCTGCGTTTATAGCTTCAATAATAGCTCTAATACCAAAAATTTGTGTTTGTTCTTGCATGGGGATAAAGGTATAAAAAAACCACCTCAACAGAGGTGGTTTTTTTATTGTTTAAAAGGCTTTGTTTAGTAGTGAGGATTTTCATCTTCTAAAAACCCAGTTCTCCAGTGTCCTTCATATTTATAAACTAATCCTGGATCCCAGCTAAATTCAGCATCAAAGAAAATTTGATCGACTTCAGTATTACTAGTCGTAGTATAACCTCCTCTAACGATTCTTCCATTTGTTATAGTTACAGTTGCAGGCGCATAAAGCTCTTCAGTATCAGGCTCACTTTGGAAAGTTAGCCCATCTGCATTAAGGGTTACCTTTGCTTTAAGTTGCATCCAATTATTATGATCGTCTAACCAAAAGGTGTTATCATTTGCAGACGTATTAAATGTACTAAATTGAACAAAATCACCTCCATATGCAGTAGCGCTACCATCTGGAGTTAAAGCAACTGCCCACCAATCTCCAGAAATTTCCTCAACGCTGGTGCCTCCTGGATCTGGTTCACCACCTTCATCACAAGAGACAAATAAACTTACCGTAAATAAAAGTAGAACGGCTTTATATATATTTATGTTTTTCATAATTCTTTAAATTTTATTTATTGGTATTCAAAAGTATAGTCAAATCCATAAGGCTGAATCAATGTTGTAAACATTCTGGTTGCTGGATCGTAAGTTAAAGCTACACTGGTTGCACTAAAAGGGTAGGTTTGTGGGATTTCTGAAATGGTATCACCATCCATTTGGAAATACATAGGGAAATTACCACCAAAACCAAAGTCAGTACAATGAAAGATACTTGTAGTACCAGGTACTAAAGTTATAATACCTGTTCTTTCATTTCTCGTAGTATCTTGAATGTTTCCTGCAATATCTGATCCTACAATAGAAGGGTCGTGAACGATTACTGTTTGAAAAACAGTGGCAGCAAATCCATCAGAATTAGTAGCAGAATATGAAACATCATAAATTCCTACTGTACTCGTGTCAACATTTCCGCCAGAGGTCACCTCTAAAGTAGCTCCATTTTCAGTAGCCACTGCTGATGGGGTAAATGTTCCGTTTAAAGCTACCACAGCTAAGTTATCGTATTCGAATACAGCATAATTGGTAACAAAGGAAACATCTCCGGTCGATTCAGTATCACAGCTGCTTAAGAACAGTACTGCGATACACATAATACTCTTTAATATATTTTTCATGATCTTAACATTTTTTTATTATTGATTCCACCAAATAGGTGTCGTAATTGGTACAATTGCAGGCGCTTTTAAATTCGTCGACGTTTCCCCAGCTGGGTATAATAAACGTTGAGGAAATCCAGTACCTAATACACCATTAACAGAAACTGCAAATTGTCCAGGGATATAACCTGCATCAGTTTGAGGAACTGCAGATGTAGCAGGAATACCAGTTCTGTGCCACTCAAAGAACGCTTCAGCACCATTACCAGGGTAACTAGCAATCCACTTTTGAGTAATTATTGCTGTTAGGTTTTCATCAAATGTACCACTTGGGTATTCATAAGCACCAGCAGCAGCAACATACGCAGAACCATCTAAGCTCCACTTATTAAAGTTTTCTACCACTGCAGCATCATACATGGCCTTAGCACCTGTACCGCTATTATAGCGTTCCATAGCTTCAGCTTGCATCAATAAGCTCTCTTCATGGCTTATAAAATATACTGGTGTCGTTGGACTTAATATAGATACTGCAAAAGTATTTGGTCCAGCAGGGTTATTGTAATCACCTTGATTCACAGGGTTTCCAGTAGTATAAAATAAATCCAATCTAGAATCTAAATTACTGGCCAAATAAGAATGCATGGTTGTACTAGCTCTTAAATTAAGAGCCGTATTTAATTGTCTCTTATCAGATTCGAATAAAGGGTTACTTACGTTTGGTGCATCAGTAAAGCCAGTTAAAGAAGCATCTGTGTCTAAGAAGGCTGCATTAGCATTTATCATAGCAGTAATACCAGCTTGAGCTACAGATGGTCTAGCTTCTGTTTGACGTAAAAATATTTTTAGTTTAAGCGTATTTGCAAACTTAACCCAGTTTGTCATATCACCTCCAAAAATCAAATCATCACCTCCAGGTGTATCACCTACAGAAGCTCCTAAGTTACGACCTAAAGCATCATCAAGATCAGTAATCATAGAATCATAAACAGTTTCACCTGTATCAAAGATAGGCTGAAAGATTAAAGGATCATTCGCTTCACTATAAGGAATATCTCCATACCAATCTGTAAGCATATGTGATATATATGTTTCTAGTACAGTTGCTATTAAATAGTAATTCCAATTTTCAGCAGCTAATGCTTTTCTTTTAATGTTTCTAATATCTAGAAGGCCATCATAAGTATTACGCCATCCACTTTCTGCAATAGCATCTGTAGTTCCTAAAGTATAGTTATCTACCACACGATATTGACTTGAACCAGGGCTCTGCGACCACATTTGCGACCAAATACCACCAATTAATGCCCAATTTGCTCCTTGTACACCAGCCACAGCTGTAATACTCGCTGGTAATTCAACTGCAAAAGTTAAATCATCAGGAGTAAGATTGTCTGGATCTCTATTTATATCTAAGACTGAATCACAGGATATTAATACCCCAAATCCTATTAATAATAATATTATTTTTTTCATTGTATATTTTTTTAATTATTTAGAATGACATTTTTAATGCAACTCCATATGTTCTTTGAGCAGGGTTACCAGCAAATTCACCGAATTCAGTTTCTATATCATTACCACCAAACGAAGTAACCTCAGGATCTACATAAGGATTCTCATCTGGAGTCCATAGCATTAAATTTCTTCCGTATAGACTTAAAGATAAGGAACTTAATCCAGATTTTCCAATAATGCTTTCTGGGAAATTATAAGATAAAGACAAATCACGTAATCTTATAAACGTTTTATCAATAACATGGTTTGTTGCTTCTGTAGTTGGATTGTTACTTGCACTATAATAACCAGTAACCGCATCAAAAGTGATAGGCGTAGTATTTTCAGGATAAGTAGGTGCTGTGATAACTGAACCATCTGGAGCATAAACACCATCGTCAATAACAGAGTTAGGTACTATAAACGTATTTCTATCATTATAAGTCGTTGCAATAGAATTTCCAGTAAACCCTAAAAGCCTAGATGTATAAGAATACATTTCACCACCTTCTTTCCAATCAAATCCAAATGATAATCTGAAGTTTTTGTATTTAATTGTGTTTTGAAGACCCATTACGAAATCTCTTTGTGAATTACCTATGGTTTGTTCTTCAGTAGATTGTAATGGAATACCTGTATTTGGATCTACAATAACCTGACCTGCCGCATTGGTTTGTGGTACACGTGCCTGAAACACACCTAAAGGTTGTCCTTCTATAGCATAGTAGTTTACACCAAAAGCACTATTAATCAATAATTTATCTAAGCCTTCAGGAAGATCAGTAATCTCGTTCTCATTTTTTGTAAACGTATAGTCTATGTTCCAGCTAAAATCATCTGTTCTAATTGGTACAAATCCAAGAGCAACTTCAATACCTTTATTCTCAATATCTAAGAAGTTACCAAAAATTTCTCTATACCCCGTAGAGTTAGGAAGTTGTTGTTGTATAATGGCACCATCAGTTGTTTTCTTATAATAAGCAACATCTGCAGTAATTCTATTATTAAAGAACCTACCTTCAAGACCTATTTCATACTCATCAGTAAATTCAGGTTCAATTCCTATATTTCCTAAAGTTCTACCAATTTCAAACGAGTTTAAACCAGCAAAAGGGAAGTTAATTGATCCAAAATAAGCAACAGCAACACCTTGTGTTGCAGAACTTTCGGTTAAGTATAAACCAGCACCATTAGCAAGTGACGCATAACCACCACGTGCTTTTAAGAAATGTGCACCATTATCTAAAACGATAGCACTTAAATTAGCTGAAGGATAGAAAAAAGAGTTTTTCCCTATGGCTAAAGTAGATGTCCATTCGTTTCTTGCTGTTAAGTTTAAATAAACACGTTCTTTAAATGATAAGGTTGCTGAACTAAAAATAGAATAGTTTTTTGATTGAGCATCTTGTTGTGCAGTAATAGGAAGTACAGCTGAGTTAGAAATTTCGTAGAAATTAGGAATGTCTAAGTTTGTTACTCTAACCTGTAAAGAACTTGTTGTTGCATTATTAATAGACCCTCCTATAGAAGCATCTAATGAGAAGTTTTCATTTAAAACAGTATCATAATCAAAAGTTATGAAAGATTCATAACGTCTAGCTTGATTAGTTCTTTCTGTAACTCCACCAACAACAGTACTTGCTCCTAATAAAGCATTTGGAGAACCTGGGGTATAGTTAATAACCGCACCGTGACTATGACGTTTACCGTTATTAACATCAGCACCAATTTGGATGGTACCTACTAGGTTAGGCAAAATGTCATAAGAAAAATTAATATTTCCATAAAAACGCTCACGATTTAAAACAGTCGCATTTTCGTTGAGAAGCCACCATGGATTTCTTGAATATGGTGTATAGAAATTATCGTTATTATTAAAAGGATTATTAGTATAATCTCTTAAATCTAATACGCTAACACCTCTAGGGATTTGAATTAACTCTTGCATAAAAGTTTCTCCTTCTCCTGCACCATCACCTTGTCCAGTGTTTACTGCATTTTGTCTTGTTTGAGCATAATTACCATTAACACGAAGTCTGAATTTTTCACCAGAAATACCGCTATTTAAACTTAAAGTGTTTCTAGTTAAAGCATCAGAATCAGTAGGTATAATACCATCTGTGTCTACTCTTGAGAAGATAATTGAAAAATCGGTGTTTTGACCACCGCCACTTAAACGAACTGAATTTGTATAGGTATTACCAATATCGTAGAAATCTTTGATATTATCCTTTAGGTTTGAATAAGGTTTTATTTGCTGTGCATTATCAACAATTTGTCCCCAAGGACGAAGTGCTCCTGTGAATTTAGGTCCCCAAGAACCATTTTCGTTAGTTGCACCTGTACCACCAGATGGAAGCCCTGAATAATCTACACCATTCCAACCTTGACCAAATTCTTGTTGTAAATGTGGGATTCTAGCAACTTCTAAAAAGTCAACAGAACTATTAATTTCCACTTTTACTTTTTGTCCAGCTTGTCCTTTTTTAGTTGTAATAATGATCGCTCCACTTTGTGCTCTAGAACCATACAATGCCGTTGCAGCACCACCTTTAAGGATATTAATACTAGCAATAGCGTTGGCGTCTAAGTCATTAATGTTAGTACCACCATCAAAAGATCTATTAACATCTGTATCTAGTCCACTAAGACTACTCGTATTTGACGCCGAAGAAATCGGTGTACCATCAATAACGTACAAAGGGCCGTTACCACTTAAAGAACTAAAACCTCTAAATATTATTTTTGTAGAGGCACCTGGTTGATTAGGAGCCGTAACATCTAAACCTGCTACTTTTCCAGATAAACTTTCAAAAGGGTTAAGTGTAGCTACCTCAGTTAGCTTTTCTCCAGAAACAGCAGTCGCAGCATAACCAAGTGATCTTTTTTGCTTGGTTTTACCAAAAGCAGTTACTACAACCTCTTCTAAAGATTCAGCATCTTCTTGTAATGTAACATTAACTGTGTTGGAAGCACCAACAGTAGCTTCGGTAGTTGTATATCCTACAAAACTAAAAACAAGGACGTCCCCTTGATTAGCTCTAATTGAATATTTTCCGTCGAAATCTGAAGATGTACCAGAAGCAGTACCTTTAACTAAGACAGTTGCTCCAGGTAACGGTAAGCCAGAATCGTCTGAAACAGTACCTGAAATTGTCTTTTCTTGTGCGAACGCAAGTTGCACTACTAACGCTAGTAATAGCGTTAGAATTCCACTAAACTTTGTTTTCATTTTATAATTATTTGAATTAGTCAATGCCAAAAATCATAATAAAAAGTTAATAAAACAATAAATAATGGTTAAAATTTACCTTTTAGCGAGAATTTTTAAGAAAACGAGAAAAAAAGAATATGTTTAAATATGGTGTTTTTGGCTTATTCTTACAAATTGGAAATATTGTTTTTATCACTTGAATAATAGTTCTTTTGTAATTGTGTGAAACCTTTATTTTTTAATACACAAAAAATATAAATACTTAATAATATAGTTAAAACTAGAAATTAGCTATCAAGCTTAAGTGTATTTTAGAGTTTGAGAGTTTGAATTTTTGATTTTCACTTTTGCCATTTGCATAATTGAATTTAAATAATCCAGCTTGTGTAATAATGCCAAAACCAAAGCCGTATCCGAAAAGCTTTTCTCTAATATTCAAAATTTTATTCTCAAAATAAGCCGCGTCTATAACAGAGTGAATATAAATAGAGCTGTTGAGTTGATATCGATACTCTGTGTTGATTAAGCCAAACAGAGATGCGAATAAGCTATTTTCCTCAAATCCTCTAATAGAATTTATGCCACCAAACCTTAATAATTCATTTTCGAAATAGGTGTCAGAATTTAAAAAAGCACTATTTAATCTTAAAAAAATACTATTTTTTCTATTTAAGTTAAAGATTTTAAATGCATCAATAGAAATTTGTGATTGTTTTTCTTGAGTGTTGAGTGACTTTCTTTTTCCAAAGTTGGTTTCTAAATAAAGCTTAGAATTAATTGGAAAAAGCAAATTGTAAGGTTGTGGTTGTGTAAACTCATGTGCAAGGGTGTAGTATTGCGTATTATAGTCAGAGATTATTGGAGATGTATTTTCGGTTAATAAATTATTTGATTCGGTAGAAAGAAGTCCAGCATAAACTTTATGTTTCGAGTTTATTTGATAGTGTAGTTTCAGGGCTTGGTTTACAGTTGTAAATGATGAGTCCTTTTTAAAAATCCGTAAAAGTAGATCGACTCCTATGGGAGATTTAAATAAATAGGGCAGGGTTAAATCTGCTTGAAATGTTTTTTGATCGTTTTCGTCACTTTTATAGAGTAATTTAAATGATTCGCCAAAGTTTAAGTTGTTGGTTAAATTTAAATTTAAGTAACCGTCAAATTCTAATTTGTTTGTTTCTTCATTAGTCCCAAAACCTAAAAAACCATCAAAAGAATTACTTTTCGCTTTTTCAAGATACAAGTATAATGTTGTCGAGTCTTTAGAAAATAAAACTTCTGGAGGTTTTATCTCATTAGCAAACCTTAAATTGTTTAATTGGCTAGTCTTATTTTTGACTCTGGTTAAATCAAAAACTTGAGAGGGCTTAATTTTTAAATAGTGTTTTAGATAAGCACGTGGGAATTTTTCATATCCTTTTATTATGATGTTATTGATTACTCTCTTTTTGGCCTCTGATTCAATTATTAAATGTGCCGATAAATTAGAAGTATCCTTAATTTTAATGTTTGATAGTCGTAGTTTTGAAAAAGGTAATCCTTCTTCAGAAACTTTAGAGTTAATAAAATTTAACGCTTTTTCGGCTTTGTTAAGCTCTAATTCAAAATAATCATCGAAAATATTTTTTGAAATGACTTCTAAAAGGGAACGCTTAATCTTTGTTTTATCATAATAAATAGAGATGGTGCTAAATTTCTTTTTTAAGTGAATTTGACTTGTAAATAATGAATCGTTTGTTTTAGTGATTTCTTTTAACTCATTTTCAATATACCCTATTTTAAAAAGTTTTTTTTGAACACTATCTATTTCATGTTTAATGGAAATGTAGTTCTTGTGGATTTTTAAATAGTTTAAGGAGTCAATCAAACTAGTTTCATGTTTAGTATTGCCATTAATTTTTAGGTGTAAGTTTTGGCAAAACAGTTCTGAAGAAAAAAGTATATATATAATAAGGAGTAAAAAAGAGGTTTTTTTCACTTTATAATAACTAGCTGATTATTGTGTAAATCTAACGGAAAACGTAGACTTATAATATAGTGATTAGATAATTTTTCAATTCAGTTGAAATTAGTTAGCCTTTTTTATAAAAAAATAGCGGTTGACTTTAGAGATTTTAAAGGCAGAATGAAACCATTTTGATAGATGAATAAAGTGATTGAAACATGTGATGGTTGCCGTTGAAGTATTGTGCGAAAAATAAATATTCATTACGACATGAAAATTAATGATTTAGGGTTTGAATTATTAATTTTAATTTCTACCTTTGCAGCCCTCTTAGAAGAGGATTTTAAAATTTATATATAATATATATGCCAACAATTTCACAATTAGTAAGAACAGGAAGAGCCAAAATAACCAAGAAGAGTAAATCGGCTGCTTTAGATTCTTGTCCGCAAAGACGTGGTGTGTGTACTCGTGTTTACACGACGACTCCTAAAAAACCTAACTCAGCAATGCGTAAGGTGGCAAGGGTTCGTTTAACAAACGGTAACGAGGTTAATGCATACATTGGTGGAGAAGGACACAATCTGCAAGAGCACTCGATAGTATTGGTTAGAGGTGGAAGGGTAAAAGATTTGCCAGGAGTTAGATATCACATCGTTCGTGGAGCTTTAGACACAGCAGGTGTTTCAGGTAGAACACAACGTAGATCTAAGTATGGTGCTAAACGCCCTAAGAAGTAATTTAAAACTTTAAGAAGAAGACATGAGAAAAAGAGCAGCAAAAAAGAGACCGCTTTTACCAGATCCACGTTTTAACGATCAGTTAGTAACACGATTCGTTAATATGATGATGTGGGATGGAAAGAAGTCTGTCGCTTTTAAAGTATTCTACGATGCGATTGATATTGTAGATTCGAAAAAAACTGACGAAGAAAAAACAGCTTTAGAAACTTGGAAAGATGCTTTATCAAATGTGATGCCTCACGTAGAAGTACGTAGCCGTCGTGTAGGTGGAGCAACATTTCAAATTCCAATGCAGATTCGTCCAGATCGTAAAGTTTCTACGGCAATGAAATGGCTTATAGGCTATGCACGTAAAAGAAACGAAAAATCTATGGCGCAACGTTTGGCTTCAGAGATTTTAGCAGCAGCTAAAGAAGAAGGAGCAGCGGTTAAGAAAAGAGTTGATACTCACAAAATGGCAGAAGCAAATAAAGCATTCTCTCACTTTAGATTTTAATACGACATGGCAAGAGATTTAAAATTCACTAGAAATATAGGTATTGCTGCGCACATTGATGCAGGAAAAACTACAACTACAGAACGTATTCTTTATTATACAGGTGTGTCTCATAAAATTGGAGAAGTACATGATGGTGCTGCTACAATGGACTGGATGGAGCAAGAGCAAGAAAGAGGTATTACAATTACTTCTGCTGCGACAACTTGTGAGTGGAAATTCCCAATTGAAAATGGGCAACCAACTTCTGAAACTAAAGGATATCACTTTAATATAATTGACACACCAGGTCACGTTGATTTTACTGTTGAGGTAAATCGTTCATTACGTGTGCTTGATGGTTTGGTATTCTTATTTAGTGCGGTTGACGGTGTAGAGCCTCAATCTGAAACTAACTGGAGACTAGCAGACAACTATAAAGTGCCTCGTATCGGTTTTGTTAATAAAATGGACCGTCAAGGATCTAACTTTTTAGGTGTTTGTCAACAAGTAAAAGATATGTTAAAGTCTAATGCTGTGCCAATCGTTTTAAACATTGGTGATGAGGCGGACTTTAAAGGAATTATCGATTTAGTAAAAAATCGTGCTATTGTTTGGCATGATGAAACTCAAGGGGCAACTTTTGATGTGATTGATATTCCAGAAGATATGAAAGAAGAAGCTCGTAAGTACCGTGCGCTTTTAATTGAAGAAGTTGCAACTTACGATGAGAACCTATTAGAGAAATTCATGGAAGATGAAGATTCTATTACAGAAGAAGAAGTGCATGCTGCACTTAGAGCTGCTGTGATGGATATGGCGATCATTCCTATGATTTGTGGTTCTGCTTTTAAAAATAAAGGTGTACAGTTCTTATTAGATGCTGTGTGTCGTTACTTGCCTTCTCCAACAGATAGAGATAATATTATAGGTACCGACCCAAGAACAGGAGATGAAGCTATACGTAAGCCAGATGTTAAAGACCCATTTGCGGCTTTAGCATTTAAAATTGCTACCGATCCTTTTGTAGGACGTTTAGCATTTTTTAGAGCTTACTCTGGTAGATTGGATGCAGGATCTTATATCTTGAACAATCGTTCAGGTAAAAAAGAGCGTATTTCTCGTATTTATCAAATGCACTCTAATAAACAAAATGCTATCGATTATATCGAAGCTGGAGATATTGGAGCGGCAGTAGGATTTAAGGATATTAAGACTGGTGATACCATGTCTGATGAAAAGAATCCTATAGTTTTAGAATCTATGGACTTCCCAGATCCAGTAATTGGTATCGCGGTAGAGCCTAAGACTAAAGCTGATGTTGATAAATTAGGAATGTCTTTGGCGAAATTAGCTGAAGAAGATCCAACATTTACAGCAAGAACAGATGAAGCTTCAGGACAGACTATTATTTCTGGAATGGGTGAGCTTCACTTAGATATTATTGTTGACCGTCTTAAACGTGAGTTTAAAGTTGAAGTAAATCAAGGTCAGCCACAAGTAGAGTACAAAGAAGCTATTACACAACGAGCAGAGCACAGAGAAGTTTATAAGAAACAATCTGGTGGACGTGGTAAATTCGCAGATATTGTATTTACACTTGAGCCAGCTGAAGAAGGTAAAACAGGTCTTGAATTTGTTTCAACAATTAAAGGTGGTAATGTTCCTAAAGAATTTATACCTTCAATTGAAAAAGGATTCAAAATGGCTATGGTAAATGGTCCATTGGCAGGGTATGAAGTTGATGCTATGAAAGTAACATTAACAGATGGTTCTTATCATGATGTGGATTCGGATCAATTATCTTTCGAATTGGCTGCAAAACTTGGATTTAAAAATTCTGCGAAAGCTGCGAAAGCGGTAATCATGGAGCCTATTATGAAACTTGAGGTAATTACTCCAGAAGAAAATATGGGTGATATCGTAGGTGATTTAAATAGAAGAAGAGGACAAGTAAGTGATATGGGAGATAGAGCTGGTGCAAAAACTGTAAAAGCAACTGTACCGCTTTCAGAAATGTTTGGATATGTTACAACATTAAGAACATTATCATCAGGTCGTGCAACGTCAACAATGGAATTTTCACATTATGCTGAAACACCTTCGAATATATCTGAAGAAGTAATTAAGGCAGCTAAAGGTGTTGAAGCTTAAAATCTAAGAAAATGAGTCAAAAAATCAGAATAAAATTAAAATCTTACGATCACAATTTAGTAGATAAGTCTGCTGATAAGATTGTAAAGACTGTAAAAAGCACTGGTGCTGTAGTAACTGGACCAATTCCATTGCCAACGCACAAGAAAATTTTCACAGTATTACGTTCTCCACACGTAAACAAGAAATCAAGAGAGCAGTTTCAATTATCTTCTTACAAGAGATTATTAGATATCTACTCTTCGTCATCAAAAACAATTGATGCATTGATGAAGCTTGAATTACCAAGTGGTGTTGAAGTAGAAATAAAAGTTTAGTAAAACTTTATATTTCAATTCCGAACTTGTTTCGGAATCTAAGATTAAAGATAAAAGATCCTGAAACAAGTTCAGGATAAAATGTCCCACCGATGCGGTCGCGGGAAAAACGGATAAATACATTTCAGGGACGAAAGGTATTTTGTCCCTGAATTTTTTTAAATAAGTAAATTAATAATAATTGATTGGAGGTTCTCTTCAGAATAGTTCTGAAATTGTAATTAACAATCGTAAATCTAAAATTAAATGTCTGGGTTAATTGGAAAAAAAATCGGTATGACCAGCATCTTTGATGACAATGGAAAAAATATTCCTTGTACAGTTATCGAAGCTGGACCATGTATCGTTACCCAAGTCAGAACCGAAGAAGTTGATGGTTACGAAGCTATCCAACTTGGTTTCGATGACGCGACAGAAAAAAGCGCTACTAAAGCAGACTTAGGTCATGCTAAAAAGGCGGGTACTTCTGTAAAACGCAAAGTTGTTGAATTCAAAGGTTTTGATGAGGAGTACAAATTAGGAGATGCTATCACTGTAGAACATTTCACAGAAGGTGAATTTGTAGATGTTGCAGGAACATCTAAAGGTAAGGGATTTCAAGGTGTTGTAAAACGTCATGGTTTCGGTGGTGTAGGTCAAGCTACCCATGGTCAGCATAACCGTTTAAGAGCGCCAGGATCAATTGGAGCTGCATCTTACCCTGCAAGAGTTTTTAAAGGCATGAAAATGGCTGGAAGAATGGGTGGAGAAACAATAAAAGTTCAAAATTTAAGAGTTTTAAAAGTAGTCGCTGAAAAGAATCTACTTGTTGTTAAAGGGTGTGTACCTGGACACAAAAACGCTTATGTAATTATTAGAAAATAATGAAAGTAGCAGTTTTAGATATAAACGGAAAAGACACAGGTAGAAAGGCAGACCTTTCTAAAGATGTGTTCGCTATTGAGCCTAATAATCACGCTGTATATTTGGATGTTAAACAATATTTAGCAAACCAACGTCAAGGAACTCACAAATCTAAAGAAAGAGGTGAGATTGCTGGAAGTACACGTAAGATTAAAAAGCAAAAAGGAACTGGTACAGCAAGAGCAGGTAGTATTAAGTCTGGTGTATTTAAAGGAGGAGGTCGTATGTTCGGTCCAAGACCAAGAAATTACAGCTTCAAACTTAATAAAAATGTTAAGCGTTTAGCACGTAAATCTGCATTAAGTATCAAAGCAGGAGAGAAATCAATTACAGTTTTAGAAGACTTTAATTTTGAGGCTCCAAAAACGA
The DNA here is from genome assembly GCA_947501845.1 of uncultured Flavobacteriaceae bacterium. Taxonomy (GTDB): domain Bacteria; phylum Bacteroidota; class Bacteroidia; order Flavobacteriales; family Flavobacteriaceae; genus Flavivirga. The sequence continues at coordinate 37,932 of CANMXP010000006.1, read as the reverse complement.
AAAGCTTCACAGCAGTTTTAAAAGCTTTAGAGCTTGAAAACAAAAAATCTCTGTTTGTGTTGGGTGGATCAAATAATAACGTATATTTGTCATCGCGCAATTTAAAAGATTCTGAGGTTATAACTTATTCAGAATTAAGTACTTACAAGATTTTGAATGCAAATCAAGTAGTGCTTTTAGAAGGTGCTTTAGAAGGAATTGAAACAAACTTAAGTAAATAAGAAACAGATGAGTATCTTAATTAAACCTATAATCACAGAAAAAGCGACTGCAGATAGCGAGTTAAGAAACTGCTATACTTTCGCGGTGAATACTAAGGCGAACAAGGTAGAAATTAAAAAAGCAGTGGAAGCTGTTTATGGTGTTTCTGTTGAAAAAGTTCGTACTATAAATGTCCGTCCAGATAGAAGAACCCGTTTTACAAAAACAGGTATTCAACATGGTAAAACAAATGCTGTTAAAAAAGCAATTGTACAACTGGCGGAAGGTGAAATGATTGATTTATACAGTAACATGTAATTAGACAACAATGTCAGTAAGAAAATTAAAACCAATCACACCAGGACAGCGATTTAGAGTAGTAAATGGTTATGACGCCATAACTACTGATAAGCCGGAAAAGAGTTTACTCGTTCCGAATAAAAGGTCTGGTGGTAGAAACAGTCAAGGAAAAATGACCATGCGCTATATAGGTGGAGGTCATAAAAGAAAGTATCGTATTATCGATTTTAAACGTAACAAAACTGGAATTCCAGCGGAAGTTAAGTCTATTGAATACGATCCAAACAGAACCGCTTTTATCGCATTATTGAACTATCAAGATGGCGAAAAAAGATACATTATTGCTCAAAACGGTTTAAAAGTTGGGCAAAATGTGGTATCTGGTTTAGAAGGTGTTGCTCCAGAAATTGGAAATGCTATGCCATTAAGTGAAATTCCATTAGGAACTATTATTTCTTGTGTAGAATTACGTCCAGGACAAGGAGCTGTTATGGCTCGTAGTGCTGGTGCTTTTGCTCAGTTAATGGCAAGAGACGGTAAATTTGCTACGATTAAATTACCATCAGGAGAAACAAGATTAATACTTGTTAACTGTATGGCTACTGTAGGTGTAGTTTCTAATTCAGATCATCAATTACTAGTTGGAGGAAAAGCAGGTAGAACAAGATGGTTAGGTAGAAGACCACGTACTAGACCAGTAGTTATGAATCCAATTGATCACCCAATGGGTGGTGGTGAAGGTAAATCTTCAGGAGGACATCCACGTTCAAGAAACGGTATTCCTGCTAAAGGTTATAGAACCCGTTCTAAGACTAAAGCAAGTAATAAATATATTGTAGAACGTAGAAAGAAATAAGACATGGCAAGATCATTAAAAAAAGGACCTTACGTTCATTATAAATTAGAAAGAAAAGTGGCTGCTAATGTAGAAGCTAACAAGAAAACAGTAATCAAAACTTGGTCAAGAGCCAGTATGATTACTCCAGATTTTGTTGGACAAACTATAGCAGTACACAATGGCCGCCAATTTGTACCAGTTTATGTAACTGAAAACATGGTAGGTCATAAATTAGGAGAATTTTCACCAACACGTTCATTCCGTGGACATGCAGGTGCTAAAAATAAAGGTAAAAAGTAGTAAGCTATGGGAAGTCGTAAAAAACAAATGGCAGACGCTATTAAGGAAGCAAAAAAGCAAGTTGCTTTTGCTAAGCTTAATAATTGTCCTACATCACCGAGAAAAATGCGTTTAGTAGCCGATTTAGTAAGAGGTGAAAAAGTAGAAAATGCACTAAATATTTTAAAGTTCAATCAAAAGGAAGCTTCTGGTCGTTTAGAGAAATTGTTATTGTCTGCAATTGCAAACTGGCAATCTAAAAACGAAGATGCTAATATTGAAGAAGCTGAACTTTTTGTAAAGGAGATTAAAGTGGATAGCGGATCTATGTTAAAGAGATTACGTCCAGCTCCTCAAGGTCGTGCACATAGAATTAGAAAACGTTCTAACCACGTTACATTAGTAGTTGGAGCTAACAATAACACACAAAGCTAAGATAGAAGTATGGGACAAAAAACAAATCCAATCGGAAATCGCTTAGGTATTATCAGAGGATGGGAATCTAACTGGTATGGAGGTAATGATTATGGAGATAAGCTTGCCGAAGATGATAAAATTAGAAAATACGTTCACGCGCGTTTATCTAAAGCTAGTGTAAGTAGAGTAATTATCGAAAGAACTTTGAAGCTTGTAACCGTTACTATCACTACTGCTAGACCTGGTATTATTATCGGTAAAGGTGGTCAAGAGGTAGACAAGTTAAAAGAAGAGCTTAAGAAAATTACTGGAAAAGAAGTTCAGATTAACATCTTTGAAATTAAAAGACCTGAACTTGATGCATTTTTAGTAGGATCTAGTATTGCTCGTCAAATTGAAAACAGAATTTCATACAGACGTGCCATAAAGATGGCTATCGCTGCTACAATGCGTATGAATGCTGAAGGAATTAAAATCCAAATTAGTGGTCGTTTAAATGGTGCTGAAATGGCGCGTTCTGAACACTACAAAGAAGGGCGTATTCCTTTATCTACCTTCAGAGCCGATATTGATTATGCTTTAGTTGAGGCACACACTACTTATGGTAGACTGGGTGTTAAAGTATGGATCATGAAAGGTGAAGTATATGGTAAAAGAGAACTTTCTCCGCTAGTTGGTTTATCCAAAAAGCAAGGAAAAGGTGGAGCCGGAGGACGTGGTGGAAATAAATCTAACCCTCGTCGTAGAAAGTAATTTTTTATAAAGTAAAGAAAAATGTTACAGCCTAAAAGAACAAAATTTCGTAAGCAACAAAAAGGACGTATGAAAGGTCTCTCTGGAAGAGGGCACCAATTATCATATGGAACTTTTGGAATAAAAGCATTAGACGCAACTTTTATAACGTCACGTCAAATTGAAGCAGCTCGTATTGCGGCTACACGTTACATGAAAAGAGAAGGACAGCTTTGGATTAAAATATTTCCAGACAAGCCTATCACAAAAAAGCCTCTCGAAGTACGTATGGGTAAAGGTAAAGGAGCCGTTGAATATTGGGTAGCTGTTTGCAGACCTGGACGTGTTTTATTTGAAGTTGGTGGTGTGCCGTTAGATGTTGCTAAAGAAGCATTACGCTTAGCAGCACAAAAGTTACCAGTAAAAACTAAGTTTTTAATTGCTCGCGATTACGAAGCATAATTTATTTGATATTATGAAACAATCAGAAATTAAAGAATTATCTACAGCTGAGTTACAAGAGAAACTTGGTGAAACAAAAAAGAGTTATTCAGACCTTAAACTAGCTCATGCAATATCTCCTTTAGAAAATCCAATTCAATTACGTACTATAAGACGTACCGTAGCTAGAATTGCGACAGAATTAACTAAAAGAGAATTACAATAATTCTGCTGAAAGATGGAAACAAGAAATTTAAGAAAAGAACGTATAGGAGTTGTTACTAGTAACAAAATGCAAAAATCAATAGTTGTTGCAGAGGTTAAAAAAGTAAAACATCCTATGTATGGTAAGTTCGTGTTAAAAACAAAAAAATATGTTGCACACGACGAAACAAACGATTGTAATATTGGAGATACGGTAAAGATCATGGAAACAAGACCTTTAAGTAAATCTAAATGTTGGAGATTAGTTGAAATCATAGAAAGAGCTAAATAATTATGGTACAGCAAGAATCAAGATTAAAGGTAGCAGATAACACTGGAGCTAAAGAAGTATTAACAATACGTGTTCTAGGTGGTACTAAGAGAAGATACGCTTCTGTAGGAGACAAAATAGTTGTTTCGGTTAAAGATGCAACACCTAATGGAAACATTAAAAAAGGTGCTGTTTCAACTGCAGTTGTTGTTCGTACTAAAAAGGAAGTAAGAAGACCAGATGGATCTTATATTAGATTCGACGATAATGCTTGTGTTTTATTAAACCCAACGGGTGAAATGAGAGGAACACGTGTATTTGGTCCTGTTGCTAGAGAACTTCGTGATAAACAATTCATGAAAATTGTATCATTAGCACCAGAGGTGCTTTAATACATTAATTTAAGATGACAAAGCTTAAAATAAAAACTGGAGATACTGTAAAAGTAATTGCTGGAGATCATAAAGGATCTGAAGGTAAAGTACAGAAGGTATTAATAGATAAGAACAAAGCGATCGTTGAGGGTGTAAACATGGTGAAGAAACATACAAAACCAAGTGCACAAAGTCCTCAAGGAGGTATCGTAGAGAAAGAAGCTGCTATTCACATTTCAAACTTATCATTGTTAACTTCAAATGGAGAAACAACTAGAGTGGGTTATAGAGTAGAAGGCGATAAGAAAGTAAGATTTTCAACAAAATCTAATGAAGTAATATAGTTATGGCATATTCACCTAGACTTAAAGAAGAGTATAAAAGCAGAGTAATTGCAGCTCTTACAGAAGAATTTGGATATAAGAATGTTATGCAAGTTCCAGTACTTAAAAAGATTGTAATATCTAAAGGTGTTGGAGCAGCAGTAGCAGACAAAAAGTTAATTGACTACGCAGTAGAAGAATTGACTACAATATCTGGACAAAAAGCTATATCAACATTATCTAAAAAAGATGTTGCATCATTCAAATTACGTAAAGGGATGCCAATTGGTGCTAAAGTGACTTTACGTGGCGAAAGAATGTATGAATTCTTAGACCGTTTAGTTACTTCTGCGTTACCACGTGTTAGAGACTTTAATGGTATAAAAGCAACTGGATTTGATGGTAGAGGTAACTACAATTTAGGAGTTACTGAGCAAATAATATTCCCAGAAATTAACATCGATAAGGTTAATAAAATTTCTGGAATGGATATTACATTTGTAACATCTGCTGATACGGATAAAGAAGCAAAATCATTATTAACAGAACTAGGGTTACCTTTTAAAAAGAACTAAGTTATGGCTAAAGAATCAATGAAAGCCCGTGAGGTTAAAAGAGCAAAAACAGTAGCGAAATATGCTGAAAAGCGTAAAGCTTTAAAAGAAGCTGGAGATTACGAAGCATTACAAAAGTTACCTAAAAACGCTTCTCCTGTTCGTATGCACAACAGATGCAAATTAACAGGAAGACCTAAGGGCTATATGAGAAACTTTGGAATTTCTCGTGTAACATTTAGAGAAATGGCTAACCAAGGATTAATACCTGGTGTTAGAAAAGCAAGTTGGTAAAAAAAGAATTATAAATTGGTTTTAGGTTCAAAAGAAAGGTTCTTTTGAAAACCATTACCGCAAATTAATAAATATGTATACAGATCCAATATCGGATTATCTTACGAGAGTTAGAAATGCAATACGAGCAAACCATAGAGTGGTTGAGATTCCTGCATCTAACTTGAAAAAAGACATCACAAAAATATTATTCGAACAAGGATATATTTTAAGTTACAAGTTTGACGATTCAACTGTACAGGGTACTATTAAAATAGCCCTTAAGTACAATAAAGAAACTAAAGAGCCTGTAATTAAGAAACTTCAAAGAATTAGTAAACCAGGTTTACGTAAGTATGCTGGTTCTAAGGAACTACCTAGAATCCTTAATGGTCTTGGTATTGCCATTGTTTCAACTTCTCATGGAGTAATGACTGGTAAACAAGCCAAAAGGGATAATGTAGGTGGCGAAGTATTATGTTACGTTTACTAATTTAAAAGCCAGAAAGAAATGTCAAGAATAGGAAATAATCCAGTAGCCATTCCAGAAGGTGTAACAGTTGATGTTAAAGATAATGTTGTAACTGTAAAAGGAAAATTAGGAGAGTTAACGCAAAATTACGATTCTGTTGAAATAAAGGTTGAAGATGGTAACATATTAGTTACACGTTCATCTGATTCTAAAGATCAAAAAGCAAAACATGGTTTATACAGATCATTAATGCATAACATGATTGCGGGTGTATCTAAAGGATGGACCAAAGAATTAGAGTTAGTAGGTGTAGGTTATAGAGCATCAAACCAAGGACAAAAGTTAGATTTAGCCTTAGGTTTTTCTCATAATATTGTTTTAGATATTGCTCCAGAAGTAAAAGTTGAAACAGTTTCAGAAAAAGGGAAGAATCCAATAGTAAAGTTAACATCGTTTGATAAACAACTTGTTGGTCAAGTAGCTGCAAAGATCCGCGGATTTAGAAAACCTGAACCTTACAAAGGAAAAGGAATCAAGTTTGTTGGTGAAGAAATAAGAAGAAAAGCAGGTAAATCAGCTTAATAAAATAGTTATGGCATTAACAAAGAATCAAAGAAGACAAAGGATTAAAAACAGAATTCGTAAAGTAGTTTCTGGAACAGAAGCTAGACCAAGATTAACTGTTTTTAGAAGTAATAAAGAAATTTATGCTCAAATTGTGGATGACGTAAATGGTACAACTATCAGTGCTGCATCTTCAAGAGATAAAGATATTATTAGTTCTGCAAAAGGTACTAAAACAGAAGTTGCTACTCTAGTAGGAAAAACAATTGCTGAAAAAGCTTTAAAAGCAGGTGTAGAAACAATCACTTTCGATAGAGGTGGTTATTTATATCATGGTAGAGTAAAATCATTAGCTGAAGGAGCTAGAGAAGCAGGACTTAAATTCTAGAATATTATGTTTCAAAAATATAAAAGTGCAGAGTTAGTAAAACCAGGTGGATTAGATCTTAAAGATCGTTTAGTTGGTGTACAAAGGGTTACAAAAGTAACTAAAGGTGGTAGAGCATTTGGTTTTTCAGCAATCGTCGTGGTTGGTGATGAAGCAGGTGTTGTAGGACAAGGTTTAGGAAAATCTAAAGATGTTGCTAGTGCTATTGCAAAAGCAGTCGAAGATGCTAAGAAAAACCTAGTAAGAATTCCTATTATAAAAGGAACATTACCACATGAACAAAAAGGGAAATATGGTGGAGCAAGAGTAAATATCATTCCAGCTGCTCCTGGTACAGGAGTTATTGCAGGTGGAGCTGTTAGAACTGTTCTTGAGGCCGTTGGTATACATGATGTATTATCAAAATCTCAAGGATCTTCCAACCCTCATAATGTAGTAAAAGCAACATTTGATGCTTTATTACAATTAAGAGATGCTAATGCAATTGCTAGAGATAGAGGTATTTCACTTGAACAAGTTTTTAACGCTTAATAACATCAGAGATGGCAAAGATTAAAGTAAAAAAAGTTAAAAGCGCAATCAATCGCACGCAAAGACAAAAAAGAACTTTAGAAGCTCTTGGTCTTAAAAAGATTGGTCAAGTAAAAGAGCATGAGAATACACCTAACATCTTAGGTATGATTGCTAAAGTTTCACATTTAGTTTCTGTTGAAGAAGCAAAATAATATAAAACTGAAAATGGATTTAAGTAATTTAAAACCTGCAGAAGGTTCAGTAAAAGGCCAAGGAAAAAGAATAGGTAGAGGACAAGGTTCCGGAAAAGGTGGTACGGCTACGCGTGGTCACAAAGGAGCTAAATCTCGTTCTGGTTATTCTAAGAAACTAGGATTTGAAGGAGGTCAAATGCCACTTCAAAGACGTGTTCCTAAATTTGGTTTTACTAACATTAACCGTGTTGAGTATCAAGGTATCAATTTAGATACTTTACAACAATTGGTTGATGATAAGAAAATAAAAGATACAGTAGATTTCGAAACTTTATTCTCAAATCGTTTAGCTGGAAAGAATGATCTAGTTAAGATTATGGGTAGAGGTGAGTTAAAAGCAAAATTAAAAGTATCTGCGCATAAATTTACAGCTTCAGCAAAAGCAGCTATAGAAGCAGCTGGAGGAGAAGCAATAACATTATAAGACCATATTATAAGTATGAAGTTTATAGAATCTTTAAAAAATGTTTGGAAAATTGAGGAACTAAGAAACAGAATCATAGTAACACTAGGTCTGTTATTAGTATACCGTTTTGGTACTCAGGTCACGTTACCAGGTATTGATGCTGGACAATTAGCAGCCTTAGGAGATAATACAAATCAGGGTTTATTAGGATTGCTTAGCCAGTTTACTGGAGGAGCATTTTCTAGAGCATCTGTATTTGCCTTGGGTATTATGCCTTACATTTCTGCTTCTATTGTTGTACAATTAATGGGTATTGCTATTCCTTATTTGCAAAAACTGCAAAAAGAAGGAGCTAGTGGGCAAAAGAAAGTTAATCAAATTACACGTTGGTTAACTATTGCCATTTGTTTATTACAAGCACCAGGTTATTTAGCAAGTTTACCAAGTTTAGGAGTTCCACCAAGTGCCTTTTTATTAGGTACAGGACCTTTATTCTATTTCTCTTCAGTAAGTATTTTAGTCACAGGTTGTATTTTCGCTATGTGGTTAGGTGAGAAGATTACAGATAAGGGGATAGGTAATGGAATTTCATTATTAATAATGGTTGGTATTATTGCAATATTACCTCAGTCATTCATTCAAAATGCCGCTACTAGATTAGAAGGTAACAATGTGATGCTTATTCTTTTCGAATTGGTTATCTGGTTTGTTATTATTTTAGTTACAATCATGCTGGTTATGGCTGTTAGAAAAATAGCCGTACAATATGCAAGACGAACTGCTTCTGGTGGTTATGAAAAGAGCGCGATGGCTGGTTCAAGACAGTATATTCCATTAAAGTTAAATGCTTCAGGGGTTATGCCTATTATATTTGCTCAAGCTATTATGTTTGTGCCTGGTATGATTGGAGGAACCGATTTATTAAAAGATTCATCTGTAGGAGGATGGTTGGTTACTAACCTAGGTCCTGCAAGTATGTTTGGTTTTTGGTATAACGTAGTATTCGCTTTGTTAATAATCGTTTTCACATATTTTTACACAGCGATTACTGTACCAACAAATAAAATGGCTGATGATTTAAAACGTAGTGGTGGTTTTATCCCTGGTATTCGACCAGGTTCTGAAACTTCAGAATATCTTGATAAAATAATGTCTCAGATAACTTTACCAGGATCTATATTTTTAGCACTTATAGCTGTGTTCCCAGCTTTTATTGTTAAACTTATGGATGTACAACAAGGATGGGCATTGTTTTTTGGAGGAACCTCATTATTAATTATGGTTGGAGTTGCAATTGACACGATGCAACAAGTAAATTCATACTTGTTGAATAGACATTATGATGGCTTGATGAAAACAGGTAAAAATAGAAAGGCTAGCGCTTAATATATATCTACTATGGCAAAACAGGCAGCAATAGAACAAGACGGAACAATTATAGAAGCATTATCAAATGCCATGTTTCGTGTTGAATTGGAAAATGGTCACATTGTGACTGCACATATTTCTGGTAAAATGCGTATGCATTATATTAAATTATTACCAGGGGATAAAGTGAAATTAGAAATGAGTCCTTACGATTTAACGAAGGCTCGAATAACTTATAGATACTAATTACGATGAAAGTAAGAGCATCACTTAAAAAGAGAAGTGCGGATTGTAAAATCGTACGAAGAAAAGGCAGACTTTACGTTATAAACAAAAAGAATCCTAGATTTAAACAAAGACAAGGGTAATTATGGCAAGAATTGCAGGTGTAGACATACCAAAAAACAAAAGAGGAGTAATCTCTTTAACTTATATCTATGGAATAGGTAGAAGTAGAGCAAAAGAAATTTTAGCAACGGCTAAGGTTGACGAAAGTACTAAAGTTCAAGACTGGAGCGATGACCAAATTAGTGGTATTCGTGAAGCTGTTGGATCTTATACAATCGAAGGTGAATTGCGTTCTGAAACTCAATTAAACATTAAGCGATTAATGGATATTGGGTGTTACAGAGGTATTCGTCATAGATCTGGTCTTCCATTAAGAGGACAACGTACTAAGAATAACTCCAGAACTAGAAAAGGTAGAAGAAAAACAGTTGCTAATAAGAAAAAAGCAACTAAATAATTAAAAGTCATTAGTATTTAGTCGTTAGATGGAATCTGTTCGAAATGTAAAAGTTTAGGATTCTAATACTAACAACTAACAACTAGAAACTAAAATAATATGGCAAAAACAAGCACTAAAAAACGTAAAGTTATTGTAGATTCTATAGGAGAAGCACATGTTACCGCTTCTTTCAATAACATTATTATTTCGCTTACCAACAAAAAAGGAGACGTTATATCATGGTCTTCTGCTGGTAAGATGGGATTTAGAGGTTCTAAGAAAAACACACCTTATGCTGCTCAATTGGCTGCCGAAGATGCTGCAGCTGTAGCTCAAGAAGCTGGTTTAAAGAAAGTAAAGGTTTATGTTAAAGGACCTGGAAATGGTAGAGAATCTGCTATTCGTTCTATCCACAATGCAGGGATTGAAGTAACAGAAATTATTGATGTTACACCACTTCCACATAATGGATGTCGTCCTCCAAAACGTAGAAGAGTTTAACGATTTACGATTCTGGATTTACGATTATTGGATTGTTTTAAACCATAAATTGTAAACCTGCCCTAAGGCGAAGTCGAAGGGTCGAAAATCGTCAATAAAATTAATATCATCTGTTTCTCAGATGGTGTTAATTTTTTGCATAAATTTGCAAACTGAAAAAAATAATAACAAGTATCAACGAGAGATAAAAAGATTATCGAAGGATAAGAATAAGACCTTAATTCATAATCACTCTCAAAAACAAATTTAAAATGGCAAGATATACTGGTCCTAAAACTAAAATAGCTCGTAAATTTGGCGAAGCTATATTCGGAGACGACAAGTCTTTTGAAAAAAGAAATTACCCTCCAGGTCAACACGGAAATAATAGAAGACGTGGTAAAAAATCTGAATACGCAATCCAGTTAATGGAAAAACAAAAGGCTAAATACACTTATGGTATTTTAGAGCGTCAATTTAGAGGTTTATTTAAAAAAGCCAGAGCAGCACAAGGTATTACTGGTGAGGTTTTATTACAACTATGTGAGTCTAGATTAGACAACGTTGTATATAGAATGGGAATTTCTCCTTCTAGAAGTGGAGCAAGACAATTAGTATCTCACAGACATATTACTGTAAATGGTGAATTGGTAAACATACCTTCATATTCTCTAAAAGCAGGTGATGTTGTTGCAGTAAGGGAAAAATCAAAATCACTGGAAGCTATTAGTAGATCATTATCGAATTCAAGTCACGTTTACGAATGGATTACTTGGAATGATGATACAAAACAGGGAACTTATGTTTCTGTTCCTGCTAGAATTCAAATTCCAGAAAACATTAACGAACAATTCATAGTAGAATTATACTCTAAATAATAAATTAATCATATTGGTATTTGGCCAAAGGATTTATTAGTCTTCTTCAAACTTTTAAATCGCGCAACCAAATAACAATTAAAACGAAGAACAATATGGCAGTATTTAATTTTCAGAAGCCCGACAAAGTAATCATGATTGATTCGACAGATTTTGAAGGCAAATTCGAATTTCGCCCTTTAGAACCTGGTTACGGATTAACAGTAGGTAACGCATTAAGAAGAGTTTTACTTTCTTCATTAGAAGGATTTGCGATTACGTCGGTTAGAATTGAAGGTGTAGATCATGAATTTTCTGCAATTGCAGGTGTTGTTGAAGATGTTACAGAAATCATTTTAAATTTAAAACAAGTACGTTTTAAAAGACAGATTGATGATATTGATAATGAATCAATTTCAATATCAATTTCAGGTCAAGATAGAATCGTAGCGGGAGATTTTCAAAAATTCATTTCAGGGTTCCAAGTATTAAATACAGAATTAGTTATTTGTAACTTGGATCCTAAAGTTAATTTTAACTTAGAAATTACTATTGAAAAAGGTAGAGGTTATGTACCAGCAGAAGAAAATAAAAAAGCTGCTGCACCTATAGGGACTATCTTTACAGATTCAATTTACACACCAATTAAAAATGTTAAGTATAGTATTGAAAACTATCGTGTAGAGCAAAAAACTGATTACGAAAAATTAGTTTTTGAAATTATTACAGATGGTTCTATTACGCCACAAGATGCTTTAACAGAAGCTGCTAAAACATTGATTCACCACTTCATGCTATTCTCTGATGAGCGTATAACTTTAGAAGCTGATGAAATTGCACAAACTGAAACATATGATGAAGAATCATTACATATGAGACAGTTGCTTAAAACGAAGTTAATCGATATGGATTTATCTGTACGTGCACTTAACTGTTTAAAAGCTGCAGAAGTTGATACATTAGGAGACTTGGTATCATTCAATAAAAATGATTTAATGAAATTCAGAAACTTTGGTAAGAAGTCTTTAACAGAGCTTGAAGAGCTTGTAAACGTTAAAGGATTAAATTTCGGAATGGATTTAAGCAAATATAAATTAGATAAAGACTAACAAATTTAGATTGTAAATTTTCGATTGACGATTAATTTTATGAATAATGTCAAGAAGAATAAATCTAAAATTGTAAATTAAATTAATAACTCCTTTATAGTTTGCTCCTCAATACGGGGTTGTAGCAAGATAGAGGTTTAAAACAAATGTCATGAGACACGGAAAAAAAATCAACCATTTAGGTAGAAAAACAGCTCACAGAAAAGCAATGTTAGCTAATATGGCTTGTTCTTTAATAGAACACAAACGTATTAACACGACAGTAGCTAAAGCAAAAGCATTAAAGCAATTTGTTGAACCAATGATTACAAAATCTAAGCAAGATACTACACATAACAGACGTATAGTTATGGCTCGTCTTAGACAAAAAGAAGCGGTTGCAGAATTGTTTAGAGATGTTGCAGCTAAAGTAGCGGATCGCCCAGGAGGTTATACAAGAATTATAAAACTTGGTAATCGTTTAGGTGATAACGCAGATATGGCTATGATCGAGCTTGTAGATTACAACGAAATCTACAATGCAGATAAGAAGCCTAAGAAGACAACAAGAAGAAGTAGAAGAGGTGGTTCTAAACCAGCTGCTGCTCCAGTTGTTGAGACAAAAGCAACTAACGAAGAGGAAGAATAAATGTTAATAAGCATTTGAAATATTAAGGATAAACTATTTTAGTTTATCCTTTTTTTTATGCAATTTTGTAGAACTTTTGTTCCCAATGATCGCTAAGCGTAGTCGAAGTGAAAACGGGAATCTCATAAAAATCAGAATGAAATATCAAAAAAGACAAAAAGCCATCATTCTTCTAGCAGATGGTACTATTTTTTACGGTAAAGCAGTAGGAAACAAGGAAGGAACATCTTTTGGGGAAGTATGTTTTAATACTGGTATGACTGGCTACCAAGAAATTTTTACGGATCCATCTTATTTTGGTCAATTAATGGTGACCACCAATGCACATATTGGTAATTATGGAACTAACGCCGATGAAGTAGAATCAGATTCCATTAAAATTGCTGGATTAATTTGTAAAAACTTTAGTTATGTGTATTCCAGAGTTGATTCTGAAGGTTCTCTAGAAGCGTTTTTAGATAAAAATAACCTGTTAGCAATTTCAGATGTCGATACGCGTGCCTTAGTAAGTTATATTAGAGATCATGGTGCTATGAATGCCGTTATTTCTACCGAGATTGATAATATTGAAGGTTTGAAAAAACAATTAGCTGAGATTCCAAATATGGAAGGTTTAGAATTGGCATCAAAGGTGTCTACTAAAGAACCTTATTATTTTGGGGATGAAAATGCAACTTATAAAGTGGCTGCTTTAGATATAGGTATTAAGAAGAATATCTTACGAAATATTGCAAAAAGAGATGCTTATATTAAAGTGTTTCCGTACAATTCTAAGTTTGAAGATTTAGAAGCTTTTAAACCAGATGGATATTTCTTGTCAAATGGTCCAGGAGATCCAGAACCATTAGTAGAAGCACAGAACTTAGCAAAAGAAATTATAAAAAGAGATTTGCCCTTATTTGGTATTTGTTTGGGGCATCAGGTTATAGCTAGAGCCAATGGTATATCTACCTATAAAATGCACAATGGGCATAGAGGGATTAATCATCCAGTTAAAAATTTAGTAACAGGAAAAGGGGAGATTACTTCTCAAAATCATGGATTTGCAGTAAACAGAGAAGAAGCTGAAGCAAATCCAGATTTACAAATAACACATGTTCATCTAAATGATCATACAGTTGCTGGCTTAGCTATGAAAAGCAAAAATTGTTTTTCGGTACAATATCATCCAGAAGCTAGTCCAGGTCCACATGACTCCTCATACCTTTTTGACCAATTTATTGAGAACATAAAAAAATAAACCCTAAATATAAATAAGGGTGTCTGAAAAAATTAAGAAAGCGGAACGATAAAAAGCCTCTTTAAAAGTAAGTATTTGTAATTAGTACTTAGAGATTTTTTAAAATTTCAGACACCCTTATTTTTACTAAAACGTTGTAGATGTGGTTTTGAGTATTTCTTCAAAAACATCTTAAAATAAACAAGATTTAGCCGTAAATTTGAAGTATTAAAAGATTAAAAATAACCAATTATGAGTATTATAATTAATATCCACGCAAGACAAATTCTAGATTCAAGAGGTAACCCTACAGTTGAAGTAGATGTGGTAACCGAAAATGATGTATTAGGAAGAGCAGCTGTACCATCTGGTGCATCTACTGGAGAACATGAAGCTGTTGAATTACGTGATGGTGGTAGTGCCTACATGGGAAAAGGTGTTACTAAAGCTGTAGATAATGTAAACTCTATTATTGCAAAAGAATTATTAGGGGTTTCAGTATTTGAACAAAATCTAATCGATCAAATGATGATTGATTTAGATGGAACACCAAACAAGTCAAAACTAGGAGCCAATGCTATTTTAGGGGTTTCTTTAGCTGTAGCAAAAGCTGCTGCGGGAGAGTTAGGCTTACCATTATATCGTTATGTAGGAGGTGTTTCTGCTAATACACTACCATTACCAATGATGAATATCATTAATGGAGGATCTCATAGTGATGCGCCTATTGCATTTCAAGAGTTTATGATTATGCCTGTAAAGGCTAAAGATTTTACTCATGCCATGCAAATGGGAACTGAAATTTTCCATAACCTTAAAAAAGTATTGCACGATAGAAATTTAAGTACAGCAGTTGGAGATGAAGGTGGATTTGCACCAAACTTAGCTGGAGGTACAGAAGATGCTTTAGAAACTATAGCAAAAGCAGTTGAGAATGCTGGATATAAATTTGGAGATGAAGTTAAAATCGCTTTAGATTGTGCTTCTGCTGAGTTTTATGAAAATGGACAATACGATTATAAAAAATTCGAAGGTGATTCAGGTGTTGTAAGAACAAGTAAGGAGCAAGCCGATTACTTAGCAGAATTGGTAGCTAAATATCCAATTGTTTCTATTGAGGATGGTATGGATGAAAATGACTGGGAAGGTTGGAAATATTTAACAGAATTAGTAGGTGATAAAGTACAGTTAGTTGGCGATGATTTATTTGTAACTAATGTAGAGCGTTTATCACGTGGTATTGAAGAAGGTATTGCAAACTCAATTCTTATTAAGGTAAACCAAATAGGAACATTAACCGAAACGATTGCGGCTGTTAATATGGCACACAATGCAGGTTATACATCTGTAATGTCTCACCGTTCTGGAGAAACTGAGGATAATACCATTGCAGATTTAGCAGTTGCTTTAAATACAGGGCAAATAAAAACAGGTTCTGCGTCTCGTAGTGACCGTATGGCTAAATACAATCAATTACTTCGTATTGAAGAGGAATTAGGAGAAGTTGCTTATTTCCCTCAAGAAAAAGCATTCAAAGTGAAATAGCCAGTTATTATAATTTATAAAAAAGCGATTATTATTATTTAATAATCGCTTTTTTTATGGTATCAATTTTAGCAATATAATAATTATCAAAACCTTTAGGGAGTTCCTTCATAAATAGGGGGATATTTCGTAAATTAGCAATCCATTATTAAAAATAAAATCACTCAAATACATGGCTAATACTGCTACCATAGAAATCAACGGTCAAAAGAATGAATTACCATTAATTAAAGGAACAGAAAATGAGATCGCTATAGATATTACAAAGCTTAGAAGCGTTACTGAAGGCGTAATAACTGTAGACCCAGGGTATAAAAATACAGGATCTTGTGAAAGTGCCATTACATTTTTAGATGGGGAAAAGGGAATTTTAAGATACTGTGGATATTCTATAGAAGAGTTAGCTGAAAAAGCTGATTTTTTAGAAGTAGCTTATCTTTTAATTTTTGGAGAATTACCTACTAAAGAACAAAATGATAAGTTTCATAATGATATCAAAGCAGAATCTATTGTAGATGAAGATGTAAAAAAGATATTGGATGCTTTTCCTAAAGCGGCACATCCTATGGGTGTCATATCATCTTTAACAAGTGCTTTAACAGCATTTAATCCTTCTTCTGTAAATGTAGATTCTGAAGAAGATATGTATAAATCTGTAGTGAGAATTCTAGGTAAGTTTCCTGTTTTAGTAGCATGGACATTCCGTAAGAAAGAAGGTTTACCTCTTGATTATGGCGATAATTCCTTAGGATATGTTGAAAACATCTTAAAAATGATGTTTAGAAAGCCTAATGGAGAATACACACAAAACCAAATATTAGTAGACGCCCTAGATAAGCTGTTAATTCTACATGCAGATCATGAACAAAACTGTTCTACATCTACGGTAAGAATTGTAGGTTCGTCGCATGCAGGATTATTTGCGTCGTTATCTGCGGGTATTTCTGCACTTTGGGGGCCGCTTCATGGAGGTGCTAATCAAGCGGTATTAGAAATGCTTGAAGCTATAAAAACTGATGGAGGTGATACTAAAAAATATATGGCCAAAGCGAAAGATAAAAGCGATCCATTCCGTTTAATGGGCTTTGGACACCGTGTTTACAAAAATTTTGATCCTCGTGCTAGAATCATTAAAAAAGCTGCTGATGAAGTTTTAGGAGATTTAGGAATTGAAGATCCTATTTTAGATATCGCAAAAGGGCTTGAAAAGGAAGCGTTAGAAGACCAATACTTTGTAGATAGAAAACTTTACCCTAATGTTGACTTCTACTCAGGTATCATATACAGAGGCATGGGCATACCAACAGATATGTTTACGGTTATGTTTGCTTTAGGGCGTTTACCTGGTTGGATAGCACAATGGAGAGAGATGCGTTTACGTAAAGAACCAATTGGAAGACCTAGACAAGTTTATATTGGCAAAACAGAAAGAAAGTTTGTGCCTATTGAGGAAAGATAAATTTCAATCTTTTTATAGTATTGTTAAGCTTCATGATGTTTTCATGAAGCTTTTCTTTTTTTTGAGTAATATTTTTAGAATAATTCAAAAAGTGCTTAATTATTACTAGTTTTGCCACCTTAATAATAAACTATCTTTTTAGAGTTATAGTATGTTAAAATTGAACATCAAAAATGAAACATCAAGATTAAGGTCAGTTGTTTTAGGTACCACTCAAAGTAATGGGTCGATTCCAGCTGTTGAAGATTGTTATGATCCTAAAAGTATTGAGCATGTTATAGCAGGAACCTATCCAAAAGAGTCAGATATGGTTCTTGAAATGGAAGCGGTTGTCCAGGTTTTTGAAAAATATGATGTTCAGGTTTTTAGACCGGAAGTTATTAAAGACTGTAATCAGATATTTTCAAGGGACATTGCTTTTGTAATTGAAGATAAAATTATACGGGCTAATATTTTACCCAATAGGGAAGAAGAGGTAGAAGCCATTAAGTATATTTGGGATCAAGTAGAGAAAAAAAACAGGATTATATTACCAGAAGCTTGTCATGTTGAAGGGGGCGATGTGATGCCGTGGAACGATTATATTTTTATAGGAACCTATTCAGGTGAAGATTATCCAGATATTATTACAGCGCGAACAAATATGGACGCGGTGATAGCCATTCAGGAATTATTTCCTAATAAGATTGTAAAATCGTTTGAGCTTAGAAAGTCCAATACAGATGCAAAAAATAATGCATTGCATCTAGACTGCTGCTTTCAGCCTATAGGTAAGGATAAAGCTATTATTCATAAAAACGGGTTCTTAATTGAACGTGAATACGAATGGTTGGTTGATTTTTTTGGGAAAGAAAACATTTTTGAAATAACTAAAAACGAAATGTACCAAATGTATAGTAATGTGTTTTCCATTTCTGAAGATGTTATTATTTCAGAAAAAAGTTTTACACGTTTAAACTCTTGGTTGAGAGAACAGAGTTTTATAGTTGAAGAAGTACCTTATAGTGAAATAGCTAAACAGGAAGGCTTATTGCGCTGCTCTACAATGCCTTTATTTCGGGATTAGTTATTCAAAATAGGATTTTTATTAATATCTAAAGTCTTTTCCTATATTCTAAAGGTGTTTGCTTTAAGTATTTTTTGAATTGTCTATGGAAAAAAGACATGTTTTCGTAACCACACATTAAAGCTATATCAAGTAATTTATTGTCTGTTTCTTGTAGTAATAAACAAACTTTGCGTATTCTAAATTCATTAAGATAATTAGTAAAGGATCTACTAAACTGTTTTTTGAAATACTTACAAAAAGCACTACGAGTCATGAAAGTAAGATTGGCCATATCCTGAATGGTGATTTTTTCTTGATATTTTGTGTCAATATAATTTAGAATAGACGTGATTCGGGTATCAGATTTTTTAGAAAACTTATAGCGTTCCCCACCCATTGCCAAGAGTTCTTTATCAATACAATTAGATAGTGCGAGTAAGATGTCTAATAAATCAATTATTCTTTTTTCAGGCCTAAAATGACATAATTTTTCAAGCCTTTTATTTATCATTTCATTAAATGCTTTATTAGTGAATTTTATACCAAATCTAGATGTTTCTAATAACTTACGAATCGATTTTAATTCTATGGTAGAATTTACAAATTTATCTAATATGTTACTATCCCATTGCACACAGGTGGATTTGACTCCGCTAGAATATCCTTTATCATTTTTCCAGCAATGCGGTACATTTTCTCCTATAAATATTAAATCTCCAGATACAAAGTTGTCTACGCTATTTCCTACATATCTAATACCACTACTTTTAACAATATAAGTAAGTTCATAGTCTTTATGATAATGCCACGGGGCATCAAAAAAATCATTTTCATACACAAAGGCATGTATAGAACCATCAATTTCATGTGGAATAAGTTCTAATTGTGGTTTCATTTAAAACAAAATATTTATTATGACAATATAGTATATATTTTGTCATAATTAGAATTTAAAACGAACATTCTTTCAATCTATATTTGATATAAATAATTTGGTTATGAAAGTTTTATGTAGTGGATTAAACGTAGTAGATATATTAGTCTCTACGCCTTCAGATATAAATATTGGAGGAAAAAATGCATGCGAAAAAATCTTATTACAAGGTGGTGCTCCAGCGGGAAATGCTGCTTGTGCTATGGCTAAATTAGGGCATGAAGTATCGTTCTTGGGTTATTTTGGTAATAACCCTTTGAGCATGGTTGCCAAAAGCGAATTGACTATGCACGGTGTTCATGGTGATTTTTTTATAGATAAAAAAGAAGCATCTCCTGCTATTGCTGTTGTTCAAATTGATAGTGGCGGAGAGCGTACTGTATTGTACTCTACAAAATCATATATCCCATTCTCACCAGCAGATATTGATGAAAAAGCTTTAAAGGATTTCGATTTAATCTTGGTAGATGGCTATGATACCGAAATAAATTTACATCTATTAAGGTTGGCAAATGATTTAGGTATTAAAAGTGTGTTAGATATGGAAGCTGCCGAAATGCATATTATGGAAACAATGTTAAGGTTGTGTTCTGATGCTATTTTACCATTTGAGGCGGCTAAAAATATATCAGGAAAGGAAAATGCCCTAGAGGCTTTAAAAGTTCTATCAAAAATGACTCATGCACAAGTTGTTATCACAGATGGAGCTAATGGAGCTTTTGCATTGCAAGAAGATGAGCTGATTTATCAACCAGCATTTAAAGTAGAGGTTGTAGACACCACAGGTTGTGGAGACTCTTTTCATGCAGCTTATGCTTCGGCATTACTACAAGGGTTTAATTTAGCAGATAGGCTATTATATGCAAGCTATTACGCTTCACAGGTAGCGCAATATTATGGAGGAAGAACCTGTTTGCCCAATAAAAGTTATATGGAGAAGTATTGTCCATTGTTTATAAAAAGTAAATAGAAGATATTATGAATCTGGTAAAAGAATTATCCGTTAAAAATGGTATAGTAAGTCACTTATTCGAAAAAGTTATCACGCCTAAAAAGCCCAATTTTAAAGCAAAAATTGCCCTTGTAGGTATAGGGCTTGAAGAACATTTTGATTGGCAATCAATTTTGAGTAATTATAATAAAGCGAAATCAGGTTTGGCCAAAGCCCTTCCTAAAGAACGATTTGAGTTAATTGCTTCAAAAGAACCTATTCAAACAAAAGAAACCATTTTCACATGGCTTAAGGAGATGCAAGAGCAAAGTGTTGATGGTATTATTATTTATCAAGCTTCTTTTATAGCTGGAGATTTAGCAGCGACATTGGCACGTTGGCTAAACCAGAATAGAATCCCCATATTGAGTTGGTCTCATGGTGAAGAAACAGGAGGAAGGTTATCAAATAATAGGTTGTGCGGACAAAATTTTTTATTAAATATTTTCAACTCTTGTGGTGTGAAATTTTCATGGCTTTTTGAATCGCCTGAAGATGACGAGTTTAATAGTAATATTTTAAAGTTTGCCAAATCGGCCTATGTAAAAGCATCCATCAATCAAAAATCGGTTGGTATGGTTGGAGGTTTTAGAGTTCCAGGTTTTTATGATTGCGAGCTAAACGAACTCTCATTATTAAATAGGTTTGGGATAAAAATAGATAGGATTGATTTTGATACCATTTGGCAACATGGGGAGAAATTTACAGACATAACAATTCAAGAAATAAGGAGCGAACTTCTTAATCATCCATTGTGCAAGTTTAATAATGTGACGCATCAACAGATAGATAAATCTATTCGCTTATCATTAGCTATGGCAGATTATGCGCGCTTAAATGAATATTTAGGAATCGGACTTAAAAATTGGCCAGAACTTTTTGACCATTATGGTATTGCAGGAGATGGAGCAGGCGCTTTAGTTCAAGATTTAGGAATACCAGTTGCTGATGAATCTGACATGGGAGCATTGTTGACCATGATTTTAATGAATCAGATAAGTTTTGAAAAAGCAATTCCTACATTGGTAGATCTGTCATTAATTAACAAAGATAATAATCGAATCGGGTTCTGGCATTGTGGAGGCGCGCCTACTAAACTTATTAATAGTGCTACAGGATATGAAGTAAGGAACCATAGTATTTTAGAGAACTTTGATATAGATAGTAGTATAGGGATGTTATTGGAGTTTTTACATAAGAAAGGTCCAGTAACAATTACAAAATACCAATACCCTGATGCTTCACGAGTATTGACTTGGGAAGGAGACATTCGACCTTCTGAAATGGCTTTTAGGGGTAGCTATGCTGAAGTTGAACCAAAGAAAAATTCAGCTGAAGATATTTTAAGTACTGTTTTAAATAACGGTTTGGATCATCATTGGATTATTGGTCGTGGCTATTTACAAAAAGACTTGAATGAACTAAATCATTGGTTAGGAATTAAAAATATTAAAATAGAAATTAGTAAAGATCATTTATATGGACACAGTAATTAAAAATAACATGAAGACTATATATAATCAAGATTATAAAAGTCTTAAGGAATTATTTATTGATTATAGGGCTACACAACGTTGCTTACCAGCTTTTAATGTTAATGATAATTATGATTTAAAAGCCGTGGTTGAAGCTTCAGAGGATATGGATACCCACGTTATGGTTATGACATACCCTCCTGTAGCAGAATTAAATACCACTGAAGTTTTTAGGTCATTGGTTGATGGGTTTAAAAAAAGATCTAAAAACAAAATTTTTCTTCATCTAGATCATAGTACATCAGTCAACTTATGTAAAAGGGCGATAGATTCTGGTTACGATTCAGTTATGATTGATGGCTCGCAGGTATCATTGGAAGAAAATATTAAAATGACACAGCAAGTTGTTAATTACGCAGCTTCAGCAGATGTTGTTGTTGAAGCAGAAATAGGAAAAATTATGGGACGAGATGTTGTGGTGAAATCAGATAATGATTTTTTAGCAGATGTAAGTGAAGTAAAACAATTGTTTGAAGCTACTGGTGTAGATATAGTCGCTATAGGTATTGGCACAGCCCATGGATTTACACCTACCGAACCTAAGATACATTTTGATAGGTTACAAGAAATTTCAGAAGCTATTCCAGCGCCTTTAGTTTTACATGGTGGGACAGGAATTCCAGATGCAGATATTCAAAAATCAATTTGTATGGGAATGAGTAAAATTAATATAGGGACTATAGTGCATACTACTTATATGAAATATGTTTTTGAAGAAATAAAAAAGGCTGGAAATGATGCCTATCCGCCTTATATTATGAAGACGGTACTTCCTAAAATAAAAAAGGTTGTTAAAGATCGGCTAAGAGCAGTTAATTTTAGAGCAATAAATTAAAATATTTTGATAGCCCTAGCTTAACATAGGCAAAGTACACAATATGACTTATGTTTTTACTTTTCAGATCTCTTTTTATTAAAATATAAGTTAATTACAGTTTAATAATATAATTTTGCATTTTATATTGAAATAGAAATGCAGCAAACAACAAATACCATTTTAATGGTTCGTCCTATAAATTTTAGGATGAATGAACAAACAGCGGTAAACAATTACTATCAAAAAGTGATTGATAATTTATTGCCAGAAGCTGTTAATGTTAAGGCACAACAGGAATTTGACACATATGTTGAAAAATTAAGAGCCATAGGCGTTAACGTTATAGTTGTTAGTGATACGGATACTGCAGATACTCCAGACTCTATTTTTCCAAATAATTGGGTGTCCTTTCACGAGAATGGTGATGTGGGCTTATACCCTATGTTTGCGGAAAACAGACGTTTAGAGCGCCGCGAGGATATTTTGGAAACCTTGGAAGAAAAAGGATTTCTTATAAATAATGTAGTTGATTATACTAGTGCAGAGGAAGAAAATATATTTCTGGAAGGCACGGGAAGCTTATTGCTAGATCGTGAAAATAGAAAAGTATATTGTGGACTATCTCCAAGAGCCGATGAAGATTTAGTTATTGAATTTTGTGAAGATTTTGAATATACGCCAGTAATATTCATTTCCAATCAAACTGTAGATGGCGTACGCAAAGCTATTTATCATACCAATGTTATGATGTGTTTGGGAGAGACTTTTGCTGTTATTTGTTTAAGTAGTATTGATGATAAAAAAGAACGTAAAAATGTGATCAATCATTTAAAGGAAAATAACAAAGAGATTATTGATATTACTGAAAAACAGGTAAATAATTTTGCTGGTAATATGTTGCAAGTAAGAGGCGCTAACGATGAACGTTATTTAATTATGAGCCAAGCTGCTTACGATTCTTTGACGGAACATCAAATTAAAAGTTTAGAGAAGCATACAAAAATAGTATCGAGTTCTTTAAATACCATTGAGGCTTGTGGTGGGGGCAGTGCACGTTGTATGATGGCAGAAGTATTTTTATCTAGAGCTTAATCGCCATTAGGTCTTGATTTAGGTAGCTGTACATAGAATGTACTACCTTCGCCTTGGGTACTTTCTACCCAAATTTTACCATTGTTCAACTCTATGAGCTCCTTGCAAATAGAGAGTCCTAATCCAGTGCCTTTTTCATTACTGGTACCAACAGTTGTAAAAGAACTATTTTTGAATAGTTTTTCCAGGTTGTGTTTAGATATACCAACTCCCGTATCAGCAATACTTACAATGCAGCTTCCATTGCTTATATGGTTTGAAATAGTAATGGTATCCCCTTCTTTACAGAATTTTAAAGCATTTGCAAGTAGGTTTTGTACAACAATCTCAAACATACTTCTATCTGCATAAGCAAAATCACGTAAAGAATGATCAACTAAGGTAATACCTTTACTTTCCATACGCTGTTCAACAAGTTTAACTTTATCTTCAAAAACTTCTTGAATATCAAATAGGCTAGGCTTTGGTTCTAACGATTGCATTTGAGATTTAGACCAGTTTAATAAATTGAACAATAACAAGGATGCATTGTTCGCATTTTCGCTCAATTCTGGAATTAAATTATCAAACTCTTCTCTAGATAAAGACCCATCTTTAAGCAAATCTATAAAACCGTTAATAGAAGAAAGCGAGTCCTTTAAATCGTGAGAAACAATAGAGAACAATTTGTCTTTTACATTGTTAACACTTTCAAGATGTTTAGTTTGTTCTTGAAATGCAGCATTTTGTAATTCAATTTTAATGTTTTTTTCTTCTAGTTCTTGCGTATATTTTATATTACTATTACGTTTTAAGTAAATTAAGATTAAAAAAGTAGACACAATAGCTAGTGCCGCTAATAAAGCATAAAAAATAAGCTTGAATTTGCTATAATCCTCATTTTTGGTTTCAGTCGACTTTGTTTTCGTTACTGTATTTGCTTCTTTGTCTATAATTGGTTTGTCAAAATTTGGGTCTAGTTCCAATTCTAGAGGTTCTTCAGTATCAGAATCTATTTTTACTTCATTTTTATTGAGCCTGTTTTTTAAGTCGTAATATTGGCGTTGCCACATAAAAGCTCTGTCAAATCGTTTTTTCGTAGAATCCAACGATTTCATTAACTTGTAATGTTTAAGTAATTCCGCTTTATTGTCTAGGCTTTTAGCAATACTGCCAGCTTCAAGTAATTGTTTTTCGGCCAAGATTAATTTGCCTTGTTGTAAATTTAAATTTCCTATGTTATTTAAAGCAATTAACAAACCTTCTTTATAACGACTGCGTCTATTAAGCCTTAATCCTTTTACTAAATATTTGGCTGCATTATCATAATCGTTAAACATTAAATATTCACCACCTAATTTAGGGTAAATACGTCCGCGTACAGAATCTCTATTTGTTGTTTTGTTGGCTAAAACTTTTTCGTAATGTTCAATCGCTTTTCTGTGTTCTTTTTTAAAGGAATATAGCTCTGCTAATTGACTGTTGGATCGATTAGTCCCTTTTACATCGTTTAACTGTTCCTGTACATCTAAAGCTTTTGAATAAAATTCTATCGCTTTATCATAAGCATTAATGTTATAATAAGCATCTGCTAAATTGCTGTATGCTAATCGTAAATCTTGTACTAAATGTCTTTTTTCTAATTCTTTAATAGCAGCAAGTGAGTATTGTAAACCTTTTGCGTAGTTTCCTCGTTTAATTTCAATTAAACCAATACTGTTGTTTACTTTGGCAATTCCAAGAGTGTCCTTTAATTGATTAAATAAAGCTTTAGATTTTTCGTAGCCACTAACCGCGTTTATATAATCACTTTTTACAGCATAGATTAATGCTTTGTAATAAGTGATTTCTGCAATGCCTTTATTGTAATTTAAACTATTGGATAATTTTTCACTTTCAATAATATATTTTAAAGCTCTATCGTAATCGTTTATATCATAAAGCGATTTAATAAGCTTTATAGAAGTTTCTATTTTTAAAGTATCTTGATTTTGATAAGCTAATTCTAGGGCGAGGCTATCCACATCATTGGTTTGAGAATACCCAATCAATGCAGATAAAAATACAATATAAGTAATTATTTTCCTCATATAACATTAATTACAACTATAATCAAGCAATAATTAAAGGTATCTTAAATTGAGGGAAAATAAGAGCTCTTTATTGAGTTGTAATGTTGTTTGTTAGTGTTAAAAATTTCCAAATAAATGGATTAACTAATAGCTTTACTAAACAAAAGTTGGAAAAAGCAATAGTAAAATCTAATTTCTGCGTTTTAATGCCAATAAATTAGATAAAAGGACAAAGGAATTTTAACATAAAAATCGACGAATAGACGAACGGTAAAAATCATAGAAAAAGAGCACTTTTATCGACGAAAGGCACAATTTTTTTTAGTATTTTTTTTGGCTTTTTTTATAACATGTTGTTAATGAGATATTTGTTGTATTTTCTTTCAAATTATGTTTTGTTTTTTATTACAAGAATCGACCGTTTTATTAAGGTTAATTTTACAAGTAATCCTTTAATAAAAGTTTTATCTTTGCTCACCTAAAAATTCACTATATAATGAGCCTTCAAGAGACTTTATCTAATCAAGTAAAGCAAGCTGTAAGATCCAGTTTTAATGTTGAATTGGAAACAGTAGAGTTCCAAGCAACCAGAAAAGAGTTTGCTGGAGATATAACTGTTGTTATTTTTCCAATGTTACGTTTTGTTAAGGGAAACCCCGTGCAGATAGGAGAGACCATAGGTCATTATTTAGTGGAACAAGTGGCAGATGTAAAGGCCTTTAATGTGGTGAAAGGGTTTTTAAATGTTGAAATAAGCGATTCATATTACATCGATTTTTTCAATAATATAAAAAATGATGAAACGTATGGTTTTGTATCACCTATAGCAGATAAAAAGGCAGTTATGGTTGAGTATTCTTCACCAAACACGAATAAACCTTTGCATTTAGGACATGTGCGAAATAATCTTTTAGGTTATAGTGTCGCCGAAATTTTAAAAGCAGCGGGAACCAAAGTATATAAAACCCAGATTATAAACGATAGAGGGATTCACATTTGTAAAAGCATGCTGGCTTGGAAACGTTTTGGAAATGAAGAAACTCCAGAAAGTACAGCTTTAAAAG
This sequence comes from uncultured Flavobacteriaceae bacterium, assembly GCA_947501845.1. Classification (GTDB taxonomy): domain Bacteria; phylum Bacteroidota; class Bacteroidia; order Flavobacteriales; family Flavobacteriaceae; genus Flavivirga. Next base: position 11,204 of record CANMXP010000006.1, on the reverse strand, counting down.
GAGATAAGTTAGTAGGTAATTACTATGTGAAGTTTGACCAGGAGTACAAAAAGGAAATACAAGATTTGGTGGCTTCTGGAGAAACAGAAGAAGCAGCTAAGAAAAAGGCACCTATTTTATTAGAAGCTCAGGATATGCTTTTAAAATGGGAAGCTGGAGATGAAGAAACAGTAGCCCTTTGGAAAAAAATGAATGGATGGGTGTATGATGGTTTTAATATGACTTATAAAAACTTAGGAGTAGATTTCGATACACTGTATTATGAAAGCGATACCTACTTATTAGGGAAAGAGTTTGTAGCCGAAGGCTTAAGATCTGGCGTTTTTCATAAGGAAGAGGATGGCTCTGTTTGGTGTGATTTAACTGAAGATGGGTTAGATAAAAAAATTGTATTACGAGCAGATGGGACAGCAGTTTATATGACTCAAGATATAGGTACAGCGATACAGCGTATTAAAGATTATCCAGATGTAGGTGGTTTGGTTTATACGGTTGGTAATGAGCAGGATTATCATTTTCAGGTGCTGTTTCTAATTCTAAAAAAACTTGGTTTTGAATGGGCTGAAAATTTATACCATTTAAGTTATGGTATGGTAGACTTGCCAAGCGGAAAGATGAAAAGTAGAGAAGGCACTGTGGTTGATGCTGACGACTTAATTGATGATATGGCTAAAACGGCTGGTGAAATTTCGGAAGAATTAGGGAAGCTTGATGGCTATTCTGATGACGAAAAACAGGCTTTGTATAAAACCATTGGTTTAGGTGCTCTAAAATATTATGTCTTAAAAGTAGATCCTAAAAAACGTATTTTGTTTGATCCTAAAGAATCTATCGATTTTCAAGGGAATACAGGTCCTTTTATTCAATATACTTATGCTAGGATTCAATCTATTTTAAGAAAGGCCACTTCGACTACGCTCAATGACCAAAATATAAGTGGAATTAATCTTCACGAAAAAGAGAAAGAACTTCTAAAACAAATCCAATTGTTTCCAGAGGTTATTCAAAATGCTGCAGCGCAACATAGTCCTGCATTAATAGCGAACTATATCTATGATTTAGTTAAGTTGTATAATTCCTTTTTTCAAAATGTGTCTATTTTTGGAGCAGATAGTGATAATGAAAAAGTATTCAGAGTACAACTTTCAAATACGGTTGGAAATACTATCAAAAATGCATTTGGATTATTAGGAATTCATGTTCCTGAAAGGATGTAATTAGTGAATTTTAAACCTGTTTATTTTTTGAACACACTAACCCAATTTTCCAATTCTACTTTTAGTTTTTCCAATTCTTTTGCTATATCATATTTTTTATTTGTCTTTTTTTCTTTTCGTAAATCTTTTAACCTTTGATCAAAGAGATAAAATTCTTTTAAAGATTTTAAATAAAAATTATTTTTATAAAACAAAAATAATTTATCTATAGCTCTTTGGGTTTTATTTTCACTTAATAGGACTTGAATATCTTTTGCTATTGAGACTGGAATAAGAGATTTGTCCCAATACTTAATGTTATTTATATATGGTTGAGTTAGATTTTCTCTACAGGTGGGTTTCTGTACTTCTAATAGAAATGAAAGGCATTCTATTTTTTTGCCTAAGAGCATTTGACTATTAGTGTCATTTTTTAATGAACCTCTTAATTTTTGGCCAAGTTCATAACCAATTCTAAAACCAATATAATATTGATTTCCAAATAATCTATGATTATATCCTTTAGGGGATTCAATGTTCTTTATGTCTCTTATTAAAATATAATCATCAAAGTGAACAGGGCTTTTAAGTCCTTCAATTCTCCCCTCATTTATTCCTATCGATTTAGGAAAAGGTTTCCCTCCCATTATATTTATAATTTAAAGTCATATCAAAAACCATTTTCACGAAATTAATTATATAAAATAGCGAGTATTTGGTTTTGTAGTGGTTTGTAAAAACCATCAATATTTAGTGTACCCTACCATTAGCCATTTGCTATTACAAATCACGCTCTTTTTTTTAGCTACTTTTTCTTTTATTCTTCTTGTAAATTTATATACCGATCCCTAATTTTGGAATCGAAAAACACTGTAATTTCTGGGTAGCCGAGGTAAGGCTTGGTTTCTTCGTCTACAATCTTCATTGCTTCTAAGTAAACATGTTCTCTATTATCAAAATGAAGTTCTAAACTATATGGATAATCTGTTCTAGATTTTGGATGCCCTCGAGAAAACTTATGGTTTATAATCCTTTCCCAATTCAACCATATTGCTTGTATTTCTTTTCCTATGTAGTCTTTCCATTCTACAGTAACATTTTTTAAGTGTTTGATATATTTCCTTTCTCTCTCCCAGTAATTCATTTGTTTGATGTAAACACCATAAATGAACTTTAAATTCAACTCATCTGCAGGATAAATATGGAAGACATCACCATCAGAACATTCCAGAAAGAGCCCTTCTTCGTTAGTTTGATAATCACTTCTTATATTAAACTTGCCTTTGTACCATACCGAAGTGATTATCTTTCCTTTCAATTTGGAAAATGCATGTTCCAAATCTATTTTATTTTTTATCATCTGGATTTAAGATGCAGTTATAGCCAATAAATCGGCTATCGTTTCTGAAAAGACAATAGGTGGTATTTCCTTAAAAGGAATTAATCTGCTGTCATTTTCGTTATAAGGGTTTTCATCGACATAACTATCTGTACGAACAGTGCCTATAGCAACAAAATATAATCTGCCAGTGGTCATTATGTCTTCATAACCTTCTCTTACAGGTAGCTCGTTTGTTTCTATAAAAGCTTCTATATGGTCTGCTTCAAAAGCCTTTTCGTAAGAAGTAACCATGCCTCCTACAACAAGACCTCTTCGCCATCCTGCTTTAGTGGCTCGATACCTGAAGGTGCTGACTTGAATTTGTTTAAGGTTAAAACGATTCTCCATAGTCTGAGCATGGAGTTCTTCTGGTAAGTGGTGTATATCTCTGGTTAGTTGATCGAAAGTTGATGAAATAGCTTTGGTTTCCAAATAATTTATCCATTTTTGACTTATATCTTGCCCCATTAAGATAGGATGTGCTAAAGTAATTTGGTCATTTTTTTCTAAGTTAACTATCTGGTCTTTTAAATCAACCAACTCACCGTTAGGCCTTGTGATGAAATAGATTTCACCATTACTCCAAACAGTCTTTTGTGCAAAAGCAAAAGTAACAGGGTGATTTAGGAAAAATGATTGCCAACCTTCTGTGAACCAAAATTTTTGAGTTACCAAATATCTATTGAGTGATTGCGAAAATTGCTTGGCTACAGTCTTTAATAAAGCATTGGATTCTTTTTGCTTCTTTTTAAAGTCTGAAGATGCTTTGGGAATACTTTTTAGTACCTTCTCTTTTTCATTTTTATAGCTGAAGTGAAGTGAGGTATCAATAAATAAAATATAATCTATACCGTTTTCTGTAAACCTCAGTTCATGTTCTGTAAATCCAAAATCGGGAAGCATTCGTTCTTGCAACTCCAGAGCTGTTAGTCCTAAACTATCTGCTATAGTAGTAAAAGCAGCTTCGGCTTCTCTTAAAAGGCTGTTTTGCTTCGGTTCATTAATTTTTATAACCTTATCTAAAGCCCAAGCAGCAGCTTCAGAGGCCATAAGGCCTAATAGGCTACAAGCAACTACTTTTTTGTTTTTTAACGCTTCATGTGATAAGCTGTTTATTAATTCTTCTCCACCCCAAATACCAATAGGCGCAAGAATGCCTTTTTCCTTTATAGATAAGCCTTGGTCTTTTTGAACCAATTCCCACCATGCTTTGGCAAAACCTTCTGCACTTTTCTTTTCTACCAAGTTATAGATGGGTTGAGCTTCTACATCTGGGGCTATAGTTTTGCACAGGCTTTGTCTATAAAACAAATAGTCAATTTCCTCTTGAGTAAATGATGTTCCATCAGACCAAATTAGCTGAGGAAGCTTGTTTTGCCATTTTGCTATTTTAGTTTCTAACTTATTTAAAGCAACAGCATCTTGTATTCGCTCTTTCATTTCGCCAACCGTCACCTTACTAAGGTCTTGCTGCCCATAAATAATATCTACGGCTATTTCTCTTATTAAATCTTTGTTTTCTGTTTTAAGAACAGACAGGATAGCCGACTTGGTATCCTCACCTCTCCAATAATAAAAAACGCGTATAGCTGCTAATCTCTGTGCATCTTTCTTTGAATTTAAATAGTCTAGTGCTTTATTTTTGACTTCAATATTTTCTGTTCTCGCCAGTTCGAAAGCTGCCATTTGGGAAATTTTGGTTTTTTTATCTGTCGCTAGTTCCCATACCTTGTCGAAATGTGCCGAATAATCAAACCTTCCAACGATACCCAATAATGCTCTATAATATTCTTCGGCTCCATTGCTGGTTGTACTCACTTTAAAATCATGTTGTATGATATCCAATGCGTCTTGACCAAAGTGATCGACGATAACTTTAGAAATTCCTAAATTATGTCTTTTAGTATGCTCTACATATTGAGCAACTGCTTCTTTTAATTCTGTGCCATAAATTTCCAGTGACCAGTCTATAAATTCGGGTGTGTTATCTCCATATCCGCCTTTTACAGACCAAGAAAATTGGTTTTTTCCGTTTTTATTTATCTTCTCAGAAATAATAGTTAACGTTTCTTTCACTTTTGCAAGCGTTATGTCTCTGTAATCTTCCTCGTTGTGCTTTAGTAAGATTCTGTGGCATTCCATGATACATTCATGACAATCTGTTTGTTCTATCAGTTCATGAATGTAATGTTCATAGGACTTAAGGTCATAAGAAACCAACAGTTCAAGTAAAGTAAATGGGATATGTTTATTTGCTCCGCCTGTTCCCTCATATTCCCTTATAACCAACATTTTTGCCAAACTTTTTTCTAATAATTTACGGTCATTAATAAGCATAAATTGAATAAAAGGCCTTCTTAATTTATGTTTGATTATAAGGTCTGTAAGGTTTTCTATGTCATTTTTAGCTTTGTCTAGAATATAGTTGCCAACAGAATTTGGTGTTTGATCTGCGTGATTAAACGGAACTTTTGCTGGTACGGAAGATAGAAATGCTTCAAAACAAGTGTCTTCATCTACACCAGCATTAATGAGTAGTTCAAAAATACTTCCTAAGAGATTCTGGTCTTTTTGTTCATTTTCCAGTTGAGGTAAAAACCAATTTTCGAAAAATTGTTCATGATATCCACTAAAAGAAGGGCCATCTATAAATCTATTTTGCTCCTGATAATAAAATGCATCTTGGGTGATGAATAAAAAAACTCTCTCATCTATAAAGTTCCATTCTTCTAATGGGGACAACAAGTCAACAATACGTTTATAATCATAAGAGTCTTTTCTTAATGCTAAAGGTAGGTCGTGCGATTCTCCAGTAACAAAGTCTCTTACTGTTTTTATATTCTCTTTATCATCACCAAACGTTTCTGCATTAATATCAGAGAATATATCTTCTATCAGGTTCCCTCTGTTTTTAACCAATTGTTCTTTATTGGGAGGAGTCTCAGGTATATTTTTAGTAACAGTGGTCTTCTGTTTCTTACTAAGATTGCTTAAATAATCAATAATGGACTCAGGCTCGAGGGAGTTAAAGCCAAGACTCTCAACCCTAAACTGTGAAGGTATATTAGACGTTTCACTTAAATTAATTTCGAAATTTTCTAAGTTCTCTAAGTGTACAAACTCGTTTGGGATATGCTTTACGGCAACTGAAGAAGAATGCATTTCTAATGTTTCTAAGTTGGTTAAGCTACAAATCCCTAAAGGGAAGTGATCAAGAGCGTTATATTCTATTATTAATTCTTTCAGTTTTTTTAGATTACCTATGTCGTCTGGTAAAGATTGAATATCATTTTCTTTTAAGTCCAGTTTGGTTAGGTTCGTGAGTTTTCCAATCTCTTTGGGAATAACTAGGCCTGGAAGTTGAGAGTCCAAGTAAGGGCTTCTACTTCTAGAAGACTTAACAATTAATTCCTCTAAATTGCCCAGATTTCCAATTGAAGCAGGTAATGTTTCTAAAAGTTTAGGATTATTTAATTCTATTTTTTTAAGTTGAGATAAATTACCTAAGTCTTTAGGGAGTTCTTTACTAGCAAATCCATCAATTCTTAATGTTTCTAAGTTGGATAATTTGGAAATGGCGCTTGGGAGGATGGATTTGTGATTACCATCTAGATGTAATTTCTTAAGATAAGATAGTTCTCCTATTTCATTTGGAATGATAAAATTTATGCCATAGCCTGGCGAAATATAGAGATCTTCTAGTTTTTGTAGATTTTTGATAGATTGTGGAAGGCTTTTACACTCAAGAAGTGAAAGTTTAAGAGTTTTAAGGTTAATTAAATTGCCTAATTCTTCTGGGATATTTAAATCTGTCCGAAGATCTAAAAATTCTAACTCAGTACATTTCCATATTTCTGCCAGTATTTCTTCGTTGTCTGTCCATAATCTATCCTCATTAATTATAGTAGCATTCCCTCTTTGAACTTGCTCTATCCTATACAGTAAATCTAGATCTTCCCCCTTTATTTTAATTGTAAGTTCAATATAACCACCTTTTATTTTAGATTTAATAAGTTTTTCTGCATCCTTTTCACATGCTTCCTCAGTTTTAAAAGTCTTTTTGTTCTTTCTTAGTTTGCCATCTACCTTTCCGTATTCTACAATATGAGATTTGCCTTTGGTTTCTATTTTCCAAAGTTTGGTGTTGTTGACTAGTTCTTTTTTCATTTTTTGATTTTGTTGAAACTGATTAAGGCTTTTGAGTTTTCAGAATGTTTTTTTTAACTTATAACCTCAATGTGTTATAAGATGTTGTTTTTTTTCAAATATAGAGACAATTTTATTGTTTTATATCCCAGTTTTCAGTGAAAAATATAACTTAAAAGACTTGGTGTATAATTGAAGATGTTAAGCTAATTTTGGATTGATTTTTATATCAATTCAGTCATAAAATTTCTTTAGCATCCTCACGGTCATTTTCATCATCTTTCTTTTCAACAAGTTCAATAGTATATTTTGGTAAATTATCTTTTTTGTAAAATGTTATAGGTACAGGCAATACAGAAGCCAAAGCAATCATAAGTATTAAAGCAAAAAGCCTTAATGCCTTTTTTAAAGTTTTCATAGTAGTAATAGTAGTAAGACTGCGTAAAAGGATTTTATTATTTGATTTGTCTTATTGTGTATTTCGACTGCGCTCAATGCGACATTGTATTTACTTTTTAGGCTAGTCTCAGATTAAAAATAATTGAAATTGTGCCAGAATATTGACAACAGGTTTACTCTATGAAGATACTTTTAGACTTGATTGTGTATGTTTGAGCGATAAGATTTTGCTCTAGAAGGTTATTGTAGTTTTCAAATTGTAGAATAGCTTCCTTTTGAGACTTAAAAGTTAGATTAAAATCGAAAATATGATTATTCAATAAGGATTTAAAACTAAAAATAAGGTATTGATTAAATACCACTTTTTGAGGCCTTTTGGCCAAAGGTAGGTATTCTTTAACAGTAGAATCATCGCTTCTGTATTTACTAACTAAAAGCTCGGTTTGTGGTTTATCATAATTAGAAGAAACACTTGTGGGTACCGAAAATGATACTAAAGTGATTAATAAAGCGAGATAGCTAAATATATTTTGGATTCTCCTTATTGGTAGCATCTTACAAAAATAAGCATTTAAAAATAAATTCTTAAACTTACATTAGGCGTGATGCCTAGAGATTCATTTTCAATGGTGTTGATCTCATTGTTGTCATCTAAAGTATAATAGGTGTTGATAATATTCTTTTTGTTTAAAACATTCCAGACCGATGCACCAATAGTTGCTCGCGTCGTATCAGATATATCAAAGGCATAGGTAGCTGAGCAATCTGCTCGTAAATAATCTTCCAAATTACTGCTATTAGGATTGGTATAAGTTATGGCCCGATCTTCTGGATCGTCAGTTGTATCTGGAAGTGTGGTAGGTCTTCCAGAGTGCCAATTGAGTCCCAAGGCTAATTTAATAGCATTTTGAGTATAGGTTCCAGCAAAAGAAAATGTATGCCTAATATCTGTATTGTTAGGAAACTTTTTGCCTTCGTTTAAAGATGGGAATATATAATTATTATTACTAAAAGAATAGGAAACCCAACTGCTAACCGTATTGCCAAACTGTTTGTTTAACAAGACATCCAATCCTTTAATTTCATAACTACCTATACTGTTTACAAATTGATATTGGTTTTGAAACCCCTGACTCCTGGTTGTAATACCATCTACTTTTTTTATGTAGCCTTCGGCACTAACCAACAACTTGTTTTTGTTATAATGTATGCCTGCCGATAATTGTTTGCTTTTTACTACAGGGACAGGGTAGATGGTTCTATTATCTGTCACCATATTATCGCTATTATTATTAGATAGTACCCAGCGGCGATTTTCAATACCTAAAAAGTCATTTTGTAAATCGATAATTTGAGACGTTGTTTGGTGTTTGAATTCCCCCAATACTTCGAATTTGAAGTTATTAAAAAAGCGTTGGCTAAACCTTAGTCTGGGTTCTGCTAACAATAAATCAAATTTACTTATATAATTTATGCGCCCACCTATAATTAGATTGGTTTTTGCATTATTTGATAAAAGGGCCGTTTCCGCATAAATAGCATGGGTTCTAACAACATCTTTAATATAGCTTCTAAAAACTGGGTTATTAACATCTTCTAAATTACTAATACCAATTTCTGAGAAATGGTAACCGCCATTTATCTTTAATTGACGACTGTGTTTGTAATTAATATCAAATTTAGAAGTACCGTCATATACTTCGTTTTCTTGAATAAGACGTTGGTCGTTAATAAGGTCAAAATTAGTAGCGTCCAGATCATAGTTAGAAACATAGACTTGATACGTTGTTGAAAGCCTTTTGGTCCAATCTCTAGTATAAGTAAGTCCAATAGCCGAGTTTCGTTGCGAAAGTTTGCTTACCAAAGCCTCATCTCTAACATTACTGGTTAGTTGTTCTTCGTAATTTAATTTGTTATCTACATGCAATAAATGAAATCTAATTTTATCTTTTTTAGAAATGTTATATAAGAACTTTGCGGTAACATCGTAAAAATAGAAGCTCTCATTTTGAGAGATGGTATTATTACTGGATTTGCTGAAGTCTGAATCGTCAAAAACACGTTTAAGATATTGGTCGTAAGTAGGTGTCACAATTAAATCGGTAACAGAACGTCGTGTCGATAATTGCAGCTCCGTTTTTTTAGACAAAGGGATTTTAGCGTATCCGTCGGCATTAAGTAAATTAAACCCTATTCCTGCTTTAAACTCGTTATCAATATGATCTGGTAATTGTAAATCTATAATACTAGAAATCCCGTCACCATATTTAGCACTGGTGCCATTTTTATATACACTAACACGTTTAGTTGTGTGCGGGTTAAAGGCAGAAATGAGTCCGAAAAAATGACCAGATTGGTACATTTTTATACCATCCCATAATAATAAGTTCTGATCGTGGGTTCCGCCTCTAACATTTATATTCGATACGGTTTCATCTGTGCTTACAACACCTGGAAGCGCCTGAATGGTTTGTAAAACATCGGGTTCTATTAAACCAGGGAGAATCCCAAATAATTCTGGTTTTATACTAATAGATCCGTCATTAAGTTTAGTAATACCACTAGTAAGATAATTGGTAACAACAACCTCTTCAAGCTTTTGCAATCTGTAATTGCTTTTTTCTTTTTCTAAAAGTTTAATAGCTACAAAACGACTATCCAATAATTGAAAATCTAGTTCGGTTTCTTCTTTAAGTAGTTCTAAAATAATTTCAAGAGCCAAACCTTCGGAAGGTAGGGCGATTTCTTTACCCTTAATCGTTTCATCTACATAAGAAAAACTAATATTGTAACGTTCTTCAAGGATATTTAAAATAGATAGCAACGGTTGCTTTTCTTTTTGAATGGTTTGAGCTTTGAGGTTAACGACATTCAAAAAAAACAATAAAGAAAAAAAAGAAAGAATACCTTTTCTACTCACGTTTTAATATTATAGTATGGTTTGTTTTACTATAAGTTACATGTAAAGGTAAGGTAATTGCTTTAATGGCCACATCTATGTTATCATGCGCAAAGCTACCTGTAAAAAGCTGTTCAGAATCAATATTCATTAAAGTAATATGGACTCCATATTGTCTTTCAAATTCAGCAATAACTGTTTTGTAAGGAATACTTTTAAAAGTACTTTCGTTATTTAACCACGAAGGTTCCGAGCGGTTTTCTTTTTCTTTAGCAATTATTTTCCCATCGATAATTAAAAAACTGTCACCAGAATTTAATTTTGTTTCTTGAGAATTGTAAGTAACGCCAACTAAACCTTCGTAGCAAATAACCTCAAAATAATTGTCCCATTGTTTTACATTAAATTGAGTTCCGTAAACAGTCACAAGCCCTGTTTTTGTTTTTACTTTAAATGATGAGCCTTTAGCAACTTTAAAAAAAGCTTCGCCATTAAGTTCGACCTCTCTATTATGTTTCCAATCTTTTTTATTGAAAGTTAATAGTGATTTTGCATTTAATGAAACATTGGAGGTATCGGGTAATTCTATAGTCGTTTTTTGAGCAAATTCAGTTGTTATGGTAGTATCTAAAGTGGTTGTATAATAATATAAGCTAAAACAAATGGCAAGTATAGCTGCAACACGCATAAATGGTTTAAACCAATGTGTCGATTGCTTTTTGCTGCTCTTAATCGTGTTTAAAACAGTATTCAGTTCTTCAGATACGTTATAATCATCTATCTTAAAAGCTTGTAAGCCCTGATTTAACTTTACTAAATCATCATAATCTTCAAGTGCTTTAAACGCTTCAAGTTCTTGATCATTTAGATCGTTATCTAACCATTTCGATATTAAAATTTCTCTGTCCATGATTCCTTATTCAACTATATAACAGTTAACTTTTATTTTTTCCTACCCTAGATTTAATTTTTTTTTCAAAAACTTAAATTCAGTGTTCAGTGTTCAGTGTTCAGTGTTCAGTGTTCAGTGTTTAGCCCATTTTATTTCTTTTACCAAAGAATAAAGAATGGAAAATCTAGCAAATCAAAATTCAAAAGTTTAATTTTCTAACATCTAACATCTAACATCTAACATCTAACATCTAACATCTAACATCTAACATCTAACATCTAACATCTAACA
>CANMXP010000005.1 GCA_947501845.1 uncultured Flavobacteriaceae bacterium | reverse complement strand
TAAAACAGCTGTATTTGATTACATAGAGGTTTGGTATAATAGGAAAAGATTACATTCTTCTTTGGGATACAAAACTCCTATAGAAGTCGAAATAGAATTTTATAAACTTAAAAACGTAGCATAGGTCTTAGAAAAATTGTCCGAATTTCTCTTGCAAGTCCACCCAGAAAAAGTTTAGTTACTGGAACAGGAAATGGTTTATCAAACCTTAATAAACGGTATTATGCTCTAAAAAAGAAACACATATCAATAAGTAATAAAAACAACACCTTTAAAGTTAAACTTTCTTTAAATTGAATACCATGAAAGTAGTTATTGTAGAAGATGAATTAGCAGCAAGTGAACAACTCACTTACTTAATAAATAATATAGATGCTAGCATAGAGATACTAACTGTTCTGGACTCTGTAAAATCTGCCATCGATTATTTTTCTAATCCAAGCGAAGCCGTTTTAGTTTTTATGGATATACACCTTTCTGATGGTATTTCATTTGAAATTTTTGAACAGGTAACTATCAATATTCCCATAATATTTACAACAGCTTATGATCAATATGCTTTAAAAGCATTTAAGTTAAATAGCATTGATTATCTTTTAAAGCCAATTAATGAAGAAGAATTAAGTAGCTCAATTAAAAAGTTTAAAACTAATGCTAAAATTGACACAATCTCTTATGATAACATCCAACAATTAGTACAATTAATGCAATCTAAAAATCAGGTTTTTAGAACTACATTTTTAGTACATCAGAGAGATGAATTAATTCCTGTTAAAACAGAAGATATTGCTTATTTCTATATAGAAAACAGTATTGTAAAAGCTGTGACACTTAAAAATCAAACTTACATAATAGAGAAAAAACTAGAAGACATTGAAAACGAATTAGACCCGTATAATTTTCATAGGGCAAACAGGCAATTTATATTGAATAGAAATGCTATACAGAATATTAAATTCTATTTTAATGGAAAACTAATTATTAATGTAAATCCGCCATCTAAGGAGCGCATTACAATAAGCAAAGCCAAATCTTCCGAAATAAAAAATTGGATAAATAATTAGGCCCACTAAAAACGCTTAACTATCAATGATTTAATTTGAAATCTAGACATTATAAAATATTACGAGATTATATCATAGGTTGGTTAATAGCGAGCCTAGTCTGGCAACTCCTTCGAGGATCTCAGGACGTTAACATCCCTTATATGGAGGACTCTTTCTCCAATATATTTTTTATATTCATTATAGCATGGATAACCCAAGGGTTACTTTACGGCACACTCCATATTTTCCTTGAAAAATTGGTTAGAAAACGTATTCCATTATCTAAGTTATTGGTATTTGCACTTATACTACAAATTATATCTGCTATTGGGTTTTATGTATTTATATTTTATTTGTTTGTTAAGATTGAAATATTTGTAGACACTACTTTTAAAATGTCAGAGTTTATTCAATTACCTGTTATTTGGGTAAGCTTTATCTATACTATAGTAGTTAACTTCTTTATCAGTCTTTTTCTCAATATTAATTTAATGTTAGGTGAAGGCAATTTGATTAAATTTATTTCAGGAAAATTCTATACTCCAAAAGAAAAAGAGCTTATTTTTATGTTTTTAGACCTTAGGAATTCTACCACAATTGCTGAAAAATTAGGGCATATAAAATATAGCAGGCTTCTTCAAGAGTGTTTTTATGATTTGGCCATAGTTAATACATATAAAGCTTCTATTTACCAATATGTAGGAGATGAAGCTGTTTTAACTTGGCCGTATAGAGAAGGGCTTAAAAACGCAAAAAGTATTCGCGCTTTTTATGCTTTTAAAGATCAAATTAAGAGTAAAACAGATTACTATCAAAAAACTTATGGTTTAGTACCAGAATTTAAAGCAGGTATGAATTGTGGTACCGTAACTGTTGCAGAAGTTGGAGAATATAAACGTGAAATCGCATATCATGGTGATACTATAAATACAGCTTCAAGAATCCAAGACCAATGTAATCGATTAGGGTTTGACCTACTTATTTCAGAAAAATTTTTAAAAGTCGTAGAAATTGACTCATGGACTACATCTAAACTTGAAGGCAATGTGCTTCTAAAAGGTAAGCAGGGAACAGTAAATATCTATTCCGTAACACGCACTGAGGATACTCTTCAATCTCAGTAGCATTTTTGAAATTATACCACTATAATTAGGGCATCAAAACAGGGCTGTTTTCTTCAACTCTTATCACTTACCTAATACTAACATTTTAAGTTCACTTTCAATTAGAATCACTTCACTATTCTATTTGGTCACTTCACTTAGTTAACCTCAATTTCAACTTTCACTTAGACCTAAATTTGTACTATAAATAATAATTAAATACAAATAGACATGAAAACTCAAAGCACAACAATTAACAACGCTCAATTCAATAAGAATTTTTATAGATCTATCATGGGAGAAAAACCAACATATACACTACTGGAAAAAGTTAAAATAAGTTTCAAAAACACTATCAAAGGGTTTATCAAAACGCTAGAAGAATATGGAACAGCTGCAGGAGTAGCTATGAGACAATAAACACTAAAAGTTATGGCTATTTTATTAGAATACCTGAAAATTATAGTATTAGTGTCGGCATTAATTCAAATAGGAGTTTTTGGATACACTAAAACAAGAGAGAAAATAAAATCATTATTAACATTAAACACTTCAAATGAATCCATTAAAAATGTAAAGCACGGGTACATTTGAATAGAAATTAAAAATAAAACAAGATGAAAAGATTTAAGTATTTATTAATTACAATCGTTGCCCTTTCTATATCTGTATTATCATGCAGCAGTGACAACGATAACGACCACGACTACCACTTAGAGTATTCAGGTGTTATAAACGCAGAACTTCCAAATGAATTTAATTATGGGAGCACTTACCAAATTAATATAACCATATCGCTACCCAATAGTTGCTATTTTTACTATGACCAGTTTGATTACATTTATGATGGACCAACAAGGCTTATTTACCCCATAGTACATGTAGATGATGGTATTGGTTGTAATGAAGTTATTACTGAAACAACATTTTCAATACCAGTAAGAGCGTTACAGAAAGAAACTTATGTTTTTAAATTTTATCAAGGTGAAGATTCTGATGGAAAAGATACCTTCTTAACTATTGAGGTTCCTGTTAACACCAGAAATCAAAAGGATGTTGAAAATTTAAAAACAAGTGATGTTATATTTGATTAGTCACAAAGCACTAGTTATAAAATGTACTAGATTTTATAACTAGTGCTTTATTTGAAAAATAGATAGAGAAAAACATTTATAAATATGAAAATGACCAGAATTATCCTAACTATATTGTTAATTACAATGAGTTCATGTGTATCATCAAAAAACTCTAGAGACACTAATCTTTTCAATGTGACTTGGGAGCTTGAATTTATTTCTGGACCACGAATAGCTTTTTCAGGATTGTATCCTAATAAAAAACCAGCTATTACTTTCAAAAAAACGACTAAAAAAGCAGAAGGCACAAATAGCTGCAACGGTTATTCGGCAGAGTATACTCTAGACGGTGATGCAATTTCATTTGGCGAGCCAGGACCAACAACAATGATGTTCTGTGGAAATGGAGAAAAAGTCTTTTTAAATACCATTAAAAAAATCAATAAATATACCATAGATGCTGACGGAAAATTGAATTTAATGATAGATGATGTTGTTATGATGCGATTTAAAATTATTGAATAGTAGAGCTGGCTTCGAGATTAAAATAAGGCAAATCTTAAAAAGAGGTGTGAAAATGTGAAACGCACCTCTTTTCATTTGAATAGACTTTAGTTTTAACTATTTTAGTCCAACTAACTTCTTTTTATAATTTATGCTTACACTTTTAATTATTTTGGGTATTACAATAGGACTTTTTGTTTGGGGTAAATTCACACCAGATATTGTAGCGCTTATGTCCATGTTAAGCTTATTTTTATTTGGCATCTTAGACCTTCCTGAAACTCTTAGCGGGTTTAGTAACCCTACAGTAATAATGATTGCTTCCTTATTTATTATTGGAGAAGGTTTGTCTCAAACAGGATGGACAGCATTAGCAGGACAGAAATTTGTAAAATGGGCTGGTAAAAGTATCCCCAAACTATTAGTATTAGTCACCTTAGGCTCTGGTATTTTGTCTGGTTTTGTAAGCAATACTGGAACTGTTGCTACATTATTACCGGTTACTGTATCTGCCGCATATAAAATGGGCACATTGCCTTCAAAATTATTAATGCCTGTTGCTTTTGGATCAAATACGGGAGGTTTATTGACATTAACGGGTACACCTCCAAATATTATTGCCAGTAATGCCTTAGTAGAAAATGGGTTCGAATCCTTTTCATTTTTTGAATTTGCCCTGATTGGCTTGCCATTGCTACTTATTTCAATTTTATATTTCCGTTTTATTGGTTATAAATTATTGCCAAAAAACACCTCTGAAAATCAGCCAATAAATATAGATTCTGAAATGCATCAATGGATTGAAAACTATAGCATTGATGAAAATATTTACCGCTTAAGAGTACGTTCAATGTCTCCTTTACTAAATACCACTATTGGTGAATGGGATTTTGATAATAAATACAATGTTTCAATAATTAGATTAAGAAGACGATTTCCCAATATAGTAAAAGGTGTAAAACCGTATATTGAATTTCCAACACCAGATACCATTTTACAATATCATGACATTATTACTGTAAAAGGAAACACGGAAGATGTGGATAAAATGATTCTGAAGTTTAAACTCAATTTGATTCCTTTTAAAAATAATAATGACGAGCTAAAGGATGAGTTTATAAATCAAGAAGTAGGTATGGCAGAAATGATTGTGACACCCAAATCGCTTTTTTTAGGACACAACATACCTATGGGATTGTATTTGGAACAAGCAGGCATTCAATTATTAGCTGCATCAAGAAATAACAAGCCTTTAAAAGATAAAAACGTAGCCGTAAAAGCTGGAGATGCCTTTATTATTAGAGGCACTTGGGAGCGTATAGAACATTTAAAAAGCGTTTATAAAAATTTAGTGATTTCTGGAAACCCAGAAAGCATGTCTAAGGATGTAAATACGTTAACCTATAAATCGTACATTTCATTAGCAATGCTTTTACTAATGATTGCATTACTCGTATTTAAAGTTGTTCCTGGAGCCATTGCTGCTATGATTTCTGCGGGTGTTATTTTATTAACGGGATGTGTGCCCATGGCAAAAGCGTATAAAGGGATTAGTTGGATAAGTGTGGTGATGATTGCAGCAATGATTCCTATGGGTATTGCGCTTCAAAAAACGGGTGTTGCGGAACTTGCTGCCAATAGCTTGGTTACTAATTTGGGAAGTATACACCCTATTGTTCTATTAGGTGGTATCTTTTTATTAACTACTGGTTTTAGTCAAGCCATTAATAATTCAGCAACTGCTGTTTTAATGGCACCAATAGCCATATTAGCCGCCACGTCTTTAAATATTTCGCCCGAGCCATTTATGATTGTTGTTGCCATTAGTGCATCTACTGCTTTTTTAACCCCTGTTGGTACAACTACCAATGCGATGGTTATGGCTGCAGGCGATTATAAATTTATGGATTATGTAAAAGTTGGTGCGCCTTTACTCTTATTGTTTTTTATTTTGTCTTTGATTTTAGTGCCTTTGATTTGGCCTTTTTGATTCAAGATTTATTTCTTGAAATTTACTATTCATATTTTAAAGCTTATTTTTAACAAAAACCATATCTCTAATAGCTATGAAAAAAATAATTAGATTAATTCTAATATGCTTATTTACCATACATTATACTAATGCCCAAGACCTATCTTCTATTTATGAAAGGGTAAGTCCAGCCGTTGTTGCTATTTACACTCAAGAAAGCAATATTGCCACCTCTCAAAATAATGTTTCTCAGACAGTTACAAATTCTGGATTAGGCTCAGGGTTTATGATATCTAATAAACTAGTTGTAACAGCTGCTCATGTTGTAAAAGTACCCGATACTTTAGTTGTACAGTTTTCAGATGGAGAAACTATACCAGCTAAAGTAATTACTTCCTATGATAGTGCAGACATCGCTTTATTAGAATTATCAAGACAAAAAATAAATACTACAATTTTAAGGTTCGGCGATTCAGACCGAATGAAAGTTGGACAACGCGTATTTATTATTGGTGTGCCACTTGGTGTTGGTTTATCTCTATCTTCAGGTTATATTAGTGCTTTTAAAAAACAATTTTTAGGGAGAAACCCTTTTACTAATACGGAGTTTATTCAAACAGATGCTGCTATAAATCAAGGTAACTCTGGAGGTCCAATGTTTAACTTAGAAGGTGATGTTATAGGTATTGTAAGTCACATAAAATCACTATCAGGGGGTTCTGATGGTATTGGTTATGCCTCAACGTCTAATTTAGCTGCCAAACTCCTTTTAAATAATAAAATGCCTTGGTTTGGTGCTGAGTTATATTCCTTATCTGAAAAAGAAGCTAAACTGTTTAATCTGCCTCAAACAAGTGGTTTATTAGTGCAACGTATTGCTTCTACTTCTTTATTTGATAAAATGGGAGTAAAAGAAGGGGATACTGAGGTAACTGTTGGTAATAAAAAACTAATTTTGGGCGGTGATATTATATTGGCATTTAATGATATAAAGTACGATGTTACAGACTACACCTTATTGAAGATTGCTGATTTTGCAAATAGCTTAGAAAAAAATCCAAAATTTGAACTAACAGTTTTACGTGAAGGAAAAATTGTTACTTTACAAAATAAGTAAGGGTTAATTAATTTTAATAATTTGAAAAAAACAAGACGTAATATATGTATAGCCGCAGCTATTTTTTTAATCTGTAATATATCTGCGCAAACGACCGATAGTTTAGAAACAGCGTTTAGAAAAGGGCGGTTTCTTACGGGGTTATCAGGCAGTATTAGCTCTACTACAACAGATGCAGGTAACTTAAATTCAAAAGCTACCTCTAATAATTTTGGTATAAACATACAAAGCGGAAAGTTCTTCAAAAATCGTCTTTTAATTGGAGGTATATTTCAAGCAAATAAAATCAGTAATTCTGGAGTTTTCACAAAAACAACCGAAACATTTTATATAGGTCCATTTTCTAATTATTATTTTATGGATAATAAAACGGGATCCTTATTTACTAGTTTATCACTTGGCTATGTTAGGTATAAAGACAAAACAGAGCTAGAGGGAATTGCCCCTATAATAAATCAAGCTACGCAGCAACTTTCTGAAGGTGGTGGTTTAGGAAGTATCATAGGTTTTGGCTATTCATATACCATAAACGATTTTATAGCTTTTGATTTAGGAGTGAATGTGAACTTATTTTGGGTTGACATAGAACAAAAGTTACTACCAAACCAAACAATAACAAATACTAGTATTTCTTCGAATGATGTTTCTTTTTCTTTTGGATTTAACGTTATATTGGATGATTTCTTTTTTTAGATGAAAAAAACAACCCTATACATCCTTTTAATATTCTTTTCTTTTACTGCGCTAGCGCAACGAAAAGATGAAAACAATCTAGTTAAAATAGATACTATTTCAACTACAAAAAACTATCAACTTATAGCAATACCCATTGCGTTTTATACACCTGAAACGGGTTTTGGATTTGGAGGAGGTGGACAACTTTTCTTTCTAAATAAAAAAAACACATTTAAAAACAGATTATCCAACGTTCTTTTTAGCGGTATATATACATTGAACAAACAGATTATGTTTGAAATTACGCCTCAAATTTATTTTGGCTCAGGAAACTATTTTATTGATGCACATTATTTATTAGAAGTGTATCCCAATCTATTTTGGGGCATTGGTAACAATACATCAGACGAAAATGAAGAAGTGTATAATCAAACAACTCATGCGCTTAATATTTCGTTTTTAAAACGTCTACCTCCCGATCTTAATTTTGGTTTTCAATTTATATTTAAAAATCATGAAGTAACAGAAATTGCTAAAGGAGGTATTTTAGACACACAAAATGTAATAGGAAGCAAACGTACTGTAGTTGCTGGGTTAGGAGCTGTTTTTAATTATGATACTAGAGATAATACAGGATCTCCAAACAAAGGGTTTTACTATCAGGCAAAAGCACAGTTTTCTAGCGAACTTTTTGGTGCAACTTCTGGTTTTAATAAATTTATTTTAGACTTAAGAGAATATCAACCTTTAAGTAGCCGTAGCCTTTTAGCTTTTCAATTATATATAGAAAATAATTATGGTGATGTACCTTTTCAAGCTTTGGCCAGTTATGGAGGTGGTAATCGTGCTAGGGGCTATTTTTTTGGTCGCTTTCTTGATAAACAAATGTATGTATCTCAAATAGAATATCGCTGGCGCTTTAAACCTAGATGGACAATAAATGCATTTGGCTTGTTTGGAGAAGTAGCTGAAAAACCTGAAGACTTTTTTAGCATTAATAATTTAAAACCATCTTTTGGATTTGGAACAAGATATAAAATATTTAAAGACAAAGACACCTGGTTACGCTTTGATATCGGTTCTGGTATAGATGGTAATTCTGGTATTTATTTTGGTATCAATGAAGCTTTTTAAATAGAAGCTTATAATGCTTTTATAATTACATCATAATATTCTTGATACCATCCTTATAGTCCTCTAATGTTAAATCATTGTTTACATTAAACATATCTAAAGATTTACCCACAATATATTTAACATTACTTGGGTCAAACCCAATTGCAATTGCCACTCTATTTAACCATTTCGTTTTTGTGGCTTTTGATAAATTATCTACGTCGACAATTTGTGTGATTTTGTATAAACTTTCTAAACGCTGATTATACAGGTAAGGTGCTTTTATTTCATACTTCATATACATATTGTCATCAATCAACTCGAAATACTCCGAGCTTGTAACACCTAATTTTTTGCCAAAATGTTGTAAAAAGGCCTTTTCCTCATCTGTAGCATCATTATCTCTTAAAGTAATCTTCATGATAGATGCAAAAGCCTCAAAATAAACACTTCTTGAATTACTCATATTTTATACCTATTCTTTTTGATTAAATAAACTTGTTTTTCTACTTACACTATATATTATTCTATTAAAAGTTTCAAGATGAATAACGTATTGTTCTGGCTTTAATAACGTCTTCATTTTTTCATTCATTTTAAAATGCAAAGTATTAAATTTTTCTAAAATTTCTGATTGCGTATAGCCTTTATCCTTATCATCAAGTCTAGACATACTATGGGTGTAAAACAATAAAGTACTATAATATTCGTCCCTTTCTTCTTCAGATAATTTCATTTTATCTACTTCTTCTGCATAGAAGTCTTGTAAATTATCTTTTTCTTCTGGTGTATAAAGTTCAACTTTATTATTTTCCTTTTCTTTCTGTTCCTGAGTTTTCCGTTGTGAAAACCCATTTATAGTTACTAAAATTAAGCTAAGTATTAACAACGATTTAATTGGGCTCATAATCATCTATTTTTTAAATTGTTTTGAAATTAATGTTGCGAATTTATTTAATACTTGTTTTCCTGATGAAGGATCGGTTGCTTCTATTTCGAATACACCCACTAATTGTTCCTTTTTTGCCAAAGCTAAATCATAAACAACAGCTTCAAGAATATAAGTAGCTGAAGATAGATGAGTTACTAAATCTTGATTATCATTATATACAGGCTTTAGGCCTCTACTTATATATTCTATGGAATGTACATTATAATAATCGGTAAAACTAATCCCATATTTACCAATATTAGCTGTAGAAATGTAATTATTAGAATTGCTTTGAGGTTGAGACTCTTCAACTTTTGTGTCTTTTAGTGCAGTTAATATAATTGCATTAATACCTTTGGATTTAAAATTTTTAACGATGGCATCAATCTCTTCTTGACTTCTATTTTTATTTTCCTTTAAATCAGGAAATAGTTCATATGCAGCAACGACATCAACACCTTCTTCCTTTAATTTTGAAACCATAGCGTTTTCATAAGAAGTTCTTACATCCATATCATTATCTCTTGCCACAACTAAAATCTTTCTAGCTTTAGTGGTATCGAAGTTTTCAGAATTCCATGAATTTGCGAGCTTTACTGATGCACAATTAGTTATAAACATCACTAAAACTACTAATAGGGTTACTTTTTTTATTTCTTTCAAATCTTTAAAATTAAAGGTTATTTTATTGCAAGATACATCTATTTTTAAATTTATTAATCGTTAAAAATAAACTCGCATCTATCTTTTATAGCTTACTTAGAGGATTGATTAATGTACTTTCCAACTACTATAGCCGTAATTACCACTAAGTATATTTGTCCCATTAAACCAATTAAAATAGCTGCTTTATGTGCTAATGCACTTATGGGTAAAATATCGCCATACCCAATAGTTAATAATGTGATATAGCTGTAATACATTAAATTTTCTGTAATTGAAATCCCCTCTATTAATCCTGAAAACGAATTGGGATAAGCCATTTCTATGCTCAAACAAATAAAAAAGCCAATTAAACCAAGAGAAATATATCCGCTAACCAGTCCAAATATTACATTTTTACTTACTTTTTTTGCTTGCCATACTTGCTTTATAATTTCCGATGTTACTACAACATAAAACAAAAAGTAAGTCCCCATTTCAATAAGCCCTACTAAAGCGTCATTAGTCGTTTCTATCAAATTTGAACCTAATAACAAAGCACTAATAACAAGTAATAGTACTAAAAACCACATGGTTTTTTTCTGCTTTGATAAAAGCACCATTCCTGCTAATAGATTCAATAGAAATAATGCAGGAGATAAAAACGTTTCAAAAATAATTGATGGTACAATTAAAGAACCAAATAAAATAGCCACCTGACTAAAAAAGAATATCTCAAAACGGTATGGATATAAACGCTTTAGCATTACTAGTCTAAAAGGTTATCATTAAACTCGTAACCCTTATAATTCACTTTATACATCACACTATAAAAAGCAGGTATAAATAATAAAGTTATTACAGTTCCAAACAATAGACCAATCATGATGGTTACCGCCATAGGTTCCCACATTTCGCCTCCACCAAGATATAAAGGCACTAAACCTAAAACGGTGGTAAAAGTTGCTAACAAAATAGGCCTAAAACGTTGTAAACATGCTGCTATTATAGCATCTTGTGGTTTACGTTTTAATTCCGATTCTTCGATCTCAATTCTATCTACTAAAACGATGGCATTATTGATAACAATACCTGCAAGGGAAATAACGCCTAAAAACGCCATAAACCCAAAAGGCACACCGAATAGTAAAAGCCCTAAAACCATCCCAATAACTCCCAACGGAATGGTACAAACAATCATCACCATTTTTCTAAAAGAATTAAATTGAATGATTAATAGCATTACAATAATGAAAGCTGAAAGTGGTAAATAGTTGGCAACTGCCCCCATGTTTTCGGCAGAACTTTTAGCATCTCCTCCTAATTCATAAGTATAGTCTTTACCCCAAATTTCTTTCTGCTCATCAAGCCAAGGTGTTATGGCTTGTGTTACCTCGGAAGCATTACCCGTAGTTGTTAATTCACTTGATACTTTAATTGTTCTAGTTAAATCAACACGTTTTATTTTTGAATATTGCCATTGAGGAATTATAGATGCTACTTGAAGTAGAGGCACACTTTTTCCCGAACTTTGTGCATATATATTTAAGCTTTCTAATGAAGATAAGGATTGCTGTTTACTTTGATTACTCTTCATTACAATAGGGATAGATTTATCGCCTTCGCGATATTCCCCTGCTTGAAAACCATCTAAAACAGTTTGTAGAGACGTTGCAATATCTTGATTGGTAATACCAGCAGTTTGTGCTTTATTAGGGTCTATATCTATAACAAACTTTTTCCCTTTGGGTCCCCAATCGTCTTTAATATTTTTTGTCCCAGAAATGGTAAACAACTTCGCTTTAATAGCTTCGGAGATACTTGCTAATTTATCGGGGTCATCTCCAGAAACTTCAATTTCAACAGGTGTTCCACCTCCACCTGAACCTAGCAAACCAACTTTAATATCGGCATTAGGAAAGTTTTCAAAACTGAAGGCATCTAATTTTTCAATCATGTTATTATTCACCAAAAAAGAAGACGTATTAATTAAAATATGGGCATAATTGGAATTTGCTTCATCGGCATTATAACCTAAATCGTAAGCTGAAGGACCTTCACCAATGTAGGCCGACCAATCTACAATACCATCTGGTTTATCTTCGGTAACTTTCAGCTCTTTCTGCATAAAGTCTTCAAGTGCTAAAACCACAGATGTTGTGTTCTCAATTTTAGTATTCTCTGGTAAATTGATATCAACCGTTATCATATTACGGTCACTATCTGGGAAGAACACAAAGCCTAATAGTCCAAATCCGAAAATGGATAAAAAGAACATAAAAACAATAAGTACTAAAACCGATTTTTTCCAATTAAGAGCTAATAAAATTAAATTTTTATACTTGAGTTTTAAGCCATTAATGAGTCTATCTAAGAAGCTTACTTTTCCTGCTTCCTTTGGTTTTACTTTTAGGAAAAAGACACAAAATAGTGTAATGATACTCAATGCGATAATCCATGACGATAAAAGCGCAATAGTAATTACCACGAAAATAGGGCCCATAATATCACCCATAACAGATTCTGCCATAAAGAATGCTAAAAAGGCAGCAGATGTTGTTAATGTGGAAATCAATAACGGCGTAAATAATTCTGAGCATGAATCAATTGCAGCTTTCTTAACGGGAATACCTGCTTCCATTTTTACCATGACTGATTCTGCAACAACTATGGCATTATCTACCATCATTCCCAAAGCCATAATTAAAGCGGCTAACGAAATTTGATTCAGCCCCACATCGATTAACCCCATAACCATCAACGTTGTTATGGTAACTATTGGAATTAAACTTGCAATAACCAATCCTGTTCTTAGTCCTAAAAAGAAAAGCATGACTGCTAATACGATAGCAATAGCCTGTAATAAGTTGCCAATAAAATCACTAATCTTTAAATCGATGTATTTATCAATTGATGCTAAACGAGATACTTCTAAACCAACTGGTAATTTATCTTGCCACTCCCCAAGCAACACATCAATTTCTTCTCCTAACTTAATAATATTAGCACCTTCTTTTAAAGACACATGTAATGAAATAGCATCCATACCATTGATGCGTACCTTTTGTTTTGGTGGATTGATATACCCTTTTTTCACTGTAGTAATATCTTCAAGAGCTATAACTTGTCCATTTTCTCCAACGGGGATTAACATCTCCTGTATGGACTTTAAATCATTGAAATTCCCTGTGGGCTCCAAAATAATACGTTCTGCTTCAACATTAATAGTTCCTCCAGAGCTAAGTATATTAGTGCTACCTATAATATTTTTTAATCTGCTTGATGTTAGTCCGTAGGTTTTTAATTTGGTGTTTTCAAACTCAACAAAAACACGTTCTTCCTGCGCACCATTCAATTCAACTTTAGCAGCATCTTCAAGTTTTATTAAATCGTCTCTCAAGTCATCTGCATAATCTTTCATTTCTGTATAGTCATAACCATCAGAAATTAAACCAACAGCAATACCAAATACTTCACCAATACCATCATCCTGTAATTGAGGGCTCACATTACTTGGTAAGCCCTGAATGGTGCTTAACTTTCTGCGAAGTCTATCCCAAACAGGTTGTAGTTCTTCTGGCTTAACTTCCATTTTAAGTTCTACCTGAACGACTGAAAGTCCTGTACGAGATGTACTTTTTACTACTTTTAATTCGGGTAATTCCTGTGCTACTTTTTCAATTTTATCACTAACTAATTCTTCAACACGTTCTGGACTTGCCCCAGGGAAAGATGATACAATTGATGCTACTCGTATGGTATAAGGTGGCATACTATCTCTCGACAATGAGGCATAAAACAACATACCCATCACCATAACTACAGCCAAAATACTTAATACAACACGATTACGATTTATCGAAAATTCAGTAAGATTCATAAGGTTAGTTTTTTAGTTATTATAATCTTACTTTTTGTCCATCTAACAAGGTCTGCAAGCCAGCAGTAGCTATTTTATCACCAGAATTTAAACCTTTTTTTACTTCAAATCCAGATGGTGTTAATTCACCAATTTCAATTTGTTGTTTTTTTACAGTTCCCGTTATCCCATCGCTTGATTCTACTATAAATACAAAATTACCGTTACCATCTTCTCCTACAGACTTAACAGGCACAACCAATGTATCATTTGCAATACTTTCATCTTGCTCAAAATCAAAAATGACATTTGTTGCCATGCCCGATTTAATTTCTGGAATAGGATTAATTATTGCAACTGCTGTAATATAGGTAGACGAATTGGGGTCTATACTTGGTGATACTTCAAAAACTCTACCTTCAAAAACTTTGTCCTCAATGGCCGAGAACTTAATCTTGGTAGGCATATCTACTTTCACTTTATTAATGACTGACTCAGGCAAACCAACCTCAACCTTCATGCCTTTGCCTGCATTTAATTCTGCGAATTGATGACCTGCTGAAACTTGCTCATTAACTGCGCCATCTGTCCAAACGATTACACCATCTTTTGGAGCTCTTATAATACCATAACTTAATTGCGTAGCTTGTATACTTTTATTTCGTTTTGCAGATTCAAATTGGTCTAAAGCAGATTGATAGGAGTTTTTTGCTTGTTCATAGTCACTCAATGAATTACTTCCTTTTTCATATAGCGACTTAATTCTATCTAAACTCGACTTAGCAGTATTCATGGCAGATTTAGCGGCATTTAAGGATGAAACAGATTGCTCATAAGCTAAGTTTGCCTCAACATTATCCAACCTTGCAATAATAGTTCCTTTTTTAACCTGTGCACCTTTCCAATGGTTTACTTTAGTGATGATTCCACCACTTCTAAAACTTAATCCAATGGCGTTACTAGATTTTGCTGTTCCGCTATATGTTCTTGTGCCTTGAACATTTGGAGTTCCAACAACTTCATATTTAACAGGTCTCAATACTTCTTCTTTAACCTCTACTTTATCCTTGCAGGAAGAAAGGTTTATAACTAAAGCTAAAATTGACAATTTATATATGTGTAATTTCATAATGGGTTAGTTTTTATTTAAAATATATTGGTTGGCTCTTTGAATAAATGCTTGATTGTTATCTTCAGAATGGGTTAAAAAGAAGTACCCTATAGCGCGTTCTAATTGCATAGACGTGATTAAATAGTTATAGTTAGCTGTAGACCTTGCTAATTGCGCTTGCAAATAATTGGTCTGCGCATCAATTAACTGAATAATGGGAACTGCGCCCTGTTGGTAAGCATTTTGCGTGAGGTCTAAACTTTCTTTTGCTGTTTCTTCTGATACTTTAGAAATTTCGATGTTTGCTATTTGATTAATCAAATCTAGCACCACATCATTAACATTTTTCTCAATGTTTAATTCAATATTTTGTCTTTCAAAGCCCAATTGTTCTTCCTGAATCAATGCAGATTGTCTATTAATATTTCTTTGGTTCTGGTTGAATATCGGTAACGAAACATTTAATCCAACATTATAAGTACCGTCTGGTGCTGTTGGAATTCCAGATGGTATAGTAGAGCCCTTTCCAGACTGAGAAATTGCCAAACTGTATTGACCCTGTAAAGCAACTGTTGGTATAAAACGACCATAATCGTTTAAGTCATAGGTTCGTTTTGTAACATTTAAATTATAATCTATATTCTTTAACTCAGGAGCGTTGTTTTTTGCTTCTTCGATTAAAAATTCAATTAAAGTGGGTTGTAATTTCGGGTCGTCCAGAATCTTGTAAAAGTCATCATATTTATAATTCTTAAAAACACCTTCGGAAAGTTCAGCATCCAGAATGTCAATGTCTTTACTAATCGATACATTCATCAATTGATTAATAGTGAAAAACGCTTGTTGCAATTGATTTCTAGCTTCTATAAGGCTTTGCATATTTTGAGCTAATTGACTTCTAAAACGTAATACATCTGACTTCCCAGATTCACCTGCTTCAAAGTTTTGTTCCGCTATTTCTAAATTACGCTTAGTAACTTGTAAGTTTTGATTCTGAATACTTGTATTAGTCTTTAAAATCAAGGCATTAAAATAAGCTACAGTAGCATTCAATAAAGCATCGAGTTCGTTTGTATCGTAAATGGCTTGTTCTGCTTTTTGTAATTCTTTCCTAATATCGATATTGGCAGAAGCACTTTCTGAATAGATTAATTGTTCTAAAACGACATTCCCAGATGTTGAGAACTCTGGATTTGCGCCATTTGAAATTTCAGCAACTTTAGGGTCAAGATAAATCCCACTTACCCCAGCAGATACATTTGGCAAATAACCACTTTTAGCTGTTTTAACATCTTGACCACTTAATTCGACACTCTTTTCACTAGACGATAAACTCAAATTCTTATCGAGAACACCATTCATAATATCCAATATAGACATCATGTTTTCGGTATTTGCTTCTGATTTACCTCCTATAAAATCGGCAGTTCCTAACATCGCATAACGTAATGGGAAATCAATCCGTTTTGCTGTGTTATAGTTAATAGTTAATTTGTTTTTATACTCTAATAACAACGGAAGTTCTGAAGCATTTGTCCCAGATGTTATCGCCTCAACATTTAAAGCGATACGTCTAAAGAATTGATCTAAGTTTGTTTGGGGTTGATTGGTAGCCAATATGCCTCGCTCAACATCTTTCACCCTATTCGCAGAAAATGATGGTAGTTTTTTTGAATTAATTGTAGAGGTAAGTTTCTCAAATTGCGTATCGGTAAATTCAAAACCACCTGCAAGATATACCGCATCAACACCTTCCAAATCAGAAGCTTCTATTCCATTTTCTGATAAAGGTATTAAACGATACGTTTTGCCTTCTTTTTTAAAGTAGGGGTCAAATACAGATTCTAACGGAAGCGCATCTATAATATATTGCTCCATTAAAATACCAACGCTTTTATAATCATAAACAGTTTTAAAAGCATCCAAATCCTTTGTGTAAGACAACGGTGCTATGATGTATGTGATGTTATTTATTTCTGATGTTTTGCGTTCTGGTGGTAGATTTATAAAATCTGAATTAATCGAACCAAAAACAATAACTGGCTTAGTATAATTTTCTTGTTGGCTTAAAACAATATTATCCATGACCCCAAAAGCGAGAATAATATCTGCATCTCCATCAATCAAAGATTGATAGTTTTCTTTAGCTTTCTCTAAACTAAAATTATTAGAAAGTACCTTTTGAAAACTCACTGTTTTATCTTGACCTAAAACAGCTCTAATCTCAGTTTCTAATTGCTGTAATAAGGGTTGAACTTCTGGTGAGTCTTTATCTGTTAAAAGACCTATATTGATGTTTTGGGAATAACTTAATTGAAAAATAAGTGCAAAGAAAAATATGAAGATTCTTTTCATTTTGGCGGTTAGTTTTTTTATAAAAATAACACTTTTTATACTATTAAAGCGTGGTAATAATCTTTAAAGTACTAAGCTAATTAATACTAAATCTCAAAATATGCTCTCGAATATTTACTAGTATACAAAAACACACAATCACATTTATAAAATAAAGATACATAAAGAATGTGCATACAGATGTATGTATTTACATTTAAGTGTAAAAGAATATGCTACTGGAGGCACCACAACATTTATTATTAATCTTTCCCAATTACGGAGGTTTTTCCCAAATGAAAGATAATTATCATTTAACAGTCAATTTATCTTACAGAAAAGCTCTATGTAAATGACAAGTGCGAATCTATGGGGAAAAGCAAGAGGGTAACACGCTATGCGATGTTACGTTTTATATATTTAATTGACAATCAATCAAATACAACCATTTTAAAGAACTGTATTTTTTGTAATTTAACGCAAAAACAAAAATGAGCCCAGTAATAACAAGGTTTCATTGTAACAATTCAATATGATATGGATGATTTTAATGCGATTCGGTTAAAGAGAAAGGTCATTGAAAGGTTTAAAGCATATTCTAAAAAGACCAGTCCTAGCTACTCCGAAACTTTAGATTATATGATTACCTTTTTTGAGGATACCGGACTTTCTCCTTATGATACTATAAATCATTCTGTTTTATCTTTCACTAGCTCTATAAATAAAAGATTAAACGCTCTTACGAGTATTTTAAGGGATATTGAAAAAACACAATTAATACCTACACGCGAAAAACTAGAATCTCTATTTGAAAATATTGAAGAGGAAGAACCTGAATTTGTTGAAAAGAAATGGGAAGAAATTCAAGCTTCTAAAACAGAAGATGAAAAATTGTTGGACTTCTACACTGACGAATTAGATAAAACAAAAAGGGAACTTACTAATATAAAAAATGAATTTAGCCATCTCTTAAATAAGTTATCTTATGTTAAAAGCACTTTCAGTAAAAGCTATCATAAATTAGATATGTCAGAAGAAGAAATTGAACAGTTGAAAACAAGTCTTATATAATTTTCTAACGCACTCGCTTTTAGGCGAGTTTGTTTCATTTTTAAAGTATCGGATTCTCCTTACCCGATATTTAGGATTTATTTGAAAAACGTTTTTATATATCCAGCCCCTAAATCCGATACTTTAAAAACGGATGCTATTTTGCGGTCAATAATTGTTCCTCTTTTTTTGTTTCCATTCGCTTGAGCAAACTTTGAATGTCCTCGCTTATTTTAGACTCTATGACTCTTGCATATATTTGTGTTGTTGAGAGCTTAGTGTGCCCCAATAGTTTTGACACTGTTTCTATGGGTACGCCATTGGATAGCATCACCGTGGTTGCAAAGGTATGTCTGGCGACATGGAACGTGATGTTCTTATGTATGCCACAACTTTTGGCTATCTCTTTTAGATATTTGTTTGTTTTCTGGTTTGAGTTTATTGGTAAAACCGCTTTTGAGCATGTTTGGTTTTGATGTTGTTTGTATTTTTTGATAATCTCTAATGCTTTTGGCAATAATGGCACTTTTACCTTTTCATTGGTCTTCTCCCTTTTGGTATATATCCAATGGTTATTGTCAATGCCTCTTGTAATTTGGTCTATTGTTAGTTCTTTTAGATCTACATAGGATAACCCTGTATAACATGAGAATACAAAACAATCCTTTACCTTTTCCAGTCGGTCATTTTTGTATTGTGTGTTTTCTATTATACTGAGTTCCCTTTCTGTCAGATATTGTCTATCAAACTTTTCAAATTTTAATTGAAATTGGTCAAATGGATTTTTTGATATCCATTCCAGCTTTGCAGCTAGGTTAACCATTTTCTTGAAACGCTCTAAATGTTTCATCACACCGTTATTAGATAACATGGGTTGTTTCTTCTTGTTTTTATAAATTCTCAGGTAGTGCTCAAATTCTGTGATAAACCTAAAGTTTAATTGTTTTAGATAGATGTCATCTATCTTGTTTTTATTTTGCAAGAACTTGTTCAGGTAACGCTCTGTAGTGTAATAGTTTTTCATAGTTCCAGCCTTTAGAACATGAACCATATTTTCATTGTGATACGCTATTAAGTCTTTTAGGGTCTTGCTGTTATCATCTTCCCCTAAATATCTATTCTTAATGGCATTGGCGGTTACTATTTTGCCCTCCCCTATAAGTTCTTTATGACATTCTAATAGCTTATTGTATGCTTGATCTAGATAGGCGTTTAGAACCCTTATTCTCTCTGAGTTACCCTTGCCCCTGTTTTTAGTGCTGTCCCACTCCTTTTGGAAAATATTCCGCTTTAGGCTTATCTCAGAGCGTTTCCTGTTTACAGTGGTTCTAACATAGATGGAAAGTTGATTGGTCTTGCTCCTTGATTTTCTGGTATAGAAAATCACTGCGAAAGTGCTTTTTGTTTTCATGGTAAATTGACTTTTTGTTAAACATTAATCTGTAAAGACGAAAGTCAAATCATGTCCTAAAAGCTTCTTAAAGTTAGTGCTTTTTCAGTGAAGTATTGCACACCTAATTGTACACCTTTTTAGTGAGTTTAAATGCTTCTATTTGATATCAAATAAAATGCATAAAAACAAAAAACACTGATAATCATACAATTAACAGTGTTTTGATTTTACCTATTTCTAGGTTCGTCGGGGTGGCAGGATTCGAACCTGCGACCTCCGCGTCCCAAACGCGGCGCGATAACCGGGCTACGCTACACCCCGAATTGGTTATCTTAAAATGCGGAGAGACCGGGATTCGAACCCGGGCAACACTTACGCGTTGACAGATTAGCAATCTGCTCCATTACCACTCTGGCACCTCTCCTAATTTTTAATAAGAACTTTGCAATAAAATTGCGGTGGCAAATGTACTAGATACTTAGATATAACGCAACTATTTTATTGACTTTTTTATAATTTTTATTCTGGGTATTCTATACGTAAATGATAAATATTTGCAAGCTTGTGCTTTAACACCTTTTTTATAGACTCAATCTCTTTAAATGTAATATTTGCATTCAAAAATTGGCCATCTTCAATTTGCTTATTTATTATATTTTCAACAAAAGTATCAATCTTTGTCGATGTAGGTTCCTTTAAACTTTTTGAAGCAGCTTCTATACTATCACACATCATCAATATGGCTGTTTCCTTACTAAATGGTTTGGGTCCAGGATAACTAAAATCTAATTTATCAACTTCTTCAAAATCTTTCTTTTCTTGCATGTAAAAATAATAAACGATACTGGTACCATGATGCGTACGTATAAAATCGATAACCCTATCTGGTAAATTGTTTTTTCTAGCTATCTCTATACCATTTATAACATGATCTATGATGATTCGAGCACTCTCTTTGGATGATAATTCATCATGCGGGTTAATTCCTGTTGACTGATTTTCGGTGAAATACGTTGGGTTTTTCATTTTACCAATATCATGATATAATGCCCCTACTCTTACCAACATGGCATTAGCCCCTATTTCATTGGCTGAAGCTTCGGCTAAATTGGCAACATTTAAAGAATGGTGAAATGTTCCAGGTGCTTTGTCTGATAATTCTTTAAGCAATTTTGAATTAGTATCAGACAGCTCTAAAAGTGATACATCTGATACCAAACCAAAAAGTTTCTCATAAATATATATCAAAGGCTGTACGAACAGCGTAGCCAATCCACTCAAAATAAACCATATAAATGTTTCCCACTTAATGGTCTTCAC
This sequence comes from uncultured Flavobacteriaceae bacterium, assembly GCA_947501845.1. Taxonomy (GTDB): domain Bacteria; phylum Bacteroidota; class Bacteroidia; order Flavobacteriales; family Flavobacteriaceae; genus Flavivirga. The sequence continues at coordinate 246,829 of CANMXP010000005.1, read as the reverse complement.
ACTTCCTTCATGAATGACAATAAATGCGAAATAGGCTATAATATAAATAAGGGTAATTTGTCCTACCGAAATAAACAAATTAGCTCTTTTATATAATTCTGAAACAGTTAATATAGTTACGATTCCTGCTATAATTTGAAGAAACATATACTCATAACTATTAGGCACTATAAAGCCTATTAACAACACAGTAAGCACATGTGCAAACAATCCTAGTCTAGCATCAAAAAATGCTTTAAAAATTAGAGGCAAAATGCAAATTGGAACAATATAAATATACTTCGAGTTATAATTTACAACCATCGTTGTAATAAATATCAATAAAGAAATATTAAAGAAAATAAAAGTGACTTTAGTATTATTTTCAAATACACGCATTCTATATTTTTGCAAGAATAAAAGCAACATCAATAAAGCCAATGCTACCAGTAGTGTATAGGCAAACAACACCCATATATAACTAGATTTACTCCAAACTTGAGATTCATATTCAGATTGTAATGACTTTAAAATCTGATATTTATCTCCTTCAACAACTTCCCCTTTAGAAACAATTAAGGTCTCTTTAGCAATACTCCCTCTGGTATAGGCTATCTTACTAATTTCTTCTTGTAAAACTTTATCTGTAAACGACTTATTGAACGTTAGATTAGGTTCAATTAAATCAAAAAATAAAGATGTGAAATCTGTTTTATAATGTCTCAATTCTCGTTTACTCAAAGCATTATCAATGACTTTTGAAACAGCATCTTGTCTTATTAAATTGGAAAAAGATCCTTTTTGTTTTTCAACCCTTCCATCAAGTACGACTATAGCTTTATCATTTGAAAAATTATAGTCCTCACCTAAAACCCCAAATAAATACAGCCTAGCAATAATTTCTTCTCCCGTTTTGTAAAGCTTATTGGATAAAATTCTAGAAATAGAATCTGGAAATACACTCTTAAACTGGTTTTTATATGAAGATTTTACTTTAGCCTCTATGGTATTATCTAGCTTAAAATACAGTGTTGAATTCTTAGTTAAAGCATCCTTTTCGGAAGCAATCTCAGTATCGGTCTTTTTTATAGCAAAGTCAAAAGGCGCATATAGATTTTCCGATTGCCAAGGTTTTTCATTTTCAAAATTATATTTAAACTTCCCTCCTTTAGGAAATAAATACACAATAAAAAAAGTGGTCGAGATAAATAACAGCCCCTTGTAAATTAGGGAGTGATTTTTATATAATTTATTTATAAAATCTTTCATTCAAAAGTGTAATGGTTTCAAATGTAATAAAATTATAAGCTTTCACCATTTTTATAATAAATGAATCATTCATATTTCTACTAAAAAATTGTTATTTTCGCAAGTATAAACTAAAGCATCAAATTAATGAATAAAGAAGTAGTAATTGTATCGGCTGCAAGAACTCCAATAGGTAGTTTTTTAGGCGCTTTATCCACAATTCCTGCTCCTAAACTTGGAGCTATTGCTATAAAAGGAGCTTTAAATAAAATAAATTTAAGCCCAGAATTAGTAGAAGAAGTGTTAATGGGCAATGTGGTTCAGGCAGGAACGGGTCAAGCCCCTGCAAGACAAGCTGCTATTTATGCTGGTATTTCAAATACAGTTCCGTGTACGACTATAAACAAAGTGTGTGCATCTGGAATGAAAGCGGTTATGCAAGCTGCTCAAGCTATAACGCTTGGTGATGCCGAGATTGTAGTTGCTGGAGGGATGGAAAATATGAGTTTAATCCCGCATTACTTACACGCTCGTACTGGCAACAAATTTGGGCCTGCTTCATTAATTGATGGGATGCAAAAAGATGGCTTGGTAGATGCTTATGACCAAAATGCCATGGGTGTTTGTGCTGATGCTTGTGCTACTGAATATAAGTTTTCGAGAGAAGAACAAGATGCTTTTGCAATACAATCTTATGAGCGTTCTACAACCGCTTGGGATACAGGGAAATTTGACAATGAAGTGGTACCTGTTGAAGTGCCTCAGCGTCGGGGAGAACCTATTGTAGTTAGTAAAGATGAAGAGTATACCAATGTGAAAATGGATAAAATTCCGCATTTAAGGGCTGCATTCACTAAAGACGGAACCGTAACAGCCGCTAATGCCTCAACCATAAATGATGGTGCAGGCGCTATGGTTTTAATGAGCAAAGAAAAAGCTGATGCATTAGGGCTAACTCCTTTGGCAACTATAAAAAGTTATGCTGATGCTGCGCACGAACCTGAATGGTTTACAACTGCTCCAGCTAAGGCTTTGCCAAAAGCCATAAATAAAGCTGGAATAAAAATTAGTGATGTAGAATATTTCGAGTTTAATGAAGCCTTCTCTGTAGTTGGCTTAGCTAATATGAAAATTCTTGGATTAAATGATAGTAATGTAAACGTAAATGGAGGTGCCGTATCATTAGGGCATCCGCTAGGTTGCTCTGGTGTTAGAATTATAATCACACTTTTAAATGTTTTAGAACAAAACAATGCTAAAATTGGAGCGGCAGCTATTTGTAACGGCGGCGGCGGCGCTTCTGCAATTGTTATAGAACGTAATTAAGCTTATTTAATGCAATACGGAATTTGTAATTTAAGCATTGTTCCCCTTAGAAACGAACCTACAGATACTAGCGAACTTGTGTCACAGGTTATCTATGGTGAAGTTTTTAAAATCTTGGAACAACGCAAAAACTGGAGTAAAATTCGTTTAGCATTTGATTCTTACGAGGGCTGGGTTGACAACAAACAATATCTTGAAATTACAGAAGAGACTTATAAATCTTTAAATAAAGAAACCCCTAAGCTCTCTGCAGATTTAGTCGAATTTATTGAAGATAACAATAGCCAGCTACACCCTATTTTGCTGGGATCTACTTTAAATGGGCTATCTTACTTAGGTCATAAACATGAAGGTAACTGCATAGCTGGAAAAGAAGCCAAAAATAACATTGTTCAAACAGCATTCTTATACTTAAACACGCCTTATCTTTGGGGAGGAAAAACACCTTTTGGTATAGATTGTTCGGGCTTGACTCAAATGGTTTATAAATTAAACGGCTATAAACTATTACGTGACGCATCACAGCAAGCAACTCAAGGAGAAGCTCTAAGTTTTATTGAAGAAAGTGAACCAGGTGATTTAGCTTTCTTTGATAACCATGAAGGCATTATAACGCATGTAGGCATCATTATGAAAGACAATTACATTATACATGCTCATGGCAAGGTTAGAATTGATAGATTAGACCATTCAGGCATTTATAATGTTGACAAAAAAATGCACACACATAAGCTACGTGTCATAAAAAAAGTAATCTAATAAAAAAAGGAGCAAAATTTAATTTGCTCCTTTTTTAGATCATTTAGTATTTTCTAAATTAGTTGGCTCCTTCAGCTTCAAGAGCTGCAACTTTTTCTTTCATACTTTTATGCTTATCGGTTTCTCCAAGGATGCTATAAATATTCATCAATGTTTTTGCTGCACTAAGACTCTTAGAATCAATCTCAATGGCTTTTGTTAAATAAGGTATCGCATTTCTATAAAGGTTTTGACGCTCTTCTCTTAACTCATCATAACGCTTGTTATCAGCTCTAGATGTCCCTAAACCATTCATTTCTTCGATTATGGATTCTTCTTTTTTAAGAACTAAAGCCGCTAAATTAATATAGGCATTTATATATTGTGGATCTAGTTCTATAGCTTTTTCATAATATCCTTTTGCTTCTTCAACCTGATCAGATTCCGCAGCTATTACCCCTAAGTTGTATTGTAATTCAGGGTTAGTTGGATCCATTTGCGTCGCTTTTTGAAGTAGGTTTTTAAACTCCTCTGTATTCCCCATTTTATAATGAACGTTCGCTTCTGATAGTATTAAATTAACGTCATTAGGACTTTCTGCTCTTGCCTCTTTCATGGCGGCAATTGCTTTTTCATTATCGCCTCTGTTTACATATATAAGAGCCACATTTTTTACAATCTCTGGCTTCTTTGATTCTGACATACGCTCAACGGGCTTAATATGCGTCTTAGCTTTAATAGAAATATCACGCATTTCTTTGTTGTTAAACGATTCTTCTTTCTGCGTTTCAACATTAGTAGCAAAATATTGCTTTGCAATACCCGTATAACCTAATTTTTTAAGTTCTTCATATAATCCTAAAGCTCTGTCATACTCTTGTACGTTAACCGCTGTAGCAGCAGCATAGTAAAGAAATACAGTATCTCTTTCTATAACTCTGTAAGATTTTTCAAAATATACTGAAGCATCAGAATACTCTTTTTTCTCGTAAGCAGCATTTCCTTTTAACAACAAACTATTTGCTATTTCTTGCTTTAATAAATTAACTTCTGCTGAATAACCAATTTCAACTTTCTTTAAATTAACTAGAGCAAGATCTGCTTCAGCTAACGAACATTCACCACCAGCATAAAAAGCTTTTCCACTTAGATAATGAAACTTTGATTTAGTTTTACCATCCATACTAGGCATTAATGTTTCAGCTTGTTTCAAAGCTGCTTTTGCCTCTTCATACTTCGTTCCTTTTATAGCTTTTTCTGCCGTCTTCAATTCTTTTTTTTGTGCAAAAGTAAATGCACTTACAGAAAGGGCTAAAGCTATGACTAACTGTTTTTTCATTTTATAAAATATTTTAATTGTTTTTAGTATTATTATCTTCTGCACTGTTGTTATCAAGAGTTGTGCCATCCTCAGAGTTATTAATATTTTCAATAGTTTCAGGATCTTCTACCTCATCTTCATCATGCATAACTTTAGCGACTGCTGCTATGGAATCATTTCCTTTTAAATTAATGAGCTTCACACCTTGGGTAGCCCTCCCCATAACTCGTAAATTTTCAATGACCATGCGTATAGCGATTCCAGATTTATTGATAATCATTAAATCATCGTTGTCTGTTACACTCTTTATAGCCACTAAATTACCTGTCTTCTCTGTAATAGAAATGGTTTTAACACCTTTTCCTCCTCTATTTGTAATTCTGTAAACCGGTTCTCCATCTTCAGGATCATCAATGTAAGTACGTTTACCATAACCATTTTCAGAAACTACCAACACAGATTCTTCTTGTGGGTTTTCAATAGTAACCATACCTATAACTTCATCATTATCATGAGCAAGTCTAATACCCCTAACACCAGAAGCACCACGCCCCATAGGTCTTGTTTTCGCTTCTTCGAAACGAATTGCTTTTCCTGATTTTAGTGCCAGCATAACTTGACTATTACCAGTAGTTAACTTAGCTTCTAATAACTCGTCATTATCTTTAATGGTAATCGCATTAATTCCATTTGTTCGAGGACGTGAATATTGCTCTAAAGATGTTTTCTTTACCTGACCGTTCTTGGTAGCCATAATAACATAATGACTATTAATATAATCTTCATCTTTTAAATCTTGAGTACAAATAAAGGCCATTACCTTATCATCCTGTTCAATATTGATCAAGTTTTGAATCGCTCTACCTTTGGATGTTTTACTACCTTCTGGAATCTCATAAACACGCATCCAGAAACATTTCCCCTTTTGCGTAAAGAACAACATATATTGGTGATTTGTTCCCACAAATAGATGTTCTAAGAAATCTTCATTTCGAGTCGTTGATGCTTTTTGGCCAACACCTCCTCTATTTTGTGTTTTATATTCTGTAAGCGATGTACGCTTGATATAACCTGCATGCGAAATAGTAATAACCACTTTTTCATCAGGAATCATATCTTCAATACTCAAATCACCTCCAGCATATTCAATAGTCGAACGACGCTCATCACCATACTTATCTCTTACAACTTCCAGTTCTTCCTTAATAATATCCATTCTGCGCTCTTTTCTAGCCAAGATATCTTTTAAGTCTTCAATGGTTTTCATAATCTCCTCATACTCCGAACGCAATTTGTCTTGCTCCAGACCCGTTAATTGGCGCAAACGCATTTCAACGATAGCCTTGGCTTGAATCTCAGAAAGCTCAAAACGTTTGATTAAATTCTCTCTGGCTTCATCTGCATTTGAAGAAGCTCTAATAATGGCTATAACCTCATCAATATTATCTGATGCAATAATTAAACCTTCTAATATATGAGCACGTTCTTCCGCTTTCCGCAATTCATAAGTAGTACGTCTTACAACAACTTCATGTCTATGCTCAACGAAATAATGAATGAGTTCTTTTAAGTTTAACATTCGCGGACGACCATCTACTAATGCAATATTATTTACACTAAAAGATGATTGTAAAGCTGTATACTTATATAATTTATTTAATACAATATTAGGGATGGCATCACGCTTTAAAACGTATACAATACGCATACCGTTTCTATCGGATTCATCACGAATGGTAGAAATACCCTCTAATTTCTTATCATTTACCAAGTCTGCAGTCTTTTTAATCATGTCTGCTTTATTAACCTGATAAGGAATTTCATCTACTATAATACACTCACGACCATTTACTTCCTCGATATTTGCTTTTCCTCGCACGACAATACGACCACGACCTGTATGAAAAGCTTCCTTAACACCATCATAACCATAAATAGTCCCTCCTGTTGGAAAATCTGGCGCTTTAATATGTGTAATAAGCTCGTCTATTTCAATATCATGATTATCTATGTAGGCAATTGTACCATTCACCACTTCAGTTAAATTGTGAGGCGGCATGTTAGTAGCCATACCTACCGCAATACCTGATGCTCCATTAACTAAAAGACCTGGAATACGTGTTGGAAGAACCGTCGGTTCTTTCAAGGTATCATCAAAATTCAATTTATGGTCTACAGTTTCTTTTTCAATATCCGCCAACATGTCCTCAGATATTTTACGCATACGTGCTTCCGTATAACGCATTGCTGCAGGACTATCTCCATCTATAGAACCAAAATTTCCTTGACCATCAACCAACATATAACGTAAACTCCATTCTTGAGCCATACGTACCATAGCATCATAAACAGACGTATCACCATGTGGATGGTATTTACCTAAAACTTCTCCAACTATTCTTGCGGATTTTTTATGCGCTGAATTTGCTCTAACACCCAACTCGTGCATACCATAAAGTACACGTCTATGAACTGGTTTCAAGCCGTCCCTTACATCTGGTAAAGCACGTGACACAATGACCGACATTGAATAATCAATGTATGCCGATTTCATCTCATCTTCAATATTAATAGGGATCAATTTCTCTCCTTCTGCCATATATAATTTTAATTAAGTTTTATCTATATTTCAAAACATGCTAATATAACTATTTCAACAGTCATGTTAAGTGTTTTCACACTATTTTTTTCGTGTTTTTTATTAACAATTTTGCATCCTTTTTTAGTTAATAAGTATACTTTAAAAAATTTTGATTTTATAAAGATTTTTTCGTCAATTAGCAACTTACTGACAATTTAAGGTACAGTTTTTGCCTTTAGTAAAATGTTTTAGTATTTTTAATGCAGAAAGGACACGATTATGGATGATAATTTTTCCCCAAGAGTAAAAGATGTAATTGCTTATAGCAAAGAAGAAGCACTAAGGTTAGGCCATGATTTTATTGGCACCGAACATTTGATGCTTGGGCTTTTGCGAGATGGTAATGGCAAAGCTATTAACATATTGAACGCTTTAGATATTGACTTAAATCATTTAAGACGGAAAGTCGAAATATTAAGCCCTGCAAACCCTAATATTGCTGTAACTTCTAATCAAAAGAAGAATTTACACCTTACCAGACAAGCAGAACGTGCTTTAAAAACCACGTTTTTAGAAGCCAAGTTATTTCAAAGCACTTCAATAAATACAGCACATTTACTGCTGTGTATCTTGAGGAATGAAAATGACCCAACTACAAAGCTTTTAAATAAACTAAAAGTCGACTATGATAATGTTAAAGAACAATTTAAGCTTATGATAACAAGCGATAATAACTATATAGAACCCAAATCTGAATCTTTTCAAGATGACGATATGAATGCCGAAGGTGATGCTTCAAAGGACAATATTTTTAATACGCCTGCTGGAAAAACAAATAAGAAGTCTAAAACACCCGTTTTAGATAATTTTGGACGTGATTTAACTGCGTTAGCAGAAGAAGGCAAGCTTGATCCTGTTGTTGGACGTGAAAAGGAAATACAACGTGTGTCACAGATTTTAAGTAGACGCAAAAAAAACAATCCGCTTTTAATTGGTGAACCTGGTGTTGGTAAATCTGCCATTGCCGAAGGTTTGGCACTTAGAATTGTAAAACGAAAGGTATCACGTATTTTATTCAATAAACGTGTTGTCACTCTAGATTTAGCAAGCTTAGTTGCTGGAACAAAATATAGAGGCCAGTTTGAAGAACGCATGAAAGCAGTGATGAACGAACTCGAAAAGAATGATGATGTTATCTTATTTATTGATGAAATCCATACCATAGTGGGGGCTGGTGGTGCAACAGGAAGTTTAGACGCTTCAAATATGTTTAAACCGGCATTGGCACGTGGTGAAATTCAATGTATAGGTGCAACAACCTTAGACGAATACAGGCAATATATTGAAAAAGATGGTGCTTTAGAACGTCGTTTTCAAAAAGTAATCGTAGAACCTACTTCGGTAGAAGAAACGATTGAAATCCTTAATAATATAAAAGGAAAATACGAAGAACACCATAATGTTGATTACACTCCAGAAGCAATAGAAGCTTGTGTTAAGTTAACCAATAGGTACATGACAGAACGTTTTTTACCAGACAAAGCTATTGACGCTTTAGATGAAGCTGGATCTCGTGTACATATAACCAATATTGATGTTCCGCAACAAATATTAGAACTTGAAAAACAACTGGAAGACATTAAGGAATCTAAAAATGCCGTTGTAAGGAAGCAAAAATATGAAGAAGCTGCTAAACTTAGAGATGACGAAAAACGCATTGAAAAAGAATTGGTAATTGCTCAGGAAAAATGGGAAGAGGATACAAAACAACATAGAGAAATTGTTACCGAAGATAATGTTGCAGATGTAGTCTCTATGATGACAGGCGTGCCTGTAAACAGAATTGCACAGACTGAAATCAACAGGCTTGCCGAACTGCCCAACCTTATTAAAGGAAAAGTAATCGGGCAAGATGACGCCGTTGCCAAAGTAGTAAAAGCCATTCAACGTAATCGTGCTGGTCTTAAAGATCCAAACAAACCTATCGGTTCATTTATCTTTTTAGGACAAACAGGTGTAGGTAAAACACAGTTGGCAAAAGTATTATCTAGAGAATTGTTTGATAGTGAAGACTCACTCGTTAGAATAGATATGAGTGAATATATGGAAAAATTTGCTATTTCCAGATTAATTGGAGCACCTCCAGGATATGTTGGTTATGAAGAAGGCGGACAATTAACCGAAAAAGTTAGACGTAAACCGTATGCCGTTATATTGCTAGATGAAATCGAAAAAGCACATCCTGATGTTTTCAATATGTTACTTCAAGTACTTGATGATGGTTACTTGACCGATAGTTTAGGAAGAAAAATCGATTTTAGAAATACGATTATCATTATGACCTCTAATATTGGTGCCAGAAGACTTAAAGATTTTGGAACAGGTATAGGTTTCGGAACGGCATCACAAAAAGCACAAGAAGATGCCAATGCCAGAAGTGTTATCGAAAACGCATTGAAAAAATCTTTTGCTCCTGAGTTTTTAAATAGAATTGACGATGTTGTAGTCTTCAATGCTTTAGAGAAAGAAGACATCAACAAAATTATTGATATTGAATTAGAAAAGCTTTTAGCAAGAATTAAAGGCTTGGGCTATATCTTAAAACTTAGCAAAAGTGCTAAAGATTATATTGCCGAAAAAGGTTTCGATAAACAATATGGCGCTAGACCTTTAAAAAGAGCCATACAAAAATATATTGAAGATGCTTTAGCTGAAGAAATTGTTGCCTCCCATCTTGAAGAAGGTGATAAAATTAAAATTGATTTAGATAAAGTAACTCAGGAATTGAGTATCTCAATAGAAAAAGCTGAAAACCCCACAGAATCATAAAAAACCATAAAAAAACTCGAAATTAATTTTCGAGTTTTTTTTGCTTTTAAATTAAATAGGAACCAAATAAGAATTTTTTATTTCTCCCATAACGAAGGTGCTGTGCGCACTTCCTATATTTTGTAATTCGCCTAAATGATTTAAAACAAAATTTTGATAGTGCTTCATATCCTTTACCAAAACTTTCAATATAAAATCATAATCCCCAGAAATATTATAACATTCGGTAACCTCATCTAAAGAAAGAATATCTTTTACGAACTGATTTCCAATTTTACGGGTATGCTCTTTCAGCCTTATATTACAAAATACCATAAGTCCCCTGTCCAATTTTTCGGCATCTAATATGGCCTTATACTTTTTAATATAACCTTCCTTTTCCAATTTCTTTACCCTTTCAAAAACAGGTGTTGTGGATAAATTTACCTTGGCCGCCAATTCTTTAGTGGTTAAATTAGAATTATGTTGAAGTATGTTTAATATGCGTAAGTCTATCTTGTCTAATAACATCATAGAATGATTTTCTGTTTAACTTGTCTTAACCCTCAATTGAAAGATTAAAAAACTATTAATTTATCCAAAAATAGTAATTACATCCAAATAAATCATTTTTAACGATATAAAAAATCCATAAAACTAATTTTGTACAGATATAAAGCAATAATGATTTTATGAAAACTACAATTTTAGGATATCCGAGAATCGGAAGTCAAAGAGAACTAAAAAAAGCAAACGAGGCTTATTGGTCAGGAAAGACCGACCAAAAAGAACTTTTAAAAACAGGGGGCCATATTAGAAAAGAAAACTGGCTACTTCAAAAAAATATAGGAATAGATTATATCCCTTCAAACGATTTCTCTTTTTACGACCAGGTGCTCGATACCTGCTTAAGTGTGGGATGCATCCCTAAACGCTATAACAAACTAAAACACGAAAACCAGTTAGATTTATACTTTGCTATGGCAAGAGGGATACAGAATGAGGACATTGACTGTACCGCCATGGAAATGACCAAATGGTTTGACACCAACTACCATTATATTGTCCCTGAATTTGAAAAAGAACAAAGTTTTGAATTTTTCTCAACAAAAATAATTGATGAATACAAAGAAGCACTAGAGTTAGGTATTAAAACCAAACCTGTACTCATTGGACCTGTAACATTTCTTTTATTAGGAAAAGAAAAAGAAGCAGGTTTTCATAGACTAAGTTTATTAGAAAAACTATTGCCTGTCTATTTTGAAATTATTTCTCAATTGACTTTACTAGGTGTTGAATACATACAATTTGACGAACCTTGTCTAGCCCTAGATTTAAATGGACAAGAAAAACAGGCTATTAAATCTACTTATGAAAAAATAAATGCCAACTTCCCTGATTTAAAAATCTTTTTAGCAAACTACTTTGATTGTTATGGCGATAATTTAGGCACTGCATTACAGCTACCTATAGATACTTTGCATTTAGATTTAGTGAGGTGCCAATTACAATTAAAAGACATCCTAGAATCTAAAAACTTTAATACAAATACAAAATTGTCCTTAGGTTTAGTTGACGGAAGGAATATTTGGAAAAATGATTTTGATGATTCCCTAAAAACTATAGAATTAGTAGTTTCTAAAATTGGAGAAGAAAATGTCTGGATATCCTCATCATGTTCTCTACTCCACTGTCCATATGATTTAGATTTAGAAACCAATGAAAAGAACTTAGCTCCAGAAATAAAGCAATGGTTGGCATTTGCAAAACAAAAATTACAAGAAATTAGAACCCTAAAAGGGCTAGCCTCTTCTAACTATAATGAGTTTGAAAAAGAATTCAAGGAAAATAAACTGGCAAATGCTAATAGAAAGACATCGGTACTCATACATAATAACCATGTAAAAGACAGAGTGCTCGCCTTAAATGATAGCTATAGCCAAAGAAAAAGCACATTTAAGAATAGACAAGCAAAACAAAAAACAGCACTAAATTTACCATTATTCCCTACAACCACTATTGGGTCATTTCCACAAACTAAAGACGTTAGAAGTTGGAGATCGAAGTTCAAAAAAGGAATTTTATCCCCATCAGAATACGATTCACTAATTGCCGAGGAAACTAAAGAGTCTATCCGTTTTCAAGAAGACATTGGTATCGACGTTTTAGTTCATGGAGAATTTGAGCGAAATGATATGGTTGAATATTTTGGTGAAAGACTAAAGGGATTTGCTTTTAGTAGCTTTGGTTGGGTACAAAGTTATGGTAGTAGATGTGTAAAACCCCCTATTCTATTTGGCGATGTATCTCGCGAAAGCGCCATGACGGTTAAGTGGTCTGCTTACGCACAGTCCCTAACGGACTTACCTGTAAAAGGAATGCTTACAGGACCAGTAACCATTTTACAATGGTCTTTTGTTAGAAATGACCAACCCAGACAAATAACATGCAACCAAATAGCATTAGCTATTAGGGACGAAGTTGTTGACTTAGAAAGTAATGGGATAAAAATCATTCAAATTGACGAACCTGCTATTCGAGAAGGTTTACCCTTAAGAAAAGAAGCTTGGGAAGATTATTTAGACTGGGCTGTAAGAGCATTTCGAATTTCTGCTTGTGGCGTAAAAGATGAGACACAAATTCATACCCATATGTGCTATTCTGAATTTAATGATATTATTAACAGCATCGCCGCTATGGATGCAGATGTTATTACCATTGAGACCTCCAGATCTGAAATGGAATTATTAGATGCTTTTGTTGATTTTAAATACCCCAATGAAATTGGTCCTGGTGTTTATGATATTCATTCTCCCAGAGTGCCTTCAGTAAAAGAAATTGAGCACTTACTTTTAAAAGCAAAAAACGTTTTACCAAAAGAGCATATCTGGGTAAATCCTGATTGCGGACTAAAAACCAGAGACTGGCCAGAAACAAAAACAGCTTTGGAAAATATGGTGAAAGCAGCTATACAACAAAGAGAGATAAAAATGGAAGCCGTTTAATTTTATTTTTAAAATAACAACATTTCCTTTAATCATATTAAAATCCTATATTCTTACTGAATATGGGATTTTTTTTTACAAAACTGTAACAAAACATAACAATACAAATCTATATTATAACAATTTGTTTTTTTGACGCCAACTAAATTAAATATCGAACAGCTTGTTGAGCTTTGTAAATCTGGAAACCAATCTGCACAATTGGAAATGTATAACAGATATTATAAAGCCATGTACAATGCTTCTTTTAGAATCGTGAAAGACAGTTTTGAGGCTGAAGATATTATGCAAGATTCGTTTTTAATGGCATTTACAAAATTAGACAGCCTTAAAGAATCAAAAATATTTGGAGTGTGGTTAAAACGAATTGTTATAAATAATAGTATTTATCACTATAAAAAGAATAGCAAAAACAAGGAAGTCCCTTTAGATGATATGCTATACAAATTAGAAGATGATAATCATGGTATTGATAGCGACTACGAATTTTCAAACGTAAAAGTGAAGCAAATTTTAAATACCATGAAATTATTAAAAGATAATTATAGAATTGCTTTAACCTTAAATTTAATTGAAGGTTACGATTATGAAGAAATTAGTAATATTTTAAACATTTCCAATGCAAATTGTAGAACTATCATTTCTAGAGCCAAGGAAAGTTTAAGAGCAAAATTACAAGTAGCTTATGAGTAAAGATAGTATAGACAAACTGTTTGAAAAACATAAAAATGATTTCGATATAGAAAGCCCTGGATTAAATCATACAGAACGTTTTTTAAACAAATTAAATAAACAAGGCGAGCTACAACTGGTTAAAGTTGATAAACAAAGGCGTCGTTTATGGAAACCTTTAATTGGTGTAGCCGCTTCTGTTATGCTATTAATAGCACTTTTTATCGGTTCTCAACAAGACGAAAGCTATAGAGAACTAGCTAACGTATCGCCTAAAATGGCCGAAACAGAAGATTTTTTTACGTCTACAATAGCAGAAGAATTAAGCAAGATTGAGAATGAAAATGCCCCCGAAGTTCAAGTACTCATTCAAGATACAATGGCGCGCATAAAGGCATTAGAAGAGAATTATATATCACTAAAAAAAGATTTAACCGAAAGCGGAGACGACAGTCGTGTTATATACGCTATGATTTCCAACTTCCAAAACAGAATAGACATATTGCAAAATACTTTAGAGCAAATAGAAAGAATTAAACAATTAAATGGTCAGTCACATGAAATGTCGGACATCAATATTTAATGATTTTAATAATCATTAGTAAATGATATGATAACTGTACTGCGTATAGTCGAAGATGACCATTAAGAAACAATAAAAAACGAGCACATGAAACGAGCATTACAATTTAAAACGCTAATCTTATTATTAATACTACCGCTGTTTACTTGGGCATCAACAGAGGATAAGGGTAAGTATACAAAAAAGAAGACCATCAACAAGGCATACTCTGTAGCATCCAATGCGATGTTAAGTGTAGATAATAGCTATGGAAATGTCGATATTATCACATGGAATGAAAATAGGGTTGTTTTTGAAATTACTATTACGACCACTGGAAATAATGAAGAAAAAGTTCAAGAAAAACTAGATGCTATAACAGTTCATTTTGAAGCTTCTTCCAACCATGTTTCTGCAAAAACGAAATTTGGAGAAGGAAAATCTAATTCCTGGTGGAATTGGAAAAAAAACGATAAAGTAAGTATGAAAATTAATTATCTGATCAAAATTCCTACTACAAACAATATCGATTTAAATAATGATTACGGAAGCATTAATGTAGACAAACTTGAAGGACAAGCAAAAATAAATTGCGACTACGGTAAAATTACTACTAAAGAATTAATGGCCGATAATAATAGTATTAATTTCGATTATACAAAAAACTGCTACTTTGAATATATAAAAAGCGGGAAAATAAATGCCGATTATAGTGGTTTCACTGTATCCAAAACAAATAAGTTAGATATTAATGCAGACTACACACACTCTAAAGTTGAAATAGCAGAAGATGTTAATTATAATTGCGATTATGGTCATATAAATATTGACAAAGCAAACAATATTAATGGAAATGGTGACTATTTAACAACTATTATTGGTGATGTTTATAAAAATATAACTCTTAAAGCTGACTATGGTTCTATAAAGATAAAAAGGATGACTGAAAATGCTGGAAATGTAAATATTAAATCTGATTACGTTGGCATAAAAATAGGGTATGTTCCTGCTTATCATTTTAATTTTAATATTGATTTACAATATGGGTCTTTAAATTCTGAAGGGTTAGAGTTTACAAAAAAAATCATAAAAACAACAGACAAGTTCTACGCAGGCTATTATGGTAACAAAACCTCTAGCAATACCATCAATATTGAATCTGAATACGGAAGTATATCACTTTATAAAAATTAATTCATCAATAATAAATCTTTAAATCACATGAAAAAATTAATCAAAAAACAAACAGTCTTAATTATTGCCACTTTACTTTTAGCAACTACATCGTATGCCCAATGGGGTAAATCTGTAAAGGGAAATGGAAATGTAACCACCATAACCAGAACAACTTCAGAATATGATGGTATAAAATGTGCTGGAAGCATGGATTTTGTTATTGTTAATGGCAACGAAGGAAATATTAAAATTGAAGGAGAAGAAAATTTATTAGACTATATCATTACAGAGGTTAAAAACAATAATTTAATTGTAAGGACAAAAAAAGGCTCTAATATAAAACCTAGTAGAAATAAAACTATAAAAATCACAATTCCATTTAAAGATATTAGTAATGTCTCTCTTGCTGGGTCTGGTGATTTATGGAACGAAGATATTATAACAGCAAACCATTTGGATGTTTCCTTAGCTGGTTCTGGAGATATCATTCTTGATATAAAAGCATCATCTACCAAGGCTTCCATAGCAGGATCTGGCGATCTTAAATTAAAAGGAGACACTAATAGTTTAGTAGCCAAGGTGGCTGGGTCTGGTGACTTTCATGGTTTCGATTTACAAGCCAACAACACAGAAGTTTCTGTGGCAGGCTCTGGTGATGCCAAGGTGGTTAGTAATGCAACATTAAAAGCAAGAGTAGCGGGCTCTGGTGATATTGTTTATAAAGGCAATCCTACTATGGACACTAAAGTTGCAGGCTCTGGAAGTATTACTAATAATTAAGAACTTAAATTTGGTCAATCAATAACCGTCTGTACACAAAAAATATTTTCTCAGGAAAAAGTCTAGACAACACATTTTAAATAATTAAAAAACAAGCGATTAAAAATAGAATTAATACTATTCTTAATCGCTTGTTAGCTTTCAGAACGTTTCGGTGTGCTATATTAACTACGTCTTCATTTAAGAATATCACAACTACTATTGCTAAAATAATCCATGGTTTAATCCACATATTTTGAATATTTAACATTTCATTAACATATTCGTTAGCAATATTTCAAGCAAATTTTTAGTTTTCATTAACATGTAAGAATTATTCTATAGTCCCAAAAACCTGAAATTAATGAAAACAACAATTTTTAAAAAATTTAAAATTAGCCTATTTGCTTTTGTACTAATTTTTGCTTCATGCGAAGATGGAGAAAGTACAGAACCTGTTAATGAAGCTCCAACAAAAGATCAAGAATTTATCGAAAAATATTTTCTTGGTGAACGTGTTAAAGTAAAAAAAGAAGAAGATGGTACTTTCTCACTTCAAGGTACCGATATTAGGTTGTTTGAAGAACAACTTACGGATACCGAAATTACGTTTAACAATAATGAACCTCCAAATCCTGAACTTACCAATAAGGGTAAGTTAGCTATAGCCAATGGCGTTCGTAAATGGCCCAATAGTACGGTTGTATATGTTGTTCAAGGTTTAAGTGAGTCAGTAAAAAATGAACTTCAAAAATCTATAGACGAATGGGAAAGCAAAACAAACATACGGTTTAAAGAACGTACTAATGAGTCTATTTATGTTACTATAAGCAGCAATGGTGATTCTTGCAATTGCGGTGTTGCCACTTTAGGCGCTAATGGATCTAGAGGTTATATTAGATTAGGAACAGCAACAACTGCCTTAGTAATTATTCATGAAATTGGACATACATTAGGCTATATCCATGAGCAAAATCGTTCAGATAGAGACAATCACATCATAATTAATTATGAAAATATTAGAGATGGCGCAGAAGATCAATTCTTTAAAAGCAATTCTGCCACTCTTTTAACAAGAGATTTTGATATCAATTCAACGATGATGTACGGTAGTTATACTTTTAGCAAAAACGGAAGACCAACAATTACCGACCTTAGTGGTAATGTGCTTCCCAGAAGACGCGCTCAATTATCTGCATTAGACATTGAAGGAACTAATAGTATTTATCTTTCTAGCACGACGCCTCCAGACCCAACAAACGATCCATGTGAGGGCGTTGAAGCTTGGAGCAGATCTAAAAGGTATTTTGTTGGGGATAAAGTAACTTATGCAGGATATCTATTTGAACGCGATTTTACCAGATGGAATCGAATAGCCAGATGCGGTAATAATTAATATATCAATAACCTACTTATAACAGTGGATTAATTAGACATATTCTTATATATAAAGGTAGTAATTTAAAATTGCTACCTTTTTTATTTTAAATGGCTATCATCTTGCCATTAAAGTAGTTGTTTACCCAGCCTTGTTTAATTCTAGTTTAATTTTAGGGACTCTAAACAGCATGATAATTCCTGCTAAAAAGAAAACAAATAAAAACAGAATGGCATTTCGCATACTCCCCGTAACCTGATCTATGGTTGCAAAAATCCCCATACCAATAACGATGCCTATTTTTTCGGCAACATCATAAAAGCTAAAAAACGAGGTTGTGTCTTCTGTTTCTGGTAAAAATTTTGAATAAGTAGATCTGGCTAAAGATTGAATTCCCCCCATAACCAAACCAACTACGGATGCTGCAATATAAAATTGTAAAGGCGTTTCCATAAAAAAGGCATAAAAACACAATGCCATCCAAATAAAATTAATGGCAATCAAAGTTTTAATATTTCCAAATTTTGAAGAAGCTCTTGATGTTAAAAAAGCACCAAGTACTGCTACGAGTTGAATAAGTAAAATACTTCCTATTAATCCTATTGTCTTATCTGAATCACCTCCCCAAGCAATTTCTTCTTCTCCAAAATAAGCCGCCACTAGCATAATGGTCTGCACCGCCATACTAAACACAAAAAAGGCATACAAATAACGTTTCAATCTTAAATCTTGCTTTAATTGTTTCCATACTTGTCTCAATTCTTTTAAACCATTAAAAACAATCGCACGTGTTACTTTGTGCCCTGATGATGTTCCCTTTGGTAAATAATGAAATGAATATTGACTAAATAATGCCCACCAAACACCCACTGTAATAAATGATATCTTCATAGCCTCTAAAGAAGCTACATCTTTTGCTGTTTTTAAGGCTGCATTGATTTCTGCCTCAGTCCCAGTTTCTCTTAAAGAATCTGATATACTAATATCAAAACCGAACCACTGCGGAAACATAACCATCAATAAGTTCAAAATCAATAAAATGACACTTCCCAGATACCCCATTGAAAAGCCTTTGGCGCTAATGCTATCTTGTTGTTCTTCATATGCAATATCTGGCAAATAAGAGTTATAAAAAACCAAGCTCCCCCAATAGCCTATTAAACCCATAAAATAGAATAATAAACTTAGATGGATCTGGTCTAAGCTAAACCAATACAATCCTATACAACCTGCACTTCCTACATAACAAAAGAACTTTAAAAAGTTCTTTTTATTACCAATGTAATCGGCTATACCAGATAATATTGGAGACATAAAAGCGACTATTAAGAAGGTAAAAGCCGTAACAAATGTTATAAGAGCAGTGCTTTTAAACTCGGTTCCAAAAGCCGAAACAGTTTTAATTTCCGAAAGAAATAACGCCGAATAAAATATCGGAAATATAGATGATGTGATTGTTAAGGTATAAACCGAATTTGCCCAATCGTAAAATGCCCAGGCGTTTAAGAGTTTTTTACTCCCTTTTTCTAGTACTGCCATAATAAAAAAGCTGCTCTTTTATGAGCAGCTCACTAAAATAATCAAATATTTTTATTTCTACATTAAAATAGTATGAAGTGATTTTAAACTTTTCTTTGATTAAAACAAAAAGTTTAAAACTTCATTATTTAAATTTAGTAACACCAAATTTTTTAGCTTCCGCTTTGGCTGTAGGAGCTAATGCTTTTAGATTTGCAATACGAGAATCGTTCGATGGGTGCGTACTTAAAATTTCTGGTGGCGCATTTCCGCCGCTGTTCGCTTTCATACGCTTCCATAATTCTGATGCTTCATCTGGGTTATAACCAGCAATTGCCATTAGATACAGACCTATTTTATCTGCTTCTGTTTCATGACTTCTGCTAAAAGGTAACATCACGCCTACTTGAGATCCAACACCATAATATTGATTAAAAGCATTTCTGGATTTTTCGTCTTTAATCGCAATATTCCCAGCTACAGCTAGCCCTTGTTGAACATAAGCTGCACTCATACGCTGTTGTCCATGATTTGCCAGTGCGTGTGCTACTTCGTGCCCCATAATAGCAGCCACTCCTGTTTCTCCATCCGCAATTGGCAAAATACCCGTATAGAATACTATTTTACCTCCAGGCATACACCAGGCATTAACTGTTTTATCATCTACCAAATTATATTCCCACTTATAATCTTTTAAATAGCCTTGATGGCCATTTGCATTTAACCAGCGTTCTGCAGCTACAGCGATACGCTGCCCTACTCTGGTTATCATAGCAGCATCTTTTGTCCCTTTAACAACTTTATTGTCTGTTAAAAACTGGTCATATTGAGCAAAAGCTGTTGGAAACAATTGAGAATTAGGCACTAATGCCATGGTCTTTTTACCAGTAAATGGATTTGTAGCACATGATAATATGAATACTACCATCCCAAATACTAAAAGTGCTTTTTTTAATTTCATCATATAAGGTTTATAATATTTTATAAAAGTACAAAATTTGTATCTTAATAGTTTAGACACCATTGGTTTTTATTGGTCACATCACACAGAAAAAAATATGGCATTAAAAATGTCATGTATCACCAATAGGTACGACACATATAAAAAACAACTCAAATAATTATGAAGAAGCTAATACTATTGTGTTTAACAATAACATTATTAAATTGTAATAGTAATGCCCAGAAAAAAGAGCAAAAAGTCTATGAGGTTTCTAAAACCAATGCCGAATGGAAAGCACAATTATCCGATATGGAATATTATGTGCTTAGGGAAGCTGGAACGGAACGCCCTTTTTCAAGTCCTTTAAATAAAAATTACAAAGCAGGTATTTACGCCTGTGCAGCATGTAATACACCTCTATTTAAAAGTGAGCATAAATTTGATTCTGGTACTGGGTGGCCTAGTTTTGACAGAGAAATTAAAGGGAATGTTGCTTTTGGTTCCGATAATAAATTAGGGTATTCGCGCGATGAAGAACACTGTGCTACATGTGGCGGACATTTAGGTCATGTTTTTAATGATGGCCCCAAAGAGACTACAGGTAAACGTCATTGTATTAATGGAATAGCTTTAAAATTTATTCCTAAAAAATAGACTATAAAATTTTCAAAAAACGAATTTCAAATTTGGACTTTAAAAATTGATGGGTTACTTTTAAGGTATGCAAACATCCTACCTACCTAGTATCATTAAACAATTTGAATATTATAAAAGTTTAGGTGATAAAACCTTTCAACAACTCAGCTTTGAAGAACTCCAAAAAGAATTTGTAGAAGACTCCAATCCTATTACTATTGTTGCAAAGCATCTGGTTGGTAATATGTTAAGCAGATGGACCAATTTCTTAACTGAAGATGGTGAAAAAGTATGGAGGCATCGCGATTTAGAATTTGAAGATACTTATACTTCAAAAAAAGAACTTATAGAAGACTGGAACAAGGGATGGCATTGCTTATTTGAAGCTATTACGCCATTATCTGAATCTGATTTAGAATCTATAATTTATATCCGAAACCAAGGACATACGGTTACCGAAGCTATCAACAGGCAATTGGCCCATTATGCTTATCATATGGGACAAATCGTTTTTCTTGGAAAACTGTTAAAAGGTAAGAACTGGCAATCTTTATCCATTCCAAAAGGAGATTCTTCAAAATACAATGCAGAAAAGTTTAGTAAAGAAAAAGGCAGACGTCATTTCACAGATGATCTGTAGTTTGTTCAAAAGAATTAAGATCGCTTCGCTGTTAGAATTAAGAACAAAGACTTGTTTTTAGTTAGGTTGAAACTTGGCAACTCATAATTCATAAAAAGCATTGTACAATATTGCTTTGCGACTTTGCGGCTTTGCGAGATCAAGAAAAAGAATTAAGACCGCTTCGCTGTTAGAATTAAAAATATAGACTTGTTTTTAGTTAGGTAGGTTGAAACTTGACAACCCATAATTCATAAAAAGCATTGTACAATATTCCTTTGCGACTTTGCGTCTTTGCGAGATCAAGAAAAAAGATTTAAGACTGCTTCGCTGTTAGAACTAAGAATATAGACTTGTTTTTAGTTAGCCTGAAACTTGACAACTCATAATTCATAAAAAGCATTGTACAATATCACTTTGCGTCTTAGCGAGATCAAGAAAAAAGAATATAGACTTACCTCTAGTTAGGCAGAAGCATTCCAACTCATAACTCCAGATATCAAAAGTATTATTTTAAAGTCTTCTTAAAAGGCCTAATAATTAAGCGAGCTTCTCTATCAAACCTCACATAATTATACACCCAGTTTATAAAAACGACCATGCGGTTTCTAAAGCCTATTAAAAAAAAGAGGTGGACAAACATCCAAATGTACCAAGCAAAAACACCTTGAAACTTAAATTTTCTTAAATCTACTACGGCTTTGTTTCTTCCTATTGTCGCCATAGTACCTTTATCTTTATAAATAAAAGGTTGCATAGGTTGTTCTTCAATTAATCGCAAAATATTGTCTCCTAACTGATCTCCCTGCTGAATAGCTGGTTGCGCCATCATTGGCAACCCATTAGGATACGCTTCTGTTACCATACAAGCTACATCGCCTATCGCAAAAATATGATCGAATTCTTTAACCTGATTAAATTCATTGACAATAAGCCTATTGCCTCTGGTCACAAAATTTTCGGCATCTAAACCTTTTATCGTTTTACCCTTTACACCTGCTGCCCAAATTAAAGTAGCTGTTTCGAAAGTTAAGTCGGTGTTAGTCGTGACTGTCCTACCATCGTAGTTAGTTACTCTAACATTTTTCCATACATTAACCCCTAATTTCTCTAAAAATTCTTCAGCGCTTTCAGAAGCCTTGGCACTCATCCCTTTTAGAATACAATTACCAGATTGAATAACATGAATTTGTGCCAATCGGGTATCTAAATCTGGATAATCTTTTGGTAAAATACCTTTTTTAATTTCAGCCAGAGCACCAGCTAACTCCACGCCTGTTGGTCCGCCACCAACAATTACAAAATTCATAAGTGCATTCCGCTCATTTAAATCTGAAGTAAGCAATGCATCCTCAAAATTCTCTAAAATCAGACTTCTTAAATTAAGGGACTGCGGTATGGTTTTCATGGCCATGCTATATTTTTCTATAGCTTTATTTCCAAAATAATTGGTTGTAGAACCTGATGCTATCACGAGATAATCGAAATTAAGCTCACCAATATTGGTAATGACTTTATTTTTTTCTGTATCGATTTCTTCAACATGAGCCAATCTAAAATGGAAATTGGGAAAGTTTTTTAATATTTTTCTTATAGGGTAAGCAATGGAATCTGGTTCTAATCCACCTGTAGACACTTGGTATAACAGTGGTTGAAACGTATGATAGTTATTCTTATCCAATAAAACAACTTGAAGATCTTGTTTCGATAATTTCTTGGCCAAAGCAACTCCAGCAAAACCACCACCTACAATAACAACACGAGGGAAACTTGTTCTTTTTATATTCATAAGCAAGTTCTTATTTTTTTAATAGATTTTATATGATTTACATAATTTTAACTATGCTAATTTCACATATAAATACTTGCGGGACAAAGGTAACACAAAGATGCAAATTTAAAGCCTTCAATATTCTTTATTCAAATTCGATTTCGTAAATTCGTACCCTAAAATTTAACACATGAGTAAATACGATATTATAGTTCTTGGAAGCGGTCCTGGTGGTTATGTTACAGCTATTAGAGCATCTCAATTAGGTTTTAAAACTGCGATTGTTGAAAAAGAAAATCTTGGAGGTGTATGCTTGAATTGGGGATGTATCCCAACGAAAGCTTTATTGAAATCTGCCCAGGTATTTGAATATCTTAAACATGCTGGAGATTATGGACTTACAGTTAAAGATTTTGACAAAGATTTTGATGCTGTGGTAAAACGTAGTCGTGGTGTTGCTGAAGGCATGAGTAAAGGTGTTCAGTTTTTAATGAAAAAGAATAAAATTGACGTCATTAATGGTTTTGGAAAACTGAAACCTGGTAAAAAGGTTGATGTAGATGGAACCGAATATAGTGCCGATAACATCATTATAGCAACTGGTGCTCGATCTCGTGAGCTGCCTAGTTTACCTCAAGACGGTAAAAAGGTTATTGGATATAGAGAAGCCATGAGTTTACCAAAACAACCAAAGAAAATGATCGTTGTTGGGTCTGGTGCTATTGGTGTTGAGTTTGCATATTTTTACAATTCTATGGGTACAGAGGTAACCGTTGTTGAATACTTACCCAATATAGTGCCTGTTGAAGACGAAGATGTTTCTAAACAATTGGAGCGCTCGTTTAAGAAAAGTGGTATAAAAATTAAGACTTCTGCCGAAGTGACTTCTGTTGATACATCTGGAGAAGGTGTAAAAGCAACCGTGAAAACCAAAAAAGGCGAAGAAGTTCTTGAAGCCGATATTATTTTATCTGCTGTAGGTATTAAAACAAATATTGAAAATATTGGACTGGAAGATGTTGGCATTGTTGTAGATAGAGATAAGATTATTGTTAACGATTTTTACCAAACTAACATTCCTGGTTATTATGCTATAGGTGATGTAACACCTGGTCAAGCCTTGGCACATGTTGCTTCTGCAGAAGGTATCTTATGTGTTGAGAAATTGGCTGGTCAGCATGTAGAAGCTTTAGACTATGGCAATATTCCTGGTTGTACATATTGCTCACCAGAAGTTGCCAGTGTAGGTTTAACCGAAAAACAGGCTAAAGAAAAAGGCTTAGATATAAAAGTTGGTAAATTTCCATTCTCGGCCTCAGGTAAAGCTAAAGCAGGTGGGGCATCTGATGGCTTTGTAAAAGTAATTTTTGATGCAAAATATGGCGAGTGGCTAGGTTGCCATATGATTGGTGCTGGTGTTACCGATATGATAGCAGAAGCTGTTTTAGGTAGGAAACTAGAAACCACTGGTCATGAGGTATTAAAAGCTGTGCACCCTCACCCTACTATGAGTGAAGCTGTTATGGAAGCCGTTGCTGATGCTTATGATGAAGTAATACACCTTTAGTCTTTAGATAAGAGATTAAAGAACATAGATATTAGACAAAAAGTTCCAGAAATTTCTGGAACTTTTTTATTTACAATCTATATTTCTATAAATAAAATGCTTTATGTTTTAAAACTTAAATCGCGTACCCAATTTATAAATCATATTATTTCCTACCGAATAGTCTACCGTAGGATCTTTTTTTGTTAGCATATGATTTATTCGCCCTTCAATAGAAAACTTTTCTGTGATATCATATTGAAAGCCAAAAGTTGAGAACAATGATGTCCCCTCAGTTACCATAATTCCGTTTTTTCTTAAAAACCCAACTTTAGGTCCAAATAAAACGCTGAACTTATCATTCACAAAATATTTAGCCAATATTGGATATTCTGTAATGGTATAACTATCTGTAAATGCTATTGTACTTATTTCTTCCTTACCATATCTAATGAGCAAGTCCTTTTTATTAAGATTAAATTCAGAAAAATAATTAGAATAAGATACTGGGACATCACTTATTTGTACTTCGTCTGTGATAAGAAAAGAATCTGTTTTTCTTTTCTCTTGGCATATAATGGGCTGTGAAACTATGAAAAAGCAAATAACAACAAATAATTTATTTTTCATGACCGATTATTTAAAGGTTAATTACAAATCTATATTATAAGATTAGGCAATTATCATAATCAAGTCATAAAATTCACTTGGCAATTGTTAAATTTACGACAAGACTTAAAGAAAACTCTGAATCGCCAATTCATAGCTTTGCAAGCCAAAACCTAAAATAACGCCTCTTGCATTTGGAGAGATGTAAGATTGATGACGAAACTCTTCTCTACCAAAAGTATTTGAAATATGCACCTCTATGACAGGAGTTTCAATAGCTTTAATAGCATCACCAATACCTACTGATGTATGCGTGTAAGCAGCAGCGTTTAAAATAACGCCATCATGGTTAAAACCTACTTCATGCAATTTATCTATGAGTTCGCCTTCTATATTAGATTGAAAATAATCAATCTCTACATTGGTATATTTTTGCTTAATCTCTTCTAAAAATTCGGTGAACGATAAACTTCCATAAATATTAGGCTCTCTTTTTCCCAACAAGTTTAGGTTTGGTCCGTTAATGATGATCAATTTCTTCATGAGGTAAAAATATTAAAAAATTGGGCATAAAAAAACCGAAGCTAAATACTTCGGTCTTTTATAATTATTTTTGTTTGTTACCAGGCGTAACCAACACCAAATCCAAAGGTTGGCAATGTACCACTGGCCTTAAATAAATCTTGTGTTGTAGCCGATGTACCATCTGTAAAATCATAGTCAAATGACTTGTAGCTAGCTCCAATGTTTAAATCTAAAGAGAATCCGCTATCCCATACCCATTGGTGTCCAACTTTTAAGCCACCACCAATTGAGGTAAAATCAAATTCGTCATCATTAGAAGAACCTCCAAATATGCCGTTATCAATTTCTGTTTTACCATTTTGATAAGAAACAATGGCACCACCGTACCAACCGTCTAATACCTCCTCAAAATAATATCTGTACTGAAGCCCTGCTCCAAATGAAGAATATTTAACATCTCCAAGTTTAAAACCACCAATAGCAGCACTAATAATACCAGAAGTATGTTCCCCTAAAACGCGTTCATAAGACACTAAATCGGTACCTCCTAAAACAGCTAAAGGGTTTACTTTGATTACATTCTCCTGGGCATTCATGTTCGACAATCCAAATCCTGCAAAAGCAGCACATAATAATAATTTTTTCATAATAGATTTTAGTTTTAATTATTTGCAAGCAGTAATCAAAACCAATGCCACAAGTGCTTAAGCGAAAAAGAAAAATCTTATAATTTTCAACACTTTTTTCTTACTATCTGATTGCTAATTTTATAGCATAAAAAAAGGAAGCCAGTCGGCTTCCTTTTTAATAATATATAGTTTGTTTCTTATTAAAGTTTATATCCTAAACCAACAAAAAATCCACTTAATTTTGTAGAAACACCACTAGGCGCATTCTCAATTAAATTTGCTAAACCAATATTGTATCTAGCTTCAACAAATAACTCTTCAGTAATATCATAAGCCGCACCTGCTTCTATACCATAGTTAAAAGACTTTTGTCCATCAACACTATCAAGTAAGAAACCTAAAGCAGGTCCTGCAAGTACATCTATTTTTTCAGATACTCCAAATTTCGCCATAAGTGGAATACTTATCTGGTCAAAATCGTTTATTGAAACATAAAGAACTTCTGGTTGGAAAGTAAAAGCGTCAGAGACACCAACCTCAGCAAAACCACCTACATAAAAACCTGTTTCAGAAACAGTAATACTAAACCCTTGTACTTTAGCTTTTGCTGACGCAAAATCAACACCAGCTTTTACACCAAATTTAGTTTCTTGGGCATTCATGTTTGATAATCCGAATACTGCAATAGCAGCAAAAAGTAATAATTTTTTCATAAGATTAAAATTGTTTTTTAGTTTTTGATTGCAACAAATAAAGTCTATTTATTCTTAATAGCAAAAGAAAATTAACAAAAATATTGCTTTTTGTCGAACAAATAAGCTTTTTGTCGATGATTCAAAATATAAGGAACCAAGCATAGAAGCTTGCCTTTAGCTCTTTTTTGTGCATAAAAAAAAGGCTATCTAAAAAGTGAAATAATTTATAATCCTATAGAATTACTTATCTAAATTTATAAAAGTACAATCCAAAGATTTACTTTATTTTTACATAACATGAAATGGAAAAATGCACTTAAAGATTATCAGCTTTACTTAAAGATAGAGCGTGGCTTATCTCAAAATTCTATTGAAAACTATTCACATGATGTTGAAAAGCTAATTAACTATTTAGAGCATCATAAGATTAATGAATCCCCAATTACGATTACCACAGAAATAGTTCAAGGTTTTATATATGAAGCAGCCAAAAATGTGAATGCACGTTCACAGTCACGTTTAATTTCTGGTTTGCGAAGCTTTTTTAGTTATTTAATATTTGAAGATTACAGAGCTTCAAATCCTTTAGAGCTTATTGAATCTCCAAAAATTGGTAGAAAATTACCCGATACATTAAGTGAAGACGAGATTGATACCATTATTAACGCCATAGATTTAAGTAAGCCAGAAGGAGAGCGTAATCGTGCTATGCTGGAAACACTTTATGGGTGCGGGTTACGTGTTAGTGAACTCGTTAACCTTAAGATTTCTGATCTGTTTTTTGATGAGGGCTTTATAAAAGTCACAGGAAAAGGGGACAAACAGCGTTTTGTTCCTATCATAGAAATTACCCAAAAGTATATCAATATCTATAAAAATGAGATTCGAAATCATTTAAATATCCAAGCTGGCCATGAGGACACCCTTTTTTTAAACAGAAGAGGTAAACAGCTTACCAGAGCGATGATCTTTACAATTATTAAAAGGTTGGCAGAAAAAATCGGGCTTAAAAAAAATATCTCCCCGCATACGTTCAGACATTCGTTTGCTACACATTTATTAAAAAATGATGCAGATCTCAGGTCTATACAGTTAATGCTTGGTCATGAAAGTATAACTACCACCGAGATTTATGTACATATAGACAAAAGTCATCTCACCGAAGTGGTGGAAAAGTATCATCCTAGGAAATGAAATAGATCATTTTAAAAGAATTAAGACCGTTTCGCTGTTAGAATCAAGAACTAAGACTCGTTTCTACATAGCTTGAAGTACTAAAGTTTTAAATTATAAGAAAACTTATAGAATACTGTTATAGACTACATTCAAATCTAATAAAAAATCCAGCTAATGCTGGATTTTTTTATTTTCAATTTATAAGATCCTTGACTTATCAAGAATTTATTTAGCAATATTAACTGCCCTCGTTTCTCTAATTACAGTAACTTTAACTTGACCAGGGTAAGTCATATCTGTCTGTACCTTTTGTGATATACTGAATGATAAATCTGCAGCTTTTTGATCATCTACTTTTTCACTTTCAACAATAACCCTCAACTCTCTACCTGCCTGAATAGCATAAGCTTTCTTTACGCCTGTAAATCCGAAAGCGATATCTTCTAGATCCTTTAAACGTTGAATATAGCTATCAAGAACTTGGCGGCGTGCTCCTGGGCGTGCCCCCGAAATAGCATCACAAACTTGTATAATAGGTGCTAATAGGGATTTCATTTCAATCTCATCGTGATGCGCTCCTATGGCATTGCATACATCTTCTTTTTCTCCATACTTCTCGGCCCATTGCATCCCCAGAATAGCGTGTGGTGTTTCCATATCTGCTTCTGCATCTGGTACTTTTCCTATATCGTGTAATAATCCAGCACGTTTAGCTAATTTAGGATTAAGCCCCAATTCTGCAGCCATAACACCACAAAGTTTTGCCACTTCACGAGAGTGTTGCAATAGGTTTTGCCCATAAGAAGAACGGTATTTCATGCGTCCTACCATTTTAATAAGCTCTGGATTTAAATTATGAATTCCAAGATCAATAACCGTACGTTTTCCTACCTCAATAATTTCTTGTTCTATTTGTTTCTTGGTTTTCTTTACAATTTCTTCAATACGAGCTGGGTGGATTCTACCATCTGTAACCAGCTTGTGCAATGACAATCTAGCGATTTCTCTTCTTACAGAATCAAAGCAAGACAATATAATAGCTTCAGGCGTATCATCAACAATAATCTCAACACCTGTAGCAGCTTCAATAGCACGAATATTTCTACCTTCTCTACCTATAATACGTCCTTTAACATCATCCGATTCTATATTAAATACAGATACACAATTATCTACCGCCTCTTCTGTCCCTATACGCTGTATGGTATTAATAATAACCTTTTTAGCCTCTTGCTCCGCAGTTAATTTAGCTTCTTCTAAAGCACTTTGAATGAAAGCCATGGCATCATTCTTCGCTTCTCCTTTTAAAGATTCCACTAATTGCTCTTTAGCTTCTTCAGCAGATAGGCTCGAAATTACCTCTAATTGTTGTACTTGATTTTTATGTAATTTATCTAAGGCTTCTTGCTTCTTTTCAAGCACATCAAGCCTGTGATTGTAGTCCTTCGTTTTTCTTTCTAAATTTTCATTAAGCTTTTTTCCTTTTGAAAGTTCGTTGGATATCTGAGATTCTTTATCTCTCGTACGCTTTTCAGCTTCAGCCATTTTCTTATCTCTAGATAAAATGACTTTTTCATGTTCAGATTTAAGTTCAATAAATTTTTCTTTAGCCTGAAGAATTTTATCTTTTTTAAGTCTTTCCCCTTCGACTTTTGCTTCTTTGAGTATTAATTCTGCATTTTTCTTTGCTTCCTTTACTAGTTTCGAAGCATTATTCTTTTCAAGCCTCTTTGTTATAATAAAACCTATTATAAGTCCTAAAATAACACCCCCTACTGCAAATATAATTGAGTTTTCCATCGGTATTTAGTTAGTTTGTATATATAAAAAAAGCCTACATCGGTATAAAGTTTTGTATAAACTCCTTAAAAACAAGTTTAGGGCTAACAAGCTGATCAAGGGTCTGCTCAAGATACCAAAATAAATTCGGCACTAGCAGCATGCTTTTACAACTTAAACTCACCCTTTTTAAAGAATTAACGTTGAGTTTATCAAAAAAAATAACCAATGTAGGCAGTAACTTTTTAGTTTATTTTAAAGAACGTTAAGAGACTAAATAAGAATGTAACAAATCATTAAGTGCATTTAGTTTTTCTTCTACATGCTCATTTACATTCTCTTTATCAATAGATTTCTGCTCTTCTTGAGATGCAAACTGTAACGCACACATGGCCAATACATCTTGCTTATCTCTAACAGAATAACTTTGCTCAAATTGCTTTATCATCGCTTCAATATTCTTAGCCGATTTGCGCAACCCTTCCTCTTGACTTGCTTCAATTGTTAAAGGGTATACCCTATTAGCTATAGACAGCTTTATTTTAAGCTTTTCTGACATCGAATTTTATATAACCCTAATCTGATAGTTGCGTTATGCAATGATCTATTTCTCTTATTAGAGCGTTTATTTTAAGCTTAGTTTCTCTTTTATTATCGTCACTACCAAGCATTGCATTTGCCATTTTTAAAGCTTCATATTTTTCTTCCCAACTTGCTATATGCAATTTTTGGTTTTGAATTTCTTTTTTCGAAACTTCTAATTCTTCAGTTAATTTGGAATTAGCAAGCTTTAAAAGCTCTAATTTGTGTAATACCTTACTAATTTTGTTTTCTAAAGAATCTACAATATCTTCAATATTACCCATTTACAAATTTCAATACTTATAACACAAAGTTAACATACCTGCTTATAAATTACAATTGTTTTCTTATAAAATTTTAAAATCTGTTAATATTACTCATAATCAGAACGATGCATTAAACTATGGTTCGATTATTGTTTTATTCTTTGCATATTCATTTCAAATTAATATTTTAGCCATAATACTTTTCTATGCGATTCATACTGTTCCTATTTTTTACAGCTTCATTTTTATTAAATGCCCAACAAAATAATTATCCCCAAGATTATTTTTCCAATCCCTTAGAGGTTCCTTTAATATTGTCTGGTACGTTTGCAGAATTACGTTCTAACCATTTTCATTCAGGTCTGGATATAAAAACGCAACAGCGTACTGGCTTAAAGGTAAAAGCATCTGCCAATGGGTACGTAAGCCGAATAAAAGTATCTCATTACGGTTACGGAAAAGCACTATACATAACACATCCTAACGGTTATACAACGGTTTATGCACATTTACAGAAATTTGCCCCAGAAATTCAAGCTTATATCAAAAAACATCAATATGAAAAAGAATCGTATGAGATTGAGTTATTCCCTAGTGCAGAAGTTTTGCCTGTAGCAAAAAACAGTATTATAGCATATAGTGGAAATACAGGAGGTTCGGGAGGACCACATTTACATTATGAAATTCGTGATAATAAAGAAAGACCTATAAACCCTATGCTGTTTGGTCTTGATATAAAGGATTCCACAATTCCTATAATAAAATCGATTTACGCCTATCCTTTAGATGAGAACTCATTTATAAACAAAGCCAACACAAAACAAAAATTACGCTTAATTCCCCTTAAAAATGGAGATTACACCATAAAAAACATTGAAGCTTATGGTAATATTGGATTTGGTATTGAGACTATAGACAGACAAGATTTGGCCGCAAACATTAATGGCGTATACAATATTCAAACCTTTTTAAATGGTAGAAGAAATTTTGAATTAGATTTTAGAAGGTTTTCATTTAGCGAATCAAAACATATCAATCAGCTTATTGATTATGAGCATTACGCTACTAAGAAAAAACGGGTTCAAAAATTATTCAAAAAAAATAATCCGTTAAGCTTATATAAAGACATTGTAAAAAATGGTTATTTATCTATTGAGGATAGCACCTATTCAGTTTATAAAATTAGAGTTTCCGACTATAAAAAAAATGAAGCTTGGGTAACCATAAACATAAAAGGCTCTAAAAACAGCATTTCTAAACCAGGAAAAAGCCATACAACGCCCCATTATATTAAAACTAATAAAAATACCAACTTAAAGGAAGGTAATGTTTCTGTTGATTTTTACAAGGATACGTTTTATGATGATTTTTATATGGACTTTGAAGTGAAAAACGATACACTTACCTTGCATAAAAATGTAATTCCAGCTAAAAAAAGATTCAACATAACCTATGATATAAGCTCATATACCGATGCGGATAAATCTAAATTGTGTATAGCACGCTTAATAGGCTATAAAAAAAGACCTGTTTACGCATCTACTAAAAGAAAAGGGAATCTCTTAGTTGCAAGAACAAAAACTTTAGGCACTTTTACGCTAGCTACAGACTCTATAAAACCTGAAATTACTCCTGCTAATTTTAAAAAAGGACAGTGGTTAAGTAAATACCGTTATTTAAAAATTAAGATTGAAGATGATTTTTCTGGAGTTTCTAAATATAGAGCCACAGTAAATGGAAAATGGATCTTAATGGAATACGATTACAAAACAAAAACATTGACCCATGACTTTAATGATGGGGTTATTACAGAGACCAAAAATAATTTAAAGGTAATCGTTACTGATAATGTTGGAAATAATTCTACTTTTGAAGCGTTATTTTACCGAAAATAAACTTTACATACTTTTGAAAGCAAAACGATCTCTAATTTCTTTTCTGTTTTTTTCCATAATCACGATCGGTTATTCCCAAACAGCTACAATAAAAGGAGTTATACTCGGTGAAAACAACCAACCTATTGAAAAAGTAAATATTAAAGCAGGTTCTAGAGGTACTGTAACGAACTCAAATGGCTTTTACATTTTTAAAATCGATGCAAATCAAGATGTAACCATAGAATTCACGCATCTTTCACATAAAAAGATTGTTAGCACTTTTAATTTAAAAAGTGGTGAATCATACGAATTCAACCCTGTAATGAGCAACTCTATTGAGCAAATTGCTACAGTTGTTGTGACGAACAACAGACATAAAGAAGTTGAAGGCATAATTACTTTAAAACCAGAAACCATAAGAAAAATACCTGGTGCCAATGCAGGCGTAGAAAATCTATTATTAACACTGCCTGGAGTAAGCAATAACAACGAATTAAGCACACAATATTCGGTACGTGGAGGTAATTACGACGAAAATTTGGTGTATGTAAATGATATAGAAGTTTATCGCCCCTTTTTAGTACGCTCTGGACAACAAGAAGGTTTAAGCTTTGTAAATACTGATTTGGTACAAAACGTTGATTTTTCTGCTGGTGGATTTCAAGCTAAATATGGAGATAAGCTTTCTTCTGTACTTGATATTACATATAAAACACCTTATCAATTTGAAGTAAATGCAGATTTAAGCTTATTAGGAGGTAGTCTATCTGTCGAAAATATAAGTAAGAATTCAAAATTCACAGGAATTACAGGAGTTCGCTATCGCGATAATAGTTTATTGGTAAACGCAAAAGAGACGGAAACTAATTTCAATCCTACGTTTGCCGATGCGCAAGCATATTTTACTTATAAGTTTTCAAATAAATTTCATTTAAGTTTTTTAGGGAATGTTTCCATAAATAAATACAATTATGAACCGCAAACAAGACAAACCAATTTTGGTACCTTAAGCGACCCCATAGCCTTATTAGTATTCTATCAAGGCCAAGAAAAAGATCGTTACCAAACCCTTTTTGGTGCTTTTAAAGGGACTTATTTTGCAAATGACAATTTAACGCTTAAACTAATCACCTCTACCTATCATACCACTGAAGAGGAGTATTTTGATATTCTGGCCCAATACAGATTAGGTGAAGTAAACACCAATATTGGTGATGAAGATTTAGGTGAAGTTGAGTTTAGCCAAGGTATTGGTAGTCAACTTAACCACGGACGAAATGATTTAGATGCTCTAATAACCAACATTGAACATAAAGGTGATTTTAATATTAATGATCATAGAATTGAATGGTCTGTAAAATACACCAATGAAGATATTCGGGATCGCTTAATAGAATGGGAAATTATTGATTCGGCGGGATTCTCAATTAGACCACCTAAAACTTTACCCGCAAACGAACAACCTTATACGCCTTACAGTGGCCCATTAGAAGCTTTTCAAAATATAAGAGCGACTAACGGTACCCAAATAAACAGATTACAGGCGTATCTACAATGGAGCAAACGTGCTACAATTGGCACCAGTGATGTGTGGTATAATGCAGGCGTTAGGGTACACAACTGGAGTGTTAATGATGATGCTGCGGCAGCACTTGGTACAGATTCAAAAAAATCTCAAACAGTATTCAGTCCGAGAGCTCAATTTGCAATTAAACCAAAGTGGGAAAAAGACATGCTTTTTAGAGTGGCTGCAGGTTTATATTATCAACCTCCTTTTTACCGGGAACTTCGGGATGCCAATGGCACCGTTCAACCTAATACAAAAGCGCAGCAATCTTTTCATTTGGTATTGGGCAATGATTATAGCTTTAAAATGTGGGACAGACCTTTTAAGTTAACTACAGAAGCTTATTATAAAAATTTGACTGATGTAAACCCTTATACATTAGAAAATGTACGTATTCGATATAGGGCAAGCAATAATGCTAAAGCCTATGCCTATGGATTAGATATGCGACTAAATGGCGAATTTGTTCCTGGTACTGAGTCATGGTTTAGTTTTGGGTATTTAAAAACAGAAGAGAATATAGATAATAGGGGTTACATATCCAGACCGACCGATCAACGTTTAAAATTTGCTGCATTATTTCAGGATTATGTGCCTAATGTTCCAAGTATGAAAATGTATTTGAATTTGGTATATAATACAGGTTTACCAGGAGGGTCCCCCAGTTATGCAGATCCTTATGAATATCAAAACAGGTTACCCGCATATAAGCGTGCCGATTTAGGCTTACAATTTGTGCTTGTTGATGAAAAAAAACAATTTAACCAAGGTTGGAAAAAGCCTTTTAAAGCACTTTCTTTTGGTTTTGAAATTTATAATATGTTTGATGTACAAAACTCGATCACTAATACTTGGGTAAGAGATGCATTTAGTAAACGTCAATACGCTATCCCTAATTATTTAACACCAAGAGTCTTTAATATAAGAACGACCATGAAATTTTAAAAGCTTATTCAAGAAACGCTTTTAAAACATTTATGACATGATCTACTTCCTCTTTCGTATTATATAAACTAAAGGAAAAACGAATGGACGGTTTCTGTAAATCGGTGTCATTTAAAATTTCGGTCAAAACATGTGACTTTTGAGAACTACCACTTTGGCAAGCACTTCCTTTAGAACATGCTATGCCTTTTAAATCTAATTGAAATAATAACATGGCAGCTTTTTTTGGAGGTATGGGCAAACAAACATTAACAAGCGTGTAAGTACCTTTATTTAAGTCGTTAGAGTAGCCATTAAAAGCGGTTTCTGGTATCTCTTCGGTTATTTTATCAATAAAATAGCGTTTTAGCCCCATAATGTAATTGGCTTCTTTGCTTAAATTATTGTAAGCGCTTTTTAACGCTTCCTCCATACCTATAATATTATGCACGCTTTCAGTACCAGCCCTAAGCCCTCGCTCCTGCTCGCCTCCAAAAATTAATGGTTGTAAACCTGAATTTTTCCTAACAAAAGCAAAACCTACTCCTTTTGGTCCGTGAAACTTATGGGCACTTGCTGCTAAAAAATCAATTGGTAATTTTTGCAAATCCATTTCATAATGGCCAACAGACTGGACAGCATCACTATGAAATAAAGCCTGATTAGCTTTGCATAAATTGGCAACGCGTTCTATATCTAAAATGTTACCTATTTCGTTGTTAATATGCATCAAACTTACTAGTGTTTTGCCTTCTACTTGTAATAACCTTTCTAAATGGGAATAATCAATGTCTCCATTAGTTTCAAGATTAACATAACTAACCAATATACCATACTCTTTTTCAAGTTGCTCAACAGTATGCAAAACAGCATGATGTTCAATTTTTGAAGTAATAATATGTTTTATATTTAAATCTCTAACGGCACTCCTTAATACCAAATTATCAGCTTCAGTACCTCCAGAAGTGAACACAATTTCTCCAGCAGATACATTTAAATATTTCGCAATGGTTTTCCTTGATTGTTCTATTAATGATTTAGATGATCTTCCAAAACCATGCGATGATGAAGCATTTCCATAATGCTTTTTCATAACTTCTGCCATAGACACTATCACCTCATCTCTTATTTGAGTTGTCGCTGCATTATCAAAATAAACATGCTTCATAAAAATCCATTCATTATAAAATTCAAAACAATAATCTGGGAGTCAAATAAACTTTCAAAGGTCAAAAATACTTGAAATAAAATTATTATCAATAAGCTGCGTTATAAATAACAATTACTTTATTTTTGTCCTAAAACCCAAAATCAATGCGTAAATTATTTTTAGTTCTAATATCTATAGGTTTATTATATATATACTCTTGTGATGATGGTGATGTAATTACTGTTGAATTAGACTTTGAAGAAACTTTTAAAGCTTGTCAAGGTGTATCTAGTTTAGTCTTTTACAAAACGAAAGACGACCCTTCTGAATCGTTATCTTTAAAAATTGCTGGACTTACTCTTGATGAGATTCTTAATGGGATAGATGAAACAACTAAAATTTATGAAGAAAATTTCAATATAAGCACTACCAACCCATTTAACTACAGAACATATAGTAATACCAAATTGCCTAATGATTTATTTTGTAATGATATCCCACCGTCTGATATAATAATAACTCAAGATATAGAAAGTACAGATGGGACAGCTGCAATAAAAGCTGTTTTAACCGAAGACGACAATGATGGTATTCCTGCAGAATTGGAAGACAGAAATGGTAATGGAAATTTAGAAGATGACGATACTGATAATGATGGCATACCTAATTACATTGATGCTGATGATGATGGTGATAATGTTTTAACTATAGATGAAGACCCAGATCCAGATGGTGACGGTAATTTAAGTGATGCGCTAGATTCAGATGGAGATGGCACACCTGATTATTTAGATACCGACGATGATGGCGATGGTGTTGATACGCGTGATGAAGAAAATGACTCGCAAAACCAAAACCCTAGAGATGATACTACTAGTGGTGATCTTAATGATTATTTAAACCCCGATGTATCTACTGAAGTAGTAGCAACAGAATATAGAGATCATAATATTACTCAAACTTATACCGTAACCCTTAAGATTTCTAATTTTGATTTAACACTAATCTCCTTAGATGAATTTGATTTTGGAAACTTGCAAGACTCCAAATTAACAAAAACGAGAAAGGGAGACCCCGTTTTTAATTAGGTATAACATTCTGATAAATATATACCTCGGTAGCTCCTAATCCGTATTTCTGATAATTAGCATCGTAGAATTTTACATTATTGTAGCGCCCAAATAAATACTCTAATTCTACTTTTAAAACGCCTTCACCTACACCGTGAATAAACACTATTTTTTGAATGCGTTTTCTAATAGCAAAATCTAATTGGCGCTTAGCCGTATCCAATTGAAGAGTCAGTATATCATATTTAGACATTCCCTTTG
This sequence comes from uncultured Flavobacteriaceae bacterium, assembly GCA_947501845.1. Taxonomy (GTDB): domain Bacteria; phylum Bacteroidota; class Bacteroidia; order Flavobacteriales; family Flavobacteriaceae; genus Flavivirga. The sequence goes on along the minus strand of CANMXP010000005.1, from coordinate 209,133 downwards.
AAGATTTAATCAATTTACTAATATGTAAATCAACCTCCATAGTGGGCTCATATCTATCTTTTACCCTCATTTTAACTTGTTTTCTTTTTGTAGGTTGTTCTTTTTCTGAAACAACATCGCTAAAAGTAGTTTGCGAAAACAATTCTTTGTCAAGAGCACTACTAGCTTTATCTATAACCAGCTCATCACTTTTAAAATCTAGTAAAAAACCATCAGTTGTTTCAACTGAAATGGTATCTCCAGAAATTTGCTTTATAACCCCAGACAGGTCTTCATCTATAACCAATACAAAATCACCTAATTTAAAAGGCATAGCTACTCATTTTCAAGGTTATTAGTATCTTCTTCTCTGTCATGCTTACTAGGTATACTTCTAGATATTCTATAAATTCCAAGCATAAGTATAACTATACCGCCCATTAGAATATATTCATTTTGCTCTGTGTCATATTTAGCATAAACAGCAACAATAGCTCCTATAATAATCAAAATGTAATTAAAATACTTCATTAGTAATCGTTCTTTTTATCGTCTGCAAATTACTATTAAAAATTTAGATTTTTAGATAAGCATTTCAACGGGGTTTTATCATGTGTAATTCCGTTTAAATACATTTTTTACCGATGAAATAATAGTTTTTATAGAAAAAAATATATATTTGTTATCCCAAATGTACATAACCTATTAAGCAATGTTCAGTAGATGCGCCCTTTTTTTGCTATTAATTAGCAACTTATCATTCTCTCAATTATCAGTAAGAAATGATGCTTATCTTTTTGTAAATGATGAAGTTGTCTTTGTTGAAGACGATATAAATCTAAACGAAGCAAACAGTACCATCTATTTACGTGATGAAGCCCAAGTTGTTCAAGGCTCTGGAACTACTGGAAATTCTGGCGTTGGAGAGTTAAGTCTTTACCAAGAGGCTAATGTAGATGCATACGAATACAATTATTGGTGTTCACCCATTGGTACTAAAACCAGTAATTCTGTAAACAATCCTTTTGGAATTACACTTCTTAATGATGTTACAGGTCTTATATCTTCTACACCTGCTACTATAGCTCATGTAGCTGGTTATAATAGTACTGCTGTCCCTTTAACTATTGAGCCGTATTGGGTTTGGAAGTTTGTAGCCTCAGACTCATATTCTGATTGGATACATGTACAAGGAGCTACCACCTTAAACCCTGGCGAAGGCTTTACAATGAAAGGGACTAGCGGATCTGGTGGTGCACAGCAATACGATTTTAGAGGCAAGCCCAACAATGGCACTATAAGCGTAAGTGTTTTAGATACTCAATTTACATTAACAGGAAATCCATACCCCTCTGCTCTAGATGCATTAGCTTATATTCATGACCCTGAAAATGCTACTGTAATTACAGGTACTTTACATTTTTGGGAACAAAACCCTAGTGTAAACTCACATCACATTAAACATTACGACGGCGGCTATGCCACATATACTATTAGTGCCGATGGATTGGTTGAAACTTACACACCTGCAACTTTTAGTACTTATAATGGCAATGGTGCTATTAATGGAGCAGGAAGTGGAAGTCCTAGTGGGAAACGCCCTAGACGCTATATCCCTATCGGACAAGGTTTCATGGTTGAAGGAACTGCAACTGGAACAGTAAAAGCTAAAAATAGTCATCGTGTTTATAAAAGGGAATCAATAGCAACAGATTCTACTGAGTTTTTTAAAAATACGAAAAGGAAAATTTCAAAAAATATAAATGGGTTTTCAAAAGTCCCGAATGATTATAAACGTTTTAGACTAAATGTTGATTTTAATGATACTTATACCAGACAATTGGTTGAAACATTTCATAACTCAGCTACACATGGTTTTGATTATGGATTAGAATCCAATATACATGAAAGCGATATTTTGGCTTCAGATGCGCATTTGCTAGTTGACGGAAAACCTTACCTCAGTGAAGCATTGCCTTTTGATAATGCTTTAAGTATTCCTTTAGCTCTTAGAGTAAACGGAGAATCTCAAATTAGAATTAGAATCACAGATATTCAAAATTTTGAAAATGAGCAACCTATTTATATACATGATACCGAAAGCAATACATTTGTTAATTTAAAAACTCAAGATTTTAATATTAATCTTGATGCCAATAACTATAAAGATCGATTTCAAATTGTTTTCAGTGAAAACACTTTAAACACTATTGAAACTAATCTTGATGATATAAAAGTATTTCAAAATAATAATATTTCTGAATTGAAAATCTTAAACCCAAATTCTTTGAATATAAAAGCTATTGACTTATTCGATGTCACAGGTAAAAAAATCCAGAATGAAAGGGTTTTAAATTTAAAAAAGGCATATACATACTCTACAAAATTACTTAATGATGGTGTATATGTTGTCCAAATAAGCTTGAAGAATAATCAGGTATTTAACAAAAAAATTATAGTGGCCAATAAATAGAATAATCCTCCCTTACTTTCTATATATTTCAATTTTAATCATTTTTCATATATTTAATACCAATATCTAATATTAAATATTATGGAAAACAAACCACCAAGACCCAACAGTTATTTAGCCTTGGCAATTATAAGTACTATTTTGTGCTGTTTACCTACAGGAATTGTTAGCATTATTTATGCTACTAAAGTTAATAGCAATTATGAGGATGGAAAATACGAAGAAGCAAATAAGGCCTCAAAAAATGCTAAAACATGGGGTTTGGTTTCTATTGGAATAGCTCTATTTGGCTGGGTAATCTATATACTTATTTTTGGAATAGCATTTTTAGGTGCCATTGGAAGTGCTCAATAAAATAAAGCCCTTTATTGTTATCGTAATTGCAATTACATTGGCTTTTATTTCATATTTGTTTTATAACTACAACCCTTTGGAGTATAAAATTTTCCCAAAATGTCCCTTGTATTCTTTCACTGGTATATATTGCCCAGGTTGTGGAAGTCAAAGAGCAGTACATCAATTACTCCAAGGACATATTATTGATGGCTTCAAGTACAATTTCTTAATTGTTTTATTAATTGTCGTTTTATTATATGACACTTCTATTAAATTGTCCAAAATAATTTTTAATAGGACTTTTAAGAACCTTTTGCATAACTCAAAAACTACTTTTACGATACTCATAGTGGTCCTTTTATTTTGGATATTAAGAAATATCAATTCATATCCTTTTACTATTTTAGCTCCATAAAAACCATTTACTACGCATGCAGGCTTTGGATGATTATATGTTACCATGTTTAAACAAAAAACTTTTTGGAGTAGAGTGTATGGGGTGTGGCTTACAAAGATCTATGGCTTTAGTCTTAAAAGGTGAGTTTGCCGAAGCTTTTCACATGTATCCTGCAATTTATAGCCTAATTATTCTTTTTCTGTTTATAGGCATAAATATTTTCTTTAAATTTAAGCACTCCAATAAAATTATTGGCGGATTGGCCATACTAACAGTAGCCACTATTATAATAAGTTATATCATTAAAACAATCAATTAAAATTCACAGATGGAACAACAAAAACTCAACCCAACACTTGTTTATGTACTGGCTATTTTAGGCTTTTTATGTTGCTGTATTGGAGGATTAGGATTTATTCTTGCAGGTATTGCATTTATAATTGCTAACAGTAACCTAAACAAGGCTAAACTTAACCCCGAAAACTACGACCCTAACAGTATTAAAGCTATGAACACGGCTAAAATAGTAGCCTTGGTTATATTAATAATAAATATTCTATATTTTGTATATACATTATATACAATATCTACTGTAGGCTGGGATGAAATAATGCAGCGGTCTCAAGAAATGATGGATCAAATGCAAAAAAATCAATAACATTAATTACAAAAATAAAAAAAGCGCCAAATGGCGCTTTTTTTATTGATTAAATACACTTCTAAATTAAATATATCTACTCCTCAAATTGTTTAAGTGTTTTTATAATGATATTAACGCAATCTAGTAATTGCGATTCATTCATTACCAATGGTGGCGCAAAACGTATAATATTTCCATGCGTAGGTTTTGCCAACAATCCGTTATCTCTTAATGCCAGACAGATGTTCCAAGCTGTATCACTATCTTCTTCATCATTTATAAGAATAGCATTAAGTAAACCTTTTCCCCTAACCAGACTTGCTATATGACTGGTTTCAATATATTTATTTAATTCACTTCTAAATATATTACCTAATACTTCAGCATTTTCTGCCAATGCTTCATCTCTTACTACTTCAAGTGCTGCTATAGCTACTGCTGCTGCTATAGGATTTCCTCCAAAAGTACTTCCATGGTTACCAGGTTTTATAACATTCATAACAGCGTTATTAGCCAGTACGGCAGACACTGGGTAAACCCCTCCACTTAAGGCTTTTCCTAAAATTAAGATATCTGGGATAACATTTTCATGATGAACTGCTAATAGCTTTCCTGTTCTAGCAATACCTGTTTGTACTTCGTCTGCTATAAAAAGAACGTTGTATTTCTCACATAATGATTTTGCTTTAGCCAAGTATCCCGCGCTAGGGACATAAACTCCTGCTTCTCCTTGTATAGGTTCTACTAAAAAACCAGCAACATTTGGGTTACTTTGTAAAGCAGCTTCTAGTGCATGAAGATTATCGTATTCTATTTTAATAAATCCATTGGTAAATGGTCCAAAATTTTGACGTGCAACAGGATCATTCGAGAACGAAATGATGGTGGTAGTACGTCCATGAAAATTGTTATCACATACAATAATTTCTGCTTTATTTTCGTCAATCCCTTTTACTTCATATGCCCATTTTCTACATAGCTTCAAAGCTGTTTCTACAGCTTCAGCTCCTGTATTCATTGGTAATAATTTATCAAACCCGAAAAATTCGCAAGCAAATTTCTCATATTTACCAAGCATATCATTATAAAATGCCCTCGAAGTTAAGGTTAATGTTTGTGCTTGTTGCACCATAGCATTAACTATTTTGGGGTGACAATGCCCTTGATTGACAGCAGAATATGCAGAAAGAAAATCATAATATTGTTTTCCATCCACATCCCATACATGAACACCTTCCCCTTTATTTAATACGACGGGTAACGGGTGATAGTTATGAGCTCCATACTTGTTTTCTAATTCAATTAATTGTTGCGACGTTTGTTCTTCTAAAATTGCCATTTTAAAAAAGTTTAAATAAAAAAATATGCAATTCCTACTGTACCTTTATTCTTTCGAAGAAACGAAAATTCAGCGTGGGAGAGAAATCATCCCTGGATAGAGTCGCAAGTTAATAAATATTAATTGTATTATAAAACCCTATTCAGAGATTCTACCCGAGAGTGATGAGACCTGTAACTCCAAACGCTTAATCTCTCTAATTATAGCATTTTTGTCCATCTGCATCCAAACAAATAATTTCAACATACTAACCAACATCACACTAAGTACGCCTAAAACAGCCCACTTTATAAGTTCGTTAGTAACTTCGGTATTAAAAAATTGAATGGCGCAATATATAAATGCCACAAAAGCAAAAATGCTTATAATGTTTATTAAAATAATCATCCATTTAAACTTGCCCATAAACAAACCTCCAAGCATCCCAAAAATGCTTTGTTCATCTAATTCTTCATAAAATTTTGCTTCCTCTTCAGTTAATGTTTCTTTAATGAGCTTGTCTATGTCTTCCATATTTGTTTTCATCCGTTATATATTTTATTGTTAATCTAATGTTCATTTTATTAAGTCCAAAACCTTAATAAAATAGCTTAAACTCTATTTTGACTTCTCTGTAATTATTTATCTTTTCAATATTAATTTTAATTTTTCCCTGGCATGAAATAACCTTGACTTTGTGGTACCTACAGATATGTTTAGAATATTGCTAATTTCTTTTAATGAATAATCTTCCACATAAAACAACCTAATTACGGTTTGCTGGTTTTCGGGGAGTTTTTTTACCGTTTGTAAAAGCTTATTTTTTAACTGTTCCTTATCATCTTCTTTTACATCTAAAAGATCCTGTTCGTATTTATAATGCGTTAACTCATCTTGTCTTCTGTTTTTTGCTTTAACAGCGTCTAAAGACTTTGTGTAAACGATGCGCATTCCCCAGCTCCCAAAACTTTCAGGTTGTTTCAAATTACAGATCTTGTCCATAATAATATGCCAACAATCTTGGGTAATATCTTTTGCAGCATCTGCATCTTTTAAAACATAAAAAGCTTTTTCGCAAAATAATTTATGCCAGCGTTTTACTAAAAACACAAGTGCTTTTTTATTACCAGATTGATACTCTAAAACGAGTTGTTTATCAATTTTTCGTTGTTCACTATCCATCCTTATTAGGCAGCTTATACTATAAAGACTCTAAAAGATAAAAAAGGTTCATTTTATTTTTTATCTATGGGCATAATCTCTCTTAGTCCCAATAGAAAGATTCAAAATAAACTTTCTTTAAAATCTCTTAAAGTTAATGGAAATAAAACCATATTTATTTGTTGCTATTATTATTTTTGCAGGATGTCTAGAAGAAAAGCAAAAAAACAAGTTTTTGAGCAAATAGAAGTCATTGATGCTGGTGCTAAAGGTAAAACCATAGCAAAAGCACCAGATGGAAAAGTCATTTTCCTACCAAATGCTGTGCCTGGTGATATTATTGATGTGCAAACTTTTAAAAAACGAAAGGCCTATTATGAAGGTAAGGCCACTGTATTTCATAAATTATCAGATAAAAGAGCAAAGCCTGAATGTGAGCATTTTGGAACCTGTGGGGGCTGTAAATGGCAAAACATGGCTTATGAGCACCAATTGTTTTATAAACAAAAAGAAGTGACCAATAATTTAACACGTATTGGCCATATTGAACTTCCAGAAATAACTCCTATTCTGGGGTCTTCAAATCAATACTTCTATAGAAATAAAATGGAATTTTCTTTTAGTGATAGTCGTTGGCTAACTGTAGAGGAAGTTCAGTCTGATGAAGATTTAGGAGATAGAAATGCCTTGGGATTTCATATTCCAGGTATGTGGGATAAAATTCTGGATATTAAAAAATGCCATTTACAAGCAGATCCATCCAATGCTATTAGAAATGCTGTTAAACAATTTGCTATTGAAAACGGGTTAGAGTTTTTCAATACTCGAAATCAAACAGGTTTATTAAGAACCATGATGATTCGTACATCCAGTACAGGCGATATTATGGTATTGGTTCAGTTTTTTAAAGAAGATAAGGTAAAACGTGAATTATTGTTAGATTATATTGCTGATACATTTCCACAAATAACCTCATTACAGTATGTAATTAACGGTAAAGCAAACGATACATTATACGATCAAGATGTTGTTTGTTATAAAGGAACAGATCACATTTTTGAAAACATGGAAGGCTTAAAGTTTAAAATTAATGCTAAATCATTTTATCAAACAAATTCAGATCAAGCTTTTGAGCTATATAAAATAACAAGAAATTTTGCTGAATTAACAGGAAACGAACTGGTTTACGATTTATACACCGGCACTGGCACCATTGCTCAATTTGTTGCTAAAGAAGCGAATAAGGTTATAGGTGTTGAATCTGTTCCAGACGCCATAATTGCAGCCAAAGAAAATGCACAATTAAATAATATAAATAACGTTGAGTTTTATGTTGGTGATATGAAGCATGTTTTTAATGATGATTTTATAGAAACGCATGGGCAACCAGATGTTATTATAACCGATCCGCCACGTGATGGTATGCACAAAGATGTCGTGCAACAAATATTGAACATAGCACCAAAAAAGGTTGTTTACGTAAGTTGCAATAGTGCTACTCAGGCAAGAGACCTAGCATTAATGGATGCCACATATAAAGTAACAAAAACACAAGCAGTAGATATGTTTCCTCAAACGTTTCATGTTGAAAATGTTGTACTTTTGGAACGCCGATAATTGGATATCAATAAGAATAAAATATCGTTCTGTGCTTGTTAAAGAATTTATATAAAAATGAAGTATTTTAAAATTTTAGTAATCCCACTCCTTTTGGTAGCTATCATATCAATAAGTTGTGAACGTGATGATATCTGTCCAGACAGTACCCCTACCACACCAAGATTAGTTATTGATCTTTTAGACGATACAAACTCTGATAACAAAAAAAATGTTTTTGATTTGGTAGCCATTGGTGTTGATAATGAATTTGTTTTACCCGATTATAATTTTAATGATACAGATAATCTTGTGCTGCCATTAAGGACAGATGAGAATACAACACAGTATATACTTATAAAGGAAGCTAGTATTAATGACGCTGGCACGCCTGATGATACTTCTGATGATTTTATTGATGGTAATCAAGATATTATTACCATAAATTATACACGCGAGGAGGTTTATGTATCTAGGGCTTGTGGCTATAAAACTATTTTTAGGAATGTAACTCTGGACTTGGATGAAAGTGACCCAGATCAATGGATAATATCTAGACAATCCTTAACCGATAACCAATCTATAGAAGATGAAACAGCAGCGCACTTTTCAATGTCTCATTAGTAGCTTAGTATGCCTACTCTTTTTGTGTGTATCTGTAAACGCACAAAATGACAGTATTCCTAGCACTTCAAATGATACTATAAAAGTAAAATTGAAATATGGACTTCGTGTAGGTGGCGATATAGGTAAATTGATCCGTTCATTTGTAGATGAAGAATATAGCGGATTTGAAATTTCGGCAGATTACAGACTAAAAAAGCGCCTATACATTGCTGGTGAAATTGGTATTGAAGAAAAAAAAACAGTTAGTGAGTATTTAGATGTTACAAGTAAAGGCTCATACATTAAAGGCGGTATTGACTTTAATATGTATCAAAATTGGTTGAATATGGATAATATGATCTATTCTGGTTTTCGTATAGGGGCAAGTTCGTTTAGTCATGATTTAAATAGTTTTACTGTTTACAGTACAAACCAATATTGGGCACCACAATTTTCTTCGAATGAAAAACAAGAATTTAGTGGTTTAACAGCTATATGGGCGGAGATTATTTTAGGTATAAAAGTAGAATTATTTAATAATCTATACTTGGGGCTGAATGCACAACTTAAAATATTGGCCAGTGAAACCGTTCCCGATAATTTTGAAAATGTTTACATCCCTGGATTCAACAAAACCTTTGACAGTAGTGGTATTGGTACAGGTTATAGTTATACACTCTCTTATCGAATTCCGCTTTTCAAGAAAGATAAATAACCGTTAAACTTTGGTTAGTATTAGCATACCAACAAGTACAATGACAACATAAACTATTACTTAAATTTTCTTGCACTTATAGCATCGGCAGTAGGAAAATCTTCAGGAATACTTTGAGTCACCTTACCAGTAGCAGCCCATTCTGCACCACGCTGTAGTGTTGTTATAAACCCAACACATTCCATAGAGTAATCCATGTGACCTAAAGCCGAATGAAAGATGCGTCCCTTGCCATACTCAACAGCCATTAATAGCGGCTCATGTCTACCTGTACGCCCTTTATTTTTATCTGCTTTAGATACATCTGCATCTGTTCCAGAAAATGCTGTTGCCAATACGGTCATATTTTTAGCTGGTCCACGTAGGCGCTCGTACAATTCATCTTTAGTATGTAACCAAGTGTCAGGAAGCCCTTTCATTATTGGATGCTCTGGAGCACGCGTCTTTAATTGATATTCCAACTGAGGTCCGTGGCTCGCACAAGGCCCATCAGAAGTATCATGATTTAATTTATTATTCGCATCATAGTACACATACGGGCCACTTTCGGTATTCCTACCGCCCCAGCCGCCTAGTCCAATAATTTCATTAAAGGCATCCCAATCCCCCCAGGCATTATTAGCTGCATGAATAAGAACAAATCCACCACCATTGCGCATATAACTTTCAAAATTCTTTTTAGTAGCATCATTCCAATTAGCTGTTTTCCACCCAAAATTTGAAATAACCAGATCATAAGCTTCAAAGTTAGGGCTAAAATCGGGGTCTGACTTTGGCTTATCAACCAAGGTTCTCTTTTCTTCATCAATCGGATATATTTCCAATAACTCTTCTATTTTCTCAACACCTTCTATTTTATTAAAATGAGGGCCTATCCACATATAATTGGTACGTTGTATATCCACTTCAAACAAGCCTGTTTCCTCTAAATAACTTTTCATCATGATGCTTGTTTTTGGCCATACACCATGATTATTTTGACCATCAATAATCAAAGCTTTTAATTTTGCTTTTTGAGGTGTTCCACAACTTTGTAGGCTAGTTAAAAGCATAAGGGCTAAAACTGATAATAGGAAAGGTTTTTGAATTTTGAACATTATAATAATGATTAAATATAATTTTAGCTAAATATACAATTCTTAAATAAAACACCGTCCCAATTTAAATAAAGAAGAATGACAAAATAAAAGCCGTAATTTTTTCTCACAAAACACCAAGTTTTTAGTTATGTTTGAAAATCAATTCCATTAAACCTCAAATACAATTTCAATTATAACATTCTAATCGACCAGTAATACTTTAAGAATGAATGACAATACGGAAAAAGCCTATATAAAAAGAATTAATATAGTCATTGACTATATCGAAAATAATTTAGCCAAAGAGTTATCACTTGAAGGATTGTCTAAAAAAGCCTGCTACTCGCCATTTCATTTTCACAGGCTTTTTAAATTTATAACTGGTGAGCCTATCAATGAATTTATTAGTAGAAAAAGAATTGAAAGAATCGCCGCTATTTTACTAGTTGGAACCAATGCGTCTATAACCGAACTGGCTTTTAGATATGGTTTTAGTAGTGGTAATGCTTTTTCAAGAGCATTTAAAAATTTTTACGGCATATCCCCTACGGCATTTAAGTCTAAAAATAAAATTAGCAAGATTGGTGTAGACTCAAAATCGATTGAAAAATATATTTGTCAAATCGATAATGCCTTAGATTGGATTAAAATGAATGGACAAATAGAAATAAAAAAGCTTTCTGAAATGACGCTTATTGGAATAACCCATATTGGTGAATTTAATAAGGTTGGAGACAGTTACGAAAAGTTAATAAAATGGATGACAACTAAAGACTTGCTAAATGTTCCAAATCTAAAAGCAGTAACCGTATATCACGACAACCCCAAAGTGACAGATCCATCTAAAGTAAGACTAAGTACTTGCTTTACAGCACATGAAGATGTACCAGTTGAAAGCCCTGTAAAAAAGGTTCTCATTAAAGAAGGGTATTATGCTGTAGGTACTTTTGAAATAGCACCTGACTCTTTTTCTAAAGCCTGGGATAGTACATGCGTGTGGGTATTGGAAAATGGTTACGAATTTGAAGATGGTCATTATTTTGAGTTATATCATAATGACCATAGCACACACCCTGAGCATAAATTCATAGTTGATATTTGTATCCCCACTAAAAAGCCAAATACTAAAAACAGGCATTCTAGTAAAAAAAGCGAGCGAACAGATAATGATAACTTAATACCTTGCGGAAAACAAAGTGAAGAAGATCGTATACAAAAAGACTACAAAAAATTACTCGCCTGCATAAAAGGATTAAGAACGTATTTAAAAAAGACCTATCCTATTGACTATAAAACAGGAAGCATTTATCAAGGAAATATAAATTTTTCATACTTTCCGTTTACCCCAATTTCATTGAAGAACCAAAAACTTAAAATTGTCATCATCTTTAGCTATAATAAAATGCAGTTTGGAATTTGTCTGGCTGGACAAAATAGGCAAATACAAAAAAAATATTGGGATATATTTAGAAACAGCGATTGGAACAAATATCATATACCAAACAATCTGGAAGGGTTTTCAATTGTTGAGCATATATTAATGGAGCGTCCCAATCTCAATAATTTTAATACATTATACCAGCACCTCGAAGCAGAAGCCATGAAATTTATAGGGGATATTGTGGAGGTTCTTGATTTATAAAAATTAATACATCCTACATTACAAAATAAATTTTTAAATCAATTTGCTGTTTTATAACGTCTATAACACAGTTATTGGTCGCCTGTACATAAATAATTATTCCTTAAAATTATATTTTTTTTAAAAACCTTACAAAAAGTAAGGTAAAACCCTACTTTTTATTCCTACAACATCCATACTTTTACCACAAAATATTTAATCCAAATTTCATTATAATCTCAAACCAAATGAAAACACCTTTATCGTTTTTAGTTTTAGCCTTATTTTCTATTAATATTGTTTCAGGTCAGGAAAAATTACCTGATATATTTCCACCAGCCCCTACAGCTTCAGAACTAGGTACATATGGGGCCTATCCCGTTAACCTTGCTTCAGGCTTGCCTAATATAGAAATTCCCTTATATACGGTTGTGTCTGGCGATATACAGATTCCTATTAAATTAAAATACCATGCTTCGGGTATTAAAGTAAATCAAGTACCCTCATGGGTTGGACTAGGCTGGGCAATGGATACAGGTGGTTTGATAAGTTTAGAAACCAGAGACACGCCAGATGAGTTAGAGTCAGATCCTTATACCATTCCAAATGTAACCGCTTTAACAAATACTATAGGTGCCAACCCCTACGACTATCAAGTTCCAGATGTTCTTAATGCCGAAAAATACTCATGGGTTAAAGATGCTTATCAAATTAGCCTGCCTACGGTGAACGGAACCTTTTTTCTTGATTCAGATAACGATGGCGAAGTAACAACCAAGTTTCCGCCAGATCAATTTAAAATATACAGACATAAAACAGTTAATGTGCACAATCCATATCTATATAAAATTATTGACAAACAAGGGATTCAATACGAATTTGTAGATTATGAGCAAAGCCAATTAAACAAACCAACAAGTGGTGGTGGCACCCATATACATAATACACCATACAAATCGGCATGGTTACTCAATAAAATAACCAATACCAAGGGTGATGTTTTAACTTATAGCTATGGGACTCAATATACTAGTTTTTCGTCTGGAGAAAGCCATTCTCAAAAATATACTTATTCCAAAGGAAGAAATCAGAGTGAGCTATTTGAAACATCCCAAATGTTTGGATGGATCAGTAATAGTTCTACCTCTCTAACATTTGCAAATAAATTACAAGAAATTTCATTTCCTAATGGGCGGGTACGTTTTATAACAACTAGTAATACACAATATGCAGGGGGTGATGGTGTCAATGGTGTTTATCTGGATAAAATCATCATTGAAGAAGGCAACGTTGCATCTGGTTATACTGAAATGAAGACCATACATTTTGAATACAGTACAACAGGTGATCTTACAAATTATTTGGGAGTTGACAAATACCGTTTTAAGTTAGATCGGGTTTACGAAACTTATGGGACAATTGATGAAAAAGAAGTGGTTAGTTTAGAATACTCATTGGAGCAACTCCCGCATTTAAGATCCTTTTCAATGGATTATTTTGGTAATTATAATGGAAAGTCCAATACCAATTTAATACCAAAACGAGACATTATAGTACAAAATTTAGGTACTTTTTATCAGATTGGTGCTGCCGACCGATCTATCGATCTTACTAAAATGCAGGCTGGAATGCTTACAAAAATTAAATATCCAACCAAAGGGTATACAACGTTTACTTACGAACCCAATTCATTTTATGGCAAAAACATTTTTTTAAAGAATACAACAGTAACAGAAACATTGGATATAATAGGTACAGGTAATGGAAACAACATTCCCTCTCCAATAGAAGATCCCGATATTCAAACCGAAGTTTTTAGTTTTAATTTAAATGAGGCAACTACATTAATTCTTACAGGAAGTCTAACCTGTACAGGCTGCGATGATACGAATGCTAAACACGCCTATGCCAATATAAGGGTCTTAAATAATAGTTCAGAAACACTGAATTTTAGAGGATATAGTAATGATTATCTTAGTACTCCAACCTTAAGTGCTGGAACAATTACTGTTGTTTTAGAAGTTTATGGAAGCCTTGTAGAAGCACATATCCAAGCTTCTTACCTTAATAAATTAGGTAATTTGCCCAATGAAAATGTACAGGGGTTTGGTTTGCGTATAAAGAATATTACCAATTTTAATCATGATGATACCTTTATAAATCAAAAAGAGTACCTCTATAATAGTCCAGGCACAAGTAATTCTAGTGGAAAACTAGTTAATACGAATTTTAAATATGATCGCTTTACAGATTTCGTTTACTATAATCAAGGGAGTTGTTTGCCTTCACCGGGGTCAGACACAACAACTTATACTTATACATATGGATCTTCATCCCGATCAGGCTTTGAAGGTAATGGGATTACTTATGAGTATGTAACTGAATTAAACAAAGATGAGCTAGGCAATACCAATGGTCGTACCGATTATAAATATACCACCACCCCGAACATCATAGCCGATGATAATAACGGTTCTATTCGAGTTAATTCAGGCCATGAACGCGGTCAGTTGCTTTCAAAAGAAGTTTATAATGAACAAAACAAGATTTTAACAAAAGAAAGTCATTTATATTCACAAAATCTAAATGTTAGCAATACCAGAGCAGACTTTAAAATGTATAGCCATGGCAGTTCAAACTTACTTGATCACCCAGGTTGTATAACCCCTCCATTTACTTTAGGAGAGACCAAAGAATTATTAGAATCCAGCATCCCTATTTATTGGTATAAAAAAGATCAAACAGATTTGACACAATATTTTTATGATGCTAGCGGCACTTTAATCAACGAATTGCTTACATCTACCAATTATGTATATAATAGCCTAAATCAGGAGGTTCAAAAAACGACAATGACAAACTCTAAAGGTGTTGTTTTAGAAACCAGTTATAAGTATGCCCAAGATTTAAATGATACCCCTTTAATTACGAGCAATGAGATTTCAGTGCCTCTAGAAACTAAAATTTTAGAAGACAGTCAAATTGTTAGTCATTCCAAAGTCCAATATGCTGCCTTTAATGGTTTGCACTTACCCCAAAAAGTATTCAGTAAAAAAGGGGCACTAGTTGATGTTAACAATAACGATGACCGCAAGTATACTTTTGATAGCTATGAGAATGGAAATATTACACAATATCATATTGAGAATGGAGCAACTACAAGTATTATCTGGGGTTATGATGAAGCATATCCTGTGGCCAAAATAGAGAATGCCACCTATGCAGCTGTTATAGCAACTCTTACATCTGCAGAACTAACAGCAATTAAAGATGGAAGCTATAATCAAAATACCATGATAACGACCCTAGACAAGATCAGGGCTGGGCTGCCCAATGCCATGGTCACTACCTATACCTACAATCCCTTGGTTGGGGTTACCAGTATGACAGACCCCAAGGGCTATATCACCAATTATGAGTACGACGCCTTTAATCGATTGGAATTTGTAAAAGATGCAGAGGGCAACATTTTATCAGCCAATAAGTACCATTATAAAAACCTGCAAATACCTCAACAATAATCAACAAAATAATATTTATAGTTATGACATTACTATTCAATATATCTAAATATAAAAAACAGGCTATTGGTCTATTAGTCATTTTTACATTTTTCCAATTTAGTTTTAGCCAAAATATAGAAGGCCCAAATTCCGTAACACCAAATAGCACGCATGATTATGC
Organism: uncultured Flavobacteriaceae bacterium; assembly: GCA_947501845.1. Classification (GTDB taxonomy): domain Bacteria; phylum Bacteroidota; class Bacteroidia; order Flavobacteriales; family Flavobacteriaceae; genus Flavivirga. The sequence goes on along the minus strand of CANMXP010000005.1, from coordinate 193,528 downwards.
TTTTTTTAATGGTTCACCACATATTAGAACAAGTTGGAGCGTAACAGGAGGAACTATAACTTCTAGTAGCGCAAATGGGAATACTGTATTCCATGTAACTATACAGTGGGGAGGCTCAGGGGTTGGAACTGTTAATTTTAAAAAAGGATCAACCATATTAGAAACACTAAATGTCGCTATTGCACCTTTACCCAGTACACCAACAGCTCCAACCGTAGTTAATAATTGCGGTAATAGTGTCCTAACCCGAGGAAATCCACCAAGTGGGGAAACTTGGTATTGGCAGAGTAGTCCAACAGGAACCAGCACTAGTAATTCGGCAAGCAGTATGACATTAACAAGTGGTAATGTGTATTATTTACGATCAAGGAATAACTCGTCATCCGTTTGGAGCAGTGCACGTACTGTGAATTACAGTATAAAAACGATGCCTAATACTCCTGCACACCCGTCAGTAGTTAATAATTGTGGAAATAGTGTGTTAACAAGAAGTACATCAATACCAAGTGGGGAAACTTGGTATTGGCAAAGTAGTGCATCAGGAACCAGTACAAGTAATTCCTCAAGCCAAATTACATTAACAAATGGTTCTGTTTATTATTTAAGGTCGCGAAATAACACGACACAATGTTGGAGTACCGCTCGCTCGGTAAACTATGCCATAAAAACCATACCAGATTTACCTTTAACAAATATAACCATGTCCAATTCATGTGGACACACAGTAATTTTTCATAGTGGTTCTTTAAATAGTTCAGAAACATTTTATTGGCAAAGTAGTCCAACGGGAACATCTACAGGAGCAGCTAATTCAAGTAATCATATTACGCTTACTAGTGGCACTGTATATTATTTACGATCTAGGGACAATAATACAGGTTGTTGGGGAGCTGCCAGAACCGTGAACTATAGTGTTAATACAGCAGGAGTTCCTAGCGCTCCCACCATTACCAATAATTGTGGGAATACCGTACTTACCAAAGGCTCGGCGCCTAGCGGGGTTACCTGGTACTGGCAAAGTAGCAGTTCGGGAACCAGTACTAGCAATTCGGCAAACAGTATGACAAGAACTTCTGGTACCGTATATTATTTAAGAGCCAGACATAACAGTTCCTCATGTTGGAGTGCCGCTAGAACGGTCAATTATACCGTAAAAGCCGCACCAACTACGCCAAGTGCTCCCACCATTACCAGTAATTGCGGCAATACCGTACTTACCAAAGGTTCTTCTCCTAGTGGGGTTACTTGGTACTGGCAAAGTAGTAGTTCGGGCACAAGTACCAGTAATTCGGCAAGCAGCATGACCAGAACCTCTGGTACTGTTTATTATTTAAGAGCCAGACATAATACCTCCCTATGTTGGAGTGCCGCTAGAACAGTTAACTATACTGTAAAAGCTGCACCAACAACCCCGAGTGCTCCCACCATTACCAATAATTGTGGCAATACAGTACTTACCAAAGGTTCTGCGCCTAGTGGGGTTACCTGGTACTGGCAAAGTAGCAGTACAGGGACCAGTACTAGCAATTCGGCAAGCAGTATGACCAGAACCTCTGGCACTGTTTATTATTTAAGAGCCAGACATAATACCTCCTTATGTTGGAGTGCCACTAGAACAGTCAACTACACCGTAAAAACCGCACCAACTACGCCAAGTGCTCCCACCATTACCAGTAATTGTGGCAATACAGTACTTACCAAAGGCTCGGCGCCTAGTGGGGTTACCTGGTACTGGCAAAGTAGCAGTTCGGGAACCAGCACCAGTAATTCGGCAAGCAGTATGACCAGAACCTCTGGTACTGTTTATTATTTAAGAGCCAGACATAATACCTCCTTATGTTGGAGTACTGCTAGAACAGTCAACTATACTGTTGCGCTACCCACAACTTGGTATGCCGATACCGATAACGATGGTTATGGCAATGCATCAGTATCTACATCAACATGTAGTGCGCCTACAAATTATGTGAGCAATAACAGTGATTTGGACGATACCAATGTGAATATTACCAATATAGCACCACAGAATTTTTATCAAGATAGCGATGGTGATGGCTTTGGAGATCCAACAGTAAGTGTTTTTTATAGTGTAGCACCTAACGGCTATGTTACAGATAATAGTGACCAATGTCCAGCTTCCTCTGGAACAGCTGCCAACAATGGTTGTCCCTTACAGACCGTACTTAGTAATGAAAACTACATATACAATATCACCCCTAGAATTGCTACAACCAACAGTACCACGCTCACCAACTCCAATAAAATAGAAACGGTTACTTATTTTGACGGATTGGGCAGGCCTATGCAAAATATTGCTATTCGAACGGGAGGCAACAAAGAAGATATCATTACCCATATTGATTATGATGCCTTTGGCAGGCAAAGCAAAGACTATTTACCGCATGCACTAGCAGTAAACAGTGGTTTATATAAAAACAATGCCCTAACAACAACCAACAATTTTTATAATACGGCGAAATATGAGAATACCACCAATCCGTATTCAGAAAAACATTTAGAAAACTCACCTTTAAATCGTGTATTAGAACAAGGAGCTCCTGGTAATGATTGGCTACTTAATAAAACAAGCGATACCGATCATACCATAAAATTTGAATATGCTAGCAATACGGCCAATGAGGTTAAAATATTTGAAGTCAGCTTAAGCTTGGCCAATAACACCTATGCCCCAACTTTAACTGGAGGTACTAATTATTATGCCGCAGGAACACTTTTTAAAACGGTTACCAAAGATGAAAACTGGACCAGTGGCAATAACCACAGTACCGAAGAGTTTAAAGACAAGCAAGGGCGTGTAATATTAAAACGTACATATAACAGCAGTATCGCCCATGACACCTATTATGTATACGATACGTACGGAAATTTAAGTTACGTATTACCGCCTAAAGCGGAACCTCATACTGCTTTGCCAGATGCTACAGAACTGGCAGAACTATGTTATCAATATAAATATGATAATAAAAACCGATTGGTAGAAAAGAAAATTCCAGGAAAAGGCTGGGAGTCTATTGTCTATAATAAATTAGACCAGCCTATTTTAACGCAAGATGCCAACTTAAGCACCCAAAATAAGTGGTTGTTTACCAAATACGATGTATTTGGCAGGGTGGCCTACACGGGGTTAATGAGTTCAAACAGTAATAGGATAACATTGCAAAATTTAGCGAATAGTACCAGTGCACAATATGTTACTAAAAGCGCATCGCCTAACACTGTTTCTGGAACTACTTTATATTATAGTAACGATAGTAGTGTGTATCCAACAACTGGGATTTCAGAAATACATACCATTAATTATTACGATAATTATACTTTTAACGGGTTTAGTAACTTACCGAGCAGTTCTGGTGGACAAAACATTATAAATAATGACAATACAGATCCATTACTTACCAAGGGGCTTAGCACATGTAGTAAAGTAAGGGTTTTAGGTGAAGATGATTGGATTACTACCACAACGGGATACGATATAAAAGGACGCCCCATCTACGTAAAAAGTGAGAATGATTATTTGGGAACTACAGATATTATAGAAAACACCCTTGATTTTTCGGGTGCAATCAATAAAACGGTCGCCTCCCATACTAAAGGAACAACTAACATTGTTACCGAAGACCTTTTTACCTACGATCATAGTGGCAGGTTAAAAAAGCAAACACAAGAATTAAATAACACCAACATACTTGAGGTCATTACCGAAAACACCTATGACGAACTAGGCCAACTTACCAACAAAGGTGTTGGTGGTAAAACGACCCAGGGCAGACTGCAAAATATAGATTACACCTATAACATTCGGGGTTGGTTAAAACAAATAAACAATCCCATAACATTAGGAACCGATCTTTTTGGCTTTAAAATTAATTATAATACTGTCGACCACAGTGGTACCACATTGTTTAATGGTAATATTTCAGAGACCGAGTGGAAAACAGCCAACAGCGATAACGGTCTAAAATGGTATACCTACAACTACGACGCTTTAAATAGAATTACAAGCGCCATTAACGCCACCGATACAAATTATAACCTAAAATCGGTAGCCTACGACAAGAACGGAAACATTACCAGTCTGGAAAGACGTGGGCATACCAACAGTGCTGCAACGTCCTTTGACACCATGGACAATCTGGTATATACCTATCTCAACAATAGCAACAAGCTTGTTAAGGTGCAGGACAACAGCAACAGCATCTACGGGTTTAAGGACGGTGCCAATACCGCTACCGAATATACCTACGATGCCAACGGCAATATGCTTACCGATGCCAACAAAGGTATTTCAACGAATATAACATACAACCATTTAAATTTACCTACCCAAGTTGTTTTGGGAGGCGGAAATATTTCTTACATTTACGACGCTACAGGTGTTAAGCTTAAGAAGATAGTGAGCACAGGAGCAACAACCGAGTATGCAGGCAATCACGTATACGAAAATGGTTCTTTGAAATTCTTTAACCACCCAGAGGGTTATTTTGATGTAACAAATCCTCCCACTTCGGGGGAGCTAGAGGGGGATTATGTATACCAATACAAAGACCATTTGGGGAATATCAGGTTGAGCTATAGCGATACTGATGGCAATGGAAGTATTACAGCTACAACTGAAATACTGGAGGAGAATAATTACTATCCCTTTGGGCTCAAACATAAGGGGTATAACAAAGTAGTATTGGCTAATACAAATAGTATAGCTTCCAAGTTCAAGTATAATGGAAAAGAATATGAAGAATCATTTGGATTAAACATATACGAAATGGATATAAGAAGATATGATCCTGCAATTGCAAGATGGACTTCTATTGACCCTGTTACTCATCATAATCTAAGTCCATATAATGGTTACGATAACAACCCTATTGTTTTTGCAGATCCAAGTGGTGCGGATGTAATAATAAAAGATGGAGGCAATAACGTTACTTTTACAGGTCAAGATGCTATAGATGCTTTCAAAATACTTAAGGGAAATTCTGGAAGCAGTGAAGATAATCAAGATCCCGATCCTAGAGAAGTAGTGAAAGAAACAAGAAAAACCTTAAAAGGTCTTAGAAAGACAGGAAAGAAATTCGATAAGGCTTTTAATGCGCTAGATGGCTTTTATTCTTTAGGAGCAGGTGCAACATCACAAGACCAAACAAAAGCACTACAAAATGTTTATAATTCCTTAGGAGGATTACTACCAAGAAGTGTTTCTTTTAAAATCTTTGCGCAATATTATGATACTTATTTAGCAATGGTTAACTATCAACTAAAAATAGTTGAGCAAGGATTAAGACAGAGATCGCTAGTTATTAATCAGTTAGATTTACAAAATCCATTGAGTGATGGACATTTTCATCAAATAGGAGCTTTTGCAGGTGGAGCTCATGTTTATAGGTATATGCAACAAATCAAACTAGCGCGAGAAACTGGTAACGGAGGGAATTTAGTTAAAATAAATAATAAGGTCATTAATTTTGTTTATGAGTACCAAAAAATTATACAATTTACAACGGGACAAACTATTCCATCAATGTATCAAGCAGCTAAAGGTCCTTTTAAAGTATATTCTGCCCTAAGAGGCGATGGTTCTGCTTTAGATTATCAGACGGCTGAGTATTTTATGTCAAATTTTGAAGCCTTAGAGAAAATGCTTTATGGAGGTCAAAAAGTTCAAAACTAATATTTATGAAAAAGAAAATAATTATAGTAGTATCATTCTTTATAGTTTTTTTAGTTTACATGGGATCCAAATATGTTTATTATTATGTACAAGAAGATGCTTATTATTCATCATCCTTCACTGGATATGATTCCGAGAAAGATTATGTAATGCTTTATCCTGTTAATAGAAAATTAAATAGAGACTGTATGTTTACTCATATAGATACTTCATTATTGCATATAAAGTTCAAATTACCTTTTAACTCTGCTAAAGATAGCATTCATTTGATTTCCAAAGATAATGCTTTGGTAGGAGGAACTATTGAAGGCAACAAACAAAATAAAGGAATATTATTTCATTTAACTAGCAAGTCTGATATGGTAATAGAAAATTTGAAAGATGAAGTCGCAAAGATTAATAAAGGAATTAGAATTGAAAATAATTACGAATTATATAATAAGATATATTCACATGTTCCTAAAATGAATTTGTTGTTGGATAATTATGACGACATTAAATATAATTTGAGATTAACAAAATTAAAAGCAATAACTCTTCCGAATGGGGGAGATAAGAATATTTTTAGGATTTATAATGCCAATTATAAAGGTTTTCAATTCTGTTCTCCTGATAATAGCTGTAAAACCGTTACGATAACTATTTTTAAAGAAGAAGAAGAATGGATTTTTGTATTCAAAAGCTTCACACAAGACGAAATTGATTTTGTGTTATCGTCAATGGAATGGAAGGATCACACCCGATAGCGAGGACTTACAATCCGTGAAAAGACAAATAAAAACCACAATGTAAAGGCTGTGGTTTTTTCTAGTTTTTATGTTCGACGAATAAGCTTATAAGACAAAAAAGAAACTATATTCACAATAACCCCCGTATTCTATGGTAAAAACAAATAAAATATAAATTAACTTAAGTGGCAAACTTCCCTGTCATAACTGGAAAGTTGCCCTTCCCCCACTCTTCCCTAGTATGGCTACCGCTAGTTTTTAAAACTAGTGGCGAGTATGAGTAAGCGAATAGAAATTAAGAACCACAATGTAAAAGTTGTGGTTTTTTTATGCCTTTTTGGCTGCAAGAACGGCATAAAAACACAATTTTGTAACTCATTAAAAATCAGTAAACTAATATTTTGATGCTTAGTAAAAAGTTAATTGATTGATTTATAGTCCCCAGCTAGTCCTCATATGAGCTAGCGCTTCGTCTATGACGAGTACCATATCGAGTAAGTCATAAAACAAACGAAGCCATATTTTAAATTAATAGAGTGTAGTTTTTTATGGATTTTTAGTTCTAAAACGTCAAAAGATTTCAGTCCGTTTGATAATAAAACAGAACGCATTTTTATCTAATTTCAAGTCATAATAAACACATTTCTGTCTTACTAAAACAAGCTCAGTTCAAGTCAAAGAAATCAACTACTTCATATACTTCCCTTTCTTGCTACCCTCATACATCACATATTTAACCAAACGTGATTCTAGCTTGGCATTAAATAACTGTATTTTTCGCGAAGGCCTTAACCCAACATGCTTTAAAGCATCTAAATTAGACGTAATAAACCAAGCATCAGTCCCAGGATAATTTCGTTTTAGGGTATTACCAATATCCTTATAAAACTCCTCCATATCAATATTTAAACGTTCACCGTACGGTGGGTTAAATACCATATGTAACTTCCCCTCTCCTCCTTTTTGAGTTTTAAAGAAATCCTCATGCTTAACCTCAATAAAATCTTCCAATTGGGCATTTTTCGCATTATCTCGGGTTTTAGCAACCGCACTCGGCGCTTTATCATAACCAATTATTTTATAATGAAAGTCTCGTGTTTTTTTAAGAAGCGATTCCTCTATTTTTTCAAATAGATCAACATCCCAATCCTGCCAGCGTTCAAAAGCAAATTCTTTACGCATTAAATTAGGCGGAATATTACAAGCAATCATGGCAGCTTCAATTAATAGCGTACCACTTCCACACATGGGATCCATAAAATCGGATTGTCCGTCCCAACCCGATAACATAATCAATCCCGCAGCCAACACTTCGTTTATAGGTGCTATATTCGTAGCTGTTTTATAACCACGTTTATGCAAAGAATCTCCCGAAGAATCTAAAGAGATGGTACATTGACGTCTATCTATATGCACATTAATTTTTAAATCAGGAAATTTTAAATCAACATTAGGTCGTTGCCCAGTCGTTTCTCGAAACTTATCTACAATAGCATCCTTTGTTTTTTGTGCTATATAGAGGGAATGGGAAAATAAATCGGAATGAATTGTCGCATCGACAGCCAAAGTACCAGTGGGCTTTAAATAATCCTCCCACTGCATGGCATAAATTTTATCGTATAAATCTTTTTCGTTGTTTACAGTAAATGAATGGATGGGCTTTAAAATTTTAACAGCCGTACGCAAACCTAAGTTAGCTTTGTACATAAATCCCTTATCACCAGAAAAACTAACATTCCGAACCCCTTTTTTTACATCTTGAGCCCCCAATTGTGTAAGTTCATTTGCTAATAATTCCTCGAAACCAAACAAAGTTTTGGCCACCATTTTGAAATTTTCTTCCATTTTTTCCTACTACTTACTATATACACTTTATTAGCTTGCAAAAATAGCGTAATTTTGTGTTAAATTAATGTTAATATGAATTAGGTTAAGGGTTTCAATGACATCTTTTTAAAGAAAGCAGGTATAGCAGAATATTTAAATGCAAAACCAATCATGACATCCCGACTTTGTGTTGTCTAGCAACACAAGAAAACCACCAAAAAAGAATATGATAACAGATACAACAAAATGGTTTACCTCATGGTTCGACACACCATTTTACCATATTTTATATAAAGACAGGGGGCATACCGAAGCCCATGCGTTTATGGATACCCTTACCAGTTATTTAAATATTCCCGAGCTTGGAACTATTTTAGATTTAGCTTGTGGAAAAGGGCGACATGCCGTATACTTAAATACTTTGGGTTACGATGTAACAGGTGTCGATTTAAGCGAAAATAGCATTAAACATGCCAAACAGTTTGAAAATGATACGTTACATTTTGAGGTGCACGACATGTGCAAGCCTTACCACAAACAATTTGATGCTGTTTTTAATTTATTTACCAGTTTTGGATACTTTGATAAAGATGAAGACAATCTAAACACCATTAAAGCGATAAAAGCGAATTTAAACGACTACGGTTTTGGGGTAATCGATTTTATGAATAGTGAATTTATCATTGATAATTTAGTCCCCGAAGAAATAAAAACAGTAGATGGTATTGATTTTAATTTAAAACGCTATGTAGAAGACGGGTATATTATAAAAGATATTTTGTTTTCTGTAGATGGTGAAGCTTACAAATTTCAGGAGCGTGTAAAAGCATTTACGCTAGATGATTTTAAAAAATTATTCGAAAAAGCTAACGTACATTTGTTAGATGTTTTTGGTGATTATAAATTGCGTAAGTTTAATGCGAAAACATCAGAACGTTTAGTCATGATTTTCAAATAACCCATAACTTTCATAAAATCAATTATTTGAGTATTTAATATACATGAACGATTATCTTTTTCCTTTTTACGCTGTCATTCTGGGAGTGATTATAGCTCGTCTTACAAAAACAAAAAAATCTTGGAATACCAAACTCCTACTCTCTTTTAGCGGGGCTTTTTTACTAGCCTTAACACTTTTTGAATTGCTACCCGAGGTCTATAACCATTTAGATACCAAACTTACGGGGCTATATATTATGTGCGGCATTTTACTGCAAATTATTTTAGAATTGTTCTCTAAAGGCGCCGAACATGGTCATGTACATATACATAAAAACGAAACAGCTTTTCCTTGGTTGCTATTTATTAGTTTATGCATTCATAGTTTTTTAGAAGGGTTTTCCATACATGAGCATAACGATATGGTTTACGGTGTGCTAATCCATAAAATACCCATTGCTATCTTGATTAGTATGTTTTTGTTCCAGTCCAATTACAGTAAAATACAAATTGGCATCTTTCTTACTGTTTTTGCCTGTATGACACCATTGGGAACTATTGTTTCACATACCTCCGAAACAGTAGCTAGTTTTGCCCATATTATCAATGCTGTTGTTATTGGGATCTTTTTTCATATTGCCACAACTATTTTATTTGAAAGTGGCGATGGACATAAATTCAATTTATCTAAATTCATTGCCATCATTCTAGGTGTTGGTATTGCTTATTTTATATAATGTTTTCAAAAGAAGAATCACGACAATTACGACAAGAGTTTTGGACTAGTTTTGGAAAATCGTTTCCTAGAAAATGGATTCTGTACAATACGAAGCTAAAAGGTTTTAGTTTTAAATTTCATTTTGATAATAAAACAGCCTTGGTGGCTTTAGATCTAGAAGATGATCTTGAAAACCGAATTAAATACTGGGAAAAACTTCAGGCCCTAAAATCTATTCTTTTAGATGATTTCTTACCTGATGCTATTTTTAATGAAGTATACTTTTTAGATAACGAAAAAGAAATTTCTAGAATTTATGTGCCCTTAGAACAAAAAGTATCGATTCATAATAAAAATACATGGCGTGATGTTATGGAATTTTTTAATAAAAACATGAGTTTATTTGAAGCCTTTTTTGAAGAATACAAAGATATTATTGAAGGTTAAATAGGTTTAAGCATTTGGTAGTCATCCATCACAAATCCATTACCAATATCGGTAACCAAAGCACCTATATTTACAAATCCCAATGTTTCGTAAGCTTTAATAGAGTTCGTATTATGTATGTTAACGGTAAGTCTGATATTTTTTAATTGATAATCTTTTGCTTTTTTCTCAATAAAGTTCATAGCAGTTTTACCTATCTTCTTGCCTCTATAACTGCTTAAAACATATATTTTACTTAAAAATAATGATTCAGCTTCTTTCTTTATCGAAATATAGCCAACAGGTGTTTTCTCAAAAGTCATTATATAATATTCATACCCCATTGCTACCTGTTTTTCTATGGCTGTTGCAGATTGGTACTTATCAAGCATATAGTCGACTTGTAACTTCCCAATTATAGGAATGTAATGCTCGTGCCAAATAACAGCTGCCAGCCTTGCTATTTGAGAATAGTGATGCATCGTATTAGCAACAATAATATCTGTCATATAAAATTCTAAATTACTTATTCAAATTAAACAATAAAAACCAGATTACCCCAATAGAATCTCATCACGAAAATACCGTTTATCGAAAAATCATGCTTTTCATCCGTTTTTTTATATACCTTTGAAAACCAATCTTGAAAAACTCTCGTAACTAAAGAGAATAAAAGCCAAATACTAACCTATGAAAAAATATTTACTCTTCATTATTATATGCTTTCCTAGTTACTATTTTTCGCAACAGTATTCAGATTATTTAGGAGCTGGGCATAGTAACGGCATTACTGTAACTTCTAGTGATGAGCAAAGTCGGACAGATTGGAGAGAAACTGCGAGTGCTGCAAATACTATTAACGGAAATGGTCTAGATGCACATTTACTAGAAACATCCCGTTTCTTGGCTCAAGCCACCTTTGGAACTAATTTAGATTATATTAAAACAGTTGCCGAAAGTCCATTTGAAGATTGGATTGACAGCCAGTTTGATATAAACTCACCAGAAATGGGACAGCGCGTTCAAGATATTAGCGATCGAGCATTACTCATTTTTATTTCAAACGGAGGAAACGTTGACGATTTCAACGGTCCTAGTTGGAATCATTTTCAATACGCATGGTGGGAATCCAATATCGGGAATGAAGATTTATTAAGGCAACGAATTGCATTGGCACTAAGTGAAATATTAGTTATCTCATGGGATTCTAATCTTCGTAATTATGGGGTTGGCCTGGGAGATTATTACAATGTTTTAAAAGATAATGCTTTTGGAAACTATAGAGATTTATTGTTAGAGATAACGTTACATCCTATGATGGGGGCTTACCTAAGTCATTTAAACAACCCAAAAAGTGACCCCGAAAGAAACATCCATCCAGATGAAAACTTTGCAAGAGAAATCATGCAGCTATTCTCCATTGGCCTGTACGAACTTAATCAAGATGGTAGTTATGAATTAGACGGCAATGGCGATAGAATTCCTACCTATAATAATGATGACATAAAAGAATTTGCTAAAATATTTACAGGACTCGGAGCTGCAGAAGTTCAAGCAAACGAGTATGGTGTTACTCCAGATTTTGGAGTCGGAATTAATTTGACCAAAAAGGATATTCCATTGATCATGTATGATGAGTGGCATGAACCAGGAGAAAAAAAGTTGCTCAATGGTTATGTTGTTCCTAGCGGACAGTCTGGTATGAAAGATATTGAAGATACTGTAGACCATTTATTCAATCATAAAAATACAGGGCCATTTATTGCTTTACGTTTAATACAGCAATTGGTAAAATCGAACCCTTCCCCTGCCTATATATCAAGAGTTAGTAATGCTTTTAATAATACTAGAGGTGTTCGAGGAGATATGAAGGCTGTTATTAAAGCCATTTTATTAGATGAAGAAGCCAGAAGTTGTAGTGGGGTTGAAAATCCAACCAGCGGTAAATTAATTGAACCGATGATCAGGTATTTTAATGTAGCTCGTCAATTAGATTTAGACAATAGAAGTGGTTTAAACTGGAACATTGGTCACAATTTTTATAAAGCTACCGGGCAATCGCCTTTAGGATCTCCAACAGTATTCAATTTTTATTTGCCAGATTATATTCCTAGTTCCGATTTTGAAGATGCAAATTTAAAAGCTCCAGAATTTGGAATACATACATCTGCCACAAGTCTCGCTTATATAAATCGAGTAGATTATTGGACCAATACCAACTACTCTTCTATTTTAAATACATGGGGTTTAGAGCAAGATCCCATCCCTTTGAATTTTGAAAAATTAAAATATTACGCCAAAGAGCCCGAAGTACTTGTAAATATGTTAGACAAACTATTTACGCGCGGACAACTTTCAGATGAAACAAAACGAATCATAGTTGAAGCTGTTGAGCCCATTCAAGGCACCAATACAAATGTTGATTATATGCATAACCGTGTAAAAATGGGACTTTATTTACTATTAATAAGTCCAGATTATGCGATCCTAAAATAACACAAATGACGAAGCATAAAAATAACATATCAAGACGAAAATTTTTAGAGCAATCGTGTGCTGCACTTGGTTATACCACTATATTTTCATCATTAATAAATTTAAAAGCCATGGCTGCTACAGCTATGAACAACTCATCGGTTATTACATTGGGTGGTGATTATAAAGCTTTAGTTTGTTTGATGCTAGGAGGCGGTAATGACTCTTTTAATATGCTTATCCCAAGAGGAAATAGTGAGTATAACGAGTATGCCACCACAAGATCTAATCTGGCAATACCACAAAATCAAATCCTGCCAATCAATCCTAATACGACAGACGGTAGGACTTTTGGACTGCATCCTTCCATACCAGACATGCAGCAATTATTTGAAAATAACAATCTGGCATTTCTTTCTAATGTGGGAACATTAGTAGAGCCTTCAACGAAATCTGATATAAAAAATGAAATTGTTAAAACACCTTTAGGTTTGTTTTCGCATTCAGATCAGTCTCAACAATGGCAAACAGGAAAACCTCATGAAAGAACCAATATAGGCTGGGGTGGTCGCATTGCTGATTTAGTTCAATCTATGAACTCCAATCAAAACATCTCAATGAATGTATCATTAAAAGGTAGCAATATATTTCAGAGAGGAAATCAAATAATACCATATGCCATTAAAAACAGTGGTAGTATAGGTATTAGTGGTTATAATGGACAAAACTCCTTTAATCAACTTAGAACCGAAGCTTTAAACTCGATGCTAGAGCACGATTATCAAGATATATTTAAAAACACTTATAAAAATACTATAAAATCCTCTAACGATGCAGGTTTAGAATTTCAGGCAGCTATTGACGGTATTTCAGAATTTAGCACCATTATACCAGAGGAAAATGATTTAGCCGAACAGTTAAGAATGGTTGCCAAAACCATTGCAAGCAGAGATACTTTAGGCTTTTCTAGGCAAACATTTTTTGTTCAAATTGGAGGATGGGATCATCATGATGAACTTATTATAAATCAAGCAGAAAAATTAGCTGAAGTAAATGCTGCTTTAAAATATTTTAATGGGCTAATGAACGAATTAAACACCAATGATTGTGTGACCCTATTTAGTGTATCAGACTTCGCAAGAACTTTGACATCGAACGGAAATGGTACCGATCATGCCTGGGGAGGCAATGCCTTTATGATGGGTGGTGCCGTTCAAGGTAAAGACATATATGGCAACTACCCCGTTTTAGCTTTAGATAGTGATGTAGACCTTCGAAATGGTGTTATGATACCTACCACTCCAGCAGATCTTTATATGGCAGAATTAGCGCTGTGGTTTGGAGTTCCCGCTTCAGAACTTTCGACTATTTTCCCAAATATATCTAATTTTTACGATACTAACTCTGGCACACCGCCAATAGGTTTTATGAACATGACATGATGAAAAAACGACACATACACATACTCCTCTTTTTTATATTTATTTCTCCCGTAATAAATGCACAATGTTATCCCGATAGGCATAGTACCAGTTGGTTTGACAGTTGGATTTCTTGTGAGATATCCCCAAATCCTAATTCTGCATACGGTGAAACCCATTGGATCATGTATGATCTTGGTTACGAATATGAATTAAAAGAATCTAAATTCTGGAATGCCAACGAACCCAAAAACCTTAATTATGGGATCAACGATTATACTTTAGATTATTCGTTAGATGGTATTAATTGGACAACTTTAGGCGCATATAAAATGGAACAAGGCACGGGTTCAACTACTTATGAAGGTAGTGAGGGGCCAGATTTCAACGCCACAAAAGCGAGATATGTGCTAATCACGCCCACATCAAATTTTGGAGGCGTTTGTTACGGGTTAAGTGAAATGAAAATCAACATCACAGATCCTTTTGATATTATTGCTGAAGAAAACGGATTTAATGCCCTGATCTACCCCAACCCATTTGTAAACAATATTAATCTTAGAATTTCATCTGTTGATGAAAGCAGTCCCATAAACTATACCATATATGATATGCTGGGAAGACCCATAACGTCTAATAGTGTTGATTTTGTAGAAGGCACAGAACTTTATGAACTTCCTCTAAACGGCAGTACGCTTTCTTCTGGTATTTATATTATAAATATTAAACAAGGCGACAAAACACGTTCTTTTAAAATTATAAAAAGGAAATAGGCCTTATATCGTGTTTAATTGGTCTTATATATAACTATTTAAGAAATGTATTTTAATGTCAATTAATTTTAAACACTTCAATAACCTTTTCCGACGAGAAACGAAGAGGAATCTCATCATGATGAAATGCCTTAAACCTTTCTTCTAAATGACATAAAAGAAGATCATAAAAAAATGAGAAATGGCACCAGCTAAAACAAATAAGTGCCAAATAACATGATTGAGAGGTATTTTTTCTATGGCATAAAAAACAATTCCAACGGTATAAAATAAGCCACCTCCAAATAGGAGCAATACCCCCTCATCACCTATGGTATTTGACAAGTTTGAAAAATCAAATACAATTAGCCATCCCATTGCCAAATAAAGTAAGGTAGAAAAAACCTCAAAGCGCCCTGTAAAAAACAATTTTAGAATAATACCAAACCCTGCGATACTCCATACAATCCAAAAAAGCGTCCATCCCAAACTTGCATGTAACGCTATTAATAAAACTGGTGTATATGTACCCGCTATAAGCAGGTAAATACTAATATGATCTACAATCCTGAAATAATGCTTGCGTTCCTTTCCTTTTACGGCATGATACAATGTGGACGAAGTAAACAATATAATAATTGAAATGCCATAAACGATAATGCTAAAAAGGCTCCAATTCGTTTTTTTACTATCAAAGGAAATAAGCAGTATTAATGCCGCAATTCCAAATAATACTCCTATGGCGTGCGCGACAGCATTTAGTTTTTCTTCAAAAAGAGTTTGATCACGCATTAAATTTAGGGACTCTTATTAGGCAACCATTTATCGGTCAAATCATAAAAATCAAATTCAATAGCAGATTTTTGACGCTCTAAACGACCATTTTGAAAATTACGCAGTAAAATATCTTCAATTAAATAATCCTCTTTTACATTTATGGGATCAAATTCTCGTTTTAATGAAATATCGAACATGCTCGCAGTGGTATTGTACCAAAATGCACGCCAGCCACTACGCAGTTCCTTTATTAAATTAAAAGCAGTAGTACCCGTTTGTCTGTGAATTAATTTAATTAATATTTGGCCTTCCGTACGGGTGAGTTTCTTTAATTCATCAGAAAACTCTCCTTCTATGTATTTTTGAATACGCTTAGTATATCGTTTTTTCTCACGGTTCCTTTTAAGTGTCGTTAATCGCTTTCTCATAGAATCCAAACGTTCCGCAGCCATTTTAGCATACGGGTATACTTTCATGGTTTTTCGTCTAAGAATTAAATATCTAATACGCTCTTTTTTATTATCAAACCTAAGTTTGTGCAAGAGTCTTACTTGCTCTAAATCTATGGAAAGTCGTGGAATGGAGTCTCCTTTAATAATAAGATACTCGACAGCTGTAGAATCCTCTATAATATCATCGCTCTCCTGTGCAAAAAGCAAAACAGGAAATATCAAGAATATATATTTTAAACAGTTCATCAGTAAAAGTACAGGAGCTTCAATACTTCAAATTTAATAATTTACATGGTTTAAAACATTTTTTTTCTATTTATATTATTATTTTAGTGCAAATTTTTTAATAAATGGCGAAGAAAAGCATACTAAATAAAGGGTCTATGGCCTTTTTAGAAAAATATTTAAATAACGCTGCACCTACGGGTTATGAGTGGACTGGGCAAAAACTATGGATGGATTACCTAAAACCGTATGTAGATGAGTTTATTACAGATACTTATGGCACAGCAGTTGGCGTTATAAACCCTAAAGCAAAATACAAAGTTGTTATTGAAGGGCATGCCGATGAAATTTCATGGTATGTCAATTATATTTCAGACAACGGATTAATTTATGTGATTAGAAATGGTGGTAGCGATCATCAAATTGCGCCAAGCAAAATAGTTAACGTCCATACAAAAAAGGGTATCGTAAAAGGTGTTTTTGGATGGCCAGCAATACATACACGTAGCAGAGTAAAAGAAGAACCTCCAAAACCAGATAATATTACAATTGATGTTGGAGCTAAAGATAAAGAAGAGGTTGAAAAAATGGGAATTCACGTGGGCTGTGTTATCACTTACCCAGACGAGTTTCATGTTTTAAACGACGATAAATTTGTTTGTCGCGCTTTAGATAATCGCGTGGGCGGTTTTATGATTGCCGAAGTAGCCAGATTATTAAAAGAAAATAAAAAGGAGCTTCCTTTTGGACTTTACATTACAAATTCGGTTCAAGAAGAAATTGGTTTACGTGGAGCAGAAATGATTACACATACCATTAAACCAGATGTGGCCATTGTTACCGATGTTACTCATGACACAACAACCCCTATGATAGAAAAGAAAAAAGAAGGGCATCTTGAAATTGGAAAAGGACCTGTTGTAGCTTATGCACCTGCAGTACAGCAAAAATTACGTGATTTAATTACAGATACTGCAGAGGATAAGAAAATCCCTTTTCAGCGCTCTGCCCTATCTCGTGCTACAGGAACCGATACAGATGCTTTTGCTTACAGTAATGGCGGTGTGGCTTCTGCTTTAATTTCATTACCACTTCGCTATATGCATACTACTGTAGAAATGGTACATAAAGATGATGTAGAAAATGTTATTAAGTTAATTTATGAAACATTGCTTAATATAAAAGATGGGGAAACGTTTAGTTATTTTGATTAACCTAAAACCTTAATAAAACTAAAGCCTCAATTATGAGGCTTTTTTTAATAATAAAACAATTATGGATGAACATATCGATATTGTAGATGCTCATGGAAATCCAACGGGGGATTCTAAATTAAAAGACATTATCCACCAAAAAGGTTATTATCACCATACAGCGCATGTTTGGTTTTATACCAAAAACGGAGAGGTTTTATTATCACAGCGGTCGGCAAAAAAAACAATTTGTCCGTTAATGTGGGATGTGTCGGTTGCAGGACATATTGATGCAGGAGAAACTATAAAACAGGCAGCTATTAGAGAAACCAAAGAAGAAATAGGGTTATCTATTTCTGAAAATGATTTAAAAAAAATAGGCATTTTTGAATGCTTTCAAACGTACGAAAATGGTATTATTGATAACGAATTCCATAATACATTTATATGTGAATTAAAAGTTGATCTTTCAAAATTAACACCTCAAGAGGAAGAAGTTGAAGCACTTAAATTAGTTTCTTTTACCAATTTCAACACGCTTATTGAAAATATTGGCAACAATAACAATCACTTTGTACCTTCCAACAAATCATATTACGAATTCGTATTACAAAACATTATAGAGACCATTGGTTAAACACTTATTTTAGATATTTTTCAGAATGAATTTACTCCTTTTTGCTATTGCTCCCGTATTTATAATTATTCTATATATCTATTTTAAAGATAAATATGAAAAAGAACCCAAACGTTTTCTTTTTTACAATTTTCTTCTAGGCGCGGTAGTTAGTATCATAATTGCAACTGTTTTATATTATGTCTTTGATATCGTTTTACCTATTCTTAGTAATACAAGTATTTTTCATCAATTTATAAAAGCCTTCTTTGTTGTAGCTTTAATAGAAGAATTTAGTAAATACATTATTATTCGCTATTATGCACAAACAAATAAAGAATTCAACGAGCCATTTGATGGGATTGTATACGCTGTTATGGTATCCATGGGCTTTGCTGCCACCGAAAATGTTTTCTATGTATTAGAAGGTGGTTACCAAACAGCACTATTAAGAGCTTTTACTGCAGTTCCTGCACATGCAACATTTGGAATCTTAATGGGATTTTATATGGGTAAAGCTAAATTTTCGAAGAACAAGGCAGGCTTAAACCTTGTTGGTTTGTTGGCTGCTATCATATTTCATGGTGCTTACGACTTTTTCTTGTTCATAGATTTTGTGCCAGGTATATGGGTAGGTGCATTTATATCGCTTTTTATCGGAATTATACTCTCTAGAAAAGCGATTAAACGTCATCAAGAAAACTCTAATTTTAATGATTGATAAATTGTCTTCAAACATGATTTATCTCATAAATTAGATGCTCTTTTTTTGATAATTTTAACGGTTTCTGCTCCTTTTCCGTACTTTGTAATAAAGTATTTGGTATATAAAATTCATATATTTACTACAAATTAATTCAAAACACAGATGAGTAAAACCTTCAAAGCCTCTGTAAATAATGCTTTTGATTTTGAAATTAAAGATGGTGATATTTCAAATCTTGACGCTTTACAAATTTCAGAATCAAAATTTCATATTCTTAAGCAAAACAAATCGTATGATGCTGAAATTACCAAAGCAGATTTTTATAAAAAATCGTATGACGTAAAAATTAATAACAACACATATACAATAAATATCTCGAACAAATTAGACGATTTAATAAAAGAAATGGGGTTTGCCATGGGATCTGCTAAACATATCGATTCTGTTAAAGCCCCCATGCCTGGACTTATTTTAGAGATAAACGTCAAAGAAAATCAAGAAGTAAAGGAAGACGACCCGCTTTTAATTCTTGAAGCTATGAAAATGGAGAATATCATTACGGCTCCAACCCATGGAATTATTAAGTCTATTTCTGTTAATAAAGGAGACGCCGTAGAGAAAAATCAATTACTAATAGAGTTTGACGCCTAGTGCATATTTTATTTATAGAAGTACATTCAACATTATAAAGCATATAAAATTTTGTACACATACCTGTATTAAACATATGTGTATTCATAGTTTATTTTAATTTATTATGAAAAAAATACTAGTAGCAAATAGAGGCGAAATTGCCATAAGGGTTATGGCAACTGCTCAAAAAATGGGTATAAAAACTGTTGCTGTATATTCTACAGCCGATAGAAATGCGCCACATGTAAAATTTGCAGATGAAGCAGTATGTATTGGTGAGCCACCATCTAACCAATCTTATCTAAGAGGTGATAAAATTATTGAGGTTGCAAAGCAACTGCACGCAGATGGTATACATCCTGGGTATGGGTTTTTAAGTGAAAATGCTCGTTTTGCAGAGCTATGCGAACAAAATAATATCATTTTTATTGGACCTAAGTCTAAAGCCATCGAAATTATGGGGAGTAAATTAGCCGCAAAAGAAGCTGTTAAGGCATATAATATCCCTATGGTTCCTGGTGTTGACGAAGCGATTACAGATATTGCAAAAGCTAAAACTATTGCAAAAAAAATAGGATTCCCCATACTCATTAAAGCATCAGCAGGTGGTGGCGGTAAAGGCATGCGAATTGTAGAAAAGGAAAACGATTTAGAATCGCAAATGAACCGAGCTATTAGTGAAGCAACTTCGGCCTTTGGTGACGGTTCCGTTTTTATTGAAAAGTACGTAACCTCTCCACGCCATATAGAAATTCAGGTTATGGCAGATAGCCATGGTAATATATTGCATTTTTTTGAACGTGAGTGCAGTATACAACGACGACATCAAAAAGTAGTTGAAGAAGCTCCATCATCTGTTTTAACTCCAGAGTTAAGAGAAAAAATGGGTGAAGCTGCTATTAAAGTTGCCAAATCTTGTGATTATTTAGGAGCTGGAACTGTCGAGTTTTTGTTAGATGCAGACCATAATTTTTATTTCTTGGAAATGAATACAAGGTTACAAGTAGAGCATCCTGTTTCAGAATTAATCTCTGGTGTCGATTTGGTAGAACTCCAAATACTTGTGGCCCGTGGTGAAGCCTTACCCATTAAACAAGAAGATTTAAAAATTAATGGTCATGCTCTGGAATTACGTGTTTATGCCGAAGACCCTCTAAATGATTTTTTACCGAGTGTTGGGCACTTAGACGTTTATAAACTACCTATTGGCAAAGGCATACGTGTTGACAATGGCTTTGAACAGCATATGGATATCCCTATTTATTACGATCCTATGCTTTCCAAATTGATTACCTATGGTAAAACAAGAGAGGAAGCGATCCAGCTTATGATAAAAGCTATTGATAATTATCATGTTAAAGGTGTTCAAACAACCCTTCCTTTTGGGAAATATGTTTGCGAACATGACGCTTTCCGCTCTGGTAATTTTGACACTCATTTTGTTAAAAATTACTATTCACCAGAAGCATTAAAGGAACAAACAGAAAAAGAGGCCGAAATCGCTGCTTTAATTGCTGTAAAACAATATATAGAAGACCAAAAACTATTGAGGTTACCTCTCAGTAGACAGTAGACAGTAGACAGTAGACAGTAGACAGTAGACAGTAGACAGTAGACAGTAGACAGTAGACAGTAGACAAAAATAAAATAACCATGTAATGTTGCGCCTTTGTAACATTTCGAGACGAAATAATATGGATTCAAAAATAAAAAAACTAAATGAACGTATAGCCTTGGCCCATTTAGGTGGCGGACAAAAACGTATTGATAAACAACATGCAAAAAAGAAGCTCACCGCAAGAGAACGTGTCAACTATTTTATGGATGAGGGTTCTTTTGAGGAAATTGGTATTCTGGTTACGCACAGAACTACAGATTTTGGGATGGAAGACGAAGTTTACTTTGGAGACGGCGTTATTACTGGATATGGTACTGTAAATGGTAGACTTGTTTATGTATACGCACAAGATTTCACAGTATTTGGCGGGGCTTTATCTGAAACACATGCCGAAAAAATATGTAAAATCATGGACTTAGCGGTAAAAGTTGGCGCTCCTATTATTGGGTTAAACGATTCGGGAGGTGCCCGTATTCAAGAAGGTGTTCGATCTCTTGGTGGTTATGCAGACATATTTTATAGAAATGTACAAACTTCTGGAGTAATCCCCCAAATTTCTGCCATCATGGGTCCTTGTGCTGGTGGGGCTGTCTACTCCCCTGCCATGACCGATTTTACCATTATGGTAGAAAACACGAGTTATATGTTTGTAACAGGTCCTAATGTTGTTAAAACAGTTACCAATGAAGAAGTAACCAGCGAGGAACTAGGTGGCGCTTATACCCATGCTTCAAAATCTGGTGTTGCACATAAAATTTCTGCTAATGATATAGCATGTTTAGAAGACATAAAGCTCCTGCTAAGTTATTTGCCTCAAAACAATACGGAAACACCTCAAAAATTGGATTTTGAGCTGAAAGATGAGGTTAGGGATATTTTATCGGATATAATACCAGACAACCCTAATAAGCCTTATGATATGCACGACGTTATTGCTGGTATTATAGATGAAGACTCTTTTTATGAAATCCATAAAGATTATGCCGAAAATATTATTGTTGGTTTTGCGAGACTTGGAGGGCGAAGTATAGGAATTATTGCCAATCAACCCATGTTTTTGGCAGGTGTACTTGGCGTAAAAAGCTCAAAAAAAGCAGCGCGTTTTACACGATTCTGTGATTGTTTTAATATACCACTACTAGTACTTGTTGATGTGCCCGGTTTTTTACCAGGAACTGACCAAGAATGGAATGGGATTATTGTTCATGGTGCAAAATTGTTATATGCCTTAAGTGAAGCTACCGTACCTAGAGTAACCGTTATTACCAGAAAGGCTTATGGTGGAGCCTATGACGTGATGAACTCTAAGCATATTGGAGCTGATTTAAATTACGCATGGCCAGGTGCCGAAATTGCCGTTATGGGTGCAAAAGGTGCCAGTGAAATTATATTCAAGCGGGAAATTGCCAATGCCGATAACCCTACTGAAAAATTAGCAGAAAAAGAAACTGAGTATTCAGATAAATTTGCTAATCCGTACAGAGCTGCTAGACGTGGTTTTATTGATGAAGTTATTTTACCCAAAAATACACGAAGGAAGCTTATTAAAGCTTTTTCTATGTTAGAAGATAAGCATGTCGATACGCCTAAAAGAAAGCATGGAAATATTCCTTTATAATTAAAAAAGGAGTCTGTAACAGACTCCTTTTTTTCCCTATCTAACCAAATAAACTTTTAAATATATATCCTTTATAGATATAGATTAGTTTATCTGAAACTAAAACCACAACATTTTATTCATGTTTTTTTACCAAAAGTAAATTCGGCTTACCCAAAAAAACAGACATTAAGTAGGTAAAATGTGGCAGATTAAAAAATTAATTAATAGCTACGCAAATATCACAAACTCCCTTAATAATAAAGAATAAATGACTACTCACTTGCTACTCAAAAAGCAATTGAGTCGTATTTTTTTAGTTTCTCCTTGGATTTAGATTATAAGAAATAGCAAAACTTAATTCAGTATCTTTTCTGAATCTTTAAAAGTATTTTTAAGGTGTTCCAGTAAGGTGCCTTTTTCTTTATTGAGGTTGATTTTTTTAGAAATGCGATAACGTTTGCTTTCAATAGCCCTAACAGATGTATTTAAAAATACCGCAATTTCTTTATTCTTGAAACCAACATATAAGTAATAACAAATAATAACCTCGGAATTATTTAATTGCGGATATATTTCACTTATGCTCTGAAAAAAATTCACATTAAGTTCATTAACTAACTCTAAATGATTTTCACTTTTATCTAAAATCGTTGAGGAATTATGATGTAAGGCTTTGTATAATTCTTTAATTCTTTCACGTTGAATAGATACTTCCCCAATAGTCGCTATCTTTTTAATTTCTATTTTTAAATTATATATATAATCTTCCAACCCTTGAACCTTAACTGCTAATTTTTCATTGTTGGCCTTTATATAGGATAAATTACTTGTCTCATTACTTAAATTCGCCGTTTTAGACTTTTGCTTTCTATAAAAAAACATATATATAAAGCTTGAAGCCGTTAAAAGAAGAAGCAAAACGATCACTAAAAAACCATTGAAATATTTTTTATTATTTACATTTTCTAATTCTAATTCTGTTTTTGCTAGAGCATTGTTTACTTGAAAACTATTGCTCATAAGGTTGTCGTATATTTTATTTTCAAAAGTCATTAAAGAGTCGGTGTAGGCTTTTGCCATTTCTTGGTTGTTAGAAGCTCTAAAGGCATCAACATATAACTTTAAATAGTTCTCCTCGACATCTTTTGTCATAAAGTGCCTATTTTCAGAGGATTTTATTAGATAATGAAATGTAGAATCTATTTTATTTTTTTCAAAATAAGTTTTGGCAAAAGCCACATTTATTGAAGATTCAAAAGACCCATAATTATAATTGACAATGGTAGCATCATTTTTTAATTTCTTAAAATCATTAAAATACTTATAAGCCGTTCCTAAATCTTCAAGGCCTAAATAGTTTAAAGTGATTATCCCCAGAGCAAACATATAAAAATAGGCGTCATCTTTAGCAGCTTTATATTTTTCTAAATTGTCTAGTAAAAACGTGTTACACACTTCATAGTCCGTATCAATAAATTTAGAATAAGCATATGTTATGTCAACTTCAAAATCACCATAAGCATAATCAGATAGCTTATAATACGCTCTTGCCTTTTTTAAATATTTGTAGGCAGTAGTATCCTTTTTAACATGATAAACACAAGAAAACAATACTAAACTAGATTCTCCAGCAACTTTATAATTCTCTAATTCTACTGCATATTTTAATGCCAAAGTGCTGCTTTGATATGATTTTATATTATCGTTTTCCTCATCATATATTAAAGATTTTATATTATAATAACTGGGAAGACCATCTCTAATATAATTATTAACGGGCTCTGGGATAGAATCTAAAAAAGCGGTCGCTTTATTAGTATCATTATCAATGTAGACATCAGCAGAATCGACAAATCGTTCATAATCTTCTGAGCTCTGACCATAACAAAGCGTGCTTAAAAATAATAGCACTATGTTAATACAAAATATTTTATGATTTAAACTAAGTTTTCGGTTTATCAAAATTTTAAACTATACAATCCCCTCGTAAAAATATACAATTATTTACAACGATTAGCAGAATTCTATAAAATTTGTATCATGGAACAAAGACCTCAAAACAAATCACTAACCTTTAATAATCAGTATTTTACATGCGATTCAATTAAAAAACACGTCCATAATAATCTAAATCGACAATCTCTCCTTTCGTGGTTTTATAATCTTGTCTTATAGTGCCTTCTAATATAAAGCCGTTTTTCTTTGCTACGGCTATACTACCAACGTTACGGTTATTAGATCGATATAAAAGTTTTTTGAAATGATAGGTTTCTGAAAGATATTCTATAACAAATCCTAAAGACTTAGAAATAATACCTTGTCCTTCATAATTAGCATCAATAAAATAACCTATTTCTGCTTTTGGAATGCCCCAATCAATATTTTTAATATCGATTAAACCAATGTACGCATCTGTATTCAAGTCTCTAATTATAAATGGGAAATAATGCTTATCTAACATAAGCTGCCTAATATCCTGACAATAAGCAAGCGTATCGTGAAGTGTTTTTGTTTTAGACAATGTCCCTGCGAAAAAATCTTCTAATCGTTCTCTATTTGTGTCTATTAACTTAAAAAAAATTTCACCTTCATTCGTATCTATAAGTGCTATTCTAAAATTGTTAAATGTAATATCCATTTTAAACAAGATTATTTACTATTACACAGCCTTAATAGTTTGGGCATTATACATAAAGGATTCTTGCCAGCGCTCAAAACGTTTATCAAAAGCTGTTGAAAAAATTAAGTACTGACATTTACCTATACTTTCTGGTGTTCTTGTTACCTCTGCAAAATGACTCCCTTTAACTAAAAACTCTGCATCTTCCACAATGCACATTTGTAGCTTATTTAAATTAATACCGTTTAAAAAAAATATTTTATTCAAGCGTTTAGGTGTTGCAATAACAATATCTGTACCTATATATATTTCTTCTCGTTGTATATCAATATCATGCTCTTCATAGGCACAATAAACTCTTAAATCGGTATCCCTTTTTAAGGAAATGAATTCCCTTTCCAGCTCTAGCGCGGCTTGTTTATCCTTTACAAAAATTAAAGCGCGTGGTGCGTCTTCAAATGCAGATTTTAGCCTCTGGATGACACTTATCACTATACTGGTTGTTTTGCCTGAATTTTTAGGAGCTATGGCAAATAAGCTTGTACCTGATTTAATTTTAGATAAGATTTGCTTTTGAAATGCTAATGGTTCTTCAAAACCTTTATTTGCAATAGTTTCTTTTAAAGGAGGAATGAGTTTTTTAAAAGGCATCGTTATTTTTCTTTATACAAAAGCAAAGATACTATTAAAAGATACTAAGAAAACGATATAAAATAAAAAAGGCACCCATTTCTGAATGCCTCTTACCACTATTAATCAATCTATGTTAAAACTCTAAATCTGATACTAAATCAAATTCATCATAAATAGCTTTATCTTTTAAATTATCGAAAAAATTAGCTGAACCATACTTAATATCATACTTTGTTCTGTCAATTTTTAAAGAAGCCGTTGCTTTGTTTCCATAAATGGATATGGCAAATGTGATAGGGTTTGTTTTACCTTTTATAGTTAAATCTCCTGTGACGTTGTACGCATTTTTTCCAGTGGCTTTAACTTTAACAAATACTAATTTTGCTGTTGGGTATTTAGCGATACCAAAGAAATCATCAGATTTTAAATGTCCATCTAACTTCCCTTTATATTCCCCTTGCAAATCGGTAGTATTTATAGTTGTCATATCTATAACAAACTCGCCTCCTGTTAATTTATCTGCTTCAAAGTTTAAAAATCCTGATTTTATAGAAATAGTTCCTTCGTGAGATCCTGTTACTTTATAACCTTTCCAAACAACTTTACTTTTGTCTGTTTTTATCTCTTTTTTATCCTTATCAATAGTGGTAAAGGATAATGTAAATACTGTTACGACAGCTAATACTACTAAATTTTTAATTGTGTTTTTCATTTTACTTTTTTTAATTATTCTAATTTATGATCCGTAATAAAATTTTTCTCTAACTATTTTTCCATTCTTCCAGTCCTGTACTGCCACTTGCGTATAGTTTTTTACGCCCCAATCTTTATGCGTATAATCAAAATGCCATTCTACCATGGTCGTGTTTTCTCCAACTGTCACTTTTAAAGGTTTTGCGCCTCTAAATTCTGTAATAGAAGCAAAAAACTCTTCTTCTCTTTTACGGTTTGCTTCTTTACCAACAATCTCTGGAGCATCATTTTCTTGCATAACAACCTCATCGTGATAAAATTGTTCGAAAGCCTCCAAAGCTTTTCCTTGAAGAATCATATCGTTTATTGTACTAATGTTTTCAATTAATGTATTCATAATGTATTGTTTCAATTATTATGATACAAATGTCTTAAACACCTCCTTAATAGAAAATAATGTAGATTATAAAATCATGTTAATCTAGTTTAACTTTTTATTGTTCTGATATAAGTTCACTCTTAATTTTGCTCAGAAACTCTTTAGTAATACCTAAATATGAAGCAATCATGTATTGGGGAATCCGCTGTTCTATTTTTGGATACTGATTTCTAAAATAAACATACCGTTCTTTTGCAGAAAGGCTAAAACTTCTAACAATACGCTTTTGCGAAGCTACAAATGCTTTTTGGATAATTTGTCTAAAAAAACGCTCCAATTTTGGAATGGCTGTGTATAAATCTTCAATGATATCATAAGAAAACATGATCAACTCTGTTTTTTCTATGCACTGAACATTATAATCGGCTGGCGTTTGTGTTATAAAGCTCCCCATATCTGCAGTCCACCAATCTTCAATAGAAAACATAACGATATGCTCCTGGCCTTCGCCATCGATATAAGATGTTTTTGTACAACCAGAAAGTACAAAGCATTCATATTTGCAAATATCTCCTTGCTGAACAATAAACTGCCCTTTTAAATAGGCCCTGTAAGTGACTTTAGAAAGGAGCAGCTCTTCCTCTTCTTTAGTTAAGGAAACATACCTGTTAATATAGTCTAATAGTAATTGTCCTTTTTCTTTAATCATTCTATGAGTCCTGTAAACGTCTATGATAATTTATTTGTCCTAAGTGATAAGACAAATGTGTTGTTAAATGCACCAGAAAATATTCTGTAGTCATTGGCTTTTTAAAAACCTCCAAAGGATATTTCTTCTCTAAATCTTCATTAGGTAATTTTGTTAAGACATGATCAACTAATTCAATGGTATTATCAACTTGTTTTAACAATTCTGTTCTTAACACATCCTTAAGAGAAAATTCAAGGTCTCTTTGCCTTATATATCCAGTATCACCAAGTATCGCGCCTATAAAATGATTAAGATTTCCAACAATATGCAAGCATAAATTACCTGCCGAATTGGTGATTTCTTTATCAAGGAGCCATAAATTTTCTTCATTCTTATATGCCTCTATTTCGATTTTCAGCTTATTAAGATCTCTGGTAAAAATTTTAATTAAGGTAGCAGTAAACATATTTTGTTTATATTTTAATCAACCAACAAAACTAATCAAATGGTAACAACGTAGGTTCTAAAAAACTTGATTTGGCTATTTCT
Source organism: uncultured Flavobacteriaceae bacterium (assembly GCA_947501845.1). GTDB lineage: Bacteria > Bacteroidota > Bacteroidia > Flavobacteriales > Flavobacteriaceae > Flavivirga. Next base: position 165,168 of record CANMXP010000005.1, on the reverse strand, counting down.
GAACTAAATATATCAATATCATAGTGAGCAACTAACAGTTCTTTAAAATTGTTTTTCAACCTTGGATTTTCTAAAATAAAGGCTTGAAAAGTTTTAGTGTTAGATTTTAACCAAAAATGATATACAGCCTTTATGGCAGCAACGGTAATCGTTTCATTATATTTATTTGATGCCCCTAATGTTTCTACAAATTTTTTAAGTTGATGTGTTGTTTTATCTATAGCCCTATCCAAACCATCTTTATTAATGTAAATCCAAGCTAAACGCAAATGTGCCTCATGATCAAATAGTTTAGCATCTAATGTAGCATTTCTAAATTGACTTGTAAATTCGTCATCATTTAATTCAAAATGGTCTTGCATAACATAAAAAGAGATAATGAAGCAAACTTGTATTTAATGGAAAAAACGGCTAACTTCTTTAAATATTTCTTCTCTAATTTACAGAAATAAGATTAATATCAAAAATGAGAACGGTTCCTCCAGGAATACTTCCTTTTCCTGAATTTCCATAAGCTAAATGAGATGGTATTAAAAGCGTGCCACTACCTCCTTCTTTAAAATAAGTAATGCCTTCTGTCCAGCCTGGTATAACTTGCTGTAAGTTAAACGACACGCCCTCTGCTGGGCTTTCTTCAAAAACACTCCCATTAGTAAAATAACCTTTGTACGCCACTGTAACTGTTGAGGTTGAATTGGGTTGCGCTCCTGCCCCTTCATTATCAATCACATAATAAAGACCTGTTGTACTTTTTTTTGCATCCAAATTATTTTGGGCAATATAATCGGTGATTTCTTGATCATTTAAAGTAACATAATCCTTTTCGTCATCACTACTACATGAAACAAAAAGAGATAGTACTAAGGTTAACATAATATATTTCATAGTTTATTTTTTGTGTAAATATAGCAAACACATCTACTTTATAAATGATAAAAAATGATAAAATTCATGAATATTGTTACCTTAAGTTTGAGCTTGACAAATTTATATAAAGTACTTTTGCTTAATGCAAAAAACAAATAATAAATTCCAATTTGAATTTGTAGCATTAATGGCATCCCTTATGTCTATTGTTGCTTTATCAATAGACGCTTTATTACCAGCGCTTCCAGAGATTGGTAGTTCTTTAGGGGTTACTAATGTAAATGACAATCAACTTTTAATTACTATGATTTTTTTGGGATTGGGATTTGGTCAGCTCATTTTTGGCCCCTTGTCCGATAGTTTTGGTAGAAAACCAATTGTATATGTAGGGTTTATAGTATTTATAATTGCCAGTATTATTTGTGTAACTACCAAAAATTTTGAAATGATGATTATGGCCCGCGTACTTCAAGGTATCGGACTATCCTCCCCTAGAACCTTGAGTATTGCCATTGTAAGGGATTCATATAGTGGAAATTATATGGCTAAAATTTTATCTATCGTAGTTATGGTTTTTATTTTAGTTCCTGTAATAGCACCAACATTAGGGGTCTTTTTACTTAATTTCTATAACTGGGAATCTATTTTTTATGTTAATTTACTATATGGTCTTTTAATCATGCTTTGGTTTTGGAAAAGGCAGCCTGAAACCCTAGACAAAGAAAAACGCATAAAATTTACATCACATCAATTCATTGATGGGGCAAAAGAGTTTGTTAAATATAAAGATGCCGTCGCTTTTACACTTATTTCTGGATTTATTACAGGGTCGTTTATGGTTTACCTAAGTACCTCTCAGCAAATTTTTCAAGAGCAATATAACTTGGCAGATATGTTTCCATATATTTTTGCAAGTTTGGCTATATCTATTGGATTAGCAACCTATTTAAATAGTGTTTTGGTAGTAAAATATGGTATGTGGCGTATTTCATATTTAGCAACTATAGCATACGCTATTATTTCTATTTTATATGTTTTATTATTCTGGTCTGGAGACAATCCAAGTATTAGTGTTTTACTTGGCTTTTTTGCTTTGCAATTCTTTTCTGTTGGTTTTGTTTTTGGAAATATAAGAGCTTTAGCCATGCAACCCTTAGGGCATATTGCAGGAATAGGCGCCGCTATTAATGGCTTTGTATCTACAGTTATGGCAGTACCTATAGCTAATTACATAGGTAGTTTTGTTACCAATTCTGTGTTGCCCCTATTTATTGGTTTTTCAATTTTCGGTGTTTTGTCGCTTTTAACTTTTATAGTTCTAAAAAGAAAAAAGAGACTATCGCCTGCCTAGGTTTACACCTTACAAACAGCATTTTACAAAAATTACTATGCCATTCGGCATACACTTAAATCAAACGTTTCCCTTTAGGTATTTATGATTTGTTTTATTTATTTCCTAAATAAATCACCATCACTTACCATGTAAACAAACAAGTTCACCATATAAATAAACAAGTTCACCATATTAATTTAGAAATAATATAATGATAGTATAAGTTCGTTACTAAAAATAAATAAACAATGGAAAAAATTACTAAAGCACAGAATATAGGAACCATGTTGCTTTCTATATTTTTATTTTTAAGCGGTGTTAAACTTGTTGCACAAACAGATGTAGTAACTGGATTGGATGGGCCAATTGGAATACTACGTAATGGTAATGACTTATACATAGCTGAAGCAGATGGAAACAAAATTTCTAAAATAGATATTACTGAAGCTACACCAACTGCTACAGATGTGATAACTGGATTGAATCGTCCTACTGGAATGGTGCTTAATGGGAATGATTTATATATTGCTGAAGCTACTGGAAACAAAATCTCTAAAATAGATATTACTGAAGCTATACCTACAACTACAGATGTAATAACAGGGTTGGATGCTCCTAGTGGAATCATACTCCATGGTAATGACTTATATATTGCCGAATATTCTGGAAATAAAATTTCTAAAATAGATATTACTGAAACTACACCAACTGCTATAGATGTGATAACTGGGTTGAACCTCCCTAATGGAATGCTACTTAATGGAAATGACTTGTATATTTGTGAATTTGGCGGAAATAGAGTTTCTAAAATAGACATTACCGTAACTTTACCAATACCTACAGCTACAAATGTAATATTAGGATTAGATCACCCTGCTGGAATGCTACTTAATGGTAATGATTTATATATTACAGAATATGTTGGATATAAAGTTTCCAAAATAGACATTAGCTTAGCCGTACCTGTAGCAACTCTTGTGACTAGAGTATACGAACCTACTCAAATGGCTCTTGATGGAACCGATTTGTATATCGCTGAATTTGGTAGAGACAAAATTTCTAAACTCAATTTAAGTACGCTTTCTAATGATGATAATAAAAAATTGTCAAGCATAAAATTATACCCAAGCCCTTCTCCTGATTTTATTCAAATTTCAGGATTGCCACAAACAGAAAACTACACCATCTATAACATTTTAGGGACTAAAATGAATAGCGGTACAGTCGCTACCAATAAAAAGATTAGCATTGAAGATTTATCCAACGGACTATATTTATTAAACCTTGGGAATGGGAATACTTTTAAATTTATAAAAGAATAAAGTACACAAGTATCTCTTTGTATTAGTAAAATAAAAAGCAGTAGAAACGCGATTTTCTACTGTTTTTTGTATACAGAGAAATTTTCCAAAAAAACCTAATAGATCTGTTTCTCTTTCACAAAACATATTCTTACTTTCTTAAATCTTAGCCTGATACGTATATAAATCGTAATATCTACCATTTAAAGCAATCAGCTCATCATGTGTACCGCGTTCTACAATATGACCAGCTTCAACAACTAGAATTTGATCTGCTTTTCTAATCGTACTTAATCGGTGAGCTATAACAATAGTCGTTCTATCTTTAACCAACTTGGCCAAACTCTTTTGTATTAAAGCTTCACTCTCGGTATCTAAACTGGAGGTCGCTTCATCTAAAATAATAATTTTCGGATCTGCTAAAATAGCTCGTGCAATCGCTAGTCGTTGGCGTTGTCCACCAGATAGCTTCACCCCTCTCTCCCCAATTAATGTTTCTAAACCATCATCAAAGCGATCTGTAAATTCATTTACATAAGCAGCTTTAACCGCATTTTGTAATTCAGCTTCAGTGGCGTCTGGCCTTGGAAACATGATATTCTCCCTTATAGTACCTTCAAACAAAAACTCGTCCTGTAAAACCACACCTAAATATTGACGATACGTATTTAATTTTACTTTAGATAAATCTTGGCCATCAATAATCACCTTACCCGATTTCGGATTTAAAAAAGTAGCAGATAAACCCGCTATAGTCGATTTCCCCGAACCCGAACTACCTACCAAAGCTGTTGTTGAACCCGCAGGTACCGTAAAATTAATATGGTGTAACACTTCTTTACCAGCTTCATAGGAAAATGATACATCTTCAAAAACAATCTCACCATTAATGGTTTCTAACTGAATGTTTCTTGCTTTATTATCTGCCTCGGCAGTCATATTCATAAGCTCTTCGGTTCTATCTAAACCTGCTAATGCTTCAGTTAACTGACTTCCAATATTACTCATTTGTACTATAGGTGCTATCATAAACCCTAATATGAGAGTGAAGAATAAAAATTCCCCTGTAGTCATGTCGCTCTGTATCATGTAATATCCTCCTATTGCCATAATTCCTGTAGTAGCAACACCAATTAAAAAGGTGGAAGAACTTGTCATTAAGGCAGTAGCCGTTAAACTCTTTTTTACGTTTTGAAATAACCTATCTACACCTTTTTCAAAAATTTTATTTTCCTGTGCTTCAGCATTAAAGGCCTTAATGACTCGAACACCTGCAAGGGTTTCTGTCAAACGCCCTTTAACTTCTGCATTTATCTTGCCTCGTTTTCTAAAAATGGGGCGTATGTATTTAAAAGCTCTAAGCGCTATGTAACCAAAAATAGATAGTGGCACAAACACAAAAAGTGTCATCCACGCATTCAGTTTTATTAAAATAACCAAAGAAACAATAGCTGTAAAAGTACCTCCTACCAACTGTACCAAACCTGTACCAATAAGGTTTCGAACGCCTTCTACATCGCTCATTATACGAGATACCAATGCTCCAGATTTGGTGTTATCAAAAAAACTAATAGGTAACGAAAGTACTTTTTTCTGTACTTGTGCCCGCAATTCACTAATTAAGTATTGCGCTTGTACACTTAAAATGCGTGTAAGTAAAAATGATGTAAGTGATTGTAATAAAATAGCGCCCAAAACTATGGCTACTAAATTGTACAATAGATCCATATCTTTATTTGGCACCACTTCATCTAACAGCACCTTACTTTGCCACGGCAAAACTAAACCTGCTAAGCTCCTTATAACTATTAAAATCAAGCCAATAAACACCAAATTACGTCGTGGCCATATAATGGTTTTAAAAGCCTGTAGCATGGTTACTTTATTTTTGATTTTTGGGGTGTTTTCAATCTGTTGCATCAAAATGATTTTTACAAATAAGACAGTTCGCTAAATTAACCAATCTATATGAATAATATCTACACCTTATTAGAACTTAAGTACACTTATGCCCTATATAGTTTAATTACATTAGCAGGCACATAAGTAGACATAAAAAAGTAAACATATCACATGAAATATCATCAACTGTTATCCCCTCATTTTATCTTGTTAATAATGATTCTGTTTTCCTCATGTGGAAAAGCATCAAAAAAACAAGATATTATAACTGCTAATCAAGTTTATGAAAACCCTATTGTCACTGCCGATTTTTCTGATCCTGATGTGATAAGAGTCGGAAAGGATTATTACATGACAGCTTCAAGTTTCAATATGGTTCCTGGGTTACCAATCTTGCACTCCAAAGATCTGGTAAACTGGAAACTTATTGGCCATGGCATTCAAAAATTACCAGATGCGCTTTTTGAGTATAAAAATAGAAGTAAAGACCAGCTTGATTATAATCTGCCCCGTTTGGGCAAAGGCGTATATGCACCTGCTATTCGTTATCATGATGGCTATTTCTGGATATTTTGGGGAGACCCCGATGCTGGTGTTTATCAGGTAAAAACAAAAAATCCAGCTGGCGAATGGAGCAAACCAGTGTTAGTTAAAGAAGCGTCTGGCTGGATAGACCCCTCTCCTATTTGGGATGAACAAACTGGCAAAGCCTATCTTGCACATGCTCACGCAGCCTCGCGTCGTGGTATTAATGAGCGTATTGATGTTTGGGAAATGAACAGGGAAGGTACTAAGCTTATAGGAGAACCTGTTACTGTGTTTGATGCTAAAGATTCAAAAAAATTTCCAACCCGAAAACACCAAAGTATTATAGAAGGCACCAAATTCATGAAACGTGGTGAATGGTTTTATATCTTATGTCCTGCTGGCGGTGTAGAATTTGGCTGGCAAACGGCTTTACGTTCTAAAGCCCCAAAAGGACCATATGAAATTAGAACCATATGCGAACCTGGTGACACTGGAATCAATGGACCGCATCAGGGAGGCTTAGTAGAATCACACACAGGCAAATGGTGGTTTGTTCATTTTCAATCGGTTGGCACTTTAGGACGTATTGTACGATTAGAACCTGCGCATTGGACAAACAGCGGTTGGCCCGTGATTGGTAATGATACCGATAATGATGGTATTGGAAATCCTGTAAAAACACACACTTACCCGCATCCAGCGGTTCCATTTGAACTACAAACCTCTGATGACTTTAGTTCTGAAATTCTAGGCCTACAATGGCAGTGGCCAGCAAATCCACAAAAAAATTGGTATAAGCTTGAAAATGGAAATTTAGTGTTGCCTGCTCTTTTTTCTGCCAACCAAGAATTGGAAAGCGTACCACAAGTATTAACTCAAATGTTTCCCGATTTTAATTTTTCGGCTACAACAAAAATGAGCACTTCAGACTATAGCGGCATAAGAGCTGGACTAACTTCATTAGGGAGAAAATCATTTGACATTGGTATTGAAGAAATAAAAGGTATCAAGACAGTATCTGTCCGTTTTGGGCTTCAAAAGTTAAGCTCTACCACTGTTTCAGGTACCGATTTTTGGCTACGATTAGATACCAAAGGAAAACTTCCTGCTCCTTTAAAATATCGAGCCCGATTATCTAAAGAGGAAAAAGAGATCCGCAAGGCAACTTTGCAAGACTATCAGTTAAAAAGTTTAGATCGCTATAGTAATGGTATCATACACGGTCAATTTTCATTTAGTACTAATGGAAAAGATTTCACCAAATTAGGTCCTGAATTTGAGGTACGTGCTGGAGCTTGGATTGGTGCCCGCATTGGCTTATACTGCGTTCAAAAAGACACGGACAAACCAATAGGTTTCATAAATTTTGATCAGATTACCTTCGACATTAAATGATATTGAGCAACTCTTTTAATAGGAACAGACGGTACAAGTAAGCATACATATTTTAATTCCTAAAAAAGTTAAAATGCATTTATGTTAGATAAAAGATTTGTTATTTTACTTTACATTTATTTGTTGTTTTAACCATGAAAAATATACCTGCCATCATAATTTTAGCCTTAGTAGTTAATATTCTTAGTTACGGACAAAACTCATACACGTATTCCCAACCTAAAGAGCTTGAGGACGGTTGGCAAACAAACAATCTAAAATCTCTAAAAACAGACACCACAAGTATATATAAGTTATTTGAACAAATAAAAAATAAGGAAAATAAGATTCATAGCGTTTTATTGGTTAAAGACAATCAACTTATTATAGAGGAATATTTCAAAAATCACACTTCAAATAAACAACACGACCTACGTTCTACGACAAAAAGCATCAAATCAATTTTAATGGGAATTGCAATAAATAAAGGGTTTATAAATAGTGTTGATGATCCAATATCAAAATATTTAAAAACCCCAGTACCTACCCAAAATCTTGATGAGAGAAAAGCAAAGATTACTATTAAACACCTTTTAACCATGTCTAGTGGACTCGATTGTAATGATTGGGATAAGAAATCAAAAGGGCAAGAAGACAAAATTTATAAAAAAAAGGATTGGCTTCAATACATGCTCAACTTGCCTATAGTGAACGAACCTGGGAAAACCTCAAATTATTGCTCAATGGGTGTCGTTTTAATAGCAGAAATAATAAGTCAAGCGTCTGGTATGACCATCGACAAGTTTGCCGAACATTATTTATTTAATCCTTTAGGAATAAAAAACGTAAGTTGGGGACATACCTCTAACAAAGAAGTTATTCCATCTGGAAAAAGATTGTATATGACCTCTCGTGATATGGCTAAAATTGGTCAATTGATCCTCAACAAAGGGGCATGGGGTGAAAAACAAATTGTGTCTAAAAAATGGATTGAAAAGTCAACTACTCCAAAAACTAAAATTACAGGAATTGATTATAGCTATTTATGGTGGCATATTCCGTTTAAATTAGACGGAGAAATTGTTATCTCTAAAACTGCTACTGGAAACGGCGGACAATATATCATGGTTTTTCCAAATATGAACCTAGTTGCTGTATTTACTGGCGGTGCATACAATTCTCAAGATGACAAATTACCTTTTGCGATGATGAAAGATATTTTTCTTCCAACATTTAAAACCGAAAAATAATAAAAGGTAACAATGATATTAAATCCCTTAACCTCTTAAATACTTAAAAAGTACTTTCAAATCTGTATAGTAGTCACTTAATTTATTACTTTTATTGGCTTAAATTAACCTTATAAACAATAATAAAAAAAGATGAAAATTATAGGTATTGGTAAAAACTATGTGAGTGATAAAGCAGAAATTGAAGCGATAAAAAACGGTCATCAATTAATATTTACAAAACCAGAAAGTACATTAGTAACAAATAATAAAGATATTGAATTTCCAGCCATTACTAATGAGTTGGTTTATGAAGTGGAATTGGTTGTTAAAATTGGTAAAACGGGTAAAGATATCAGCGTAGAAAATGCAGCTTCTTATATCTCTGAAATTGCTATTGGCATAGACTACACAGCTAAAGATGTGCTTACAGCCAGTCGAGCAAATAAAGGCCCGTGGGCATTAGCTAAAGGTTTTGATGGTGCCTCTCCAATATCTAGTTTTAAACCTGTTTCTAACTTTCCCGAGCTTAATAATATTAATTTTGATCTAGTCATTAATGGTGAGCAAAAACAGTTAGGTAATACCGATTTTATGATTTATAATTTTAGTGAGATCATTAGTTTTGTTTCAAGTTTTATGACTTTAGTTCCTGGAGATTTAATTTTTACTGGTACACCTGCCCTAGGAGCTGGGCAAATTTTTAAGGGAGACCATTTACAAGCTTCTATTGAAGGTGAATTATTGTTAGATTTTAAAATGATTTAATAAATCGCAAACCTGCTTAAACAAGGGTGATTTATGAAGAATTCCATAGCTGAACGTATTGCTGATTTTTTAAATGGCTATCCGCCTTTTAACATGCTTTCTAATAAAACCTTATTACAAATTGCTACCGAGGTTACAATAACTTATTTAGAAAAAGGAGATACTATATTTGAAAAGGATGACGCTTGGCATGACAATTTTTATATTGTACGAGATGGTGCCATAAATTTGTATTACAGTAATGGCGATGTTAAGGATATTATGAATATTCATGATACTGGTGATGTGTTTGGATTACGTCCATTAATAACTAAAGAGCCTTATAAACTAACAGCTACTGCCAATGAAGAATCTATAGTTTATGCCATACCTATTGCTGTTTTTCAATCGGTAACAGATTATAACACTCAAATTCAGAAGTATTTAATTACCGCATTTGCATCTAATGCCTATGACCCCTATTCGGCAGAAGTAGCAGGTAAAATTTTTGTTGATTATTTGCCCAGTACATCTCAAGATATGGTGAATTTTCAAACAGCCAATTATACAAAATCACCTATAACCTGTTCTATTAAAGCTTCCTTAAAAGAGGCTGCAAAAAAAATGAGCGACCATAAAATTGGTTGTATTATAGTAGTTGATGATGAAAAAAAGCCAGTTGGTATTATTACAAATAGTGACATTAAAAACAAAATAGCAACTGGCCTTTTCCCTATTGAGACCCCTGTAACCAATATCATGAGTTCACCTGTAATGACAGGCAAAAAGGATTTAACTATAGCTGATGGACAATTGCAAATGATTAAACATAGCATTGGACATTTGTGTATTACTAAAGATGGTACCGTTAATTCTAAACTTGTTGGTGTTTTAACACATCATGATGTTTTAGTGACTCTTGGTAATAATCCAACCGTTATACTTAAAGAAATAAAACGAGCCAAACGGACTAAAAAACTCCGTGCAGCTAGACTTAAGGCCAATGCTTTATTAAAAAATTATATTGAGCAAAATATCCCCATATCTCACATTATAAATGTTATCTCTCAAATTAATGATGCTGTTACGATACGCGTTGTAGAATTGGCTTTAAAAAAAATGCCTACAGCTCCTCCAGTAGCTTTTTCCTGGCTGGCTTTAGGTAGTCAGGGACGTAAAGAACAATTACTTTTCACAGATCAGGATAATGCTTTAGTATTTGAAGATGTTCCAAAAGAACAATATGACGAAACGCAGGCGTATTTTTTAGAACTTGCGAAACTAATTACCAAGTCTTTAAATAAAATTGGATTTGAATATTGTGAAGCCGATATGATGGCGAGCAACCCAGAATGGTGTAAATCCCTAACAGCATGGAAAACTCAATTTAAAGATTGGATTTTAAAACCAGATGAAAAAGCAGTTTTGTTATCCTCTATATTTTTTGACTACAATCGTGTTTATGGAAGTGAAATATTAGTTGATGAGCTTACAGATACTATTTATTCGACTCTAGAAAAAACAGATCTGTTTTATAAATTTTTAGGACGTGATGCTATTAAAAGCCCCTCACCCCTTGGTTTCTTTAAACAGTTTTTAGTAGAACAAAATGGCGATCAAAAAGAGCTTTTCAATATTAAAAACAGAGCTTTAATGCCACTTATTGATGCTGCTAGATTACTCATTTTAAGCAAGCAAATGAAAGGCGTCAATAATACTTACCAGCGTTTTGAAAAATTAGCAGAACTAGAGCCTAACAATAAGGAATTATACGAATCTTGTTCTTATGCTTTCAAGGCTCTATCAAAATTTAAAACCAAGCAAGGACTCTTACGCGACAATTCAGGTAAATTTATTGATTTAGAAACCTTGACAAAGGAAGAAAAGCTAAAACTTAGACGTTGCTTTAAACCCATTCAAAAAATTCAGGAAATTTTAAAAATCAGATTTGACTTAAAAAACTTTATCTAAATGATTTTTAAATGGTTTCATAAAAACAAAAAAGAATATCCTGATTTTTGGATTGATTATGTTGATAGCTTTAAAAATGTCACTAAAAAAACTATTAGCGAAACCCGGTTTGTTGCATTTGATACCGAAACGACTGGTTTTGATAGAAAAAATGATAGAATCCTATCTATTGGCGCTGTTTGTTTTGTTGGTAAATCTATTCAAGTAAACAATAGTTTAGAGCTTTATTTAGAGCAAGAAATCTTTAACCCAGAAACCGTCAAAATTCACGGATTGATGAAAAAGGGCGGTCTAGAAAAAGTAACCGAGCTAGAAGCCATCAAGGCTTTTCTAGCCTATGTGAAAAATGCTGATCTCATAGCACATCATGCTAATTTTGATAAAAACATGATGAATGAAATGCTATCAAGACATGGACTTGGCAAACTAAAAAACAGGTTTATTGATACGGGGTATTTGTTCAATAAATCGAAACATATTATTTATCGAGAAAATTTAAAAGAGCATTATACATTAGACGATTTGTGCAAAGAACTTAATGTACCTAAAGTAGATAGACACACTGCCAATGGTGATGCACTTATAACCGCTATTGTATTTCTAAAAATTCTATCACGATTAGACAAGCGAAAAAATTTAGAGTGGGATTATTTATTGAAGCCTTAATTATTTCAGGTTCTTTATTTTAACTCCCAAGTCCTTACCCAGTCGTAAAAGGTTGTTCTTTCTTCTTCAGTTCCTGTCATACCGCCATCTGAAGGTACTGGGTTCCAATCGTAAGTTTCAACAACCATTCTCAAATACATAGGTAAATCAAAATTAGCCTTAGGAACGACGGTATACACTTTTTTACCATCTAAATAAAACTCTATTTCGGTAGCACTTTTCCACCAAACCCCATAAACATGATAATCTGCCCAAACTTTTGATCCTATTTCACTATTATCTCCCGCAGATCCTGTTGGCGTATCTGGACAGTCGGTTTGTCTACTGTGCGTATTAGAATGAATGGTTTCATCAAAGTTTTGAGCAAAATTTGCAGTCCCTGTAACTTGTCCTACACACTCTTGAATATCTAATTCTGTAACTCTTTTATCGCAGCCTGTTCCGTCGTTTCTATTATTAATTAACCAAAATGTAGAAGACATAAACGTTTTATTGGCTTTCATTCTACATTCAAAATAATATCCAACTTGAGCGGCTTCCTTAGAGTAAATATTGGACCCAGCATGGGTGAATGTATTACCGTTTACTACTTCTGGAGTATCTAATTGATAAGCTGTGAGCATAAGGTTATCATCAGCTTCAGTCACTGTATTTTCCTTAAAAATCCCTGGGGCTCTTCCTATCCATCTATTTGGATCTGTATTTAACCATTTATTTTCATCAAAATTGCCATCGTTAAACTCATCCGACAAATTTTCAACTGGATTCCATGTTTTTCCAAAAGGTGCAGGGTTAACCTCAATAAAATAAGGTAAATTAGATGAAGGTTCGTTTCTTGTAACAGTAACATTAAAGCTACAGGAAACTTTATTCCCGGCAACATCCTTTACTTGAAATGTATTTTTTGTAGTACCTACAGGAAATATTTCTCCAGATGCTAAACCTTCAGTTTGAGAAGTAATCGCTCCTGGCAAGTTATCTGAACCAACAGGGGTTGTATATGTTACCTCTTTACCATTTGATAGCGCATCTACAGTTTCGTTAATATCTGAAACACATGTTATAGTAGGGTTTATATTATCTGTAGGTTCTTCTTTTTCAACACTATCTGAGCCACTGCTACAACTGGCTATTAAAGCATTAGTTAAAATAAACAGAAGCGTTATTAACTTGAAATAAAGGACTTTTTTTAACATTGTAGCTTTTTTTTACAAAACTATAAAGTGTAAACCTTAGTAGCTACACCGTATGTTTTATAATAGGCAACTCATGTCCTAATCGGGTTATTTCATCGAATATTTGTTAAAAAGCATTATCTATAATATCCTGAACAACTTCTGGGTTTAAGAGCGTACTGGTATCTCCTAAATTACTGGTATCCTTATGGGCTATTTTTCTCAAAATACGCCTCATTATTTTACCAGAACGTGTTTTTGGCAATCCTTGGGTAAATTGGATTTTATCCAGTTTTGCGATAGGTCCAATATGTTCGGTAATAATTTGATTAATCTCTTTCCGTAAATTGTCTTGATCTCTCGTTTCACCAACATCCTTTAAAATCACATAACCGTATAACGCATTTCCTTTTACATCATGCGGAAAACCTACAATAGCTGATTCTGCAACTGCTGGGTGCTCATTAATTGCATCTTCAATTGGAGCTGTTCCTAGGTTATGGCCAGATACAATAATAACATCATCCACACGTCCTGTAATTCTGTAATACCCCACCTCATCTCTTAGAGCTCCATCGCCTGTAAAATATTTGTTTTCAAAAGCCGAAAAATACGTGTCTTTATAACGTTGATGATTTCCCCAAATAGTACGTGCCATACTTGGCCATGGGAATTTTATACACAAACGACCATCTACTTGGTTCCCTTTTAATTCCTTGCCATTTTCATCCATTAAAGCAGGCTGAATACCAATAAAGGGTAAAGTAGCATACGTTGGTTTTGTTGGTGTTACAAATGGTATGGGCGTAATCATGATTCCGCCTGTTTCGGTTTGCCACCAGGTATCGACTATCGGACTTTTCTTTTTCCCAATATTATCGTTATACCAGTGCCATGCTTCTTCGTTTATAGGCTCACCCACAGAGCCTAAAACTTTAAGTGTAGATAAATCGTATTTTTCAACCAATTCCAAACCTTGCTTAGCCAATGCGCGAATAGCTGTTGGTGCTGTATAAAACTGATTTATTTTATGCTTTTCAACAATCTCCCAAAAACGTCCAAAATCAGGATAGCTGGGAACACCTTCAAACATAACAGTAGTCGCTCCATTTGCTAACGGCCCATAAACAATATAACTATGTCCAGTAATCCATCCAATATCAGCAGTACACCAATACACATCATTTTCTTTATATTGAAATGCATTTTTAAACGAATAGGCTGTATACACCATATACCCACCCGTTGTATGTACCATGCCTTTTGGCTGACCTGTGGAACCTGATGTATACAATATAAATAGTGGATCTTCAGCATCCATAACCTCCGCTTTGCAATCTGTTGAAGCATTATCTAATAATGGCTGTAGCCATTTATCACGACCAGCTATCATTTGTATGTCTGAGCGAATACGTTTTGCAACCAAAACTGTATCAACACATGTACAATCATTTAAAGCTTCATCAACAATCCCTTTTAAATCGATTGTTTTTGCCCCCCTATAGGAACCATCACTGGTAATAACCATTTTACAATCACTATCATTAATCCTAGTTGATAAGGCTGTGGCCGAGAAACCTGCAAATACCACCGAATGGATGGCACCAATTCTAGCACAAGCTAAAACAGCAATGGCCAATTCAGGAATCATAGGCAAATAAATACAGACGCGATCCCCTTTTTTAATGCCCTGTTCTTTTAATACATTTGCAAATTGGTTAACACGTTGGTATAATTGATTATAAGTAATATGTTCGGCTTCTTCTTTCGGATCATTAGGTTCAAATAAAATAGCCGTTTTGTCACCGCGAGTCGCCAAGTGTCTATCAATACAGTTTTCGGTGATATTTAATTGTGCTCCTTCAAACCATTTTACTTCTGGTTTAGAAAAATCCCAGCTTAAAACCTCATTCCATTTTCGTTGCCACATAAAATGTTCTTCTGCAACTTCTTCCCAAAAATTTTCTGGTTCTCTTATTGATTTTCTATAAACTTGATAATACTCTTCTAAATGTTTTATGTGATAGTTACTCATCTTAACTTATACCTGCTATTATAAAAATTGATTCAGATGCCTAAAATAATAAAAATAATAGCTAATTAGTATAATAATTTATACCAGTAACATAAATTAAATGTAGACAATATGTATCGTCTAATGCGTAGCTTCTCCTGCACCACTTGGAATCCTAATATGCTCTACTATTTCCTGAACATCTTTTGGAGGCTCTGGTGTAAACTTCATGATAACTATAGATACTAAAAAGTTTAAAACCATAGCAACCGCACCAAATCCTTCTGGGGAAATACCAAACCACCATTCGCTTTTATTAGGAAGTACATCATCAAACCAACCCAATTTGTATTTAATCATATAGAACAACATGGCAACAATACCAACTACCATACCAGCAATAGCACCTTCTTTATTCATACGTTTATAAAAAATGCCTAAAATAATAGCAGGAAAAAAGGATGCTGCTGCTAAACCAAAAGCCAAGGCTACGACTGCTGCTACAAAACCAGGCGGGTTAATCCCAAAATACCCCGCAACACAAACCGCACCAACCGCCGATAAACGTGCCGCTACCAACTCTCCCTTTTCTGAAATAGAGGGTCTTACAATCTTTTTAATCAAATCATGAGATACAGATGCAGAAATAACCAATAGCAAGCCCGCTGCAGTAGATAAAGCTGCTGCCAACCCACCAGCTGCAACCAATGCAATAACCCAGTTTGGTAAATTCGCAATTTCGGGATTAGCCAATACCATGATATCTCTATCGACTACTAGTTCATTTTTAGATTCATCCGCCACATATTGCATAATGCCATCATTATTTTTATCTGTAAATACAATCAGTTCTGTAGTTTCCCATTTTTTAAACCATTCTGGAACACCTGCATAAGGTTGATTTGATACGGTTTCAATCATATTCGTTCTAGCAAAAACAGCCACTGCTGGTGCCGTTGTATATAAAAGTACAATTAACAATAATGCGATCCCTGCCGACTTTCGGGCGTCTTTAACACGTTTTACTGTAAAAAAGCGTACAATAACATGAGGTAACCCTGCTGTTCCTACCATTAAAGCTAGCGTTATAGCAAAGACATCTATTAACGATTTAGAACCCTCGGTATACTCTGCAAACCCCAATTCAGTACTTAAACCATCTAATTTATCCAGTAAATAAGTTCCAGATCCATCTGCCAATTCACCACCAAACCCTAATTGTGGAATAGGGTTTCCTGTCATTTGAATGGATATGAAAATAGCAGGAACCATAAAAGCAAAAATAAGGACGCAATACTGTGCTACTTGTGTGTATGTGATCCCTTTCATGCCTCCAAGCACCGCATAAAATAGCACGATTAGCATCCCAATAATAACCCCTGTATTAATATCAACTTCTAAAAATCGAGAAAATACAATACCAACACCTCGCATTTGACCAGCAACATAAGTGAAAGACACTAATAAAGCACAAAACACAGCTACTATTCGTGCTGTTTTTGAATAATACCGATCACCAATAAAATCAGGCACCGTAAACTTTCCAAATTTCCGTAAATAAGGAGCTAATAACAAAGCTAGCAACACATAACCTCCAGTCCATCCCATTAAATAAACAGCGCCATCGTAACCCGCGAAGGAAATAATACCTGCCATAGATATAAAAGATGCCGCACTCATCCAATCGGCCGCAGTCGCCATCCCATTTGCTAGTGGTGACACACCAGCGCCAGCAACATAAAACTCTTTTGTAGAATTTGCCCTAGACCAAATGGCAATACCTATATAAATGGCGAAAGTAACACCCACTAAAATATAGGTCCAGTTTTGAACGTCTAACGATTCAACCAGCATAATACTATTCGTCATAACCATATTTTTTATCAAGTTTGTTCATAAGACGAACATATACAAATATGAGTATAACAAATACATACATGGATCCTTGTTGCGCAAACCAAAAGCCTAGTTTAAAACCTCCTAATTTTATACTATTAAGAGCATCTTTAAATATAATTCCTGCTCCATAGGACACTAAGAACCATATTAATAACAATATAATCACGTATTTTATATTCTCTTTCCAATAAGCTTTTGCATTATTTTTTGTCATGTTCATTATGGTTTAGTTGGTTACAATATTTTTTAAATTCTTTAACAACCTTAGGCGCTAAAACCAAAGTCGCTACCATAGTTGGAATGGCCATGAGGGCAAACGTACCATCAATTAAATTAAGCATGACGCTAAAAGGTGTCGTAGCTGCCAATATAATACTTAAAATATAGACATAATTGTAGTAATGTTTTTTGTCTGCCCCTATTAAAAACGACATGCATTTTGTACCATAGTATGCATATGAAAACAATGAAGACACGCTAAAGATTAAAACACAAAGCATTAACAAATATTTCCCATAGGAAGGCATAGCATGGGAAAATGCAGAAGCTGTTAGACTAACCCCATTATCTGAAGTTGTTTCCCAAACACCTGTTACCAGAATAGCCAAAGCTGTAAGCGTACAAACAATCAACGTATCTATAGCGGGTCCAAGCATGGCCACCAAGCCCTCTCGCACTGGTTCATCCGTTTTTGCGGCACCATGTGCCATAGGAGCCGTACCTATACCTGCTTCGTTTGAAAATGCACCACGCCGAATACCTAATAAAATAAGAGCTCCCAATACACCTCCTAAGAAAGGTTCATCCGTAAAATGATTAGCTGCAAAAGCATCCGTAAAAATCATTATAAAATATTTCGGTACTACATTATAATTAGATATTAAGATAAATAAGACTAAAGTAAAATAAAGCAATACCATAGAAGGTACGAGCTTTGAAGCTGCATCACTAATCCGTTTTAACCCACCCAAGATAATAACAGATGTTAATGAGACCAATACAAGGGCTATGACTAGATTAGATTTTAAACCAACCTCAACACCATTTGGCACTAATATAATATCGTTTATAGCTTGTGTGAGCTGGTTCACATTAACCACAGGCAATGCGCCTATCATCCCAAAAAAACTAAACATAACAGCTAAAGGCTTCCAATGTTTCCCAAGACCTTCAATAATAAAATACATAGGCCCTCCCTGCAAATCCCCTTTGCTATCTTTTCCCCGATACATAACAGCTAATGTGGACGTAAAAAATTTGGTAGACATTCCTACAATGGCACTTATCCACATCCAAAACATGGCACCTGGACCACCAACAGAGATTGCTACAGCAACGCCTGCAATATTCCCCATCCCTATAGTTGAAGAAAGTGCAGTAGTTAAAGCCTTAAAGTGACTTATCTGTCCTGGATCATTGGGATCATCATACTTACCTCTTAATACCTGAATAGCATGTCCTATAAATCTAAATGGTAAAAATTTTGATAATACCAAAAGGTATATTCCTCCTCCTATAAGTAGAATGATTAAAGGCAATCCCCAGGCATTATCTGAAAAGGATTTAACAATTTGTTCCAATTGCTTCATGTTACTTTCTTGGTTCAATTTATAAATGTATTAAATTTACTCTAAGTTCAACCGAAGAAGTCGTATTAAAACAAAACCTAATAATTATTGTAATCTGATAATTTATATTGTCTACCAACAGAATAACTAAAAATAAAATTGTTCCCTGTTTTAACTTACCAATTACATACCCTCAAACTAAAACTTCATAACTTTTAAATTTTAAATTTCGAAAACGAAATAGTTAATAACTTTAAACTTAAAACTACCAAAAGCTGACAAAAGTAAGGTTTTAAGACCATTTCATATGTAATTTTGTAGTATACAAATGATTAAATACCCATATCATGAATGCGAAAATCACTTTACTTTTAAGTATTGTTTTAATAGCTACAATATCTTGCACAAATTCAAAAAAACATTTACAAGAAAATCAACATCACTGGAGTTATTCTGGGGAAACATCTCCAGAACACTGGATAGAAATTGAAAAGAATTCCGATTGTAACGGTAAACATCAATCACCAATTAATATCATCCATAAAAATGTAGATTCTGTAAAAATTAAAGAAGACTTAAAAATACAATATACGCCTACAACACTTATTAGTAAGGTTGAAAATAATGGCCATTCTATACAGTTTGATTTTGAAGCAGGTGATTCTATAAACTACAATAACGAAACTTATTATTTAAAACAAATCCATTTCCACGAACCTTCGGAACATAAAATAAACGGTATCATCTACCCCATTGAAATGCATTTGGTACATGTTAATAAAACTGGACAAATTGCTGTTTTAGGGTTGCTAGGTGAAGAAGGAGACGAAAGTCAATTATTTGAATTCTTTGAGAGTTTTTTGCCCATTGAGGAAGGTACAGCCAAAAGCATTCATCAAAAAATTGATTTATCGAGTCTATTCTTAGAAGACAAACACTATTACTCTTATAACGGTTCATTAACGACACCGCCCTGTACAGAAAATGTAAATTGGATTGTATTTAAAGAGCCTATTATTTTATCTGTTGAGGAAGTATTGAAACTTAGAAACAATATGCCAATTAATAATTATCGTAATGAACAAGCCTTGAATAATAGAATTGTAACGTATCATTTCTAAAAAACTTGTTCCAATTAGTTTGCAAAGCTTTATTAGATAAACTCAAAAATGTATTAAATTTACTCTAAGTTTAATTCAATAAGCACTATTTAATATTAAAACCTATGGCTTACGACGAGTATTTAGCTGATAGAATACGACAACAACTAAAAGAAAAACGAACTGCTTTTACAGAACTTAAAATGATGGGCGGTCTATGCTTCAAGGTTGATAATAAAATGCTTTGCGGGATTCATTTAGATAAAAAATATGGTGATAATTTATTAATGGCCCGCATTGGTGAATCTGTTTATGAAACAGAATTAAACAAACCTGAATGTTTACCTATGGATTTTACAGGTCGCCCAATGAAAGGGTACATTTTTGTAACACCCGATGGCTTTGATACCGATGATGATCTATCCTATTGGTTGGACCTATGTATTGCTTTCAACCCATTGGCTAAAGCGAGTAAACCAAAAAAGAAGAAAGCTAAATAACTCACTATTTCCTTCTTATCATTACAATATGTCTCAAAAAGCGAAGTTAGTAGAAATTGCCAAACTATTTTTCAAACTAGGAAGTATTGCATTTGGTGGTCCTGCTTCACATATTGCCATGATGGAAGATGAAGTTGTCAAGAAAAGAAAATGGATGACGCAAGACCACTTTCTCGATCTTGTTGGTGCTACAAACCTAATTCCTGGACCGAATTCTACTGAAATGACCATGCATTGTGGGTATGAACGTGCAGGATGGAAAGGACTCTTTGTTGCTGGTATTTGCTTTATTTTTCCTGCCGTTGTTATTACAGCGGTATTAGCTTATTTCTATCAAGAATATGGACAATTGCCAGAAGTAGAACCTTTTATTTATGGCATAAAACCAGCAGTTATTGCTATTATATTAATGGCTGCATACCGTCTTGGAAAAAAGGCTATTAAAAATATGCAACTAGCCATTTTAGGTAGTGTAATCATCGTTGCTTGTTTACTTGGAGTCAATGAAATAATAGCACTCTTTGGTGCTGGTATATTAGGCTTAATAGTCTATTTTATAAAAAAAAACAGCAGCAATATAAATAGTTTTATTCCGCTTTTAATGTTTCAGGTTACAGATCCGTTAAAAATAGGAACTCTAAAAATATTTCTTACCTTTTTAAAAGTAGGTGCTATTTTATACGGTAGCGGCTATGTATTATTTGCTTTTCTAGATACAGAATTGGTTGCTAATGGATGGTTAACAAGACAAACCCTAATAGATGCTGTTGCTATCGGACAAATTACACCAGGTCCCGTTTTATCTACTGCTACATTTATTGGATGGCAAATGAATGGTATTTTGGGGGCTATAGCCGCAACCTTAGGAATCTTTCTTCCGTCATTTCTATTCGTTTTAATTTTAAACCCTCTGATTCCTAAAATGCGGAAATCAAAAATCATCAGAGCGTTTTTAGATGCCGTAAATGTAGCCGCAGTTGCTTTAATAATAGCCGTATGTATCGATATGATAAAAGATACGGTTACAGACTGGCGAACTATTTTAATTGCCGCAATAAGTTTAATCATCGTTTTTGTATTTAAAAAGCTAAATAGTGCTTTCATCGTTTTAGGTGGTGCTGTGTTTGGGTTTTTATTGACTCTCGTTTAAGCTGTTAAAAACTTTTTAAATTTTAGAGAAAATACGCTCTTTTATGTAGGAAAAAATCAATTTTGCTTATCGTTATGATAATTTAAACCCAAATGAAATACCATTTATCCTTGATTTAGGATTAACTATGCTGCCACATTCTGAAATAAGTTGACACAAAACCGATAGTTCTATTTTTAATACGTTACAGTTGTCTTAATAAATACTACTTGTATTTTATTGAGTTTGGTATAATGTTTGTTTACTTTTCTTTCAATAATTACAATAAATAATCAATTCAAATTATAAGTCCTAAATAGAATGAAAAAAATCTTACTCGTATTAGTTTTTGCAATAATTTTTGGATGTAATTCCAGTGATGAACCAATTCAATCTCCACAAGTGATAAACACTTTCTCAATTAATATAAATGATTCACAATGGCAACCTTCTTTAATAAACAACGATAAATGCTATTCTAAATTCAATTGTTTTTATTCAGAAATAGATGCAATTCCGTTTTATACAATTACTGCAATTAAAGAAAATGAAGTCGGGACAGATCAAAAAAACAGCGAAAAATTATGGTTACAAATAATGAATTCAAAAGATACAGGCACTTATTATTTGAATGATGAATATGGTGATTTTAATTCCTTTGCTCGTTTTATTATCAATGAAAATGGCGAAATTAAAATTTACGAAAACAACTCTAAGAATTCATCCAAAGTAATAATAGAAGAAATTATACCTCCCACTAAAAACTCATTCTTAGGTGGTGTGAAAGGCATCTTTTCTGGAGTTTTGTATAATAAAAATGATAAAAGTGATTTTATAACTATACGTGACTGTAGTTTTAAATTTGAAAAAACAAATAGGACAGATTATTATCAATGCATAGATCATTAAGTTAACCACTGCATATTTATAATTCCCAAAACGAACAAAAGCATCGTATGCCTAAGTACAATGTTTTAATATCCTATTTTTATTTTAAATAAGCCAATACATTATTACTAATACGTTCTTGTATATTAGAAACATCCGCTTTCACAAAAGTTTCACCCGTAATATTTTCGTAAAGCTCTATATAACGTTCACTAACAGATTCAATATAGTCATCACTCATAAAAGGCACGGTTTGGCCTTCTAATCCTTGAAAGTTATTTTCTATGAGCCACTGACGTACAAACTCTTTAGATAGCTGTTTTTGAGCTTCTCCACTGTCTTGACGTTCCTGATAGCCATTAGCATAAAAATAACGAGAAGAATCTGGTGTGTGTATTTCGTCAATAAGCACAATTTGTCCATCCTTCGTTTTTCCAAATTCATATTTGGTATCTACTAAAATAAGTCCGCGCGATGCTGCAATTTCGCTTCCGCGTTGAAACAATTTACGCGTGTAATCTTCTAACACTATATAATCTGCTTCAGAAACAATACCTCGTTTCAAAATATCTTCACGCGAAATATCCTCATCATGGTCTCCCTGCTCTGCTTTAGTAGCTGGTGTAATAATCGGTTCAGGAAACTTATCATTTTCCTTCATGCCTTCAGGCATAGGCACACCACAAAGCATGTGCTTCCCAGCTTTATACTCGCGTGCAGCATGACCAGACATATAGCCACGTATTACCATTTCAACTTTATAAGGCTCGCATAAATGTCCAACAGCTACATTAGGATCTGGCGTGGCAGTTAACCAATTAGGCACCAAATCTTCGGTCGCTGCCATCATTTTAGTGGCAATCTGGTTTAAAATTTGCCCCTTATATGGAATCCCCTTTGGCATTACAACATCAAACGCAGAAAGTCTATCGGTTGCAATCATAACCAGTTCATCATCATTGATATTATATACTTCTCTTACCTTTCCTTTATATACATTTTTTTGGTTTGGAAAGTTGAAATTGGTATCTATTATTGTATTACTCATATTCCCTCTCTATCTTTCATACATCTCTTCCAAAGGAAGAGAAACTATAGTTTTTACTTAATGTTTTAATTTATTAAATATTTGCTCGTAGCCGTTAGTCTTTATTTTATCATTTTCGACAAACTCTGTATAACCTAGCTTAGTTCTTATTGTCATCTTCACTGAACACTGCAGCAACTGTTTACTAACCTAAGACCTATTTTCTATCCCTTCGTATGCCTCAATAACCTTTTTAACCAACTTATGTCGAATAACATCTTTATCATCTAAAAATATCATCCCCACTCCATCTACATTCTTTAAAATCAAAAGCGCCTCTTTCAAGCCCGAAATGGTACGACGTGGCAAATCGATCTGTCCTGGATCTCCTGTTAATAAAAACTTGGCATTTTTCCCCATACGCGTTAAAAACATTTTCATTTGCGCATGTGTCGTATTTTGACCTTCATCCAAAATTACAAAGGCATTATCTAGCGTACGACCACGCATAAACGCCAAAGGTGCTATTTGTATGGTGCCGTTTTCTATATAATGTGCTAATTTTTCGGGAGCTATCATATCACGCAATGCATCATATAACGGTTGCATGTACGGATCTAGTTTTTCTTTTAAATCCCCTGGCAAGAACCCTAAATTCTCTCCTGCTTCTACGGCAGGGCGTGTTAAAATAATACGCTTAACCTCTTTGTTTTTTAAAGCCTGAACCGCTAATGCAACACCCGTATAGGTTTTTCCCGTTCCAGCAGGGCCAATAGCAAAAACCATATCGTTTTTACGCATAAGCTCAACCATTTTACGTTGGTTTGCTGTTTGCGCCTTTATAAGTTTACCTCCAACGCCATGTACTATAACTTCACCGCTCTGTTTTGAGGTTGTATAATCATCACTACTTTGACTCGTTAAAACACGCTCAATAACATTTTCATCTAGTTTGTTATATTTTGCAAAATGCTTTAATAACATAGTAATCCTACGATCGAATTCTTCTAATAATTCTTCATCACCAAAGGCTTTAATTTTATTACCTCTTGCGACTATTTTGAGTTTAGGAAAGTACTTTTTTAGGAGTGCAATATTGGCATTTTGGGCTCCAAAAAACTCTTTTGGAGTAATTTCTTCAAGTTCGATTACAATTTCGTTCAAAGGCGTGAATTTAATTTTTGTATTTCATCCGATTTAAATCAAAATAATATTTAATCGATATAATATTTAATCGATGAAATGATTTCATTAGTTTTGTTAAAACTCAAAAATACATAAATTTGAGTGACCAAACCCTAAAAACATATCAACAATTTTGCCAATGGCGATAATTACATTAACTACCGATTTTGGTGAAAAAGATCACTTTGCTGGCGCGACAAAAGGGGCCATTTATAGCGAACTTCATGATGTTAAAATTGTTGATATCTCTCATTCAATCTCGCCTTTTAGTATTCCTGAAGCGGCCTACATCATTAAAAATGCCTACAGTAGTTTTCCTAAAGGCACGATACATATTATTGGAATTGATTCTGAGATAAACCCAGAAAACAAACATATAGCCGTTAAACTTGATGATCACTTTTTCATCTGCGCCAATAACGGTATTATGAGTATGATTTGCACCGAAATTGCACCCGAAAAAATTGTAGAAATTAATATTCACGATAAAATACAAACCAGTTTTCCTGTTTTAGATGTATTTGTAAAAGCAGCATGCCATATTGCCCGTGGCGGTACTTTAGAAGTTATAGGAAAAACGATTCATGAAATAAAACCTATTAAGAATATTGTGCCTTATGTGAATGACGATAAAACACAAATTATAGGTAGTGTTATTTACATTGACAACTACGGTAATGTAATTACTAATATTAAAAGAAGCTTTTTTGAAACCATACAAAAAGGACGTGCTTTTGAAATCTCGGCAAGAAATAACAAATTTAAGACCATTTACAAGAAATACAGTGATTTTGTAAATTTTGAAATAGAAGAAAGCAAACGCAATGATGAAGGCAGAGGCTTGGTGGTTTTTAATTCTGGAGATTTTTTAGAAATTGCTGTTTACAAAAGCAACAGTGGCACTGTTGGCAGTGCATCGACACTTATGGGACTTGGCTTAATGGATGCTATTAGTGTTAACTTTATAAAAACATAATTATGTTTGTTAGAATTGTAAAAATGGGGTTTTTCGAACAGAACATTGAAGTTTTCCTTGCTAACTTTGAAGCTAATAAAGAAAAAATTAGAGGTTTTGAAGGTTGTCAGTTTTTAGAACTTTACAGAGATAAAAACGACCCAACTATATTTTTCACCTATAGTTATTGGGAAACCGAAAATGACTTAGAAAATTATAGACAATCTGATATCTTTAAAAACGTTTGGGCAAAAACCAAACCATTATTTAATATCCCTCCAATGGCTTGGAGTGTTGATAAATTAGAGACCTTAAATTGATTATGAAGCAAAAAGTACTTCTGGTCATCGATATGCAAAAGGGATCTTTTTCTCAAAAAACTCCCCGATATGATACACAAGGGGTTGTGAATAGGATTAATTTGTTAGCCGACAGATTCAGGACTTCTGGAAATCACGTTTTTCATATTCAGCATGACGGCACTAGAGATAATGATTTTGTTCCCAACACTGAGGCATGGGAAATATTGTCAGAATTAAACGTTTATAAAGATGATGTATTAATTAGTAAATACGCAAACGACGTATTTTACAATTCAAACCTTAAACTTGAATTAGACGTTCATAACATTACCGAATTGTATATTACGGGTTGTGCAACCGATTTCTGCGTAGAAGCTACCATACAATCTGCGTTAGCGAAAGATTATAACATTACAGTTGTTAAAGATGGCCACACAACGGGAAGCAGACCACACCTAAGCGCAGTAAAAGTTATCGAGCACTATAACTGGGTTTGGCAAAATATGATCCCAACAAAAGGGGCAATTAAAGTTGAAAGTTTTGAAACTATATTAAACGCATTCTAAAATTTTAATGATAGATAAACCGTCATTGTGAGACAAATTGATAAATTTGTTTTGGCGATCCTTCAAATAGAAAATAAAATTATTTAGATTAGCGCGTCACTTTGTACTATCTTAAATGGCAGTCAAAAAGATTACGAGACCTGACGTTCAAAATAAAATAAATGCTAGCAATACTTAAGAAAGAAATAAACACCTTTTTCGCATCACCTATTGGCTATTTGGTCATCGCTATTTTTTTAGTCCTAAATGGTTTGTTCTTATGGCTATTTAAAGGTGAATTTAATGTTTTAGATTATGGCTTTGCAGATTTATCGGCTTTCTTTTTATTAGCACCCTGGATTTTAATCTTCTTAATTCCAGCTGTTACCATGCGTAGCTTTTCTGATGAGAAAAAACAGGGAACTCTCGAGCTTTTGCTTACAAAACCCATATCGTACATAAACATTATTTTAGGAAAATATTTCGGCGCTTTTAGTTTAATTTTAATCGCGCTTTTACCAACCTTACTTTATGTTTATACCATTTACCAATTAGGGAGTCCTACTGGCAACTTAGATATGGGCAGTACACTCGGTTCTTATTTCGGACTATTATTTTTAATCGCAGCCTATACAGCTATTGGAGTTTATGCATCTTCCATCACAGATAATCAAATTGTATCGTTTATCACAGCCGTTTTTATCTGCTTTCTATTTTATATAGGATTTGAAGGTATTGCCGATTTCGCTTCTAGTAATTTTATAGAACAATTAGGCATGAGCGTGCATTATAAAAGTATGAGTCGCGGTGTACTTGACACACGCGATATAATATACTTTTTAAGTGTTACTATTTTATTTTTAATGTTAACCAAAGTAAATATCAATAGGGAGAAGAAATGATTTTAACACCTTTATCCGTTGTCTTTTTAATACTTGTTTTTGTATTGGTTTGGTTATTTGCAAACACGATAGACAAACGTAAATGGGTGAGTATATTAATAAGTTTGGTCTTAACCCCTGTGGTTTATTTTTATGTGTTCTACCCTGTACTAAACATTTTTAGCAGTTACCACCACCAAAAGCATTTTGATGCTGAAGCTTGGAAAGACAAACCAGCACTACGTTATGAAATGAGCAAAGAGATACTTGATAAAAATTTGTTTCTTAGCAAAAGTAAAAAAGATATAGAAACGGCCTTGGGCAAAAGTGAGTGGTACGGTTGGGACGATAGTATTAAAGCTAATTCTCCTGAAAAATGGAATTACAACCTAGGATTTAAACCTGGTGCTTTTAACAATATGCAAGAGTGTATTGAATTTACATTCAATAACAACACGGTTGAAAGTGTAAAACAATATCAATTAGAGAAAGCCTTTGAATAAAAACATTAAACATATAACCATACTTTTAGTTGCCATTTTTGCAATTAATTTTTTGGGCAGCAAAGTTTTTAAACGCATCGATTTAACCACAGATAAACGCTATACACTAAGTGAATCTGCAGTAAACATAATAAAAGATGTACCTTCTCCTATTATAGTAGATATCTTTTTAAGCGGTGATGACTTTCCTTCGGAATTCAGGCGCCTTCAAAAAGAAACCAAGCAATTACTTGAAGAGTTTTCGGCAAAAAACAGTAACATTATTTTCAACTTTATTAATCCGCTTGAAGACGAATCTACGCGAGAACGAAACATAAAACAACTCACACAACGCGGGTTAACCCCCATGCAATTGAGCGTACAAGAAAACGGAAAGGCAACACAAGCTATTATCTTTCCGTGGGCTTTAGCCAGTTATAATGATCAAACCGTTATTATTCCTTTAATTAAAAACAAAATAGGAGCTACGCAACAGGAACTGGTTACCAACTCGGTACAGCATTTGGAATATGCGTTTTCAGATGGATTTAGCAAATTAATCAAACCTAAACGTAGAAAAATTGCTGTTTTAAAGGGCAACAATCAATTAGAAGATAAATACATTGCAGACTTTGCAAAGAAGCTTGGAGAATACTATTTCATTGCGCCTTTTACCTTAGATAGCGTTGCCAATAACCCTCAAAAGACTCTTAAGGACATTAAGACATACGATTTAATAATTTCTGCAAAACCTACAGAGACATTTACTGAAGAAGAGAAACTGGTCTTGGACCAATTTACTATGAATGGTGGCAAAAGTTTATGGCTTATTGATGCTGTAGCCATCGAAAAAGATAGCTTGTACAATGACACAGGCAAAAACTTTGCTGTAACCAGAGATTTAAATTTGACCGACTTCTTTTTTAAATACGGAGTACGTGTCAATCCAGTTATGATAAGCACACTCTACTCCGCTCCTATTACTCTGGCTATCGGAGAAGGTAGTGAGTCGCAATTTCAGCCACTAAGATGGCCATATTCGCCATTGGCATCTTCTAACAATAAGCACCCCATTGTCAACAACTTAAACCTGGTAAAATTCGATTTTGCAAACCAAATCGATACACTTAAAAATAGTATCAATAAAACAATTCTTTTGGAAACAGCTCCTTTAACAAAACTAGAAGGAACCCCAAGAGAAGTAAGCTTGGATTTGGTAACCCAAGAACCAGAACCAGCACTCTTTAATAAAGGCAATCAAACACTAGCAGTTTTATTAGAGGGTGAATTTACCTCGGTATTTAACAATCGTATAAAGCCTTTTCTACTTTCCGAAGAAAAAAATAAAAGTATTCCAACCAAAATGATCGTTATTGCCGACGGTGATGTTATTAAAAATGATGTCCTAAAAAATAGTCCGCAAGAATTAGGTTTTGATCGTTGGACAGGAAAAACTTATGGGAATAAAGAATTTTTGCTGAATGCCGTTAATTATTTATTAGATGACGATGGACTTATAAACATTCGATCTAAAGAAATTGCCATGGCTTTTCTTGATCAACAAAAAATAGCAGCACAAAAAACGAAGTGGCAGCTTATAA
The DNA here is from genome assembly GCA_947501845.1 of uncultured Flavobacteriaceae bacterium. Lineage (GTDB taxonomy): Bacteria > Bacteroidota > Bacteroidia > Flavobacteriales > Flavobacteriaceae > Flavivirga. The sequence continues at coordinate 135,999 of CANMXP010000005.1, read as the reverse complement.
ACATCGCATTACCAATGGTATTGTTGGTGCTTTTTGGTTTAGGTTTTAATTACATAAGAAAGAAAAAATATACTTCATAAATGTTAATAAGTTTCTTTCGAATTCTTGTACATATCGAATATATTTGTAGGTAGCTTATTAAAATATAAACCCTAGTATAAATACATGAAATTTATAGTATCCAGTACATATCTGTTAAAACAATTGCAAGTTTTAGGAGGCGTCATTAATAGCTCTAACACCCTACCTATCTTAGATAATTTTTTATTTGAATTAGATCATACTAAATTGACTGTTTCTGCAAGTGATTTAGAAACTACTATGGCATCGTCTCTAGATGTTGAAAGTGATAGTAAAGGCAGTGTTGCTATTCCTGCTCGTTTATTATTAGATACTTTAAAAACATTTCCTGAGCAACCGCTCACTTTTGTTGTTGAAGATAATAACACTGTTGAAATCAGCTCCAACCATGGTAAATATGCTTTGGCTTATGCTGATGGCAACGAATTCCCAAAAGCAGTAGAACTTGAAGACCCTAGCAAAACAGTGGTTACTGGTGATGTATTAGCTACAGCCATTAGTAAAACTATTTTTGCTGCTGGAAATGATGATTTGCGCCCTGTTATGAGTGGTGTATTTTTTCAATTCTCAACGGAAGGGCTGACTTTTGTGGCTACTGATGCTCATAAATTAGTAAAATATACGCGAGAAGATATTAAAGCCAACCAAGTCGCAGAATTCATTATGCCTAAAAAACCTTTAAATCTTTTAAAAGGTATTTTGGCTGCCAGTGAAGATGATGTGACTATCGAGTATAACGAATCGAATGCAAAATTCACATTTGAAAATTCTGTATTAATCTGTCGCTTAATCGATGGAAAATACCCTAATTATGAAGCGGTTATCCCTAAAGAAAACCCTAATAAATTAGTTATTGACAGAACACAGTTTTTAAACTCTGTGAGACGTGTGAGTATCTTTTCGAATAAGACAACGCACCAAATACGTTTAAAAATTGCCGGTGCAGAGCTTAACATTTCGGCAGAAGATATAGATTATAGCAACAAAGCCGAAGAGCGCTTAACTTGCGACTATCAAGGTGACGATATGCAAATAGGTTTTAATTCTCGTTTCTTAACAGAGATGCTTAATAATCTAGGATCTAACGAAGTCCAATTAGAAATGAGCATGCCCAACAGAGCTGGTATTTTAACCCCTATTGATGGGCTTGATGAAGGCGAACAAGTTACTATGCTTGTAATGCCTGTAATGCTGAATAGTTAATACATTCCTGCAAAGACAGGAATCTTGCGATAAAAACATAAAGACTCACATCAAAATTTAATCGATGTGAGTCTTTTTTGTTTATTTTAAATTTTAAACCTTCAATTAATAAAATTTTCGCATTCACATCAACAGGCCCTGCTTATGCTTACCACCCTAGAATGAAAAAACGCCCACCAAATAGTGAACGTTTTATTTATCTCAATTTAACCTAACTAACTAATAAAATCTAGAGATAAAGAATATTTTTAACTACGTATTATTACTCTTTTTTGCTTACTTTTTAAATATTAATTCACAAAATTAAAGGAGAAAGGGTATACGGGTACTTCCCCATGACTTGCCTTAACAGCATTAATAACTGGAAAGATTATAGATGCAATTCCTAGTATTATAAAACCTAATAAACCTAAGCCAAATAACAATATTAAAGGGATGCATAGTAGACAATAAATGATTAAACTTAACTGGAAGTTTATAATATTTTTACCGTGTGCATCCATTTGATACACTTTTTCTTTTTGCGTGAGCCATAACACTAAGGGCAGCAACAAACCGCCAAACCCTGTAACCAAAAATATTAATTGGCTTAAATGTGTGATGACTAAAAGTTGATTATCTTGTCTCATCATGATGATTTTTGTTTTGATTGATACTTATCTGACGCAGTATTTATCAAAATGTTACATTTTTAAAAAATTATTCTATTAAAACACGTTTACTTTAATAAATAAGGTTTTAAAACGCTGAGTTATAAAACTATTATAATTATTAATATCTTTATCTTTAACAATCATTATCTAACCATACATTAGTAAAAGTGGCTAAAACCCTTATAAATTTTTTATCCGAAATTTCTTTTTTCTCTGAAGTTTCTCAAGAATCGCTTAAACACTTATGTGAGCATATTACCGAAGAAGCCTATATAAAAAATGAAATCATTTTTAAAAAAGACACGGTAGGAAATTCCATGTATGCAGTTTTAAAAGGTTCTGTAAAAGTTCATGATAAAGGCCATATTTACGATACCTTAAGCATTGGAGACTGCTTTGGTGAATATGCCCTGATAGATAATGAAACACGCTCGGCTTCTGTTACGGCTATAGAAAGTACTAAAGTTTTAAAAATTGAACGGGAACACTTTCTAAATTTAATTAAAAAAGACAGCGGTTTTGCACAAGGTATCTTATCGGTCATGATAAAACGTCATCGCGAATTAGACACCATACAAGAGCGTTTAGCTTCGTCTAAACAAGACATTGAGATAGCAAATAGTAAAATGAAGGGGCTTATTGATGGTGCTATGGATGCCATTATTATGTTTAGCGACGATTTTAGAATTGTACTCACTAACCCCTCCGCAAATACTCTATTAGAAAATGATGACACCCTACAGCGTAATGTCTTGTTTTTCTTTGATGAGGACAGTGCTTATTTAATAGAATCGATTGTTAAAGCGGAAGACGACAAAAAGTCAATAAACAATTACCTACCAAACATTGTAAAAGTTATAGGGTCTAACGATACCGAAACCCTAAACGAAGGGACCATAAGTAAATATGGTACCAACACCAAAACCTTTTACACCCTTATTTTAAGAAATATTGAAGAGCGCTTGGTTGCCGAAGACAAAATAAGTCTATTAACAAAGCAAACCCAATATTTAGCCGAAGAAATTCAAGAGCTTACCAGCAGTTATGGCATTATAGCTGAAGACAAAAGCATGAAAGCTGCACTAAACCTTATTCAGCAAGTAGCAAAAACAGATGCCACAGTTTTAATAAACGGTGAAACGGGAACAGGAAAGGAATTAGTAGCTAGAGCCATACATAAAGAAAGCAATAGGAATGATAAACCATTAATTCGTATTAATTGCGGGGCCATTCCAGCAAACTTGATAGAAAGTGAATTATTCGGGCATGAAAAAGGGGCTTTTACAGGTGCTACTATTAGTAGAAAAGGACGCTTTTTACTGGCTGATAAAGGCACTATATTTCTAGATGAAATAGGCGAAATGCCATTAGAATTACAACCTAAATTATTGCGTATTATTCAAGAAGGCGAATTTGATCCTGTTGGAAGTTCTGAAACAATTAAAGTAGATGTTAGAATTATTGCAGCCACACATAGAAACCTTTTTGAGTTTTCCAAAGAAGGTAAATTTAGAGAAGACCTCTATTACAGACTGAATGTGTTCCCAATTGAAGTTCCTGCGCTTAGAAATAGAGGCAATGATATTTGTCTGATTGCTGATGAAATGATTACTCAATTCTCTACAAAATTAAATAAACCCATTGTTGAATTATCTGAAAACGATAAAGCATTACTGACTTCTTACAACTGGCCTGGTAATGTTAGGGAACTACAGAATTTAATAGAACGTGCCGTGATTGTTTCACAATATGGTATTATAAATTGGCAAGCGATTATTCCAAGTGATATAAATTCGGCAAAACCAACAAAAGAAACTATTAAAGAAAAAATCTTAACTTCCAAGGAGCTTATCGCCTTAGAAAAAGAGAACATTCTAAAAGCCTTGAAACAAACCAAATGGAAAATATCTGGCGCTAACGGTGCAGCTACTTTATTACAACTCCCTCCTACTACATTAACTTCTAGGATTAAAGCCTTAGGAATCGAGCGTCCTTTATAAAATAATTGTTTTTTGAAATGTATTATTGCAAGAAACAAACTCTAGAGTATTCTTATCTATTCACGAGATCTCATAAATAATATAACGATATTTCGTTAATTAACGAAATATCGTTAATTAAAAACCAATAGAAACACATATTAAATTACTGATTTTCAAATAATTAAACTATTTGGCACGTCGTTAGCTTTATACTAATCAAACAATAATGTTTAACAATTTAAAAATTAGAAAAAATGATTACAACAGCAAATGTAAAAAACGGCGTAAACGTAGACCAATTAGTAGAAACTATTGGAGCAGTACAACAAAATCCTGAATTAGCTAAATTCGAATTCAGATCTAAAAATGACTGGATTGAAGGCGGACATTGTGTTTCAAACATCAAAAGCTTTTATGGTGTAGGACAAGAAGACACATCACGTCAAGAAACTTTCTCAATGGAATGCGACCACCCAAACGTATTATTAGGAAAAGATAAAGCTGCCACCCCACCAGAAGTTGTATTACACGCTTTAGGCTCTTGTTTAACAGCTGCAATGACATACCATGCCGCTGCAAACGGAATCGATATTGAAAGCGCTGAATCAACTTTAGAAGGCGGTGTAGATCTACACGGGTTCTTAGGACTAAAGCCAGAAATTCGTAAAGGTTTTGACGGTATCAAGGTTGTACTTAAAGTAAAATCTGATGCATCAACCGAGCAACTTGAAAATTTAGCAAAATTCTCTCCTGTGTTTGATATGATTACAAACCCTACTCCTGTTTCTATAGAAATAATAAAGTAGTAACAAAAAAAATGACTGCTCGATAAATAACAGAGCAGTCATTTTTTTCTAAATCCAACACCATCAATGAAAACTTCAAAGCATAACATATTAAACGCCAACCAAGCAGTAGCCCGTATAACCTATAAAACCAATGAGGTCTTCCCTATTTATCCTATTACTCCTGCGTCAGAAATGAGCGAATTAATAGAACAATGGGTATCGGAAGAAAAACAGAATAGTTTCGGAAATATACCTTCTGTTTTTCAAATGCAAAGTGAAGCTGGAGTTGCTGGATCTATGCACGGTGCTTTACAAACAGGGGCTCTATCTACAACCTTTACATCATCTCAAGGTTTACTTCTCATGTTACCAAACATGTACAAAATTGCAGGTGAACTGACGCCTAATGTTATCCACGTAGCTACCAGAAGCATTGCAACACATGCTTTATCTGTTTTTGGAGATCATAGTGATATTATGGCTGTACGCCAATCTGGTTACGCCATGCTAGGTAGTGCTTCCGTACAAGAAGCTCAAGATTTTGCATTAATAGCCCAAGCGGCCACTCTAGAATCCCGTATCCCTTTTGTCCATTTTTTTGATGGATTTAGAACCTCTCACGAAATAAACAAAATAAAAACTATTAGTGATGAAACCATTCAGTTTATGATGGATTTAAAAGACATAGAAAAGCATAAAAACCGTGCTTTAAACCCAAACAATTCTTTTATTAGAGGAACTTCACAAAATACAGATGTATTTTTTCAAAGTCGAGAGGCCATAAACACTTTCTACGATGTTTGTCCAAATATTGTTCAAAAACACATGGATACTTTCGCTTCATTAACAGGCAGGGCTTATAAATTATTTGATTATGTTGGCGATTTAAACGCAGAACATATCATTATTTCTATGGCGTCTTCAACAGAAACCATAGAAGAAACCATTAAACACTTAAATAAAAAAGGCAAAAAACTCGGACTAATAAAAGTTAGGTTATTTAGACCATTTAGCACCAAATATTTAATTGAAGCCTTACCAAAATCAACAAAGTCAATCGCTGTTTTAGACAGAACCAAAGAGCCAGGTTCAACAGGTGAGCCCTTATATTTAGACGTAGTGCAGTCTATCTCAGATGCATTTCAAAATAATAAAATTGCATTGTTCCCTAAAATCATTGGAGGTCGTTACGGTTTGTCCTCCAAAGAATTTACACCATCCATGGTTAAGGCCATTTTCAATAATCTACAACAAGATCAACCAAAAAACAATTTCACAATAGGCATCAATGATGACGTGAAAAATTTAAGCTTAGATTTTTCTGAAACCATTCAAATTGAAAGCAAAACCTATGAAGCTATTTTTTACCAAGAAAAAGATAAAACACAAAGTTTTACGAATACCATGGATATCATTGGCAAGAAAAAAGACAACTATGTACAAGGCTATATACAATGTGACTATAAAAAATCCAACACATACAATATAGCACACTTACGCATAGGCAAAACTCCTATAAAAGCTCCTTATTTAATAGAACAAGCTGATTTTATAGGCTGCCAGCAAGCAAACTTCACACAAAACGACAACATCATAAAACAATTAAAACCAGCAGGCACCCTTTTGGTTAATACTTCACTAAAGTCTAAAGCATTCTGGCAGTCTCTATCGGTTAAAACACAACAGCAAATCATAGAAAAAAATATTAATTTACTTATCGTGGACCATCACGAACTATCACAATTAAATAATGACTCATTATTTGAATTACACGCTTGCTTTCTAGCTTTAAAAAAAAATGTGGTGTATTCTGATAGCTTAGCAGATTTAAATGATTATATATATAAGGTCAACACATCTGTAATATCTCAAAAAGAAACACCGCCTTTTAGTTTTGATGCTAATTTCAACAATTCACTTTTAGGAAAATTACTTGCTAATAAAGGAAATAGTATTCCTGTAAGCTTACTGCCAGCAGATGGCACCTACCCTAGTGATACATCAAAGCTTAACCCGGTGCAACAAAGCGGCCTCTTCCCAGAATGGCACCAAGATTTATGTACACAATGTGGTGCTTGCAGCATGGCTTGTCCACAAGGTTCACTTAGAATCAAGGCGTATGAAGACAACTATTTAAAAACTGCAACTTCAAGTTTTAAATCTGTAAAATCTATTGAAACCGATTGGGAAATTGACTTATTAAATTACACAATTCAAATAAACCCAGAGCAATGTAATGGATGTAATAATTGTGTAGATGCTTGTCCTGTAAAAGCCTTAACAATGATTAATAAATCACCTGTTTTCGAATCTGAAAAGCAAAACTGGGAACATTTTAAAAGTATCCCAGAATTTGACAGAGAAAAAATTGACACTACAAAAGTGAGTCAACAACAACTACAAGAACCTTTATTTAAATATTCAATTGGTGTTGAAGGTTGTGGTGAAGCACCCTATTTAAAACTGATGTCTCAATTGTTTGGGGATAGACTTTTAGTTGCAAATGCAACTGGCGCTAGTTCTATTTTTGGAGGTGCTTTGCCAACAACGCCTTGGAGCAAAAACAAAAAAGGTCAAGGTCCCGCGTGGTCTAACTCTTTGTTTGAAGATAATGCCGAATTTGGTTTAGGGTATCGTTTATCAATAGATCAACAAGAAAAACAAGCTAAAACATTACTTGTTAAACTAGCATCACTAAACTTAGGCCTGGTTCATGATATTATTAAAGCGAAACAATCGGCAGAAAAAGAAATTAACCAGCAACGATCTAGAGTTGAAATACTAAAAAAGCAACTTAAAACCATGAAATCACCCGAAGCGAAACAACTTCTAAATATCGCCGATAGCTTAATTAAAAAAAGCGTTTGGATTGTAGGTGGTGATGGTTGGGCATACGATATTGGTTATGGCGGATTAGACCATGTGATGGCTTCTGGAAAAAATGTAAACATATTGGTTTTAGACAATGAAGTTTATGACAATACTGGTGGACAAGCATCAAAAGCAACACCTTTTGGAGCTGAAGCTAAATTCGCTTTTAAGGGCATGCAAAAACAGAAAAAAGATTTAGGACTTTTAGCTATGAATTATGATCATGTTTATGTAGCATCAGTAGCTATTGGAGCGAATAAGGAACAAACATTAAAAGCTTTTAATGAGGCCGAGAGTTTTGATGGACCTTCCATAATTATCGCTTACTCACATAGTGATTCGCATGGTATTGATATGAAACATCCAAGTAAATATCATCAGGCAGCTGTACAATCTGGTCAATGGTTATTATATAGAAACGACCCAAGACGCAAAGCCATGAAACAAAATACCTTACAACTTGATTCTGAAGCACCTTCTCTACCCATTCAAAACTATTTAAAGCTTGAAACACGGTTCTCAAAATTATTCAAAAGAAACAAAGAGCAATACAATCTCTTAATACGTCATATACAAAAACACGTGGATAAAAGATTTGATAAATATTTAGAAATGTCTTCAAATTATAGCATTAACAGAACCAAGCTATTACAAAGCAATAAAATAAAGCAGCAGTTATCCTATAAAAGATGAAAACATCAAAAAAGAATAAAATTCCCGACAAGCAAAAAATTATTTCGCTTTCATCGTATTCACCATATCCCAATTTTTAGGTGTACCAGAAATAGTATATTCAGCAGATTTTGTTATAAAATATTTAGCAACAAGATCTTCTGGGTTTTTGGTTAATACCGTATCAAAAGCCGCCGAAGCTTTAGGAAACTCCTTATTATAAAAATGATTTAGCCCTTTTTCGAAATGCTTCAAGGTTTTTGTTTTCAAATGAATACTTTCGGCAGTATCACCATCAAAACATTCATATATAGCTATCGTATTATTTTTGCCTTTTACTTTTACCTTACCCAAGTATCTAAAATTATAATCTTGCTTATTTTCAATAGTAGTCAAACTATCTTCACTTACAATAATACTGGCTCCGTAATATTTTGTGACCCCTTCCATTCTTGAGGCTGTATTGACAGTATCTGCAATAATAGCCGTATCGTTTCTATGAACATCCCCAATAATCCCCATGACCAAATCACCCGTATGCAGCCCCATACCTACAGAAATTGGCTTGTAGCCTTCTTCTACACGTTTAACATTATAATCTTGTATGGCTTTCTGCATATCTATTGAGGCCTCTAATGCCTGGTTAGCATACTGCGGAAACAAAGCCATAATGCCATCTCCCAGATATTGATTTACAAACCCTTCATTGTTTTGAATAATGGGCCCCATCCTTCCCACATAAGCATTTACAAACTTAAAGTTTTGTTCTGGTGTCATTGATTCAGATAAGTTTGTATAATCTCTTATATCAGTAAACAAAACAGTTACTTTCTTCTGTGTATGATCACCTAAAACCACATCTGTAATAGCATCTCTTCCAACAGACTTTAAGAATTCGAATGGTACAAATCGACTTGTAGCCTTATGAATACCATTAAGATTTAAATGTGTTTTGATTCTACTTAATAATTCATTTTTAGAAAATGGCTTGGTTAAATAATCATTTGCCCCTACATTAAACCCAGTAACCAAATCGTTTACTCTATTTTTAGCAGTTAACAATACCACTGGTAATTCGCTGGTTAAATATTGCTCCCTAATCTTTTCACAAACTTCATAACCAGACATATTTGGCATCATTATATCTAAAAGAACCAAATCAAAATTTTCTGTTTCAATAAGCGCTAAGGCTTCTTTACCATTACTGGCTTCGACTATATCATAGCCTGCCATGGTTAAATGGTTTTCCAAAACCCTTCTATTAACAACCATATCATCAACAACCAGAATACGAATATTAGCGGCATTTATTTGAGGCACCATTTCTTGAGTAACCACATTAGCGTCATTAATTTTTTGAACTCTTTGAGACCTTACTCCTGCGGTGGTTTTATTAAATTCTTTTCTATCTTGTTTACTTATTGGTAAAGTAAATGTAAAGGCCGATCCTTTTTTAACTTTTGATTTCACAGCTATAGTACCACCATGCAATTCAACCAATTGTTTGGTAACCGAAAGTCCTAACCCAGTACCTCCATATTCTCTGACCGTAGAACCGTCCACCTGTTCAAATGATTTAAAAATAGCTTCAAACTTTTCTTCTGGAATACCCAGGCCCGTATCTGAAATCGAAACTGACAACATACCTTTATGTTCTTCCGCATGTATCTCAATTTTACCTGCTTCAGTAAACTTAATAGCATTTCCAATAAGGTTATATAAAATTTGTTCTAATCTATTTTCGTCTGCTTCAACTAATGGAATGTCTTTGGGTATTGAGTTAATTAAGTTTAAATCTTTTCCTTTTGCTAAAAATTCTGAAACTTTCAATACCAAATCTACCGCCGAATGTACATCAATTGGCTGAAGAGAAAGCACCAAGTCTTTATTTTTTAATTTAGAAAAATCGAGTATATCATTAACCAAATTAGATAAGCGTTTACCACTATTAACAATTAGATCTAGGTTATCTATCGCTTTAGACGATAATGAACCCGCCACACCATCTTTAAGAGATTCAGACAAACCTATAATACCATTTAATGGGGTTCGCAACTCATGTGATGTATTAGCAAGAAATTCATCCTTAAGCCTATCTATTTTTTCAAGTTCTTTAACGCGTTCTTTTTCTACTTCTGCTTCTGCTTTTAATTGTTTCTTTTCTAATTCTTCTTGTTTTAAATGTTGCTTATATTTAAATCTCTTGAAAAATATAAAAGACATCAAAACAAGGCCTACCATCAAACCTATAACAATATTTCTAAAGGTTGTCTGGCGTTTTAGCTTTAAATCTTTAATCTCTGAATCTTTTTCTAAAGCACTAATAACATTTTGCTTTTTTTCGGCATCAAACTTGGCTTGAAGCTCCTCAATCTGTCTGGATTTATTTTTATTATATAAACTATCCTTTACAGTAATAAGTTTCGAATTAAACTCAAAAGCTTTTTTATAATCGCCTTTCTCTCTATATAATTCAGAAAGTATGGTGTAATTATCTTTTGACTTTTCTTTATCTCCAATTTTTTCTGAAATAGCCAACGATTTAATTGCAAATTCCTCGGCAAGGTTATAGTCTTTAAGCTTGAAATAGTTTTTTGCTATTTCAAAGTAACTCATTGACAACTCTCTTTTTTGATTAAGTTGGCTCCTTAGGTCAAGTGCTTTTTGATGATAATTTAAAGCTATTTTATAATGTTCCTGTAAACTCGATACTTTACCAAGTGACTCATAATCATAGGCCATCCCCCATTTACTATCCAACTCAGTATCCAATTTTAAAGCATTATTAAAATAAATCAATGCTTTATCATAATCTTTAAGAAGCATATATGTGTCCCCAATATTATAATAACAATTGGCCATTTCGGTTTTATCTCCCAATGTCCCAAAAATTAATAAAGCCTTATTATAATGCTCTAACGCAAGATTATTTTTTTCTGATCTCTTTAAAACCTCACCAATAGCATTTAGGGTTGTTGCTTCTCCAAAAACATCTTTAATTTCCTCGTAAATTTTTAGAATATCATAGTAAATTTTAAGGCTCTCCTCAAATGAACCTTTATCATCAAGAATGATTGCTTTTTGATATAAACCATTGGCAATTTCCTTCTTATCTTTTGTTCCTTCAGAAAATTCAATATATTCTTCAAAATAGCCAAGTGCCTTATCGTAGTTACCTCTTTGACGTTCCAAAACACCGTATTGATATTTTGCCAATATCTCCCAACTTTTCAATCCAGACTTAACACTTATATTATAAAGACTGTCTATGTACAATTCGGCCATAGCATTATTAGACCTATTATTAAGATATTCCCACGAAATATTTTTTATTACTTGAGCTTTTGAAGAATCTGTTACAGCTTTTTTCAACTCAAGCTGTAAACTGTCTAATTTAGCTGTTTGGCAAAAAGAAATTGAGCAATAGAAAGTCGTTAAAAATAATATACAAATCTTGTATTTCATTTTAAAATTGAGAGTTTGGTTGGATTAACTATTTTATAAAGTTAAGTGTAAAAATTCAAAATGAACAAATTCATATAAAATAATTAGTTGTTTTAGTTTATAAATCCCCAATTAATCCGCATAAAAAAGGAACTTAACACTAAAAACTGGTGCTAAGTTCCTTTGTAATAGGTAATAGAATATAGAAATAATTATCTGCGATTAACTTTAAATTATCTTTTCATATTCCTTCTCATTTGCTTATAATGCTCCTCAAACCACTCTGGCTGTTCAATTTCATTGTCATACATATAATCTGCTATTTGCTCTATGACTTCTTCTTTATAAGGTAATTTTTGCATGACCCCAAATCGTCTGACAGCTCCAAACATTTTTGCATCTTTCTCATTCGGATTTTTAATCCACCTTTGCATATCATTTATAAATGCTTCTTTTGATGTGTCTTCAAATATGTAGCGTTTTTTAATAGCTATCATTGGAGGAGCAAGCCTCTCTTCTTCTGTTTTAGTAGCATCATGACATAAATAACAATGTGTTTCCATAAGTTTTTTTCCTGGATGCTCCTGAAGTGCACGGTTATAGGATTCAGATAAGGTTTTGTTGCTTTCATCTTTAGTTTTTTTACAGCCTATAACCATAAAAAAAAAGACTATGAAAAAGGCTAATACTTTCATTTTGTATAAGTTTAATTAATTATTTTTCATTACCAGAAAAGGGATGTCAATACTAAACGCAAAAGTTTCGACTAAGTGCCTGTTAAATAAGCGTTCTAAAAAAGAATGTTTTTCTCCAATCATACATAGCATATCTATATGATTCCTAACAATATACTTATGCACGACATCATACGTGTCTTTTGTTTTTATATCGATATAATCATGAATGGGATTCACAAAATTTGAGCTAAAAAAGTCAACATTTTCACTTTGTTTCTGCACTAGATGATGTTCGTCTGCAATATGCAAGACATGCAATTTAGAATCATTTAATACTACTAAATCTGCAAGAGGTTTTAAATGAGTCGTTTTAAATGAAGCAGTATTGTTAGTAATAAATGTGACTTTATTTAAATTAGAAAAAGCACAATTATCAGGAATCGCAAGTACTGACACCTTACAACGTTGTATAACTCGAACTGTATTACTGCCAAAGATCACTTTTTGTAATCCAGAAGCTCCTTTAGTTCCCATAATTATTAAATCAACTTGATTTTTCTCAACAACCTGATCGATGGCATCTATAAAATTATCGTAATCGACCATGAAATGAAAACGGTGCTTATCATTGTTATAACGTTCCTTTACTTTGGAAATAATATTTGTTAACGACTTTTTAGCTGCATTAATTATGGTGTTATAAATGGTTGTTGACGATCCAACTACCATCATATCATCAGAAATAAACGAGGACGCTTTCTGTACATTAAGTAAGTAAAAATCACATTTCACATCCTTAAATAATGTTAATGCAAAATGAATAGAATTCATGGAGTTTTTAGAAAAATCGGTAGGCAACAATATCGTTTTCATCAAAGTACAGAATTAGGATTGCAAGTAAATATAAGAGCAATACTCAAAAAAAAACATGACAAATATCATTTGTAAGCTATTACCTACTTGATAAATAAAAATTAAAAAATAATTCAAAATATGGCATTTTCGGCACAATAAATGATAGCGAATATATGTCACTTTGAAATCTTTAGTAATAGTGGTGGTAACAGCCTAAAATAATATGATTGATAGAGGTGAAATTTAAATCAACAACCGATTTAAAGAATAAAAAAGTAAATGAAAAAAATCTTTGTTTTCCTAATCATTATGGCCTTAGTATTAGCAATAATATTATTAGGAGTTCTAATTTATAATTTAGATGTCATTCCTGGTATTTTAGGATTAATATTTGGATTGATTGCATATTATTTATCTAAAAAAGTAATCGCATAAAATTTTCATCAGTCATTATTACTGCGTTATTATCGGTTTCTTACGAAAAAAAATCTAACCAAAACCAAAGTAATAAACACAGAAATATTAGAGGTTTTAAAAATAAAATCGGAAGAAAATCTTAGGTCTAGAATTTTATAACATTGATTAAAACTTGGCGGGTAAGTAATTTCTCCTTAATTTATATATATTTGCATTTTAAAGCTTATAACCAAAAGTTTTCCCGCCCTTGAAAATGGTTTGACTATCAGTTACATGTAAAATTTGACTAATAAACACATGAAAACCTTTTTTATATTTTCTGCATTTGTGCTTGTAGGCACCTGTTCAACACCAAAGTATACTGCTAAAATACAAAACCTTAAAAACAGTATTCAGTTAGTAGATAGTGCTCACGTTGTCAATTACGCTAACACAATCACTTCAAAAGAATTAAAAACACATTTATACAAATTTTCATCAGACGAATTTGAAGGTAGAAAAGTTGGCGAAAAAGGACAAAAATTAGCTGCTGAGTTTTTAAAAACGTATTACAAAGAAGAAAACATAAAATCTCCTTTAGGAGGAGATAATTATTATCAAGTTATTCCTAAAGATTTCTTTTCAGAAGGGATTAATAGCTCAGAAAATGTTTTAGCATATATAAAAGGGAGCGAAAAACCAGACGAAATCATTATTATTTCTGCACATTTAGATCATCTCGGTATTACTGACAATGGACAAATAAATTATGGAGCAGATGACGATGGCTCTGGTACTGTAGCCATTATGGAAATGGCACAAGCTTTTAATTTAGCCAAAAAGGAAGGACATGGGCCAAAGCGCTCTATACTATTTTTGCATTTTACTGCTGAAGAAATAGGTAAGCAAGGTTCTGAATTCTATACACAACATCCTATATTTCCTTTAGAAAAGACCGTTACCAACCTAAATATTGATATGATAGGAAGAGTTGACGAGTTACATGAAAATAATAAGGACTATATCTACTTAATAGGTTCGGATAGACACAGTAAAGAACTTCACTATTTATCTGAAAAAGTAAACAATACCTATTTCAACATAAATATTGATTACAGATATAATGTTGAAGGTGAAGGCCATCAATATTACTCACGCTCAGACCATTACAACTTTGCCATAAAAGGAGTCCCTGTGATTTTTTATTTTAACGGAGAACATAGCGATTATCATGAACCTACAGATACACCCGACAAAATAGATTACGATTTACTGCAAAGGCGCACAAAACTTATATTTACTACTGCCTGGCAAATTGCCAATCAAGAACACCGCATTGTTATTGACGAATACAACGAACTGTTAAATTAGATTGAAAAATTGTTATTCTTTAATTCATTTTTGTATTATCGTACCAAATATATTTTTACAAAATGAAACAAAGCCATAATAAAAGTTCTGACATACGTTAGAATAATTATTTGGCTAGTTACATGTGATCACTAAACAATATTATAAACACATGAAAAAAATAGCAATTCTTTTATATACTACCTTATTGGTAGTTTCGTGCAGCTCTTCTCAGAATAAAAAGACCTTAAAAAATGCCCATGCTGCCATAGACTATGCAAAAACTATTACCGCTGCTGAGTTAAAAGAAGCGCTTTATACTTATGCTTCAGATGAATACGAAGGCAGAAAAACGGGAGAACCCGGACAAAAGAAAGCTGTCGAGTTTATTAAAAACCATTATATATCTACAGGAATCCCTTCTCCTATTGCAGAAGGTGACTATTTTCAAGAAATCCCCGCTTCTTACTTTTCTGGTGATATAAAAGACTCCGAAAATGTTATGGCTTATATAAAAGGTTCTGAAAAACCTGATGAAGTCATTATAATTTCTGCTCACTTAGACCATATTGGTATTTCTGGAAATGGTGATATTAATAATGGTGCTGATGATGACGGATCGGGAACTGTCGCTATTTTAGAAATTGCTGAAGCTTTTAAAAAAGCATCAGACAAAGGTTATGCACCAAAGCGTTCTATATTATTTTTACATGTTACAGGCGAAGAAATAGGACTGTTTGGTTCACGATATTACACCGATGAAGATCCTGTTTTTCCTTTAGCAAATACAGTAGCCAACTTAAATATAGATATGATTGGACGTGTAGACTCAAAACATAAGGACAATAGAAATTATTTATACCTCATAGGGGCGGATAAGCTAAGCAAGGAACTGCATGATATTTCTGAAGCAGTGAACAAGAAATATATTAATATGAAGTTTGACTATACTTTTAATGATGACAAAGATCCGAATCGCTTTTACTATCGTTCAGATCATTATAATTTTGCCAAGAATAACATCCCTGTTATATTTTATTTTAACGGCACCCATGCCGATTATCACAAACCTTCAGACACTCCAGATAAAATTCAATACGATTTATTGGAAACACGCGCACGCCTCATCTTTCATACGGCCTGGGAATTGGCCAATAGAGATGAACGGATAAAAGTGGATTAAGCATTTATGTTAATTATAGAAGAGCAAGCTTAAAAAAATATAAGCCTTATATAAATAATTTAGGAGAATTAAAACCTATAAAACAAAAAAAGTCTTTCAATTTCTTGAAAGACTTTTATTTTTGGGTGGATGATGGGATTCGAACCCACGACCCTTGGTACCACAAACCAATGCTCTAACCAACTGAGCTACAACCACCGTGTAACTGCATTTTGTAATGCGTGTGCAAATGTAATTGATTTAAACCTTTTCTACAAAGACTTTTTTCAATTATTTTATGTTGAAATTAAAAATAAAACCGCCAGAAATTTTAACTATTTAATATCGAATAAACTATCAACCGCAATATGACGTTCGACCGTAAAACCTTCTGCATACCCAACACCAACTAATCTTCCTAGATCTCTAGCCCTGTAAATGATACTATCTGTAAAGTTTTTGCTAGATATTGGTGTTTCTGGTTCTTTACTATTACTATCATAAAATTGTGTTTTATATGCTAGTACAGACGCCATTTTTTTATCTATAAAACCAGAAATATCAACAGCTAAATCAGGTTCTAAATTTTTCCATTGTATATAATGATATACTTGCTTAGGCCGCCACGGTACTTGCAAACTGCTATCATCGTCATAAGTTTTAATTTTAATTAATCCGCTTAAAAAACAAGCATCACTTACCAGTTTACTACCTTTTCCATGATCTATATGCCTATCATCAATAGCATTACAAAGCACAATATCTGGCTGGTATTTACGAATCATTTTAATAATTTCTAATTGATGTTTTTCATCATTTACAAAAAAACCATCAGCAAATCCCATATTAACCCGGACAGCAGTCCCTAGTATATTTGCAGCTTCTTTAGCTTCAATAGCTCTGGTTTCGGCAGTACCCCGAGTACCCAATTCGCCTCCCGTTAAATCTATAATACCTACTTGCTTCCCGTTGGCTATTTCTTTTGCTATAGTACCACCACATCCTAATTCTACATCATCAGGATGGGCTCCAATAGCAAGAATATCTAATTTCATCTGTTAACTTTTATATTTTTTTATTTGATTTAAAAAATACCATTCTACTACAGTAATTTTCCATTATCAAGTCATTGATTCTATTTTTCACAGAGCATTTTAAACACTGCAAAGATTAAAATTATTAAATATATAAGAAATCATTAAGAACTTATTATCACTCTCACGTTTTCGTATTTATTTTCTATACTTAATATCTCAAAAACTTCACAATTCCCCAAAAACTACACACCACTAAAAAGCATGACATTCGTCATAATTATTGGCGTTAATCAGCCGTAATTTTACTTTACAATTAATGAAACACTAAAACTAATAAACAATTATAATATATGATCTATTTAATGCTCCTCATTTTAGTTATTACTATTGGTCTCTTTGTTTGGGGAAAGTTTACACCAGATATCGTAGCCTTAATGTCTATGATAAGTTTATTTTTAACAGGAATTTTAACAGCTACCGAGACACTAAGCGGATTTAGCAATCCAACCGTAATTATGATTGCTGCCCTATTTATTATAGGCGAGGGTATCGCCCAAACAGGGTGGACAGCCTTAGCTGGTAAGAAATTTGTAGAATGGGCTGGAAAAAGTGTTCCAAAATTGCTAGTAATAGTCACATTAGGTGCTGGTGTGTTGTCTGGATTCGTAAGTAATACGGGTACTGTAGCAACCTTAATGCCCCTTACCATTTCATCTGCTTGGAGCATTGGCACTTTACCATCAAAAATGCTCATGCCTGTAGCTTTTGGTTCTAATACTGGTGGCTTACTAACATTAACTGGAACCCCTCCTAATATTATTGCCAGTAATGCTTTATTAGATGCTGGTTTTGAAGGGTTCTCATTTTTTGAGTTTGGATTAATAGGTGTGCCCTTATTAATAATAGCATTAATTTATTTTAGATATATAGGATACAGATTATTACCAAAAAACAAAACAAATAATAAACCTGTAAATATTGAATCTACCCTACACAATTGGATAGAAGCTTATAAAATTGATAACGGCTACTATAGATTACGTATAAGGTCCTTATCTCCACTAATCAATACAAAAATTGAAGACTGGCAATTTGAAAAAAATTATAACGTATCCATTCTTCGTATAAAAAGAAGGCACCCAAATGTCTTAAAAGGTATCCATGCATTTGAAGAATTTCCAGATCCTAAAACAGAATTATATTATCATGATATTATAACCGTAAAAGGAGATACAGAAGCTATTAACAAACTAATGATTTCATTTAGATTGGGTCTCTTACCTCTTGAACCTATTACCGATGAGCTAAAGCGCAACCTAATAAACCAAGAGGTTGGTATGACCGAAGTTATCGTGAACCCTAATTCTATTTTGGTTGGAAGAAAATACAAACTAGGGGATTACTTTAAACGTTATGGTATTCAGCTTTTAGCTGCTTCAAGAAACAACAAACCCTTACAAGAAAAAGAGATTATAGTAAAAGCTGGTGATGCCTTTTTAATAAGAGGAACCTGGGAACATATAGACGATTTAAAAAAGCAACATGAAAACTTAGTTATTATTGGTAGCCCTGAAGGTATGGCCAAAAATGTTGAGAGTCTAAGTTCAAAATCCTTTATTGCATTAGGAGCTTTAATACTCATGATTATATTTATGGTCTTTAAAATAGTACCAGGGTCTATTGCTGCTTTAATCTCTGCTGGTATTGTTTTACTAACGGGCTGTGTACCTATCTCTAAAGCATATAAAGGGATTAGCTGGACAAGTGTTGTTATGATTGCTGCTATGATTCCTATGGGAGTAGCTCTTCAAAAAACAGGAACTGCACAGGTTATCGCCAATGGTTTGGTAAATTATTTAGGATCAATTCACCCCGTATTATTATTAGGTGGTGTATTTCTACTAACAACAACCTTTAGTCAGGTTATAAACAACTCTGCAACAGCTGTTTTAATGGCGCCTATTGCTATACTTGCTGCCAACTCGTTAAACCTCTCGCCTGCTCCTTTTATGATTATTGTAGCCATAAGCGCATCAACTGCCTTTTTAACACCAATAGGCACCACAACCAACGCTATGGTAATGACAGCTGGAGGGTATAAGTTCATGAATTACCTAAAAGTTGGAGCCCCATTATTATTTATATTTTTCATCGTATCACTAATACTCGTGCCAATAATATGGCCTTTTTAAAATTATTTATATGGATCCTTAAAATTTAACAAAATGAAAAAAGCATCAAAATTTAAGAAACATACAGGTTTAGAACGGTATGGCTTAAAAAACGTAAAGGTTAATTGGAACTTATCGCCTGAAAAACTTCAACAAATTACTGTTGAGAAAGGTATGGGAAAAGAAACTGTAAATGGTACACTTGCCATTAATACAGGGAAATTTACCGGACGTTCTCCTCAAGATCGTTTTTTGGTAAAAGATGACTATACAGCCGACAAGGTTTGGTGGGGAAAAACAAATAAACCTGTATCTCCTGAAAATTTTGATAAGCTTAAAAACGAAATAACAAATTATCTTTCTGGAAAAGAAATTTATGCAAGAGATGGCTATGTATGTGCCGAGCCAGAATATCGGACAAAAATTAGAACTGTAACAGAATTACCTTGGTCTAACTTATTTGTTTATAATATGTTTTTAAGGCCAAGTGAAAAAGAATTAGAAAACTTTGAAGAAGATTGGCTGGTTCTTTGTGCTCCAGGGTATGTTTGTCCAGATCCTAAAGCTCATGGCATCCGTCAAGGCAATTTCTCAATTATCAACTTCACTCAAAAAATAGCTTTGGTTGGAGGTTCTGCTTATACGGGCGAAATAAAAAAGGGCGTTTTCTCTGCATTGAATATGATTTTACCTATTGAGAAAAATATACTACCAATGCACTGCTCCGCAAATGTTGGCAAATATGGCGATACGGCTATTTTCTTTGGACTTTCCGGAACAGGAAAAACGACCTTGTCTGCAGACCCTAATAGAAAATTAATTGGCGATGATGAACATGGATGGACTGAAGACAACATTATTTTTAACTTTGAAGGCGGCTGCTATGCAAAAGTTATTGGTTTAACAGAAGAAAAGGAGCCAGACATTTTTAGAGCTGTTAAACCTGGCGCCATATTAGAAAATGTTATATTTAAAGATAATGGTGAGATAGACTATGAAGACAGTAGCATTACTCAAAATACCCGTGTTAGCTATCCTATTTATCATATTGATAATATTCAAGAAACACTATATGCAGACAACCCTAAAAATATATTCTTTTTAACATGTGATGCTTTTGGTGTATTGCCTCCAGTATCAAAATTAACCCCTGGGCAGGCTGCTTACCATTTTATCTCTGGTTATACTGCTAAAGTAGCTGGTACCGAAGCTGGCATAACAGAACCTGTGCCCTCTTTTTCTGCTTGCTTTGGAGAGCCATTTATGCCATTACATCCAACCGTTTATGGAGAAATGTTAAGTAAAAAAATGCAAGAAGCTGGGGTTAATGTATGGTTAATCAACACAGGTTGGAGTGCTGGACCTTATGGTGTTGGATCGCGTATAAAATTAAAATATACCAGAACCATGATTACAGCCATACTTAATGGAGACTTAGATCATGTAGATTACGAACAAAACTTTATTTTCGGTTTATTTATGCCTAAATATTGCCCAGGAGTTCCGTCTGAAATTTTAGACCCTATGAACACTTGGTTACAAAAAGGAGCTTATATCGGTAAAGCGATTCAGTTAGCACATTCATTCCATTTAAATTTTGAAAAATTTGCAGATCAAGCATCAGATCAAATCATAGAAGGTGGCCCACTAATTGATGAACATCATCACTTACACGAACACTTTTAACAAGTACTTTATTTAAAACTATAAATGAGAGCATCTAAATAGTATTATTCTGAATGAAAATGAAAAATCTCTTTAATATTAAATATTCACATATTAGTTTTTTAAGGCTTTTCGGCCGTGCTCAAAATGACAGCTCCTAAGCTTTTTTAGACGCTCTCTTTTATCTTATTGATCTTTTTATAAATAGATATAAAAGCACTACAATACGTAATGCTAGATATCTTATTTCCCAAAATTAAAAAACATGAAGTATTATCTAACAACATTCATTTTCATATTAACAATTTCATTAGGTTTCTCTCAAACTTCTCCCGAAGATAAATTAGGCTCGTGGTATACCTATTTTGGAAACCACAGACTATCAGAGAAATTAAGTATTGTTGCTGGTGGACAAATCTGGGCTTATGAACCTGCAACAAACCTCAACCTGCTACTAATTAAAGCTGGCTTAAACTATCATATAAACAATAAATTAAAAGTTGAACTTGGTTATAGTTTTTTAGATATTGATAGGAGCATACAAGGTCTAGAAGGCAAGCATATATATGAAAACAGGATATCGGAGCAAATTGCTTTTAAGCACAAGCTAGTAAATTTACCAATAGATCAACGATTTAGAATCGAACACCGTTTATTTAATCTTAGAGTAGGAAACTCGGTAAAACATAGATTAAGGTATCGATTGGGAACAAAAATCAAATTAAACAAAACACTTTTTATTCGTGCACACAATGAAGTACTTGCTCATATTGAAAAAGACTTCTTTTCAGAAAACAGACTCTACGGAGCGCTTGGTATAAACCTTAACAAATCTTGTAATTTACAATTAGGATATTTATATCGCTATATAAATGATTTAAACTTGCACAGGCTGCAAGTGAGTTTATTTATTAAAACAGACCATCGAAAGAACAAAAGTTGATTATTGTGTCGTTGCGAGGCGTATGAGACATGTCCATCTCTTCTTATTATAAAAATTGGCATGTCTTCTTCCTCGCAATCACAATATCATAACATCTACTTTGTAATCACCCTTTTTTATCTAAAAGTCCAAGCTACAATTCTCGATATTTTGTTGCCTTGCCCCATATTAATAACTCTAATTTCTGTGGCACCTATTTTTTTTAATGATACCCGTATTCCCCTTATCAAATCCTTTTTTGAAACTAAAGTTGAGAACCAAAAACACTGATTTTTAAACAAATAACTCTCATATAAATAATTATGAATAAAAGCTTTTTCGCCTCCTTTATACCAAAGTTCGTTATGTGTTCCTGAAAAGTTTCTAACTCCCGCTTCTATCCCATTTTTTAAACCTTTTAGTTTCTTCATGGTAGCCTCCTCTGCTTCTATTTCCGATTTATAAAAAGGCGGATTGCAAATAGCTGCCGAAAATTTATCCGATGCTTTTAAAACACCTTTAAGAATGTTTGAGCTATTTATTTGATGCCTTAATGTAATAGCATTTTCCAATCCATTTTTTAAAATGATTTTTTGTGCATACCGTAAGGACTTTTCATCAATATCTGTTCCTACAAAACCCCAATCATATTCGGCATTTCCAAGAACAGGGTAAATACAGCTGGCCCCAGTTCCTATATCCAAAACATTTATGTTTTTATTAATCCCTGACTGCTTTAGTAAATCTGCTAAATGGTGTATATAATCAACACGACTAGGAATTGGAGGGCACAAATTAGTATCTGGAAACTCCCAGAATTTAACGTTATAATGTGCAAACAACAATGCCGTGTTTAATGCTTTTACCGCTTTGGGATTGGCAAAATCGATTGTTTGGGTTTTGTATTTATTTTCAAATACAAATAATTTTAAATCTGGATACGAATGGCATAAGACCTCTAAATCGTATCCTGACTTATGTTTATTACTCGCGTGAAAGTTTGAATTTGCTTTGATGATTTCTATTTTAAATGACTATGCCTCTTCAATTGTATTTCCTTTTTCATCTAATGCTAAATAGGGATTAAAAGCAATTTCCCAGAGGTTTCCGTCAGGATCTGAAATATAGCTACTATAACCTCCCCAAAAAACGCTTTCTGGTCGTTTTACAATAGTCACACCTTTTGCTTCTAATGATTGGATTAATTCATCTACTCCTTCCTTAGTTCTGGTATTAAAGGCCAAAGAAAAAGCTTTAAATCCACTTCCTTCATGACTCACTCCTGCATCTTCCGCCAATTTTTCTCTTGGATAAAGCGATAGCAAAAGCCCATTTAATTGAAAAAAAGAAATATCGTCATTACTCGATTTCATCTTTTTCCAACCAAATTTGTTTTCATAAAAATCATTCGACACCTTTAAATCATTCACGCCTAACCCCACTATTGTTAACCTTTGTTCCATATTCTTTATTTTTTTCTAAGAAATTCTAATCCCGTAGTTAAAATAGAAATAACCTTTTTAATTGGTAAATCTTCATTGGGATTTATTTTAAAAATTTCAATTTGTCTATGTTCTGTTTTTTCTAAATCTGGTTGATTAAGGTATTTCCCATCCTGCATAAGAAGACATGGTTTGTTAGTTCTTTTATCAATCCATAAATAACAAAAGACCTTGCCTCTATATTTGAAGCAAGGTATTTTAAATTTTAAAAACTCAATTATCTTTTCATCTTGGTCTAAAATAATATTTCTTAACGCAAGCAAACAACTTCTATTGGGTTCTTCTATATTTAGATAATATGTATCCGTTTCCTTAACCATAATTCATAAAAGACTAATCCTCAAATAATTTCGCTAGACTTTTACGGTTTTCCAATGTCCTTTTTTAAACCAAATAATGGAAACAATAGCTATTAATATTTCTGCCAAAGTAATCGCCCAAAATACACCCACTGGCCCAAAGTCTAAAGTAATAGCCATAACATAAGCAAAAGGTAATTGCAATAGCCAAAAACATACAAAGTTTATATACGTTGGTGTTTTGGTATCTCCTGCCCCATTAAAAGCATTGACAACAACCATAGCATATCCATAAAAAATATAACCAGCTGCAATAACCCTTAAACATAGACTTCCATATTTAACAACATCTGGTGTGGCATTAAACAATACAATTATTTGCGGAGCAAACACTAAATATACAATAGACACCAAGCCCATAAAAATGGCACTATATTTTCCTGTTTTCCAAACCGATAATTCGGCACGTTCTGGTTCTTTTGCTCCTAAATTTTGTCCAACTAAAGTCGCTGCAGCATTACTCATGCCCCATGCTGGCATTAAAGTAAACATCATGACACGAATTGCAATTGTATAACCTGCTAATACTTCACTACCAAACTCACTCATAATACGCATTAAAAACACCCATGAAGAGGTTCCTATTAAAAACTGACCAATACCGCCAAGTGATACTTTAATTAAGTTAAACATCACCTCAACACGAATTACCAAATCCTTAACAGCTACTTTAATTTTGCTATAGCCAAAAAACAAAACTGCTAATTGAAATATGACAGCAGTCCCTCTACCTATAGTCGTTGCAATAGCTGCACCTTCTACGCCAAAAGCAGGAATAGGACCAAAACCGAAAATAAACATAGGGTCTAGTATAATATTGAGTCCGTTAGACAAAATTAACGTCCACATAGCCACCGAAGCATCACCAGCTCCACGAAAAATGGCATTGATTAAAAACAGCAACATAATAGTTACGTTTCCTCCCAAAAGTATTTTAGTATAGCCATAACCTTCGGCAATAAGATCTGGCTCACCTCCCATGAGTCCAAGGATTTCTTTGGGATACAGTATACCTATCACGCTAATAACAGCAGCAACTAATACTCCTAGAAAGATAACCTGAACAGCCGCATTTGAGGCGCCTTTCAAGTCCTTTTCGCCAACACGGCGCGCAACTATAGCGGTGGCCGCCATACTTAAACCAATAGCTACCGCATACACCAGAGTAATAACAGATTCGGTTAAACCAATAGTAGCAACTGCATTAACACTAACCTTAGATACATATAAGATATCTACAAGAGCAAAAATAGATTCCATGAGCATTTCTAAAATCATGGGAATGGATAGCATAAATACAGCACGACGAATACTTCCTGACGTAAAGTTTTGCTCTTTACCTGTTACAGCTATTTTAAAATATTGAATGAATTGTTTTAAAGAAATTTTGTTTGATTGCATTTTGATTGTATTAAATATGGATAATTACCAAACACATAAAATGTATTTGATAGTTTTAAATCGGGAGAATCCCGATGCTCGTACGGAAGTGGAATTAAACAATCATAAGACAAAGATGTGTATTTAATTTTAATTTACAAAATGATTTTTCTAGGCTGTTCATTTTCATTCTAATATCTTCGCACAAAAAATAAGAGGATGTTAAAAGCAGTTATTTTTGATATGGACGGTGTTATTATTGACAGTGAACCCATGCATAATAGAGCCTATCACGATATGTTCGATGAAGTTGGCATTAAGGTTTCAGATGAATTATATCAATCTTTTACAGGACAGTCTACCATTAATATTTGCAAACGTTTATGCGATCATTTTAACTTAAACGAAACTCCAGAAACTTTAGTTGCCCTAAAACGAAAACACTACAAACGTTTTTTTGAAAGCAACTCTGATTTAACATTAATTGATGGGGTTTTAGATTTAATAAAAGACTACCATCGTAACGGATTAACCTTGGTTTTAGGGTCGTCTGCTGCCATGACAAGCATCAATCAGATTTTTGAACGCTTTGATTTAGATCAATATTTCATTGCCAAGCTAAGTGGTGGTGATTTAAAAGCTTCTAAACCTCATCCCGAAATTTTTATTAAAGCTGTTGAAGCTTCTGGTTTCAAACATGATGAATGCATTGTAATTGAAGACTCTACCAATGGAATTGAAGCTGCAAAAGCCGCAAATATCTTCTGTGTTGGCTTTGATAGTTTTCATTCTAAAAATCAAGACTACACCAAGGCAGATATGGTGATAACAGATTTTAAGGACATTGCGTTTAATAAAATAAGCGCATTAATCCCGACCTACTAATACTCACTTTTATTTTTAGAATTTACCTTTTGCATGATCGCTTTTAAGCGTTCCTTTCTTAATGCTTCCTCAGATTTCTTTTTGTTCTTCTTCCTAGCCATTAATTTGGCATGCTTTGACTTATTCTTTGTATTTTTTCACGTCCTGTTTTAGACATAACTAGAACTACTTCTTATAATATTTAGCATAACCTCTGTAAGCAAAAGCGCCTAAAACAGCCACTATAATACAAGCAATAGCGATAAATTTAACACTCACTATTTGGTCGCCACTAGCATAACTATGCAAACCTGCCAGATAAAAATTAACTCCGAAATAGGTCATCATAATACTAGCGAATGCCACGATAGACATTAAATTAAAAAACCAGCGTCCACGAAGCCCTGGTACTAATCGCATATGAATAACAAAGGCATAAACCATAATACTAATAAGTGCCCAAGTTTCTTTAGGGTCCCAGCCCCAATAACGCCCCCAACTTTCATTGGCCCACATACCTCCTAGAAAGTTCCCTATGGTAAGCATGACTAATCCAACAGTTAAAGCCATTTCATTTATAATAGTAAGTTCCTTAATACTAAGTAACATTTTCTTTTTGTTTTCTTTGGTAGTAAAAATCATCAACAATAACGATACAACACCTAAAATCATTCCCAAAGTAAATGGGCCATAACTCGCCACAATAACTGCCACATGGATCATAAGCCAATAGCTATTTAATACGGGTTGTAGATTTGCAATAGCAGGATCCATCCAATTCCAATGCGCAATCATTAAAATCATTGATGTTACAAAAGCAGCAGCAGCTATTGTTAAATCAGAAGTATTCCTTTTTCCCAAAATAGCCAAAACAACCCCAGATACATCTTCTTTGCGAACCTTCTCCTTCTTTTTGCTTACTCCAGTGATAAACCCAAACAACATAGTTGACCATGCAACATAAATCATGGATTCATAAGCATCACTCCAAGGTGCATGCCCAGATATATACCAGCGTACAATTAACCCTGCCGTATGTAGTATAAACAACCCAAGAATGATAAATTTAAAAACGGTAACGGATACATTAATTGCTTTGTTTTTATCTTTAAAGATTTGGATAATAAGCAATATAAAAAGTAAGCCACCTGCATACATGTACCAGCTAAACAGCTTCTTAAAAATATCGTATCTGTTATATAAAATCTCTGTACGGACTTTATCATCGCTCAACATAACTTCTGCCCCGTACTTCTTTTGTGTTTTTTTAAACGCTTTTAAAAGTCTTGATGCCTCAGAGAAATCACCCGTTTGTTTTGCTTGATTCAATGTATATAAATAGACACTAAACCCATTTTTCACAAAATTCCCATAAAGTGAATCTTTTATTTTAGAATTACCATGTTTATAATCGTAAGTAGAAATCCATGTATTGTTTTCATCATCGGGAACTGGAAATATTTTTAAAGACATCCCTTCTACCGTATTATATAATAATGTAACACGTTGATCGGCTTCCTTAAATTCCTTTTGAAATGCATTAGGCACTTGTGCCCTATAGGCTTCTTCTAAATATGGTGCTAATTTATAGGCACCACGATCCGTAAAAAAATCTGCTAAAGTGGCATATTTTTCTTCTTTAGAAACACCGATCATTTTCCGAATAGAATCCGCTTTCTTTGGCTTTAAATAAATAATAGGCACGTTATACCAGAGTGTCGGACTTTCTTGTATAGATAAGAACACTTGGTTGGCATCAAAATCTTCGTAAGTATCATGCTTACTCAACTTACGGAGCATCTCGGAAGCATATGTATTTACAGGCATCATACGACCACTAAGGTCTTGGATGACCAGATGCCCAAATTCATCGGCATGTGTTTTAGACGTTATATTGGCTGCTAAAATAGAATCGATTTGGGTTTTTGTAGGTTTGGAAAGATTATGCCCGTCATTAGCTGAGTGTTCTTGTGAAAACATTTGCAAACCAAAACACAATAACAAAACAGTAAGTAATTTTGCTTTCTTCTCTTTTACTTTATTTAGCTGCCTTTTTAAATCTCCGAAACGTGAGCCTTTAACAAATAAAATAGCCATTAACCCAAAATAGAGCATAAAATAGCCTATATAAGTAAGCAAAGTACCCCAGTAATCATGATTTACAGATAAAATAGTTCCCTTTTCATCTGGATCAAACCCAGATTGAAAGAAACGATATCCACGATGATCCAAAATATTGTTCATAAATATTTTATAATCAAAATCACCTTCCTGATCATCCAAAACTGTTACTTTACTGGAATATGAAGAATACCCTCTTTCTGTTCCAGGATAACGTTCTGCCTCAAAATCGTTTAACTTTACGTTAAAGGGCAACTCTAATACTTTAGAACCATATTTTAATGCAAAATCCAATCCTCCAATTGTAACTTGTTTATAATTTCCATTAATGCCTTTTCCTCCTATTACTCCAACACTTTTTGTTTCTCCATTAGCAGTGACTTTAAACACAGCACCATCGGCATCATTTTTTAAGAGTTGTGATTTCTGAACAACATCGAAAACACCCTTAACTACTGGTTTAGGAAACACCATTTGCATATTACCAATAATATAACGTGAACGCAGTACCAAAGGTTGCAAACTATCTTTTACCAACTTTCCTTGTGCCCTGGTAGCCATGGTCATGTACTCACCTTCAAAAGGAGACTGAATGGTAAGACCTCCTTCTTTATGTGTGATATTTATAGCCCCATCAGTAGGTTTATTTAATGCAAATAAAATATTATGAATGCTTTGTACTTCTCCTTCTTTTAAAAAATGATTATGCGGTCCGCCCCCGCCTGCTTCTACAATTTTTAAATACGCTTCTCCGTTTTCATCTGGTACAATATCTTCTTCTGCTCCAACTATAAATTTTTCTAGTTCAATAGCGATAGGCTGTTTATTATAATCTGTTTCAATTTTAAAATCGTTATCCAATCGGCCAGAAAAATCGACTTTACTCTCTAAATAGCGTTGTTGAAGTTGTCCGTTAACTTTATAATCGCCAACAATTTGTCCTATAATATAAGTATCTCTAGATAAGAATGTGTTTTCCGTAGCACCTTCCCGAATAGCCATCATCCCTTCAAAACTTGCATATCTTGTAACAAAAGCTCCTAGCAAAATAAAAATAAAGGATAGATGCAAAATAAAAGTGGCCCATTTTTCTTTTTTATACAATTGAAATCTAAAAATATTCCCTGTAAAGTTTATTACAAAAAATACCATAATAGCTTCAAACCACCAGGCATTATAAATTAAATTTCTAGTATATGGTGTTGGCGAGGTTTCTTGTCCTGTGTCTAAAAATGTTCCTGTAGCCATAGCCGCAGCAAAAACAATAAATAAAATGGCAGTAAGACGTGTTGAAAAGAGAATATTGGCGAGTTTATTTTGCATAATTCGAACCCGTTTTTAAGGTTGCGCAAATTTAAGGATTTATGTTTATTATGTTGTGTTAAAGTATTGAAAAAAAAGGCTCGCTGATATACTCGCTAAGGTATGGAGGTGTTAAGTTGAATACCTACTATTGTGATTAACTCTGTATTTACCAAAACTACTAACCACATACCGAACACTGAATACTGAATACTGTTAACTATACATATCTCGCTTCAAATATTTTTAAATATAAAAATGTGCTCATTTTTCTAGCACGTCTTTTTGCGTTTTCGGCATAGTCGCCTTCAAAAAGTTCATCGATAGTTTGAAACCACAAATTTAACCACAAACCAAAATGGGTTTCAGTAATGCTATTATTATTTTCAGCATCTATTTTTATATGAGCTTCTAAAGGGTTCCCTAAATACTTTTGTTCTAGTTTACGCGTCATAAAAAGGCTTGATTCCCAAAAGGTTGTCAAACGTTCTAAATGCGCATCCCAATCCTTTATTGTTTCGTTAAAAAAGGGTGCTAAAATAGGGTCTTTTCTTATTTTATTATAAAATGATGATACTAATAAAAACACATCTTCTCTGGATTCAATATCTTTTTTGTTCATAGTATACAAAGTTAAATTATTTATTTCTTGAAAAAGCGTGAATTAAAGAAGAAAAACAACTAACTGGAACTGGTAACAAAAGTTGTTGTCTAGAATTTAAGTTTAATAAAAACATCTAGAATCTGTAATCGGGAGTGTTGCTAAAAACCTTTAGATTAAAAAATCATCATTCATAATTTATAATTCGTAATTCGTTAGTATTTTAGCAATATGATTTCAGTAGTAATTCTTGGTTCGGGCAATGTTGCGACTCATTTATTTAAGGCTTTTAATAAAGTAGACAGCATTAATATAAATCAATGGTATAGCAGACGTATAGATGCCATCACTTCTTATAAAAATGATGTAGAAATTGTTGATGATCTAACATTGATTAAAGATGCCGATGTTTATATTTTGGCAGTTAGTGATGATGCTATTTCTGAACTTTCGTCCCAACTGCCTTTTGAAAACAAATTAGTACTGCATACCTCTGGTAGCGTTAGTGTATACGATATAGACAAAAAGCATAAACGTGGTGTTTTCTACCCTTTACAGACTTTTAGTAAGGAAGCTGAAATAGATTTTGAGCATGTGCCTATTTGTATTGAAACTATTGACAAAAAAAGCTACCCTATTATAAAAGAACTTGCTTTAGCTATTGGCAGTCCTACAAAAAAAGTTAATAGCGACCAACGCAAAGTATTGCATTTAGCAGCTGTTTTTGTGAATAATTTCACCAATCAGCTTTATAGAATAGGACATGAAATAACCGAAAGTCAAGGTGCCGAATTCGACCTTTTAAAACCACTTATTCTCGAAACTGCTAAAAAAGTACAAGAACTGTCTCCTTTTAAAGCACAAACAGGCCCCGCTAAACGTAATGATCAAAAAACAATACGCAAGCATTTAAAGCTTTTAGGAAATCAACATCACGAAGCTATTTACCAACTACTAACTACCTCTATACAACATACACATGGAAGAAAAAAGCTATAAAGAATACTTAGAACATATTACAACCTTTATATTTGATGTAGATGGCGTTTTAACAGACGGCACAGTAACCATAACATCTTCTGGCGATATGCTACGAAAAATGAATATTAAAGATGGTTATGCTTTAAAAACCGCTGTTGATAAAGGGTATAATGTTTGTATTATTTCTGGAGGCTCTAACGAAGGGGTTCGTATTCGTTTACAAGGCTTGGGGATTTCCAATATTTATTTGGGTGCGCACAACAAAATTCAACAATTAGAAGATTACCTTAACAGTAATAACATTAAATCTGAAAATGTTCTTTATATGGGCGATGATATTCCTGATTACCCCGTAATGAAACGCATTGGCCTACCTTGTTGTCCTCAAGATGCTGTTCCAGAAATAAAGAATATATCAAAATACGTTTCTCATAAAAAAGGAGGTAAAGGTGCCGTTCGTGATGTTATAGAACAAGTGCTTAAGGTACAAGAGAAATGGAATGGTAATTTTGGGGCTAAGTATGATTAAGTGGAGTTGAGATGTTCCATGAACAGTATGTAATAACAATGGGCAAACATTTATTTGTGTGTTCGCAAAGGAGATAAGACGCTAAGAAGTCGTTAATAAATTGAAACTTGGTAAGAAACAAAAGAAGGCATAGCAATGGATTTGGCTATATAGGCTTTGGAAATGATCAAAAGGTATTTAATCAGCATTCCAAAAAACCCTTTTCTATTCTTAAAGAAAAATTAAATAAAGAAACATATTTTCATCATCAACTCAATTTTTCTAATAAAAACTTAACCAAGCTCGAAAAAGAAATAATAAAAAATAAGGTTAGAAAAGGTGAAAAGATCAGAAAGCAAAAAACAATTATTGTTTTTATTTGTGTACTTGTTCTAATCTTTTTTATAATTAAATTATTAATTGACAATTTTATGTCAAGGTTATAAACTAAACATATATTTCTCACATTGAATTTTTTAAACCTCATCCGCTGGAAAAACCTACTCATGATTGCCCTTGTGCAATTACTTATTAAATATGCTTTTTTAGAACCATTTGGAGCTTTAACTAGCTTAACACCTATCGGCATTACCCTATTAATCCTAGCAACTATTTCTATTGCAGCTGCAGGAAATATTATTAATGATATTTTTGATGTTGAAACCGATTTTGTAAACAAGCCAAATAAATTAATTGTTGGTAAATCTATTTCAGAAAAAACGGCTTATAATTTGTTCATCACTTTTAATGTTATTGGTGTTGGCTTAGGTTTTTATGTATCACATCTAGTAAGCAAAAGTCCTTTCTTTTCCATTTTTGTTATTATTTCGGTGTTACTTTATGTATATGCTACTTACTTAAAACGCACCATTCTAATAGGGAATATTGTTATTTCTATATTAGTAGCATTAAGCCTTATTATTGTTGGGATTTTTGAATTACTCCCAGCCATCACTCCTAAAAACCAACCATTACAATTAGCATTCTTTAAGGTTATTTTAGAATACGCCATATTTGCATTCATCATCAATTTGCTACGGGAAATAACTAAAGACATTGAAGATATTGATGGAGACTATAAAGCGGGTATGAATACATTACCTATTGCCATTGGTAGAGAACGTGCTACCAAAGTATTGTTTGTTTTATCGCTTGTCCCTCTCTTTTCTATCGCTTATTATACGATTAATTCGTTGTATAAAAATCAAATCGCTGTGATCTACTTTTTACTGCTTATAATCGGACCTCTACTCTACATAAGTATTAAAGCTTTTAGTGCTTCAACAAAAAAAGACCACCATCATATTAGTAACATGCTTAAATTAGTGATGCTTTTTGGAATGCTTTCCTTACTTTTATACAAGTATATTTATCTATAATGCTTAACGAAAAACTTAAAAACCATCATATTATTTTAGCTTCTGGCTCTCCAAGAAGGCAAGAATTTTTCAAAAATTTAGGATTAGATTTCGAAATCATTTTAAAACCGGTAAAAGAAGAATACCCACCACGTTTAACTCATTTTGAAATTAGTAACTATCTTGCTCAGCTAAAAGCACTTCCTTTTAAGGATGAGTTAAATGACAAAGATATTCTTATTACTAGTGATACTATTGTTTGGCATAACAATAAAGCCTTGGGAAAACCCAGAGATAAAGATGAAGCTTTTTCTATTTTAAAATCTTTGAGCAGTGCTACTCACGAAGTCATCACATCGGTTTGCTTTACAACAAAAACTTACGAAAAAACGCTGCATGCCATTACTAAAGTAACCTTTAAGAGTTTAACCGATGATGAGATTAAATACTATATAAACACCTACAAACCTTTTGATAAAGCAGGAGCCTATGGTATTCAAGAATGGATTGGACAAATAGGTGTAACCAAATTAGAAGGTTCTTATTTTAATGTTATGGGATTACCTACACATCTTGTTTACAAAACGTTAAATGATATTGTTGACATAGCATAAGTTTGTAAATTTATCATACTTAATATACAAAGTCATGATACAATCACTCAAAAAAATCATAAAAGTAGAATTAGCATGTTATGCAATTATTGGGATCCTAAGTTTATTCACTTCTTGTAAAAAAGAAAAAGCATCAAAAGATTTAGCGCTTAATACAACAGCAAGTACAACAAGTATGGTTGTAAATAATGATTTAAAACCTAAAGAGCCGTCTCAAGAATTTAAAAATTACTGGTATGCTGGAGAAGCTGAAATATCGTCATACAAATTGGAACAGGCTCGTTATGGCGAAATAAGAAATGGCAAAGCTGTTTTAATATATGTAACAGAAGATTTCCTACCAGATGCTCAAGTAAAAGCAGATAGGCAAAACACAAATAATGTTTCTGTTTTAAAGTTGAATGCTACTAAAAATTTTAATACTGGCATATATCCTTATTCTATAATGCATAGCACCTTCTACCCTGTTTCTAACGATAGGCATGCCATAAAAATATCTAATTCTATGCAAGAATGGTGCGGCCATGTGTACGCGCAACTCAATAATAAAAAACAATTTGAAGTGATGTCGCATTCTTATTTTGAAGGAGAAGCCGATAAAAACTTTAAATTAGATAAAACCATTCTAGAAAATGAGTTGTGGACACAATTGCGTATCGCCCCTAAATCGCTTCCAACTGGTGAGCTAGAAATCATTCCTTCTTTTGAATATAGCCGATTAAAACATGTTCCTCTAAAAGCTTATAAAGCTTCTGCGACAATAAAAGAGAACATATATTCAATTACATATCCTGAGCTAAATAGGACATTATCAATTACTTTTAATCCAAATTTCCCACACGATATTTTAGGTTGGGAAGAAACATTTAAAAGTGGTTTTGGTGATAACGCCAAGATTTTAAAAACAAAGGCAACAAAATTAAAAACAATCAAGTCTGCTTATTGGGGCAAAAACAGTAATAAATATGAAATTTTAAGGGATACACTTCAATTAAAATAGTTGTTTTATCTTTGACATATCTTTAAAATTGTTAGAATGTCGGACTATTTCTCTTTACATCAGGGTAAAATTATAAATTCTATTATTGTACTTTTTGTATTCTTTATTCTTAAACTGATTATAGGGTTAATAGTTCGAGCCATTGGAAAATCGAAAAAAATTCTGGTAAGTCGAGCTAAAATAGTGGCGCGCTATTTTTCGGTAAGTATCTTTCTTATTGCATTACTCATTATTGCCTTTATTTTTGGGGTCAATATAGACGATTTAGTAGTTGTTTTTTCTTCTGTTTTTGCTATTATTGGACTGGCTTTATTTGCCAGTTGGTCTATATTAAGTAATGTGACATCAGGCATTATATTGTTTTTCTCCTTTCCATATAAAATTGGTGATAAAATTAAAATTCATGACAAAGAATTTGAAATAGAAGCTGTTATTGAAGATATAAGATCTTATCAAATTCATCTAAGAAAAGATAATGGAGATTTAATCACGTATCCCAATAACATGCTCTTACAGAAAGCCGTAACATTAATAGAAAAAGATGCTTTTGATAAATAAAAGCTTATATATTCCATATATTTAATAGATATTATTTTATATGGCAAAAACTAGAAGCAATAATTATAAAAAGAAAGCTGGACAGGCTCCTGGTACATTAATATATACAGGCGAAAAACAATCTCAAAAACTTTTTATTGAAGCCTTTGATTATGATGAAAATCAATATACCGAAAGTGAGTTATCAAATATCGAGGAGGCTTTTGGATTTAAGCATACCAATTCTAAGACGTGGATCAATTTAAATGGTCTTAACCACATTAAAGATATTGAAACACTTGGCAAACACTATAACTTACACCATTTAGTACTTGAAGATGTTGTTAATATCTCCCAACGACCAAAAATAGACGAGTACGAAGATTACCTTTTTATAGTATTAAAAATGCTTTATTATGATAAAAATGACGCTATTGTATCTGAACAAGTTAGCTTTATCTTAGGTAAGAATTATGTACTAACATTCCAAGAATCTGAAGGTGACGTTTTTGACTCGGTAAGAGATCGCATAAGGATGGCCAAAGGACGTGTACGTCATATGGAATCCGATTATTTATTATATGTTTTAATTGATGCTGTAGTAGATTATTATTTTAATATTATTGAGGTTTTAGGAGATAAAATTGAAGATTTTGAAACCGAAATATTTTCAGGTAATGCCAGTGAAGATGCGAGTAAAAATATTCAAGATTTAAAACGAGAGATTTTAAGAGTACGTCGTACTATTTTTCCGCTTCGTGAAGTTATTAGTAGGATTGAAAAAAATGACAACAAACTCATTCAACAAAAGACAATTACTTATTTCAGAGATATTTACGATCATTTAATCCAAGTGTCTGAAAATATTGATATTTACAGGGAAATGATTTGGAGTTTAATGGATATGTATATGACAACCATTAGTAACAAAATGAACGAAGTC
This sequence comes from uncultured Flavobacteriaceae bacterium, assembly GCA_947501845.1. Taxonomy (GTDB): domain Bacteria; phylum Bacteroidota; class Bacteroidia; order Flavobacteriales; family Flavobacteriaceae; genus Flavivirga. The sequence continues at coordinate 100,000 of CANMXP010000005.1, read as the reverse complement.
ATGAAGGTATTAACCATCATGGCTTCTATTTTTATCCCACTTACCTTCATTGCTGGTATTTATGGCATGAATTTCGATTATATCCCAGAGTTACATTATAAGTATTCTTATTTTATTTTATGGGGCGTTATGATTATTCTTTTTGTTGGCATGCTTATATACTTTAAAAGAAAGAAGTGGTTATAATTTAGTCTGTCATCAAATCATTTTGACAATCGCTAAAGGGTAACGTTAAAGAAACATTAAAAGCAACTTAATGAGCTTGTAACTTTGTTATATTTGAATTTTAGCTAACGACTTAATTATGCATAAATTCATACTCTACCTACTTGCAACAGTATTTACTTTTTCAATTTCAATAGCCCAAAAGCCTAAAAGTCCCTCATCCTCAAAAATTTACGAATCTATTCAAAAACTTAATTTTTTAGGTTCTGTATTATATATCGCGGCACATCCAGATGATGAAAATACGCGTTTAATCTCTTATATGTCCAATCATATAAAAGCAAGAACCGCTTATTTATCCCTAACACGCGGTGATGGCGGACAAAACCTTATTGGCCCTGAAATTAGGGAGTTATTAGGGGTTATACGAACCCAAGAATTATTAGCAGCAAGACGTGTTGATGGTGGTGAGCAGCTTTTTACCAGAGCTAATGATTTTGGCTATTCAAAACACCCAGATGAAACACTTGATATCTGGGATAAAGAAGCTGTTTTAAGTGATGTCGTTTTAGCCATTAGAAAATTCAAACCAGACATTATCATTAATCGATTTGATCACAGAACTCCTGGAACTACACATGGGCATCATACAAGTTCTGCCATGCTTAGTTTTGAAGCTTTTGATTTGGCAAACACTGATACGGCATATCCAAATCAATTAGAACAAACAAGTCTATGGCAACCTAAACGCTTATTTTTTAATACGAATTGGTGGTTTTATGGCAGTCGAGAAAATTTTGAAAAAGCTGACAAAAGCAATATGATAAATTTCGACATTGGTGTATACTATCCCCTAAAAGGTTTATCAAACAATGAAGTTGCAGCTATAGCCAGTAGCCAACACTTATGCCAAGGCTTTGGACGTTTATCGCAACGTGGTTCGCAACAAGAGTATATTGAATTTTTAAAAGGAAAACCTTTAGTAGATAATAAAAACATTTTTACAGGTATTGATACCTCCTGGAATCGTATTAAAGGCGGAAAGGCTATTGGAGCTATTTTATACAAAGTTGAAAATGAGTTTAATTTTGTTAGCCCTTCAGATCATATTCCTCAGTTACTTGAAGCATATAAACTCCTTCAAAATATTGAAAACACCCATTGGAAAGTTCAAAAAACCAAAGCGTTAAAAGCCATTATTGAAATGTGTGCCGGTTTATATTTAGAAGCTTCGGCAGACACTAATTGGGCTACACAAGGCGAATCTATAAACTTAAATATTGAAGCCTTAAATAGAAGTCATTCGGCTATCACTTTAGTCAGTTTTAATAATACCAACAATTTAAATGTTTCGAAAAACATACCTCTAAAAAACAATGTGAAGTTTTCGTTTAAAGAGGTTATAAAAATTAATAGCGATGTGCTACCTACAACACCTTATTGGCTTAGTGAAAAAGGATCTTTAGGTATGTATAAGGCTGATGAAAAATATATTGGTTTGCCCGAAACCCCAAGAATATTCAATATTGATTTCAATCTACTTATCAACAATGTTCCTATAACATTTACCAAACCTATAGTTCAACGATTTTCAAAACCCGATAAAGGAGAATTATATCGTCCTTTTGAGGTCATTCCTGAGGCTTCTGCCAAAATAACCGAAAAGGTTATTATTTTTGAAAATGACAAACAACGGGATATCACTGTAATTGTAAAAGCTGGACATGATAACTTAGAAGGTTATGTAGAACTATGCCATCCAAAGGACTGGAATGTATATCCAGAAAAGCAAAAAGTAAACATTGAACACAAAGGCGAAGAACAAACAGTCGTATTTACTGTTATACCTCCAAAAAATCAAAGTGAAGGCTATGTTAGTCCTATAGTACACATTAATGATAAGGACTATACAAAGGAACTTATTGAAATAGATTATGAACATATTCCTTTTCAAACCGTTTCACTACCTAGTGAAAGTAAAATTGTACGGTTAGACATAAAAAAGAAAGGCGAAAATATTGGATACGTAGCTGGTGCAGGAGATGTAGTTCCTGAAAGCTTAAACCAAATTGGTTACAATGTGCTAATTATTGATCCAGAGGACATCACTCCAGAAACACTCCATCGTTTTGATGCTATTGTAGTGGGCATAAGAGCCTATAATACCATAGAAGCATTACAATTTAAACAACAAATATTATTTGATTTTGTAGCAAAAGGCGGTAATATGATTGTGCAATACAATACAAGTCACAGACTAAAAGCCGACAAAATAGCTCCTTATCATTTAAAATTATCCAGAGATCGTGTTACTGATGAAAATGCCGAGGTTCGGTTTCTAAACCCTCAACACGAACTGTTAAATTATCCTAACAAAATTACGCAGGAAGACTTTAAAGGCTGGACTCAAGAACGTGGTTTGTATTTTCCTAATGAGTGGTCTGACGAATTCACACCTATTTTGTCTATGAATGATAAAAATGAAACTCCAAAAGAAGGTAGTTTATTAGTTGCCAAACACGGAAAAGGTCATTATATCTATACAGGTTTAAGCTTTTTTAGAGAATTCCCTGAAGGTGTTTCTGGAGCTTATCGTTTATTTGCCAATATGCTTTCCATAGGTAAAGACCATTTAAAACAAGAAGTTAAACTAAACGATTAATTATGATAGATAAAAAACATCCTAAACAGCCCTGGCTTAAGCTTTATTCTATTGTATTAATTGCCAATGCCGTATACTTTATAATCTTTTACATAATAACGCAATCATTTTAAATTATGCAAACTTTAAATTGGATCGATTGGGTTGTTTTAACATCTACATTACTGGCCATTGTAGGCTACGGCACGTGGAAAACCAAAGGTAGCACCAGTGTACAAGACTATGTTCGTGGCGGTAATACCTCAAAATGGTGGACTATAGGGCTTTCAGTTATGGCAACCCAAGCCAGTGCCATAACATTTTTATCCACAACAGGACAAGCCTTTTCAGATGGCATGGGCTTTGTTCAATTTTATTTTGGTTTACCTCTGGCCATGGTAATTATTTGCATGGTTTTTATTCCTCTGTATCATCGCTTAAAAGTTTATACAGCTTATGAGTTTTTAGAAAACAGGTTCGATTTAAAAACCAGAAGCTTGGCTGCTATTTTATTTTTAATCCAACGTGGTCTTGCTGCTGGAATAACCATTTTTGCTCCCGCAATTATCCTATCAGTTGTTTTAGGTTGGAATATAACGTATCTAAACATCGCTATAGGAATCTTAGTTATTATTTATACTGTTACTGGAGGCACTAAAGCCGTAACCGTAACACAAAAACAGCAAATGTTTGTGATTTTTGCGGGCATGCTTGCTGCTCTGTTTATCATCTTAAATTTAATTCCTGAGGATGTCTCATTTACAGAAGCTGTCGATATAGCTGGCGCTACTGGTAGAATGGAAGTGCTTGATTTTTCATTTGATTTAGAAAACAGATATACCGTTTGGTCTGGTTTAATTGGTGGTACATTTTTAATGTTGTCTTATTTTGGAACAGATCAAAGTCAAGTACAACGCTATTTGTCTGGCAAGTCTATGAAAGAAATGCAAATGGGACTCATTTTTAATGGCTTATTAAAAGTCCCTATGCAGTTCTTCATTTTACTAGTTGGGATTATGGTCTTTGTGTTTTATCAATTCAATCCCGCACCTCTAAATTTTATCGATGCATCAACAAAAACAGTTTTAACTTCAGAATACTCGCAACAATATCAAGAACTCCAACAAAAACAAAGTGAGCTTTTTAAGAGAAAAAAAGAATTGAGTCTTTTATTTTCAAAAAATAATGACATGTCTTTAAAAGCTAATTTGTCACATTTAGATAGCATAGAAAAAACGTATCGGTTAGAGTCAAAATATTTAATTAAAAGAGCCATCGATACAGCGTATGCTAACAAATATGACCATCTAAATAGTGAATTACTAGCCTTAGATAATAAAGAAAGTGATTCCTATACTATAAAAAAAGAAGAATTAAGCACTTTGTATAAGGCATCTGCCAAAGACACCCAAACGAATGATAGGGATTACATGTTTATTTCTTTTATTCTTAAATACCTTCCCAAAGGATTAATTGGCTTACTATTAGCTGTTATTTTATCTGCAGCCATGTCATCAACAGCCTCAGAGATTAATGCTTTGGCAACCATAACTTCAATTGATTTATATGGACGGAACCTTAAAGAAGAAAAAGATGAAAAGCATATGGTTAAGGCCACAAAAGTATTCACACTTATTTGGGGAATTGTTGCCATTATAATAGCTTGTTTCGCTAATCTTGCCGAAAATTTAATTCAGTTAGTAAATATTATTGGTTCCATATTTTACGGTAATGTGCTTGGTATATTCCTACTGGCATTTTTCTTCAAATTTGTTAAAGCTAATGCTGTTTTTTTTGCAGCTTTGGTTACCCAAACCATCGTTATAGTTGGCTGGTGGTTTGATTGGATGCCCTATTTATGGTTAAACTTATTTGGATGCGTTCTCGTTATACTTATTGCCTTTATAATTCAATCTTTTACAATAAAAAATGATAAAACAAACACAGCATAAAACCATTAACTGGGGTATTATAGGTTTAGGAAATATTGCCAATAAATTTGCACAGGATTTACTAACTATTAAAGATGCTCAATTATATGCAGTCGCGTCAAGATCACAAGAAAAAGCAGATGCTTTTGCCTCCAAATATGGTTCAATTAAAGCCTATAACAGTTATGAAATATTGGCTAAAGATTCAAACATAGATGCTGTTTACATAGCAACACCTCACGCATTACATCAAGAAAACACTTTACTATGTTTAGAGCACGGTATAGCCATTTTATGCGAAAAGCCTTTTGCAATGAATGCAGAAGAAGTTAATACCATGATTGCTAAAGCCAAAGAGAAAAATGTACTCCTTATGGAAGCACTTTGGACCTATTTTCTTCCGCATTATCAATATGTTTTAAAAGAATTAAATAATAAGACCTATGGAAATGTTTTAAAACTTGAAGCCGATTTTGGATTTCATCGAGATTTTGACGAGTCTTCTAGGCTCTTTAAAAAATCTTTGGGAGGTGGAAGTTTATTAGATATTGGTATCTACCCTATTTTTGCAGCACTATCTACATTAGGTATCCCAAAAAACATAAAAGCTAATGCTACTTTTTTCGAGAACGGAGCAGATTCCTCATGCCGAATGGTTTTTAATTACGATACTGGCTCAACTGCTCATTTAAAAAGTACGCTTTTAGAACAAACACCTACAGAAGCTATTTTTTACTGTGAAAAAGGAACTATAAAAATCAACGGGGGCTTTTTTATGCCCACTACGGTTACCATAACCTCAAATAACAAAGAAGAAACGATTGATTTTAATTACAAAACGATTGGGTATAACTATGAAATTCTTCATTTTAATAATCTTCTGAGAGAAGGAAAAACTGAAAGTGATATCATGACATTTAAGTTTAGCAAACAGTTAATAAAACTTCTTGATGATGTAAGGTCGAGTATTAAATTAGACTATTAAAAACAGAGGCAACCGTTAAAGATACTATTAAACATAAAGTGCAGCCCTTTCGAGCTGCACTTTTAATATTGTATCGATCTAGAAATATAAGGTTTCTAAAATTTTATAGTGCTCCCCATTCTTTAAGGGAATCTTTATTCATTTTTACATAATCAGCATTCCCTGCTTTTTCTGCACCAGCTAAAGACTGTTTAGCAGCTGCAATAGCACCTTTCTTATCTCCAGCCTTAGCATGAATTAAAGACTGTTGTCTTAAAAACCAAAAACGTGGTTTATCTTTAGTCATATCCACAGCTTTATCAATCCATTTTTTTGCTTCATCAATATTTTTACCTTCTTGTAAATAATAAACAGCAGCAGAGAAATAATCACCAGCACCTGGCCCATTCATTGCTTTCTTTATACTGGCAACTACAGCCTTATCTGTAGGAACTTCAAATTTAACACCAACGTAAACATCCTCCCACATCATACCTAAAGTAGCTTCACTATTACTTAAATCATCGAATGACATTGTAAATGTTTCAATCTTCATAGGCAGTTTATAAATTTGCGCGTTTGTTTTAGCGGCAACTTTTGCCTCATCCCATTCACGAGGTGTACCCCAATTATTTGTATCAGCATAAAATACAACATCCCATGATTCTGTATTAGGTTTCACAAAAATAGCATAAGCTCCAGCTTTGAGGGTTTGTCCATCTATAGTTACATCATCACTAAAAGTAATGGTTGTATTTTTATTAGCTCCAGTACGCCAAAATTTCCCATAAGGCACCAAGTTTCCAAAAATAGTACGTCCGCGCATATTTGGCCTAGAATACTCTATAGTTACATCTGTTAAACCAACCTTTTGTTCTTGTTTAGAGAACGGACTAGGTTGTGGGGTTTTTACCTGTGCATTTATGTTCAAAGAAAACACAAACGCTAAGGCAATAAATAATAATTTTTTCATCTTTGATTAAGTTTAATTTATTAGTTATAACGAACTATAAATTTAAGCATACAAAATCCTTTTATTGTTAACAAAAACTTAAAATAAGAGGTTGTATATTTACGCATTATTATATAATTATAAGGTTTACCAAGAATCGGGTTTTCTATTACATCTTTTGTAAAAACAAGAAGGTAGAGCTGCGATTTCCGATGCAAAAAAACAAATTTGATGAAAAAATATTATGCTGAAATTATAGGCACATTCGCTATGGTATTTTGTGGTTGTGGAGCTATGGCAATAAATGAAATTACAAATGGTAGCATTTCACATGTTGGTGTCGCTATTACATGGGGACTTATTGTTATGGCCATGATTTATGCCTTTGGAGAAATTTCTGGAGCTCATTTTAACCCTGCTGTTACTATTGGTTTTGCATTTGCAAAAAAGTTTTCGTGGAAAGAAGTTCCCAAATATATAATAGCACAAGCCATAGGAGCCATATTTGCCTGTTTTGTTTTATGGTTTTTATTTCCAGAAAGCCAATCTTTAGGAGAAACAGTCCCTGCAGAAGGGTTTGCTCCATTTAAAGCCGCTATTTTAGAATTTTTATTAACCTTTTTCCTTATGGTAGTTATTATAAATGTATCCACAGGGAGTAAAGAAATAGGTACTATGGCGGCCATTGCTGTTGGAGGTGTTATTCTTTTAGAAGCTATGTTTGCTGGCCCTATGACCAAAGCCTCTATGAACCCTATTCGCTCTATAGCACCAGCTCTTTTTACTGGAAACTTCCAATATTTATGGCTATACATTGCAGCACCAATCTTAGGAGCGATAACTGCTGTTTCTAGCTGTAAACTGGTCAAAGACGATGCTTGTTGCTAGAATAAATGAATTTATTAACATATAATTTAAACTGTAGTTAATTGGTTTTTAGTAACGAAATTGATTTCTAAAAATGGTATGATCTTCTTTATATAAAGAATAAACAATTAACACTATATACCTATTTTAATTACTAAAAACCGAAAGCATAGATAATACTGATAGTACCATCAGTATTTTTGTTCAATCTATAAAAAAAGGACTTAAACATTTTATATCTTTGATAGAGATAATTATCTGCGGTATTAAACCAAAACTTAATAAATAAAAAACGGACTTCATTTTAAAGAATTTGATTCTTTTTAAAATGAAGTATTATTTATACGCCTCACTACTAAGGGCAAGTTTAATATCCTAAAAGATAAGAGAATTACGAACTATTTAAATAATTAATATTATGGATTTAATAGATAGAGCACTAGAATTTGAGAAAAGAAAAATGAGATCATTATCAACTAGTGATAGGGTTAAAATTTCAAGAGAAGCCAAAGCTTTAATTTTAGATTTAAATCAAATATATAAAGTAAAAAAAGACGAAAAAATAATGGATATTATGAAGCGTTTAACAGCCATAAAAAGAAAGGTTGAAAAACGACTAAAAGGAGCTCCTTTGACAGCTTAAAACTTTATCATATTAAAAAAAATATAGACAAAAACCATTAAATACTAAATTTTACTTAATTATTCTCTATAAAAATCAAATATCTCGTATATTTTACTATATTGTCAAATTCTGAAAAAGAAGAATTGTCAGACAGATTAAATTATATTAAAATTCATGGATATTATTAGTAACGCTTTAGAATTCGAACAACGCAAACAGTCTTTTAAAACAACTAGCGAGCGAATTGAAGCATCAAGAGAAGTTAAAAATTTAATATTAAGCTTAAACCAGATTTACAAGAAGGAAAAGGATCCTGAAATCATGGATTTAATGAAGCGCTTAACAGTGATTAAGCAAAAAATAGAAAAAAGGTTAAAAGGAAGACCTTAAACATAACTCAGGTAATATTTTAATTACTAAAAATTAAACCCCAGAATATTTGGATTTTCAAATATTCTGGGGTTTAACTATTTATGCAGGTCAAATATTTAGTTATTTTATGTAACGAAATTAAAATTATTCAGTCTCATCATTGTAATATAACTAAAACTTAAGTGAGTCTTTTACTTTTCAAAATATATAACTTACCACTTTTAATATATATACCATTATCGAACACTTATGTTTCAATTTCGTACACTTCAAAAAACGAAATCAAATCAAAAAACTCATTATCAATAAATTAAACAACGGTATAAAAATAGTAGATAGAAATAATAACTAAAAACAATACTTTACAATGAAAATAGCATCAATCAAAATCAACTATCAAATCGCTCCTTTGTTTATTCTATTTATTCTGGCTCACAATACTTTTTTAAATGCTCAGAATATACCTGGAGACCCCTTTACTATTACATCAAAATATATGGAAGGCGATCGTGAAATACGCATAATTTTGCCTGATGGCTATAACGAATGGACTGAATATGATGTTCAGTACATGTTGGATCCAAAATGGGGCATGAAACGCAGAAAATCTTTGTTAGACTTTATGCAATATAATGGTATGGCTCCAAAAACCATTCTTGTAGGAGTGGTTAGTCCTGATAGAAATTCTGATATGACACCTACAAAAATGGCTAACTTACCAACTTCAGGAAACTCTGAAAATTTTATAGATTTTATAGGAAAAGAAGTGAAACCTTTTGTTGAATCTAAATATAAAACATCTGGGCGTAGCACCTTTGCAGGACATTCTTTTGGCGGACTCTGCGTTATGCATGCTTTTCTTAGATCACCAGAATATTTTGACTCTTATTTAGTAAGTGATCCTTCATTTTGGTATGACAATCAATTATTAGTAAAAATGGCAAAAGAAAAGCTCCAGAACACTAACGGGAAAGTTTTATTTATAGGAGGCAGAAAAGGAAAAGCCTATAAAAACATGGGTATAGAAGCCATGGAAGAGGTTTTAAAAGAACATGCACCAAAAGGCTTAGATTGGAAATTAATTGCTTATAAAGATGAAACTCATAATAGCGTTGTCTATAAACTAAATTATGATGGTATAAAGTTTATAGCTCAAGATTTTAGAAATAATAATATTAAATTCGTGCCTGAACAAGGTGAAGTTATTCCTGGCATCCCATTGTCTATTTTCATAATGCAAGCTTATGATGAATTGAGATATACTACAGACGGAAGCGAGCCAGATTTAAATTCTAAATTAATGAAAGACTCTGTTTTAATATCAAAAGCAGCAACTTTCAAAATAAAGATACCTTCAAAAAGAACCAATACCTTTCCAGCTGTAAGTGGTGAATTTGTTAAAGGCACAAAACTAAAAGGCCTTAAAAAAAGTAAAAAATATGCATCTGGATTACATTATGCTTACTATGAAGGTGATTTTAATAAACTTCCCGATTTTGACACTTTAAATATTTTAAAAACAGGAGTGATAACTAAAGGTTTCGAATTGAAATCTTTTCCTAAAAAGCAATCATTCGCTAGTGTATACACTGGTTATTTTGAAGCTAAAACTAGTGGGTATCATTATTTCGGATTGTCTTCAGATGATGGACTTAAATTTTACATTCATGATAAATTAATGATCAATAACGACTCGAGGCACGGCGCAGATACCGACAAGTCAACAGTGGTATATTTAGAAAAAGGTTTACATCCTATTCGCTACGAATACTTTCAATTTGAAGGTGGTGCAGAAATTAATCTTTTTTATAAAGCTCCAGGAGAAAAACCAGATAGATTAAGCTTTGCTAGGTTTTGGAATAAACCTTCCAAAAAATAAATTTCATAAAACATATTATAAAATACAACTAAAGCTTCAATTAAAATTGGAGCTTTTTTAGTTAAACAAAAGAGATATTTAATAAGTTTGAATTAACTAAATATTTCTTATTAATGAACATAACACTATAATGGCAATAAAATATGATAAAATAGGTATTGATTATAATATTACTCGAAAAGCGGACCCATTTTTAACAGAGCAACTATTGCATCATCTAAATCCAAATAAAGATGGCACTTATTTAGATATTGGTTGCGGAACTGGAAATTACACAAACGAAATTCAAAAAAAAGGATTTCAATTTATTGGAATCGATCCTTCAAAAAAAATGCTTGAAAAAGCAAAGACAAGAAATAAAAGTATTGATTGGAAAATTGGTTCGGCGGAAAATACAGGACTTCCTCAAAACTCTGTAGATGGTATAATGGCCTCTCTTACTATTCATCATTGGGTTGATTTAAAAAAAAGTTTTTTGGAACTTAAAAGAGTTTTAAAGCCTAATGGGAAAATTGTGATTTTCACCTCGACACCAGAACAAATGGAAGGCTATTGGCTCAAACACTATTTCCCAAAAATGTTAGCAGACTCGATAAATCAAATGCCAACCTTGAAAAAGGTTGAAAGCGCAATGAAAAGTGTCGGAATTGAACTTTACAAAACGGATGAATACTTTATCAAACCCGATTTACAAGATCAGTTTTTGTATTGCGGGAAACAAAACCCAGAACTTTATTTTGATAGCCAAATAAGACATGGGATTTCTTCTTTTTCATCACTCGCAAATCGTATAGAAGTAAAGCAAGGGTTAATTGATTTAAGAAAAGACATTGATAACGGAAAATTTGACAAAGTTGCTAAGGTTTACCAAAATAACTTTGGGGATTACCTGTTCATAATTGGTAGGAATACAACAAAGTAAAACGCTTGCAAAAATAGTAATTATTACTTCAACCCTACTATTTTAACATGTTAAGAATGTTTTATTAAATTAAAAACAAATGATTATTTCTGTTTAAAGGATGATACATTTTATTTTGATTTTTAATATTTTTATAACAATGCACTCAAAATAAGTATAAGTACTTACTTTCTTTTATGAAATAAAAATCCTACTTTTGAGATATGTCAATCAAAACTTTAACTTATGTTAGAACGAGAACATATAGAATCTTCAATACTAAACAGTATCGGTTATGATTTTGAAAGTAAAATTTTAGAAATAGAATTTAAAAAAACTCAACAAATCAGACAGTATCATAATTTACCTAAAACCGTGTGGCAGGAATTCAAAAACACAGATTCTAAAGGGAGGTATTTTTTAAAACATATAAAAAACAAATACGACGAGTTTCGTTTTACACAAAAAGTTAGTTAAGTTTTTTGTTGCTCTTTAAAGTCAAATTTTAAAATTATAGATTATAGATAAAAACCTAATCTATTCTTTCAATTTTAGCGCCTATAGCACGCAAACGCTCATCTATACGCTCGTAACCACGGTCAATTTGCTCTATGTTTTGAATTGTTGATGTTCCTTTAGCTGAAAGCGCTGCTATAAGCAATGACACCCCTGCACGAATATCTGGCGATGTCATGGTAGTTGCCTTTAATGTCGACTTATAATCGTGTCCTATAACTGTAGCTCGGTGTGGGTCGCACAATATAATCTTTGCACCCATATCAATTAATTTGTCGACAAAGAACAATCGGCTTTCAAACATTTTTTGATGTACTAAAACACTTCCTCTAGCTTGTGTCGCGACTACTAAAATAATACTTAATAAATCTGGAGTAAACCCAGGCCAAGGCGCATCAGAAATAGTTAAAATAGAACCATCAATAAAACTTTGTATTTCGTAACCATTTGTATGCGCAGGAATATGAATATTATCCCCTTGGCGCTCAACAGTAATACCTAATTTTCTAAAAACATTAGGGATCACTCCTAAGTCGTTCCATGATACATTGGTAATAGTCAGCTCACTTTTTGTCATGGCAGCAAGTCCGATCCAACTACCAATTTCAATCATATCTGGTAGCATAGTATGGTCTGTTCCTTCTAAAGCTTCTACACCATCAATAATTAACATATTAGAACCAACGCCACTTATTTTGGCCCCCATTCTATTTAGCATTTTGCATAATTGTTGCAAATACGGCTCGCAAGCAGCATTATATATTGTTGTCTTACCTTCTGCCAAAACTGCAGCCATAACAATATTTGCCGTTCCTGTAACCGAAGCTTCTTCAAGAAGCATATAAGTCCCCTTAAGTTTATCAGCTTCTACACCATAAAACTGTTCTTCTTTACTATAACGGAATTTAGCGCCTAAATTTATGAGTCCTTCAAAATGGGTATCTAATCGTCTTCGTCCTATTTTATCACCTCCAGGTTTTGGAATATATCCCCTTCCAAAGCGTGCTAATAAAGGCCCAACAATCATAATCGATCCTCGTAAACCGCGTCCATCAACTTTAAACGCATCAGATTCTAAATAATCTAAATTGAGATCATCAGCCTGAAAAGTATAAGTTCCATGCTTTAGCTTTTCAATTTTAACTCCTAATTTTCTTAATAAGTTAATTAGTTTATTTACATCTACGATGTCTGGAATATTATTGATCGTTACTAATTCTGGTGTTAGTAAAACTGCACATAAAATTTGTAACGCTTCGTTTTTGGCTCCTTGAGGTCGTATGCTTCCTTTTAGTTGATGCCCACCTTCAATTTTAAATGTTCCCATACCTGTAACTAGTGGCGTTTTCTTTGTCTGTTAGAATTCTTTTTGTGATGGCCTTTCTTATTATTACTTGAAAATTTGTTCTTAGAACGCAACAGACTAGATGAGTCTGATAAATCCTCTTTAGAATCTTTTAAATTAATTTGCCCTCCAGAAAGCTCATATAAATGATTAAAAATCACGGCATCTTCAACAGTGTCCTTATTCCAATTCAAAAAACACTTCTTCATATGATTTGCTATGGTATACACTAAAGCTTCTTTAAGTTCTCCTGCTTCCCATGTATTTGCAACATCGATCATTGTTTTAATGTTATTTCCATAAAAACGATATTTGGGAAAGTTTTGTGGGTATTTTAAAGGCTCTGGACGCTCTTCAAAAAGTTCTTTTGTAGGTCTTTCGAAAGGAGAATCGACATCTAATTCAAAATTAGACATGATAAAGAGTTGATCCCAAAGTTTATGTTGAAAATCTGGAACATCTCTTAAATGTGGCTGCATGTTTCCCATTACGGAAATAATGGCTTTTGCTACTTTGTTACGTTCTTCCTTTACTTCTACAGTTTTAGCATAATTAATCATTTTCTGCATATGGCGTCCATATTCTGGAATAATTAAATGCTCACGCTCTGTATTGTATTCTAAATTATCTATATCCAAAATTAAATGTGTAGAATTAATTGTTTTTGCATGTAAGTTGGTATGCATGCGCAAAATACAAAAAAAAACTAAAGACTTATCACCCCTTCTACTTTTTCTGCAACTTCTTTATACTTTTCAATAACTGCATCTGGACTCCTCATCAGTAAATTAACCGAAACACTCGTGTATTTACCGTTTTTAGATTCTATTTTATTTATAACAGCTCCAAGGTTATTAAAAATGGCTTCAAGTTTAGCTATTTTTTGGGTATCAGATTTTATAATGAATTTATATAAATATTCCGCAGGCCAACTTGTGGTTTCATACAATTGCCCTTTTAGTTTTTCGTAAAATTCTTCAGAATTTAAAGGTGAGTCCATAAATCTTATTATATCGTGCAAATATACAGTTTCATCTGTTTATATCATTATTTTTCACAGCATACTTAAGCTCTTATTTGTACTACGCAATACCATTCTTATATACATAATGCTATCAATTAAAAACTTTGATTTTAACTGTTTTTATTTCCATTTTTTTTATCGCAGTTTAATTCCGATTTTTACGGAAAAATAATGCCGATTTGAACACTACGAAAATAGTAATTACAGGAGGTCCTGGAACTGGAAAATCTACCTTAATAAACGAATTGATTGGTAGGGGCTATACTTGTCTTGAAGAAATTTCACGTCAGATTACTTTAGAAGCAAAAAAGGATGGCATTGATCAACTATTTTTAACCAACCCGTTATTATTTAGCAAATTACTTTTAAAAGGCCGACAGCAACAATTTTTAAATGCCGAAAAACGCTCTTCTGAAGTTGTTTTTTTCGATAGAGGTCTTCCAGATGTGCTAGCCTATATGGATTATATTGGAGACACATATCCTCAAAGTTTTATAGACACTTGTAAAGGTTCTACCTACGATATTGTTTTTATTTTAAAACCTTGGGAAGCTATTTATAAGAGCGATAATGAACGTTATGAAAATTTTGAACAAGCTTTAAATATTCACGAACACTTATTAAATACCTATAAAGGTTTTAATTACAACCTTATCGATGTTCCTTTTGATACTGTAGAAAATCGTACTGATTTTATTTTAAACACATTGAATATGTAATTATGGAACATCCCATAAACATATTAGAACGTTATTGGAATTTTACAGCTTTCAGGCTAAACCAAGAGCACATTATTAATGCCGTTATTGATGGTGAAGATACTTTTGTGCTATTGCCTACTGGCGGTGGAAAGTCGTTATGCTTTCAAATTCCAGCCTTAGCTAAAGATGGAATTTGTATAGTTATTTCTCCTTTAATTTCTCTTATGAAAGATCAGGTACTTGCCTTAAACAACAAAGGCATTAAAGCCATGGCCATAACAAGTGGGATAAGTTATAATCAATTAGATACCCTTTTGGATAATTGTGTATATGGAAATTACAAGTTCCTGTATTTGTCGCCAGAACGTTTGCAACAAGAATTGGTTCAGGATCGTATCAGGCTAATGAATGTTAATTTAATAGCTGTAGATGAAGCTCATTGTATTTCTCAATGGGGAAGTGATTTTAGACCTGCCTATAAAAACATATCTATATTGCGCCAAATACAACCTAGTGCCAATGTAGTTGCCTTAACGGCTTCAGCAAAACCAGAAGTCGTTGAAGATATTATAAAAGAACTTGATTTTATTCAACCCAAAATATTCAAACAATCTTTTGTCAGGCTCAATTTAGCTTACATGGTATTTCATGAAGATGATAAATTTTACCGACTTGAAACCATTTTAAAAAAACATGTAGCATCATCTATTATTTATGTTAGAAACAGGAAACTAACTGTAGAAATCTGTGCTTTTTTAACATCTAAAAATATCACTTCAACGTATTATCACGGTGGACTTTCAAATGTTGAAAAAGATACTAACATGACAGCCTGGTCGCAGAACCAAAAACAAGTTATGGTAGCAACTAATGCTTTTGGTATGGGCATTGATAAACCAGATGTTAAAACAGTAATTCATTTTAACTTACCAGAAAGTATTGAAAGTTATTTTCAAGAAGCTGGTCGCGCAGGTCGAAATGGTGAAAAAGCTTTTGCTGTTATTTTAAAAAACAATAGTGATTCTATTTTAGTAAAAAATCAATTTTTAAACGTGTTGCCAACCATAGATTTTGTGAAGCAGGTTTATAGAAAATTGTGCAACTATTTTCAAATATCTTACGGTGAAGGTGAATACCTAACTTTCGATTTTGAATTTAACGCCTTTTGTAAAATCTATAATTTTAGTTCCATTTTATGTTATAACGCCTTATTATTATTAGATAGAAATAGCATTATCACTTTATCTAAACAATTTAAAAACAAAGTTACTGCTCAATTTACTATCCCAAGTACTGCACTTTTTAATTATTTAGAAACGCATCAGGATTTTAATATTATTGTAAAATCAATACTGAGAATGTATGGCGGTATATTCGACCATGTGACTAAAATTGATTTGGTGAAAATATGCCAAAAGGCTTCTGTAACCGAGAGCAAATTAATACAAACACTTCAACAATTAGAAAGGGATGAAATTATTACCCTAAACTTGGCAAAGACAGATGCTCAAATTACTTTTATTGAGCCTCGGGAAGATGAAAAAACCATTAACAGAATAGCATCAATAATACAACAGCAAAATGCATTAAAACAAAATCAGGTTCATGCCATACTTGATTATATTGAAAATGATTCTGTTTGCAAAAGCGTGCAACTCTTAACCTATTTTGGAGAAAAAGACATAAAGCCATGTGGTATTTGCTCAGTTTGTATAAATTCTAAAAAAGACACTTCTATTGAAGGCTTAAATATCACAAAAAAACGTATTATAGAACTCTTAGAAAACGGTGATCTATCATCCAGAGACATGATGTCAACTTTAAATTGTAGAGAAACAGATTTAAAAATAGTTTTAAAATTACTATTAGAACATAACATTATAATCATTACACCAACAAACACATATAAATTAAGTCATACATGAGAGATTTAAGAATTGTATTTATGGGCACTCCAGATTTTGCCGTTGCCACTTTAAAAGCATTGGTCGAAAGTCAGTATAACATTGTAGGTGTTATAACCGCACCAGATAAACCCGCTGGCCGTGGACGCAAATTAAACGAAAGCGCCGTAAAACAATATGCCAAAGGGGTTAACTTAAAAATTTTACAGCCCACTAATTTAAAACATGATGATTTTTTAAATGAATTAAAGGCTCTTGATGCAAACCTTCAAATTGTTGTGGCATTTAGAATGCTACCAAAAGTGGTTTGGCAAATGCCCGAATATGGTACTTTTAATTTACATGCATCACTACTTCCAAATTATCGAGGCGCAGCTCCTATTAATTGGGCCATCATTAATGGAGAAACTAAAACAGGGGTTTCAACCTTTTTTATCGATGAAAAAATTGATACTGGTGATATGATTCTTCAAGAAGAAATAAACATAGAACCTGATGAAAACGTAGGGAGTTTACACGATAAGTTAATGAACATAGGGAGTGACTTAGTTTTAAGGACCGTAGATGAAATAAAAGAGGGGGATGTAGAAACTACACCACAGAAAACAACAAAAGACATTAGAACAGCTTATAAACTAAATAAAGACAATTGTAAGATTGACTGGAATGAATCTATAGATAACATCTATAATAAGATTCGCGGCTTAAGTCCCTATCCATCAGCCTGGTGTACCTTTATAAATGGAGAAGATAGATTAGATGTAAAAATATATCAAATCGAAAAAGAAATAACAGTGCATACAGAAAGTATTGGTACCATAATTATTAATAAGAAAACGTTAAAAGTTGCAGTTACAAATGGTTATATTATTATAAAGGAAATTAAACTTCCTGGCAAACGAACTATGGATGTAAAATCACTATTAAACGGCTATGCTTTTGAAGAAAATGCTAAAGCGCTCTAAACCCTTATTATCATTGATATAACAAATTATCGACAAAATACACTTCCTTTATTAACAAAAGTACCAAGTTATTAACAATACCGCGTTTTTCCCTTGCTATTACTTGCATGGTTTCATAATCCGTATAAATTTGTAGTAGGATTTAACAATAATGTTTAACCAATTTTATTAATAATTAAATTTTATATTATGAACAAAACAGATTTAATCGACGCAATGGCGGAACACGCAGGAATTACTAAAGCAGCTGCAAAGAAAGCTTTAGAGTGTGCGATCATTGAAATTGAAGGAGCTTTACAAAAAGGTAATAGAGTTTCTTTAGTAGGATTCGGTTCTTGGTCAGTTTCTAAAAGAGCTGCAAGAGAAGGAAGAAACCCTCAAACTGGACAAACTATCAAAATTAAAGCTAAAAACGTTGTTAAGTTTAAAGCTGGATCAGATTTATCAAATGCAGTAAACTAATTAGTTTACTTCTTTTTATATTAAAAGATGTCTTCAAAATTTGAAGGCATCTTTTTTTATATATCAATAAAACAGTTGCTTTTTTGATAAATAAACGTTAGATTTAATTGCTAATACCTCAAAAGCATGACAACAATTAAACCAAAGAAAGGTGATTTATTAATCGCTGAACCTGCGATTATAGGTGATGTTTCTTTTAATCGCTCGATAGTATTAATTGCAGACCATTCTAAAGATGGTTCTATAGGCTTTATACTCAATAAACCTTTGGATTATACTATTAATGAACTGGTTCCAGAAGTTGAAGCTACTTACAAAGTATATAACGGGGGACCTGTAGAACAAGATAATTTATATTTCATCCATAAAATACCCAAGTTAATACCCGAAAGCATTGAAATTTCTTTAGGTATTTATTGGGGCGGTGATTTTAGTAAAGTTGCCGAACTTATTACAAATGGAGACATAAACGAAAACGATATTCGCTTTTTTCTTGGATATTCGGGCTGGGAAGCCAATCAATTAGAAGAAGAACTTAAAGCTAATTCTTGGGTTGTTACCGAGAATATTTACAAGAAAGATATTATAGAGAAAGATTATAAATCATTTTGGAAAGAAAAAATGTTAGAGTTTGGAGGCGAATACAGTATTTGGTCTAATGCTCCAGAAAATCCGAACTACAATTAATCTAGTCTTACTTTTACGTTCAACTTCTGCAACAAGCTTTTAGATACCCTATTAGCATATACCTTTTTTCTATATTTTGTTACAGGTTGAATTCCAACAACAACATTTGTTATAAAAATTTCATCAGCTTTTTGAAGCTCAAATGGGGATATTGAATCTTCAATAATTTCATAATCAGGCATACTTTTAATAATGTCTATAAGTTGCTTGCGCATAATTCCTTTTAAGCAACCATCACTTATAGGTGCTGTTTTTATAATAGCATCTTTTACAACAAAAACATTACCATTAAGTGCTTCTATAACATGTTTATTGGTGTTTAAAACCAAACAATTATGTAAGTTGTTTTCTTTTGCATAAATACTCCCCACTACATTTAATGCTTTATTATTAGTTTTTAATGTAGAGAGCAAACTAGGTGAAACATAGTAATCTTTAAACAAATCAACTTCATAAAAACTATCTTGAAGCAAATAAAAATCGTCTTGAATAGGTTTTACTGAAATAACAAAACTCACGTCGTTTGAATTGGGAGCATATAGTCCTCCTTCATTTCTATACACCATTAATTTGACTCTTGCAGAAGATTTTAATAATTCATTAGATTTCAATGTACTAAGAATTTGTTCTTCTAAATATTCCATAGTAAAATTCATTGGAATTTCCATACGCATAATACGCATAGATGCCATGAGCCTAAAATAGTGGTCTTCCCAAAATAATACTTTACCAAAACTGGTTTTTATAGTTTCAAATAAAGCATCGCCATAATTATATCCCCTATTTTCAATTGAAAGCACCGTACTTTCTTCTAGAATATTTCCATTAAAATTTGTCATAAAAAAAATCCCGCTCTTTCAGTTAATAAGAGCGGGACAAATATAATTTAAAATATAGAATTAAGCAGATCCAAGTACTTGCTTTAAATCAGAAATTTGATTTTCCCAAAGCATTTTAGCTTCTTCCAATTCATCTTCATCAGCAAAATCGGTAATCATTAACGAGACATCTTTAGTAATTTCATCAACCTGAATTCTTATTTCGAAATATGTAGTCTGATCGTCTTCATCATTTAACCATCTAAATTTAACACGTTCACCACTTTTCTTACTTAGCAATTTAGCTTGTTCTTCACTATCGTCCCATATAAAAGTAAATAATTCACCTCGAGAATTTACATTGTCTGAAAACCACTCTGATAGCCCCGAAGGGGTTGAGATATATTGATATAACAGTTGAGGGGATGCGTGTATTGGAAATTCAATATCAAATTTAATTTTGTCGTCCATAAATGCCTTAAAAATTTTATGTTCCCAATATATACATTAATTGATAAGTAGAACAACAATTTTTAATAATATTTTATCTTATATCTGTTTGCTTACAATAATATTGTTTTTATATTTGCAGCCTTAAATTACGGCGAGGTAGCTCAGTTGGTTAGAGCGTCGGATTCATAACCCGGAGGTCGGGGGATCGTGCCCCCCTCTCGCTACTAAAAAAGCTTTCGAGAAATCGAAAGCTTTTTTTCTTTATTTTAGGTAAAAACAAACTCTTCTTCACAACCAAGAAGCACCAGTATTAGCTGGTTTAGAGGATTATGTAACTAGACATAACTAGACAAATTTTAAATTAACAAAACAAATGATTTGAAATTGAACATATATGTCTTTTTACTAGGTAATACTATGTCTATTAATTAAATTCACGATATCTTACACACATCTTAACGAAATCTTGGTCATGAAATTAAGTAAATATTCTTTATTTAAAATACCTTTTATTCTTTTATTCTTAGGTGGTTATGCCAATTTGTTTAGTCAAAACACTATTTATTTCGACAGAATTTCGACAAACAACGGACTATCTCAAGGTGATGTTAACTGTATTTACCAAGACAACAAAGGTTTTATGTGGTTTGGGACACATGATGGACTTAATAAGTATAATGGCTATGAGTTTACTGTTTACAAACCAGACCCTAAAGTTAAAAGCAGCATTAATAGTAATTTAATTTACTCTATAGCAGGTGGTAATGATGATAATTTATGGATAGGTACTACGGGGCAAGGCTTAAATCATTATAATAAATCAAATGGTAAATTCACTCATTTCCTTCATGACAAAAATGATATTAATAGTTTAATTAGTAACCATATTACTTCACTTTATAAAGACCGAAAAGATAAACTTTGGATTGGGACTTCAGACGGACTTGACTTAATTGACTTGAAAAAACCTATTGATTCAATATTTTTTAAACATTTTAATCTTATAGACGATAAAATATCAAATGGCCTTTTTAAAAGTGGTGTGGATTGTATTTTCGAAGACAGCCAAGGCCAAATATGGGTTGGGGGCTCTAAAGGCTTATTTAAACTATCAAGAGACGAGAATGGAGATATTTACTTTAAACCAGTTAATAAACTCCTTAATTTATTTTCTAATGTGCCCGTATTAGCCATTAAAGAGGATAATTTGGGTAGACTCATTATTGGTACAGGAATTGGGTTATATGTTGTTAAAGCAAATTTTAATAACAATAGAGCCTTAAAAATAAGCTATGACTTTATTAATGATATACAAATTGATAGCAAAAACAATATCTGGGCTGGTACTAATAACGGGCTTTTATTTTTTAAAAATCAAAATATCAACAACATCCCTGTATTAAAAAACAAGTTCATTTACGATCCGAGAAATGGTAAGAGTATCAGCAAAAATATTGTAAAATCACTTTTTATTGATAAAACAGGTATCATTTGGGTAGGGACAAATGGTGGAGGTGTTAATAAAATAGACCCTGAAAGAAAACAATTCAATCACATAAAAAAAACGATAGATGCCAAAAGCCTTAGTTATGATAAAATTAGATCCATGTTTGAGGATAGTAATAAAAATCTATGGATCGGAACTGAAGGTGGTGGTATAAATATCCTTACTAAAGGAAATGACGATGGTAACTATTCAAAATTCATCAATTTAAAGACTGTATTAAAGCCATTTGCCATTACAGAATTAGTAAATAAAAAAAAGATTCTAATTGGGGCGGAAAATGTGCCCAGTTTATATGAAATAGACATTTCCAATATTGATACTATTAGGGACATTGATTTAAAACCTATAAGAGGCATTACTTATAGCGTTTTTTCACTATTAGAAGATAGTCACGAAAATGTATGGATTGGAACTTATAGTGGTGGTATACGGAGGTGGTTAAAAAATAAAGAAACCGATGGTTATGAAAAAGATGCTATTGTCCATAGCCCATCTAGCCCCAATGGCCTCTCCAGTAACATAATAAGAAATATTTATGAAGATAGCCAGCAAAATATCTGGTTCGCAACAGGCGATGGATTGTGTCGATTAAAACCTGAAGAAATATTAAAAGAAAATCCAAAATTTGATGTTTATAAAAATAACCCAAAAGATAAAAATAGCATTACCCATAACTACATTTTAGCTTTATATGAAAGTGCAAAAGGTGAATTTTGGGTTGGCACATTTGGTGGCGGCTTAAATAAAATAGAATTTACAGAAAACCCATCTGAAATTAAATTTAAACCTTATACCGAAATTGATGGTTTGCCCAATAATGTGATTAAAGGTATTTTAGAAGACTCTGAGAACAACTTATGGTTATCTACAAACAAAGGGCTTTCTAGGTTTAATCCAAAGTATGAAACATTTAAAAATTATGATGTTAATGATGGGCTTCAAAGTAACGAATTTCAAGAATTAGCCTGCTTAAAACGACAAAATGGGGAAATGCTTTTTGGAGGGGTTAACGGTTTTAACACTTTTTTCCCTGAAAATATTAAGGACAATCCCCATAAAGCCAAATCTGTTATTACAAATTTTTTCATTTCGAATAAATCTGTAAAACGCGGAGAAGAAATAAATGGCCGAGTTATTTTAGATAAGTCGATAAATGAAACTGATAATTTGAAACTAAAACATCACGAAAACAGTTTTTCTTTTGAATTTGCTGCAGTACATTATTCTGCCCCTAATAAAAATAAATTCGCATATAAATTAGAAGGATTCGATGATGAATGGATTTACACCAATT
The DNA here is from genome assembly GCA_947501845.1 of uncultured Flavobacteriaceae bacterium. Classification (GTDB taxonomy): domain Bacteria; phylum Bacteroidota; class Bacteroidia; order Flavobacteriales; family Flavobacteriaceae; genus Flavivirga. Next base: position 77,027 of record CANMXP010000005.1, on the reverse strand, counting down.
CCAGCAAGCGTTTTGCTACTTATACCAACCTAGAGTATGGTTCTTATACCTTAAAAGTAAAAGCCTCCAATAATGATGGGATCTGGGAAGATACGGCCAAACAAATTAGTATAAACATTATTCCTCCGTTTTGGAAAACCACGATAGCATATATCTTATATGGCATTTTAACGCTCTCTATATTATTTGGCTTTTGGAGAAATACCGTAACCAAAACGAAGAAAAAACATTTGTTAGAACTGGCTTCTTTAGAAAAGCAAAAAGAGGAAGAATTACAACGTTTAAAATTAGAGTTTTTCACAAATATTTCTCATGAATTAAGAACGCCTCTAACATTAATAAAAGGGCCTTTAGAATACTTGCAAAAAAAAGGAAATGACGTTAAGCCAGAAATTGCTCAAGAGCAATATGGCTTAATGAAAAAAAACACGAATTATTTACTTCGATTAGTTAATCAATTACTAGATTTTAGAAAAATAAACCAAGGTAAAATGCACCTTGTAATGCGTCATAGTGACATTGTTGCATTTATTAAAGAAATTGCAGAACCCTTTCAATTCTTATCGCATAAGCAACATGTTAAATTCACAATTAGAGCTATCGAGCCATCCTTAATTACATGGTTTGACCATGATGCATTAGAAAAGATAATAAACAATTTACTATCAAATGCCTTTAAGTTCACGCCTAAAAACGGATCTATTACCATTAATATTTCTAGAGAAAAAAATAGTAAAAACCCAGAAGATGAAAACCATGTTGTAATAGAAGTGAAGGATTCTGGAATTGGAATTTCCAGTAGTAAAACAGAAACTATTTTTGAGAGATTCTACACAAAAAAAGGCTCAGATAAAAATAATCCTAAAGGGGTTGGTATTGGATTATCTTTTACAAAAAGCCTTATAGAACTGCATCAAGGAACCATACATGTTTCAAGTAAACCTGGGCAAGGAACAAATTTTATAGTTAAAATTCCAACTAGCAAGGAAGCATATAGTAATATACCAGAAATAAGTTGCAAAGAAAGTACAGACACCGATTTTGTAAGGCGTTCTTCTGAAAATGAGTCTTTCGCCATAGATATAGATGATGAAACTACAGATAATAGTATTTCTAAAAGCAGATCTCAATCTCCAGTCCTATTAGTTGTAGATGATAATAAAGATATAAGAACTTTTATTAAACATGTATTAAAAGATGACTACACCATTTATGAAGCTGAAAATGGACAGGAAGGGTTTGAAATAGCCTCAAAAATAACACCAAACGTTATTGTTACCGACTTATTAATGCCTATAATGGATGGGTTACAGCTATGTGAAAAAATAAAAACAACGAAGACAACAAGTCACATTCCTGTTTTAATTCTAACTGCTAAATTATCTCAAGAAAGTGAATTAGAAGGCCTTAAACATGGGGCTGATGATTATATTAGAAAACCTTTTGATGTAGAATTGCTGCATCTTAAATTGAATAATATTTTACAACATAGAGAAAAATTAAGACTTCGATTTAATCGTGAAATTACCTTACAGCCAAAAGAGGTAACCGTAACATCTTCTGATGAACGATTTTTACAACAAGCTATTGAAATTGTTGAAAAACATATGATGAATACTGATTTTAGCGTAGAAATGCTGGTTAAAGAAATGGAGCATAGCAGAAGTAATTTATATTTAAAATTCAAGGAGATCACAGGTCTCTCTTCAAGTGAATTTATTAGGAACATTCGACTTAAAAGAGCTGTTCAGCTTTTTGAATCTAGCGATTTATCGGTTAAAGAAATCATGTATATGACAGGTTTTAACACCGCTTCTTACTTTGCAAAATGTTTTAAGAAACAGTTTGGGGTTAAACCAAGTGAGTATGTTCGAAAATCAAAAAGTCATGAACAATAAGTTTAACACTTCATCCTTTTGTGTTTCTTTTCCTAGTCATTATTTTTAAAACTAGAGACTAAAGCAGCTCACCAAATATTGTATTCAGCTTTGTAGATGATATACATATACACCAGATGATAATGAATCATGTAGGTCTATATGTTTATGTGAATTGTTGAAATAGAGTTAGTATACTAATAATTTATTCGGAAATCTTGATTACAGAAAGGTATAAAATATAAATAAGAGCAAACCTTAAAAAGAAATGCTCTCATTTAAAAAAACTAACTCAAATTAAAAAACTAACTTTGAGTTCGAGGTTACAGGTTACCTCAATAATAAACTCAAAACCTCTTTAGCTATTCTGCAGAATAACCGTAAGAGATTACTGTTGCTAAATTGATAATTTTTAAGGTAATACAACACACCTTATGTTTAAATTGCTAGAACATATGATGTATTTACAACCTTCTGTAAAATTATTTCATTAGATTGAAAACAAATAAATGCCGAAAAATATTATAGACTAGTTATCTTTTAATTTGTTTTAAAATAAAACCATTAATCCATAAATCTCCTTTGTCTTGTAAGTTTTTAAACTCTAAAACAACAGGTTTTTTTCCATCCGATTTAAACTGTGATTTAATAGATAATGGCTTACGCTCCCCTGTATTATTTTGAATGTAGTAATCAACAATATGATCATCTGCCTCTCTAATAAATTTACCAGAGGCATCAATAACCGTAACTTCTATATTATTAGTCATTTTAACATTGTCCCTTCTGGAATGGTGGAAAGTTTCAATAGCATAATGTCCTTCATTTAAGTTTGACAATTTTAGTTTTAATATGCCATCTTCTATATAAACCCCATCGGTTCCAACAAAACTTAAATCACCCAGCATCGCTGTATCTCCCAGCCAATTTATTTTAGAACTAGACAATATTTCCACTTTAGCATTATAATTTTCTATGAGAAAGTCTAAATCTCTATTAGAATTTCCAGTCCATTCCAACCAATCAAACTGCACAAGCTGTGAAGCGCCTCCTATATCTACTTTCGAAACGGGAAAATCGTAAATTGGTGTAGCATTGTTTTCTACTTCATTCTCATTATATTTATGTGTAACTATAGAAGTATCTCCGCCTTTAATTCCTTTAGATTTAGCAGTTACAGTAATTTTACCCGAATCTTTGTGCCCTTTAATATATATAGTAGCTACACCATTGTACAATAAAGCTGGATTTGCATTTATTTTACCATTATCAATGATACTGCCTGCTCCAGATATGGAAAATTCAATTTTATTAGAAGCAGTGGTCACTACTTCGTTATTTTTATCTAACACATAGGCATGAACCATTCTTATATCTGATCCACCCGCATAAAACGGTTGATTAGTAATATTTAATTTTAATTCAATATGATGTGGCTCTCCTTGTTTATTACGGATATCCTCTGTAATAATTTCTCCGTTTGTATAACCTACTGCCTTTAAAGCCCCATGCTTCCATTGATAATTAAATGTGAACGACGGATGGTTCAAATTAGATTTAGTTACATCATTATCAGGAAATTGTTTAGATATAAGCGTATTATTATGATATAGTGCTACCATTTGACAATTACTAAACACCCTAACTTTCCCACTATTTGAGGCTGTCTCATCTGCAATATGAACGATTGGTGTTTTAACAAGCTCTGACTGATACCAATAGTAAACTGGTTTAGGAATTCTATAAGGAGATAGTACACCGTAAGTCGTCATAAAATCACGTTTCCAACGCGAATCGTTTATATCTGGTTGTAAATGGTTATAATCTGCTCCCAACCATGCTATCGTTGCGATATTATTTTTACTGCCTTTATATCTTGAAATATGGAATTGATTAACGTCTGCATTGGGAGAACTGCCATGTTCCATAACCATGGTAAAAGCATTCTCTGGAAACTCAGATCGTCTGTAATCCATAGTAGCATGAATATCTGTAATACCCTCATTTTTAACACCGTTCCATGGACTAGATGCAGATGCTGTTAATCTAAACGGATCTTCTTCTTTAGCTACATTTTGCATTCTAGGCACAGGCCCCCTGTGATTGATTCCTGCTCCCCAAAACACTATAGATGGATGATTTCTATGGTTACGTATCATGCGCCTAGTAGCATCCTCTAATTTTGAAAACCATGTATCATCACCCCATAAAATCCATGTTGAAGGCTCTTCGTATACTAAAATCCCTAATTCATCACATGCTTTTATAAAAGCATCATCTTGAGTATAATGAGACAACCTTATAATATTCATACCTGCCTGTTTGTACTGTAAGGCTTCATTATAATGAAACGAATTTGGCACTGCATCTCCAATGTTTGGATAGTTTTGATGCCTGTTAACCCCTACTAAAAATATAGGCTCGCCATTTAATACAAAGCCCTTTCCTTTTACCAATTTAAATGCTCTAAATCCAAAGGTATTTTCAACAAAGTCTACAGGGTTTTCATTTTCATAAATTACAGAGTACACTCTATATAAATAGGGTATCTCTGGAGACCATAGGTGATAATCATCTTCAATAATGGTGGTTTGCCTAAAGGTATACTGAGAGTTAGCAGCAATACTTTTATTCCGAATCAATGTTTTTAAAACATAACCTTGGCTATTAATAATTTTAGTTTCTATTCTACAGTTTTTAATAGTATTGTTTTCATTTTTAACAGTAGTCTTAACTGAAACAGTACCATTATTTTTGTTAACTGTTGGTGTATTTATGTTAACGCCAGCATCATAATCTTCCCAATTAAAATTAACATGTAATTTATTGGTAGTAACTAAATATATATCCCTATACAATCCACCAAATTTAACATAATCGGTTCTGTGCGGGTCTGGGGCAATTGTTTCGTCAAAACTATTATCCGCTTTAATAACTATAAGATTTTCTTCTCCAAAATTAACAGCATCAGAAATATCAAAATGAAATGGTACATAGCCATTGATTTTAAAGTCTCCTATTTTTTTGCCGTTTACCCATAATTCTGTAGCGTTATGTACTCCCTCAAATTCTAGAAATATTTTTTTATCTGTCTGAGATTTATCAATAAAAATTCGTTTTCTATACCACCCGAAATCTCTTAAATATTTTTTCTGAACCCAAGTTTCGCGTATACTGTCCAATTCATAAGACACTAATTGCATTGTATGGGGTACAGATATATTTTCCCAATTAGAATCATCGAAATCGATAGATTCTACATCACCATTAACATTTCCTAAATGAAACGCCCACCCCTGGTTAAGATTTGTTTTTGTTCTTTCAGTTATAATATTACCTTCTGGAAATGTCGCTGTTTGAGCCAACATAATACTAGTAGCAAATAGCAAAATAAAGTTTAGTCTCATGGGTTTATATTGAAAATTGATAATAAGTAAAGATATTTTATTTACTTAAAGCAAGAAATGCCACATGTATTATAAAATGCAACAGATGTTCAAAATATTTGATTCTTACTTGAAAAACAATTCAAAAGGCTTCAATTAAAAAGCTAGGTAAACCTATTTAAACTTAGAGGTTTTAATAACATTTGGGCTGCGTTCAATGCGTTACAATACTATTGAATTAAAGTAAGCTTGTTTTATGGAACTCAGATTTGGCTATTTAAGAGAGCTTAGATAAGTATTAATTTATTTGCGCTTCCAAACACGTACATAATCAATATCATAAGTTTGATTTAGTCGGTTATCATCTGGAAAAGCCTGAAGCCATTTATTGGATTCACTATTAAAATTAAGGTATAAATCTTGATGCCAATATTTATTGGGAGATTCTCTAAACAAAATACCATCAAAATACCATCTAATAACATCTTTATTCCACTCTAGACCCCACACGTGATACGACTCTTGAAGTTCAAATGGGATGTAATATTTTTTTCCGAAAGAAATCAATTCCTTTACATTTCCTTTATTGGGTGGGGCTGAGAATACATGCAAATTGGAAGTTAAATCGTGTCTGTTTTGTATAGCACCTGGATTATTTTCACAAATATCAATTTCGGTTCTCCAATTATCTTTATACCACCAATTGTATAGCCAAAAACAACTTACCCATGGTGCATCCATTAATTTGGCACGCATTTCAAAATAGCCATAAGTTATCGATTTTTTACTCACTATCCATCCTATACTATGAGTATATCCGTCTTTATAAGCTATTTGGTCTGGTTTATTTATTTCCAGAATAAGCTTTCCGTTTTTAACCGAAACGTTTTTAGGATGTGCCATCGATGGTTTTCTTCCTAGCCAAGTCGGATTGGTATTATGCCATTTTGTAGTATCTAATTTCAAACCATAAAACTCATCTGAAAAGTCTTTTTGAATCTCCCAAAAATGATCTTCTTGATGAGATAAAGGCAAGGTGTTATTGATTCTAACTGGTACTTTTTTAAAACTAATAGAATCGGTATAATAATTTGCTGGTTTGGTTGAATCTTGTGCAGTTAAGTATAACAACGATCCAAGCACAAAAAACAGAAAGAAATAGTTTTTAAGCATGTAGCTATATTTTTATCATTTTTCAACTTTATTGAGTTTACGATACTATAGATTAATTTAGCACGTACTTAATTTAAAACTTATTGAAATTAAAATGATTAATTGAGCTATAGCTTAAAGAATGGTTTTCATTTGTTTATATTTTAGGTGCTCTTTACTTCTAATACCTAAAATATAAACAAATGATTAAACCTAATTTTTAATTTTTATTCAGCCTTTTCTCCTTTAGCTGTATGGCGCTTTATTTGTGTGGTTGTAAAACGTCTTATGTACTGATAATTATAACTTCTATACTCATGAGTTAATCCCCATTTTAAAATTTCAACAGGTCCTTTTTCATTATCGGCAGTTCTGTTTAAACCTATGGCGTGTGGTGCTCCTTTTATAACCGCTTTAATTTCAAAGTTAATTCCATCTGGCGACCATTGTACTGTGTTTTTTTCTGGTCCATCTGTAGTAATCAACGAAGCGATACCACCATTATAGTTCCATACACAAATTTCATGACCACTATTACTAATAGGGTTATAAGGCGATTTTACGTAAGGGCCTTTAGGGTTATCGGCTATAGCAACACCATGTCTTATTTGACGACCTCCAAAAGTTATAGCTTCTCCCATTTGCTCACCTTTATAGTACAAATAAAATTTCCCATTGTATGGTACTATACATGGGTCGTGTACTTTATGGCTATCGAAATCACCTTTTTTCTCAACAGCAAAACGGTTTTGTGCCTCACCTTTCCAAACACCATTATCGGCAGGACTTAAAATAGGTTCTTTACTTTTTTCCCAAGGACCATCTGGCGAACTAGCCCAAGCCAAGCCTACTTGATTTTTAACACGAACATTATAAGGAGATTTTACTGTTTGATAAGATAAGTAATACATATCTTCATGCTTCATAATTTCTACAGTAAATACAGAACGGTCATCATACGCACCTTTTTCACCTCTTAATACTGCTGGCCCCTCTTCTTTCCATGTCACCCCATCTTCAGAAGTTGCGTACCAAATATCGCAGCGATCCCAAGGAAAAACCTTGTCCTTTTCAATATCACCAGCAAAACCATCCGTTGGTCCTACAGATTTAGTGTACCATACATAATACTTACCATTCTCTTTTATAATGGCACTTGGATCTCTTCGTACGACACCTTCCTCATATGCTAAATCCCCTTTTAAATCTTCCACGTTATAACTAAAAAACCAATCATTACCTAAATCTTCAGGCCATAGTAATGCACGCTTACTTGCTGCACTTAGTTTATCTTTATTCGTGATGCCAAGAAAATCTTGTCGTTCATCTGTTACCTCTACAGCATCAGTAGTCGTAGCTACTTCTTTTTCTACTTTTTCTTGTTTTTTATCGTTACATGCAAATAATATAAAATATACACATACGAATAATAATTGCGGTACTCTTTTCATAATTTTGATTATTTCTAATTTTAAATATTAATTAAGCCAAGCTATTAGCATAAGCTATTACTACGATTCCTCCAATCATACAAGCTAAACTTAAATACAAAAAGTTTTTTGCTTTTGATGAAGCATTTATCCATTCTTTAGTGATAATACCACTAACAATTGCAGTTGCAACACATGCTGTATTGAATATGGCATAGCCAACAGTATTTCCAACTTCTCCTAGTTTAAATGCAGCAAATGCAAATAAAGCAGAAGCGGCATAATGAAAAATAGCCATAACCAAGATTAGCATAAAGTTTTTTCCGAAATGAGGTGTTTTAAATTGGCTCCAGGCTTTTTTATTTGACAGCTCGTAAGCAAAATAAATTGCCATAACAATACCTCCACTAATAAAAATTGGGAACATAACACCTACTGCAGTGACCCAGTCTGCATTTCCTGCAGCTTGACAAGCTTCATGAATTGAAGGTCTTCCTACTGCATTTGCATAACTAAACCCAGTCGCTAATAAACCACCAACTACAGCAATTAAAATACCAGTAACCATAGAACCTTTTTTCTCTCCCGAATCGGTCTTAGCTTCATCTTTTTCTCTTGTAAGCCCTGCTTTAGCATTAAAAATAACACCAAACAATACTACCAGAATCCCTAAAAGAATTGTAATAAATGTGTTACCCTCTGGAATACCTTCAACGAAAAAAGGAATAATAGAACCTACCAGAATAACAGTACCTATAAATAAGGAAAAACCTAAAGATAAACCAATATGGTTAATAGCTTTACCCCACATCATAACACCTACTCCCCATAATACACTTGCCGCAGCCATTTTTAATAATATATCTGTTGGAACTTTTGCAAATACATTACTAAAATCATTTATGAGTGTTATAGACGCCACGATAGGCACCAAAAACATAGTTAGGATAAAAAACAATCCCCATGTGTTTTCGAATTTAAAATCTTTTGTAAATTTTTCTGGTAACGCATAAAGTCCAAGCATTAAGCCTGCCCCTATGGCTAAAACAATACCTTCAATCATAATTTAATTTATTTAGTTAGTTAAAATGTTACCAGTTAAATTTAAACTGGGTTCTGCTTTTAAATGTTTCGCCTGCTTTGGTTATAGATTTTGGTGAATTTTTAATATTTGGTCCGTTTGGATAGCGATGAGTTTCACAACAAAATCCTCTGTACTTCCCATATTGTTGACCATTTTCTCGCTTTAAAGCATCAGAAGTATATTTTCCAGTATATAATAACATGACAGGCTCTGAAGTCGAAACCGTTAATGATCTTCCTGAATCTGGACATGTTATTTTGGCCGCTTCAACGAAATCGAAATTCTCGTTGTCCAGTACATAGAAATTTTCAAAACCATCTCCCATTCCCTCATGTGCATCACCTATTTTTTTAGATTGTTGCATATCATCTGCTGCTCCTTCAACGTTTATAATTTCACCTGTTGCTGCTCCTGTATCATCAAGGGCCAATCTTTTATTTGTATTAACCTGAGCTTGATGACATTCTACATTAGAATTAAAAGCGTTCAAATTAAAATATGTATGGTTCGTTAATGATAATGGGGTATCCGCATCGGGAATCGCCTCATAGTCAATATTTAATTCATTATCATCCGTTAATGTAAAGGTTACCGAAACATCTACGTTTCCAGGAAAACCTTCTTCTAAATCTTTACTTTTCAGATTGAATTTTACTGAAGTCCCGTTTGGGTTTTCGGCTGTTTCTGCACTCCAAATTTTCTTATCGAAGCCAGCTGCCCCACCGTGCAAATTATTAGGCCCACAGTTATCTGCCAGTTGATATTCTGTTCCATTTAATGCAAACTTAGCATCCTTAATTTGAGAACAATAACGGCCTACTGTACCACCAAAATATGGTGCGTTTTCAACATAATCTTTCCCAAAATAGCCATCTAAAGTATCAAAACCACAAGCTATATTTTCAATATTTCCTTTATTATCTGGAACTTTAATGGTCGTAACCGTTGCACCATAATTGGTGATTTTAACTTCAACTCCATGAGTGTTTTTTAAAGCGTATTCTTTTATAGCTTCTCCCTCTAATGTTCCAAAATCTGAAATATGTATACTCATTTTTATATTTTAATTTATGTTGATTGTGATACTTTGCGATTCTATTCCTTCTGCAGATGCCGTAACTGTAACTTGATTTTGTACATCTTTGGCTTGAATAATTAATAAAATTCTTCCATTATGGGTTTTTCCTTGATTGGACTGAAATTTTTGTACACTCTTTTTCCATCCATTATCTACCCCTAGCAATTTGGCTTCGCCTTCTATATTAAATGAGATTAGTTTATCGTCTGTTTTTACAGGGTTTCCATGATCGTCTGTAAGCTGGATAATAATATGTGACACATCGTAATTATCAGCCTTTATAGAGGTTTCTTGAGAAGAAAGCTCAATTTTTGTAGATTTTCTGGCTGTAACGATTTCTTCTGTAATTTCTACACCGTCTTTTATTCCTTTAGCAATTAACTTTCCTTCTGCAAAAGGAACGCCCCATTTATAGATATGATCTTCAAAGTCGGCTAGCTTTTTTCTTCCAAGAGATTTGTCATCTAAGAACAATTCTATTTCTTGGCAATTAGAGTAAATTTCAATAGAAATCATCTCATCATCATTGTAATTCCAATGCTCGTTCACATCTTGCCATTCCCATAAAGCATATTTCCATCTTTCAGGATCTTTTGCAACTATATTGCCTTTTTTATCAATTTTATTAAGTGATTTTTCTATGTTCTGTGTGGCTATATATATGTGTGGCTCTTCATTCCAAAGCGTTTTCATCATGTGATAAGACCCTTTTGTAAATCCTGCAGTATTCAACAGTCCTGATGGTTGCACACGAACTGGCCAATTAGATCTAATTTCCCCCATATAATCTATCCCTGTCCAAAGAAACGTTCCAGATATGTGAGGACGTTCCATAATGGCTTTCCATTCGTGATATTGTCCTAAATTTTCGGTACCCATAATAGGCTTATCTGGATAGTTTTTATGACCATAATCATATAAGACACGCCTGTAACTATAACCAACTACATCCAAAGCGTCTGTATAGCCTGACAAATGACTAGATGATGGTAGAATTAAATTTGCTGTTACTGGTCTTGTGGTATCAATTGCTTTTGTCCATTTAGATAACTTTTGCGCTGTCTTCCCTATATCATATTTTCCTCTTGGCAAAGTTTCTAATTCACTTTTTATTTTTTCAACAGAATGTGGGGGTTCTGACCAAAAATAATTACCACTCCACTCCATATTATCAAAAAATCCTGTTGCATCAGCATTTCTAGGGTACGTCCACTCTATTTCATTACCTATACTCCACTGAAAAATAGATGGGTGATTTCTATGGCTCAACATAGTATTCGTTAAGTCTTTTTGAGCCCACTCCTGAAAATGTTCGCCATAACCTCTAGTAATATAATCGGTGCTTTTTGATTCGCCTTTGTTAAAACGCTTGTCTTTTGGGTTGTCCCATTCATCAAAAAATTCGTCTTGCACCAAAATCCCCATTTCGTCGCATAATTCTAAAAGCTCTGAAGATGCAGGGTTATGAGATATTCTAATAGCATTAGTACCTCCATCTTTTAATATTTGCAAACGTCGTTTCCAAACACCTTTTGGTACGGCTGTTCCAACCAATCCGCCATCATGATGCAAGCAAACGCCCTTAATTTTCATATTCTCTCCATTTAAATAAAAACCTGTATTAGCATCAAATTTTATACTTCTAATACCAAAAGTGGTTTCATAAGTATTAACAGCCTTGTTACCTTTTATAATAGAAGTAACAGCTTTATACAAATTGGGAGTTATAGTATTCCATAGGTTTGGATTTTCTACTTCTATATCTTGCTGTATCACGTTAGAAGCATTTCCTTCAACTGTTAATTCATTTGTTGAGCTCGCAACTGTATTGTTATTGACATCTAAAATTTTTGTTTCAACACTAATGTCTTCCTGAGAAGAAAAATCATTTTTCACTTTTATATTTAACCGAACTGTTGCTTGTTCTTTTGAAACTTTAGGAGTGGTTACAAAAGTTCCCCAAACAGGAATATGCAATTTGTTATTTGTAATTAAATCTACTTTTCTGTAAATACCTGCACCTGTATACCATCTGCTATCTGCATAACGTGTATGGTCTATTTTTACAACTATACTATTACTTTCGCCTTCTTTGTTTAAATAATCTGATATTTCAAAATAAAAGGGAGAATAACCATAAGGATGAAAGCCTAATTTCTCGCCATTTACATATACTTCAGAGTTATTGTAAACACCATCGAAAAGGATATAAGTCACTTCTTCTTCATTATATTTTTTATTAAATGCCTTTTTGTAATATCCATAACCTTTACTTGCCAAATATCCAGTGGCATAAGCATCATTAACCAAAGTTGAGTCAAATTCTTCCTCTACTACCCAATCATGTGGAAGGTTTACGCTTTTATATTTGTTTTGAGGTATCTCGTTTATTTTTTCATCATCTTGAGATAAGTAGAACTCCCAATCTAAATTAAAATCTGTTTTTTGAGCAGCTACTGGAGTGTCATTTTTACAACTGTAAAAAATAAGACCTAATAAAATTAAAAGTTGGAATTTTCTCATTTTGTAATTAAAAGTTATGGGCATGTTTTTATTAATCGGTTTGTATTATTTTAGTTTTTTAAATGCTGCAACATGGATTTAATGTTATAAAAAAACAATGAACCCTACTGTGCAAAACAAATTTAATTTTATAACTGCTAAGTAATAAAAAAATAAGCTAGACAAAAACTAGACATCACCTCCAATTCTAGTAATATCTGGTATTTCTATAGGATATTCTAGTAAAACATTTCATCAAAAGATCTCTGAATACTATTGAGTAGATACCTGCATCAGAACGGCAATGAAATAAAGAGGTTATTAGTTTAAAAAAAATCATCTTATAGTTAATTAGAAAACTTCTTTGATTACAAAACTTAGTTGGCCCAATGTGCATCAATAACTTTTTGAATGTGCGGATATTTATCGCCATCTTCTTCATTAAGCTCTTTTCGTTTTGCCTTAAGCTGTTCTTTTAAAATTGTAATAACTTCTTTATAAGCTGGATCGTTATATGCATTATTCATTTCCTTTGGGTCTTTTGATAAATCGTAAAACTCCCAAGCTACTGGTGTGTGCATTGTAAATCTATTACCCCAACTATCCTTGTTCCAAGCAGCTTCTGGATTGTCTGTATCTACCCAATATTTCCCGTAGTAAAAAATAAGCTTGTAGTCTTTAGTGCGAATGCCAAAATGTGCTGGATTTGCATGGGCATGTGCCATGTGCATCCAATATCGATAATATGTAGATTGCTGCCATCCTTCGGGTTCTTCACCTGTTTCAAGAATGCCCTTAAAACTATGTCCTTGCATTTTTTCTGGAACTGTGCCTCCTGCCATTGTGATTAAAGTAGGCGCAAAATCTGCGTTATTAATTATGGCATCGGTTCTTGTTCCTGCTTTAATTGTTTTTGGATAACGTACAAAAAATGGCATGCGCATAGACTCATCATACATCCAACGTTTATCTATATAATCGTGTTCGCCCAACATAAAGCCTTGGTCTCCCGTATATACAATAATTGTATTATCATATAGTCCTTCTTTTTTTAGATAATCAATAAGACGTGATACATTATCATCTACCCCTTTTACACAGCGTAAATAGCGCTTTAAATATTCTTGATAAGTTTTGTGTGTGTACGTTTTATCATCTAAACCATATACTTGGGTCGAGTCAAATCCAGGATTATTTCTAGCTGTATATTCTGAACTCCAAATACGCATCCCCATATGGCGTATGGTATTTCTTTTGGAAACAGAAGATCCTATAACATTAATTAAAGAATCATTTTTTCCACGGGTAGCAATAGAGCCATTATTAGCATTATCATATAAACTTGCTGGTTCTGGAATTTCTGTATCTTCAAGATAATCTCTATATCGTGGCGCATACTCAAAATCATCATGAGGCGCCTTAAATTGATGCATTAAAAAGAACGGCTTGCTTTTGTCTCTTTTGTTTTTCAACCAATCTAAAGTAATATCTGTAATAACATCAGAACTATGCCCTTTATATTGTTTTCCTTCATACCCAAGCATACCATAAAAAGGCTGATAATTCATACCACTTTCAGTTAAATTTGGATCAAAATAAGATCCTTGTTGGTGATGCTCTGTAAATATATTGTAATAATCAAAATTGGGTTTCTGCGTTAGGTGCCATTTTCCTATTAAAGCCGTTTGATAGCCTAATTTTTTTATTTCCTCTGGCAAATATTGGTTTTCTGTTTCTACCTCTCCCTCTAAATCTAAAACGCCATTAGCTTGGCTATATTGGCCACTAATAATAGTTGCTCTACTGGGTGTACAAATAGAATTGGTTACAAAACAATTATTAAAAATCATGCCTTCCCTTGCTATACGATCTAAAGTTGGCGTAGGGTTTAAATTTGCTAACCTGCTACCATAAATACCAAATGCCTGTGCTGTATGGTCATCGGACATGATATAAATAATATTTGGCTTTTGATAATCTACTTTTTGTTTTTCTCCACTTTTGCAAGACAATAACAATAACGCGACAACGCTTGAGAGAAAACAGTTATTAACCATACTGCGCAATTTCATGTAAATCTATTTTAGGGTATAAAAATCATAATTCTAAAGGGAAAGTAGTACAACATATGGTTAAATTAATACAAATAATTGGTTTTTATCTACAAAAGCCTCAGTATATTTTTAAAAACCGCTTCCAAAAAATCAAAAATGTAAGGTGCGTTTTTTCGGTTATTAATAATTAGCTCTAAATGCTAAATAAAAAGACATGAGTACTACTTAAATTATAAGAAACATTATACTTTAGTAGACACATTTTAAATATTAAAAAAGATGAAAACGCGTCTGTTTTTTATAATCATTATTTTCGCAGTTCTCTCTTGCAAAGAGAAGAAAGAAAATCTTGCCTCTGAAATTTCTTCAAAATACGAGTCAAATTGGAAATCCTTAAAACAGCATAAAACCCCAGAATGGTTTTTAGATGCTAAATTTGGAATTTACTGTCATTGGGGACCTTATTCCGTACCTGAATATGAAAACGAATGGTATGCCCATTGGATGTACGTAAACAAAGATAATCCCGAAGCTAAAGACGGAAAGGCAAGCAAATTTTACGAGCATCATGTTAAAACTTACGGTCCATTAGACCAGTTTGGTTATAAAGATTTTATTCCTCTTTTTACTGCCGAAAAATTTGATGCTGTAGAATGGGCAGAATTATTTAAAAATGCGGGAGCAAAATTTGCTGGTCCTGTTTCCGAACATGCAGATGGCTTTGCTATGTGGGATAGCGATTTAACCAAATGGGATGCAAAGGATATGGGGCCAAAACGTGACATTATGGGAGAATTGGCTAAAGAAATACGAAAACGCGACATGAAATTTATAGCCACTTATCATCGCCATTGGCTCTTAGGATGGTATCCTACTTGGGATGAAACTACAGATGCTTCCAACCCTGAATACGCTGGACTATATGGGCCAAAAATGAAAAAAGGAGACTTTCAATACCCTCCAAATCCTCACGAAATAGATGAGGGCATAGAGAAATATTACCCCTTGGCAAATAACGAATTCAATAAAGAATGGTTGGCACGCCTAAAAGAAATCATCAACAAATACAATCCTGATTTGGTTTGGTTTGACAATAAAATGGATGTCATAGGTGAAGATTACAGAAAAGAGTTTTTAGAATATTATTACAACCATGCCGACAAAAACAATCAGGAAGTCGTATCTACCTATAAATTTTATGACTTTGCCAAAGGTACTGCTGTTTTAGATTTGGAACGTTCTAGAATGAGTAAAAAGAAAGATTTTCCTTGGTTAACAGACGATTCTATCGATTGGAAATCGTGGTCGCATATTAGTAACCCTAATTATAAATCTACAAATCGTTTAATTGATTTTTTAGTAGATGTTGTTAGTAAAAATGGTAATCTATTGCTAAATATTACACCAAAAGCTAATGGAGAAATCCCTATACCAGTAAAAGAACGACTATTAGAAATGGGGAATTGGTTAAAAATTAACGGTGAAGCTATTTACGGTTCACGGCCGTTTAAAATTTATGGCGAGGGAAGCACAAAAGTTATAGAAGGCCATTTAAGTGAAAATAAAAACAAAGACAATACTTCGGAAGATATTCGCTTTACAACTAAAGGAAACATTCTTTATGCTATTGTTTTAGATTGGCCAGAAAATAACATCTTAAAAATTAAATCCTTAAAAGACAAAAACACACTTTATGAACAAAGCATTAAAAGCATCTCTTTATTAGGAAGCAAAGGCCATTTGGAATTTGAAACAAAAGCAGATGGTTTATATATTGATTTACCTAAAAACAAAGTAGGCAATCATGCCTTTGTTTTTAAAATAACACCTAATTAACATTAAAAAAACATCGTCTGGAAAGCTTTTCCAGACGATGTACAACTAAATTAATGCTGTAACATTACTAAAACAGCATAAAAACAAAAAAAACTACTTTCTTAATATCAATATTTTATTAATTGCTTTACTATAGCGACTCCATGGTTTTTATCAGTAATTTTTATAAAATAAGCGCCTTTATGCAATTGATTTAAGCCTTTCGATATTTTAATATTACCATTATTATTTACCTTACTTTCATTATAAATAATTCTTCCATTTAAATCGTATAGCACAACGCTAAACACACTACTATAATTTAATGGCATCTTTATGCCGATAGTGTCATTAAATGGGTTTGGAGTTATAAATACATCTTCAAGATTAAAACTATCTGCTCCTAAAGTAGTCTGGGCCGTTCCATCGCAATCTTCATCAATAGCATTATCAAGAATCTCTGTTGCCCCTGGATTAATACTCCCATTGGTATCATCGCAATCGGTTACTGGCAATATTGTGGCGGTATAACCCAGTCCGGGACTTGTACAGTTTTGTGTCGTAGAGACTGCGTAGTTATCACCATCTGCATCTAAATACCAAGTCGTACTAAGGTCTTGTATTTGAACAGGTGTTAAAACAATATCATAAACTGCAAATGCATCCATTTTTCCTATAAAAAAAGCATCCGACGCGTTTTTAAAACTATCATTTCCGCTCAATTTACCACCAATACCTCCGTAACTAAAATGGCTCCCTATGGAAGCAGCTGCACTATTACTATTGGCAACCTCTGCTCCATCTATATATAAGGTATGCTTGGTATTGGTTCCATCATATACTAACGCCACATGATGCCAATCATCATCTGATGGAAAAGAAGCACTTAGGGTCGTTGAAACCGAAGAGGATTCTCTAACGATAGATTCTAAATTAGAACCATTAAGCCTTATTGCTATACCAATGTTTTGTCCACCTTCATCAAATATATCTTGAATTCCTGTTAAACCAGTTGGCTTAATCCAAACTGTAACACTTCTTGAACTTGTTGAGGCGTTTAAAAAATTATCTGGAGAAGTGCTATTGGTTGCATATTGAATAGCCTCTGCTCCATTAAACACTACAGAGCGATCGCCTTCTTTAAAATCTGAAATATCGTATGTAATCCCAGTAGATGTTGGAGCCGTTGGGTTATGATCATTTCCAGAAACATCGTCGGTATTGCTTGCAAGATCAAAATCCCAATAAGCCTCATAGCCACTTGTAGGTTGGCAGCCAGCTGTTGAATTGGCTATGACCAAACATGAAGCTTCCTGAATTTGAGAAACTGTTAAAGCACTGTTGTATACAGAAAATGCATCCATTTTTCCATTAAAATAGCTATTTGCAGAAACATTAAAACTATCCCAACTACCAATCACACCTCCAATGCCACCTCCAGTAGTATTATGAGAACCAATAGAACTCGGTGCCGAGCTACTCGTAGCAACCTCAACACCATCTATATACAGTTTTTGACTTGTAATCGATCCATCGTACACCAAAGCTACGTGATGCCAATCTCCATCCGATGGAAAAGCAGCACTTAACGTATTTGAAATTACTGTAGATTCTCTTACTACGGACTCTAAATTCGATCCATTTAACCGCAATGCAATTCCAACAGTATTACCACCTTCATCAAATATTTCTTGGATACCTGATAAACCAGTAGGTTTAATCCATGCTGAAACTGTTCTGGCTGTCGTTACTTCAGATAAGAATGTAGCACTGCTATAATTAACATCTACGGTACCATCAAATATGACCGATTGATCCCCTTCTTTAAAATCTACAGAATCATAAGACAACGTTCCATTTATTGGGTTCGGATCATGTCCATTTCCAGAAGCATCATTGGCATTACTTACAGAATCAAAATCCCAATAAGCTTCATACCCACTTACTGCCTGACAGCCATCTGTTGAATTAGAACCACTTCCAGAAGTACTAATTATATAAGGTAAAGGAACTGTTAGTCCATTACTTCTATACGTAGGTAAAGGGGCAGATATGTTTATTAAATGGTTTCTTAAATCTGTACTCATATCATTACCAATAATTAAAGTCGCCGAATCTGGACTGCCTGCTAACAAATTAGTGGCTTCGCCTATATCATTTATTAAGTGATACAATTCATATGATTCCGTTTCATAATTATAAATTAATTTATAGTCTCCTTTTCTAATAATTGAAACTGGTCTGGCGTCACGATTGGAATCTATAAGATACCCAGGGTAATGCCAATACAATGCATCCCTACTTAAAGCAGTTCCATTTGTTAATAATTGCCAATGACTTACACCATCAATCTGGTAACCACCTCCTGGCAAAGTGCCTCCTGCAGCTTCAACAAACGTGGGATATATATCAAAACCAACTATAGGAGTTGTGTTAACAGTTCCTTTATTTGCCAACCATGGGGCTTCAGACCATACGATACTTACAGATCTAATACCGCCTTCGTACCATTCTCCTTTCATCCCTCGCAACGGACCAGCATCATCACTATGAACAGCGCCTCCATTATCTGAAATAAAATATACCAAAGTGTTTTCCGACAACATATTACCTGGATTTCTAGGATCTGCCGTTGTTGTTAAATAATCTATCAATCTACCAATAGTCTGATCCATACCTTCTGCCAAAGCAGCTTGTCCTGGTTTTCTATCATGTCCCATCGCACTTGGATTACTAATCGCTTTAGCATTATATTTCGCTCTTAAATCTGGACGTGCATCACTTGGATTAAATGGTCCATGTATGGCAAAATTGCTAAAATGCATGAAAAAAGGGCTATTAATATTAGCATCTATAAAATCCATAGCAGCATCGGCCATAGCATCTGTAACATGTTTTGCTGTGCCTTCTAAAGAATTATCTCCAGCTAACATTAAAGATTCGGCAGCTGTATAAGGGGCTGCATAAGGATCTAATTCGGGTCCAATACTATTTCCAAATGTATACGGAGTACCACTATTTGATGCAAAATAATCTCCAGGATTTCCTTTGGTACCACCACCATAATTAACATCGAACCCTTGATCTGTAGCTGCATTATCTGAAACATTTGTCGCTTCATTTTCTCCAACATGGTACTTTCCTAAATGAACAGTTTCATAACCAGCAGCTTGCATCGTTTCTGCAAGCGTAACAGCTTCCTTAGGAAGTTCATCGTTACCATTTGGCAATCCATTGGCTGGTCCCACTAGTAAGGTGGAGTTACCTCCTCTATTTAAACTATTAACGGCAAATATGTTATTAGTAGGCCTTGAGGCATATTGTCCACTTAAAAGTGCAGCTCTAGTTGGGGCACAATTTGAACCATTAACATAACCATAAGGAAAGGCTATACCTTCGGTAGCCAATGTTTCTAGTCTTGGCGTTTCAAAAAAATCACTTGGATTATTAAGGTTAGTTAATCCTGTACTAACTTGAGACCACCCCATATCATCGGCTATAATAACAATAACATTAGGAGATTGCGAGTAAGCTTCATTAATCACAACAACAAATAACAGCAATAAATAGGTCGTTATTCTTTTCATAGATTTGGTGTATTTATGATTAAAATTCCTACTAAAATAATGCATTTTGTCGAATAAAAAAATCGTTTTGTCTGTTTTTTCACATAACAATCAAAATAAAACAGATAATTCATTCAAAAAAAAGAAGGGATATACCCTTCTTTTTTAATGAAATTACAACAAGATTTTTTTACTTATTTTTTTACAATTCGTTTTCGAATGTTTTCCCCATCTACATCTATATTGATTAAATATTGACCACTTTCTAAATTAGAAGTAGGAATCTTAATCAGCGGTGCTTTAAAATAATTATCTTCAATAATTAATTGACCAAGCATATTAAATATGCGCACATTCGATTTAGTATAGTCCGCAGGAATCTTAATAATCAATTGCTCTTTAAATGGGTTGGGATAGAGTTTAACTTCTACGTCTTTTAAATGAGGGACGTCATCTATATCTGCAAATACTTCTTCTGTTTTTGTAGAATTAATTTTAGAACTACCCCCAGTGCTGCATCCACTAATAACGATATCATCAATATAAACCCAATCTGAATTTCCTGAAGCATCTGCTCTAAATCGTAATCTGGTATTTGAAGTAAAAGGACCTGCTATGATAACCTGGTCTGTATAAAATTGATTATTAACAAATTCATCATCCCTGTTCCATTCTTCCATGGTGGTATAATTACTTCCACCGTCTGTAGAAATTTGTAGCCAAAAATCTTCATTGCTGTTATCCATACTTCTACAATAATAACCAAAATCAACTGTTATTTCTTCGTAAGCTGTTAAATCTAAGTCATCTGTAGTCCCAACAGATGTTGATGTATTATCTCTAAGACGCATACTATAACTTCCTGTAGTGGCATAAATTGAGTTCGAGTCTCTAAAAGAATCTGAACCACCATCATTCCAAATTCCCCAACCAGTTTCAAAACCTTCTGTGTTTATTACTGAATACGAACAACCAACTGTATTTACCG
This sequence comes from uncultured Flavobacteriaceae bacterium, assembly GCA_947501845.1. Lineage (GTDB taxonomy): Bacteria > Bacteroidota > Bacteroidia > Flavobacteriales > Flavobacteriaceae > Flavivirga. The sequence continues at coordinate 56,095 of CANMXP010000005.1, read as the reverse complement.
TAACGATAACATCATCATTCGAGTTACAACCATTTTGCGTAACTGTTACTGTATAAGTCGTAGTTACTGTCGGACTAACGGTAATGCTAGCTGTAGTTTCACCTGTACTCCATAAATAGGTGCCACCTCCAGATGCTGTTAAAGTGGTAGAATCACCTTCATCTATAGTCACATCTGCTCCAGCATCTGCTGTAGGTGATGGATTGACTGTAACTATCACATCGTCATTGTCTGATGTAATTCCATCTGAAACGGTAACCGTATATGTTGTTGTAGATGTAGGACTAACATTGATACTAGCCGTAGTCGCTCCTGTGTTCCATAAATAACTGGTTCCACCTGAAGCTGTTAAGGTGGTTGTATCACCTTCACAAATTGTTACATCTGGTCCAGCATCTGCTACTACAGCAGGAGGTGTCACACAGGCAGAATTACTTATTTCGGTGGCATTTAATATGCCGTCATAAACGGCAAAGGCATCCATTTTTCCTATAAAGAAAGCATCAGAAGAATTTCCAAAACTATCACTCCCACTAATTTTTCCACCTATACCACCTTTACCTGTATGTGTACCAATAGAAGCAGGGGCAGTGCCTGATGCGACCTCAATACCATCTATATATAATCGTTGAATTGTATTTCCACCATCATAGACCAATGCTACATGATGCCAATCACCATCATTCGGAAAAGCAGCACTTATTTGAACAGACGTCGTTGAGCTATCTCTAACCACATATTCCAGATTACTTCCATTTAGTCGCATAGCAATTCCAACAGTCCCGCCTCCTTCATCAAATATATTCTGAATACCCGATAGGTTTGTTGGTTTTACCCATGCCATAGTAGTCCTTGAACTATGACTATTTTCCATAAAATTGCCTGGAGATCCTGGTGAATATTGTACACTCGAACTGCCATCGAATACTGCAGATTGATCGCCTTCTTTAAAATCTGACGTATCTGCTGTTATAGCACCAACTATAGCAATAGGATTATGCAAATTACCTGAAGCATCATCATTTATGGTCGTATTTGCCAAATCGAAATCCCAAAAAGCTTCATAACCAGCGGTCGGTTGACATCCTGCTGTTGAGTTTGTTAACACCACACATGCAGCATCATATATTTGCGTGTCATTCAATACAGAATCATACACTGCAAAAGCATCCATTTTACCTATAAAATAACTATCGGCAGCATTTACAAAACTATCCCAGCTACCAATAACACCTCCTATACCACCTCCTGTCGCATTATGGGAAGCAAGAGTACTTGGTGCTGCAGTACTGGAAGTAGCTACAACTCCATCTATAAATAGTTTATGACTCGTATTAGCACCATCATATACTAACGCGACATGGTGCCAATCTCCATCATTTGGAAATGCTGCTGTTAAACTATCTGCAACAGTTAATGAACTTCTAACAATAGACTCTAAATTCGAACCATTTAATCGAATCGCCATCCCAACCGTATTTCCTCCTTCATCGAAGATTTCCTGAATACCACTTAAACCAGTTGGCTTAACCCAAGCAGTAACCGTTCTTGCAGATGTAGCTGGAGACATAAAAGTAGCCGAACTATAATTAATATCTACGGTTCCATCAAAAATAACCGATTGATCGCCTTCTTTAAAGTCTACCGCGTCATAAGTTAACGTGCCATTTACTGGATTGGGATCATTCCCATTTCCAGAAGCATCATTAGCATCACTGGCAATGTCAAAATCCCAATAAGCATCATAGCCGCTTATGGCCTGACAGCCATCAGTTGAGTTTGGCGTGCCTCCCGTTGTACTTATAATATATGGTGAAGCAACTGTAGTACCATCACTTCTATAGGTAGGCAGAGGTGCTGACGTGTTTATAAGGTGATTTTGTAAATCGGTACTCATATCATTAGCTATTATTAAAGTAGCTTGATCTGGGCTCCCTGACAATAAATTTGTTGTTTCACTAATATCATTAATAAGATGGTACAGTTCATAAGACTGTGTTTCATAATTATAAATTAATTTATAATCTCCTTTTCTTATTATAGAAACGGGTCTTTGGTCTCGTTTTGAATCAATTAAGTAACCAGGAAAATGCCAAAAGATACCATCTCTACCTAAAGCTGTTCCATTGGTTAGCATTTGCCATTGACTAGCACCATCAATTTCGTAGCCACCCCCTGGAAGTGTTCCTCCTGCCATTTCTACCAAAGTAGGATATAAATCGAAAGCTATAACAGGTGTTGTATTTATAGTGCCTTTATTTGCTAACCATGTTGCTTCAGACCATGCTATAGTAACAGACCTAATGCCTCCTTCATAATATTCACCTTTCATACCACGTAAAGGCCCTGCATCATCACTGCTTATAGCACCTCCATTATCTGATATGAAATATACTAAAGTGTTTTCCGATAGCATACTGCCAGGGTTTCTGGGGTCTGCTGTAGTTTTTAAATAATCTATCAGTCTTCCTATTGTTTGGTCCATACCTTCTGCGATCGCAGCTTGACCAATGTTATTGTGCCCCATCTGACTAGGCGTTTTAGTGTCGTATTTGGCATATAAATCTGGTCTGGCATTAGCCTGGTTAAACGGTCCATGAATCGCATAATTACTAAAGTGCATGAAAAAGGGATTGTTCTTTTCGGCTTCCATAAAATCAATTGCAGCATCTGCCATGGCATCTGTAACATGCTTTGGAGTCCCATCTAATGAATTATCTCCTGCCAGTGCCAAAGATTCTGCTAAGGTATAAGGCGCAGCATACACATCTAATTCTGGTCCAATGTTACTGCTAAACGTATAAGGCGCACTGCTTGACGCAAAATAACTTCCTGGTGCTCCAGATGTACCTCCTCCATAATTATAATCAAAACCTTGGTCTGTTGGTGCATTGTTAGAGGTATTGGACGATTCATTTTCTCCAACATGGAACTTACCTAAATGCGCTGTAGTATAACCTGCAGTTTTCATTGTTTCTGCAATAGTTATAGCACTTGCAGGAATTTCATCTATATTATTATTAGATGCTAAACCCATATCTGGACCAATTAATGTAGAATTCGAACTTGTATTCCCTCTGTTCAAATCGTAGACATTAAAAATGTTGTTAGTTGACCTAGCTGCATACTGACCACTTAATAGTGCAGCCCGTGTAGGCGCACAATTGGCACCGTTAACATAGGCATATGGAAATGCAATACCTTGAGTAGCCAAAGTTTCCAAAGTTGGAGTTTCATAAAAATCACTTGGATTATTCAAATTTGTTAATCCTGTACTAACTTGTGACCACCCCATGTCGTCTGCAATTATGACTATAACATTGGGACTTTGAGAATTGAGAGAATTAAAAAATAATACTAATAGCAATAAACATAAATACTTGGTAGTTTTCATATTTAAAAGAATTGGTTAGTATTCAACAAGTTAGTGCTTTTTTTTCTAAAAACAACGAATATTCAACATTTATTAATAAATATTATCCTACTTTAATAGTAAAACGATTCTCTTTTTTACTATAAGTCTTAGATTATCAAATCTTTAAATTTGAAATCTGTAAAAAAACTTTTATACTTTTTTCTCATTATTGGTTCGTATGAAATAACCACAAATTTAGGCATCACAAAATATCAATTGAAATGTGAAAATAATACTAAAAAACCATCGTCAATAAACTCCAAAAAATTAGTTAATATATCAAACTGTTTTTCCCAAATTAGATCATAAATTTAAAAAAAACCAGCAAAATATCAAGTAAATATTACAAGATATAATACAAATATTACAAAAAACAAAAACCCTCACAACACCTTAAAAAACAACATATTACAATGATTAAATAGTGAAATTAAATTTTTACAAAAATGCATTTCATCGATTTTTCTTGCATTTCATAGAATTTTGTAGTACGTTTGCTTCAAATAGTTAGTCCCAAACTACAAACTTTAACCGCTTATGGAAAATTTCCCTTCACTCCCAAAACACATCCTTTTAGGAATATTTTTGAGCTATAATTTAACCGTTATTTCTCAAGATTTTAAAGTACAACATATACAAGACGATATTGGCAATTCTGGTGGTACGAATACCAGTTTTACGGCTGTTTCTTCCCTAAATAATGCCGTAGCTCTAGCTAATAATAATAGAAAAACCCATGGAGGCCCCAATGCTGCTACTGCTGTAAGAGAAGGTGACGATATGGCTGGAGGTCGTATTTTAACAGGAACTGGTACACTTACATATTATAGAGAGTCTGGTTCTCAGAATGAAAATACAAGGTTTAATACCTCCATTTGGGAATATACCGGTGCTGCTGGCGACTCTAATGAATTTATTGTTAGAGGACGTTATGCCGTAGATCTTAATGGAGGCACTTATACGGTCGATCAAACCATTTCGGGCATTGCGAACAAAGATAAATGTATACCGTTCATTACTGGGATAATGAATGACTCTGGTACTGACGATGCCGACTCTGCAACGGCAATTGCCTATTTAACAGATGGTACCACCCTAAGAGTAGAAAAAGGCGGAACCAACACCCCTAATGTTAGAGTTTACATCACTCTGGTTGAATTTACGGGTTCAAACTGGACTGTTTTACATGGAGATTCTGGAGCAACTGCTAACGACACAGGTTCTATGACACTTACTAATAGATCTGATGGTACAGGTACAACTACCGATGTAAGCAATTGGTCCAATGCCATTATTTTTGGCCATCATAGAGGCGATACTGATACTGTTGGTGCTAACGATGCGAACGCCGATAACTGGCCCATGGTAGAGCCAGGAAGTGATACCAGAAGTGTAGATTGGACATTTGATGGTTCACACGACTCAGACGGTACCAATCGTCATTTTGTACACATTCTAAATAATCCAGAAGTAACAGTAACCAGATATAGTGATTCTTCAACAGGAGCTTCTATAACTATAGACATAACCTCAGCTGGACTAACAGATTTAAGTCAGGCCATGGTAGTTGGATCTACATACCATAGCGGTACAGGTGCAGGTTACGGTAGAGGATGGAGAAATTATAAATTAAATTCATTAACACAGGCCGAACACTGGGTACATCGTGCTGGTAGTGGAACTTCTACCCTAGGTACGAATATGCAAATTGTAAATTTTGACTTTACACAAGGTCCAGGAGGGGTTACCTCTAATATGGAGCTATGGCTCAAGGCCGATTCTGGGGTTGAAGAATTAGCAGGAGATAGTGCAGAAGATACAGATCCTGTATTAAACTGGTTAGACAATACCGATAATAACAATGATGCTACACAAGCAACAGGAATTAACCAACCTATTTTTAATGAAAATGCCATTAACTTCAATCCTATGATAGATTTTGATGGTACCAACCATGAAATGCTAGCAACGACCGCTTCAAATGCAACCATGACTATTTTTGCCGTGGCAGAAGGTACTTTTAACACCACGAAACATTTATTAAACCTTAATGGTGGTGGCAGTGGATCTGTTTCTATAGAGCAAACAAGTAGTACAGCATTTCAAGGACGATATTATGATGGCTCTGATCCTACAGGTGTCGTTTCAACAACCATTGCAGATGGTACACCTTTTTTAGTTAATTATGATTATGTGGCTGGTTCTAACTCAGAATTATTCGACGCTGGAGCTTCGCAAGGCACAGCTTCAACCAATGCCAATACATTACCTGCTTCTCTAACAGCGGGAATAGGGGCTCACCCCTCAAATACTGGTAGAAGATGGGATGGTGGTATTGCAGAATTGATTGTCTTTAATCAAGCATTAACGTCTGGAGAGCGAGACCAAGTAGAATCCTATTTAGCTATTAAGTACGGTATAACCCTTGGTGTTAATGGTACATCGCAAGACTATGTAGATTCAGACGGTCGGGTTATTTGGGATCAATCAGACAATGTAGGGTACAACTACAATGTTACTGGTATTGGACAGGATAATATTGCTGGATTGAATCAAAAACAATCTAAAACAATTAATACCACAGACGATATTACTGTTGGTATCAAAGATATTGCAGCCACAAATAGTGCAAATTCCAATTCATTTTTTGCCGATAAAACATTTTTAATGTGGGGCCATGACAATGGAGCTACAACTTCAGCAACAGATATTACTAAAGATTTTGGAGCAGGCACAGGAGTAACGAGCAGTGTAAGTGTTACACCTATAACCAGAAAATGGAAAATGGTGGTTACAGATTCTATACCAACTATCAAACTTTCCATCCCAGAATCTATGGTTTCTGGAACGAATACTGGTAGCGAAGAATATGTTATGATTGTTGCAGACGATGCTTCGTTTACAACTAACGTGACCTCTGCTACTATGGAAGATGTAGGCACCGAACTAGAAGTTGATTTCTATTTTGAAGGCACTAAATACATTACATTTGGTTCTACACCAGAAGTCGCCATAGGCTCTCGTTCAACCTATTTTGGTAATTATACAACAACAGATACTTATTTGGATGCAGGTGATGTAAATGACCTTGCCAATACCGATTTTACTATTAGTGCCTGGGTAAAACGCGATGTTGGAGAAAACAAATTTGATATTGTTTCCAAAAGAAATTATTTCCACGAAGCTCCAGGTCCTCCAGGTGAAACTTATACGCATGGCTATTCCTTTAGAATAAACTCTACCAGTCAGTTTAGAATGGTTTGGAGAGACCCTAATGATAGTTCCAACAATACCTTACAAACCTCAGCTACCATACCAGAGAATGAATGGCATCATATAGCCGCGACTTATAATTCTGGTACGAATATGACAAGCCTTTATATTGATGGTTATCTTGAGGATAGTGATGATACTCTGGACCCTATAGAAACGCCGTCAGACTCACATTTCCTTATTGGTGCTGCACACCATATTAAAAGACAGCAAAAAATGAGAGGTAGTGTAGATGAAGTTCGTGTTTGGAACGTAGCACTAACCGCAGATCAAATTCGGTACATCATGAACCAGGAAATTGAGAACAATTCTAGTTTTGCCGATGGCAAAGTACTACCATCTGCAACTACAAAAAATGATATAATCTCAATTCCTTGGAATAATTTAATAGCCTATTACCCAATGAGTACCTTAGTGTTTGGTAGCGTAAAAGATGAATCTAATAGCGGCAACGATGCCTCTATGATACGATACGACGATCTGGATGAACAAACAGCACCGCTACCTTATAAAACGACTCAAAATGGTGATTGGGATGATTCTACCACCTGGGAAAATGGTAACGTGCAATATTTACCTGGAGTTGATTCATATTTAGCTGCGCTAGAAACGATCGATTACAATATTGTTCAAATAGACCACAACGTTACTTTAGACAATTCAGATACATCACTAATTCCTGCTTCCAGAAACGGCAATAGAACCGTATTAGGTTTAATTATTAACAGCGGTGAGTTACAAATTGATGGTGATACCGGTACTAACACTGGGTATGCCCTGACTGTTTCCCATTATTTAAAACTTGATGGTACCATAGATTTAGAAGGCGAGTCTCAGTTAATACAAACTGAGGATAGCGATTTAGACCCAACAAGTTCTGGAACCCTAGAACGCGATCAGCAGGGTACCAAAGATTTATACACCTATAATTACTGGTCTTCTCCTGTTGGCTTGAGCAATGCAACAACAAATAATAATGCTTATACTTTGGCAGATAACATACTAAAAAATGGTAGCACACCAGCATCTCCAAACAATATTACCTTTTTAACTTCTGGGTACGATGGTAGTGTTTCTGGTACAGATATTAGTGTTGCCGATTATTGGATCTGGAAGTTTAGCAACCAAACAGCTGATGATTATTCATCGTGGCAACATGTAAGAAGTACGGGGCAACTACAAGTAGGAGAAGGTTTTACTATGAAAGGCGTTGAAAGTTCTGGAAGTTCTTTTACTTCTACTCAAAACTATGTTTTTGACGGTAAACCTAATAACGGCGATATCACACTAACCATAAGCGCTGGTAACGAATATTTAGTTGGTAACCCATACCCTTCTGCCCTAGACGCTCAAGAGTTTATTAAAGATAATTTAAGCAACCTCGAAACAGATGGTAGAAATACCAATGGAAACATTATTAATGGTGCCTTATATTTTTGGGATCACTTTGCTAGTGGCACACATAGGCTAGCTGAATATCAAGGTGGCTACGCAACTTATACCTTAATGGGAGGTGCTGTCGCAGTTAATAATGACACAAGAATTGATGAGAATGGAGCTTCTGGTACAAAAACGCCAGGCCAGTACATTCCTGTTGGCCAAGGGTTCTTTGTTTCCACATTAATAGATGCAAATGCTCCTGTACTAAGTGAAGCTATCGTTGGTGGTAGTCTGGTGTTTAAAAATAGCCAACGGGCTTTTATTACAGAAGGCACGGCCTCTTCGCTTTTCCTTAAGGGTGGAAATACAAAAAAGAAAAATAGCACAGCTCAAAAAACATATGCAGATGGCAGACAAAAAATCAGGCTTATGTTCGATTCTCCAGATGGGTATCATAGACAGTTATTGGTTGGAGTCGATGCAAACGCTTCAAATGAATTCGACCTTGGTTATGACGCACCATTAATTGAAGACAATAAAGAAGACATGTTCTGGACCTTTTCTGGTGGTAAACATATTATACAAGCTGTAAATAATTTCGATTTGGAGCAAAAACTACCATTAGGTATAAAAACTAACAAAGAAGGCCTTAGCTCTATTAAAATAGATGAACTGGAAAATATAAGTAATGATTTGGATATTTATTTAAACGATAAAGAATTAGGTATTTATCATAACCTAAGAGATGATAAATATGATGTATACCTAACAGTTGGAGCACATTTAGACCGTTTTGAAATCGTTTTCTCTGCCAATAATTCAGCATTAGATATTAAAGACATTGAAGATACCAAACTTCAGGTATATTTTTCTAATGAAAAAGAGCGTATTATTATTCATAATCCAACATTAAGGAACATAGAATCTGCCGAAATGATTAATATGCTGGGCCAATCTTTATTACAATTTAAAGTTAAAACAAATAGCAATTATATAGAATATAACGCGAACCAAATCAAATCTGGTAGTTATATCTTGAAAATAAAAACCGAAGAGAGAGGACTATCTAAAAAAGTATTGGTTAAATAGTTAGTTTGTTAATTATCCGTTGTGCATTTTGAAATTTTACCTAAAGCACAAGTTAGAGAGAGAATAAATACTCAAAATGCACAACGGTTCAATACTTATACTCATATTTATACTTACATAAGCAAGAAAACACCTTCTATTTTATTTTAAATCATCAAAAAAATCACGTTTCATCGTGTTTTTTATACACTTAATCGTTATTTAATCAAAATTAAATGTATATTTGCTTCATAATTAGTTTATAAAACATTTTATAAACAACCATTTAGCCCCAAACTAAATTAACCTATATTATGAAAAATATGACCCGCAGATATACACTGATGGTACTTATATTTAGCATGTACATGTCCTTCAATGCTACATCGCAAACCATTTCTTCATATGATTTTGAAAGCGGATTACAAGGTTGGACAGACGGTGGCTCCGATTCTGGTTTAAACACAAACCCTATATACGCCAGTAACGGAACGCAATCTATTTACTCCAAAGACAATGACACCTCACAAAACTATACCACATCTCCCGTATTAAATCTCTCGGCATACAGCTCTATAGATTTTTCTTTTTCTTTTATAGGTCGTAATATAGATACAGGAGAAGGTTTTTCATTACAATATTATAACGGGTCGAGTTGGTCTACAATAAAAACATATGTATTAGGAACAGATTTTACATCAAACAACTATGTCTATACTTTTTATCAAACCATTAATAGCGGACTTGCCTCCAATGCTCAATTTAGATTTAGTAGTACATCGGGTGATAATGGAGAATATAGCTATTTTGATGATATATTAATAAAAGTTTCAGCACCTGAAATAGATGTTGAAGGTAATGGGTTATCCATTTCAAATGGAGATACAACACCAGCTAATTCAGATTACACCTCTTTTGGGACTTCAAATTCTGGTACTCAGGTTACAAGAACTTATACTGTTTACAATAAAGGCGGTAGTAATCTAACTATTTCTAATATTGCTTTATCCAATACCACAGATTTTTCAATTATTACACCATTTTACACATCTCCAGTTTCACCTTCTACTGGTTCTACAACTTTTACAATTCAGTTCACCCCGTCTACTTTAGGAACAAAAACGTGTACAGTAACTATTACCAACAATGATTCTGATGAAGCTTCATATCAATTTGATATAGAAGCACGCTCAGAACAGAATTTTTTTGATAGTGATGGAGATGGTATACTAGATAATGTTGATATTGATGATGATAATGACGGTATTCCTGATTCGGAAGAAGAATCATTATGTAGTGCCTCATCAATATCTAAAACAACGAATTATAAATTTTTAAATGAAACCTTTGGAGAAGGTAATAGAGCAACTATCAATACCACTTACGATGCGGAAACAACCTATTGCTATGAAGATGGAACTTTTGGTACCAGTACAACAACATGCCCAAACTTGAATGATAATAATTTAAGTGACGGCGAATATGTTGTATACTATAAAGCTGGAGATGGTGACGGAACGAACGATACGCCAAATGGTGAAGTCGCAAGCTGGGCAGATAACTATTGGTACACAGGAGAAGATCATACTTCTGGTGATACCAACGGGAGAATGGCTATGTTTAATGCTTCTTATGATCCTGGAACCTTTTATACAGCAACCATTATAGGTTCTTTACCCAACATCCCTATTACGTACAGTTTTTGGGTTTTAAATTTAGATACAACAGATGCCCCAGGTATAGCAACCAGACTTAGACCAGATATACTAGTAGAATTTAGAGATGTTAATAATAATGTTCTAGCCTCAATAACCACAGGAGATATTCCGCCTTCAATAAATGGCGACCCAGCTGGGAGCTGGCATCAATTTACAGCAAACCTAACTTTTAATGTAAGTGAGTTTTATGTATACTTCATTAATAATGAAGTTGGGGGTGCTGGTAATGACCTGGCCATAGACGATATTGTTATATCACAAACATTATGTGATACTGATGGTGATGGTGTTGCAGATATCTTTGACTTAGACTCAGATAATGACGGTATTCCAGATGTTGTAGAAGCTGGTTTAGGAAGTTATAGTGATGGTAACGCTACGCTAACCAACAGTAGTGGTTGGGTAGATTCCAACAATAACGGGATGCATGATTTGAGTGAAGGGAACAGTGTATTAGATTCAGATGGTGATGGTACGCCTAACTACTTAGATTTAGACTCTGATAACGATACTATTTTTGATGTAGATGAATCTGGAGCCACTAACTCTGGAAGTGCTACCTATCAAAATGGAGATGGTGATATTACTGGAGATGGTGTAGGCGACGGAACAGATACAGACGCTGTTAGAGAAACAGATATTAACTCTGATGGTGTTTCTGAATATTTTACCGATGGTATTTTAGATTTATATGATTTCTTTAATGGAAGTACGTTCGCCACAGGCTACGGTAATTCAAATCAAGGCTCAACTGGATCAGGTTGGGAAAATTATGTAGCAGATACAGATAATGACCATATTCCCGATTATACGGATGTGACCTCAGATGGGTCAACTTATGATATCTCACACACCTTATATGCCAGTTTAGATGGAAATAACGATGGTATAATTGATGATACTAACGACATTGAAGGCGATGGTATTCTTGATTTATTTGACACAGACGATACCATTTTTGGCTCTCCAAGAGATCTGGACAGAAAATTACAATTGTATTTTGATGGTCGAAATGACTATGCTCAGGATACATCAATCATTAGTGGTTGGTCTGAAATTTCATTAATGGGATGGATAAAAATAGACCCAACTGGAAGTGGTATTAGAATATTATTTGGTCAAGGTAACTTCTATTTGAGGTTATACCCAGATAATAGACTATTTGTTCACGCTAGCGGTACAACTTTAAATAGCGGTACTGCCCTACCAACCGATCAATGGGTACACGTTGCGTCTACATATAGTGATACAAATGGTTTATTAAAACTTTATGTAAACGGAGAAGAAGTCGCTAGCACCTCAAAATCAGGAAATTTAAACACCGACTCCAGTCTTTTTACTATAGGAAAGCGGGCAGCAGTAGACCAATATTATTTTAAAGGTTTTTTAGATGAGATCCGTTTATTCAGCAAAGCATTATCTGAAAATGAGCTTCATAAAATGGTCCACCAAGAAATTGAAAACAATGCTGGTATCGTTAGAGGAACTATTATTCCATTAGACATAACAGATTTTGTTGATACTGCAAATAATACACCTTTAAGTTGGTCGTCGTTACAACGTTATTACAGACTAGACACTTATAAAGATAATATTATTGATGACTTAACAACAGCTTCTATAGATGTGAGCTCTGGAGCTAGAATTTATAATTCAAAAATAATCGACGGGCAAACTGCCCCACTACCCTATGTTACAACATCTTCATGTAGTGGTGATTGGACCGATTCCAGTAATTGGGAGCAAGGCAATTTATGGGACATAAGCAGTACAACCCCTAATTGTGCCATAATTCAACTAAAAGGGAATTTACGTACCAGTACAGATCTTACAACAGTTGGCTTAATTTTAGACAGTGGAAGCAAATTAGAAGTTGATGGAGATTCTGGTTTGATAAACTCCTGGTATTTAAAATTAGATGGCGAAATCGATTTAGAAGGTGAATCACAATTAGTACAAACAGAAGACAGTATACTTGATGTTACTAGTTCTGGAACGCTAGAAAAAGATCAGCAAGGAACTGCCGACACTTACACCTATAATTATTGGTCATCTCCTGTAGGGGTTCCTAATAATTCAACGAACAACAATAGTTATAGGTTACCCGATGTATTTACTAATGTTAATTTCTTAACCTCGGGATATAATGGTACTGCCTCGCCCTTAGGAATCTCTGACTATTGGATCTGGAAATTTAGTAATCAACAATCAGATAATTACTCAAAATGGCAACATGTACGCAGCACAGGAACATTGCTAGCAGGCGAGGGGTTTACAATGAAAGGTCCTGGAACTGGTACAATTAGTACCCCACAAAACTATGTGCTAAACGGTAAACCTAATAATGGCGATATTACCCTAAATATTAGTTCTGGAAATGACTATTTAGTTGGTAACCCCTACCCGTCAGCTATAGACGCTGTTCAGTTTATACTAGATAATGGCCCTACTATTGCTGGATCAGGTTCTACAACGGGAACATTATATTTCTGGGAACATTGGGGCGGCGGTTCTCATATTCTTCGTGAATATCAAGGTGGTTATGCAACGTACTCGCTTTCGGGAGGTGTTCCTGCAGCATCAAAAGGTACAAACGATCCAGATGTAGCTTCTGGAGGCACTCCAACCAAAACGCCTGGTAGATACATTCCTGTAGCCCAAGGTTTTTTCGTTACTGCCGAAAATGCTGGGACTATTAAATTTAACAACGGACAGCGCGTTTTTCAAACCGAAGATGGTAGCAACTCATTATTTGTAAAATCATCCAATACAAAGAAAAATAAGGCAAAATTCACTAATAAATCCAATACGGGGGACACTAGAATGAAATTACGAATTGGTTTTAATTCTATTAATGAAATACATAGACAGTTATTGATTACTGTTGATGAAAATGCTTCTGTTAATTACGATTGGGGTTACGACTCAAAATATATAGATACCCAAGCAGATGATATGTATTGGATGATTAATAACGAAAAATTCACTATTCAAGGTATTGATGCTATTAATGATCAAACTATTATTCCACTAGGAGTTCATACTAAAAAGGATGGGTTTAATAGCATAACCATCGATAAATTAGAAAATGTACCTGAAAATTTAGAGATTTATTTACATGATAAAGAATTGGGCATGTACCAAAACTTAAAACTAAGTGATTACAAAACTTATCTAGTAGCTGGCGAATATTTAAATCGTTTTGAAATCACCTTCTCTAAAACTCAAAAAACCTTAGAAGTGAATGACATTGAGATCAATTTAATAGATGCTCATTTCTCCAATGAAGAGAATAGTATCATTATCAATAACCCAGCTTCAAAACGAATAGAGTCTGTTGAAATGCTTAATATACTAGGACAATCATTATTTAAATTTGAAACCAACACCAATGAAAGACACATCATGTATAATGCCAGTCAAATAAAAGCAGGAAATTATATATTGAAAATACAAACCGAACACGGAACGATTTCTAAAAAAGTATTAATAAAATAGATAGTTGAGTTTATTTATTTGAGTTAGTCGCTTAAACCTTTAATCTACATTTTACTTAACTATACTTTGAGTCCTAAATTAATTTTTAGGACTCTTTTTTATTTATTTTACTAGATCAATCAATGCTTCCAAAGACACTTTTTGCTGCTCTCCAGAAATCATATTTTTTAATGTATAAGTATTTGAAGTCACTTCCTCCTCACCTACTAAAACCACATACGGAATAGCACGCTTATTGGCATAATTCATTTGTTTTTTCATTTTGGCTGCATCAGGATACAATTCGGAGTTTATGCCCTGCAATCGTAAGTTATTAATAGCTTTTAAACTAAACAAAGCTTCTTTTTCTCCAAAATTTATAAAAAGTACCTCAACATTTTTATCGACTGTTTCTGGAAATAGCCCCAATTCTTCAAGAACCAAATAGATTCTATCTAAACCAAAACTAATCCCCACACCACTTACATCCTTCATTCCAAAAATGCCTGTTAGGTCATCATAGCGACCACCGCCACCAATAGAACCCATGTTTACACCTTCTGGTGCTGCTACTTCAAAAATAGCACCTGTATAGTAGTTTAATCCACGGGCCAAAGTGACATCTAGTTGTAAGCTTGCTGTCAACAAGCCCAATGCTTTAATCGCTACATTTATAAAGGCTAATTCTTCAATACCTTTTTGTCCTTCTTCCGATGTACTAAGAATACTCTTTAAACTGTCTATTTGGGACTCAAAAGATCCTGATAAGGTAAATAAAGGTTGAAGCTTTTCAATCCCAACTTCTGAAATACCTTTCCCTAACATTT
This sequence comes from uncultured Flavobacteriaceae bacterium, assembly GCA_947501845.1. Classification (GTDB taxonomy): domain Bacteria; phylum Bacteroidota; class Bacteroidia; order Flavobacteriales; family Flavobacteriaceae; genus Flavivirga. Next base: position 40,937 of record CANMXP010000005.1, on the reverse strand, counting down.
CTTCTTTTACCTTCTCTTCGCCTATTTTATCCAATTTATCCAGCGCAACTGTAAAATCTATTAGTTTATCTGAAGCACCAATCACTTCAGCAATTCCAGAAAGTATTTTTCTGTTATTAATTTTTATGGTCACCCCATCAAGCTTTAATGCTGAAAAAACTTTATCATACAATTGAATAAACTCAACTTCTTGCCATAAGGACTTAGAGCCAACCACATCTGCATCACATTGAAAAAACTCTCTAAAACGTCCTTTTTGTGGTCTATCTGCCCTCCAAACTGGCTGAATTTGGTAACGTTTAAATGGAAACTCGATTTCATTTTGATGCTGTACTACGTAACGCGCAAAAGGCACTGTTAAGTCATAACGGAGTGCTTTTTCTGATATACTTGACGTTAATTTATTGGAGTTTTTTGTATCATAGGCTTCATTATTGGCTTTCGATAAATAATCTCCTGAATTTAAAATCTTAAAAATCAAACGATCACCTTCTTCCCCATATTTCCCCATTAAGGTATTGGAGTTTTCAAAACTTGGCGTTTCTATAGGTTGAAACCCAAACGTTTCAAAAGCACTACGAATGGTATTAAATATATAATTCCGCTTGGTTACTTGTTCTGGATTAAAGTCTCTGGTGCCTTTTGGTATGCTTGGTTTTTGAGCCATAGTAATTTTCTGCTAAAGCAGAAATCTCATTTTATGATTATTAATTCTTTTTAGATAGATTCCGCATCTGGTACGGAATGACAAAAATATATAATGAAATTGTTATTGCGAGTTTTTTCAATAGAAAAATCACCTTCTATTTAATTACGTCCATTTTGTTTTGTTCTCGACTACACTAGAACCGACAACAAAACTCGTCGACTTTGCAAGATAAATTTGAGAGACGTCTCTGTATGATGGGATTCCTCCTTGCTCCTCTAGTTCGGATTCACATAGTTTCTTAAATAAAACAGTTGAAAACTCTAATTAACAAACTATTAAATGCCACTGAACACTCTGACTAAACACTAATTTATTATCTTATCAAAATACTTGTACAAATCACCCTTAGTAATAACGGCACCTTGTTCTATCATTTTAAACTTGTCCATGTTTTTATCGTCCGTATAGTCTTTGTCTGCTTGTAAGAACTCAACATTTTCATCCATTAAGTTTTCACGAAGCCAATTATACCCTTCTTTAGTGGTAATATCTACTTCATTTTTCAGAGTAACTACCAGTGCATTCATTTTATCGTCTCCTAAACGAAATAAATACATATGCTGTGGCGATATGTGTTCTAAATATTCCGCTTTGTTTAAAACACCTTCCCAGATAAGGTCACTAAACACATCCAACTCCATTTCTGCCAAATCTGGCTTGTTAGTTTTAAGATTAGCCCACTCATCGGCTGTTATAGATTGTGTTGCCAAAAAGTTGATAAACTCCTGGTGCAATTCTTCAAATTGCTCTTTGGTAAGTCTTGAATACTTCATTAAAAAATTAATTTATAAGATCCCTTGTTTGTTGGGATTAAGTTCAACTTATAAGTTTTTGGTTCGTTTAAGAATTCCTAAAACCCGAGTTTCACTAAAAAAAATTGCGCCCCTTAATTAGGAGCGCAAATTTAAGAATATATCTGTTATTATTTTTAGAAAATATAACGTAGTCCAAATTGCATTTGCCATCTGGAAGCTAAACTTGAATCAGATCCAAAAGAATTAGCCAACGTTTCATCAAAAGTATAAACAGGTGTAGCACCAGAAGTATCAACACCTATAGGCGACAAATTGTTAGGTACATCTATCACACCCCAATCGGAATTAATAAAGTTTCCAAAATTAAGAATATCAATACTTAGTTGCAATGTATTCGTTTTTTCTTCACTAACATTAAATTTAAAATCTTGTAAAATTTTAACATCCCATCTGCTTCTCCATGGAGATAAAGCACCATATCTTTCAAAATAACGACCTCTATTTTCACTTAAATAATCATCTTGTTGAATAAATCTTTCAAAAGCTTCAGCTTGTCCAGCACCAGAGAATTGCATTTGTTGTACTTCGCTTGCCGTTGGAATATAAATAAGATCATTGTTTTGAAAGGAACTATCTCCATTTATATTACCAGCATAGGTATAGTTAAAACGTCCTCCTTGTGCGTACTCACAAAATGTAGAAATTGTAGTCGCCATTTTATCATTTGAATAGGTCCATTTTTTACTGGCAACCCCTATAAAACGGTGTGTATCTCCATATTTAGAATAAGACAATACATCATTATTGGCGTTACCTAGGTTAGGATTAAAATCGAAAGCATCACCAGTAATTTCGGCCTCTATAGAGTTCACATCTTTAGCATTTAAATAGTTATAAGCCAAGCTGGCATAAATACCATTCTCAAACGTTTTTTGTGCCTTTAAACTCGCATTCCAGATACGTCCTTCATCCGAATTTGTAAAAACATAGGCATTATTGCCTCTATCCGCAGGTAAATAAATAGGTCTGTTGTCTCCTGGTGCATTAAGCGTACCTGATGGGTTTCTTAATCCCCAGTTTTGTACGTGTGCCCCATTGATATCTTTAGTATAAGATACATCTCCAGTTAAAATGATACCATTTTCTAGTTTATGATCTGCCCCTATGTTAGTACGCCATACTTGTGGCCATTTAAACTCTGGATCCACAACCTGATAAAAGAAGAAATCCAAGCCTTGTACTTGGTTTCCTAGCCATACAAATGGGAAACGTCCTGTAAATATTCCTGAACCACCACGTATTTGTGTTTTACTTTCACCATTAACATCCCAGTTAAAACCTAAACGTGGAGAAATAAGGAATTTATTATCTGGTAATGTTCTTGAGTCTATTAAAGTTTCCTGATTTGTGTTAGGATTGAAATATGGAATTGTAGGATCGAAAGTAAAAGGCTTTCTTGCTATATTCTCATCAATTTTATCTTTGGTATCAAAATATAATGGCTTATCGAACCTAATACCATAAGTTAATTTAAAGTTATCGTTTACGTTCCATTCATCTTGCACATAGAATGCCAATTGCCCAACGTTCGTCTCTGCTAAAGACCATCCTTCACCATCGGGCAAAGCATTATTAGCATCAAAGACATTTTGAGCATTAGCTAATGCAGCTGCTAATGTACCATCATTCACATCGGTAAAAAAAGCATTCAAATCTGGATAAGCAGCAAATGCGCCCACCTCCTGATTAAAATCACCATCTTCATCATAACCAAAAGCTCCTAAATTAAAAGAGTTATCAAATTGAAATTTTTCAAAAGAAAATCCGATTGTAAATGTGTGATTTCCTTTAACTACGTTTAAATTATTGGTAAGTTGGAATACTTTTTGATCGAGTCTATTATTAATAGAAAATGGTTCGTGACCAGCAATAATATAATTAGAACCACTACCATCTTGAATAGTAATAGCTGGTGCTGGAGCCGATAATGGATCTCTAAAATCGTCAAAATGGGTGTAACCAACTTGAAATTTATTAGTCATCTCATCAGATAAGGTTGAGTTCAACTCTAACTGCACCGATTGTAAGCCATTATTTATTTCGTATCCAGAGTTTTCAAACTGAAGTGTTGTAAAACTAGGCCCTCTAACACCTAATGCCGTAGGGTGTGCTGGTTTCTCTTTAGACGCGTTTAAAAAATTATAGATAATAGCCAATCGGTTATTATCATTAATATTCCAATCTAATTTAAAAATCCCTTTGGTTGACTCTGATGCATAAGTAAACCCTTGATATGCGCCTGTGTTGTAACCTAATGTCTCTAAAGCATTAGAGACATCCATTAAATCACTAGCACTAACTCTAGATTCGTTAATTGCTCCCGAACCTGTATTAGGTATCCAGCCGTTGGTTCCTAAATCTGTTCTATCATCTTTTTCAAAATTGGCAAAAAAGAACAATTTATCTTTAACTATAGGGCCTCCAATACTAACACCATATTGTACCTGTTCTAAATCTGGTTTTGTAACATCTTCGCCCTTTATCTTTCCGCCTGTTAAGTCTTGATTTCTAAAGAAGCCATAAACCGTACCGTGAAATTCGTTTGTTCCACTCTTTGTAACAGCATTTACAGAAGCTCCTGTAAACCCCGATTGGGTAACATCATACGGCGCAGTTGATACTGAGATTTGGTCTATCGCATCTAACGAAATAGGCTGTGCGTTAGTTTGCCCTCCTACAGTTGGTGCATCTAAACCAAAAGGGTTATTAAAAATAGCACCATCTAAAGAGAAGTTATTATACTGGTCGTTTCTTCCTCCAAAAGAATTACCACTTGCAGATGGTTCTAATCTGGTAAAATCTGCAGCCGATCTTGAAATGGTAGGCAATCGTGTTAATTCTCTTCGTCCTACACTTGTTTCTGCTCCTGTACGGTCACTACCAAATGTGCCTGTACCTCCAGAACCTTGAATAACTACAGCATCTAATTCTTCATTATCTGCTGCTAAGGTTATATCAAGATTTTGTGTTTTACCTAAGGTTAAAAACACATTGTTATACGATTGCTCTCGATAACCAATAAAGCTAACAGTAATAGTATAAGGCCCCCCTACTCTTAAATTTAATAAGTTAAACCTTCCATCAAAATTTGTTGCTGCTCCATATTTAGTACCTGTTGGTGTATGGACAGCAAGTACATTTGCGCCTGGAAGTGGCTGAGATTTTTCATCTAAAATTAGCCCTTTTATGTTTGATGTTGTTACCTGCGAAAAAGCAAGCATACCAAAAAACATGAAAAAAGCAGTAAAAGTTGTTTTTTTCATTTAATATGATGTTTGAGTTAGTCTACTATGCGTGCATAGTTTTTAATACCAAACAAAAATAAACAAAAAAAAGCCATTCATAAGAATGGCTTTACAATATTTAAATGTTTTATTAACTAATTGTTAATACTTAGTTTGCTTGTGCAATAACTTCAAAAGCTAAATCAACAGATACTTCTCTGTGTAAACGCACTACAGCGTTATATTTCCCTGTACGTTTGATTGTAGTTACTGTAATGAATTTTTTATCAATAGATTGTCCTTCTTTTTCTAAAGCTTCAGCTACATTAATATTATTTACAGAACCAAATAGCTTATCGCCAGCACCAACTTTTGCAGGAATTTTAATTTCTAATGCTTTTAAAGCTTCAGCAATTTTGTTAGCATCGTCAACGATTTTCTTTTCTTTAAAAGCTCTTTGCTTTAAATTCTCAGCCAATACTTTCTTAGCAGAAGCTGTAGCAAGAATAGCTTGCCCTTGAGGAATTAAAAAATTTCTACCATAACCGTTCTTAACTGTTACAACATCGTCTTTAAATCCTAAATTTTCAACGTCTTGTTTTAATATAAGTTCCATTGTTATCGGTATTTTATTTTAATAAATCTGCTACGTATGGCATTAAAGCTAAGTGACGTGCTCTTTTTACAGCTACAGACACTTTTCTTTGATACTTCAACGAAGTTCCTGTTAAACGTCTTGGTAAAATTTTACCTTGCTCATTTACAAACTTTAATAAGAAATCTGGATCTTTATAATCGATATACTTAATACCTGATTTTTTGAAACGGCAATATTTCTTTTGTTTGTTTGTCTCAATATTTAACGGCGTTAAATATCTAATTTCTCCGTCTTTCTTTCCTTTTGATTGTTGTTCTATCGATGACATAATTAAGCTTTTACTTTAAGTTTTTCTCTTCTTCTCTCTGCCCATGAAATAGCGTGCTTATCTAATGATACGGTTAAATAACGCATAAAACGCTCATCACGTCTAAACTCTACTTCTAAAGCATTAATTACTTCACCTGGTACAGTGTACTCAAATAAGTGATAGAATCCACTTTTCTTGTTTTGTATTGGGTAAGCTAATTTTTTAAGCCCCCAATCTTCTTTAGCTACCATCTTAGCTCCGTTAGAAACAAGAAAATCTTCGTATTTCTTTACTGTTTCCTTTATCTGATCTTCAGATAAAACGGGATTTAAGATGAAAACAGTTTCATAATGATTCATAAAAATCTATTTTATTGTTAAAAATTGGGTGCAAAAATAGTTAATATATGCATATAAAACAACAATTATTTAAGTATAATAGGGCTTTTTTTAAATTGTTAAAATTATGTTAAAACGAACGCTTTAACGATGATTTTTGGTTTTTAGCCGAATTTTTTGTACTATTGTCGATATCTTAACCGAAATAATATAAAATGTTATGACATTAAACTGTGTAGTAGTAGACGATTCGGCAATACAACGTCTCTCAATAGTTAAGCTGGTAGAGAATCATCCATCGCTTAACTTGATAGCAGAGTATAGTAGTGCCTTAGAAACTAAAAATGGTTTAAATACGCATCAAGTGGATTTGATTTTTTTAGACATTGAAATGCCAGTGCTAAATGGATTTGAACTTTTAGACGTATTAAACAACAAACCTCAAATTATTTTTGTAACCGGTAAAACAGAGTATGCTTTTAAAGCTTTTAATTACGATGCTACCGATTATTTACATAAGCCAATTACAAGAGAACGTTTTAACACTTCTGTAGACAAAGCTTTAGAGCAGCATAGGTTGACTTTAGACTTTAACGAAGAAGAAGGTGAGCATATTTTTGTAAAGAGTAATCTTAAAAAACGTAAAGTTTATATCAAAGATATTAAATGGATCGAAGCTCTTGGTGACTATGTGAAACTAGTTACAGAAGAAACAAGCCTTGTAGTGCTATCTACAATGAAATCTTTTGAGGCAGAATTACCTGAAGGCAAATTTTTAAGAATCCATAAATCATACATTGTTAATCTTGATAAAATTGATAGATTTAACAGTAAAAATGTTGAAGTGGGAGCTTATGAAATTCCTTTAAGCAGAAACAAAAAGACACAATTAGTTGACGCTTTAAACAATATTTAAAATCCAGCTAACTAACCAATTAAACTGGATTAAACTAAAAGTTATCGACATTTAAAATTATTTTAACCGACCGAAAATCTTTTATACTAAAGAAGCTATCATTTATTCTAATGATGGCTTTTTTTGTTTTTGATAACGATTGCTGCTTAGGAATCTTTATTAAGATATTTTTATGAAATTGGTTTCTTATTCTAGAAATTGGTGGTGATTCTGGCCCCAAAACATCGTTTTTAAAAACCTGCTTTAAAGATTTCGCCAGCCACATCGAGGCGGCATCTACTTTATTATAGTCTTTATGCTTTAAAGTAAGCTTTATTTGTTTGTAAACAGGTGGATATTTATAATTATAACGATCGTTCATTTGCTCATTATACATCTCCACATAACTATTAGTAGACACTTGCTGTAAAATATTATGGTACGGATTATATGTTTGAATCAGCACTTTGCCTCTTTCATCTGTACGCCCTGCCCTGCCTGATACTTGGAGCATGAGTTGAAAACTACGTTCATGAGCTCTAAAATCTGGAAAATTCAGCATATTATCTGCATTCATAATACCAACCAGCTTGACATGCCTAAAATCCAAGCCTTTGGTTAGCATCTGTGTTCCTACTAAAATATCTATTTCTTGCTGCTCTAAAGCGGTTATTATTTTTTCATAGCCGTATTTACCCCTTGTGGTATCTAAATCCATTCGTGCTACCTTATAATCGGGAAATAGCAATTTCACCTCTTCTTCAATTTGTTCGGTACCAAATCCTTTAGTATCTAATTCTGTACTCCCACAAGCCATACAATCTTTTATCATGGCCGAGTTGTAACCACAATAATGACAGCGTAGTTGATGCCTATATTGATGATAGGTCAAACTCACATCGCAATTAGGACATTGTGGCGAATTACCACAGGTATTACACTCTACAATGGGAGAAAATCCACGTCGGTTTTGAAATAAAATAATTTGATGTCCTTCTCGTAAAGTTTCGGTCATTTCTTCGATAAGTCTATCGCTAAAATGCCCTTTCATTAACTTCTTTTTAAACTTTTCTTTAATATCTATTAATTCAATATCTGGCATCAAAACATCATTGTAGCGCTTTGTAATTTCTACTAAGCCATACTTGTCTTGTTTTGCATTAAAGTAACTCTCTAAACTCGGTGTGGCAGACCCTAAAAGGATTTTTGAATCGTGCATATATGCCAACACAATAGCAGTATCGCGTGCGTGATATCGCGGTGCAGGGTCGAACTGTTTAAAGGACTGCTCATGCTCTTCATCAACCACTATGAGTCCTAAATTATCAAATGGTAAAAAAATAGAAGACCGCGCTCCTAAAACTATTTTTGCTTTACTAGAATTATTTAAAACGTGATTCCAAACCTCAACCCTTTCGTGTGATGAGTATTTAGAATGAAAAACAGCGACTTGCTCTCCAAAATAATTCTGCAATCGTGTAATTAACTGTGCTGTTAATGCTATTTCTGGCAACAAACAAAGCACTTGTTTCCCTTTATTTAAAGCATCTTCAATTAACTTCACATAAACTTCTGTTTTACCAGAAGAAGTCACGCCATGAAGCAGGGTAACCGTATGCTTGTTAAAAGATTCTCGTATTTCTTTTAGGGCTACTTCTTGATACGTATTAAGGTTTTTAGTGGCCTCATTTTCATCCCCAGAATATTGAACACGATCCGTTTGTATATAATATTCTTCAAGAACGCCTTTATCAATCAATGATTTTATAATGGCATTAGATGCACCACTTTCGGTAGATAAATCTGAAACTTTTACAGGTTTTTTTGTGGTTGCCGAAACTGAAAATAAAGTTAAAATAACCTGTCGCTGTTTTGGTGCCCTGCTTAAATCATCCAACAATTTTTGAAGTGCCGTTTCCGAAGAAAAATTGGAATGCAGTTTTACATAACGAACCAATTTAGGCTTATATTTTTCATAAACCTCTTCCTCTACAGAAATAGCTTCCTTTTCAATTAACCGTTTAATAACTGGTAATACATTCTTTTTATCAAGGATATTGGAAATATCATGGATTTTTAAAGAAGATTGATGGTGCAGAGCTTCATAAACCAAAAACTCATCGTCCTTTAATATTTTTTCATCAATTTCCTTAATATTATTTTTTAGGATAACTGTTTCACTTTCTAAAATAAAAGCACTGGGCAAGGCTGCTCGCATTACATCTCCTAATGTACACATATAATAGTCTGCTATCCATTGCCACAATTGCAATTGCTTCTCGTTTACAATAGGCCCATCATCTAAAATTTGTTGAATGTCTTTAGCTTCATAAGCAGTTGGCGGCTCATTGTGAACTCTATAAACAATACCAGTATATATTTTGGACTTTCCAAAAGGTACAGCAACACGCATGCCTGGTTTTAAAAAATCAGATTCCGAAACGCTTATACTATAAGTAAAAAGTTTTTTAAGGGGTACGGGAATAATAACATCTATAAAATACGGCATAAACTAACAACTTTTACGTAGTTTATTTAGTGAGGCATTCAATTCGTAACCCAGCAATAAAATATTAGCATTGAGCCACAAATAAAACAATAGGATCAATAAAGCTCCTATAGAACCGTAAAGCTTATTGTATTGTCCGAAATTTTCAATATAAAGACCAAACAGATAAGATGATAATATAATTAGCAAGGTTGTAAACAATGCGCCCACAGAAAAGAATTTAGAATGCTTCCCCTCTTGAGTACCGAAATAATACAAGGTGGCTGTTGCCAAATATACCATCATAATAAAGAATGCGTACTTGGCTATATCTGTCCACAATACATTTTGATTTTCTACTTGGTATCCTTTATTTTCTAAAGCATCAAATAATTCCTGTACAACATATATTTGAAAATAACCTAAAACAGCTATGGTTACAATAAGTAAAAATGCCAATATTAATGCAATACTCAAGGCATATAAATATTGCTTAAAGATGTTACGGGTTAATTGCTCATGATATGAATTTTCAAAACCAGAAAACACAGCATTTACACCATTCGCCATAAGTGCTATTGATAATACAAAAACAGATGACAACAGCCCCCCTCGCTGTGTTTTATCAATATTTTCGAATATATTCTCAACGAAAAAGTCGGAAGTATTTGGTGGTAAAAAAGATTCTAAAAAGGTTAAAAATTCAGTTTTAAAATCATCTATTGGCACATAAGGAATAATGATTAGTACGAATAATAAAAAGGGGAATAAGGCCATAAAAAAACTAAAGGCAATGGCACTTGCACGTGTTGTTAAAGCCCCCCTAACTATGCCTATAATATAAAGCTCTAATAAATCGTAAAATGATAGTCCCTCAAGACCTGGTAATTTTGCTTGCTTAAAAACCCGTACTAAGACATTTATTACTGGAATCTTATCAAGTTTGTCTTCAATGGGTTTAGTCATTCATCTATTTTAAAAGTTTAAAAACCCTAATTAACCAAGGCTACCAAACCAATTTAAAAGTTACAAAAACTAGTTTATAGCCTTCAAACTTAAATCCATGTTATGGACAGAATGCGTTAAAGCACCACATGAAATATAATTCACGCCACATTCTGCATAATGCCTAATAGTGACTTCATTTATATTTCCAGAAGATTCAATAAGGCATTTACCATCTATTAGTTTTACAGCTTTTCTCGTATCTTCATAATCAAAGTTATCAAGTAAAATCCTGTAAATACCATCACTTTTTAGTATTTCTTCTACCTCGTTTAAATTTCTGGCCTCAACCATAATTTTTAAATCCTTATTGGTATCCCTTAAATAGGACTTAGTCATTTCTATGGCTTTGGTTATACCACCTGCAAAATCAATATGGTTATCTTTAAGCATAATCATATCGTATAATGCAAATCTATGGTTTTCTCCGCCTCCAATCACTACTGCCCATTTTTCCAATACACGAATTCCTGGTGTTGTTTTACGAGTATCCAGAATCTTCGTTTTAGTACCTTTTAATAAATCAACAAACATTCTTGTTTTTGTTGCTATGGCACTCATACGTTGCATAGCATTTAAAACCGAGCGTTCTGCTTTTAAAATAGATTGGGAAGGCCCCTCAATGTACATCACAACATCTCCATAAGTCACCTCTGTTCCATCTTCTATTTTGACATCTAATTTTAAGTTTTTGTCAACATAAGCAAATACTTTTTTTGCAAAATTAACACCTCCAATTATGCCTTTATCTTTAACCAATATTTTTGCTCTCCCTTTTGCATTTTCTGGAATACAAGCTAAAGAACTATGATCTCCATCGCCCACATCTTCTCTTATAGCATTGGAAATTATCATTTTAACTTCTGTATCGAATTGCTCTTGTGTTATCATATATTTAGTTAGTTTGCAACAAAAATAAGAAATTGATTTACTAAATTAAATTTTACAATTATGAAATTTTTATTTTTTTCACCATTAAATATGTTTTTCATAAATACTAAACAGTAATTTTGCTATTATGACCATAAAACTCCTCGCCATTGGCAAGACCGATAATAAACAGCTTCAATCTTTAATAGATGAATACACAAAACGTTTGGGGTTTTATATTAAATTTTCGCTAGAAATTATCCCAGATATAAAGAACACGAAGCATTTAAGTGAAATACAGCAAAAACAAAAAGAAGGCGAACTCATTATAGGCAAGCTGAACCCTAGCGATGTTTTAATTTTATTGGACGAACATGGCAAACAATTAGACTCTGTTGGATTTTCTAATTACCTACAAAAACACATGAACTCTGGTATCAAACAACTGGTTTTTGTAATTGGTGGCCCATATGGCTTCTCTCAGGAAGTTTATAATAAATCAAATGGAAAAATATCATTATCTAAAATGACATTTTCCCATCAGATGGTGCGTTTGTTTATTATTGAACAATTATACAGAGGGTTTACCATTTTAAAAAATGAACCTTATCATCACAGGTAATTTATAAATTCTCTAATTCTAATTGTTCTTTTTTAGTAAGTTTTGCTACAACTAAACGGTAAGACACATCCAACCACTCATATAATATTTTATCAGGAATAGAGCCATCAACAATAACCCTACTCCAATGTTTTTTGCTAAAATATGACGGTTCTTCCAATGCATCATATTCTGCACGGAGTTCTTCTATGGTTTCGGGCACACATTTTATACTAAAACTATTAAATGTATCTATATCTGTAGCCGTGAACATTTTATCCATTACTTTAAAAACGAGCACATTGGGCAACTTAGGAAATGGAATGGACTCGGTAACGCCTTTTTTAGATAAGCAATACACCCTATAAGACTCAATGTTCATCTTATGCTAATATTAAAACTTAGATTAATGTGTTTTATAAACCTCTTTTCGTTTTTCTAATTGACGCTCCAAATCTTTAATAGTCTCTCTTACAGACACCTCAAAATTGCGTTCGTTAGAAGTTGCAAAAATTCGGGGCCCAGGCAGGCTTAACTCTATGTTACAAATTTTGCCTGTATTATGCTGGTTTTCATCTTGCTTAAAATACACATTTGCGCTTATTACAAACTCATATCTGTTAAATATTTTTTTCAATTTATCCTCTGTAAAAGTCGAAAGCGTTTCACTTATATCTACACCTACATATTGAATGTTTACTGTCATATTTATTTATATTAAAATTCTTAATCTAAGATACGTGTTTTTTAAATAATCAAGAGTAACAAAAATCATAAAAAGTCACAAAATATTTTCACTTATAAATCAATATAATAGTATTTTTGAAGATTTAAATCCATCCAACATATGCAACTTGTTTTCGCAACCAACAACCTTAATAAAATAAAAGAAGTACAGACTTTGATTCCCAATCATATAAAGTTATTAAGCCTGAAAGATATTGGTTGTTATGAAGACATCCCAGAAACCCAAAATACCATTGAAGGCAATAGTGTTGAAAAGGCAAAATATATAAAAAAACATTATGGGTATGATTGTTTTGCCGACGATACAGGATTAGAAGTAGAAGCCATAAATGGAGCGCCTGGGGTATACTCTGCCCGCTATGCTGGAGAACAGCGTAATGCTAACGACAATATGAACAAATTGCTCACAGAGTTAAGCAATAAAACCAATAGAAATGCACAGTTTAAAACTGTAATTACATTGCAGCTCAATAACGAACAGCATACCTTTACTGGTATATGTGAAGGCGAGATAACAAGCACTAAAAGTGGTGAGCTTGGTTTTGGCTACGATCCTATTTTCAAACCTAAAGGATACCAACAAACATTTGCAGAAATGGATTTAAGTTTAAAAAACACTATTGGCCATCGGGGAAAAGCCATCCTTCAATTGGTTGATTTTTTAAATTCCCAAACCTTGAAAAATCAAGTATAAAAAAGCAAACTTCGTGTTGGTAGTTAATATTCTTTATGCTATTTTTAATCTATGACAGAGGAAGAGATCGAAAAAGAAAATGCAGCAATTACTAAAGCTTACAAGGAATTATTAAAAGTTAGCTATACAACGCTTTCTGATGATGATAAAAAACTAATACGTAAAGCTTTTGATATTGCCATAGATGGCCACAAGGATCAGCGTAGAAAATCTGGAGAAGCGTATATTTTCCATCCGTTGGCCGTAGCAAAAATAGTCGCTCAAGAAATTGGTTTGGATGCCACTTCTATTGCTGCTGCCCTACTTCATGATGTTGTTGAGGATAGCCCCGATTACTCTATAAAAGATATTGAAAAGCTTTTTGGAAAGACCATAGCCACTATTGTAGATGGACTCACTAAAATATCTTCTTTAAGTAAAGAAAAAGACATGGACGTGTCTTTACAAGCAGAAAATTTCCGAAAAATGCTGCTCACACTTAATGATGATGTGCGCGTTATTATAATCAAAATTGCAGACAGGCTCCATAATATGCAGACGATGGCTTCTATGCGTCCAGATAAGCAAGAAAAAATAGCCTCTGAGACATTATATATATATGCGCCCTTAGCGCATAGAATTGGCCTGTACAACATTAAAACCGAACTCGAAGACCTAGGTTTAAAATATACCGAGCCTGATGTTTACAACGATCTTTACGATAAAATTAAAGAAAGCAAAGAAGAACAGGATAAATACATAGAAGAATTTAGTGAAGTTATAAGGAAATCATTAAATAAAGAAAATTTTGAATACACCATAAAAGGGCGCCCAAAATCTATTTTTTCAATTAGAAAAAAGATGCTTAAACAAGGGGTTTCTTTTGATGAAGTCTATGACAAGTTTGCGATAAGAATTATTTATAAAAGTGAAGAGGTCAATGAAAAGTTTTTAGCTTGGAAAATTTATTCTGTCGTAACCGATCACTTTAGACCAAACCCCATACGTCTTCGTGATTGGATTTCCTCTCCTAAATCTACAGGATATGAAGCCTTGCATATTACCGTTATGGGACCAAAAGGCCGCTGGGTTGAAGTTCAAATACGAAGTGAACGTATGAACGAAATAGCCGAAAAAGGTTATGCCGCTCATTATAAATACAAACAGGACAGCGAGAAAGAGGACAATTTAGAAAACTGGATCAATAAGCTTCAGGAGGCTTTAGAGAACCCAGATACCAATGCTGTAGATTTTGTAGAGCAATTTAAACTCAATCTATATTCACAAGAAATATTTGTATTTACACCTACTGGAGAATTAAAATCATTACCTAAAGGCGCTACATCGTTAGATTTTGCTTTTAATATCCACACCGAGGTTGGCATGCGAACAAGAGGTGCCAAAGTAAATGGCAAATTAGTACCATTAAGCCACAAATTACAAAGTGGAGACCAGGTAGATATTTTAACCTCCGAAAGTTCCAAACCCAATGCAAACTGGCTAGATTATGCAACTACAGCCAGAGCAAGAAGTAAAATAAAATCGGCTTTAAAGGAAGATAAAAAACGTATTGGTGAAGACGGTAAAGAAATTCTTAGAAGAAAATTAAAACAGCTAAAGATTACGCTTAACGAGGCTTCTACAAATCAGCTCGTTAACTATTTTAAGCTTAAAACAAGCCTAGATCTTTTTTATAGAGTCGGTATTGGCACTATTGATAATACCATGCTTAAAAGCTACGCTGCTTCCAGAAGCAATGCTTTAATGAGTTTTATTAAAAATAAAATTTCAAGAAAGGCTACTATTAAAAAAGAAGATCTGGAGAAAGAAGAAGTTACCGCGAAGTACGACTCTTTGGTCTTTGGTAAAGAAGAAGAAAAGCTTGACTATAAAATATCAAATTGCTGCAATCCAATTCCTGGCGATGACGTTTTTGGCTTTCTAACAGTAAATGAAGGGATTAAGATTCATAAAAAAAATTGTCCCAATGCACTTAGTATGCAATCAAATTATGCTTACAGAATTATGCAGGCTAAATGGATTGACTCTTCGCAACAGGAATTTTTAGCTCAAATTAGAGTTACAGGAATAGACCATATAGGCTTGGTAAGCGACATTACTTCTATTATTTCAGACAATATGCATGTGAATATGAAAAGTCTAAGTTTTGAAAGTGACGATGGTTTATTTTCTGGAAAAATCAATGTTGTTGTAAAAAATAATACCATCATAAAAAAACTTTTAGAGAAGCTTAAAAAAATTAATGGTATAGATAAGGTTACCAGAGTGTAAAAAAAGTGTAAATTTGCGACGAAATTATGAATGCAAAGGCAGATACAAAAAATCAAGACATAGTAAAAAGCGTATTTACTAGCTTTTTAGAAGCTAACGGACATCGAAAAACGCCCGAACGCTATGCTATACTGCAAGAAATTTATAATAATACGGAGCATTTCGATATAGAATCACTATATCTTAGCATGAAAAACAAGAAATACCGTGTGTCTCGTGCTACGCTTTACAATACTATAGAATTACTTCTAGAATGTGGTTTGGTAAGAAAACATCAGTTCGGACAAAACCAGGCACATTACGAAAAATCATATTTCGATAGACAACACGATCATGTTATACTTACAGATACTGGGGAAGTTATAGAGTTTTGCGATCCCAGAATTCAATCTATAAAAAAAACAATCGAAGAAATCTTTGATATAGAAATTAATAACCATTCACTCTATTTTTACGGAAATAGAAAATCAAACACTTAACTAATTTTTACAATGGCAGTAGATTTACTACTAGGATTACAATGGGGAGACGAAGGCAAGGGAAAAATTGTTGACGTACTTACATCCAACTACAATATTATAGCGCGTTTTCAAGGAGGTCCCAATGCAGGACATACTTTGGTTTTCAATGGCAAAAAGCATGTTCTTCACACCATTCCTTCAGGGATATTCCATGATGATGCTACGAATTTAGTAGGTAATGGCGTTGTTATTGACCCTGTTATTTTTAAAGGAGAGCTGGACAAGCTAGAAGAACAAAATGTTGATTATAGAAAATCCTTGGTTATTTCTCGCAAAGCACACATCATTTTACCAACACACCGCTTACTAGATGCTGCAAGCGAAGCGTCTAAAGGAAAAGCTAAAATAGGTTCTACCCTTAAAGGTATTGGTCCCACTTACATGGACAAAACTGGTAGAAACGGTATTCGTGTTGGCGATTTAGAGTTAAGTGACTGGAAAGAACGTTATAGAGCGTTGGCTGATAAGCACGAATCTATGATTGCTTTTTACAATGTAGATATACAATACGATTTAGAAGAACTAGAAAATGAGTTTTTTAAAGCTGTGGAAACTTTAAAATCTTTAAAATTTATAGATTCTGAAGAATATATTTATCAAGCACAGAAATCTGGACAAACCATACTTGCAGAAGGTGCTCAAGGATCGTTACTAGACATCGATTTTGGAACCTATCCATTTGTAACATCCAGTAATACAACTGCAGCAGGTGCCTGTACTGGTTTAGGCGTGTCTCCAAACCAAATTGGTGAGGTGTTCGGTATTTTTAAAGCCTATACAACCCGAGTAGGTTCTGGTCCGTTTCCAACCGAACTTTTCGATAAAGATGGTGAAGACATGGCACGCGTTGGTAATGAGTTTGGTGCGACCACAGGACGTCCAAGACGTTGTGGATGGCTCGATTTAATTGCTTTAAAATATGCATGTCAAGTAAATGGTGTTACTCAATTAATGATGATGAAAGGCGATGTGCTTTCTGGTTTTAAAACCTTGAAAGTATGTACTGCTTACAAGTATAAAGGTGAAATTATCAATCATTTCCCTTATAATATAGAACCAGAAAATGTAGAACCAATTTATACCGAATTTAGCGGTTGGGATGAGGATTTAACAGAAATGTCTGAAGCTTCTCAATTACCAAAGGCCTTAAACGAGTATATTGCCTTCTTAGAAAAAGAACTGGAAATTCCTATTACCATTGTTTCTGTAGGTCCAGATAGAAAACAGACTATTTTTAGAGAACAATTGGTACATTAAAAAATACATATTTATTTAAAAACGCTTCAAAATATTTTGGGGCGTTTTTTTTTATTACTAAACAGAAATAAACCCTTAAAAAAGAGAAACTATTCATATTAAAAATTAAAATAAAAGGCTACTTTTTTAGTAGTCTTTTTCTTTTATATTTGCTTTCATCGGAATTGAACAAAATGGTGTGTTAAGACAATTAGGATTCTACCCTGAGTCTGAAGCTAATAGTGCATTGGTTGCAGTAGGTGTCAACTATAAATCCGAATTAAGAGAAAATAATGATTATTTATATCATGTAAGTATTTCACAAAATATATTAGCGGCCAATTAACCTCTATCACTAATTATATAAAAAATGCACCAGAGACATACAATGTTAATAACTATGCCTGTGTAGACTTTGCTGTAAATATAGCAAACTTAGGAGGGATGGATTTACCTTCAACAACCGTCACTCATTACGCCTATTCTGGTCGAAGCCCTGGGATTTTAGGTCAAGAAGTAAGAGCCATGAACTCTGATAGTACAAAAACCATAACAAAGAATATTGACAAGTCTCCTAAATTACAAGGAACATGTAATTAAACAATGAAACTCAAACAATATTCGAATATAAAATTCTTACAAAGCAACAAATTTATTTAAATTTGAATAATAAAAACACAAAATATGAAAAAATTGGTTTTACTAGTAATCATTTTGGGGTTTAATATAGTCTCATGTCAAAAGGAAAAGAAAGAAAAAATAATAGAACGATTTATTATTGACTTATTCGATGATAAAATTCCACCAGAAGAAATAGTGGAATTGTATATAGAAATAAAACCCGATCGTAATAATAAACTATCGATTTTAGAAAGAAAAAAAGGAGCAATAGGTGTAATACAAGAGTCAAGAAATGGTAAAGGTTCAGAAAACACTTGGTTGATTCCTAATTATGCTATTAAAAATATTTCCAATCCAAAAGTATACTCATTTCAAGAATATGAAAATTTAAGTCAAATAGAAATAAATGGAGTTGAAAAAATTAAGGAGCATATCTACGTATTATTAGACTCAAAAAAAGAAAAAATATTACAGTATTTTCTTTTAAATGAAACCAATGATAAAATAATATCATTTAGTTTAATGGTTAAACAAAAAAAATCGGGTTCATTTTTCAGCTATTAACTTACTTAAATTCTCAATTAGAGCACTAGTTATTGCTAGTAAAGCAAGATATTTCGAAGTATGTAATATAAATACCAAATGAAAAAAAACTTAACCATCATATTCATAATCTTTTTAGGAATTAGCCATAATCTCATATCACAAAACAAAAACATTACCATTAATTTTAAAAGAAACTCCGATAACAGTGTTGATTTCAATTATGAAAAAAAGCTCCCTGGTAGTTTCTATGTAAGTTTAGAATTCATATCATTATCGAATACTTATAATAAAAAATTTCATAAAGTTGTTAAAAACAATTCTGGTAGGCTTTTTAGATTAGAACCAATGAACAAAGAGCAACCAATAAACTTCTCTTATAAATATTCATATGTACAAGGAATTCCAAACCCAAAAGTGGATAACCTATTTACTTATACCTTACCCTTTAAAAAAGGAAGAAACATAACAATACTTGAAAGCAAAAATTTAAATGAAACTTATTTTGGTAGTGAAAAACCATCAAAGTGGAAATCTTATGTTATTAATAGAGCTTATTCCGATACCGTTTGCAGCATGAGAAAAGGTACTGTTGTTAAAATAGTTAATGAGTTTAATACAGACACGGTAACACAGTACAGTTACAAAAGCAAAATGAACAGTATTCTTATTGAACATACCGACGGCACATTTGCTTCCTACAGTGGTTTTAAGAAAAATTCCTTTTTTGTCAAGCTCGGACAAACCGTATACCCACAATCTCAATTAGGCTCTTTAGATGCTTTTAATAATTCAATTTATAGATTATATTTCAATATTTATTATTTAATCAATACTGGTCTTAATTCAAAGAAAAAAATAACTTTAAAAGAGCAAAAAAGTAATAATGAATTTTTAACACCATACTTTTACACTACCAATGGCGCACAACAACTAAAAGATAGGAACGATTATATTATAGATTTTAATAAAACCGTCTTTTTTCAAGAATTCACAAAAAGAGAAAAGAAAAAATATTCAAAAAACTCTGAACTATTTAATTAATTGGCCGAATTTAAAGTTCAAAACACTCCTTTTTAATACATGAAAAATTTAATTCAAATTTTATTAACGACTCTTATTTTAAATACCTTTTCTTATTCACAAAATAAAGTATACATAGATGATTTTGGAAAATTACTTTCTAAAAAAGACTTTGGAAAATTAAAAGGCAAGGGTGGTGTAAAAATTAGATTAAAAAATAAGAAGTACGGAATTATACCCATCGAATATAAAGGCACTATTTCAGACGCACTTAAATCAAAAATAATACATTTTCTAGAACTTAATTCTAACTTTAAAATTGCTTCAAATGATACCATTATCATTGAATATGCTATTGATCATAAATGCAATATTGTTAATAATATAAACCTAAAAAAGTATATTAAAGCTATTAAAGAAAAAGAAAAATCAGCATTGTTCATCATGGTAGATAACTATGATGAAAAAATTAAGAGTCAAATAGTTGACAGTATTGACTTAATAAAAAACAACTTTTTCAATTATATAAATTGGCCTTTAACAGACACTTACAAATGTGGTGGCACTTTATTAATATATCCCAACAATTCTTTTTTTAGAATTTACGGAGAACATGATCCTATGAAAATTCTTAAAAAGGTTTAATAAAACCACTAAACAAGTAATCCTTTTTAATTATTTAAAAGCGCTTCAAAATATTTTGAGGCGTTTTTGCTTTATTACAAATCATAAAAAAATCCCAACAGATAATTAAACATCATTATAATCGTTATTTTTGCGACAAACTTTTTATATTTTGAACAAACTACAAGTTTTATTTATCACCCTTATTATTGGCTTTGTTTCAATAACTAATGCACAAGAAAAAAAGAAAATTGAAATTAAGTATTCTGGATTTTTACATGTTGATGAAGCAATTTATCCAGGGGCCAAAGTACTAACGCGAGATGATGCTCAACAAGTACACATAGAACACAAAGGGGCAAACATGTGGTGTGATAAAGCCATACATTACAGCAAGGAAAATTTTATTGAAGCCTACGGTAATGTTCAGGTAAAGCAAGGCGATACTATTAATATGACCTCTAAATATGTTGAATATAGTGGTGCATCAGGTTTGGCATTTGCTAGTGGTGATGTTGTTTTAAAAGATCCTAATTCTACAATATCCTCAGACACCTTATATTTTGACCGTGTAAAACAACAAGCATTTTATAAAAATGGTGGAACCGTTGTAAAAGATTCGTCTGGAACGATTACCAGTAAAATTGGCAGATATTATATGGATATCCCAAAATATCAATTTGTTGAAGATGTCGTATTGGTTAATAAGGAATCGACCATTAACTCTAATTTTTTCGATTTCTATCCAGATACTGGTCATGCTTATTTATTCGGTCCTTCAACAATAACTACAGAAACAAGTGTCACTTATTGCGAAAAAGGATTTTATGACACCGAAAAGAAAGTAGGCTATGCCCTAAAAAAAGCAAGAATAGATTACGATAACCGTATCATAGAAGGCGACAGTTTATATTTTGACAACAATATTAGTTTTGCTTCGGCTAGTAATAACATAAAAGTAACAGATACCATAAATAATAGCATTATTAAAGGGCATTACGCCGAGGTTTTTAAAGAAAACGATTCCGTATTCATTACAAAACGAGCTTTAGCAATTACCCTACAAGAAAACGATTCTATCTACATGCATGCAGATAAAATAATGGTAACAGGTAAGCCCGAAAATCGTATTGTAAGGGCCTATTACAATGCTAAAATATTTAAAACAGATCTTAGCGGAAAAGCAGATTCCATACATTCAAATCAAAAAACAGGTATTACCGAATTAATAAATATAGATCGTTTTTCGTCCAGTGATAAATTTTCTACACAGCGAAAACCTATCCTTTGGAATATAGAAAATCAAATGACTGGCGATACCATTCATTTAATTTCAAATACAGAAACAGAAAAAATAGACTCCCTAAGGGTTTTCAACAATGCCTTTATTATTAGCAAAGACACCATAAGTGAAGATGGTTATAACCAAATCTATGGCATGCGACTTATAGGCTTGTTTAATGAAGAAAACGCATTACGTCAGGTTGATATCATTAAAAATGCTGAATCTATTTTTTATACACGTAATGACAAACAAGAACTTATAGGTATAGACAAAGCAAAATCTGGAAGTATTTCCATGCTTTTTGCAGATGGCGATATTGAAGAATACAATCGAATAAATCAAGTAGACGGGAACCTATACCCAGAATCTCAATATCCAGAAAAAGAAAAGATCTTAAAAGGTTTTGATTGGCGTGAAGACGAACGCCCCTTGAGTGTTGAAGATTTATTTAAAGATGATCCGCCTTTGGTTTTACCTGTTATAAAAGGATTGGAAGATTATGTACCCCAAGAAGACTTCTTTGATGAAGAGATGCTGGAACGTATTAAAAATGCAGATAATCGGGCAAAAAACAATAAGAAGGAACCATCAAAAGCCTTAAGACATATCCCTAAACCTACAGAAAAAGGACAAAAGCTTATGCCTAAAATGATGAAAAAACCGATAGAAAAGCTTGGTAACCCTAATGATATAAGCAAATAAGCAGTGAAGTCTGATTTTTTTAGATATCAAGCACAAACAACACCGCATCCATTGGCTATGGAGATTTCTCACGCTAGTGGTTCTTATATTTATGATACAGCGAATAAAGCTTATCTAGATTTTGTTGCGGGGGTGTCTGCCTGTCCTTTAGGGCATAAGCATCCTAAAATTATTAATGCTATTAAAAAGCAACTGGATGCCTATTTACACGTTATGGTATATGGGGAATACATACAAAAACCAGCTGTAGAACTCACTAAATTATTAGCCAATAACCTACCCGACCCTTTAGAAAAAACCTATTTAACTAATTCTGGTACCGAAGCCATTGAAGGGGCTCTAAAACTAGCAAAACGGGCCACTGGCAGAAGCGAAATTATAGCAGCACACAAGGCGTATCATGGTAATACTATGGGTTCTATGAGTGTTATGGGTTTTGAAGAAAGAAAGCAGGCATTTAGACCTTTATTACCAGATGTGCAATTTATTACGTTTAATAACGAGTCTGATTTAGAATATATCACGACCAAAACCGCCTGTGTTATTTTGGAAACCATACAGGGCGGCGCTGGTTTTATAGAACCACAAAAAGGGTATTTAGAAAAGGTAAGGAATCGTTGTGATGCCGTTGGAGCCCTTTTAATTTTAGATGAAATACAGCCTGGCATAGGCAGAACAGGCAAACTTTTTGGGTTTGAGCATTATAATTGCACCCCAGATATCTTAGTAACTGGTAAAGGTTTGGGAGGCGGTATGCCCATAGGCGCTTTTACAGCATCTGGAAAACTCATGGATTTGCTGCAAGATCAACCCAAATTGGGGCATATTACAACTTTTGGCGGACACCCTGTTATTGCTGCATCTGCTCTGGCTACTTTACAAGAAGTTACAGAAAGCAACTTAATGCCCAAAGCATTAGAAAAAGAAACGCTATTTCGTAAACTTTTAGTCCATCCATTAATTAAAGAAATTAGAGGAAAAGGACTCATGCTTGCCGTGATTACCTCCTCAGAAAAAATAACAAATTCGCTAATCCTTAAAAGCCAAGAGCAAGGTTTAATACTATTTTGGCTTCTTTTTGAACCCAAAGCAATAAGAATTACCCCCCCATTAACCATTTCTAACGAAGAAATCACCAAGGGTTGCTCTATAATTATTGAAGTTTTAGACGAAATACACAACCAACACAACTAGCGCAACTTTCTGTAAATCAAACCAAAAGAATTAATAAACCGAATAAAAGGCATCGTTGTTGATTACTTTGTTAAAAACATTTGACTAATTTATCGTGATAAAGACAAATAGAAGCTTAAATTTATTCAAGTAGAAATTTACAAAAGTGCTTATGGAGTTTAGTCATAGTGACAACAACAATTTGCCTCTATCAAAATTTGAATCGATGTTAAAAACAAACCATGTTTTGTTCTTCGATTCTGAAGAGTTTGAAAACATCATTCACTACTATTTAAACCAAGGTAAGATAGCCTTAGCTAAAAAAGCTATCAAATTAGGTTTAGACCAGCACACCACCTCTATTAATCTAAAACTCTTTAAAGTTGAAGTTTATGTATTTGAAGACAAACTAGTTGAAGCAGATACTTTATTAAATGAACTTTATAGCTTAGATCCTATGAATGAGGAAATTTACATTCAAAAAGCTAATATATTATCTAAAAAGGACGAACATCAACAAGCCATAGATGTATTAAAAAAAGCATTAAGGCTAACTGATGATGTTATCGATTTGTATTCTTTAATTGGTATGGAATATCTTTTCTTAGACCAATATGAAAATGCAAAAATATATTTCATGAAATGTCTAGAGGAAGATTTAGACGATTACTCTGCGCTCTACAATGTGATATATTGCTTTGAATTTCTAAGTCAAAATGAAGAAGCCATTTCTTATTTAAACGTATTTTTAGATAAAAATCCATATTGCGAAGTAGCGTGGCATCAACTTGGCAAACAATATTTCACCTTAAAAAAACACGAAAAAGCGCTAGCTGCATTTGATTTTGCTGTAATCTCAGACGATACTTTTGTAGGAGCCTATCTAGAAAGAGGTAAAGTACTTGAAGAATTGAAACGTTATGATGATGCTATTGAAAATTATAGTATCTCATTAAAACTAGATGAGCCAACATCGTTTGCTTTACTACGCATAGGACATTGTCATGAAAAGTTAAAAAATGATGACTTGGCAGTTCAATATTATTACAAAACTGTTCATGAAGACCCTTTATTAGATAAAGGATGGATCGCTATAACAAAGTATTATAACAGAAAAAAAAATTACTCAAAAGCACTGTATTACATTAACAAGGCCCTGAATATAGATCCTGAAAATGTTATCTACTGGAAGTTATACTCGCAAATTAACCAACGACTTAATTTTTATGAAGAAGCAGAGCGGGGATTCAAAAAAACCTTAGAGCTAGGTAATTATGAACTCAATACCTGGCTATCTCGTGGCGATTTACTAATCAAACTTGGCGAACCACAAGCTGCTATTTATAATTTTGAACAAGCATTAGAATTTTATCCAGAAAACGCAGAGCTGGAATACCGTTTAGCGGGCTTATACTTTTCTATAAATGAAAATGCCAAAGGCACATTCCATTTAAAAAACGGTATTGTTTCTAATGAAGAGTATGCTTTTATAATCGAAGAGCTTTTCCCTGAGGTTTCTAACAGAATATTAGTAAAAACATTGCTAAAAACAAATCTATAAGCTAACTTTTGTCCACATTTTAAATCATCTTTTCTTAGAGGTCTGGTGCCATACACATACTATGATATCTTATTCCTGATCAAATTTTTAATCATGAATGTTCATTAAAATGTATACCTTTGGTTTCAGTTTAAAAATCAGAATATGCAAAGACGTCTCATCGATTATTTTATTATTTCTTTAAAAGGTTTAGCTATGGGTGCTGCCGATGCTGTTCCAGGTGTTTCAGGTGGTACTATTGCATTTATATCTGGTATTTACGAGGAATTGATTTCATCTATAAGCAACATCAATATTTCCCTTTTTAAAACGCTTTTCAGCAAAGGCATCTATGCTTTTTGGAAACAGTTAAATGGAAACTTTTTACTGGCGTTAACAACAGGTATTTTTATAAGTTTCATATCATTTATGCAACTTGCAAAATACTTGTTAGAGAATCACCCAGTTTTAATTTGGTCTTTCTTTTTCGGACTCATCGTCTCCAGTATTTATTTTCTTGGCAAACAAATTTCTAAATGGAACATAACGGTTATCATAACATTAATTATTGGTGCTGGTGTAGCGTTTTACATTACTAGGCTTCCCGCTTTAGCAAACAACGAAAGCTCCTTATTTTTATTCATAGCTGGAGCCATAGCTATTTGTGCCATGATATTGCCTGGTATTTCTGGATCCTTTATCCTAATAATTTTGGGTGC
Organism: uncultured Flavobacteriaceae bacterium; assembly: GCA_947501845.1. GTDB lineage: Bacteria > Bacteroidota > Bacteroidia > Flavobacteriales > Flavobacteriaceae > Flavivirga. The sequence goes on along the minus strand of CANMXP010000005.1, from coordinate 15,385 downwards.
TTACAAAACCTTTAGTGATGCTATACATGATATAGACATAAAAAGAGTATTAATTTTTGTCTGCGGGGCCGTTGTAGGACTACTTAGTTTTAGTCATATCTTAAAATGGCTTTTCAAACATTATCACAACATCACATTAGCATTGCTTACTGGGTTTATTTTTGGATCATTAAACAAAGTATGGCCGTGGAAAAAAAACTTAACATGGTACACAAATTCTAAAGGCATAAAAACACCCGTTTTACAAGAAAGCGTTTCACCTTTTTCTTTCGATGGTGAAAGCCAATTTACATTAGCCATTATTTTAATGATTATTGGTTTTTTAACTATTTTTATTCTGGAAAAAATAGGTTCAAAAAAACAATAATGGAAAGTACCAGAACGCTTACCGATAAAATTTTTCTTATCCTAAAAGGATTAGGTATGGGAGCTGCAAACAAAGTTCCTGGAGTATCTGGTGGTGTTGTTGCCTTTGTAGCTGGTTTTTATGAAGAGTTTATTTATTCACTTAAAAAAGTAAATGGCAAAGCTTTTAAATTATTTATTAACGGACGGTTTAAAAGTTTTTTTAATTACATAAACGGGCGTTTTTTAAGTCTACTCTTTTTAGGAATGGTTATTAGCTACTTTAGTATTTCTAAAGTTCTAGATTATTTAATAAAACATTATGAGCTTTATGTTTGGAGTGTTTTTTTCGGAATGATTATAGGCTCTATCTATTACATCAATAAAGATTTTAAAGATTGGAATTATAAAACCTATACCTCGTTGGTTATAGGCATCTTAATTGGTTTAAGCATTAGTTTTTTTAATCCTGCAAAAGAAAACGACAATCTTTGGTTTGTATTTTTTTGTGGTATTATTAGTGTGTCTGGAATGACACTACCAGGGTTTTCAGGCTCTTTTATACTCATTTTACTAGGAAATTATGTATTGCTATTAGTAGATTCGGTAAATGCCCTTTACGATACTTTCTATGAAATTCTGGGAGGAAATTTCACTTTCATCAATAATACGGAGCGTATTAGAATGCTTAAAGTTTTAGCCATTTTTACATTAGGCTCTATAACAGGATTAGTAACTTTTTCCCATGCTTTAAGTTACATTCTAAAACACTATAAAAGCATAACACTTTCTGCTATTATAGGTTTTATCATTGGATCTCTGGGCGTTGTATGGCCGTGGAAAAAAACCATATATAAAATAAATGCAGATGGTCATTTCATATTAGACTCAGCAGGAGGAAAAATAATAGAAAATTATAAGCGCTTCATTCCAGAATTAAATACCGAAACATATTATGCCATAGCATTTGTTTGTTTCGGAATTGCTATTGTATTGGCCTTGGAATGGTACGGGCAAAAAACTAGAAAAAACACATGAATAAATTAGGACTTTTAGGTAAAAATATAGCTTACTCTTTTTCAAGAACATATTTTAAAAAGAAATTTGAAGATGAAAAGATTACCAATACAACCTATGAGAATTTTGATATTGAAACCATAAGCTTATTTCCCTCAATAATAAAGGAAACTTCAAATTTAAAAGGTTTAAATGTTACTATACCGTATAAAGAAGTTGTTATTCCATATCTCGATAAAATAAATAAAAAAGCGAAGAAAATAGGGGCTGTAAATACTATAAAAATCACTAAAAAAGGCAAACTGGTAGGCCATAACACAGATTGTTATGGTTTTAAAAAGTCTATTGAACCTTTTTTAAAACCACATCACAAAAGTGCTTTGATTCTAGGAACTGGTGGCGCAAGTAAAGCCATTGCTTACAGTTTAAAAAAACTGGGTATTGTATATCAATATGTCTCAAGAAAACAATCTGAAGGAATTGGTTTTACTTACGATTCTTTAACTGAAGATGCTATTAAAAAACATCAAATAATTATAAATTGTACACCACTAGGTACTTTTCCAAACATTGAGGATTGTCCAAACATTCCATATCAAGCTATTACAGATAAACACATCTTATTTGATTTAATATATAATCCAGATGAAACAAAGTTTTTAAAACTGGGGAAACAAAATAATGCTGTAACAATTAATGGGCTCAATATGTTAAGATTACAAGCAGAAAAGGCCTGGTCTATCTGGAATATATAGTAATAACACTCCTACAATCGTTAAAAGCCCGCCTTAATCTTTGTAAATAATAAGACTTGTTAGTATCTTTAAAGTCTAAAGAAATTTGATGAACCTTAACATTTTTTAAAATGTCTGATATTAATAAACTGCAAGATCTAGAAGAAAACAACGGAGATAAATCTATTGTAAGTCAATCTGATAATGACTTAACGAATGATTCTTCATCAGAATTAAACGAAGCTCAACAAGCTAATGCCGTCGATTCTGAGGAGGCAGTTAATACCAACGAAACGGTTAACGACACTTCTAACGAAGCCACTGAAAAACCGAATACAAACGAAAACGTTGAGACAGGTACAGAGAACAAAGCTGAAGAAGCAGATAAGGAAGGTGATGAGGTTATTAATGAAATAGAAGAATCTAATGCCGAAGATGCAGAGGACGAGGGCAATAAAGAGAGGCACACTATTGAGGTAAAAGAATACGATACGATGTCTTTAGAAGCACTGGCTATCGAGCTGGAAAAGCTTTTAAAAAATGAAAAAGTACAGGCTATAAAGTCTCATGTTGATAAAATAAACACTGCGTTTAAAACCAAATTTCAAGCGCTTATAGACGAGAAAAAAGAGGAATTTTTGAATGAAGGCGGTAACGAAATAGATTTTTATTATTCGTCTCCCGTCCAAAAACGATTTAAAGAAGCCTATAAAGAATATAGAAAAAGACTAAATGAACATTATCAAGGTTTAGAAAAAAACTTAAAGCAAAATTTAGTAAACAAGTTAGAGATTATTGAAGAGCTAAAAGGTTTAATTAATCTAGAAGAGAATATAAATACAACCTATAAACACTTTAAAGAATTACAAGAACGCTGGCGCAATACTGGACCTATCCCAAGGGACAAGTATAATAATGCATGGAATAGTTATCATCATCATGTAGAAATGTTTTATGACTTTTTGCATTTAAACAGAGACTTACGTGATTTAGATTTCAAACATAACTTAGAGAAGAAGTTAATGATTATTAAGCGTGCTGAAGAACTCGCCCAAGACGATAATGTTATGCGTTCTTTTAGAGAGCTGCAAGAATTGCACAAAATGTGGAAGGAAGAGCTTGGACCTGTAGCCAGAGAGCATAGAGAAGAAATTTGGGAACGCTTTAAAGCCGCTACGAAAATCATTAATGACAAGCGACAAGTATACTATCAAGAAATAGATAAGGTTTATGAAAAAAACCTAGAAGTTAAACTTGAAATTATAGCGAGTATAGATGCAATAAATGCACAAGAAAGTAAATCTCATAGTGCTTGGCAAAAGAAAATCAAAGAAATTGAAGAATTGCGAAATGCCTTTTTCAACGCTGGAAAAGTACCTATAAAAGTAAATGAAAGCACTTGGGCCAAGTTTAAAGAATCTGTGCGTACTTTTAATAGGCAAAAAAATGCTTTTTATAAAGGGCTTAAAAAAGAGCAGTACACCAACTTACAAAAAAAATTGGAGCTAATTAAAATAGCAGAAGATAATAAGGATAGTGATGATTTTGAGGCAACAACGCCTTTAATGAAAAAGATTCAGAGTGATTGGAAAAAAATCGGTCATGTCCCTAGAAAAGATAGTGATAAAATTTGGAAACAATTTAAATCTGCATGTAATAGCTATTTTGATAAGTTACATGCTAAAAGAAATGCTGCTAATCAGGAAAACATAGATGCTTTTAATAAAAAGAACGATTTCTTAAATAATCTTAAAGATTTAAAATTAACCGACACTAAAGACAAGAATCTAGCGACTATAAAAGAACAGATTACAATATGGAGGGATTTTGGAAAGGTACCAAATGATAAGCGGTACATTGAAGGTAAATTCCAAAAAACTATTGATAGCTTACTTGCTAGCCTAGAAATGGATAAAAATGAAATTGAAATGATCAAGTTTGAAAACAAACTTGACAACATTAATACTACTGATGATGATGATCATAGAAATTTAGATCATGAGCGTTCTTTTATTCGTAAAAAAATTGATGAAGTAAAAAGTAAAATTAATCAATTAGAAAACAATTTACAGTTTTTTACAAATGTAAATGATGATAACCCGCTTGTAAAAGAAGTTCATCATAATATTAATGCGCATAAAGAATCTCTAAAACTTTGGAAAAGTAAACTTCAAAAAATCAAAGATTTATATTAGTACTTGTTAATTAATCAGGCTAAAATGTCCGCGATAAATGCGTTCAATACCTGTTTGATCTATAAGTTGTGCAGTAAACCAGTAATCTGATGTTGGTAATTTACTACCATTAAACGTGCCATCCCATTTACCGTTTTTTGCATTTAATTGTTTAATTAACTTACCGTATCTGTCATAAACATTCACTACAGATGCATTAGAAAAATCTGTTCCCAAACCTTTTACTTGCCACGTGTCGTTACTTCCATCGTTGTTAGGTGTGAAAAATTTAGGGAATCCAAGAATAAAAACCTCTAAATGGGCTGTCACACATTTTGTCTTATCCCTTACATAAATAGTATGTGCTCCTGCTTCTACCCGATCAAAAAACGGAGCATCCTGATAAGTACCAAATTCATCGTCTAAAGCAAATTCATACTCGACAATACCTAAATTATTATTTTCATTATTAATCACTATACTATTATTATCAGACAACTCAACAATGGTGATATCATCCATACCAATAGTCGCCTTGGGAGGTACAATAATTGTAAACGAAGTATCCGTATAACAGCTATTATCTATGTTATTTGAGACCCTAACATATATGATTTGACTATCTTTGATCGTATTTTCGAAAGCATCATAAGGCATTGATATTGGTATACTATAGGCCGCATCTATGAAATATGAAAACGTAAAATCTACAGTACTTTTCCCATTTAACAAAGTTGTTTCATTCAAGGTTAAATCGAAAGTGGAAAAACCATTAGCAACGTCTCCATCTGCATTGGTATCACATGTATATAAAATAGGAATATCTGCAGGTTGAAGCACTTCTACTGTTTCATAAATTTCGACGTTAACTGCCGTCCTTAACAAACTCTCACAATTATTAACTGTTTGAGTTGCGTAGTAGGTTGTATTAGATAATGCTTCAGTGACATCTAATGGCGTACCACCAGTGTTTGCAGCATACCACTTAATGGCATTTCCAGTAGCTACCAAATCTAAAACTGTCGCCTCCTGAATGTCACAAAAGGTTTGTAGTGTATTAGCTGTAGGTGCTAGTGTATTTTGTACCGTTAAGGTAACAGGAGTTCTAGAAGTTGATATACAACCGTCAAAAGCTAATACTGCTTCAACATAATAATCGGTTGTTACAGCAAGAACAGGTGTCGTAAAGCTATTTCCTGTAAAAAGTGGTGAACCTCCAACTGGAGAATCATACCAATTAACATTACCCATTGAGGGCATGGCACTTAAAACTCCAGAACCCGATTCGCATACAACATCACCATTAACAGATAATATGGTTGGAGTTGTTAGAACTTCAGCAATAACAGGTGTTCTATCTCCATCAAAGCATCCATTAATAGAGGCATAAGCATAATAAGTGGTCGTTGTATTAATAGTTGGTGTTGTAAATGAGTTTCCAGTACCTATTGAACTACCTCCAGTATCAGATGCATACCAATATACTGTTGCCCCTGGAGAAGGCGTTACTTCAAGATCAAGTGTTCCAGAACCACATCTGGAGTTTCCCTGATTATCTAAAATACGTGCCGTATATATACTGGTACTTGCAGATATATTAAGTATAGGATCTCCCGGCATACCACCGTATTCAACGATATAACCTTTTGGTTGATAGACTCCAGAGGCTAAACCTGCATTGCTCAAATCGTTCCAAGAACCAGCCCTACCAACACTTGGGTCTGTTACGTGTGCATAGTCTTCATTTCCTGCCTGATTAGGTTCGGCAGTATTCCAATTGGCATAGTTAGGAGTGGATCCGTTAATACTACCATTCCAAAATATTGTACCATTTTCAGGACCTGTAACCCATTTCCAAACCCCTTCTGTTTCTTCATCGCTACCTCCAATCCATCCAGCACCAGCGACTTGTTCTCCAGATAACTGCGCTTCTTCCTGAGACGTAATAGTGGCTAAATATCCTTCTATTCCAAAATATGTTCTTGCTTCTGCAGCGATCTTGGCATCTGTCCAGAGAATACCTAATGCGGGTACGTACTCATAATAATGACCTGTAGATGGTAAATAGTTAGCATCTCCAATAGTAATGGAAAATGATTTGTCTAATGGATTGGTACTGGTACTTTGAAACACAGTATTTTCTACAGCTGCAATAAGATCCACATAGCTAACTGGACCTGCGACGATACCTTCTAAGGTTAACTTTCCTTCAAGAGTATTCCATGATGTACTTATATTTGGATGTGATCCAGTCAATAATAAGGTATCTTCTCCAGATTGATATCCAGCCGATATTTGAATGAACAATGCATCAATTCCTGTGTCATCAGGATCTACAATATCAAAATCGGTAACTATATTAATCTGACTTAAAGGACAGTATGCTTGGTTTCCTGTTGCAGATAAAGTGGGAGCTATATTTTGCGCACCGCTATTAATAATGGCAAAAAAGGTTAAAAGCGAAAACAGGGCACTTATTCTATAAAACATCAATTTGAAAGCTGAGTATTAAAACCATACAATTTAAACAAATAAATAGTTGATTGATCAACTTTATATACCAAATGGTAATTTAGAAGGATAAAGTGTTAATATGATTCTTTTTAAAGATCATAACGACTTTGCTTCTTCCCAAAAAACATCCATTTCTGCTAAAGACATATCTTTTAGAGGTTTATTAATCGCTTGAGCTTTTTCTTCAAGGTATTGAAAACGTTTAGAGAACTTTTTGTTAGTGCGTTCTAATGCATTTTCTGGATTGACATTCAAAAACCGAGCATAGTTTACCATGGAGAACATAACATCTCCAAATTCGCTTTCTATGGCATCTTGATTCCCAGATTGCACTTCAGCTTTAAATTCTGCTAACTCCTCCTCTACTTTTTCCCAAACTTGATTAGGAGCTTCCCAATCGAAACCAACGCCTGCTACTTTTTCTTGTATTCTATTTGCTTTTACCAATGCAGGCAAACTTTTAGGCACACCTTCTAAAACACTTTTTTTGCCTTCTTTAAGTTTTAAATTTTCCCAGTTTCGTTTTACGTCTTCTTCATCCTCCACCTTGACATCACCATAAATATGTGGATGTCTGCTAATTAACTTCTCACAAATACTATGACAAACATCGGCAATATCAAAATCATTTGTTTCACTCCCTATTTTCGAATAAAAAACAATGTGCAGTAATACATCTCCCAACTCTTTTTTTATTTCATCCAGATCATTATCTAAAATAGCATCTCCAAGTTCGTAGGTTTCCTCAATGGTTAAATGACGTAATGTCTCCATGGTTTGCTTTTTGTCCCAAGGACACTGCTCTCTCAATTCATCCATAATGGTTAACAATCTATCAAAAGCTTTAAGCTGGTCTTGTCTGGAATTCATCTTTTTAGTTTTTGTAAAAATACAATTTTGATAGTCTAGAAAAGAAATTAAAATTTTAAAATTTTGGTCCATTTAAAAATAAAAAACAGAAGTATCATTTAGCTCAAAACGCAAAGCTCAATACAGGTATCTTTCTGATTCACAAACACTAAACATAAACCAACTTATGCTATATTCATTTTTTTAATTAACTTGTAACCAAATTAATATTGCTATGAAAAATTCTCTTCCCGTCTACAGAGTTATCTTTTTTCTTATAACATTCTTTTCATTAAATATAAATGCGCAAAATGCACCTATTAAAAAATCTATGATTCTGTTTACTCAGAAATCTAGCGCTACATCCTTTAATTATGATAAATATAAAGCAGATGGCATTTTCTGGGGACATATGCTACATAATGGTATTAGCTCAGATGTAGACATGAATAACTGGGCTGCAGATGTAGAGAACCGCGTATCAAACGGTGAATATTTTTTTGGGCGTCTTGAGTTTGATTGGGGTTGGAAATGGATGATAGACTTTATGAATGATCCTGGGTCATACTGGGCACAGGATCTGAATGGTAATAATATCCTTTGGACAGGTACAATACACAATGGACATGCCCATAGTTGGCAGAGTCATCATGGTCCCGAGTTTTTGGAATGGTTGAAGTATCAGGTTGATCGAATAGATCTTGCTCCGATTACGCATCTGATGATCGATTCTCAAACTTCTGCTTCCCGAACTTTGCATTGGTTGGGTGGCGATTTTTCTGTGCATTCGATGAATAACTTCAGGGAATATCTCAAAAATAAATATACTACAGCTGAGCTAAGCGCTTTAGACATCAATGATATTGATAATTTCAATTATCGTAATTTCTTAATTGGTAAAGGCTACACACTTAATAGTTATAAACAACAAGCACTTAGTATTGCTGGAAACATTCCTTTATACCACGATTTTGTCTACTTTCAACGTCAGGCATTGAATAATGTTATGGATGAATTGTTCGAATACATTGACACAAAAAGGCCAGGCATTGCAATAGGTGCCACAACCAACCTTATTGAGCCTCGCGGTTTTATTTTTTCTGAAAGACAGACCTATTTAGCTGGTGAATTTTTTCATGCTCACGATGCCAATACAAGTCCTCCGTTTAGACCAATGTTACACTTTAAAGCCGCTGAAGCATTAGATAAAACCTTGATCTATTTTCCCTATCCAGATGCATTTGCAGCATTATATGATAGAAGTGCCCCACATCAGGCTCGTGGATGGATAGCACAAGCCTATGCCATGGGTTCCGTTTTTACTATACCAGAAAACATATGGCTTGGTGGAGGATATCCTGTATGGAGTCCAGGATGGCAAGTCTATGCAGATTTGTATGAGTTCGTTCATGACAATAGCGAATTACTTGACGATTACAAGGCTGTTTCAAATGTAGCGCTTGCCTATTCTGTCTATGCATCGCTACTTGATTCTGGTATGGATGGAAGCCTCACTGCTCGTCAAACTTTACAGAATCTTGTAGAAGATAATATTTCATTTGATCTGAAGATTTTTGGTGACCCTGACCGACCAATTGCGCCAACTACAGAACAGTTAGAACCGTATGATGCTATTGTTACCGATAACGATGGACAATACTTTACAACAGCTCAGAATACAATTTTGAATAGTGCTGGAGCTAAAGTAGTTTCTATTAACACTCCCAATGCAATAACACAACGTCTTTCCTGGAAAATAGATGTACTAAGCGGTAACACAGTTAGTAACAACCTTATATCTGCTTTACCAAGAAAATCTTCTAAAAGTGATGCAGCGCCTTATGCACTTCATCTGCTTAATCGTAAATATAACTCTAGTGATGACGAGGCTCAAACACATAATAATATTTCTATAAAAATACCTGAAGCTACATTTCCTAATACTATAACGGGAGCTAAACTACATAGACCAAATAAAACTTCTTTAGATTTGGTACTAGAAACCGATAACTCTGGTTTAATAACGTTAAATATTGGCACTTTCGATTCTTTCTGGGGAATAATTGAATTAACCCACAGTGGTTCTTTATCTATTAATAAAACCAACTTAGATGAGCAAAAAATATCAATGTATCCAAACCCTTCAGATGAATTTATAACATTGTCAGGTTTAAATGGTGCTGAGAATCATGTTAGCATTATTGATGTTTTTGGAAAAATTGTTATGCAATCATCCAGTATTAAAGATAAAAGTATCATAAATACTAAAAACCTTCCGTCTGGTATTTACATTGTTAAAATAAAGAACAGCAATTCAGTAATTGGTATTAAGAAACTGATTAAAAAAGGTTAAGAGACACTTGACTTAAAAACCAATTGCTTTTTATATTTTAATTTAAACCAGTCTAAGTATGCTCATTAATATTTATCTAAAAATTCAAAACAAAAACTTGGGTTACACCCCAAACCCATAACTACTTTATATATAGAAATTACATTAGTAAACACAACGTTATTATGATCTGTATATATAGAATGACAAAATTGGGGTACCAAAAAAAAACCTTTTTAACACTTTAATAGCTATCATAAATAGCTGGCACTGAATTTGTTTGTAACAAATTAGTGATTTTCACTACTTATTAAGTAAAACACGTTTAATATTTAAAAGAAAAAGCAAATGATTAATAAAGGAACATTAGTTTTAGGCCTATTAGTTGGTGCTGGAATAGGTGTGCTGTTAGCGCCCGAAAAAGGTAAAATAACCAGAGATAAGCTTAAAAAAGAAGGCAACTGCATAAAAGACCAAATAACTAAAGATTTTACGGAAGTAAAAGAAGATGTATCCAAAGCAGCTCAATCTGGCAAGGATAAATTTAAGGAAAATTTAAAAGACTTTACTGCTAAGGCAAGTCATAAAACTGAGCAAGCCATTACGTTTTTAGAAAAACAATTGGCTATACTAAAAGAAAAGAATAAAACATTACAGCAAACTAGTTAAAGTTAAAGGCCTGTCAGGTTTTAAAAACCTGACAGGCCTAAATACATCGTATCTAAATTAAGCGTTTTGCTTTTTAATTAAATTTAATGCCGATCCTTCTTTATACCACTCAATCTGAGATTGGTTATAGGTATGATTAAGCATAATAATATCTTTACTTCCATTTGTATGGACAGCCTCAAGTGTTAATTGTTTACCAGGAGTAAATTCATTTAAATCTGTGAAGTTAAACGTATCATCTTCTTGGATTAAATCGTAATCGGTTTCATTAGCAAACGTTAACCCTAGCATACCTTGTTTTTTAAGGTTTGTTTCGTGTATACGTGCAAAAGACCTTACTATTACTGCTGCAACACCTAAATGTCTAGGCTGCATAGCAGCATGCTCACGAGAAGATCCTTCCCCGTAGTTATGGTCTCCTACAACTATTGTTTTTATGCCTTCCTTTTTATATGCCCGTTGTACATCTGGTACGCCCCCATAATCACCTGTTAATTGGTTTTTAACAAAGTTTGTTTTTTGATTGAAGGCATTCACCGCACCTATGAGCGTATTATTTGCAATATTATCTAAATGCCCTCTAAAGCGTAACCATGGTCCAGCCATAGAGATATGGTCTGTAGTACATTTACCAAATGCTTTAATTAACAATTTAGCTCCTGTAATGGTGTCTCCTAGCGGTACAAATGGTGTTAATAATTGTAAACGCTCAGAATTATCTTTTACAGATACCTGTATATGACTACCATCTACTTCTGGTGCTAAATAGCCATTATCTTTTACATCAAAGCCTTTTGGGGGTAACTCCCAACCTGTTGGCTCATCCAACATCACTTCTTCTCCATTTTCATTGATTAGCTTATCTTTTAACGGATTAAAATCCAAACGCCCCGCAATAGTAATTGCAGCAGTTAATTCAGGAGAAGCTACAAAAGCGTGTGTATTCGGATTTCCATCGGCACGCTTTGCAAAGTTTCTATTGAAAGAGTGAACGATACTATTTTTCGGTGCATTCTTAGGATCTGAATATCTAGCCCATTGCCCAATACATGGTCCACAAGCATTCGTAAAGATTTTAGCATCTAATTTTTCAAATACCTCAAGGATACCATCACGTTCTGCTGTGTATCTTACTTGTTCAGAACCAGGGTTGATACCAAACTCTGCTTTTGTTTTTAAACCTTTATCTAAAGCTTGTTGTGCAATGGATGATGCCCTTGATAAATCTTCATAAGATGAATTGGTACAAGAACCAATCAATCCCCACTCTACTTTTATTGGCCAGTCGTTGGCTTTAGCTTTTTCAGTCATTGCTGAACCAACTTCTGTCGATAAATCTGGAGTAAATGGCCCGTTTAATAATGGGCCCAATTCTGATAAATTAATTTCAATAACCTGATCGAAATACTGCTCTGGGTTTCCATATACTTCGGTATCTGCCGTTAAATAGTCTTTTACTTCATTAGCAGCATCTGCAATACCTTCTCTATCTGTAGCACGTAAATAGCGCTCCATAGAATCGTCATAACCAAAAGTAGATGTGGTTGCTCCAATTTCTGCTCCCATATTACAAATAGTTCCTTTACCAGTACAAGACATCGCTATTGCTCCTGGACCAAAATATTCTACAATAGCACCAGTTCCTCCTTTTACGGTAAGTATTTCAGCTACTTTTAAAATCACATCTTTTGGTGCTGTCCAACCAGATAATTTGCCTGTTAACTTCACCCCTATTAGTTTAGGAAATTTAAGCTCCCAAGCCATTCCAGCCATAACATCAACAGCATCTGCGCCTCCAACACCAATAGCAACCATTCCTAATCCACCAGCATTTACTGTATGTGAATCGGTTCCAATCATCATCCCTCCCGGAAAAGCATAATTTTCTAAAACCACTTGGTGAATAATACCTGCACCAGGTTTCCAAAACCCAATACCATATTTATTTGAAACAGATTCCAAGAAATTAAAAACCTCGCTGCTCACATTATTAGCATGCTTTAAATCGGTAGCCGCTCCTTCTTTAGCTTGAATTAAATGGTCGCAATGTACCGTAGTTGGTACTGCCACTTTAGTCTTTCCAGCTTGCATAAACTGTAATAAGGCCATTTGTGCTGTGGCATCTTGACATGCAATTCTATCGGGTGCAAAATCTACATAATCCTTCCCTCTTTCAAAGGCTTTAGTTGGTATACCATCCCATAGGTGATTGTACAATATTTTTTCAGAAAGTGTTAGTGGTTTTCCAACAATTTCTCGGGCAGCATCTACACGCTCTTTCATTCTCGCGTAAACCCCTTTTATCATATCAATATCAAATGTCATAGCTTTATATTATTAGTTTTTTGTTTCTTACTTAAGTGTCTACCAAGATACAAAATAAGTATACGATTGAAAAACACAATTTTTAGAGGTTTTTACCAAGAGATGACTCATCTCTGTAACCTCATACCAACAACTTGACTTTATCAGAAAAATTGCCGAAATTCGTTTAATAATGGAATTTTATCTTTACATTGTGGAGACTCCAGAGTGAAAAAATTATGAGTAAACTTTTAATAAAATATTTTTCTCAATATACTTCTCTAGACAAAGATGAAATTAGAATTATTGAAGAAAACTGTTTAATTAAAAACTACAAAAAAGGAACAGTTTTATTAAGAGAAGGTGAATATGCCAAGGAAAGTTACCTTGTTTTAAAAGGTTGTGTTCGTAGCTATTTCTTAATCGATGGGGAAGAAAAAAACACAGATTTTTTTTTAGAATATGACCCAATTGTTCCTGTTAGTTATATAAAAAAACAACCTTCGGAATATTATATTGAATGTCTTGAAGATTGTTTGTTTTCGATAGGAAGAACCGAACGAACAGAGCATTTTTTAAAAACTTATCCACAATTTATTCCGATTTACAGAAAAATTAGTGATGATTTTACCACTAATCAATTAATTTCAGCAGATAAATTTAGAAACCTCTCACCAGAAGAATATTATTTAGAATTAAGAAAGTCCAAGCCTAATTTGTTTAAGAGAATTCCCCAATACCACTTGGCAAGTTATCTAGGAATAAAACCCCAATCTTTAAGCAGAATACGTAAACGACTTACTCACCAAAAAATAATTACTTGACTTTTATTTATCATTATCATCGAAGTTAACTTGGGTGAATGAATTCCGATTTTGAGAAGAATAATTTTGTAGCTCACTAAAAATATATTTTATATGAGAACAAAACTCTCTTTTTTATGGGTGTTTATATTACTTAATATAATCGTTAAGGATATTCACGATCTGTTTAGACCTGGTTTACTTGAAGAGATGCAAAGCGGAATGGTAAATGGTAATAAAATTACTGAAGAGCTTATGTTAATTGGTGGTATTCTACTTGAGGCTCCTATTTTAATGATAATACTTTCACAATTTCTACCATATAAAATCAACAAGTGGTTAAATATTAGCATAGCACTTTTATCTACTATTACACTCTTTATGAATCTGCCCAAGGATTTAGATGATATCTTTTTTCTTATTACAACTACGTTTGGATTATTGACAATTGTAATTTTTACTTGGAGAAGTAAAAGAGTTTTTAATATTAATAAATAAAAAACAAGGATGGGAAATTTAACAAATAAGATTGCCCTTATAACAGGAGCAACTAGTGGAATAGGATTAGCTTCCGCAAAAGCTCTAGCTAAAATGGGAGCTGAATTATATTTAGTTGGTCGCAATTCTCAAAAAGGAAAGAAAACTTTACAGAATATAAAATCAGAAACAGGAAATCAAAACATTCATTTAATAGTAGGAAATTTGTCATCATTGATGGAAGTTATCAAAATAGCTCAAACATTCTTGAGCCATAAAAAACCTTTACACATCCTTTTAAATAACGCTGGTGTTTATAATACAACTAGAAAGCTTAGTATAGATGGTTATGAAGAAATGTTTGCTGTCAACCATCTTTCCCACTTTTTATTAACTAATTTGTTACTTGAACGAATAAAATCTAGTAGTCCTGCCCGAATTATAAATGTAGCATCAGGAGCACATATGCTTATAAAAAACATAAACTTTGATGACTTAAGTTTTGAAAATGGTTTTAAATCATTGAAAGTATATAGTCATTCAAAACTAGCAAATATTCTTTTTACTTACGAATTAGCAAAGGCTTTAAAGAGTAGTGATATAACCGTAAATTCTGTTGATCCAGGAGAAGTAGGGACTAACTTAGGCTCTCAAAATGGGCTATTTGGTAAAATAATTTCTCCTCTTATGAAATTATTTCTACAATCACCTGAAAAAGGAGCCAAAACATCTATCTATTTGTGCTCATCTTCTGAAGTTGAAGGAATTTCAGGTAAAAATTTCAGAAATTGTAAAGAGAAACAGCCCAAACCTTGGGCAACTAATGAAGAGACAGCTAAAAAGGTTTGGGATATTAGTAAAAGATTAATTCAATCCAAAATAAAAACGCCTTACAATATTGTATAAAAGTAATAGCAATCCAGATGCAAACTCGAACACTATTATTCTTATTTAGTATCTTACTATCAGAAAAGTAAATATGTTTAATCTATTACTGCTCTTATACTAAACGTTAAACGAAACTCTTCAAAATCTAAAAATTTAGACTATAAAACGTTAGTAGTAAATACAAGCGTTAGGGATTGAGCCCTTCGACTACGCTCCTTTAGATTTGTTTTTTATAAATTTAAGAAAGAGAAAGGAAATAAAGTAAACTATGACAAGCGC
>CANMXP010000004.1 GCA_947501845.1 uncultured Flavobacteriaceae bacterium | reverse complement strand
CTTTGGAACTTGCTGTAATACTCTGAGTCTCTTTGCTCGCATTATTCTTCTTTGACCTTCCTGTTGGAGTTTTTTTTTGTCCATGGCACTGATCTGACGGATATTATGTAAATGACTTTCCATATAACCGACCAGACACAACTTAAAGAAAACCACGGGATCGATACTCTTTTGTCCGCTTGATCCATAATATGGTTTGGTCATTGGATATAAAAAGTCCAAATCTAAAACTTCTTTTAATCTTCTATAAAAGTTGTGATCGGGAACACGCTCGCTCAACTGGAATTGAGAAAATAATTTCTCTTGATAACCTTTCTTGCCTTACATAACTAAAGATAATAATCTTATCGATATATTAGTCTTGTGCAACAAGCACAATATGTATAGAAAAAGCTTATTTTAATGCCAAACAATTGGTAAATGCTTATTTGCTTGCAGTTGATTTTCCTTCGTAAATTCCTTGCAGACAAAATCGCAACTTTCTATACACAAATCGCTAGCTACAAGGACGAATTACAGAAACTGAGTACTATTTTATTTAGATTTGGTAAAAGTCACTAGTTTATCTGTGCTCCAAACAAGTATTTTTAATTTCAAAGATGTTCAATATTGTCCCTTAAAAAAAAGAAATTAATTATTATCAATCATTTATGATTAAATTATTAAATAAAGTGACTTTTTTTGTTATGCCCATATTTATTTTATCGTTATTAGAATAGAATGAATAAGAAAGAATTTAAACTTAAAGTATTTTCACTATCTGAGCATTTGTTTCCTATGGTTTCTCGAATGCTTGGAAATAATGCAAACGCTGAAGATGCTATTCAAGAAATAATGATGAAACTCTGGGTAAGGCGTAAGCAAATTGGGCAACATCCAAATATTACGGGTTTTGTATTCTTAACAGCTCGCAATTACTGTATTGATTTAATGAGAAAGAAAAGGATAGAAATTGATGACTCTCCTTTCCAACTTGATATATTAAAATCAGCAAACGGTCAAGAACAATTGGAATGGAAAGAGTTAAATACTATTATTAAAAAAATTCTTAAAAACTTACCCGAACAACAAAGAGAAGTTATAATGATGCGAGACTTAGACGGTTATGAATTTATTGAAATAGCTGCTGCAACACAACTTAAAGTTGAACATATTAGAGTTCTATTATCGCGGGCTAGAAAACAGGTAAGTATAAAATTAGAAAAAACATATAGCTATGAAAGAGGATGAAATTGAAAGATTAATTGAAAAATATAAAGAAGGGAATAGTACGTTAAACGAAGAACAACTTTTGTTTGACAAAACTCAAAACTTAAAACCTTCTTTGGAAGCATGGTCTACTTTTGTGAAAAAAAATAAAAATGAAACACCCAAGAATTTTAATGATACATTATGGGAGTCCTTTCAAAATAAAAAAACAAAAAGGCACAGGAGGTTTGTTGGAATTATGTCTACAGCGGCTTCAGTTTTATTATTAATCTCTCTTTATATAGCCAGTCCAAAACAAAAAGAACTCAACTATTCCGAGAAAGAAGCTTTATTGAATCAAGCTCTAAATATGGTGTCTAATTCAGAACCATCAGAAATCCAACAAAATATTATTTATGAAAATGAAATGATCATT
Organism: uncultured Flavobacteriaceae bacterium; assembly: GCA_947501845.1. Taxonomy (GTDB): domain Bacteria; phylum Bacteroidota; class Bacteroidia; order Flavobacteriales; family Flavobacteriaceae; genus Flavivirga. The sequence continues at coordinate 279,130 of CANMXP010000004.1, read as the reverse complement.
ATTTATACAACAACCGAATAATTAAATAACTAATATCATATATATAATTAACAAGTAAACATATAGAAACATGAAAAAAATAATTTTAACTGCATGTACAGTATTACTTTCTATTTCGTTAATTCAAGCACAGGAGGGCAAAGAAGAAAAAGGTAAAATCTCGAAACCAGAAAAGCTCAATATTAAGGTAAAGGATGGTGCAAAACCAGATATTTATGTTGATGGGGAAAAGTTCGATTTTCCAATGGATATATTGGATCCAAATAGAATTGAATCTGTAAATGTTATTAAAGGTGAACGAGCAACAAAAGAATACAATGCAAAGAATGGTGTTATAATAATTATAACAAAAGAGAAGGAGGCTAAGGTAATTAAAGCTAAGACAAGGGTTGAATATGGCAACCCAAAAGGTACTCCCTTAATAATTATTGATGGAGATGAAGGTGACCAAGAAACATTTAAGAAATTATCTCCTGATGATGTTGAAACCATCAAAATACTTAAAAAGGGTGAGGAAGCTTTGAAAAAATATAATGCTTCTAACGGGGTTATAATCATAACAACTAAAAAAGGAAAGAAAAAATAAAAATACTTTTAGAATTTAAAGTAAAAAACACCTATTGACAACACCGTATCCTATAATTCATGCGAGTTCCAACCTACTTACGAAAAATCCTCACGGATTTTCTAGTTGGTTTGTATCTACTAAATTAGGTGATTAAACATACAACAAACCTATACAAACATTGTGTTCAAATTGAAAACGATCGAACTATAAATAAAATTTTGGTTATGAAATATATACTTACTTTATTTTTAACTTTTTATGGAATTACCATCTTCGGGCAAGAAAAAGAAATTAGCAAGCCTGAATATGTTATTATTGTTGATAATAAATTCTTTATCAAAAAAGATAGTCTTATGGAATATGGGAGACTCGGCTATGTGAAATCAATGAACAAAGGAGTTTCAGAAGAAAAACGTGATTCTCTCTATGCAAAATTTGGTGATATTATTGGTGATAGAGAGTTTATTGTCCAAATTGAATTAAGGAATGAGGAAGAACGTGCCGAACAAAAACGAATTGCTCCAAAGCCTAGTAGTGAAAAAAAAATACCAGAAAAAGACTTTCTTTTAGCTTTAAATGACAAGGCCAATAACTTTACAGTAAGAATGATTGATGGTCAAGAAATTACACTTAAAAACTTAAAAGGAAAAGTTGTATTATTAAACTTTTGGGCAACTTGGTGCGCCCCTTGCTTGATAGAACTTTCAGAAATTCCAGAAAAAATATTGATACCTTTTAGTGATGAAAAGTTTGTTTTTATCCCCATAGCTATAGGTCAGAAAAAAGAAACTGTTTCCAATAAAATGAAACAATTAAAAAAATATGGCGTTGATTTCAATGTTGGCTATGATACAGATGCGGAAATTTGGCATCAGTATGCTCAAGGTTCTATTCCAAAAAACTTCTTAATAGATAAAAATGGAATAATACAATATGTTTCTACTGGCAATTCAGAAGGTAACGTAGATAAAATTGCGCTAGAAATTAAAAAGTTACTAGATAAATAAAACTACACACAACACCTTATAAAATTACATTGCTGGCGCAAGCCTAGTTACGAAATCCTCTCGGAATTTTACCAAATACATTTGGTCTTTTAAATACCATAAAAATCTAAATTTAGTTATCTTTGCAGAGTGAAATTAACGATATAAATTTTTAAAAATTTTGCTTGTGTTAAACCTTCAATCCAATACTTTTTTAACACGCTATTGCTCTTATTCAAAGCTATTCACTTTCTTAAAAAGATGATGAAATGGAAGACATGATTTTTTATGATAGACTGCAATTTGCATTTACTATTACTTTCCATTATATATTTCCTCAATTAACCATGGGCTTGTCACTAATAATAGTCTATTTTAAGGGGAAATATTTAATAAACAAAACTGAAAAATATAATGATATTGCAAAATTCTTGATGAAGATATTTGCAGTTAATTTTACAATGGGGGTTATTACCGGAATCCCTATGGAATTTCAATTCGGTACCAATTGGGCAAAATTTTCAGAACTCACCGGAAGTATTATAGGTCAGACGCTGGCTATGGAAGGTATGTTTTCTTTCTTCTTGGAATCTTCCTTTTTAGCTCTTTTTATTTTTGGAGAAAAACTTATGGGGCAAAAATTACATTTCCTGACTGGCTTTTTAGTTTTTCTGGGTTCTTGGGGAAGCGGTTGGTTTATATTAGCCACTAATGCCTGGATGCAACATCCTGTGGGATATGAAATATTGGATAATGGCAAATTTGTCTTAGATAATTTTTCTTCTCTTTTTAGTAACCCCTGGTTGCTTCCAGCTTTTCTACATAATCAGTTTGCCTCTGTTACTACTTCTTCATTTGTAATTTCTAGTATAGGTGCCTTTTATATCTTAAGAGATAAAAACTTAGATTATGGTAAACTACTTTTAAAAACAGGCGTTGTATTTGGGTTAGTGTCCAGTATACTCTTAGCTTTCCCAACAGGCGACTGGAATGCTAAAAATGTGGCAAAATACCAACCTGCATCATTCGCTGCTATGGAAGGTATTTTTGAAACAGAAGAAGCTGGAGCCGAAATTGTTCTAATCGGTCAGCCAAATATGGTAGAGAAAAAATTAGATAATAAGATTGCTGTTCCAAACATATTAAGTTTTTTAACCTATCAAAAATGGGACAAGCAAATTCCTGGAATGGACAAATTTAAAAAAGAAGAGCTCCCAGACAATATTCCTGCGCTTTATTACTCATATCATATTATGGTTGGTCTGGGTACTATTTTTATTGGTGTCATGGGGATGTCAGTATTCTTTTTATGGCGTAGAAAGCTATTTAATTTAAAGCCATTGCTCTGGACCATCATGTTTTTAGTGCCATTTCCTTATATCGCAAATATTACTGGTTGGTATGTAGCAGAATTAGGCAGACAACCTTACTTGGTTTACGGCTTATTAAAGACAAGCGAAGGGGTTTCTCCTACCGTTTCTTCTGGAAATACCTTATTCACCTTATTAGGTTTTGTTGCTATATATCTACTACTCGGGCTATTATTTTTGATACTGGTTGGTAAAACCATTCACCAAGGTCCTAAACCTCAAATACATTAAGTTATGGAAATATTTTGGTTCATTATCATTGCTATTGTTTTAGTTGTTTTTTTTGTATTAGATGGTTATGACTTTGGAGCTGGTATAATTCATTTGTTTTATGCCAAAACTGAAAAAGACAAAGAAGTTATTGCCAAATCTGCTGGGTTATTTTGGGATTCTAACGAAGTTTGGTTAGTTGCCGCTGGCGGCATGCTTTTCATGGCCTTTCCAACGTTTTACGCTTCTGTTTTTAGTGGTTTTTATCTGCCTTTAATTATAGTTTTATGGTTAATTATATTTAGGGCCATTGGATTGGAATTCAGAGGCCAGTTTGATTATCAAATGTGGAAAGACATCTGGGATAAAGCCTTTGGTGTTTCAAGCCTTTTATTAGCATTATTTTTTGGTATTGCGTTAGGCAACATTGTAAGAGGTGTTAATTTAGGTGGTGTTGAGAGCGGTGTATCTATCTATGAGGGGCATTATTTTTTCCTGCCACTATGGAGTTCCAGTTTTAGTCCACTAAGCGAGTCTCCAGGCGTGATAGATTGGTTTACAATTATTATTGGCCTAATTACCTTAGTTACTTTAGCCATTCATGGTGCCAATTGGATTATTTTAAAAACCAATTCATCCATAAATAACAAGCTTAAAACAGTGATTTTTAAATTAAATATAGTACTGTCTATATTAACTATATTTTCTTTAATTGTTTGGCAGGATATTAACCCTAATTCTTTAGATAATTTTATAGAAACACCTTTTCTAATGGTATTTCCTATTATTTATATTTCTGGGTTAGCTGGATTGTTTTTTATCAAAAAGTTAAAAAAAGACATTTATGGTTTTATTTGCTCTACACTTTTGATACTTGGGGGTATCTCCTCATCTTTAGCATCTATTTTTCCTGCAATGTTACCTTCTAACAACATGGTTAATGAATCGTTAACCATATACAATACTGCTGCTCCAGAATATGGGTTATCTATCGCAGTTAACTGGGGTATCGTTGGATTTATTCTTCTATTTGTTTATATGATCATTCAAAAAAGACTCATGGGAGGAAAAATTGATAAAATGGATTATGGGCATTAATGTACAAGCTTATGACCGATACTTTAATTTCTTTAATAAGCATTGTATTTGGGATTATTGGCTCAAACATTTCGGGGTATATTTTCAAAACACATACATTAGGACTTATAGGTAATACCATCTCTGGTGTTTTTGGCAGTATTTTTTTTATAAAATCCCTAGGACAGTTTGGCTTTGGTCCTAAATCAATAATGCAATCGGGAGATCTTCATTTTGGCCTTTTTATCTTGAACCTTTTTATCTCTTTTACTGGAGGCTTTATCACTGTTATTTTAATTCATAAATTGAAGACCATGATGAATCATCGTTAAGTTTTAATACAATATATTAAATAGGTTTACTTGCCTAAAAACAATCAATTCAATAAATAGAAATTATTCGGAAAGTCCATTTTTCACTGCATATTTTACCAAACCTGCTAAATTTTTAACATTTAGTTTAGCAAGTAGGTTTTTCCTATGTGTATTCACTGTATGTGGACTGATAAAAAGTTTTTCTGCTATTTCCTGAGTCGTATATTCTTGGGAGATAAGTCTTATTATTTCTCTTTCTCTATTTCTTAATTCTTCAATAGGTTTTTCTTTAGAATTAAAAATACTATTCATATATTGTTCTTTAACTTCAGAAGAAAAATAATTAACATTTTGGTTCACTATAGAATCAATTGCATTAAGCAATTCGACTTTTCCACTATTCTTCAACAAATATCCATTAGCATTGCTTTTAGTTAAGCTAGAAATTTTATCTGGACAAATATGCATACTTAGTACTAAAGTCTTAACGTTAGGATACTCTTTTTTTATAATTTTATTTAGCTCTATACCATCCATTTTAGGCATATTAATATCAAGAATAACCAGATCTACCACATGGTTATCTAGGAGCGTTAAAACTTCAAGGCCATTCACAGCACTACCAGTGACACATAAATTTTCAACGCCTTCAAGAAGTGCTAAAAGGCCATCTAAAAAGATCTGATGGTCGTCTGCAATTATAATACTAATTTCTTTTTTATAAATCATAAATAGTTTTTAGTAGATTTTAATAGGCTTGCGTATAATTTATAAATACTTATTTTCTTTTATAAACACACTACAAAAAAAATATAAATTATTTCATATTTTATATATACTGTAAATATAAAGTAGGTTAGCAAAAAAATACCCATTTATAGCTATCACATAATACCTAAATATAGTGATTTGCTTTAAGAGTTAACATCATAGCTTTGTTAATCTAAACAAATTAACAAATAATATATTCTGTTCAAAAAAGAAAAATAAGTTAAAAATAGGGATTCATTATTTACCTTTTTATAGTGATGTGTAAGGCTAATTTTTTATCTTTTTTTGTTGCTCGTTTAATTTTAAAATAAGAAAAAAAATGGGACTTCAAGAAAAAAGAGCCATCAAGAATTTTGAGGAAAATCAATTTCCTGATTTAAAAAAAAGAATATTAGAAACTTTAAATTTTGATGTAGACATTGAAGTAAAATGGGATACATTTGGAAAAAATCTACACTTAAACACATACGAAGAAGGGCTTGCAAGTATATATTTTGAACCAACTATTAAAGCTTTAGAGGGTATTTGTAGTGACGAAATGGGTAAAGAAGCTCTACAAGAGGTTCTTAAAAAAGTGGTATTTCAAGACGAAAGTAGTGTCTTTTCTGCACATTCTTGGATGAAATTTGAAAACGGAGAACTCATTCTTGATCATGAATCTGGTGTAAATTACGGAGCTATTGATGATAGAGCTAAGTATTTACAAGAAATGCTTGAGAATTCTCTTTAAATTTTGAGATAATGTGTAATAATTATCATTAATTCCTATCTAATAACAATAAGGGAATTAATGTAAATAATTTACAGTTTATAATTATTGGGCTAACATTTATAGTTAATAGCAGGCAATAAATTAAGTTTTGAAATATTTTGTATTTAATAAAGAAGATGTTTAGGATATACTATATCCTCTAAACTCTTGATGCCATGATTGAATGGCTTGAAATTTAAATTTATTGTGTAAAAACCACATTTTATAACTAAAATGTGGTTTTTTTTGCAGTATGCCAGACCACAAACTATTATCCTTTACAATAACTATTATTAAAACCTATAACCTATTCGAACATGTAAATTTATGACCATTCCTCTTTTATCCTTTAAGAACCTTGTGTTTTTATCAAAAAAGTGAATATATCCCACTCTTATCACAGTTTCATAATTAAAATGTTTTCCTAAATTAAGTTTTCACAAACAATTAAGAAAATAAAAAACATGAATAAAATATTGTTCACCTAACAAAAGTTTTTGTTATCAAAATTTCTTAATGCAGTAACCACTTCTTCTAAAAAGGCCTCTCTATCATTCCATATTCTATCTACAATTCCAACCTCATTATCTGGAATAAGCAAAGTATCATCATGTTTAAATCCCCATGCCATCATTTCCAATAAAATTGGAATCAAACCAATACCTGCTTCTGTAAGTTGATATATTTTCTTTGTTTTGAGCTGTTTATATTTTTTACTAATAATAAACCCATTTAATTCTAATTTTTTTAACCTATCAGAAAGCATATTAGTTGCTATACCTTCCCCAGAATCTAAAAACTCATTATAGAACCTAAAACCTTTAAAAACGATGTCTCTTATTATTAAAAGTGACCATTTATCTCCAAATAAATCTAAAGACCTACTAATAGGGCATTCCGAGCGTTTTTCATTTTTTTTCATCAGAAGACTTGTATTTTGCAAGCTTATTGATATATTTGTAAAGCTTGCATTTTGCAAGTAACAAATTTAACAATTAAATTTCAATTTAAATGGACAACGAAAAAAATTCAACAAAAGTAGTAGAAGGCTTTTTTAATGCAATTAATAAAGGTGATTTTACAGAAGCACGAAGTTTTATGGCTGATGACCATAAATATACGGGTCCAATGTTTTCAACCAATAATCCTGAAGATTACTTTGAAAAGTTAATGGCTTTTGAAATGGAATTTGCAGTTGAAACTCAAGATCTAATTGTAGCTGATGATGCTATTACTCATCTGTCTTTACTAAAAGTAGTGAACCCAGTACAAGCTACTATTCCTTGTTGCGAAGTTTTTAATGTCAACAATGGAAAAATAGCACGTCAACGCTTCTATTTTGACACAGAGTTATTCCCAAAGCCACAAAATTAAACTCAAAGAATAAGACGACAAGTTATATCACATTGTAACTTGTCGTCTTATTCTAAAGAAACCGATTTTAATTCTTCTCTAAGAGCAGTACTCATTTTATCCTGTAGCTTTTGTCCGCCATCAACAAGTTCCATGACATGTGCTTTATCCTTATCCGAAACTTCTCTATGTTTAGTACTCCAATGGGCCAAATTAACCATAACGGGCATTAAGTCTATTCCTTTATTGGTTAAACTATATACATTTTTCTGCTTATGATGGGCATCTTTAGTTTTAATCAAGATTCTAAATTCTTCTAATTTGTTCAACCTATCTGTAAGAATATTACTTGCTATTTTTTCATCAGATCCTAACATCTCCCTAAAATAGTGTTTCCCATCAAACATAATATCTCTGATAATCAACAAAGTCCACTTATCTCCAAATACCTCTAAAGCTTGATTTATTGGACAATTTGACTTAGAATTTTTCATATAAACTAATTTTATTTAAAAACTAGTTGTAAAAAACAATTAGTTTTATATATTTGTCTAGTTGCTTTTTGCAACTGGTCAAATATACAATAATAAAATAAGACCTATAAAATGGAAATTGACTTATCTATTGAAAGATTATTAGAACAGTATCGCTACCACGATACACTTTTTAAAAACGTGTTAACAGGCATTAAACCTAAGCACACACATATTAGGTTAAATGGGCTTACAAACCATTTATCATGGATTGCAGGTAACCTGGCTACTACCAGATACAATCTTCGAAATAGTATTGGGATAGAATTGGAACAGGCTTTTCCTGAATTCTTTAAAGGGCATAAACCTATTATTCCCGATGTACATTATCCTTCATTAGAAGAAATTATAGCAGATTGGGATAGAATAACACCTGTATTAGAAAAACGCCTTAAAGAAATCACACCAGAACAATTAGTGGCTCCATCTCCCCTTTTTATACCCAAAACAATAGGACAAAACAACCTGTTAGGAGCTATAATATTTTTAATAGATAGAGAATCTTACGCCATTGGACAAATAGCATTAATTAGAAAAGTTTTTGGTTATGAAGCTATGAAATACGAATAAATAAAACTAAAAATAGTAAAAATGAAAAATCAATTATTAGAAAACAAAAACGCCTTAATTTTTGGAGCAAAAGGAGCTTTAGGAAAACAAGTAGCCAAAGTTTTTAAAGATTATGGAGCTAATATATTTCTTTCGGACATAAATGTGGAAGGCATAGAATCTTCAGATTTAGGAGAAGTTAGAAAAGTGGACACTTTAAATGAAGATGAAGTTAATGGTTATTTTTCTTGGTTCGACCGTGAAAATGTACCCGTAGACATTGTCATTAATTTAAGTGCCTCAAAACCTGCAGAATATAACCATGGTAAACCAGCATTGGATGTCACCTTAGAGCAATTTCTAATCCCTCTTAAAACAACTACTGCTAATCAATTTGTTACAGCAAAAACAGCATTTCCCATTATGGCGAAGCAAAAAAGTGGCGTTATTATTTTTATAACCTCTACTTTATCAAAAGTGGGATCACCATGGAGTGCTGCCCTTACGGCTTCGCATGCAGCAACCGAAGGTTTAGTAAAAAGTCTTGCAAACGAGTGGGGAGCAGAAGGCATCCGTGTTATCGGGGTACGCTCTGAAGCTATGCCAGATTCTCCAACAATTGATTACACCTTTACCACCATGGGCGCAAATATGGGTTTAAGCAGAAAAGAAATGCAAGGATTTATTGAACAACAGAAAACTGCATTAAAAAAACTTCCCTCTACACACGACACTGCTAAAGCCATAGTTCTTGCTGCTTCAGATCTTGCAGGATACATGACGGGTACAATTCTTAATCATTCTGGAGGGCATATTCTAGAATAAACTATAACCAAAACTCATTATATGAACGCTTAAAAAACGAAAGAAAAACTAAACTTATTTACTATTAAATGGCTGAGTTTTTCAGAAAATTAAAAACTCCAAAAATTAATTGTATTTTGCTTAAAAGAAGTACACAATTAATTTTTGGAGTTAATTTATAGTTTTATTCTCCACTTTCCCCCTTTGCCGTATGGTGCTTCATACGCCAAGTAGTAAATCGTCTAATATATTGGTAATCATCATTCATATATTCATGAGTCAATCCCCATCGTAAAATCTCTAATGGCTCCTTTTCAATATTTGCTGACCTATTTAATCCAATAGCATGCGGAGCTCCTTTTACTACAGCTTTAATATCAAAATTAATGCCATCTGGTGACCATTGCACGGTATTCTTCTCTGGACCATCTGTAGTAATTAATGACGCTATGCCATTATTGTACTTCCAAACACAAATCTCATGTCCGCTATTGGATATAGGATTGTATTTAGATTTAACATAGGGCCCTTTTGGATGATCTGCAATGGCAACACCATGTCGTATTTGACGACCACCAAAGGTAATTGCTTCACCCATTTGCTCTCCTTTATAATACAGGTAAAATTTACCATTGTAAGGAATAATACATGGATCATGAACTTTATGACTATCAAAATCTCCTTTTTTCTCAACCGAAAAACGATTTTGTTTCGTGCCTTTCCATATACCATTATCTGCTGGACTTAAAATAGGTACTTCACTTTTTGTCCAAGGCCCATAAGGAGACTTTGACCACGCCAATCCAACCTGATTTTTAACTCTAACCGTATAGGGGCATTTTACTGTTTGATAACATAAATAAAACATGCCGTCATATTCCATGATCTCAACAGTAAAAACCGAACGATCGTCATAAGCCCCTTTTTCTCCTCTGGGAACAGCTAAGCCTTCTTCTTTCCAAGTAATTCCATCATCTGATGTGGCATACCAAATATCGCATCTATCCCAAGGGAACACTTTTTCCTCAACAATATCACCACCAAATCCTTGGGTTGGGCCAACACTTCTACTATACCAAACAAAGTATTTACCATCGTGCTTAATTATTGCACTAGGGTCTCTTCTTACGACTCCTTCTTCATAAGCCAAATCGCCTTTTAGATCTTCTACTTCATACTCAAAAAACCATTCATTTCCAATATCTGTTGGCCATTTTAAAGCTCTTCTACTGGCTGCACTTAAATGGTCTTTGTTTGTAATACCTAAGAAATCTAATTGCTCCTCGGTTATATCTTTGCTCATAATTTCAAAATCAAACTTTACTGTAGATATGGTTGGAGTTTATCCCAATTGAACTCTACACCAACACCAGGGGTATCAGGAGCTACTGCTCTATAGTTTTCTACTACCAAAGGACGTTTTGTGTATTCGTCTATAGGAAAACTATGAACTTCTAACCAGCCTGAATTTTCTTGAGATGACACCAAACTCACATGCAATTCTTGCATACCATGAGCACATACTGGAATGTTATTTTCCTTTGCTAATTTAGCAGCTGCCAACCAACCTGTTATACCGCCACAATTTGAAGCATCAGGTTGAACAAATGATAATTTAGATTGCTCCATGGCATACTCAAACTCATGAATAGTGTGTAAATTTTCACCCATTGCCAGTGGAAATCCAGTTTTATCTACAATTTCCCCATAACCTTTATAATTATCAGGAATAATAGGCTCTTCAAACCAGGTAATATCATATTGTTTAAATCCTTCAATGGCTTTAATGGCTTTTTCAACGGTCATTGAATAATTAGCATCTACCATGAAAGTAACATCTGGACCAATAAATTCTCTAACAGCTTTAATTCTTTCTAAGTCTTCATCTAAATTATCACGACCTATTTTAATTTTAACTGCGTTAAATCCATTTGCTAAATAGGTTTTCATATTGTTTAACAATTTCTCAATTGGAAATTGTAAATCGATTCCACCGCAATAAGCTTTACAAGTATTATTTGCTCCTCCTGCTACTTTCCATAAAGGTTGACCCATTTTTTTACAACGGATATCCCATAAAGCAATGTCTACAGTTGAAATAGCAAATGATGCAATACCACCACGACCTACATAATGAATATGCCACTCTAAAAAGTCGTAAACATTTTCAATATCGCTTCCATCCATTCCTATTAAGGCATCTGCAAAATCATGCTCTATCATAGCCTTAATGGCCGTGCCTCCTTTTCCTCCAGTATAGGTATAACCTGTACCTTGAGAACCGTCTTCTAGCGTAATGGTCGTTGTAACTAATTCGAAGTGATAATGATCGCCATGTTTTGCATCCGATAAAACTTCGGGCAATGGCACCTTAAATAATTTTACTTCTACATTAGAAATTTTTGTTGTCATTTAACTATGCTTTATATTTTACATAAAATGTCTTCTTTTCTAAGTATTGTTCGAAACCATACTTTCCATCTTCACCACCAGACCCAGACAATTTATAGCCGTTATGAAACCCTTGGTGCTGTTCACCATGGCCTCTATTTACATAGATTTCACCGTACTCCAATTCTTCATTACATTTCATTATTTTGTTCATATCGTTTGTAAAAACCATAGCAGCCAAACCGTATTCACAATCGTTAGCATACCCAATAACTTCATCAAACGATTTGAATTTTAAAACTGGTAAAATAGGACCAAATGATTCTTCATGAACAATAGTCATATCTTGTTTAACATCAGTTAAAACCGTAGGCTCAAACCAGAATCCTTTTTCAAATTCTTTACCTTCTGGTCGTTTACCCCCAGTTGCTAAAGTAGCGCCTTCTTCTAAACTCACTTTAACAAGGTGCTCCATATGTGTTAGCTCAGATTTGTTGACTTTAGGTCCCATATCTGTATCTTCTAACATTGGGTTACCTACTTTTAAAGCTTTTGTTTTAGCGATAAATTTCTCCATGAATACATCGTAGATAGACTCATGTATGTACATTCTTTCGTTACAAGTACAAACTTGTCCGCAGTTATCAAATCTAGAGTGTAATGCAGAATCAACAGCTGCATCAATATCAGCATCCTCAAAAACTATAAATGGTGCTTTTCCTCCTAATTCTAATTGTACATGTGTTAAATTATCGGCAGCATTTCTGGCTATCTGCTGACCAACTGGTGTTGAGCCAGTCATGGTAACCATTTTAGTAATTGGGCTTTTTACCAAAGCATTACCCATGGCTCTTCCTGGTCCTGTTAAAATATTCAATACCCCTTTAGGAATACCAACTTTATTGGCTAAATTTCCTAATTCTAAAGTTGCCAATGGTGTTTCAGAAGTAGGTTTAACAACAATTGTATTTCCAGCAACTAAAGCTGGTCCAATTTTTCTTCCTGCTAAAGCAAAAGGGAAGTTCCAGGCTGTAATTGCTACAACAACACCTCTAGGTATTTTTTGAATCCAGATTTGTTCATCAGGATTATCAGAAGGAATAATATCTCCTTCAATTCTACGTGCGCCTTCTGCAGCATACTCAATGAATGATGCCGTTACTGCTACTTCCATTTTTGCGACCTTAAGCAGTTTTCCTTGCTCATTTACTAAAAGTTCTGCTAAATAATCAGAATTAGCTTTTATTTCATTGGCCAATGCATATAGATACTCAGCTCTTTTACGTGCTGGTAATTTTTTCCATTCCTTTTGTGCTTTTTCAGCAGCCTCTAGAGCTTCATTGGCTTCATCAACAGTTCCGTTTTGAATTTTCGCAACCAATTCTTCAGTAGATGGACTAATAACATCAATAGTTTCTCCTGAAGTAGAAGCTTTCCATTCTCCGTTTATAAATAATTTGTATTCTTTAGTTCCTGACATATTATTTTTATTAGTTTATTAGAATTTATTTAAATACTATAAGTCATTCTCTCCTTTTACATAGCCAAAATTAGCCAGTATACCTCCATCAACATACAATACTTGACCATTCACAAAATCTGCTGCTTTTGAAGCTAAAAACAACGCAGCGTTTCCAACATCTGATGGTTCTCCCCAACGATTGGCTGGTGTACGTGTCATAACCAGATCGTTAAATGGATGACCTCCTACTCTAATTGGAGCGGTTTGAGCTGTAGCAATATAACCTGGTCCAATTCCATTTACCTGAACATTATATTTTGCCCACTCACATGTCATATTTTGTGTTAGAAGTTTTAAACCTCCTTTAGCAGCTGCATAGGCAGAAACTGAATTTCTTCCATAAACACTCATCATTGAACATATATTTATAATTTTACCTTCTCTTTTCTCTAACATTTTTGGAGCAACTCTTTTTGCCATAATTAGAGGTGCTACCAAATCAATATCAATAACTTGTTTAAAATCAGAAACAGGCATATCTAAAATTGGAATACGCTTTATAATTCCCGCATTGTTTACTAAAATATCAATATCTCCAACTTCTTCTTCAATTTGAGAAATACCTTTATCTACAGCATCTTCGTCTGTAACATCAAATAACAATGTGTAAACGTCTATTCCTTCAGATTGAAATTCTTTTTTACAGTTATCAAGTTTTTCCTGGTCTATATCATTAACACACACTTTAGCACCTGCTTTTGCCAAAGTTCTAGCAATAGCCATTCCTATGCCATGAGTTCCCCCAGTTACTAATGATACTTTTCCTGTTAGTTCAAATAATTCTTTCATTTTTATGATCTTTATGATTTTTAGTTTATTGTTGGCAATCCATTAATACTTTCATCCCATCAGGGTTACTGTCAATATTTCCAAATACTTGTTGAATATTACTTAATGGTTGAACATCAGTAATCATTTTTTCAAAAGGTATTTCATTGGCAGTTATTAATGCAATAGATTTTTCGTAATCTTCTTTTTCATAAACACGAGCACCAATTAATTTCAACTCTTTCCAAAAGAATTTAAATAAATCAACTGGTTTTTTTTCTCCATGTATAGCTACCATAACGATTCTTCCTCTAATGCCTGCTATTTCAGTCATTATATCTAGTGCTGGTTGTACGCCTGCTACTTCAAAAACAACATCTGCTAATTTGTTTTCTGTTTTGTCTCGTACATAATCAACTAAGTTAACCTGCATTGGATTAACAGCGTCTAAACCGAGTTCCTTGGCTTTAGCTATTCTTGTTTCGTTCACCTCAGAAACTATAACATTTGCTCCTGTTTCTTTAGCAACCATAGCTACTAACAATCCAATAGGACCACCACCTAAAATAACAGCAGTCTCTCCAGCTTTTAATCCACTCAATCTTACATCGTGAGTCGCTACAGATAACGGCTCTATTAAAGCAGCTAATTTCAAATCTGTTTCAGCTTTTAATTTATGTAGGGTAAACGCTGGAACATTCCAATATTCTTGCATTGCTCCTGGGCTGTCAATACCAATAAATTTTAATTTTTCACAGACATGGTTAAAACCTTTATCCGAAGGTTGAGCCAATCTATCATCTAAAGGGCGAACCACTACTTTATCACCCACTTCGTAACCAGTTACACCTTCTCCTAAAGCATCAATGACACCAGACATTTCATGACCAATAGTTTCTGGAATGTTTACGCGTTTGTCCATCATTCCATGATAAATATGAACATCTGTGCCACATACACCTACGTATGCCACTTTTATTCTTACTTCTCCAGCAGCTGGTGCTTCGATTTCTTTTTCAAATACAGTGAAGGTTTGATTTCCTTCGTATTGGGTTGCTAACATTTATTATAATATTTAATTATTTATGATATTTAATTTAAAAAGACAATTACTATATTTTCATATAAAAAAGAGGCAATTTTTAGCTAAAAAAGTATAACTTTTTTAACATATAGCTAAATTAGAACAAAACTAAAGTAAATTAGGGACGTATAGACTAGACTAAAACTTAACAACGAGTTAAATCAATCTAACAAAAACTAAATTACTCCATTGAGCATAAGTAATTTAAATTATTATGCATATTAAATTGCTCAAACAACTAAATATTTATCACGAATTTTCTACCTACAACGCAAATTACAAAAGAATTTTTGGAAGTATTAATAAATATAACAAAAGAACTATAATTACCTTATCTAAATCAGATTTTACCCCACATTAGAACCCTAAATACCCCCTTCTAGTCATTGGGATATGCCTAAATATGCAAATAAGCTAAACTAGAATTATCTTAAACGATAAATATTATAAGTTTTATTTTATTTGGGAGAAGTAACGGGATTATATTTATTTATAATGAACTGATATAATCTTCTAAATTTATATTTCTAGGTAATTCCATTTTTTTTCTAATTCTATGCCTAGAAGTGTGAACTGACTCAACTGAAATACCAAGTAACCTAGCCATTTCTTTACTAGAGAAGTTTAGTTTTATTAAAGCACAAACTTTTTGATCTCCTTGACTTAAATTAGGATATTTTTCAAAGATTTTATCATAAAATTCTTTGTTCACTTCTATAAACCTAAGTTTAAATTCATCCCAATTTTTATTATTATTAACAGAAATAGAGCGCAGAATCTTGTTTAATTCAGGAATCTTTAATTTATCTGCACCAACCCGAATTTTTGATTTTAAATCCTTTAAAAACTCATCTTTCTCAATCATTTGCAAAGCAGATGCAGCTAGCTCTTTATTCTTTAATGTTAATAGCTCTCTGGCTTTTTGAATTTCGATTTCTTTTGTTTTGTTAATCAATTCCTTTTCTGCTTTATGCCTTGCTCGCAGGTGTTTAAAAAATAAAAAGCCAAATAAAAGAAGGAAAATAATAGACCCGGAAAGAATAACCCTTTGAAGTTTATTAATCTTATCTTCTTGCTCAAGTTGTTTTAAATATTGCTCTTGCAAACGTTTTTCTTGCTCTTCTTTTGCAATTCTATACTCATCCTTAATTTCTAATAAGGGCTGGTTACCTAAACTTCTACTATCAAAGAACTCGGCATCTAAATCTTTAGCAATCTTTATATTAGCATAGGCTTTTTGATAATTATTTCTCTTTAAATACAGCTCTGTTAATTTCTCATAGATTAAAGGCGTGAAGTCTATGTGACTTTTAAACTCTTTTGATATTGTTAATGCCTTTTTGTAATAAGCCTCACTTTTCGTTAAATCGGGGAGCTCCAAATAAATATCCCCCCAGCTCTTGTAAAAATGTACTAAGTAAGAAGGCTCATTTTCCTTAAACCATGGATAAATTTCTTCCATAGTTTTTAACGCTTCTTTTCCTTTGCCTTTTTTATGTAATAAATTCGATTTTTCAAATTCTAAATAAGGCGTTGGAACAACCACCTTTGATTCTGCATAATACAAAAAGCAGGTATCTAAGTATTTTTGAGCTAATTCCGGAATGCTTAACTCCCTATAAGTTGAAGCTATAGAATAATAATAGGGCACCAAATCGGCTTTAGTAATACTGCCTCCTTCTTCGATCTTCTTTTGGATAGACAAAGCCTTGATTAAATATTCTATAGATTGATCCTTTCTTTTGTAATAGCTATAAATCCTGCCTAACCTATGATAAACAACAGATAGCAGGCCATCATCATCTAACTGGTCGCATAATAACAATGCTTTCCATAACAAATCATACGATTTAGGATATTCAGCATTTGTCTCAAAAACATAAGCCTTTTTAAGAATTGCTCTTATTGTATTTATTGTATCATTGGCTTTAGTATAATTATCTATACTAGTTTGCAATAAATCAATAGCACTTTTAGGCTCCTGATGCTTTATTTCATCTGCCTTTTTAAAAGCACTATCTGCTATAATTTTAAATGAATTTTTACTGTTTTCTTGGGAGAAACAAAAATTAGAACATAAAATGATTAACAAAAACCACGAATGAAAATTTTTTTTGGTTAAAAAATTAAACATATACGTGTGATTTTTATAGGTAAAATTCATTGATTTGTTTGGTTGAAACGTGAAATGTAAAAATAAAAACATTATTTATATATATGGGTACAAAATCATACATTTTATTTTTGCGCACACTATTAAAATTCTTAATTAATCTGTCGAAAATTGTTCAATTTATTAACAAACGACACATTGAAATAACGAGAAAACAATATAAACACAACATACATATAGCAAACCATGAGAAAATTTCATCAATATTAAATCCAATTAAATTCCAATTTTAATATTTAGCATGCTGGCACGAAAATCAAATAGTAAGAAATAGACTTCAAAAACTAAACAATAAACACATCATTGCAAGTAAAACTATTAGGCCAGTTTTAATAACAAATGTTATATCAGCACCTGTAATCAATAATAAATCAAGACGACGGTTAGCAATAACAATCTATGTGTATAGTTTTTATCAAGTAAAAAAATAGCTCTTTAACATATTTAATTTGTTACTTTATTATCAAAGTTATTTTTTTATAAAAACTTTAATTAAATCAAAGTAACCAACTAAAATTAATCATTTTTATTCTAATTTTCACTTCTTGTTAAAAAAATTCCAATTCAAAAAAAGATTTACTTAAGAATAATCAAGAACAATATGTTTTTATTAGATTTAAAAAATAATTCAAACAATTTTAGTTTGACGGTAGGAATTGAAATAATACCTAAAATTAATGACCAAACAAAATGAATATTATAGATAAAACTGAGCTTAAAAACTAACCAATTAACATGCTATTATGTCGCAAGTAATCCGCCTAGAAATAAAGAAAAGAATAGGTTATATCCTTATTAATAAACCAAAAGCGAATGGGTATGATATTCTTTTTATGAAGCTATTAGCTGAAAAAATAGAAGAAGCTACACTTAATGATGAAGTAAAAATTATTGCTTTAAAAAGTACTTTACCGAGGTTTTTCTGTGCTGGTGCTGATATAAAAGTATTTCAAAAAAATACAGTTGCAGAGAATAAAGAAATGGTAACATATGCCAATTTAGTAGCAAAGAAACTTCACGAAATTCCTAAAATAACTGTAGCCTTAATAAATGGCCATACTTTAGGAGGTGGGCTTGAACTCGCTTTAGCTTGTGACATTCGTTTGGCAAGTGATGCAGACTATCAAATTGGAATGTCTGAAATAAATCTTGGTTTAATGCCTGGCAATGGAGGCACTCAACGACTCATAAGACTTATAAATTTAAGCAGGGCTTTAGAACTCTTATTAAAAGGAAATTCTATTACACCAGATCAAGCCTTTGATATAGGGTTGGTAAATCAATTCTATCCAGAATCAGAATTTGAAGCACTAAGCACTGCTTATTTAGAAAATTTAGCTTTAGGATCTGCATCGGCCATGCAAGCAATAAAACAAGCCGTTAATCAAGGAATTGAATTATCTTTGGAAGAAGGTTTGCTATTAGAAACTAAATTAGCCGACTCATTATACGATACAGAAGATGCTAAAGAAGGGTTGAAAGCCTTTATTGAAAGAAGAAGTCCTAATTTTAAATAAAAATATAACGTGAAACCAGAAGTATATAATTGCTACATTAATGGCGAGTGGATAAAAAAATCATCAGGAGAAAAAATAGAAGTAGAAAACCCAGCAAATGGAGAGATATTTGCCGAAATTTATTGCAGTAGTTTAAATGAGGTACAACATGCATTAGAATCGGCAGAAAAAGCTCAATTTGCATGGCAAATGTTGCCAGCACACCAACGAGCAAACTATTTATATGCCATTTGTGAAAAACTAAAAGAACGCAAAGAGCATTTTGCCAAATTATTGGTCATGGAACAAGGCAAAACCTTGGTTGAAGCTCGCTACGAAGTAGATGATACTATAAGGTATATCTCATATTCAGCCGAAGCTGGCCGACGCATTCAGGGAGCCATCTTTCCTTCAGATTTAACAAATGAACAATTGTCTATTCACAAAGTTCCTTATGGGGTAACCGTTGGCTTAATGGCCTTTAATTATCCATTAGCTTTAATTGGACGTAAAATAGGCCCAGCATTAATTACTGGTAACACTATGGTTATTAAACCATCTGAACTAACACCAGTTACTGCTTCTGAATTTTGTAAGATTATTGAAGAGGTCGGACTACCAAAAGGGGTAATAAGTATGGTTGTTGGCTACGGACATGATGTTGGAGCTCATCTAGTCTCAAACCCACTTACAAGATTGGTTTCCATGACAGGAAGCACGCGGGCAGGGCAAGCTATCTACAAAGGAGCTTCAGATAATGTAGCTGGTTTGGTATTAGAATTAGGGGGCAAAGCGCCTTTTATTGTACTCGATGACGCAGAAATTGATAAGGCCGTAGAAGCTGCCGCGATTTCACGCTATGCAAACTGCGGACAAGTATGCATTTGTAACGAAATGGTATTTGTAGATGAAAAGATAGCTGATGAGTTCACTGAAAAACTAACTAAGAGAGTAGAAAAAATTAGAGTTGGAGACCCTATGACAGATGTAGATATGGGGCCCAATTTAAGTTCTAAAGGTTTGGAACGTATCGATGGTATTGTAAAAGAAAATGTTGCACAGGGTGCGGAATTGGTTATGGGAGGAAAACGACCAGATGGTTCCTCATTTGAAAAGGGAAATTGGTATGAACCTACTATTCTGACTAATGTAAAGCCAGATCAAGCATCCATCCAAGAAGAAATGTTTGGCCCTGTTTTACCAATCGTTAAAATTAATGGATATGATGAGGCAAAAGAATTATTAAACAAAAGAGATGATAGTTTATCGGCATATTTATACACCCAAAATCATAAACTGATTATGCGTTCTATACATGAATTCCAAATCGGCACCATTTTCATTAATAAGGAAATTGTAGGCTATATTCAAGGCTATCACTCAGGACATAAACGAAGTGGTATTGCTGGCGAAGATGGCATCTACGGCATCGAACATTACTTGCAGAAACGAACCATCTACATGAACTACGAGTAAAAATACCTAATAGTTTATTTTAAAACCCTGTAGAGCATTTGGCATATTAATTGTTGGGCATATTCATAAGTATCAAGCTTTATGACCTAAATATGCCTATTATAGCCTACAAAAGGATATTGGAGTTAAAAAAGACTTTTTCTTTTATACAAGTATATAAAAACCATATGTGTTTTAAATTAGAATAATTGTTATAATATGTTGAGTTATTGTCTAGTTTGTTATCCATGCACACTTTGCAATTTTGACTAATTTTATTCCACAAAAATAAATACTATGAAAACATTTAATATTGCATTACTTTTTTTTACATTAATTATGGTTAGCTGTTCAAGATCTCCCAGCATTGTTGAGCTTGAAGACACAAATCAAAACCAACCCCCAGTTGAAGAAGAGGAGGAAGAAGAACCTGTACAGGAGACATGGATAACCATTCCTGTACCCGCAACTCTAGAAAGTGGCCAAGAATGGGAGTTCCAAAGTGATGTTTCAGACAACTTCGAATACGAAGCACCTGCAGGTGATAAAGGAGTCACATTTTTAACTAAATGGGATGACTGGTATCATAATTCATGGACTGGCCCAGAGCCAACAGTTTGGAGAAGAGACCATTCTTCAGTTGTAGATAATCAATTACAGCTTATTGCCAGCAGACCAACCGGTACTACAATTACCAATGCAGGCGTTATTAGTTCCCTAAAAAGGGTTGTATATCCAGTTTATATTGAAGCTAGTGTGAAAATAATGAATTCAAAATTAGCCAATGGTTTTTGGCTACTTAGTCCAGATGACACACAAGAAATCGATATTGTAGAAGCTTATGGTAGCGACATATGGAAAAATGCATGGTTTGCTTCCGATCGTGTACATTTAAGCCACCATGTATTTATTAGAGACCCTTTTCAAGATTGGCAACCAAGCGATGAAGGTAGTTTTTACACTGATGGCACAACCATTTGGAGAGAAAATTTCCATCGCTTTGGGGTATACTGGAAAGATCCATGGAATTTAGAATATTATGTTGATGGAAAGCTTGTAAGAACAAGATCTGGTGTCGCCGAAATTGACCCACTTGATTATACAGATGGCACAGGTTTAAGCAAAGAAATGGATATACTTGTTAGTGTGGAAGATCAGACTTGGCGTGCTAATGATGGACTATCTCCTACAGATGAAGAACTTGAAAATTTAAGCAATAATACTTTTAAATTAGATTGGATAAGAGTTTTTAAACCAGTTGATAGATAAAGGCAGGTATTGTGCCTAAAAAAGAGAGGTCTAAAAAGTAGTCTATAGTCACATTGAGTGAGCTTGTCGAAATGTTTTTAACTAACAGATATTCAATATCAGTTTCGACAGGCTCAACCTGACAAATAAAATAATAAAGACTTTTTAGACCTCTTTAATTTATTAAGTAATTAAATTATTAAAACCCTCTTGCCGTAGGCATTTCTTCATCAGCTTCTTTTACACCTTCTTCTGCTCCTAATGCTGGGTAATACCTAAAATAATTAGCCCATCCATATTTTTGCTTAATATTAAAAGCCTCAAGACCTATAGCTCTTAATGCTGCCTTATCTTTTACCTTATCTGCAACCAACAGCATATAATCGTTGTTAGACAATACGTTTCCTTCAGCATCAACAAGATCTAACTCTACATAAAATTTGTCACCTAATTGGCCAGATATCTTGCATGATACATCAACAAATTTCGCAGAACTATCTCCAGCTATTTCAGAGAAATTAAAACTTTCTTCCTTAACAACCGATTTATTGTTATTTAAGAATCTAATAGTTGCTTTACAGTTGCTATACGATTCATAATAATCATTAACCACCCACAATTCACCACTAAATTTTTCCCCTGGCAACCTACGTCTATCATAGTGTTTCATAGCAATTAGTAAAGGTTGATAAGCCTTTTTCACGTGATCGAAAGATAATTTCTTTTCTTGATAATAATCTACAATACCCCACTTCATATCTGGAGCAAATGTGATGTAATGACAAATACAAATAGCACTTGTTTTTGGTTTTCTAGTCCTAAAATGTTCTAGGGCATATTGAAAAATCACGCCTTGTGCTATTTGTGTAGCTTCTACAAACTTTTCGAGACTATCTCTAGATTGATCTCCCAGTACTTCAAAATTAAGTGTCCGTAAAGCATCAAAATCTGTCCAATGATGACCCCAGCTTGGCCCAGGAGGCCAAATTTCTTTTTCAGGAATGAACTTCCTGATACTTTCCACATTTGGACAAGAAGAAATTGCTAGCTCTGGAATTACAGCATAATCTAAACTAGGAAAATAATCTTCCATTACAAATTCACCTTCGCCATAAAAGAGATCATTGGCATGATAACTCTCATTAGGTTTAAACCCAAGATTTAATCCAACCTCATCACTTAATGGAGAAGACGGAATGTAATGCAATGAGGTATAAGGTTTTATGGCTTCTCCTAGCTCATTGACAAAATTTAAATTGTGTTGCGGATCTGAGGCCGTCATGAATAATTCTTCAGACCCCTCCAATAACACAATACAAGGATGGTTACGTTGTTCTTTAACAGAGGCAATAGCTTCAGCAAAAACAGCTTGTTTAAATACTTCATCCTTAGGTAAAGACAAACTTGCTAATGGCAATACATCTTGCCAAACTGTGATTCCCGCTTCATTACATAATTGATAGAAATATGGGATTTCTTCGGGATGCCATCCAAAAATTCTAAGATTATTAAAATTAGCTTCTTTGGCAAGACGAATGAGTTCTCTGTATTTGCTTCGGTGGGCACGCCCCATAAAAATATCTGGCGGTCCTCCCCAAGTTCCTGAGCGCATAAAATGACGCTTACCGTTTATCATAACAGTCCATGGGTTCTCAACTTGATCTTTAGTGAACCCTGGATTATGAACCATTTTTATTTCCCTAATTCCAAAAGAAGTTGTGGTTATATCATGGTGATTTTCCCCTTCTAGGACAGTAACTTTACACGTGTATAGGTTTTGATTTCCTAAATCCCATGGCCACCAAAGTTTAGCATCATCTACATCCAGACTTAATGTAAAATTATTTGTTCCTTTAGAAACTGAAACCGCAGTAGAAATTTCATACACTTTTGATTCGAAATTTTCTCCTTGCACCTCTACCTTTAATTGTACGTCTTTAGATGAATCGTTATGATTTTCTAACTCAACTTCAACATCTAGCTTTGCGGAGTTTTCTGAAAGCACTGTCGGCTTCACATAAGTATCCTCAATAGTAACTGTTCCCATAGCTTCTAAATATACAGGTTTCCATATGCCTGTAGGAGGTAAACTCACCCAATAGTCACCATGCCAAGCAGGTTTACGACCTGCCACTTGGCTGTAGCGTCTTGGTGCAGGGTGCAAACGTACCATCAATACATTTGTTCCAAAACGTAAATTCTCAAAACGAATCGTTTTTGATACGTCAAACTTAAATTTTGAAAACATCCCTTCATGAGTTCCTAAAAATTCCCCATTCAACCATACATCACATGCAAAATCTACTCCATCAAATACAAGTTGTATACGTTTATTGAACATTTCTTTGGGGACATCAAACTGGCGTTTATACCACCATTCATTTTCTGGAACCCATTTCGCCTTTAAGCTATTTCTTCCAAAGTGAGGATCTTCTAATCGACCAGCTCGCCACAAGTCTGTATAAACATCTCCAGGAATTTTTGCATAAATCCAATTAAAGGAATCTCCAGTAATATCAAAATTTAGCTCATGAAAGCCTATCTTCACACCTTCATCAGGCCTAATGCCTTCCATTTGCCAATTATTTCCACTTAAATCAAATACAATTTTTTCGTTAGAGACAATACCATCTCTACTCATAAAATCTTTTTCTTCTTGACTAATATTCTTCATATTTTAGTAATAATGCATGCTATTTTTACTGCTTTCTACGAAATTCGTACATACCATATGTTGTTTCTTTTACTTTTTCTATGAGTTCTTCATAAGGATTATCACAAATATCTATAAACCCAACATTATAATTTTCACCATCAAAACGTCCTGTATTTGGCTCGTCTATATACTGAAACCAGTGCGCTCCAACAATATAAGGATTGTGTAAAGCCCCATGAATATAATCTTGATATTTTTGCCCTCGATCTATTTGATTTTTCGCTTTTTTTACACCAACATGAAAGCTTCCTCTATCAAGAGCCCCAAAATGAAACTCACCTATCATAACAGGTTTGTCTACGCCTTCTGGAAGGGATAGGCTTTCTACGCTATATTCATATTTATTAAAGCTCATAATATCTAAATACTTACTAGCAGCTGTGAGCACAACATCATTATTTGCCCAAGCAAATCGACAGCCCAAATAATTTTGATTAGGGGCCACACGTTTTAACTCTTCACTAATAATTTTAAAATAAGTGTCGGCTATTTTTTCATAAAAAGCAACGAGATCTGTCTTAGCTTTTTCAAAATCAGGCGTTTCTTCAGAAATTAATAAGGCTTCCCATGATTCATGGTTTGTGCCCCATGCAGTATTAAGGTCTTCAATTTGATTGTATTTTAATTTTAGGTCGTTAACAAACTCAACCTTGGCAGCTTGTGTTTTAGGGCTCTTTAATGTTCCTATTGAAAGCGACCCTAATAACCCCCAAGATAATTCGTTATCAATAAAATAACCAATGCACCAAGGACTATTTGCTCCTTGTTTTTGAAGTTCAACCGAATTTCGCACTGCTTCTCTAAAATTAGGATCGAATACATCGTGAAACTTTCCCCAAAACCCTTCAGACCCCTCAATTTTTGGAGTTCTTCTAATCCATATTGATCCAACATAAGGTGTTTTATCCTGACTCGTAGCACCAAAATCAGATACAAATCCGAAAGTATTCATACCCCAATCTTTAATTCGCTTATGCGTCATATCTTGAAAGGTTTTTAACCAATCATCGCCATATTTCCTATATAAATTACTTTGGTAAAAACTGTATGTATCATATGGTAGCTTGTCTTTATAAAATCCATGGGTGGCAAAAGTACCTTTACCATAAAAAGATGTAAATTCACCATCTCTTTCAGGTAGGTTTCTAAAATAATTTTCTCGATGCGTAATACCAGTATACACAGAACTTGAAGACACACAATTTAGACCTGCCGACCAAAACAAGTAGCCTTCAGGATCTACCATCCACCATTTTCCATCAACTTTTTCTGTTCTAAAGAAACCTGTCGCTTTCAATTTTGGACCAGCTGTCCAACCTCCAAATTTCCCTATATTTTCTGGTCCTTTACTCGTATTTAAATATTCTAACTCATTTTTTGCAGCTTTTTTCAATGCTTCTTCAGAGTGCATTTTATTTTTCCAGTCGCTATGTATGAATTGCCCATATTCATCAATAAAAGGAAAGAAATTATCTGGGTTTCTTTTTTCTAAAGTGCCCACAGCTCTCACATTATCAATAGTAAATTGATTTTCTTGTGTTGCATAGCGAGAACCAAATGTCAACTGATCAATTTTACTTATGTCTGTTTTTATTTTTCCTGGAATACCACGAAATCCATTAACTTCTATTTGTGGTTCGAAAACATATGGTGTCCAAGCCAAATCAATAGTAATAGTTTTACTTTCTCCAGGATTAAGATCTACATAATCAGAACAATACCACCTTATAAGTCCATCTGGGTCATTACCAACAAATAATTCTACTTGAATAAACTCATCCCCAATATTTGAAACATCAGCTTTTATTTGGTAAAAATCTTTTAAATTCCATGGCTTTTCTTTAGAGCTAAATAGTTTAATTCCTGGTTCTTTAGTAGTGAAACCGTTATTTACTTTAATATAGTTATTTTCTTCTGTTTCAACCAACTCAAAAGTAGCATCCTGTGCTTTAATCAAATATGTATCGGAATTTTCAAAATCGAATAAAACCAGTACATCCTTTTTAACAACGGCCTCTTCGTTTTTTGTTTGTTGTTTACATCCTGTAAACCATACTACGATTATTAAAACTAAAAATAGTTTAAAAAATCTCAGTGTTTTTATTAATAGATTTCTATTAGCTAAACCTCTCATCTGTTTTTATTAATTAATAATTTTTCTAATTCTTCCAATGATTTTCCTTTGGTTTCAGGGACTTTAAGCCAGATAAAAGCTAATCCAATCACAGCAAACACAGCATATATTAAGAAAGTTGTTGGGTTACCTAATTTTGAAAGTTCCCATGGGAAAAGTAATTGAACCAAGAAAGCCACTGCTAAATTTATAAGACCAACAAATGATATGGCTATACCGCGTATCTTATTTGGAAATAACTCAGAAAACAATACCCACATAACGGGTCCAATCGATACTGCATAAGCCCCTACAAAGCCTAATATTCCGATTAGAATTAAAAGCGTATTCATTTTGGCACCAGCCGTTACAATTGCGGCTTCATTGTCCTTTGCTGATGCTTCCCCTAAGGTGTCTACCAAAGCCGATTTAAAGGCTAAATCATTATCAAAAGTCTTGTCTTGTAAAGCAGCAATTTGTTCTTTATTGATTGTCTCAGGAAGGTTCGCTATGGCATCGGTATCCAACGAATATGTGGCAGAGCTAAATCCATAAGTAAGCAAGAATAGGCATATGACTATACCTGCCATACCAATAATTAATAATGGTCTTCTCCCAAGTTTATCTATGGTTAATATCGCTATAACTGTAAAAACCAAATTTGTAAGACCTACTAATATGGCCTGAACAAATGATGCATCTGTGCCCATTCCCGTTTGTTCAAAAATCATTGGCGCATAAAACAAAACTGAGTTTATACCTACAATTTGTTGAAAAACACCTACCACCACCCCTATAACGATGACTTTTCTCATTGACTTTTTGAACAGGTCTCCCAGTTTTGATTTTTCTTTATTTTTATCTTCTAAAATGCTCTTTTCAACTTCATTAATCTGACTTTGGGCAGCTCCTTCTGGGACTACTTTTTTCATAACTTCTAGAGCTTCCTCTTTTCTGTTTTGAATCATTAACCATCTCGGACTTTTAGGCACAATATGCAAACCTAAATAGTATAAAATAGCTGGTATAGCCTCAATGCCTAACATCCATCTCCAATTCCATTTTCCAAAACCTAACGATTGCGCCCAAGAAGAATTAGAATCTCCCAATTGAAGAATTAAATAGTTAGTAAAAAAAGCTAATGATATACCAATAACAATGTTTAATTGATTAAACGACACCAGCTGACCACGTTTATCGGGAGGTGCTACCTCTGCTATATACATAGGTGCAATGATTAAGGCAGCACCAACAGCTAACCCTCCAATCATTCTAAAAATAATTAACCAATAAAATGTGCTAGCTAGTGCCGAGCCAATAGCTGATATTGCAAATAAGATGGCGGCATACTTTAATAACTTACATCGACCATATTTATCACTCATAGGTCCAGCAATAACCATCCCTAAGGCTGCTGTGAGCGTAATAGAACTTACTGCCCAACCTAACTGTATTTTTGTAAGATTAAATTCAGGTTCTATAAATTTCACT
The DNA here is from genome assembly GCA_947501845.1 of uncultured Flavobacteriaceae bacterium. GTDB lineage: Bacteria > Bacteroidota > Bacteroidia > Flavobacteriales > Flavobacteriaceae > Flavivirga. The sequence continues at coordinate 251,387 of CANMXP010000004.1, read as the reverse complement.
ACTCCAGAAATTACAGAAGCATCAAACCCTAATAAAAAACCACCCAATGCAACGATAGCTGCAATTCTAATTATGTATAATTGTTTTCCAGACATCTATTTATTTTTTAATTGTTGTTTTCTATTTTGACAATTTTTAGGCACTAACAATTTGGGTTAAAGAATCACTTCTCGTACTTAATATTTTTTCTACATGACCATTAACCAATCTGAACTTTAAATTTGATTTGGCAGCAATAAACAAAACATTGTATTACCTAACATGTTTTTAATTTTCTATAATTTTAACCTGTAAGATAGATCAATTTTAATGTCTCATATTTAAATTAAACTAGACAAAAACTTTACAAAATCTTAATATAATAATGTCTAGAAATTGTTAGTTCACTCATTATAAGATTAAAAGAGCCAAACCCTTTTAATCATTGTATTTTCATTTAATTAGCTACCTAAAAACGAAACTGTTTTAGAATTTATTTTTTAATAATTAATTTAGAATACATATAATCGTTGTTTTCTTTTTGTGCAGTAACAATGTAAACACCATTTGCCAGGTTTTCAACTTTAATAAGGCTATTTACTTTTGAAATTTTATTAGATAATACTAAATGTCCTGTTTCATTATAAATTGAAACGATTCCTTCAATCATTTTATCAGGCACTACTAGTAAAAACTCATGGCTTGCTGGGTTAGGATGAATAAATCTAGCTTCCTGAACAAAAATATTTTCACGATGAACACCTTGACAATTTATATCTGTTGATACATGTATCGTATTCTCTCCATTTTTTAATTCAAGATTAATTTCCTTAAAAGAAGTCGATATCGTTTTACCATTTAAATCAATGTGGTAAACGTCACTTCCATGGAGTTTTAAATTTACAGAGCGAGAATACTTATCTACTTTTGAAAAAACATTTAAACCTTCAGGTTCTGTGATTTCCATATCAAATTCTGCCATATAATCGGGATAACCTTCTACTGTAATGACTAGTTTATAAGTTCCTGTACTTAAATCTTTAATTTTTAAATTATTTATAAAGTTAAAACTGTCATTAATACCGTTTCCAGAAACAGTCAATGTATAATTATGTCGAACTCGTGTGCCTATTTCTATTTCTCCATTACTTTTATCTGGGCATGTTACTCCAATTGATTTAATTTTATAATTATCGGAAGGAAATAAATATGGGCTGAGTTCTCTAATGTTATGACTAAAGCTAAACACTTGCATACTAACACTACTAACATGACCGCCATCATCATTAAATTGGATCGAAACGGTATTGTTTGTTTGAAACAAATCGAAAGATACTGGAATTTCTAAAACTCCGAAAAAACGCTCTCTTTCTGCTTGATCATAACCTCTCCAATCGGTTGGAACGGTTATATCCTGATTATTAATTTTTACGGTAGGATGTAACGACTTACCATGTTCTCTTCCAACTCCTATGCGTAACACGGCTTCTCCATAAGTTGTTGCTTTTGAAACATCGTTGATATTAAATGTGATATCCTGATTAGCATTTATGGGCTTAAGATAAGATGTCGCATAGTATTTTTTTTCATCGGAGGTTTTATCAATAGGAATAACATCATTAAACGTATACTCTAAAATCATGGTAGATTCTGCTCCCAATTCTACGGAAGGTATAAAAGAGGTTAATGTTTCTTCATTCAAAACAGGCATATTTCCAGATAGTGTTAAATGTCTTTTCAGAATACTATTAACATCTCTATTCGCTTCATCAAATACGTTTAGATTAATGGTAGTCGGTTCAAAATTCAAGTTATTCAATATAACATATCCTTTATTGTCTTTCACATAGGCATCAACTTGAATATCAAGGTCATCGGAAGTCGTATCAACCCTAGTTCCTTCAACATTTTGCCATAATTGATAAAACTTAACCATATCAGTATATACCCATTCACCAGTATAGCTTGAAGGTTCATTTTCTTTACGCATTAAGCGGTGGTTGTATGGTATATCTAGCGCACCATCATACCCCCACTCTGCTTTTACGATAATGAAATTTATAGCAGAAGCTATAGTTTCTGGTCTTTCTAAAAATGACATTAATTGAGAGCTTGAAGCTTTTATGTGCAACCAATCCCTGAAAGGGCTCCATTTTTCTCTTGCATAATCGTGCATTTGCGCACCATATTCTGAAATGACTATTGGCTTTACAACATCAAATGATAGCTTACTATAATGTTCCAACATATCAAAAGTAGCTTCTATATTACTTCCCGAACGCAATTCTTTCTGCCCATTTCGTATGGAAGGGAAATCATATAAATGAATGGACCAAAAATCCATTTTGTCTCCCGCAACATCCATAAATAATTTCCATCGGTTATGCCATCTTTGAAAATCCCCAACTTCAAAATCAGGAAAAGCTGCAGTATACCCACCTATTTTTAAGTTTGGTGCCTGTATTCTAATAGCATCGGCTACTTCCACATGAAAGTCAGCTATTTCTTGAATCGAATTGGTATAATCCAGTTTCCCTCCTAATGCTTCGTAAGCGGGCTCATTAATAACCTCAACATAAGCAGGTATTTTTTGACCATTCCCACCATGAAATTCGTTTATATAATGCCCCATATACTCCCCAACAGCAGTAGCATTAGCCAATTCCCACCCTTGGCCTGTTGCACGTTGGCTTTCACCAGTCCAAAAAGGATGCAGTTGTCCAGCGATCACTAAATTTTTCCTGTTTTCATATGGATGCAAAGCTGTATTTGATGCAAATAAGCTAGAATAATATGTCCCTCTGGAAACAATATCAGTTGGGTCTGCATAACCTGGCCTAGAAGGGTCCTGTTGTGCTTGATTTAAGTTCCAAGTGATACCTCCTGTATCTCTACCTAAATAGACATCATAACCATTTAAAAAGTCATCTCTTAAATCTGATGAAAAATTATCTCCCTCCCACTCGTTTGACCCTTGATTAGCATGAATTGTTATAAATTTCGCCCTATCAAATTCAGAAAAATTTTCTACTGAATGTTTAACATTGAGATTCACATTTACATTTACTTGAGCAATAGATCTGCTATGAAGAATAAGGAAGGGTATAAGAAAAAGTAAATATAAATTTCTCATGCTTAGTTATTTACAAACAAATATCGCAGTATTTGTAAAAGCCCCCAATAAAGCAACTGGATTAAAACTAAACACTGTGGTGTTTTCCTTCAAGACATATAGAAATAAACACCTGAATATAAGCACATTAACCATTTATTATCTAAAAAGAGTCTATTTTGATAGTGTATTTTACGTTAAATCCCCCATAACCAATTAATCTACTGATTTTCAAAAGCACTATCATGTTTGTAAAAAAAATGTAGTCAAAATTCAGATTTTTAAATTAAGTTTGTATCGTAAAACTTTAGGGGTGTTCCTATTTGGAACTGAGAGAGTCCCTTTGAACCTGATATGGTTAGTACCAACGAAGGAAAAAGTTAAAAATGCATCTTATGCATTTACATGCTTCTTATTTAAGTACACATTATTTATAATGGCTGTACTTTCATTTCAAAGTATTCTGTCTCAACCCTTTTAGTTATAAAAATCATTAAAATGTATTATTTATGATTAAAATATTGGTGAATGAGACCGAATTAGAAGTTGAAGAAACCATCACAATTTCTAAACTACTTACTAAAATCAAGTCTCCAACTGCGGGTATCGCTTTTGCTATCAACAACAATATTATAGCAAAAGAATTCTGGGATTCCCATAACTTCAATTCAAACGATCAAGTTTTAATTATTCAAGCAACACAGGGTGGTTAATGCTATTCCATGACTAAAAGTATTTATGAAATGAAAACAAAAGACACAGCTCCAAAAGAAGGAAAAATTTCAAGAAATCCCTTTCCTAATTCTAAAAAAATCTACGTACAAGGTACGCTACACCCAAATATACAAGTAGCTATGAGGGAGATTTCTCTTAGTGATACTAAAGATGCTATGACTGGGAAATTAACACCTAACGAATCGGTAACGGTGTACGACACTTCGGGGCCTTATACAGATCCAAATAAAAATATTGATATCCATAAGGGCATTGACCCTATTCGTAAGCCATGGGTCTTAGATCGTAATGATGTAGAAACATTAGACGAATTTACTTCCGAGTATAGTAATGAGCGCTTAAACGATGCTTCATTAGACCATATGCGATTTTCTTTACTCAAAAAACCATTACGAGCAAAAGAAGGCAAAAACGTTACTCAATTGCATTATGCAAAACAGGGCATCATAACACCAGAAATGGAATATATAGCCATTCGGGAAAATCAGCGAATTGACAAAATGACTGAAATTAGAAAGCAACACAAAGGCGAGCACTTTGGCGCTTCTATTCCTTCTAAAATCACTGCTGAGTTCGTTCGTTCGGAGGTTGCAAGAGGTCGCGCTGTTATTCCTTCAAATATTAACCATCCAGAGGCTGAACCAATGATTTTAGGAAGAAATTTTTTGGTAAAGATCAATGCTAATATTGGTAATTCTGCCGTAACATCATCCATTGAAGAAGAGGTTGAGAAAGCCGTTTGGGCTTGTAGATGGGGAGCCGATAACATTATGGATTTATCGACAGGTGAAAACATTCATGAAACTAGGGAATGGATTATTAGAAACTCGCCTGTTCCTGTAGGAACTGTTCCAATTTACCAAGCCTTAGAAAAAGTAAATGGAGTCGCCGAGGATTTAACTTGGGAAATTTTTAGAGATACCTTGATCGAACAAGCAGAACAAGGGGTCGATTATTTCACAATTCATGCTGGGGTTTTATTGAGGTATGTTCCCATGACGGCCAACCGCGTTACAGGAATCGTTTCTCGTGGAGGTTCTATCATGGCTAAATGGTGTCTAGCACATCACAAAGAAAATTTTCTTTATACCCATTTTGAAGATATATGTGCCATTTTAAAACAATATGATGTTGCCTTTTCTTTGGGAGACGGGTTACGTCCTGGCTCTGTAGCAGATGCGAATGATGAAGCACAGTTTGCTGAATTGGAAACATTGGGAGAACTTACCAAAATTGCACGCCAGCAAGAAGTACAATGTTTTATAGAAGGTCCTGGCCATGTGCCCATGCATATGATTAAAGAAAATATGGAGAAACAAATAGAAGTTTGTGATGAAGCTCCTTTTTACACATTAGGACCATTAACAACAGATATTGCACCTGGTTATGATCATATTACTTCTGGAATTGGTGCGGCGATGATTGGATGGTACGGATGTGCCATGCTTTGTTATGTAACTCCTAAAGAGCATTTGGGGTTACCGAACAAGGATGATGTTAGAACTGGCGTTGTTACTTATAAATTAGCAGCACATGCGGCCGACTTGGCAAAGGGGCATCCTGGTGCACAACACAGGGATAATACATTAAGCAAAGCCCGATTTGAATTTCGCTGGGAAGATCAGTTTAACTTAGGGCTTGATCCCGAATTAGCAAGAGCATATCATGATGAGACCTTACCTGCAGATGGTGCTAAAATCGCTCATTTCTGTTCTATGTGTGGTCCAAAGTTTTGCTCCATGAAAATTTCTCAAGAAGTACGCAACTTTGCTGCCGAAAATGATATTGTTGACAATGAGGTCGTGCAAAAAGGCATGGAAGAAAAATCGAAAGAATTTAAAGAAAAAGGTAGCGAAGTCTATTTATAAGCCATGATCGTATTAATTGCTCCTGAGGAAGATATTCACAATGAGTTTATAATTCTAAATCAGCTTTTCGAAGCTGGTTTAGAATACTATCATTTAAGAAAACCTAAAAAAAACTATCAGGAACATTGTGACTATATAAATAAAATTAATGTTAAATACCACAGCCGAATTGTGGTTCACTATTTTCATGAGTTAATCAATGAATACGATTTAAAAGGCATTCATTTTCAAGAACAAAAAAGAAGGGACAACATAGATAATCCAGGGCAGTATTTTAAAGGGTTAAATATGTTTGGCAAAACAATTAGCAGCTCATTTCATGAACCTGATGATTTAGGTAATTGTGAATTTGAATTTGACTATCATTTGCTAAGCCCTGTTTTTTCCTCAATTTCAAAAGAAGGCTATGAGGGAAAGGGTTTTGATGTCAATGATATAGATAAATACATCGTTGGAATGGGTGGTGTTACCACAAATAACCTCTCTGAATTTGCCAAACTAGGCTTTAAAGGTGTTGGTGTTTTAGGGGGCATATGGAATAATAGCAAACCCGTAGAAGCTTTCATGAAAATGAAAAGTTATTTTGAACAATAAATGAGCGACAATAAGTACATATTAACCATAGCTGGTCACGATCCTTCGAACGGTGCAGGATTAACATCAGACATCAAGACCTTTGAAGCGCATGGATTATATGGTTTGTCTGTTTGTACGGCAGTTACCATACAAAATGACATTGATTTTAAGCAATGTGTTTGGACAAAAGTCGATGTGATTATTGCTCAAATTGAAATCCTTTTTGAACGCTTTGATATTAATATTGTGAAAATTGGCATTGTGGAATCTTGGAAAGTATTAGATCATATATTAAAGAAATTGCATCTATTAAATTCTGATGTAAAAATTGTTTTAGATCCCATTATTAAAGCCAGTGCTGGTTTTGATTTTCACGAAACCGAAAACCAAAGTTTGTTAGACAACCTATGGAAACAGTGTTTCATCATAACGCCTAACTATGACGAAATTCAAAGTTTATACCCCAATTTAACTATTGAAAACACGATTGAACATATTTCTAAATTCACTAATATCTATTTAAAAGGCGGACACCGTACCTATAAAAAAGGTTGGGATGCCCTATACCACAGTGGAATTGTTATGATAAACATACCTCCTAACACGGATAAAGTTTACGAAAAGCATGGAAGCGGTTGTGTATTGTCTGCTTCTCTGGCAAGTCATCTTGTTTTGAAAACCGAATTAGAAGACGCTGCCAAAAATGCAAAGCATTATACAGAACTGTTTTTAAATTCAAATCATGGCTTGTTAGGAAAGCACAGCTACAACACTATTCAACATGCCCAAGTTACAAACCCAAACAGTCAATAACAAAAATATGATCTCTAAACTCCATTATATATCACAAGGAAATACTACAAAAGAACACCTTGAAAACATTCAAAAAGCATGTACTTGTGGCGCAGAGCTAGTACAATTGCGCTTAAAGAACCTATCCGAAAAAAAGATTTTAAAAACTGCTGAAGAAGCTAGAGAAATTACTGGGCATTTTCAAACACGTTTAATTATTAATGACTATTATAAAATTGCAAAGAAAATAAAGGCAGATGGGGTCCATTTGGGAAAAATTGATGTGTGCCCAACAATTGCAAGAAAACATTTAGAAACTTGGCAAGTTATTGGAGGTACTGCTAACACACTCGAAGACTGTGAAGCGCTCATTGGAAAAAAAGTGAATTATATAGGTTTGGGACCTTTTCGCTTTACCACAACCAAAGATAATTTAAGTCCTATTTTAGGCATAAACGGCTACCTGACCATTCTTGAAGCATTACAAACAGAAACTCCAATTATTGCTATTGGTGGTATTATTATAGAGGATATTCCAAGTATTTTAAAAACTGGAATACATGGTATTGCGGTTTCAGGGGACATTACTAAAGATTTTAATAAAATTCGTCAATTCAACAAACTTTTAAACAGTCCTTCTGAACAAGAACAGGTTTGGCATCCTAATCAAAAAATATAAAATGACAATAGATACACTTAAAATAGCAGATAAGACTTTTAAATCGAGATTATTCACAGGAACTGGTAAATTTAGTAGTACCAATAAAATGCGAGAAGCCATCATCGCTTCAGAAAGTGAATTGGTTACCGTAGCATTAAAGCGTGTGGATTTAGAAAATGAATCGGACGACATGCTTTCCCATTTAAAGGGAAATCAAATTAATTTACTTCCAAACACATCTGGTGTTAGAACTGCTAAAGAAGCGATATTTGCTGCCGAATTAGCTAGGGAGGCACTTCAAACCAATTGGGTGAAACTAGAAATACATCCAGATCCCAAATACCTACTCCCCGATCCTATTGAAACCTTAAAAGCTGCTGAGATATTGGTAAAACTTGGATTTGTAGTGATGCCTTACATTCATGCCGATCCTGTATTATGTAAACGTTTGGAAGATGTAGGAACACAATGTGTTATGCCCCTAGGTGCCCCCATTGGAAGCAACAAAGGCATCAAAACCCTTGAGTTTTTGGAAATTATTATCGAACAAAGCAATGTTCCCGTAATTGTTGATGCTGGGATTGGCGCACCTTCTCACGCTGCTTTGGCTATGGAATTAGGAGCAGATGCTGTCTTAGTAAACACCGCTATTGCCGTACCTCAGAACCCCGTTGAAATGGGAATTGCTTTTAAAATGGCTGTTGAAGCTGGTAGGATGGCTTATAATGCAAAACTGGCCCCCATTAATAATCAAGCAGAAGCCAGTAGCCCATTCACCTCTTTTCTAAACGATTTAAATTAGTACAAAGCATGTCTTTTAAAAACACATTTGAAAAATACGATTGGAATGCTTTAGAAAAAGAGATTTATGAAGTCACTAGCCAAGAAGTTGAAAAGGTACTCCTTAAGGACAAAATTGAGTTAGAGGACTTTAAAACACTTATTTCTCCAGCGGCCAAACCATATATAGAACATATGGCACAAAGGAGTAATACCATTACCAAAAAACGTTTTGGGAATACCATTCAAATGTATATCCCAATGTATCTATCCAACGAATGTCAAAATATCTGTACTTACTGTGGATTCAGCATGAATAACGGTATTAGGAGAAAGACTTTAAGCGATGCTGAAATATTAAAAGAAGTTGAGCACATTAAAAAATTAGGCTATGACCATATTCTTTTAGTTACTGGTGAAGCCAACAGAACTGTTGGTGTACCATACATAAAACATGCTATAGATTTGATTCGGTCTCGGTTTTCAAATATAAGTATTGAAGTACAACCCTTAGACCAAGAAGATTATGAAACTTTGATTCAATCTGGGCTATATGCCGTATTGGTGTATCAGGAAACCTATCATAAAGCGACTTATAAAACGCATCACCCAAAGGGTAGAAAATCGAATTTTGATTATCGGTTAGACACACCAGATCGTCTGGGTAAAGCTGGAATTCATAAAATTGGACTGGGGGCTCTTTTCGGTCTCGAAGATTGGCGCGTGGATAGTTTCTATACAGCACTTCACTTAAAATATTTGCAAAAAACATATTGGAAAACAAAATATTCTATCTCTTTCCCTAGACTTAGGCCACATCAAGGCGGATTAGATCCTAAAGTAGAAATGACCGATACTGATTTGGTCCAGTTAATTTGTGCTTACAGGTTATTAGATGAAGATGTGGAACTATCCTTATCTACTCGCGAAAGTGAAATTTTCAGGAACCACTGCATTCACTTAGGTATTACTTCCATAAGTGCAGAATCCAAAACAAATCCAGGAGGTTATAGTGTCGAACCTGAATCGCTAGAGCAATTTGAAATTTCGGACGAGCGCACTACCGAGCAAATTAAACAGATGATTCAATTGCAAGGTTACGAAGTGGTTTGGAAAGATTGGTCGAAATCTTATGTTTCTTCTGACTAAATATTAGAAATGCCCTAAATTTGTGAAAAGCATAATGAATATATATGTACCTGTACACATATTCGATTGTTACCCACAAGTTGAATGAACAAATTAATTAAAAAGCCACATATAATTTTTTTATTCGCTACTCTAATTATAATGCTGATTGGAATTTTGAGTAGAGACGCAGCATTGGACATAAATGTTCATGACACTTATTATATTATTGCTCATTTGCATTTAGCAATATTAGCTTCAATACTATTTGGAATAATCGGATTTGGATATTGGATTATGCAAAAAGCGGATAGAAAATTATCAAAAAGGCTTAATTGGACTCATGTTGGGTTGACTTTTGGTGGAATACTTATTGTGTGGATTTTAGCTCAATTTTATCGGACTGAAATTATGGAATATGGGTTCAATGATAATCTAACTTTAATCATTAAGCTAATTATTTTGCTTATAATTTTTGGACAATTAATTTTTCCGATTAACATTATTTACGGACTTATAAAAAAGAAAAGAAAAACCAGTGCTCAATAATGTATATATAATTGCGCGGATTTTTCCATAAGGAAAACCCTCGGATACCACAAAGGCTTGTTTTTATTTACTAAATTTAGTACATAAACCTCACGACTAAAACATACACGTTCACATTGTATTTCATTATAACAAAAACTAAAATGAGAAAAATATTTTTAATATTAACATTATTTTCGATCTTCTCTTGCGTAAATAAAAAAGAGAAAACCAGTACAGAATTAGAAATGCAAAAAGAGTTTAAAAAAAATAACTCAGATTCATTAGATATTCAAATCCCCAAAGATGAAATTGGAAAGGATTCATTGGCACATCATTATATTTGTTATTTAGACAATGAAACATCTTCAATAAAAATATGGATAAGTTTTACAGAAAAAGACAAAGCAATTGGAATTAAATATAAAGGGCAAACAGATTCGATACAACTAATTTTTGATAAAGAAGAATATATTGAAGGAGGTGCCCACCCTACAATCATTAAATACTATTCCGAATTATATAACGGAAAAGTTAATGGTATTTACAAATTAACTCATTCAGGAAATTGGGATTACGTAGAATATACTAGAGGAAAAGACGGAAAAATATTCAATTTTACAATTGACCATAATTCCGATCCCTACGGAAAAAAACCTTGTTTCTAAAAAAGAAGTAACAAAAGCACAAAGATGGCTATAAGAAATACCTAGTTAGTTTCACTGAAAACCGTGTATAGAAATTGTAATTTCGAAACCAACAAAACATTGTTCACAAGATTTCGTATAAATAATGGAAGCTGAAATGGTAAATATACAGATGCTCTTTTACCTATGAGAAGGCTAATCCCCCATTAATATCAATATTATTTCCAGTAATGAATGAAGCCTCATCTGATACTAAATAAGCAACTAAATCCGCTACTTCTTCTGGATCACCTTCTCTTCTTAAAGGCGTGCTTCCAGCTACTTTAGTTCTTACCTCGGTTTTAGTAAAATCGTCATGAAATTTTGTTCCAATCAACCCAGGACAAATAGCATTTACTCGAATTCCTTTAGGCCCTAGCTCTTTTGCCATTGATCTGGAAAATGTAGTGACAGCTCCCTTAGAAGAAGCATATAATGAAGATCCGCCTCCACCGCCATCTCTTGCTGCTTGGGAAGAAATATTGACGATAGCCCCCCCTTTCCCCATTAAAGGCCCAAAGGCTTGCATTACAAAAACAGTAGATTTGAAGTTAACCCCCATTACTAGGTTATAAAATGACTCATCTAATTCCTGCAGCGTCTTTCTAGCGAACAGCCCCCCGGCATTGTTTACTAGAATATCCACTTTACCTCCAAAGGCTTCTACTGTTTTTGCTTTTAGGTTTTGTATATCAGCTAAATTCGAAACATCAGCCTTAACAGCAATGGCATCTCCTCCTAAAGATTTGATTTCGTCTATGGTTTCATTCGCTCCAGATTCAGAATTATGGTAGTTTACCACGACTTTAGCTCCTTCATTAGCTAGCTTAATAGATATGGCCCTACCAATATCTCTTGAACCTCCAGTAACAACAGCTGTTTTTCCTTTTAAATGCCCCATAAGACCTCTTTTAATTATAAACTATCAAATTTAACCAAAACCTTGCAGAATCATATTCCCAAACCTTGTCCTCCTCCAATTTGTACAGTTTCGGCAGTCACGAACGAAGCATCTTTACTTACTAAAAAAGAAATAACACCAGCAACTTCTTCAGGTTGTCCTAATCTGCCTAACATGATATTGTTTTTCCAAGAAGCAAAAACTTCTGGTTTTGTGGATTTAATTTGTTTATGAAAATCAGTGTCAATTGTACCAGGTGATACAGCATTAACTCTAATACCATATTCGGCTAAATCTTTTGCTAATGCTCTAGTTATTGTGTGTACCGCTGCCTTAGATGTTCCATAAATTCCAGCTCCAGGCCCACCAGCATTCCATCCTGCATTTGATGTGTAGTTAATGATTGATGCATTATCACTTTTTTTAAGAAATGGAATGGCTGCTCTTGAAGCGAAAAATGTTGAGTCTAAATTTAATGCCATTACGAATCTGTAAAACTCGGTAGTCATATCTTCAAATCTAGACCTCCCGCCTAAACCTCCAGCATTGTTTATCAAAACATCTATTTTGCCATATTTTTCACCAATCTTGTTGATATTTGAAGTTACTGCTTCTTCGTTAGTAACATCAAAACCATAGTACTCGGATTCAATTCCTTCGGCTTTAAGTTCTTTAACTTTTTCTGCACCAACTTTATCTTCTATACCATTTAAAATTACAGTATATCCATCTTGTCCAAGTCTTTTTGAAACTTGAAACCCAATACCTCCGGTTGCACCAGTAACTACTGCTATTTTTCTATTTAAATTACTCATATCCTTTATTTTTTTATTACTTGTTTTTATTGTTGATTTAATCTATATGTTTTCTTACAGGTCCTATATTTTTGATAAATGCGAATATTGACAATACTCCCAAGGCAACGGCAATACATATTGCTATAAATGCTGGAGTATATGAGCTTGTTGTTATTTGCCCCACAAACCAATTCATAATCATAGGGGACATTGCTGCTACAGTTCCAGCCAACCCAGCTAGAGTCCCTACAGAAGGCCCTCTAAACAAATCACTAGAAATGGTTTGAATGTTTCCAATAGCAAATTGAAACCCGAATAAAGCTAGCCCTGCCAAATAAATGAAAGCCATAAAGTTATCTTCTCTTACCATGGTAATGATACACACAAAGGCAACTAAGATTAAAACACCTCCCACAGCAATAGTTGCTTTCCTTGAGAAATCAACAGAATGCTTTTTCATTAATTTCCCTGCAAACATGCCGCCTACAATACTACCAACAGCAGCCATTAGATAGGATATCCACATGGTATTTGCTATTTCTTCTATACTTAAACCAAACTTGTCATTGAGATAAATTGGCATCCACCCAGCAAAAAACCACCAAATTGGCTCTATAAAGAAGCGGCAAGACAGTACGCCCCAAGATTGTTTGTAACTCAATATTTTTCCAACACTCAAGCTTTTAGCTTTTTTGGTATCGTCCTCTTTATCGTTATCAATTCTACTTGATAGAATTAAATTTCTTTCTTTTTCTGTTATCCAAGGGTGTTTTTCTGGTGTAGATTTATTTAAGAACAACCATGGAATTACCCAAAGCATTCCGACAGCTCCTAATATGATATAGGTGGTTTTCCAACCAAATTGCGTGTAAAGAAAAACTATGACAAAAGGTGCGATTACATTTCCTATAGATGCCCCTGCATTGAAGATACCTTGGGCTGTTGCACGTTCTTTTATTGGAAACCATTCTCCATTACTTTTTACAGCTCCAGGCCAGTTACCAGCTTCTCCAATACCTAGTAATCCTCTAAAAATAGAAAGTGAGATTAATCCTCTTGCAAATGCATGACATGCTGATGCTACAGACCATACAATAATGGACACTGTAAAACCTAAACGGGTACCTATAGTATCGTATAATTTACCAGAAGCAAATTTACCTATCGCATAACATGCCATAAATACGTTTAGCATAATGGCATAATCTGACTTGTCCATACCTAGGTCTTTACCCATTTCTGGCCATAACAAAGCAAAAGCTGTTCTGTCGATATAGTTTATAACAGTTGCTATAAAAATCAGCACTATTATCCACCAACGTAAACCATTAATTTTCATATTATTAATTTTTATTAGTTATGTCTTTATTTAGTTTAATTATTCGTTGTTTTTGACTAAAAACTGAACAATATAATCCTAGGGCATTGAATCATTCAATACTTAATGGGTACTTTATCTTTTAATTTTTAATGAAGAAATACTATAAAGTATTTACTTCCCTCCAAAATTGTTTTTTAGCTGAAGTTAAGGCGTGCACCTCCTAACCTCAGAAGTTATATTTATTCTTTTTCAGCTATAGCAAAATTGGTACAATGCCTTAAAATGAATTTTCATTTTTTCTTTCGCTAAAGCAGGTTCTTGATTTTTAATGGCTTCATAAATATCTGTATGCTCCTGAATACCTAAAAATGCTTGGTTTTCATCACATACATGATACTTTTCGAAGTTGGTGATGATTTCTGGCGTAATGGTTAACATCAATGTATTCATAGTGCTGTTACCGCTTGCCTTTGCAATTGCCAAATGAAACAACAGATCTTCTTGAACGGCATCTTCATTATTCAAGACTTTTTTTTCATAGGCATCTAAGGTATTTTTCATATGTTCAAGATCTTCTTGTGTTCTTCTGGTGGCTGCTAAGCTCGCTGTTTTTAATTCCAAAAGAATTCTAGTCTCCACCAACGATTTGAAATCGGGTTCATCTAACCTTAGAATATCCTCAATCATTCCGTTTAAGGCAATGACCCCAATGTTGGCTACAAAAGTTCCACTTTGAGGTATGGATTTTAAAAGTCCATAAAACTCTAATTTTTGTATAGCGTCCCTAACGTTGCTTCTCGTTACCTCAAATTTTTCGGCTAACATTCTTTCTGAAGGTAGCTTGTCACCGGGTTCAAGGTTTTTATAGTTTATTAAATCCCTAATCTTAGTGATGATTATATTTTGTACTTTATGACTATCGTTTGATGTGATGGCTTCTATCTTCATGTCCTAAAAAATTTACCTAATTAAAAATGTAGGTGTTAACATTTCTATGCTATTATACCTCTAAATTATTGTTTTTTTTTTGATACTTAATCTCTTAATCCCTTTTGTTTTGGTGGTTAACCAATTTAGCTAAATTAAAAAAAATGGTTAAACTGTGTTTTGTTTTTTAGCCAAGTTTTACTGGTATTATTAACAAACAGTAAAACTTGAACTAAAACAAACTCAAACAACTATAATTATTCTCTCTTTTTTATTAATTTTTTATCTAGTGAGCTACTTCTAACTCATAATATTTTACTGTTGCAAAAGCACCTTCGTCTTTGGTAACTAAATAATTTCCAGCTTTAAAGTAGTTCTCAAATACACCCCATTTTTGAATGTGAATATCATCATAAACTACAGACTCATCATTATTTAAAATCACTTCCATCCTTCCTTCTTTTACTTTTACTTCTAATGTAAATGACTCAAAACCAACATACTCATCAAACGTATGTCCTTCGTCATCTCCCCAAGCATCCGTATGTAATATTTCTGTATCTGTTGCATTTAAGTCTTTAAGAACCTTTGTCTTCACTCTAACATATCCATAAGTCCAATATATTTTTAACATTGGCGGTGCATTATTATCATCTTCGCCAATTAAATCCCGTTGAGCATCGGTCAACCTACCATGAATTTGCATGATGATGGTTCTATGGTACTTACCATTACTATCTTTCGTTACATCATCCATTTGTAATTTCCCTTTCATGTTTCCCCCTTGCTTAAAGGTCCAATTGGTTTTTCCTTTATCCGATGGATTCATTAGCTCTCTTAACTCTGTTCTTGAATAAGATGAGTTAGCCGTTGAGGCACCTGGATAGGTATAAAATACCAATGCGCCGTTAATTGAATCATTATAGAAGAAAGATTTCAAAGTTTCATTAGTTCCATAATCTAAAATCCCTGGGGGATGAACCTCAGTTGGGTTTCCAATTGGCAACGTTACTTTCCAATGACTTAAATCAATATCTGGTAATTTATAACTTGGCTCCTTGTCTTCCTCATCCTCTTGTTCGGAGATATTAGGATTGTCTTCGCCATTTGGAACAGGTCTATCTGGTAAACCTCCAGGTTGACAAGCCATGAAAAATATAACTAGTACCAATGACCATAGTGGCAATTTGAAAAACATCTTTATTTTATTTGATTCAAACATACTTTCAAAAAATTAATGACTTATTTCCAGTTCGTAAAATCTCACTTTTGAAAAAGCGCCTTTATCTCGAGTCTGAAAATAGTTGCCCGCTTTAAAATAGTTTTCAAAGACACCCCATTTTCTAATATGAACATTTTCGTAAACCTTATATTCATTCTTGTTAAGAACGATTACCATCTTTCCTTCGGATACCTTAACCTCTAACGTAAACTTTTTAAAACCTACTTCTTCTTCAAAATTAAAACCGTCATCATCATCCCAAGCATCTTCATGAAGTATCTCAGGTACGCTTGCATTGCTATTTTTAAGCACCTTAGTTTTTACTCTAATTTTGCCTTTATCCCAATATATTTTTAATATTGGTGGCGCATTATTGTCATCTTCCCCAATTAAATCTCGTTGTTCATTGGTTAAACGCCCATGTATTTGCATAATTATTGTTCTATGATATTTCCCGTTAGCGTCTTTAGTGGTAGCATCCATAGCCAATTTTCCTCGCATATAAGCACCATCCGCAAAAGTCCAATTAACATTGTTATTACCTGGTTCCATTTGCTCCCTTAATTCAGATCGAGTATACTTAGTATTTCTAGTTTTAGAGTCTGTTGGCATTGCATGAAATACAATAGCACCTCTAGTAGAATCTATATACATGTATGGTTTTGCAATTTCCATTTTAGCAAAATCAAAAATCTCAGGTGGATTAATTTCCACAGGTTTACCCTCTTCATTTGTTATTGGTAAGGTAACTTTCCAATGGCTTAAATCTATGTTAGGTAGTTTTACCTTCTTCTTTTTTTTCTTCTTACGTTTCTTTTCAATTTTTACATCCGAATCTGAAACGCTACCCTTCTTGTGTTGACAAGTAGCATTTACAGATATAAAAACTATTAAAGTTGCTAATAATATTTTTTTTCGGATATTAAACATGGTGTATTAACTAAGCTATTATTAATTCTACTTAACTTCAATCTATAGGTTCTACAACAACAGAGTCCACTCTTATTTCTTCTTCGCCACTGTTCCATAAGAACCCTTTATCGTCACTTGGCGTACCATCTCCACCAACACCTCTCATCACTAAAGCAACACTACTATTGTTTCCTGTATTAAATGAATAGGTTAAAGTAAGATAACTTGTATCATTAGGATGGTCTATTACCTGAGTAAAAAGATTGTTGTCTGGGTCTTCCATTTGCGCTACAGAAGTATAACCGAATCCTTCTTGAGGATATTCAGCTGTTGTAGCATAATAAACTGGAGTATACCCGTCTACATAGCCTTCTCCTGCAAGTACTCTTATTTCTAATTGACTAGGAAATGTTCCACTTTCTAAAGCTTTCCAAGCCGCAACCAATGTAATTGAATAATCTGTGTTTGGACTAATCTCAAATTCTTGGTAGGTTAAATCTTGCTCATCATTATCATACTTAACAACATTATCTGATCCTCCGTTACCTGAAGAAGACTCACCTTGGGCTCCTAAACTTTTGTTAATCCACGCCGAACAAGCACAATCTGATCCAGAAGATTTCGGAAGTTTGTCAAAATCTGCATTAACAATTACTGGCACTATAGCCGCTGGAGTGGGAGGCTCAACGACCTCTATATCTGTAGAAAAAATACTAGCAACCCCTAACTTATCTGAAGCGGTTAAAGTTACTGTATATGTCCCTACCGAAGGGAAGGTATTAGTAGCATCTTTGGTTGTTACTGTATTGCCATCACCAAAATCCCAACTATAATCTGTGGCACTAATGGATGTATTTGCAAAAGTATATGTTAAATAATCAGCCGTAACAGCAGCAGAAAAGCTAGCTGCTGGAGGTGTAAGGTCTACTTTAGAGTTTGCGTCTGGCAAATCATATGACAAAGACTCTATTGTTGGATCACAAGACCACAGACTAAAGGCCAGAATAGCTGTGATAGCCAACATAGACTTCGCTATGTTCTTATTTAAATCACTCATTTTTTTCATGTTTTCTTTATTTAAATTAAGGCTTGTATAATTATTAATAACCAGGATTCTGGCTCATTAAGCCTTGGCTTAAGTTAATTTCTCTCTGTGGAATGGGCAATAATAAATCTGTTGAAGAATACCCTAAACCATTATCAGCTGAAAACGTTGATAAGACAGATTCTGCTTGTCCTAAGCGAATAAGATCAAATAATCTTTGGTTTTCAAAAGCTAATTCTACACGTCTTTCTAATAGTAATTCTTCAACAGTAATTGTACCATCATCGTCATCATCTAAACCTGCTCTGTTTCTAATTATATTAAAGGAATCTAAAGCATTAGAACTTGATGTGTCTGCCGCTCCTGCCATAATAGCTTCAACATGCATTAACAACACATCAGCATATCTTAAAACAATCCAATCGTTACCAGCTAATCTAGGATCCCCTTCTTCAAAAGTTTTTCCGTCTGCTCCACCATCTTTACCGTCTGGTAAATATTTTATACTTTGTCTTTGACTTACTTGAAATGGATCGATCCTATAAGAATATTGTGTTCTGTCTCCTCCATTTTCATCTAGAGCAGTGGCTGCACTTTGTGTAACATAGTTTACACCAACGGTTCTACCCACCCCATTTAAAAATTCGGCAGAGAAGTTTTGACTATCAGCAGTTAAGCCAGACTCAAAACCTATGGCGAAAATGATTTCAGCATTTCTCTCACTATAGAAAACATCGTTAAAGTTTGTCATTAAACTAAACCCACTTTCCATGACGTCCTCACAAAGCCCTTGCGCTTGAGAATAGTTTTTGCTATGTGTAAGATACACTTTAGCTAAAAGCGTCTGAGCGGCAGCTTTGGATGCTCTAGTTTTGTTACCGTTATCCAAACCAGCAACAGCTGTTTCTAAATCGCTTTCAATTAAAGCATAGATAGCAGATACTGGTTGTCTTGTAAATTGAACTTCTTTATCTAGAGGAGTAATTACCTTATCGATTAATGGTAGATCTCCAAATAATCTAACTAAATTAAAATATGCATAAGCTCTTAAAAATTTAGCTTCTGCTTCAAAAGCCACAGCGGTACCAGAATCTGTAACCACACCTAAGTTGTCTAAAACAACGTTAGCTCTCATAATAACGTTGAAAAAGCTTCCATAGTAATTAGAAACGATACCGTTTGTAGCTTCTACATTATAAAACTCGAATTGAGCGGCTTCACCTTCTTGACTTTTAGTACGTGTGTTATCACTTCGCATTTCTGTAAGATAGAATTCGTACTGTATAGCGTGTAAATCTTGGGTTCTCGTGCTGTTAACGCCTTGAACACCATCATATATTGCAATTAAAGCTGTTTCTACTTCATCTGCGTTTGTATAATAAGACGCTGATGTTATACCAGAGCTAGGGATAGGATTTAAATAATCCTCACTACAAGATGAGATTACACCAACAAGCCATATTATTATTATAAATTTTATGTTTTTCATGATAATATATTTTTAATGTGTCTTATTAAAAGTCTAAGTTTAATCCGAATGAAATCGTTCTAAATATTGGAGAACCAGCTCTTTGGTATCCATAATTGGTCGGACTTGTTTTGTCTAGAGATTCTGGATTGAAACCTGTATAATCATCTGCCGTTTTGTACATTAAGTTTTGTCCAGAAGCATATACTCTTAAATTAGTAATGTTGAACTTAGATAATACATCTTTTGGGAAATTGTATCCTATGTTTACATTACGCAATGCAATGTAAGATGCATCTTGAATAATGTCGTCTGTAAAGATTTTTTGCTTAATGAATTGTTGATCAGGTGTTGTTGTGGTGTTAAAATCCTGAGAACTATTAAAATGATTAAACAAATATTGATCTCCCATATTTCTTACTTCTGCACCATGAGAACCTTGGAACATGAAACTGAAGTCTACTTGTCCAATTTTAAACTCATTTGTAAAACTCCAGATCAATTCTGGATATGGATTCCCTAATGGAGCTTTATCTTCATCATCAATAATACCATCTCCATTTAAATCTTTAACATACACATCTTGTGCTTCACCACCAATTGGATGGTATGCATTATTCAAATATTCTAATGGAATATCTCTATCTACAACCCAACCATAGTATGTCGAAATTGGTAACCCTTCTAAGTTAATCCACTCAGCAGCTCTTTTTTCATCTATATTGGTAATTTGCCCGTTTGAATCGGCAAAATCAACTAATGTGTTTTTGTTAGTAGTAACCAGTATACCAGATTTCCAGCTAAAACCTTCAGAAGATATGTTTCTAGTTCTTAACTCAAACTCAAGACCTTCGTTTTTAACTTCTCCCAAATTTACCAAAGCACTATTGAATCCAGTAGTATAAGAAATTGGATTGTTTAATAATAACTGATCACTTGTTCGCTCATAGTAATCAACTGAACCTGTTATACGATTGTTAAATAAACCGAAATCAATACCAGGGTTAAACTCAACCAGTCTTTCCCATTTTAGTTCAGGGTTTGCTATGTTTAAAGGCGCAAAACCAGATGTAATACTTCCATCAATACTAGAAGTAGTGGCAGCTAATAAGGCTAAATAAGGATAGTAATCCACTAAGATATTACCTGTACTCAAGCTATTAGACGTGTTGTTTCCATCTGGGTCAATACTACCTGTATTTAAACGATCATTCCCTGTAACACCATAACTGGCTCTTAGCTTTAAATTACTAACGACCTCACTATCCTCAAGGAAACTTTCATTAGATACATTCCAACCAATAGAAGCAGCAGGGAAGTTACCATACTTATATTCTGAACCGAAGATTGAACTTCCGTCACGTCTAAAACTTAAAGAAGCCAAGTATTTATTATCGTACGCATAGTTAAGTCTCGATACATAAGAAATACCTCTTTTCTCCCATTCAAATGCATCTGCTGCAGAAATTAAAGCAGCATTTGTGATTTGTTTTACGGCATCATTGGTATAACCTGTACCTGTTATGCTTGAATTAAAAGCATCTGTATCTTCAAGAACCACACCAAGCGTAGCTCCAATGTCATGCTTTCCTATAGTGGCATTATAATTAAGGAAGTTATCCCAAATAAAGTAAATATTTCTTTGAGTAATTTCATCCATTCTTGTTCCTGCAGCTCCGTTTCTACTTGATAGTACTCCTTGCCACCTTGTTCTTTTGGTATCCTGAACCGACCCTGATAACATGGTTCTAAAATTCAACCCTGGAATGATTGAGTAATCACCATAAACACTTCCGAACATTTTGAATTTTTTATCAAAACGCTCACGTTCTATTACCTTAGCTGCTGGATTGGTATTAGATGTATTACTAATATCTACAAGCGCACTACCATCTCCATATAAATCGTAATTATCAAAATGACGCTGCGTCGCATAATCTCCAATTTGAACATCGGGGTAAATATTTCTGTCTACATACCGAATGGTATTTGCATCATGATACACAGGTAACCAGTTTGTTTGTCTGTTAATATCATGTGTAGAACCATCAAAACGTCTTCTTATAGTGTAAGATGGTGTAAAACTAACACCAACTTTTAGCTTATCATTTATCTTAGTGTCAACTTTAAGCCTTGCGCCATATCTTTTAAAGTAATCTGTTAATAAAACACCTTCATCATCAGAATAGTTAGCACTCATACTATATTTTGTTTTGGAATTACCTCCTCTTAACGAAAGTGAGTGAGATGTAATAGTACCTCCATCAAAAATAACATCTTGCCAAGAACGATCAACACCAATTAGTTGCTTGTATCTTGTTCTGTCTGATAATACGCCATTTGCTTCCAACTCAGCTGCCGCCGTTTCCGCAATAGAAAAAGTATAGGCATCACTATGTCTGGCTTCTTTAAAACCAACAAAGGTGCTATAATTGAAACGTGTTTTTCCCTCAACACCTTCTTTCATGGTAATCATAATAATACCATTAGAACCTTTAGAACCATAAATAGAAGAAGATGCTGCATCTTTTAAAATTTCAAAGGATGCTACATCATTCATGTTTAGTGTACTTAAAAAATCTGAGTCTACTATTACCCCGTCAACTACAATTAAAGGTGTAGAGTCACCAGCCATAGAACCAACACCACGAATAGTAATAGTAGGTGCAGCACCCGCAGAACCATCAGTAGCTTGAATATTTACACCAGACACTTGCCCAACTAAAGCATCATCAACCCTTGCTACAGCAATTTGATCTAAGTTCTCATTAGTTATTTTTGAAATAGATCCTGTTAAATGTGATTTCTTTTGAGTACCGTATCCAACAACAACAACCTCATCAAGTTTCGCTAAATCTTCGGTTAGCGATACATTAATTGTTGTTTGATCTCCAACTATTACAGTTTGAGATTGAAATCCAATATAAGAAAATTGTAAAGCATCACCTTTATCAACCTTAATCTGGTAGTTACCATCAAAATCTGTTGTAGTTCCTTTAGTAGTGTTCAGCACAATTACATTTACACCTGGAATCGGAACGTTATCTGAGGCAGACACTACTGCCCCCTTAACAGTAATTCCTCTCTGTGCAATCAATACAATATTGAAAAACAGTATTGTAATTAGAGTTAGCTTAAATTTTAAATTCATAATTTGTCTTTTTAGTTAAAATTGTTTAGTCTGATTAGTATTTTTTTACTAATACATCGGTTTATCAACTAACATCAATCGCTAAATAAAAACAGATCTTCCAACAAATTTTTGTAATTTTGAAAATGCATATTTATTGTATAGCAATAATGTGTATTAAATTTTTACTTCCCTCCAACAAGAAGTAAATTGTTTAAAAGGATAGGCGTGCACCTATCCTTTTTTCATTTTTAATTCATATAGAAATGATTTTTTAGAAGTGTTATACATTTAGTTTTTGGAAAACCAAATTGGTTTTCCAGATTGGTTTACCAAATATATATTAAATTTTTGTTAAAACAAAAATTTTAACAGTGTTATTCCATGAAATCTTCGCGAATAGGGCTGAAAACATCAATTAGTATACCTGCTTTTGTACATTTTGCGCCATGAAGTACGTTTGGTGGAATGTATACAGAATCACCATCTTTTACAGTTTGTGTTACGCCTCCAATGGTAAATTCCCATTCGCCATCCAGGCAATATGTTACTTGAGAATGATAATGTTTGTGTTCGTAACCTATACCACCTGCTTCAAAGTGTACTTTTACAAGCATGATTTTGTCATCATAACCCATGATTTTTCTTTTTACGCCTTCTCCTACTGGTTCCCAGTCTTGGGCTTCATCTAATAAAAATTCTTTACTTGATCCGAAACTTTTCATATTCGTTTTATTTTAAATTTATTAATGTACATGGACCTTTCCATTGATGGTTTTCATTTTCTACGGTAAGGTTGTGTTCTTTATCTGTATTAGCATTTTCGTTTGAAATAATGAATAGATTTTGTTTTCCATCATTCATTTCAATTTCAACACCAGTGTATTCTGTTGAATTATGAACTACAAGAATATTCTTGATGTTACTATAGGCATTAACGGCTGATTCTGATACTGGGCTATAAGTTCCGTGTGATTCAACCGTTGAAACGAATAACGCATCTTTATTATCCTTTTTTCTAAGGATTAAGGTTGGTTCATTTCTAAGATTAAACTCGGGATCGTTTGCACCAATTCTACCAAAAATAATTTCGTCTCCTTTTGATGTTACTGCTGTATACGAGTAGAATTTGTTATTGAGTAACCAATTCAACTTTACATTATTGCCATCAGCTATAGCCGATGCTTCTTTGTACAAATGCTGATAGCCGTGATTTTTCCCAAGAACTTCAGGAACATCCAGTTTTGAATATTCAAAATTGGTTTGCATGATTTGCCCGATATAGTAAAAAGGCAAATCGTATTGGTTTGAAGTTTCTGAAGTTGCTCGCATGATATCCAACACATACGGATTGTTATAATCTTCATCTTTAATGGTAGCTATGGTTCTATGAAGTTGGGTACTGGGATAAGCATTATTCTCCTTGGCACTAGCTACCTGAAGACTTATATTTTCAGCTCTAAAAATATATTTTTCTGAATGGTATTTGCTTCCTATATCATACTTCCCTTTAAAATGTGAGGTTTCATTTTGAACTAGAGTATTGTGCGCTATAGTCTGTTTAGCCCAAGTCTTATTTTCCTTTAAATAATTTCCGCCGCCTTTTTGTTCAATATTTACAAAACGTGCTAATCCGTAATCTTGCACAACTTCATCGCCTTCATCAAATAATGCATATGATAATTTATCGAAATGTCCATGACTTAAACCATGGGCCGTGTATTTATAAACCAATTCTAAATCACCACTTCTAACAATACCGACAGCACCTTGGTCTCCATTTGGCCCGTCAGATAACTCGATAGATTTTTTATTAAAAGGTTGTAATTTTCCTTCTTTAATTCCTAAGGCTACGGCTAAACCTGCATCATCTAAGGTTACCTTTCCTTGCTTTTCTGCAATGCTTAACAATTCTGAATTATTGCCTCCAAAATGATACCCTATATCTACTGCTGAAACCAATGATCTTGAATAATAAGACATCCCTTTTTGTGCATCGTTCAATAAAAAGAACTCGCCATTAGCATCGGATAGGTTTATTAATGCTGTAACACTCTTTAAAAGCACACTATCTTTATACTGAAAAACTTTTAGCTCAGGTTTTTTATTTTGAAGCGCCTGAGCAAATATTAAAAAAGGATAAGAGGCATAACGTTGGTAATAAGGCCCTTCAGTAAAATAGCCATCTGGAGAAAATGGTTCATAAAGATTTGCTAAGAACCCCATTTTCCCATCTCTATTTATATAACCACCATCATCATCTTTTAAATTAGGGTCTATTTTTGCTTCTTTATAACCATACAATGCTCTTTGTAATAAGCTGTCATCATCCATTGCTAAAGCCATCATTCCTACAGCCGCATTACCCCATGTACTGTGGTTGTGAACTCTGTTAAAGAACTTTGGGTTTTCTTTTGAAATGAAATCTGCAAACGGTTTGAATAAATCTTTTTCTAAAGTATTCCGTTCTGCTTCCGCTAGAAAATCATAAATACAATCGTAAGCTTGGCTAGTATAGACAAGCCAGTTAGCATCGTTTAAACATTGCCAAAACAGTTTTCCTCTAGCGTACGAACGTGGTTTAGGGTGTACTGGTAATGTTGGATATATTTTCGCATATTCAAACAACATATCTTTTACATATTTGGCATATGTTTCATCATCTAAAATCTGGTATAAAACACCAGCTTTCTGCATCATCAAAAAATTTTTTTTATGACGCTCATGTGTGTATCCACCTGAATAATCTTTAGGAATTGGTACCTCAATGCCGTTTTCTATTTCTGCATCTATCTCCACTTTTGTTTCCGCTAAGGATTCATCAAAAATGGGTAAGGAACCTAAGTTAGCTCTAATTTCTTTAACCCCTTGTTGGGTCAATATTAAACTAGGGTGCTCTAATTTAGAAGACTCAATATTTTTAGTACTGTCATTTTCTTTACACGAAACGATAATAACTATAACAAGTGCTATTAAAAAACTTGACTTTATATGTTTTAATACTTCCATATTATTATTTGAAATTATAACAAGCTCCAATCCATATGCTCCTTTTTATTCTTAAGGAAGAGTTTTAGATAACTGAAATCGTCATTAAAATTAGCACTCCATTATAAAGGTTACCTAGTTTATATTTTATTTTTAGTGCATCACCAGAATTTAATTACTCTTTGTTTGGCAATGTTCCAGATCCTAAAGTTGCTTTTTTAAACCAGACTTCTGCATAACTTCCATTTTCATATTGCTTAGGGATGTCTCCATTATAAGTTTTTGATTTAGTAGCTTTTCCGTTAGCTTGATTATAAGCGCCCTGCTTAAAAAACTGTTTTTCGCCTGCATAGGCATTTTTACGTTCAACACCATCTCGACCTTTTGAAACAGATGCCTCCAATACCTGTTGAGGTGTATCTGATTTTTTTGAAAAATCCGATTTCAATAAATTTTTAATGAACTTTTTAGGTTGACGGCCTTCTCTTGTGAAGGTTAGATACATAACACCCTGATAAACGTTAACTTCATAGCTAAATTCTTCACCCAAAGCAATACCATCTTTTGGTTCTTCTGGATAGGTCTCTGGACTTGTTCCAACTACCGAAAAATCATAACCCCAAACAGCTGTTGAGAAATCCCATCTACCTGAATTATCGCCTTCTGTATTTATTTCATAATTCCAAAAAACAGATCCTTTTTTGTGTCCAGGAAATTTTTTGTAAAAGATCTTTAATGGTTCATTTTCATGGCCTTCGTCACTATGTATTTGACCAACTACAACCGAATAAGAAGAGGATACCCTTGCATCACCAGTTGTTGATACATGCTGTACTTTTAATGTTCCTGTTAATTTACCTCCTGTTTCTGGTACCCAACGTTTTTTTTCTCCTAATTCAGTCCTTGTATTACTTGAATTTGGAGAAGTTATTCCTGAATTAGGTGTTTTGTATACTACCCAATCTGTTTCGTCTTCATTTTGAACATAGAAAAAAGCTTGTTTATCAAAATTTACTAGGGAATCTGAACGCGAACCATCTCCTAAAAGTATCTGCCATTTACCCATAAAAGGGATAACATCACTTGGGTACTTTTTAACCGTTTTTGTTTGCGTTATTTCTTCATTAGTTTTAGAATTGTTTTTACAGGTAAACATTGTAAAAAGTACAACTATAGTGAATAAAATTTGTTTCATTTTGTGATATAGCGTTTTTAGTAAATCACCTTTAATTTTAAGTTATTCTCTACTAGGATTTTACCAGAATTAGAAATAGTATTATTGGCATGCGAATTGTTTTTAGCTCCCCAAAGTAGGGCTACCAATTTTACGGGGTTGTTTTTAAAGGTATTATTTGATATATCTACATTAATAATACCCCTCGTATTTATCAAAATACCGTTTTCTTCTTCAGAGCCACAGTTTGTGAAGGTGCTGTTGGAAAGGATTAGATTCCCTCCTATAGTAGACTCATCATAACCACCTCTGTAATAATCAATAACATTCTGTTTTATATTGGTAAATTGGCAGTTGTCTACTGTAAGATACTCTGTGTTGTAGTCGCCTTTGTCATTGGTTTCTTCTGATAATTCCAATCCGTTTTCACAGTTTGAAATAGACGTGTTTTTAAAAGTAATACGTTCTGCAAAAGACTGTTTGTAAACCTTTAAAGCGAAATTGAAACTGCTTATTTCACATTGAGAAACTTCCAATCCGAAATGGGTGTACATGTTTTTTTTTAAAGAGGCAAAAGCTTGATTACTTTTATTCCCCTTCAAAATAACACCTTCTAACTTCAAGAAACCTTTTGGGTGTAATTGAAATAAAGGTGTGTTTTCGTTGCCAGAAAACAAAATATACGCCTTACCATCACCCATTGTTTTAATTGTAAGTGATTTGTTTATATTTATAGATTTAACCACTTGATATGAAGCCGCTTCTAAAGCAATAATGTCACCATTATCAGCCACATTTATTTTAGATTGAAGGTCATCTTCAGGTGTTACTTTGATTGTTTTGGGCGTTTTGGTTTCAACTTCATCAGAATACCAACTTGGTCCATATTTAGCTTTGTCTAAAATTGAAGAGGAATTAGCATTGATATTTACCACGGCACCAATGCTATTATTTGAACTTCTTGAATTACCAAAGAGGTCTTTTGTGATTTTTTCAAACTCAAAACCTTGATAAGGAGCCACATCAAAACCTGATGAAGGCATCAAAATATGTTCTGCAACTTCGCTTAACTTAAAACTGACTTCTTGAAATCCTTCTTGGTTTCTAAAAACTTCTCCTTGATTATTTATAACATTATTTTTAAATGATATGCCATCGGCTTTATCATGTTCAATTATTGGTGATTTATCTCCAGTTTCATTATAAAGTACATTGTTGGCCACTAAAGATCTTAATGGTCTGGCAGAACGAATCTCTGAAGGTGGTAGTACTTCTTTTTGATCCGTGTTAACACCAACACCAAATTGCCAAGGCGACTTACAATTTATATATGTGTTGTAGGCCACAACTAAATCCGTTACTTGTAAATATCTGTTTAAAGACGATTTAGGAATACCGTTCATGACTGCTAACGGACTTCTAAAATTCTTTCCTTTTAAATTATAGAAGTAATTATTAGTCACCCAATGCCCAGTATTGATAATCCTGATGCCCCCTATGTTTTCATTTTTGCCATCACCAATAAAATAATTTCCATCAATAGTACAGTAATTTCCATGCCTTGTTACCAATGATCCTTCGCTTTTGAAGAATACATTATTTCTAAATTCATTAAAGTTGGATTTGCTAGAAATAATTTCAACTTCGCCATTGCATTCCTCGAATAAATTATTGGCCACCAGGGTATGGCATGGTGCCATAGACGAAGTACTATCACCTATTTGTATAGTTTCACCGCTGGCTCCGCCTTTTGGGGGTCTTGGGCCAAAATGATTATTAATTATTTGATGATAATTCTTAATATGTTCGTTACCTTTTAAATACACTCTAATGGTAGGCCCACGATTGGTTTTTCCTGTGATATAACAATTACTCAACGTATTATGTCTTCCCCAGAATTGTATCCAATGATCGGAATCGTCGCGTTCCTGTTTATTAAAATCTTCAATAACACTATTGGTGAAAGTACAATGGTTGCCTATTCTTTCTTTGTTTACTTGAAAAGCCACTACAGCTTCGCTAGGGGAATACCCATTTCTAAAATGTAAGCCATCTACAATAAGGTATTGTCCGCCAAATTTTAAATCGGAAACACCTTCTATATATACCTGCCCAGGTGTTTCGGCTTTTATAGTAATTGGATTCTTTTCGGTTCCGTTAGCAATAAACTTTATTTGAACGTCTTTCCAAGTACCATTAGCTAAAGTTATTACATCTCCAGGCTGTGCATATTTTATTGCTGTTTCCAACTCAACACCATTATGGGCTATAATGTCATTGTCAACAGTTACATTATTACAGGATACTACACTTAGGCTTGTTAAAAGAAAAAAGAAAAAGATTTTCATATGTTTTCTAAAATTTAATGTAAGATATAAGAAAACCTTTATTTAATAAATAAATATTTTCTTAATATTAATAAAATCAAATATACTATTCAACTAAAATTTTTCTATTTAAGCTACCACTGTCAGCAACTATTTTTAATAAATACATACCTGAATTAAAATGAAAAATATTGACATAAGGCAGTGCTCTAAAATCACTAAGGTTTTCTCCTATTAAAGGAGTACTGGGAATAATTGCCCAAAATAAGGCAGCGCCATCAAGAACGCCGTCTTCATTTTTTGTTTTCATAATATACTATTTAGTTTAGTGGTTTTTTTGGTTTCCCAATTTGGTTTACCAGATTGGTTTTCCAAATATAATCATTAATAAATATTTTCCAAATTTAATTTTGTTAAAAAATTTTTCAATAATAGCCCAACAATTAATTTATTAGTATTTAAAACTAAATAAAGGCTGAAAACTTCACGTACTTGTCGTAATATGATTCCTAGTAAAGTTACTCAGAAAATGACTATTATAAATGTAGCACCAAAAAGATATACTTATGGTCTCATCACCAAAGAAGTAAGAAAAAAGAGTGCAAGTTAAAAAGCAATTCATCCTTTTAAAATCTAAAAATCGAATGCCCCTTTAATTTTAATAAATTATCTACTAGAGTGATTACGACAGGATTTTCAAAGAAGTCCCAAGTGAAGCTCTACTTTGAGAATAATTCAAACAAAAAACACTCAAGTATACTTGAGTGTTTTTCTTATCGAACTGTTATTTGTGACCACGACAGGATTCAAACCTGTAACCTCTTGAGCCGTAATCAAGTGCGCTATTCAGTTGCGCCACGTGGCCTTTTTAAGTGGCTGCAAATATAAATATTTTTATTAAAAACACACCAAATTTTATTCCAAATTTATAAATCATTATTCTTGAACAAAAGAAAGGGGGCATTATCTCTAAAAACCAATCATGATTTAGACATTGATTTGATAAGTACAACCCAATCTTTGTCTTTATCCTTTGGTGGTAATCCTAACGACTGGGGTCCCTCTCCTGAAATTGATGTTACTTTCCCTTTTAATAGTTTCCCTCCTTTTCGTGGGTTATACCAAAATACTTTATAGCTGGTATTATTATTTTCCAGATTAAGCTGTGACGTACCTCCATTTTTTAAGAAAACCACATATATTTTCCCTGGTTTAGCTAAAACATAGTCTCCTTTGTTAGATATTAAATCATCTCTAGATGTCATTTCCCAAACAGGAACCTTGTTATCATTAAAAAAATCTAAGCAAATCTTCCCTTGATTCCAGAACAGGTCCCGAGATCGAAAATCCTGACAAGTTAAATCGGAATGTGCATGTTTATAACCAAAATACCATTCTGTTCCCCAGGCTCCAGCTAGCATGGCTCCCCATAAACCATTTTTCCTAGCATTATTATGTTCTGGATCATCAGCGTCTGGCACCAAAGCATGTTGTGCATCTCCAGGCTCATCACACGCTACAGCCCATGTTTTTCCGCCAGCCTCTGCCTCTTTTAAAACCTGTAATACTTTACCATGTACATTGCCAAAATCCTCCCTATTCGTTTGAAGCGATGCTCCACTAAATTTGCTGTCTTTTCCATAGATTTCTGTAAACCAATTACCATTGTGTATTACTATGTGATGCTTATACGAATCAATAGAATTAACATAATTAGCCAATGTTAAACGCCCCTGTACATCAACAGGAAACGTTCTGGGCGGGTTTTGCCAATCACCAGTTTCTTCACATAAATTCCAATTTAAGGCCAAATGATGCCCAAAACGGGCAATTAATTCTCTGTAGTACAATTTGGTATAGAGTCCAACACCTCCATTATCTAAAAGCCCTTGATTCTCTGCCTCTAAAGTTTTAAAGTGTAAAAACATTCCCAAGCTTTCACCATGCTCAAAAACGATCTCCCATTGATCCAATTTAGACACATCGAACCGATCTAGAGTATGATAGTCTATATATGGAAATACGTTTTTGTCATCTCCTTCAATATTCATCGTAATAAAGGAAAAGGCATTCATCCCTTTTGAAGCTAAATAATTAACAGCTCCTATAATGCTTTTGCCTTTGGTATCCTTCCAGACAGGATCGCTAGGTTTCCAATCCTTTTTATGAGCCTCCCAGGTTTTAACCAAATTGTCTTTTATACCATCTTTTTTAAATGTACCATCAAAATCTACATAAGATAATAAGTTTTCAGGGGCATCAGAACCGCATTTCAAAAAATATTCTCCAGTCTCGGCAAATTTTAAATAACGCTCTCCAACATATTGCAAACGGCCTTTGGATCTCATATCCCGTCCAGTTTTGTCTGAAGGAGCAATAGTAAAATCACCATTAACTTTATCCATGAATCCAGCAGATTTCAATTTGTTCGAAGTCCTTATCGCCGCCCATTTACCTTTTACAAACCTCACATTATAGGTCCACTCCCCTTCTTCATCTGGCGCAAAATGAACTTTCCAAACATTCCCAGCTATGGCACTAGTATTGGCTGCAACGCCATCTGCTGCGTAAAACCCTGGAATTACATAGGTTTTACCCGAAACATTATGCTTAAAGGTTACGTCCAATTTATAATTTAAAAATGGATTATCTTCAGCTTTTTCAGAGGTTTCTGGTCCCTTGAATTCTAGAGTAACTTTATGCCACTTTTTAAGTTCTCCTTTTATTTTTTGTGCATTTAATTGGGTAAAAAAAAGGGTTATTATGCACGTTTTAACAAATAAGTTAACCGATTTCTTCATGTTTTTTTCATCTTTTAGTTTTTAATGAATTTTGCTTCCTATAGGCATTAACAGCATGAAACAACGTTATTTATAAATTCCAACTAATATAACTTAAAAAACAATTGACTGCTTGTGATTGTCCTAATTTTTATATTGTTTTTGCCCTTAACTCTCTATTAAAACCACACCAAATTTTACTCCAAATTTCTAAATCATTATTTTTGACTATGGGAAAGGAATTATTACATCAAAAATTCAGTCATATTTTTGATAAGGACTTAATAGATGAGATTGAAAAAATAGGTACCATTAGTACGTTTATAAAAAATGATATCATTATAGATATTGACCAACCTTTACAATACATACCACTTTTATTAAGCGGAAATATTAAAATACTTCGAGAAGACAATGACGGTAACGAATTGCTTATCTATTTTTTAGAAGCAGGAGAAACTTGTACCATGTCACTCACTTGCTGTATGGGTGCTTCTAGAAGTAAAATTAGAGCAGTAGCTGAAAAAGATTCAAGTCTTATTATGATTCCTGTTCAAAACATGCACGCATGGTTTCATAATAACGAGAGTTGGAGAAATTTCATATTAGAAAGCTACCAAACACGTTTTGATGAAATGCTGGAAGCAATAGATAATTTAGCATTTATGAAAATGGATGAACGGCTCTACAAATACTTAATCAACAAAGTTAAACTTCATACGTCTAAAACTATTATTGCAAAACATCAAGATATCGCCGAAGACCTACATACATCGCGCGTTGTCATTTCCAGACTTTTAAAACAGTTTGAAAACGAAAACAAAATTAAGCTTAGCAGAAATAAAATTGAAGTTTTATAATACGACCAACCGCATTAAGCTCTGTCTTAATAAGTAACATTTATTACAAAACTTCCTTGGGTTTAACTCTACATTTGTAATAAATTAAGCAAGTATGGAATATATTTTAAACCCATGGCCATGGTACATATCAGGCCCATTAATCGCCTTGGTTATGGCATTGTTACTCTATTTTGGTAAGACATTTGGCATGTCTTCTAACCTTAGAACCATGTGCTCAATGATGGGAGCCGAAAAAGTAGCATCCTTTTTTAAATTTAATTGGAAAGAACAAATATGGAACTTGACTGTTGTACTTGGTGCTATTATTGGGGGTTTTATAGCTACACAATATCTATCAAACGATAGTGTAACTAATTTAAACCCAACAACCATTGCAGAACTTCAAAATATGGGCTTTGAAAATTCAGGAGCAACATTAGTTCCTAATGAAATGTATGACATAAAAGTTTTAACCTCACCTAAAAGTCTGCTCCTCTTAATTTTAGGTGGTTTACTAGTTGGTTTTGGCACACGTTATGCTGGTGGATGCACATCTGGACACGCCATAACAGGGCTTAGTAGCTTACAAAAACCATCGTTAATAGCAGTTATAGGTTTTTTTATAGGCGGATTAATCATGGCTAATTTTATTTTCCCTTTAATCTTTTAAAAAATGAAATATCTCAAATTTTTATTAGTTGGTATTTTCTTCGGAATTGTTTTGGTGAAATCTGAAGCCGTTTCATGGTATAGAATTTATGAAATGTTCAGGTTTCAATCATTTCACATGTATGGTATCATTGGTACCGCAATAGCTTCCGGCATCTTATTTCTTCAAATTTCTAAAAGAGGCGTCCTAAAAAATATTAAAGGCGCCAATATTTTTGTCCCTAAAAAAGAAAAAGGCACTTTTAGGTATATTATTGGGGGCATTTTTTTCGGATTTGGCTGGGCGCTCGTTGGGGCATGTCCTGGCCCCATGTACATACTTTTAGGTACTGGCGTACTAAGTATGATTATTGTAATTGCTGCTGCTATTTTAGGCACATTTATTTATGGGATTTTAAAAGATAAACTTCCTCATTAATGGATTCCACACAACTCTTAGGATATATTGGAGCTTTAATAGTAGGGTTAGTTTTAGGGTTAATAGGAGGCGGAGGCTCTATACTCACCGTACCGTTATTGGTATACCTTCTGGGCTATAACCCAGTTATAGCAACAGCATATTCTCTTTTTGTAGTTGGCACATCCTCTATGGTAGGTACCTATCAAAAATACAAAGAAGGATTGGTCGATTTTAAAACAGGTCTGGCCTTTTCATTTCCATCTTTTGTTGCTGTTTATTTATCCAGACGCTATCTCGTTCCAGGAATTCCAGATACTATTTTAAATTTTGGTGATTATACGCTTACAAAAGAAATGAGTATCATGATATTTTTTGCTATTATCATGTTTTTAGCTTCATTTTCTATGATAAAAAATGGCAACAATACCAACAAGGTTTCAAATCCCCAACCTTATTATAAAACATTTATTCAAGGTTTAATTATAGGCACCGTAACAGGTATCATTGGTGCTGGTGGTGGTTTTTTATATGTCCCTGCTTTAGTTGTCTGGGCAAATATCCCAATGAAAAAAGCTGTGGGTACCTCTTTAATTATTGTAACGATTAATTCTTTGATAGGGTTTATAGGAGACATTCAAACTTTAGAAATTGAATGGTTTTTTCTGCTTTGCTTTACTTTAATTTCTATTATAGGAATTATTTTAGGTGTGTTTATATCTAAATTTATAAGTGGAAAAAAACTTAAAAAAAGCTTTGGTTTTTTTGTTTTAATAATGGCTGTTTATATTATGTATAAAGAGCTTAAGTAATGGCAATGTGACATAAGTAACAAAGTGAATCATTTAGGATTCGTAATTTTGAAATATTTCAATTTGAAAGGACTTCTGCTGACTCTAAAATAAAAATAGATTATGAAAATAGAACAAATTTATACAGGATGTTTGGCTCAAGGAGCTTATTATATAGAATCTAACGGTGAAGTTGCCATTATTGATCCATTGCGGGAAACCCAGCAATATGTTGATAAAGCAAAAAAAGAAAATGCCAAGATCAAATATATTTTTGAGACCCATTTTCATGCAGATTTTGTATCAGGGCATGTCGATTTGGCTAAAAAGACAGGAGCAACCATTGTTTTTGGTCCTGGTGCCGAAACAAATTATGATGCTTATATAGCATCGGATAACGAAACATTTAAAATTGGTAATATCAGCATTAAAGTTTTACACACACCTGGCCATACATTAGAATCGTCAACATTCCTTTTAATTGATGAGAAAGGAAACGATCATGCTATTTTTAGTGGAGACACCTTATTTTTAGGGGATGTGGGACGTCCTGATTTAGCAATAAAATCGGATCTTACAAAAGAAGACTTAGCTGGGATGCTATATGAATCTTTACGCCATAAAATCATGCCATTAGCCGATAACATTATTGTGTACCCTGCACATGGTGCTGGTTCTGCCTGTGGAAAAAACTTGAGCAAAGAGACTGTTGGTCTTTTAGGTGACCAGAAAAAAACAAACTATGCTTTGCGGACAGATATGACTAAAGAAGAGTTTGTTGAGGAAGTCTTGGACGGTATTGCACCTCCACCCCAGTATTTTGAAAAAAATGCAATGATGAATAAATCTGGATATGATAATTTCGAAACGGTTCTGCAAAAAGGTGATACCGAACTTAGTCCAGAAGTATTCGAAGCTATTGCAAATCAAGAAGATGCACTGGTACTTGATGTTAGAACTGAAAAAGAATTTGTAAAAGAACATATTCCAAATTCTATCTTTATAGGAATTAACGGTGGATTCGCACCGTGGGTTGGTGCTTTAATTACCGATTTAAGACAACCTATTCTGCTTATTGTACCAGAAGGAAGAGAAAAAGAAACGGTAACTCGATTATCTCGTGTTGGCTATGATAATACCCTTGGATACTTAAAAGGTGGTATGAAATCTTGGAAAGACGCTGGTAAAGACATTGAAACTATTGAATCTATAGCAATTGATGAGTTTTCAAATCGTTTTAAAAACGACTCCATTAACATCCTTGATGTTAGAAAAGATGGCGAATATAAATCGGAACACCTAGATAGTGATTCTGTACAACATTTTGCTTTAGATTATATTAACGATAATATGAATGCAATAGATAAGGCTAAAACCTACCATTTACATTGTGCAGGAGGGTATCGATCGGTTATTGCCGCATCTATTTTAAAGGCCAGAGGGTTTCATGTTGTAGATGTAGCTGGTGGTTTTGGTGCCATAAAAAACTCAGACTTACCAACTACTAATTTTGTTTGTCCGTCAACTTTATAAGTCTCTTTTACGGTATAATTGACAAAAAATCTATTATGGAAATAACCCTAGAAATACAAAATCTTAAATGCGGTGGTTGTGCACACACCATTATCGATAAACTATCCCATATTGAATATATTAGGGATGTAACCATTAACAATGAAGCCTATACCGTGTCCTTTTCTTACAAAGATGACAAAGCATTTTTAGAAGCTAAACAATTATTGCATAAAATCGGGTATCCTATTGTTGGAGAAAAAAACGCATTAACTACAAAAGCTAAATCTTTTGTTAGTTGTGCCATTGGCAGAATGAGCAGCTAGTATGTTAAATAATTTCAGCACTTAACCCTGCTTCAAGTAGCATGGAACAACGTGGTTTTAAATCGTCGTATAAACCTGTTTTAACTGTACATTTCCCTTTATAATGGACTATAAGCGAGCATTGCTCTGCTTGTTCTGCAGTATGATCACAAGCATAAATAAGCGTTTCTATAACATGATCGAAGGTATTAACATCGTCATTAAACAAAACAATTTCGTTCTGAGTTAACACTTCTTCTTCAAGTAGTAATTCTTCTGATGTTTTTTCTTTAGAACTCATTTTTCAATTTTTATACTAATTTAAAAATTTTAAGGAAACCCAATTGTTTCTTTCTAATTTTTCTTCAAAATTTAACAAATGCTTTTTACATTCATCGGTAATCACAGGAATATCATCGTTATAAAATCCGCTTAAAAACAATACCCCATTTTTATTTAAACAAGATGCATAAGTAGCCATATCCTTTAGCAAGATATTGCGATTAATATTTGCTATAATAATATCATACTTCCTATTTTTTAAAACCGACGCATCACCTTCAATAACGGTTATATGCTCACAATTATTACGGGCAACATTCTCTATACTATTTAAATAACACCAATTATCGTAATCTACTGCATCAATGGGCTTTGCTCCTTTCATTTCGGCCAAAATAGCCAGTACGCCTGTACCACAGCCCATATCTAAAACAGATTTATTTGTAAAGTTGTTATTTAAAATATGCTGAATCATCATATGAGTTGTTTCATGGTGTCCAGTACCAAAACTCATTTTGGGCTCAATAATAATATCAAACTCAGTATTGGGCTTTTCGTGAAATGAAGCACGAACAGCACATACATTATCAACTACAATAGGGTTAAAATTCTTTTCCCATTCCTGGTTCCAATTGGTTTGCTCAATTTCGTTAAAAGAAAAACTAATTTCAAATTCATCAGAACTTAAAATCTGAACATCATCTAGTATAGATGCATTCCAGTCCTCTTTTTGAATATAGGCTGTAACCCCAGTTTCTGTTTCAACAAAACTTTCAAATCCTGAATACCCCAATTCTGCTACAAGTATTTCTACACCTGATTGCATAGGAGTTACTTTAAACTCGTAACCTATATAAATAATGTTTGACATTGTTTTAATTTAAAATGGTTGTCTAAAAACGTCAGTCCGAGTACATCGTCTGTACTCGAACTGACATTTAACTATCTTTTAGGCAATCACTTAATTTGCATCAGTTAAATTGGAAATGTTTTTTATTTAAAAAGCATTTACTATGGCGAAAAAGTCGTCTGCATTAAGAGAAGCTCCTCCTATTAAACCACCATCTACATCTGGTTTAGAAAAAATTTCTTCTGCATTGGCTGGCTTAACGCTACCACCATAAAGAATTGAAACACTATTAGCAACATCATTTCCATATTTATCTGCCAATGTCTTTCTAATAAACGCATGCATGTCTTGTGCTTGCTCTGGACTAGCCGTTTCTCCTGTTCCAATAGCCCAAACAGGCTCGTAAGCCAATACTATATTTTTAAATGCTGAAGACTCTAAATGAAATAAAGCATTTTTAATTTGGTTACCAACAACCGTTTCTTCGTTTCCAGATTTTCTATCGGCTAATTCTTCACCAAAACAGAAAATAACACGCATATTATTTGCTAAAGCTGCATCAACTTTTTTAGCCAGTAATTCGTCTGTTTCATTAAAATACTCACGACGCTCACTATGGCCTAAAATAACTGTCTGAACTCCTACACCTTTAAGCATATTTGCACTTATTTCACCTGTATAAGCACCATTTTCTGCAAAATGCATGTTTTGTGCAACAACTTCTATATTGGTGGTTTTTAATGCTTCAAAAGCAGGATATAAATTAGTAAATGTTGGCGCTACCATAACTTCGGCATTCGAAGTTTGAGCTTTACTTTTTAATGCATCTATTAATGATTCTGTTTGCGATAAATCATTATTCATCTTCCAGTTACCTGCTACAATTTGTTTTCTCATTTTAATTTAAACCTTTAAAAAAGGACTTTATTAATTATTATAAATTTTCTTCAATTCTTATATCGTCAGCTTTAACAGCTTTAAATAGTTTAATGTTTCCCTTGGCATCTACAACCATATAACGTGGTATCCAATCGAGATCTAAAAACTTGCCAAAAGCACCTTCCCAACCAGATTTCATAAAATAATGCGCGCCTTCTATTTGATACTTTTTAATCCCTCTTTCCCAAGCTTTTTGAGTTTTATCCAAAGACAAGAAAATATAAGTCGCATCATTATATTCTTCCTGTAATTTTTTAATTTTTGGCATCCCTTCTATACAGTCCCTGCACCATGATGCCCAAACATCAATTACTAATGTTTTCCCTTGATGATTTTCTAAAATACTTTTGAATGCTATAAGATCACCTTCTTGAGTAATAAATGTATCGTTTAAAGCCTCTTCTGAAAATTGTACTGGAGCTGTTGTATTACAACTCAAAAAGCTGATGAACAGTATAAGTAGATAGTTCATTTTTTTCATATATCTTTTATTGCAACTTCACTTTTGGATCTAACCATACATAAATTAAGTCTACAAAAATATTAATTATTATGAAGAGTAAGGCTATAATTAATACCGACCCCATAATGACTGGCAAATCTAAGGTATTTAAAGCATTTACGATCTCTTTCCCCAAGCCATTCCAGCCAAAAATATACTCTACAAAAACGGCTCCAGCTAACATGGAAGCAAACCAACCAGATATGGCGGTAACCACAGGGTTTAGAGCATTCTTTACAGCGTGTCTTTTTATAATTTGAAATTCACTTAAACCTTTTGCTCTTGCAGTACGAATATAATCTTGATTAAAAACTTCTAACAATGAATTTCGCATGAGTTGAATGACTACAGCTAACGGACGAATACCCAATACAACCGCTGGGAGTATTAAATTTTTCCATTTAACATGCATGGCTTCACCAAAATTGTCTAGCTCATATAAGCTTCCTGTCATTTCCAGATTTGTATACTCGTGCAATATATACCCAAAAAACCAAGCAAATAGAATAGCACTAAAAAAAGATGGAATACTCATTCCTAAAGTGCTAAAAATTTGAATCGTTTTATCTAGCCACCTATCCTTATATAGTGCAGATACTATACCGAATAAAATACCTAAAATCATAGCGATTATAATAGCTGTTACAGCTAAAACAAAGGTATTGGGTAGTGTTTCTGCTAACACCTGACTTACTTTTTTACCTTGTTTTGTAAAAGACTCCCGTAAATACGGAAACTTTAAAACAATGGTTGTATTTCCTATTGAAAACAACGTGGCTGCGTTATACTTTCCTGTTCCTAAAAAAGTATAATCCGCTTCTTTTTTTGAATGAAATGAAATAGGAGATAAATCATTAATATAATAGAAATACTGTGTTGTTATAGGCTTATCGAATCCGTATTTCTGTTTTACGATTGCTAATTGCTCACTGTCCTCATTTTGTCCGAGCATCATTTGAGCAGGATCTCCTGGCAGCACATTAAATAAAAAGAAAATAACGGTAACTACCCCAAATAACGTGAGTAGAGCATATGCGATTTTATTTAGTAAATAGCTTATCAGTTCCTAGTCCTTAGTTAGTTGAATTTACGTCTTTACTTTTAAGTTTAATTTCAACAAAGCCACTATAATTAGTATTGTTTGCTGCGTTTATTGAATCTAAAACACTTCTATCTTTTAAAACATGAGCTTCCTCTAAATCTCCTTCTTCTAATTCTAAAGACTCTAGATCTTCTTCCTTAAAAGACGCTCCATCAATTAAATATAAAATACCATCGTCCTTAATGATTTCTGGTTTTCTTTCAACCTTTGGTAGCTCTAAGTCCTCTATACCATTCCAATGTACTTTTTGTTTAACTGTCCCAGCGTCTAATTCTAAAACCCCAGGATTAGAACGCACGACAGTTTTAAGCGCTTTTTCGTCACATAAATAAAATTCGAAATCAATGTTATAAGCTTCTTTAATACGTTTTTTAGCGTCTTCTCCCGAAGCTGTTAAACCAATAACCTTATAACCATTCTTTGTTGCTTCTTGAGATAAAGCTTTTAACTTCATTGCCCCTTTTGGCTCTATTTTTTCCAAACTATACGATACAACCACTATAAGATTTTCTTCTTCTAAATACTGTTGTGTTAAATCTTCTCCTTCGCTTTCTATTGAAAAATCGTAAATAGGCGGTTGGTACCCTTCTTGAACAACTTTAGTATCAACGCTTACAAAGTCTCCTTCTATTGATGGGTAAGAACCATTTGTAACAACAATTTTCTCTTCTCCTCCAACATTAAACTTCCAACTATATTCTACAATAGGTTTATCCGCATCTTCGGGAACACTCATGCCTTCTTGAATATTAGCTCCTATCTTATAGGCCCTAAAATCCCAAGTTGGCAAATGCATGATAACATGATATCCAAACCAAAGGCTTCCAAGAAAACCAACCAAAGCTATTATTGTAGTTGTAAATTTGCTAAAAACGGGCTTAATGTGTTTTATTCCAAATAGCAAAATAACAATTAATACTAACAGAACTAAATCTTTAATAAAACTCTCAAAAGGTTTTAGCTTTAAAAAATCACCAAAACACCCGCAATCTTTAACTTTATCAAAATACCAAGCATAAAACGTTAAGAATGTAAAAAACACAATTAAAACAAACAGGCTCCAAACAGTAAACTTTCGCTTATAGCCTATTAACAAAAAAACACCCAAAACCACCTCTAACACGACCATTAAGATTGCTATTATCAAAGCATAAGGCTCAAAAGAAGGCATGTTTAACACATCGGGACTAAAATATTCTTGTAGTTTATAAGACACTCCCAATGGGTCGTTTAGTTTAATAAGTCCCGAAAAAATAAATAGTCCGCCAACTAAACCCCGACAAATAGTAACAAGTGTTTTCATATTATTCGTTTAAATGAATCAACGCAAAAATGGCATAATTTATCATATCCTGGTAATTCGCATCAATACCTTCACTCACCAAAGTTTTACCTGCATTATCCTCTATTTGTTTAACTCGCAATAATTTTTGTAAAATTAAATCGGTTAAACTACTTACTCGCATATCCCGCCACGCTTCACCATAGTCATGATTTTTGTCCTGCATGAGTTGCTTGGTAATGGCTACTTGTTTCTCGTATAGTTTAGTAGCTGCTTCTGTAGATAAATCGGGTTGTTCAACCACGCCTTTCTCTA
Source organism: uncultured Flavobacteriaceae bacterium (assembly GCA_947501845.1). Taxonomy (GTDB): domain Bacteria; phylum Bacteroidota; class Bacteroidia; order Flavobacteriales; family Flavobacteriaceae; genus Flavivirga. The sequence goes on along the minus strand of CANMXP010000004.1, from coordinate 209,762 downwards.
ACTGTATTAAAGCCATAATGCAGTAGTTAATAATACCAATAAATTCACTCACCTCGCCTTCATCTACTTTTCTAACATCATTTTCCTGAAGTCCTCTTATACGCTGTGCTTTAATAAAAATTTGATCGGTAAGTGATGGCAAACGCAAGATGCGCCAAGCACTACCATAATCCGACATTTTTTTAATAAATAAACTTTTACACGTATCAATTACGGCATCATATTGTTTTGAAGTATCTTGCATGAATTAAAATGTATTTTGCGTAAATTTCGCATAAAAAAGCTTAACCATCAAGGTTTCAGTATTAAAGTTTTTAACTTAGTACAAACACCATACAAAAAGGTATAAATGACGATAAATTGTAAAGGAAAACTCATTGATTTAACATCACCAAAAGTGATGGGTATTCTAAATATTACACCCGACTCGTTTTACGATGGCGGACAACATAAAAACGAGCATGATATTTTAAAGCATGTTGAATTAATGCTTAATGAAGGGGCTACTTTTATTGATGTTGGTGCTTATAGTTCGCGCCCTAATGCAGGCCATGTGAGTGAAGCAGACGAACTTAACAGAATCTTACCTATTGTTCAATTAATTTTAAAGGAATTTCCTGATACTCTACTTTCTATTGATACCTTTAGAAGTAACATCGCAAAGGCATGTATAGAATATGGAGCTGCATTAATTAATGATATTTCTGCTGGAAAATTAGACCATAACATGTTGCAAACTGTTGCCAATCTGCAGGTTCCGTATATCATGATGCATATGAAGGGCACCCCAAAAACCATGCAGCAACAAACAGATTACGATGATATTATTAAAGAAATGCTTTATTATTTTTCCGAACGTATAGCTACTACCAAACAGCTTGGGATGGCTGATATTATCGTTGATCCAGGATTTGGGTTCGCCAAAACTTTAGAACAGAATTACGAAATACTCAATAAGCTTGATCTTTTTAAAATAATAGAAAAACCATTATTAGTTGGTGTTTCCAGAAAATCTATGATATACAAAGCCTTAAAAACTTCGGCTAAAGAATCTCTTAATGGCACCAGCATTTTAAACACGATTGCCTTACAAAAAAATGCTTCGATTTTAAGAGTTCATGATGTTAAGGAAGCTATGGAATGTATTAAATTGGCTGAATTTTTAAATACCTAATATGAAACAGTTCTTAGTACTTGGATTATTTTTGATTATGATTTCCTGCGGAAAAGAAAAGGTTATTCTCCTACCAGAAATAAGTCATTCTGAAATCACAGAAATAAATGATGTATCTCCTGCTTATTTATTTTATGATGAAACTCAAAAAGATAGTGTTGAGTTAAATAGAAAAAACCTGATTAGCACCACAAACTGGCTGGTTAATGTTGATAAGCGTTTAACGCTTAGACAAGCAATTCCACACATCAAGTTTCTTCAAGAGAAAAAACAAAATGCAAGCCATAAAAATAAAGATGCCAAAAACTACTTTACCTGCAGCGATACTAGTAGAAAAAATTTAGGGTTTATTGAGTTTACAGATGTCATTTATCATGAAGAAACCATCAGGGAGATTGGTAAGCATACTAAATATGAAATAGAACCAAATCAAGAAATATACGTACATGTGGTTTCAAATGACTCAATCCCTATTAATTTCGCTACTGGTAAATGTTCTACAAGTTACTATTCAAAAAAGGAGGACTTACTTAATGGTATTAAATCTGATTTACTTCACCATGGAAACATCATAATAAGTGTAGGCTACAACAAAAATTTGTCTTTTCAAGATTATATAAGCATTAAATCTAAATTGAATAGTTTTGAATTAGGACTTGTAAAAATATCGAACCACGAATTCATAACAGATTAACCATATTTTCTTAAATTTACCAAAACCCACTACTATTGGATATTTTTAAAGACATTTTAGACTTACGCCTCATCGATTATGTTGATGTCGTTCTTGTAGCCCTTTTACTCTATTATGTTTATAAGCTCGTAAAAGGTACTGTAGCCATTAATATTTTTATAGGTATTATCATTATTTATTTGGTTTGGAAACTTACCGAATTTCTTGATATGCAGTTGTTGACTGGTATTTTTGGTGGTTTTATGAAAGTAGGGATTATTGCTTTAATCGTTGTATTTCAGCCAGAAATCCGTAAGTTTTTATTAATGGTAGGCTCTACCAATTTTAACAGACGGCGCAAGTTTTTAAAACAACTTAAGTTTTTAAAAACCGAAACCAATGATGAAACCGATATTGATGCCATTGTTTCAGCTTGCAACAAAATGTCCATGTCTAAAACTGGAGCCTTAATCGTTTTTGAGAGAAATAATAGTCTGGATTTTTTATCATCGTCGGGAGATGAAATGAATATAAAGGTCACCCAGCCCATAATAGAAAGCATCTTTTTTAAAAACAGTCCGTTACATGATGGTGCCATTATAGTCAATAACAATATTGTAAAAGCAACACGAGTTATTCTTCCGGTAAATAATGAAAAAAATATTCCACAACGCTTTGGTCTTCGACATAGAGCAGCTATTGGTGTTACCGAAAAAACAGATGCGCTTTCTCTTGTTGTGAGTGAGGAAACAGGACATATTTCGTATTTTAAAGATGGTGAATTTGTGGTTTTTGAAGATGCTAACCAACTTATCGCAATGATTAAAAATGACCTATCTTAATGCTGTGTAAAAACTGTAATAAAGATTTGAATCCCGATACCAACTTCTGTGGGCTTTGCGGTGCCAAAGTAATTAGAAATAGGCTTACTATTAAAAACCTATTTGAACATTTTAGCGAAACATTTCTTAATTATGACAACAAACTGCTTCAAACTTTCATAACGCTTTTTACAAAGCCAGAGGTCGTTATTGAAAGTTATATTCAAGGGACACGAAAAAAACATGTTGATGTTATTAGTTATTTCGCCATAGCGCTTACTCTATCTGGTTTCCAGATGTTTATTTCTAATAAGTTTTTTCCTGAATTAATGAATGTAGATTTTCTTGCTCAAAAAGGTGCTGAAGATTTTCAAAGGAACAATATGAATTTTGTTCAGGAATATCAGTCCTTCGTATACATGCTTATAGTTCCTGGGTATGCTTTAATTTCAAAAATTGTTTTTTTCGATTATAAAAAATATAACTATACCGAACATTTAGTAGCCAATATGTATATCACCACACACCTAGCTATCTGTAGTTCCATTCTAGTCTTCTTGGCCTTGTTTTTTGGTATTAATTTCGGAATTATTAGTCTCATATCAATCCCTGCACAGATTTTGTGTACGGCATACTATTTTAAACGTCTTTTTAGCTTAAGTTTTAAAATTATGGTATTAAAGACCCTTTTCTTTTCGCTAATCCTAACCGTTTTACTTATAGTGTTTAGTTTTTTTACTGCAATAACGATGTATTACAATGGTACGTTAGATCAAATTAAAGAGGCTCAAAAAGCAGCTATAGCAATTTCGAAACAAGTACAATAAACTATATAACCTCTTCTTCTTGTAAAAACTGAACTTCATATAGATTCTTGTAATAGCCATCCGCTTTTTTAAGCAACTCTTTATGCGTTCCTTGCTCTACAATATTACCAGCATCCATCACAATAATTTTATCAGCTTTTTTAACTGTTGCCAATCGGTGTGCTATAATGATAGAGGTTCTACCCTTAGTAATTTTATCTGTAGCATTTTGTATAAGCTGTTCTGAATACGAATCGACAGATGATGTCGCCTCATCCAATACCAAAATACTCGGGTTTGTTACATAGGCTCTTAAAAACGATATAAGTTGTCGTTGCCCCGAGGAGAGCATTACCCCTCTTTCTTTTACATTATAGTGGTAACCATTTGGTAAACTCATTATAAAATCGTGAATTCCAATTTCTTTTGCCGCTTGTTGAACTTGGTCTTCAGTAATCTCTGGATGATTTAATGTGATATTATTTAAAATGGTATCGGCAAATAAAAATACATCCTGCAGTACCACTGCTATCTGAGTACGTAAAGATTCTAAAGTAACTTGTTTAATATCAATCTCATCAACATAAATAACACCATCATTAATTTCATAAAAACGATTCAATAAATTAATAATAGTAGACTTCCCTGCACCAGTTGCTCCTACTATAGCAACGGTTTCACCTGCATTTACATCAAAAGAAATGCCTTTTAAAACTTCTTCGTCTTCTACATAGCTAAAAAAGACATTATCAAATTTTATATGCCCTTTAAAGTGTTCTGCCACGTGGGTTCCTAAATCATCAATCTGTGAAGTTGTATCTAAAACCTTAAACACTCTGGTAGCTGCTACCATGCCCATTTGAAGTGTATTAAACTTATCTGCTATTTGACGCAGGGGCCTAAACAACATAGGAATGTACATGATGAATGCTACTAAAACCCCTTCGGTTACTTTTCCTTCCAATACAACATTTAAACCACCATACCAGGCTATCAAACCAATAGTAACCGATGAAGATAAATCTGCTAACGGAAAAAAAATAGAGTTATACCAAACAGTTTTAAGCCAGCCTTTTTTATGGCGTTCGTTTATTTTTTTAAAGTTTTCATGTTCAACAGATTCACGGGTAAATAATTGTAGAATCTTCATACCTGTTAGTCGCTCTTGTACAAAAGAATTTAAATTGGAGACTTCTGTTCTAACTTCTTCAAAAGCTTTCTTCATATACTTTTGAAAAATACGTGTTGCGTACAATAATATAGGCAGCATAATAAATACGATTAAACTTAAGCGCCAATTCGTATAAACCATGATTCCAAAAACCACTGCCATGGTAAGTAAATCTCTAAAAATCATGAATAAACCCTGTCCAAAAATATCTGCAATACGCTCCATATCGGTTACTGCTCTTGTGATAAGTACGCCTACCGAAGAATTATCATAATACTTCATTTTAAAGCGCAACAAATGATCGAATAATTTTATTCGTACATCAACAACCAAACTTTGTCCTAACCAGGCTGCGTAATAAATAAATGTTAATTGAAATATGGTTTGCAAAATTAAAATAGCAAACATGATCGTTATATAAAAGAGAAACTCTTTAGGGTTTTCTCCTGTGATACTATCATCTATAGCAAATTGTGTGACACGAGGCGTTGCTGCACTAAAAACAGCCAGTAGAATCACCAAAAGCACCAACCCTAAAAAAACAAATTTATAAGGTTTTATATATTGAAAAAGACGTTTAAACAGGGTTACGTCAAATATTTTATCTTGTTTTTTACTCATGTATCTTTAATATCGTTAGGATATTCCACTTCAGTTAAATATAACCCATGTGCAGGGACCGAAAATCCTGCTTCACTCCTATTTTTAGACTTTATAATGGTGTGTAAATCTTGGACATCTATTTTACCTAAACCAATATTAATCATAGTGCCTACAATGGCCCGAACCATATTGCGTAAAAATCGATTGGCTTTTATCACAAAATGAAGTTCATTCTTCTCTAAAGTCCATTTTGCTTTCATTATATCGCAATAATACGTTTTTACATCGGTATTACTTTTTGAAAAGCATTGAAAATCTTTATACTTGAATAAAATCTCTGAAGCTTCATTCATTTTTTCTAGATCCAGTTCTTGCTTTACAAAAAAGCTATTATTAAACGAAAACACATCCTTTTTTAGTGCTATTCTATATAAATAAGTTCTACTTACCGCATCAAAACGAGCGTGTGCCTCGTCTTTTACTTTAAAAATATTACGTATGGCAATATCCTTTGGTAAATAAGAATTCAATTTAAAGACTAAATTTGTTTCATTAAAAACAGCATGGGTATCAAAATGAGCAAACATTTGAGAAGCGTGTACACCTGTATCCGTACGACCTGCCCCCATAATAGAAATCGTTTCTTTTAAAAGTATGGACAATGCTTTTTCAACAACTTCTTGTACTGATATATCATTGGGTTGATTTTGCCAGCCATGATACGCAGCACCATTATAAGAAAGTTCTATAAAATACCTCAATCTGATTTAATACTTTTGTTAAATGATTTGGTATGCAAAGATAGATAGTTTTGTTATTCCTGCGAAGGTAGCAACCTTAATTATATATTAAAATTGTAACAGTAATACCCTTTTACGATTAGCAACGATCTCATATCTTTTAATCAAAATTGAAACAACATATAAAAACAAGCTTATTTGGCTATAAAACAAATAGCTTACCTACTAAGTTAATATGACAAAAATATTATTACTTTCAGACACACATAGTTATATTGATAACGATATTTTAAAATATGTAAAGCAAGTAGATGAAGTATGGCACGCTGGTGACATTGGTGATTTAAAAGTAACAGATGCAATAAACAACCTAAAGCCTTTACGAGCTGTTTTCGGCAATATTGATGATGTTAACGTGCGAATGGAGTTTCCAGAAAACAACCGTTTTATGTGTGAAGGTGTCGATGTATGGATCACACATATTGGTGGATATCCTAATGCTTATAATATGAAGATTCGAGACGAAATAAAACGAAACCCTCCTAAACTTTTTATTTGTGGGCATTCGCATATATTAAAAGTAATGCCAGACAAGAAATTACAGTTGCTCCATATGAATCCTGGGGCTGTTGGAAAACATGGCTTTCACAAAACACGCACCATGCTCCGTTTTACTATTAATGGCAACAAAATTGACAATTTAGAGGTTATCGAATTTAATAAACGTTGATAGAGAACTCCTGTTACCTTTCATTCTTCAAATATACTTGCAAGAAGAATCATCTGTTCATCTTTACTTTAATAGGATTAAAAATCAAAATTCTTTATTTAGATTTACACCTCCGATAAAATAACAATTTCAATGGAGACCTCGGGATAAAACTTCGAAGAGTTTTTTCGATAAAAAACCCAAAGTTTTCACTTTGGGTTTTAACGCACTAATACTACTAAGATGTTAGGTTTATCGCAATCGATCTACAGATTTTACAAGATCTTCATCCTTTTTGATGGCCTTATTGGCTAACGCCAAAAACACGATAGAAACAATAGGAAGAAGCATCCCAATACCTTTCTCAGAAACCGCCGTTTCTCCAGATATGTTTAGAGATTGATATACAAAAAATCCTAGTAAAATAAAGTTTAATATGATGTTAAGTCGCCCCAAAACAAACTGAGACTTCCTATTTTTGTACATAAAAATAGCTATTAAAGATAATATTGCAGAGCCTATAAACAGACCAAAATAAAGCATATTATCTTTAGCATAAACACTAATACTTTCATTTGTAATCCATAAATGAAATACAAAAATTAAGCCCGCAGAAACCCCTGCAGCTATTAAAAGATATATGGTTTGGATACGCTGTAGCATATAATTTTAAAAAACTAGAAAGCAAAAATAATAGTTTCTTTTATAAAAATACCCCAAAAACTTAAAATAAAGTTGTATAATTGCAGTAATAATTCTCAACAACCGCTATTACAAGTGGTTAATTCTTCAGAATAAGAAATCATTTTTCAGAATTACTCAAAAGTTTATATTCAAAAAATATTACATATCATATTCAATTAAACATAAATGTTTGAAATTTCACAATTAAAAGGAAAAAAACTCTCTGATTTACAAGAGATTGCTAAAAAAATGAACGTACCCAAATATCGTTCATTAAAAAAACTAGATTTAGTTTACCAAATCCTGGATCAACAAGCTTCAGACCCTAAAGCAGTTAAAGCTGCGGTCACACCAACAGAAACAGCAGAAAACAAAACAGAAAATAAACCAGCAGCAAGAAAACCTAGACAGCGTGTTCAAAAACCTGTAAAAAATGAACCTGCTAAAAATGAAGAAAAGGCTACTACCGATAAAAAAGTTGAAGCTACCAAGCCTGCTGAAAAAGTTAATGTTCCTAATCCTGTAGTCAAACAGAACAAGGAAGAGCAAAAACAAGATAATAAGCCAAAACAAAAAAACCAAAACGACAATAATCAGCAAAAGCCTCATCAAAGGCGGGACAACAATCCAAATCAACAAAAAAATCAACATAGAAACCAAAAAAATGGTAATGTTGATTCTGGTAATAAAGATGGTAGAAACCGCTACAGAGAACCAGATTTTGAATTTGATGCCATTATAGAGAGTGAAGGTGTTTTAGATATTATGCAGGATGGCTATGGTTTTTTACGTTCTTCAGATTATAACTACTTGTCATCACCTGATGATATTTATGTGTCACAATCACAAATCAGATTATTTGGCTTAAAAACTGGTGACACTGTCCTTGGTCATGTGAGACCTCCAAAAGAAGGAGAAAAATATTTCCCATTAATTAAGGTAAGCAAAATTAATGGTCAGAACCCCAATGTTGTTAGAGACCGTGTTTCTTTCGAGCATTTAACGCCATTATTTCCGCAAGAAAAATTCGATATCGCCGAAAAGCAAAGCACTATTTCTACGAGAATAATGGATTTGTTCTCCCCAATAGGAAAAGGGCAACGTGGTATGATTGTATCACAACCAAAAACAGGAAAAACAATGTTATTGAAGGATGTTGCAAATGCTATTGCAGCAAATCATCCTGAGGTATACCAAATGATTTTGCTTATAGATGAACGTCCAGAAGAGGTAACAGATATGCAACGTAATGTACGTGGGGAGGTAATTGCTTCAACTTTCGATAAAGAAGCTCATGAACACGTAAAAATTGCAAACATTGTACTTGAAAAGGCAAAAAGATTGGTTGAATGCGGTCATGATGTTGTTATTCTTTTAGATTCTATTACACGTTTAGCAAGAGCCTACAATACAGTTCAGCCTGCTTCGGGTAAAATACTAAGTGGTGGTGTAGATGCTAATGCGCTTCATAAACCAAAACGTTTCTTTGGTGCAGCTAGAAATATCGAAAATGGTGGTTCTTTAACTATTATTGCAACTGCATTAACAGAAACTGGTTCTAAGATGGACGAAGTTATTTTCGAAGAGTTTAAAGGAACAGGTAATATGGAACTGCAATTAGATAGAAAAATTTCTAACCGTAGAATTTTCCCAGCTATCGATTTGACATCATCAAGCACGCGTCGTGATGATATCCTGTTAGATGAAAATACGATTCAACGTATGTGGGTTATGCGTAAATATCTTGCAGATATGAACCCTGTTGAAGCTATGGAATTTATTAACGATCGCTTTAAACAAACGAGAAACAACGAAGAGTTTTTAATCTCTATGAATGGATAAATTAACATAAACAATCCAACTAAACTAAACTAAACTAAACTTGAGAGCCTTAGCATTTACTGCTAAGGCTTTTTCTTTGCAAAACATTTTGTATTCACTATATGTTTTTTATAAGATGATAACTGATTATGTCAAGAGATTTGTTATTTTAGAGTGTATATAATAGATATATAGTTAATATTAGCTATATATTTTTGTTGTGCTTAATACGAATAAACTTTACGGTTTCGGAAATAAAGCTGTGTCAAAATAGAAATATTGATGAGTAATCTTATTATCTGAAACAACAAATACTTCACAACAAGGAATCGTAGCCTGCACAGGAGAAATAACCTTTAACAAAGATCTATGAGTAACACCAGTTTTTGCAACTAACATATCTTGCGTCTCAACTTCAAATTCCATTTTGAAAGCTCTTAATTTCTCAAAATAATCTTCTGGGTTTTCAGTTGAGAACATCGGACCAGAATAATAATGATTATTAGACATAAATGTTTTTGCTTCTTCGAAATCGCCTTTGTTTATTGCCTTAAAAAAATTTTCTACTACCTCTATTGAATTATTTACGTTTTTCATTTTTAATTAAATTTTAATTAGTAAATTTATCACTTGCAAAAAACAAGTGAATGATAAAAATAAAAGATAAACGTTCTGAATGTCCTATTAGTTTGTCATTAGAGTTATTTGGGGATAAATGGTCCCTACTTATTATAAGAGATATTGTTTTTAAAGGATATCATTTTTACAATGAATTTTTAGAATCTGGAGAAGGAATTGCAACAAATGTGTTATCGGATCGGTTAAAAAAATTAGAATTAAACCAATTTATAGCAAGTGAAAAATATCAACATCTAAAGACTAAGAAACTATATAAACTAACTGAAAAAGGTATTGGATTAATCCCTATTTTATTAGAAATGATGGCCTGGGGATTTAGTAATGATGAAACTTTACTCATTCCAGACGATAGAATAAGTATTGTAGATAGAATATGGAATGACAAAGAAGCTCTTTTGGACGAAATAATCGTTTCCGTTAGAAGCTTTGATAGTCAAAATTTCTGTTAAAAAGTACTAAGCACAACGTGTATAGTTCATTGCGTTCGATTTTCCTATTCGGAAAATCTAAGCTGCTGAACAATGGGTTCTTGCTTTTTTGCTATCTTAGTCTCAACGCAACAAAACCATACACGAACACGTTACCAACAAGTGAGAATGAACAAACTACCAACCTACTTACTTTTTTTATTTTCTGTAATTTGTTTTGCTCAAAAAAATGATTTCATTTTTGAACTAAAACATCATCCGAATTCAGAATACTTATCTGATTTCGAAAAAACTACAAAGCTTAAAGTAGAAAAAAAAGCGGATAAAGAAACACTAAAATATTTCGATTCACTTGGAGTAAAAAGATTTCAAAAAGGGAATAAAAAAGAGAGTTATAGTGTCTCAACCAAAACAAAAGAACTGAAAGAAAATCAAACTATTCCAATAGGGATTTTGGCTTTTGATTTTAACTTTAAAGGAACTTTGAATAAAGATAAAGTTGACGAAACATTTAAAATCAAATCACTTCAAGCCAAAGGTTATGTGAATTCAGAAAACAACCTTACAATTAATGAACTTTTAGTTGACAATAAACAAAGTGAAAAGGAAAATGAGTTTATTAGAAAAATAGAAAACAGAGAAATCGGAATTCATTTTCCTGAGCATAAAATCGGAATTGGAGAAACTATATCGTTTGAACATACTATTTACTATAACCTCCCACTTGAGGGAAATAATTTCTATAGCGAAAATTGTATAGCAACATTAGTCAAAGTCAAAAAAGGTATAGCTCATTTTAGAATTTCGCCTGACCATCAAACTGAAAATCGGAATTATGAACTGAATGTAAATGGAACTTTAAAATTTGACATAGAGAACAATTTTGCTAATTATATCTGTTTAGAAAGCACATTATATATCGAAGAAGTTATTGAGGATGGAATTATTTTTGAGCATAATTACTCTGAAAAAAATAAAATTACAACCGAATTGAAAAACACCAGTTGGTAACGTATATAGTTAATTGCTTTGGCAAGTACCTATTTGGAAAATTCCTTCGGAATTTTCTCAACGAAAACATATCCAACCGTTGGCAACAATTACCACTCAAACTTTACAAATTCAACAACTAATTTTTTTTTACAATTATTTGCGTAACCGAATGATTACACATATATTTGTAACCAAACAGTTACATAAATTATGAGAAGAGATGTTTTTCAAGCAATTGCAGACCCAATTAGACGAGATATTATTGAATTACTCGCAACAGATACTTTAAGCGTAAATGAAGTAGCAGAAAAGTTTGAAATCAGCAGACCTGCAATCTCTAAACACTTAAAAATATTAAATGAATGTGGAATAATTGATTTTAACCAAATTGGGAGAGCGCGTTTATGTTTAATCCAACCTCAAAAATTAATTCCTGCTTTCTTATGGATAAAACAATACAATAAATTATGGGAAGATAGAATAGATTCTTTTGAAAATTATATTAATCAAATACAAACAAAAAAAGATAAAAAATGAGTGATTTAACAAACAGAACACTAACAATTGAAAAAACATTTAATGCTCCTGTAAAATTAGTTTGGGATGCTTGGACACAATCGGAACACATTTTAAAATGGTGGGCACCAAATGGAATGAACATCAAAGTCATTGAACATAATTTTAAGGTTGGCGGAAAATGGAAATATTCAATGCCAATGCCAGATGGAAACGAATTTATATCTGAAGGAATTTATAAAGAAATCGTAGAACTGAAAAAAGTAATTACTTCAGCAGATTTTAAACCAATGACAGAAGATGTGGAATTACACGCATATTTTGAAGCAGATGGAGAGAAAACAAAATTTACTTTTAGTGTAATTCACGCTACACCTGAATATTGCAAACAACAAGAAGAAATGGGATTCTATTATGGCTGGGGTTCTGCATTAGACAGGTTAGAAACACTATTAGACATATTAACCAAATAAATAATGAATACTAAAACAAAGAAAGTTATTTACCTAATTGCAACAAGTTTACTTACATTAATAATGCTTGCAACAATTGGAAATAGCATATTCAATCCTGAATTCGCAATGAGGTTTGGGGAAATTGGCTTTCCGACTTATTTAATCATACCATTAATGACAGCAAAATTTTTAGGGTTAATAGCAATATGGGCAAACAAATCTCAATTCTTGAAAGAATGGGCTTATTCAGGATTTTTCTTTCTTTTTATATTAGCAATGTTTGCAGAAATTAATGCTCCTGCTCCAGACTACCTCTCTCCTCCTATTGCATTAATTTTGCTTTTAACGTCATTTCTACTTTGGAAGAAAGGACTGAAAGAAACACATTAACTGTTACTAACGAGGTGCAAAAACAATAAGAGCTTTAGTACTTAACTCAAAGTCCAATACATTTTATAAAGTCCGCAAAATTTACAATTTTGCGGGCTTTATTTATTGAAAAAATTGTAAATTTCGCTCAATACTAAACTGAAAAGCAAGTATTTTACAACCCCTTACTATTCTTACACAAAACGTTAACATTCATTAATAAACACTACAACTACATCAAATGAAAATCTCATAAAATAATTGATATTAAATTCTTATAAACCTAGACAATATAAACTGAATGACGTGTTAATGTCGGGTAAAAAACCAATAAAATTCGTGTAAAGTTTTTAAGCTAAACACTAAAATTGCTAAAAAATTTTAAAATAATGCAACAACCAAAACTAGGAAAGAAAATTGCATACAATAGAAAAATTAAAGGATTAACACAAGAAGAGTTAGTTGCAAAATGTAATCTAAGTGTTAGAACTCTACAACGAATAGAAACGGGCAAAGCTACTCCCAGAATCTATACAATAAAGTTGATTTTTGAAGCATTAGAACTTGATTTTGAAAGTTTCAACCAAGTTTCTAGTGAAGGTAACACTCTATCTATTATACATTTACTTGAAAAATTTTATAATTTATTTAATCTAAAAACCCTCTCGATAAAAAAAATATTTACTTTATCTCTTTTGATCTCTACTATAGTATTTGGACTGTTTACAACAATGCAAAAGAATAAAAACCAAGATATAACGGATAAAACAAACCGCAATGGAGAAAGTAAAAATATAATCAATATTACTGACTTAAAAATAAACGAAGGTGATTTTTCTTGTATAAATTGCTTTTATGATAATGATGATATGATTGGTCATGGGGTTAAGTTAAAAAAAAATGGAGTTAGTATAGATGTGCGATTAATAAAACTTAATATAAAAACAGGTGAGTTTAATGCAGGATTTGTCAAAGGTACTTTCTTAAACAATAAAGTTAAAGTAATAACTTACAAAAAATGGATTGATAAAGAATTAATAAAATTTGAAGCTGATGATAGTATGACCAAAACTAAGAATAAAATAACATTAAAAGGAAATGCAAAACTAGTATCACTTCAAAATGAATTAATCATAGCAGACGAAATTATAATTATCATAGAATAAACAAAAGCATGAAAAAAATATTTAAGTCGCTTGTAATTATTATTATATTAACAAGTTGTAAGACAAAAAACAACGGCTTCACAATTACAGGGCATATTGAAGGAATTAAAGATAGCACATTAATCAAACTTTATGATATTGACCGTCAATCCAAAATTGACTCAACCTATTCTAGTAATGAAGATTTTACTCTTACAGGAAAAGTAGAAACACCTACAGGCTGTTGGATTCAAGTAAACGGACAATCAACAACAATACAAGTTGAGAATGTAGAAATGACATTTAAATCAAAAATTAATAATTTACGTGTTGATAGTAAGGTTACCGGTGGTAAGGAACAAGAATTACAAAACGAACTTAAAAAACTTCAAAAACCACATGATATAATTTATTTAGGGGCTTATGATAGTCTAATGAACAAAAAATACACAAATGATGTTGAAAAGCAAAAATTGATTAAGCGATTCAATGAATCTCAATCAACTTCCCATGATATTTATGTTTATTTTGGAAAGCAACATCCAGACTCATATTTAGGTTTAAAGATTATTTATATGAATAGAAAGAGTATACCAAAAGATTCATTAAAATTTATCTATCAAAATCTAAAAACCCCATTTAAAGGAACAACAACAGCAAAAGCATTAGAAATATTTCTATATGAAGAGGTTGCAAAGACTGATAGTAAATACATAGATTTTACCGCAAAGACAATCGACAACAACAATTTCAAACTTTCATCTCTAAAAAATAAATACATCTACCTAAATTTTTGGAGTGCTGGTTGTCTTCCTTGTCGAATGGAAAATAGATTTTTAAGTAAAAACTTCGACGGTATTCCCAATGATTTATCTATTGTTAGCTTTTCAATTGACAAAAACTTGGAATCTTGGAAAAAAGCGTCAGCAGCTGATAATATTTCCTGGTATAATGTATCTGACTTTGAAGGGGGTGAAGGAGCTGTTAAATCCCGATATGGAGTACAGGCAATACCAACTTCTTTTTTGATTGATAAAGAAGGGATTATCATAAAGAAATTCTCAGGTTTTGACCCCAATAAGAATTTAATCGATGCCCTTAAAAAAGTGATGAACGAAAATAAACAACGTTGATAAAGGTAAACATAAAAATTGGGGATATCTATATAGAATTCCAAAAGAAATGAGGTTCGGAAACAATGAATATAGCACTCATAAAGCCCAAATATACTGGAATGAAAAGGTAAAAGTAATAGAAGATAAAATTCGATACTTAACTAATTCCACAGAGTGTTAAAATAATCGTTTGGTTTTACCTACTCCGAAAACCCTATGGATTTTCCTCTGGTTCATTCTATTTTTAGTAAGTTAGTCCCTTAAACAACCTAACTAATTTTATACAACAATGCTGTAACCAATTAAAAAAATGAATATTAATAAAATCCTAAATGAAATTGGCGAAATATATTCACCTCTATCCATTGAATGTCAAAAAGAATTCATTGCCAATTCAAAACTTATTACCTTCAAAAAGGGCGATACCGTCGTTCGTGAAGGGCAATATTCTAAAAAAGTATATTTAATTATTAAAGGTTGTGCAAGGGCGTATTATTTGAAAGATGGAAAAGATATATCTGATTGGTTTACGTTTGAAAATCAGTTTATGGCTTCTATTGTAAGTTTTTTTAGCAACCAATCCAGTCCGCATTACGTGGAGTTCATAGAAGCATCAATTGTCCTTGAATTTTCAAAAGAGACAATAGACTTACTTTCAAATAAATTTCATGATTTTGAACGATTTATTAGTAAACTAGTTACAGAAACTATGTTAGGGCTTTGCGAAAGGTTGCACACCATACAATTTTCAAAAGCAGATGAAAGGTATCAGAACTTAATAACCATTTATCCAGACATTACTCAAAGAATACCGCTTACACATATTGCTTCTTATTTAGGAATTACTCTTGAAACATTAAGTCGAATTCGCAACCCTAAAGTTCGAATTTGATTTATATCAAATGATACCCCTTCCATTTAAATCATCTTTGTAAAAAGATTTAAAAAATGGAAGAATACAACAATCATCAAAAGTCAATTTTCGGAACTTGGTGGGAAGCCATTAGAAAATGGTTTTACCCAGCATGGCTAATTTATGAAACCTCAATTCGTTTCTATGATTATGCTCTAGCTGTAAATAATTATATTATAGAACAACAAGATTATATCGGAGAAATAACTGCTCAAATCTTGGCCATTTCTTGTAGTGTAACCACTTTCTTAATCTGCACATTCTATTTAACTGTCCCAGCTTGTTTTACTCTGTACAAATTCTTCAAAGATGATAAGCTAATAACCAATCCATTTATACATAAAATCAAAACATACTTCTAGTTTAATTTTCAAAATAATGAAAAGAATATACATTAAAATAGCCGGAATAGTAAATCTTTTTGGTGCTATTCTTCACACAATAGGCGGACAAATAGAATTGGTCAACCCTTTATTAGACAGTAATATTAGTATGCAGCAAAAAGGCGAATTAACAGGCGCGTGGCATATCGTTACTATTTTGTTGTTTTTAACCTCATTCCTAATTCTAAGAATGGGGTTTAAAAAAGTGGCAAATCAATCAAAAGAACAGCTTAAATCTATCGCTATTCTTTACTTGTTGTCAGCAATTCCATTTATAATCACGAGTTATTGGTATGGCGTTTTTGCTCTTCAGTGGGTATTGCTAATGCCTATTGGCATTTTGTTGTTAGTTGGCTTACAAAAACCATTTGATAAACAGCATGCTTAAACTGAACCATTAAAAAACCTCCATTTACTTCATAGCAAAAATACTTATGAGCACCACTTTATTAATTGCAGGAATCCTTTGTTTTCTTTTAGGGTTATCTCACTCAATACTTGGCGAAATTTTAATTTTTCAAAACAAAAAGAGTCATAAACAAATAGTACCTACAATCGTAAAATCCGATCTAAAAGAAAGCCACCTAAGGATTATTTGGGCTACTTGGCACTTAGCTTCTTTTTTGGGTTGGTGTATAGGTGCTATACTTTTAAAAACAGCACATAAACAAACGATATTAAATACTGAATTGATAAAATTCATAATAAGTGCAATTGTAATTTCAATGCTTTGTTCTTCCTTCCTGGTGTTGGTCGCAACAAAAGGAAAACATCCTGGATGGGTGGTTTTCTTAATCATTGGAATTTTAACGTTAATGGGAATCTTAAAATAATGTAAAAATGAATAAACGCATAGCTCTAATAATTGGCCATCCAGATAAAGAAAGTTATAATTTCGCATTAGCCGAAGCATACAAAAAAGGAGCATTAGCCTCTGGTACCGAAATTCAGGAAATAATAATTGCGGATTTAGAATTTAATCCGAACCTACAATTTGGATACAGAAAGAGAACTAAACTGGAGTCTGATTTATTAAAAAGTCAAGAAATATTAAAATGGGCAGACCATTTAGTTTGGATTTATCCAGTTTGGTGGGGTTCTGTACCTGCACTTATGAAAGGTTTTTTAGACCGAGTTTTACTTCCAGGATTTGCCTTTAGTAAAAGAAAAAAATCTTTGTGGTGGGATAAACATTTTACTGGCAAAACCGCTAGGATAATTTGCACCTTAGACCAGCCAAGTTGGTATTACAAATGGATTTATAAAAGCCCCAGTCATAATGCTATGAAAAAATTAACTATGAATTTTGTAGGAGTAAAAAAGGTACGAATTACAAGTATAGGGCCAATGAGACTATCTAAAGAGGGATTCAGAATAAAATGGCTGAAAAAAGTTGAGAAATTGGGGCAATTAAACAAATAATAACTTGCTACAATTCTGATAAAAGTTATTCCTTTGAGACAAAAAGTTCTTTTTTGTAAAAAAAGTTTAATTCTAAAATTGATTGATTTAAAATCCCTTATTATTATTCTTGAGGTATTTATGTTTCGGAAAGATAAAAAACAAGCTATAAAATGTAGAAATAACCAAAATTTTGAATTTCCATTTGATGCTCTCGACTCTTATCAATTTCCCTTATTCATGCCTCCTCTTTTCCTATATAATTGAAGTATCCAAACATAAAAAAACCTTAACATGGTATTTGTTAAGGCCTTTTTAAGTCATTTATAAAAGTATTTATAACTAATATTCCTTTAAAAGATCTCTATATTCTTTTAGATCTGAAATATTAACTTTGTTTTTAAGGTTTTTAATGAGGGCTATTAAATATTTAAGACTTTCTACTGGAGAAGCTGCTTCCTTTTCTTCCATATCTTCTTCATCTACAGGTTCATCACCAAGAATAGGAATAAGAAATGAGTTATTTTCTTCTATATGCTCATAAGTATATCTAAGCACCTTTACAACTAATGGAATTTGCTCTTCTAGAGCATAAGTTCTTAATGCTTTTATATCGTCGATTAATGTTTCTGTATTGATACCCGTTTTATCAAGGTTTTCTAGAATCTCATCGATTAATTTAATTGCTTTTTTATTTTCCAAAGGGTTAAGATTATTTGAATGGTTAACTAATTATACTTTGCAAATTTATATTTTTAGAAATCAAATATGCCAATTTTTTTTAAGATTTTATTCCTTTAAACTAAAACTGCTTTAATTATTTTTCTCACATTAAAACTGTGTTAAAAAATCATAAAAAAAGCTTCTCATTTCTGAGAAGCTTTCAAATATTTTAAACTTTAAATCTTTTTAAAGAGCAGCTATATGCTTAGCCAAACCAGATTTAAGGTTTGCAGCTTTATTAGCGTGAATAACATTTTTCTTAGCTAATTTATCTAGCATAGATACTATTGAAGGAAATAAAGCTTCTGCTTCTTTCTTATCAGTTAACTCACGTAATTTTTTTATAGCATTACGAGTCGTTTTATGCTGGTACTTGTTTAATAAACGCTTAGATTCGTTACTTCTAATTCTTTTTAACGCTGACTTATGATTTGCCATTTGTTCTTTTTATTATTAAAATATTGTAGCCCGTAGGGGAATCGAACCCCTCTTACCAGGATGAAAACCTGGCGTCCTAGCCGATAGACGAACGGGCCATTTGTTTTTTGAGTGCGCAAATATAAACATAAAATTTAAACTTGCAATACTTTCAAATAACTAACAATGTCTCCATTGCGGATGCAAAAATACAACTATTTTTAAATGTCACAATAGCTAGGTGATTTTTTTTAAAAAAAATTTTATTTAGTATGCTTTTGCAAATAACACTCTACCTTGTGAAGGGTTACCAGAATACATACAAATGCCTTCTTCTGCCTTCATATCTAAAGGGATACAACGAATAGTCGCTTTTGTTATCTCCTTAATTTTTTCTTCGGTCTCATTTGTTCCATCCCAATGGGCAGAAATGAATCCTGTTTTTGTTTCTAAAACCTCTTTAAACTCCTCAAAAGTATCTACTTCTGTAATATGAGTATCTCTAAAATTTAAAGCTTTGTTAAATAAGGCTTCCTGAATTTCTTTTAGTAAGTTCTCAACAGTTCCTGTTAAATCATCTAAATTAACCGTTTGCTTAGTCAATATATCCCTTCTGGCTATTTCAACAGTTCCATTAGCTAAATCTTTAGGACCAATCGCAATACGTAACGGCACACCTTGCAACTCAAGCTGAGCAAATTTTGCACCTGGCCTATGCGTCGTCCTATTATCAAATTTCACAGAAATATTTTTACCTCTCAAATTGTTTAATATTCCATTGGCAACTTCTGTAATCGCATTTAAATCTTCTTCACTCTTATAAATTGGTACAATAACAACTTGATTTGGCGCCAAACTTGGAGGCAAAACCAATCCGTTATCATCACTATGCGTCATGATTAATGCTCCCATTAATCGTGTCGATACTCCCCAAGAAGTAGCCCAAACATAATCTTGCTTACCCTCTTTATTAGCATATTTAACATCAAAAGCTTTTGCAAAATTCTGACCAAGAAAATGAGAAGTTCCAGCCTGCAACGCTTTTCCATCTTGCATTAAAGCTTCAATACAATACGTTTCTTCTGCCCCTGCAAAACGTTCGCTTTCAGTTTTCACACCCTGTACTACAGGTATTGCCATGAAATTTTCAACAAAAGTTGCATAGACATTATTCATTAGTTTTGCTTCTTCCAAAGCTTCAGCTTTTGTCTCATGCGCAGTATGTCCTTCCTGCCATAAAAATTCGGCAGTACGCAAAAATAAACGCGTACGCATTTCCCAACGTACTACATTGGCCCATTGGTTTATTAAAAGTGGTAAATCTCTGTAAGATTGAATCCAGCCTCTATATGTATTCCAAATGATAGCTTCACTAGTTGGGCGAACAATTAATTCTTCTTCCAGCTTTGCTTCAGGATCAACACGTAATTTTCCTTTTTTATCGGGATCATTTTGTAATCTATAATGGGTTACTATAGCACACTCTTTTGCAAATCCTTCTGCGTTTTTTTCTTCTGCTTCAAACAAACTTTTAGGCACAAATAATGGAAAATAGGCGTTTTGGTGCCCCGTTTCTTTAAACATTTTATCTAATTCTGCCTGCATTTTTTCCCAAATAGCATAACCATAGGGTTTGATAACCATACATCCCCTAACTGCCGAATTCTCAGCTAGGTCTGCCTTTACAACCAATTCGTTATACCATTTTGAATAATCTTCTGCTCTGCTGGTAAGTTTTTTACTCATATCAATTTTTTGGCACAAATATTGTGACTCTGTTAAATAAAAGAATAGTTCAGCAAAACTAACTATTTTTGTTATGTTCAACAATTAAATTCTAGAGATATGCAATTTAATAACTACTTAAAAGATAAAGTATCGTTTGTTGCCATTCTTGGCTTGCTTTTTAGCTTAGCTTCGTGTGGTTCTTACCAATATGTTGGTGCAGACGATGATGGTATTTATAGTAATACGCCAAGACAAGTAAGCGTTGAAACCGCTCCACAAAATAATCGAACAACAGTTGAAGTTCCTAACACTTCAAATAGTAGTTTTTATAAAAATCATTTTAGAAATAAATCTTTAGAAGCTGAAAACATATTTTCTGATGATGCTATTTTTACCGATATAGATTCCTATGAAGGAAATAACTATGTTGAAAATGACACCATAGGAAATAATTACCAAGGCTATGCTGGCTGGGGTCAAAACAGTAACAGTGTTACTATCAACTATGTAGATAACGGTTGGAACAACTGGGGTTGGAATGCAGGTTTTGGTTGGGGATGGAACAACTGGGGTTGGAATAATTGGGGATGGAATAGATGGAACAACTGGGGTTGGGGCTATTATGATCCTTTTTGGTGCCCTCCTTATTATGGCGGCGGATTTTACGGAAACCGTTGGGCATTTAATAATAGAGGTTATGGCTACTATGGAAATAACAGATATTATAGCAGAAGAAATTATGCATATAACAATAGCAGAAGAGGTAGCTATTATGCTAATACCTCAAGAGGTTTAAACAGAAATAATATTAGTTCATCAACTCGTCGTAGCTCTGTAGGCAGTCTGAACAGACGCTCAACGACTTCAAAATACAATACATCAAGAAGAAGTAGTACTGGTACTATATCAAGATCGAATAACACAAGAAACTACAATTCTAACGGAACCCGCAGATACACTACCAATACACAAAGAAGAACAGTAGCAACCAGAACACCGTCAACAAATTCAGTAAGAAGGTCATCATCTTCTACGGTAAGAAGAAACTCCAGCACTGTTTACAGACAACCTTCCAATACTAGCAGAAGGTCATCTGGTAATAATGCTTCCAGATCTTATTCACCTTCCAGAAATTCAGGTTATACGCCTAGTAGAAGTTCAAGGTCAAGTTCTGGCAATGTTTCCAGGTCATCATCCAGTAGTAGAAGCTACGGAGGAGGTAGAAGCTCTGGAGGTAGTAGAAGTTCTTCAGGTGGAGGAAGACGTCGTTAAAATTTTAAAAAGAAAAAATACTATCATATGAAAAAGTTATGTTTACTGTTCATAGGTGTTCTATCTATGTCCACAATTTACGCTCAAGAAATTGATGATGCTATAAGATTTTCTCAGGATGAAATTCAAGGAACAGCTCGTTTTAGAGCAATGAGTGGTGCTTTTGGTGCATTAGGAGGCGATATGAGTGCCGTTAGTCTAAACCCTGCTGGTTCTGCTGTTTTTAGTAGAAGCCATGCTTCATTTACGGTCTCAAATGCAGATACCGAAAACAATACACAATATTTTAATAGCTTAAATAATTCCAATGACTCTAGATTTGATATCAATCAAGGCGGGGCAGCCTTTGTATTTGCTAGTAATGATAATTCTCCTTGGCGAAAATTCACCATTGCTATTGCTTATGAAAGGACTAATAACCACGATACAAATTGGAGAGCAAATGGTTTAAACACAAATGATGATGGTAATTTTAGCAACTCAATTGCCAGTTATTTTTACGATTATGCAGATGGTAGAAGATTAGACGAAATATCTGCTTTACCTGATGAATCTTTAAGTGAAGCTTATCAAGACATTGGAGCTGTTTATGGGTTCGCTAACCAACAAGCATTTTTAGGTTTTGAATCATTTATTCTTGAACCTGATGATGTTAACAATGATGCCAACACCTTATATTTTGCCAATGTAAGCCCTGGAAATTTTGCCCATGATTACTCTTATTTTGCAAAGGGCTATAATGGTAAAGTGACATTTAACATAGCAACTCAATATGAAGACAATTTATATTTAGGATTAAACTTAAACTCACATTTTATTGATTATGAACGCTCTTCTTTATTATTTGAAGACAATTCTAATGTTGGCTCTATAGTTAATAGTGTGGAGTTTGAAAATAACTTATCTACCACGGGTAATGGCTTTTCTTTTCAATTGGGAGGTATTATGAAACTATCAAATGAGTTTAGAGTTGGTATTACTTACGATTCTCCTACCTGGTATACCATAGAAGAAGAGACATCACAATATCTAGCTACTGTAAGAAACGATGCTGGTTCTAATGTTACGCAAGTTATAAACCCAAACGTTGTAAATGTCTTTCCGCGCTATAAATTACAAACGCCTGCAAAATTAACAGGAAGCTTAGCATATGTTTTTGGAAAACAGGGATTAATTAGTTTTGATTATTCTCGTAAAGATTACAGTAAGACAAAATTTAGACCAACATCTGATACCTTTTTTGCAGATCAGAACGATTTAATGAGTAATATCTTAACCGATGCTGCTACCTATAGACTTGGTGGCGAATACAAGTACGAACAATTTAGTTTTAGAGGTGGTTACCGTTTTGAGGAAAGTCCTTATGTAAATGGTCTTACTATTGGCGATTTAAATGGGTATTCTTTAGGAATTGGTTACAATTTTGGAAACACAAAATTAGATGTTACCTACGACCGTTCTGAACGTACTGATGCCACGCCATTATATAATATTGGATTAATTGATACTGCAAATATAGACCGAACGAACTCTAACATTACATTATCATTGAGTTTTAATATATAAAAATAAATATATCTAAATAAAAACGTTATTAAAAAGCTTGAACCATAAAAAGTTCAAGCTTTTTAATTTAAATGTAATTTATGATTTAATTTAGAGACAAACCTTGTTATATAATTGTTTGTTAAGACAAAACATAACAAAAGTGTTTTACTTATCTTTGCAGACTAAAAACATCACTTTTTTAGCTAATGAAAATTGAAAACAACATAGAAGAATTTGAATCTTTAGGAGATGACCATATAGGAACTTCTTCAAACACACCATTACGAAATGATGCCTTTAAACTTTCTAATGAAGAAAAAATAGACATTATAAAAGATGATGTGCGTCATATTATGGAAACATTGGGTCTAGATTTAACAGACGACAGCTTAAATGGCACACCTAACCGTGTTGCTAAAATGTTTGTTAAGGAAATTTTTGGAGGACTAAATCCGAAGAAAAAACCGAGTGCTTCCACATTCGAAAACAAATATAAGTATGGTGAAATGCTTGTTGAAAAAAACATTACGGTCTATTCAACATGCGAACACCATTTATTGCCTATAGTAGGTAAAGCACATATTGCTTATATCTCTAACGGTACCGTAGTAGGCTTATCCAAAATGAATCGTATTGTAGATTACTATGCTAAACGTCCGCAAGTTCAAGAACGCCTTACCATTCAAGTCGTTAAAGAACTTCAGGAAGTTTTAGGCACCAAAGATGTAGCTTGCGTCATAGATGCTAAACATTTATGTGTTAATTCAAGAGGTATTAGAGATATTGAAAGTAGTACAGTCACTTCAGAATTTGGAGGTAAATTTAAAGAAGAGGCAACGCGTAGAGAATTTTTAGATTACATAAAATTAGATACTAAATTCTGAGTTGTTTCCTAATTGTTAAATTGAGCTATTACCTCAAAAGAACTTAATTTTATTTCTGAAAAAAGCCGCAAAAATATTAGATTTGAAGTCGAATCTATAATTAATAAAAATTAGTGCTTTAAAAATCATTTTTTGAAAGCTTAATGGCAAGCGACTTAACAAAATATAATAATAGCTTATGCAACTTTTTCAGCATCAACAAATAAAACTATATAACTCACTTACTGGTAAAAAAGAAACGTTCAAACCTATTAACGAAGGCTATGTAGGCATGTACGTATGTGGTCCCACAGTTTATAGCAATGTACACTTAGGTAATGTAAGAACTTTTATGTCTTTTGATATGATATTTAGATATCTAAAGCATTTAGGCTACAAAGTACGTTATGTTAGAAATATTACTGATGCTGGTCATTTAGAAAACGATGCTGATACTGGTGAAGATAAAATCACTAAAAAAGCACGTTTAGAGCAAATTGAGCCTATGGAAGTCGTGCAACGTTATACCGTTGATTTTCACAATATCTTAAATATATTTAATTTTTTACCACCAAGTATTGAACCTACTGCTACTGGGCACATTATCGAACAAATTGAACTTATAAAAAATATTATAGATAATGGATTTGCATATGAGGTTAATGGTTCTGTTTATTTTGATGTTCATAAATTCAACGAAACAAACGATTACGGAAAACTGAGCAAACGTAAGCTGGATGATTTAATTCATAATACACGCGAGTTAGACGGACAAAGCGATAAAAAGAACCCGCAAGACTTTGCACTTTGGAAAAAGGCAGAGCCTCAGCATATTATGAGATGGCCTTCTCCTTGGAGTGATGGTTTCCCTGGTTGGCACTTAGAGTGTACAGCTATGAGTACCAAATATCTAGGCGAGCAATTTGACATTCATGGCGGTGGTATGGATTTAAAATTCCCGCATCACGAATGTGAAATTGCTCAAAATGAAGCTGCTAAAGGAAAACCTCCTGTTAAATATTGGATGCATGCCAATATGTTAGAGCTTAATGGACAACGCATGTCTAAAACCACTGGAAACACGGTTAACCCTGATGAGTTATTATCTGGAAATAACAAATTTTTCAGTAAAGCCTACAGCCCTAGTGTCATCCGCTTTTTTAATGCACAGTCATCTTATCGTAGTGTTTTAGACTTAACAGATGATGGTTTATTAGCAAGTGAAAAAGGTTTTTATAGATTGATGGATGCAGTTAACCTTTTAGGCTATTTAAAAGCTTCCAATAGCTCTACAATAGATGTTAATGCATGGAAACAGAAATGTTATGATGCGATGAATGACGATTTCAACTCGCCCATTTTAATTTCGCATTTGTTTGAAGCAGCCAAATACATCAATCAAATTAAAGAAGGCTCTGAAACTATAAATACTGAAGATTTAAACACTTTTAAGAATACTATAAACAACTTTATTTTTGATGTTTTAGGTCTTGAAAATGCTACTAAAAGTGATTCTGGAACCGATAAACTATCTGGAGCTGTAGATATATTAATTAAATTAAGGCAAGAAGCCAGAGCTAATAAAGACTTTGCCTTGTCTGATAAAATACGTGACGAACTAGCAGAAGTTGGTATTCAACTTAAAGATGGTAAAGACGGGACGACTTTTTCGACTAATTAAATTGCTGCGCAGGCAAGAATCTCGTCTTTTGAAATTCAATTAAAAAGATTCCCTCCTTTGAGGGAATAACAAGTATTCATGCTAAAGAAACTACTCATTGCACCGTTTTTATTTTTAATAAAAGTGTATCAAATATTGATATCGCCATTAACACCTGCAACTTGTAGATTTCACCCCACATGTTCGCACTACACTAAAGAAGCTTTAAAGAAACATGGTTTATTTAAAGGCGGAAAACTGGCTTTAAAACGTATTTTTAGTTGCCATCCCTGGGGCGGTAGTGGTTACGATCCTGTTCCTTAAACGTAAGTTCCTTCACTTGATTTTGCATAAAATTTCATCTACCTTCGTACAGAAATCAATAAAACACTATAAAACAGATATTTATGTTTTGTTTAGCAACAAACTGAATATAAATTATGAAAAAAATTGCAATACTATACCAAGCCAAACTTCCACCAATAAAAGATGGAATTCAAAAACCTCTAAAGCTTGGTGGTTATTCTGATAGTGGTGCAGATATAGCCTGCGAATTGAAAAAAAATAATGTTCAAATCGTAACCCCAAAAATTAATCCAGATTTAAATAATGATTTCGATTGGGTTTTTCCTGATACAAAAGAAGGCATTCATGACGCTTTGAAAAAAGGTGCCGACGTCATTTGGCTAAACACAATTTTATACAAAAACCATATAATAGAAAAATTCTTTGATCGGGATATTCAATTTATCGGACAAATACCAAGTCAAGTGGATATTAATGACGATAAATATGTTACTAATGAACTTTTAAGAAAAAACAAAATACCTATTCCTAATACTAATTTAATTTCAGCAGAAAACTTAACGGATTACACATTAGATATCGATTTTCCAATCGTAGTCAAACCTATCAGAGGACGCGGTAGCCAAGGAGTTTCACTTGCTAAAAACAGAAAAGAATTAGACAAAAAACTAAATGAATTATTCTCAAATAAAAAATACGGAAACAAAGTCTATGTCGAACAATTCTTAAGCGGACAAGAAGTAACAATAACGGTAATGCCTTCTGGTAATTATTTAATTGATAACCAAGAAATAGTTTTCGACAAACCCTGGACACTTCCTGCGATAAAAAGATTTAATCATAAAAATGGAATCGCTCCCTATAATGGTACGGTCGCGGTAATGAAAAATAGTTTGGTATTAACAGATAACGAACTTAATTCTAAGAAAATTAAAAAGGTTTACTCACATTGCATAAAAGCAGCAGGCTTAATAAATATTAAAGCACCGATAAGAATTGATTGCCGCGCAAATAATCATGGCGACTATTTTCTGTTCGATTTAAACATGAAACCTAATATGACTGGACCATCTAGACCCCATAGAGAAAATCAAGATAGCCTAACCTTATTGGCTGCAAAAAAAATTGGTTGGAATTATGTAGATTTATTAAAAAACATACTCAACCAAGCCTGGAAAGCCAGCCCCAAACACGGTGGTAAAGAATCATAAATAAAGGTTTTTCGAAAGGTTTATGCTTTTTTGAGAATATGGACAAGCAATATTGATTTTACCCAACAGGAATCTCCTTCAATATCTCCAAAACAAACCTCCAATATTTTTGAACAGATGATATTTGGGCTCTCTCATCGGGTGAGTGTGCTCCTTTTATATTAGGTCCAAAACTAATCATATCCATATCGGGGTAATTTGTTCCCAGAATACCACATTCTAACCCAGCATGACATGCAGCCACATGCGGTTTTTCTCCATTTAAATCTTCGTATAGTTTCGTCATTACTTTTAATATGGCGGAATCCATATTTGGTGTCCACCCAGGATAATCTCCAGAAAATGCAACCTCGCAACCAGTTAACTCAAATGTTGCACGCAATGTATTGGCCAAATCCATTTTAGAGCTTTCAACAGAAGAGCGTGTTAAACAGCCTATATGGATATTTCCACCTTTAACAATAACACGTGCTATATTATTAGAAGTTTCTACCAACTCTGGAATATCAGCACTCATTCTGTAAACCCCATTACAGGCCGCATACAAAGCTCTAGTCAATCCTTCCTGAACTCCTAAATCCATAATACGCTCTGGTGTATTTATTTTAGAAATATTAATTTCTAAATCTGGTTCCATTGTTTTTAATTCCTTCTTAATCGTGTTAGAGATTAAGGCTATTTCTAACAAAAAGGCATCTTCATGAACCGCATCAATAGCTATAATGGCATTACTTTCTCGAGGAATAGCATTACGCAAACTACCTCCGTCAATTTCTGAAATTCTCAATCCGAAATTTTCAAAACCATCAAATAACACGCGGTTCATTATTTTATTAGCATTCCCTAAGCCTTCATGAATTTGCATTCCAGAGTGTCCGCCTTGCAAACCTTTTACAGTGACCCTGTACCCTATTTTAAATTCTGGTGTTTCCTCTTCGTTATAAACTCTTGTTGCGGTAACATCTATACCACCAGCACAACCTACACCAATTTCATCATCTTCTTCTGTATCTAAATTTAAAAGAATACTACCAGAAAGCAATCCTCCTTTCAATCCCATAGCTCCAGTCATGCCAGTTTCTTCATCGATAGTAAACAAAGCCTCTATGGCAGGATGCAGAATATCTGTACTTTCTAAAATAGCCATTATGGTAGCAACCCCTAAACCATTATCTGCTCCTAGGGTTGTCCCTTTGGCACGCACCCAATCTCCATCTACATACATATCGATTCCTTGAGTATCAAAATCAAAATCAGTATCACCATTTTTCTGATGTACCATATCTAAATGCGATTGCATGACTATGGTCGTTCTACTTTCCATGCCCGGAGTAGCTGGTTTTTTAACAATAACATTTCCAACTTCATCCTCAATGGTTTCTAAACCAAGATTTTTACCAAAATCTTTCATAAACGCAATAACACGTTCCTCTTTTTTAGATCCTCTAGGTACAGCATTTAAATCTGCAAATTTAGTCCAAAGTTGTTGGGGTTGAAGTTGTCTTATTTCTGTGCTCATTTCCGCCTATTTTCTTTTTGTTTTATGATGCACAAAGATACTAATTGAAGTCTATAAAATGATTCCGTTAAATAAATTAGTTTTTGTACAAGACTCTCCCCTATTTAACAGAATCTTTATTTAAACTTTTATTGATTAGTCCCATAGCTACATATAAAACAGGTGAAATTAATAATTCTTGAACAGTAAGAGCAAAATCTCTTAAACTCAAGCTTATTTCAGATATTAACCAATCAAACAGTCCCAGAAAGGTAATAATACATAATCCAGAAATATGAACAAAATGCCAAATGGACGACATCCAGGTATCTTTTAATTTTCCAAGATGAAACGTTCCAACTAAATAAACTGTTATTGTGGTTAAAAACGTAATAACATGCCTCATTTTTCTTGATATTGGTAGTGTATTTTTATTTTCCATAAAATACAAATAGAACCAAGAATAAATAATGATAATAAATATAAGCCCGAATATAAAACGAACTTTATCCGACTTGTAGAGATTCATTTTTAAAATGTATTTTACGGCAAAAAAGCATCCATATTAAAAATGTAGCCGTATACACCGTAGCTTTAAATAAATAGTGATGTGCAAATTCGAAGTAGACATAAAAATATTCTCTAAGGTAGATCAATCCAACACATCTAAGAATATTTATAAGGTCGAGCGCTAATAAACCGAGAACGATATAAAGTATTTTACGCAAAAACTTAGAAGGCATACAAATAATAAAACCAACATATAAAGCCATTAATGACAATCCATTGCAAGCATTAGCTATATATAAAACCATATAGTCATCATGATATATTGCCGAAACTTTATTTTCTAGTGCTTCACCAGCATAAGTAGAACTCCACCCTTCAGTTTTTGCACTAAACCCATCCATTGAAGTAAAATTATTTAAAAATATAACTGAGGATTCTCCAACATGAGTCGTTAATATACGATCTAAGAATTGTGAATCAAACAAGAAAACACCATAAATAATTTCCCAAGCAACGAAAAGCAATAAGGCTTTTCCTAAGAAAAGCCTTATTGGTAAAGGAATTTTATTTTTTAATGAATTAAAGTTTATCATTCTTAGTTTTAAGCAATTTTCTAACCCCAAATGCAGCACCACCTAACAATAAGATACTTAGACCACCATCTAAAGGAATGCCATCTTTATGCCCTCCTTTTTTACGGCATTTGTTTTTACAACTTGGTGATCCACATCTACGACATCTTTGTTTCTTCTTTTTATCCTTTTTTGGCCACCACTTACCAGAAATTGCAATAAAGTTAGTGTGAACTGAATTAACACTTGCAGGAATGGTTGCTATACTAGTAGAACTTGCGTTCATATTAGTAGAGAATGTTAAAGCTAAAAGTATTATAAACATACTCATAGTTTTAAACAGGGTATTCGTCTTAATTTTCATAATGTGTAATTTAAAAAGATTGATAATAGCTAGCTCAAATATATTTATATTTTTATTTCATTATAAGTTTCTTATTTACTTTTCGATGAATTATAACTTTTTTCATACAAACTACCTATATTATCAGTTATGAAACTAAATCATAGACTAAAAAACTTGGTTTATAAAAATATAAACAAATTAATTTTTTAGGTACTTTTGATATATGCTGAAAAAGAAAAAAAACCTAATAGCCTTATCATTAATTCCACAATATGTATTAATTACATGGCTATCTAACCATCCTGATTTTGTTGAGCAGTTTTATAGCAATGGCGTTTATCCGTTTATTTCTAAAATATTTAGGCATATGCTGGGTTGGCTTCCATTTTCGTTTGGAGATATTGTTTATACTTTTTCTATTATTTATGTAGCTCGATGGTTTTACAAAAACAGAAAACAATTGAGAAAAAACACAAAACAGTGGTTTGTTGATGTATTTTCTGCTATAGCAATCATGTACTTTGCCTTTCACTTGTTTTGGGGATTTAATTATTATCGGTTGCCATTATATAAGAGTTTAAATATTGCTAATAATTATACCACAGAACAGCTAATTTCTGTAACCGAAATGCTTATTAAAAAGTCGAATACGCTTCATTTGAAAATCACTAACAACGATACTATTAAAGTTGATTTATCGTATAGTAAAAATGACGTACTAAAAATGACGCCTGTGGGCTATGAAAATTTAAAACAGATATTCCCTCATTTAGAGTACCATCCTAAAAGCATAAAAAAATCATTATATAGCTATCCGCTAACCTATATGGGGTTTAGCGGCTATTTGAATCCGTTTACTAACGAAGCTCAGGTTAATGGATTAATTCCTATCCATAAAGTCCCTACTACAGCTTCACATGAAATTGCTCATCAATTAGGTTATGCAGCCGAAAATGAGGCCAACTTTATTGGGTGCATGGCTGCTATAAAGCACGATGATATTTATTTTAGATATACTGGTTATACTTTTGGATTGCGATTTTGCTTAAATGAAATTTACAGACGAGATGTTTGTTTGTTTGAAGATATGGTTGCCGACGTTAATAAAGGGGTTTTAAAAAATTACAAAGAAGTACGTGAATTTTGGGAAGCACATGAAAACCCCACCGAACCTCTGTTTAAATTGTTTTATGGTAACTTTTTAAAGGCCAACAACCAAAATAAAGGTATGGAAAGCTATAGTTATGTTGTGGCTTTACTAGTTAATTATTTTGAAACTGAAAATTTATAATTTACACCTAATTATTCTATAAGAGTAGCGCTTTTTGGAGTTTCAAAAAGTTTTACATCTGGTTTTTCGTTTGAAAATTTAGTGTTTATAAACTTGACATCATTTTTCTTGGTTGTAGGCACATTATTTTCATAATGAAACCAGGTTATAGTTTCTGGCAACAACAGACCATCTACAGTTATCCAATTACTGTATTTTATGAATCTAAATTCTTTACTTTTTTCTTTCGAAAAATAAGTAACGGTATAGCTTAGCCAAGCCATTTGATTGGTTTCGGAGTCATAGTACAAAACATACTCATCTTCTGGAGATTCTCCGACACCACTTTCATAAGAAATTTTAATCCCTGGATATGATTTACCTTCAAATACTAAAGGTTCTACATTTTCATAAATAATGCCATCATCGGCTAACACAAATGGCATCGCATAAAAATAAAACATCAAGTTATAATAAAATCTGGCATTTCCTTTATAAGGCGTTGTATCTTTAGAATACAACCAAACATCCTTACCATTAAAACCAATGGTATGCCTAGGCATTTCAATAAGTGAATTTCTATTTTTTAAGTCGGTAGTAGTAACCTCATCACCACTTTGTTTTGGCATTGTAAATACTAAAGATCTCATCTTATTCCATACATCAATACCACCGTGAGCATCAAATACTTTCGAGATGTTTTCTGGATAAATGCTAGTAGTTACGTCTAGGTTTTCTTCGGAATAATTCACTTCCTTTGTTTTTCCTTTACAGGAAATAAGCAAAACTAAAGTTATAAAAAGAGGTATATGTTTCATTTTGTCTTTAAAACTGTTTAGGTTCTTAGTCAACTATAAAGGTACTACATTACAAAAAAGCTTCAAACTACATCTGAAGTTTTATCAATAAAGCGGCATCTATTCGCCTATTTAACGATCAACTTTTGTGTTATACAACTTATACCGTTATCCAACTTTAAAAAATACATGCCACTTTTTAAAGATGATACATTTATCTGTAACAGATTGTTTTGCAACTCTTTCTTCAAGCCTAGCATGTTTTTTCCTTGAATATTGAATATGTTACCCCCAATATCTTTGAGAAAAAACAGAAAAAGAGCAAAAAATGAAAAGAAAGAATAGTAATCGTTGTGCCATAATTATAGTAAATTTGCCTAAACAAAACTAGCTAATAATTGTCTACCAAATTAATAACCAGTACACAAAACTCAATTATTCGACAACTTACTCAATTAAAAGATAAGTCTCG
Organism: uncultured Flavobacteriaceae bacterium; assembly: GCA_947501845.1. Lineage (GTDB taxonomy): Bacteria > Bacteroidota > Bacteroidia > Flavobacteriales > Flavobacteriaceae > Flavivirga. Next base: position 177,010 of record CANMXP010000004.1, on the reverse strand, counting down.
AGAACGTAGAAAAACAGGATTATTCTTGATTGAAGGAATACGCGAAATTTCATTAGCTATAAAAGGCAATTATAACATTGAAACCTTCTTGTTTTATCCAGAATTATTCTCGAAAGAGGAATTAAACAACTTAATTACCAGGGACACTAATACCATAGAAATTTCTAAAGAGGTATACCAAAAATTAGCTTATCGCGATACAACCGAAGGTATTTTAGCAGTTGCTAAAAATAAAGATCACAGCATAGTCAATTTAAAATTCAGTAATAAAACCCCATTAATTTTAGTCGCTGAAGCTCCCGAAAAACCTGGAAATATCGGTGCTATTTTAAGAACTGCAGATGCCGCTAATATCGATGCCGTTATTATAGCCAATCCGAAAACAGATTTATACAACTCTAATATTATTCGCTCCAGCGTCGGTTGTATATTTACTAATAAAATTGCGACTGGAAGCACTTCTGAAATTATTGATTTTCTAAAAGAAAACGACATTAATATTTACTGTGCAGCTTTGCAAGCCTCTATAGAATATCACACGCAAGATTTCAATAGGTCTACAGCAATTGTTGTTGGCACGGAAGCAACTGGATTGAGTAATGAGTGGCTAGAAAGTTCGACTCAGAATATTATTATACCCATGCAGGGAGAAATAGATTCTATGAATGTGTCTGTTGCCGCTGGAATTCTTATTTTTGAAGCCAAAAGACAACGCGGGTTTTTATAAAAACATTAGTAATTAAAGTTATCAGTAAACAGATTCTCGCATCGTGCTTTAGCGCTTCATAGAATGACAACAAATATATAAACATGACATCAACAACTTTATTTTATATCATCATTGCTATATTAATTATCAACTTTTTAGTCGATAAAATTCTAGATGCTTTAAATGCCAAGCATTACAATGACAAGCTTCCTAAGGACTTACAAGATGTTTATGATGATACCGAATATAAAAAATCACAAAGCTATAAAGCGACCAAATATAAATTTGGAATTTTAACATCTACATTTTCTATACTTTTAACCTTAGGTTTTTTGTTTTTTGATGGATTTGAATTTGTCGATAATATGGCTAGAGGCTATAGCGATAATCCAATTATTATTGCTTTAATCTTTTTTGGCATCATTATGGTTGGTAGCGATATAGTTTCTACACCTTTTTCCTATTATAGCACATTTGTTATTGAAGAAAAATTTGGTTTTAACAAAACAACTGTAAAAACATTTATTCTTGATAAAATAAAAGGCTGGTTAATGATGGTTATTCTCGGTGGTGGTATTTTAGCACTTATCATTTGGTTTTATCAGGTAACTGGCAATCATTTTTGGTTATACGCCTGGGGATTAGTAGCTGTATTTACCTTGTTTATGAATATGTTTTACTCCAAACTAATCGTGCCTTTATTTAATAAACAGACACCTTTAGAAGCAGGAAATTTACGAGATAAAATTTCTGAATATGCACAAACAGTTGGTTTTAAACTTGATAAAATATTTGTGATTGACGGCTCAAAACGTAGCACCAAAGCGAATGCCTATTTTTCTGGATTTGGCAGTGAAAAACGGGTGACACTCTATGACACGTTAGTCAATGATTTAAACGATGAAGAAATTGTAGCTGTATTGGCACACGAAGTTGGTCACTATAAAAAGAAGCATATTATTTTTAATTTATTTGCTTCGGTTCTATTAACAGGATTAACGTTTTTTATTTTGTCACTTTTTATTTCAAATCCGCTATTATCGCATGCTATTGGGGTTGAAATACCAAGTTTTCATATCGGACTTATTGCTTTTGGGTTGTTATACTCTCCTATTTCTGAAATTACAGGTTTAATTGTGAATGTTTTTTCTAGAAAATTTGAATACCAGGCCGACGACTATGCAAAAAACACCTATAAAGCAGAACCTTTAATTACATCGCTTAAAAAACTTTCTAAAAATAGTTTGAGCAATTTAACACCACACCCTGCTTATGTGTTTATGCACTACTCGCATCCTACACTGTTAGAGCGAATTAATAATTTGAGAAAAAAATAAATCTAGGCGCAACCATTTGTAGTAATATGCATCTATAAATAAAACTTTACTACGACATGAAAAATTTTTGCTTCTTTTTATTCATAGTTTTCTTTTCTTGTTCAAGTTCCAATACCAGTAAAGATACCTTAGATATTAATGGACTTTTTACTTATACAATTCCCAATTGTGATAACGGAGGTAATCCAGAAATAAATTGTATTTTATTTATTAAATTTTTAGAAGATTCAAAAGCTGATATTTTGATTGACGGCGGCGATATTGTTTATCGAACTAATTATACAATAAGTGACAATGAAATTAACTTCGTAAAAAAGCCTGGGTTAAATTATGATATCTCGTTTAGTATTATAAATATGACAACTCTAAAACATATTCAAACTGATAATATTTGGTTAAAAAATGATTGAAAGCCCTATTTTAAGCATCAAATAAAAATTCACTGATATATATTATTATACTATCAACTTAGTTTACTAAATAGAATTAACCACTTCAATTTTCTTTCACATACCCCCTATCATCCCAAACGCAATAAGCCAAAAACCAAAAAGATTCCTGCTTTCGCTAGAATGACAAATATTTGTCTATCTTTGCCGCTTGAAACTCCTAAAGTGGAGTTAAATTCCTCAGAGTGAGGATGTGTTACCAGAAGTTTAAGGTTAAGTATGTCGATTCGCTTCTTTATGTAACACTACATAACATAATCGAATACTTATACAAGAATGAGCACATTCCAAGATTTAGGTCTTAACGACGACCTATTACAAGCAATTACAGATTTAGGTTTTATTAAACCGAGTGAAGTACAAGAAAAGGCCATCCCTATTTTATTAGGTTCTGAAGGAGATTTGGTAGCCTTGGCACAAACAGGAACTGGTAAAACAGCAGCTTTTGGTTTTCCAATGCTGGAAAAAATTGATGCCAATAGCAGAACGACTCAAGGGCTAATCTTATCTCCCACCAGAGAGCTTTGTTTGCAGATTGCCAATGAAATGAAACAATATGGCAAGTACTGTAAAGGACTTAATGTGGTTGCTATTTATGGTGGATCTAGTATTACAGACCAGGCCAGAGAGGTTAAAAGAGGTGCTCAAATTATTGTAGCTACACCTGGACGTATGAAAGATATGATTAGCAGACGCCTAGTCGACATTTCCAAAATACAATATTCTGTTTTAGATGAAGCTGATGAAATGCTGAATATGGGCTTTAAAGAAGATATCACAGATATTTTATCACATACGCCAGAAGATAAAAGTACTTGGTTATTTTCTGCAACCATGCCTAGAGAAGTAGCTGCCATAGCTAAAAACTTTATGAGCAATCCTCAGGAAATTACGGTTGGTAACAAAAATGAAAGTACTAGTAATGTATCACATGAATATTATTTAGTAAACGCCAGAGATCGTTACCAAGCTTTAAAACGCTTATCGGATGCCAATCCTGATATATTTTCGGTCGTATTTTGTCGTACTAAACGTGATACTCAAAAAGTAGCAGAACAACTTATTGAAGATGGATATAGTGCCGGAGCACTGCATGGTGATTTAAGTCAGAACCAACGTGATCTGGTAATGAAATCGTTTAGAAATAAGCAGATACAAACATTGGTAGCTACAGATGTAGCTGCTCGTGGGATTGATGTTGATAATATTACCCATGTTATAAACTATCAATTGCCTGACGAAATTGAAACCTATACTCACCGTTCTGGACGTACAGGACGTGCTGGAAAAACTGGTGTTTCTATGGTTATTGTTTCTAAAAGCGAAGTACGCAAAATAAAAAGTATTGAACGTATTATTAAACGTCAATTCGAAAAAAAAGACATCCCAGATGGTGCTGAAATTTGTGAAGTACAATTGATGTCTCTTGCCAACAAAATACATAACACAGAGGTTAATCATGAAATTGATAAGCATTTATCAAATATTAACACATTGTTTGAAGACACAGATAAGGATGAATTGATTAAAAAATTCTTCTCGGTAGAATTTACACGTTTCTATAACTATTATGAAAAAGCTAAAAATCTAAATGTTTCTTATGATGGTAGTCGTGATAGTGGAGGTGATTCTGGCGGCAGGTCTGATTCTACACGCTACTTTATTAATGTTGGTGGCAAAGATGGTTTCGACTGGATGAAACTTAAAGACTTCTTAAAAGAACAGTTACAGCTTGGAAGAGATGATGTTTTTAAAGTTGAAGTAAAAGACAGCTTCTCATTTTTTAATACTGAAAATGAATTAAAAGAAAAAGTATTGGCATTCTTCACAGATTTTAAACATGAAGGGCGCTTTGTTAATGTTGAAGTATCTGAAAATCGTGGTGGAGGAAGACGTAACGACAGAAAACGAGGTAGAAGGCGCGACGACAGAAAAGGTGGAGGAAGACGTGATGACAGAAGGTCTGGTTCTGGAAACAGAAGTGAAAGACGCCGTTCGGAAGGGACTTCAAAACCTAGACATTCTGATTCTGGTAACTCTAATGCCTTTAAACCTAGACGTTCTAGGCGTTAAAAAACATTATAATATAGTGTATTGGTTTTAGAATTAAGACCAGTAATCTTCTATATTTTAAGTTAGCCAATTATTTATTTTAGATATAATGGATAGATATAAACCGAGTAGAAAATACTAATAGATTTTCTTACTCGGTTTCATTATTTTTATATGCTTATTTATCCCAATTGTCAGTCCTAAATGGTGAAGCTGGATTGCCCCCTGTATCATATAAATACCCCGTATACCAATTGCTCCAACAATATCGAACAGCTACAGGATTTGGTACTTTTTCATGATATACCTCTAGGAGAGCCCTTCTTTCGTGATGAGGTTTATCATACTCAATCTTTACCTTTGCTTTGGCTTCAAAGAAAACTCCATCAGAACCAGCAATTAAAAAATCTGTTAAGGGTTTATTAAATGTAGTAAGACCACTGGGGGCATTTTTAAATTCAAGAATGGCTCTTCCTTCAACAACTTCCATACTTTTATACATAGGACCGCCACTAAGTATATTTTTATACCCGTAAGTCTTGTTTAAAGCTAAGTAAGATAAACGATCTCCAACTTCTTTTTTTTGTCCAGGATGAATACTCCACCTATCTCCCACATCATTAGTAGTTGCCATGCCTGAATTAGATGTTACATCAAGTGTTTTAAGCTGTGCATCTCTAATGATATACGATTCGTTTCCTTTTCGGTATTCATATGGTGCAATCTGTACATAATAAAAGGGGAAGTTTCCTTGCGCCCACAAACTGCGCCATCGGTTTATCATGGCAGGAAAAAGAGAATAATACCCTTTAGGATTTCCAAAAATATTTGATTCTCCTTGGTACCATAAAACACCTTTAATCCTCATCCCTACCAAGGGGTTTATCATCGCGTTATAAAGTACTGTTGGAGACTGAAATGTCATTTTATCAGTTCCTATCTTAGATAGATTTGTTTCTTTAAATTTATTCTCCAGGATTCCTCTGTCCATCCAGGCTTCAACTCTCGTTCCTCCCCAAGTTGTATTAACAATACCAACTGGCACCTGTAAACTTTTATATAATTGCAGGGCAAAAAAATACCCAATAGCAGTGAAATTAGCAACAGTCTCTGGATGCGCTTCTTCCCACTTGGCATCACAATCATTAAGCGGAGCAGCGGAATAGTTGAGTTTCACAAAACACTGACGAATATAAGGGTTCTTGCTATTGGCAATATATTCATTACTACCAATAATTGGTTCATTGGCATTACCCTTAACTTTCATTTCCATGTTGGATTGACCAGAACAGAGCCAAACTTCCCCGAAAAGAATATTTTCTAATACTATAGTGGTTGTTTCGGTAGAAATTTCAATTGAATGTTGTTTTAAATCAGCTTTAGGTACTGGAACAGCAATCTTCCAATAGCCCTTCTCATTGGTAGTTGTAATCAGTTTTTCTGCTAACCAAGAAGATTTCACCATTACTTTTTGATCCTTTTTCGCCCATCCCCATATGTAATTTTCTTCATTTTGCTGCAACACCATATTATCACTAAATATGCTGGCTATACTCAATTGGGAATAAGAAATTTTACTATTTAAAAGCAAGACAAATAAAACATAGAATATTTTAAAATTGAGAATCTTCATAGGATGACTAGTTTATATAATTTTGTGAATTAGTATTATTCTTTGAGTAAGATAATAATCTTGAATGAGAACAACACTATTTTAAAATTTACAATTCCAGTTCTCGTAAAAAAATGCTTTAATTCTTATTTATAAGATTAAACTTTTTTGTTAATTTTTAGTCAAATTACGACTAAACTGATGCTTTTGACGTTTTCTTTAGTATTTTAGCTATTGAATTTTAACATATGAAATGAGTTATTACCTATGAAAAACTACCTGCTTCTTTTTGCTTTTATAATTACTTCTGCTATTTGCATGGGACAGGAAGCCGATACGGTTTTAGGTGTTGTAGTAAATTCATCTAATAATTCACCTCTTGAAAATGTTAATATTGTTAACCTCAATCAGGTAATTGGTACAACAACCAATAAAAAAGGAGAATTTGAAATTTCTGCTAAAGCAAACGATACACTTCATTTTTCGTATTTAGGTTTTAAATCGATAAAAGTTAGGGTTACTAACGACTGGTTAAAGTTTGGAAGCTCTAAAATTGAGTTAACAGAATTGGCTTTGGCCCTTGAAGAAGTAGTTGTAAACCAACTAAAACTTACAGGATATTTAGAAGTTGATATAAAACAGTTACCAGCCATTAACAATAATTATCGTTATAGCATTTCTGGATTACCCAGCACAGGCTATGAAGCGGGTTCAAAAGGAGCCATAACCAAAATTATTGGATCTATTTTTAATCCTGCCGATTTTTTACATCGTATGTTTGGCAAAAAACCAAATGAGTTACGCAAGTTAAAAAAGATGAAGGAGGATGATGAAATTAGAACCCTATTGGCATCAAGATTTGATAGGGAAATGCTAACCGTTTTACTGCAAGTCGATCGTGTAGATCTGGATGAAATTGTAAGCCAATGCAATTACTCTAAAGGCTTTATACAGACTGCTAACGATTTACAAATACTTGATGCTATTAGCGAATGTTACGAAGAATATAAATTGCTAAGTCGAGGCAGAAGCAGAAGAATTTAAAAAATAATCATTCTGGACAACCTGTAGAGCGTAGCCAAAGTAAGAGCAGAACCTCAGTACACTTACCCCTATTAAAACTAAAAGCAGTGTTTAAATTCTTCACACATTCCCACCTGCCTATAGACAGACTGGCTTCTTAATAACATATTTTTATGTTCTGGAATGCAGCGCTATCCTATTTCCTTCACTATCTATAAAAATAGCCATATAACCTATATCTGGCGAGATTTGTGTTTTAGTTTGAACAACCTGTCCTCCTGCACCTTCTATCCTACTTAATTCGTTATCAACATCTTTAGAATTAAAATATACTAATGTTCCTTTTTTATCACTCGGTTGATAAGCCTGATTTTGAATTAGCGAGCCTGCAGCTCCTGGCTTACCTTCACTAAAAGGAAACCATCCCATTAAAGTCCCTCCAAAATCTTGTGCTTGTATTTCTATTTTGAATACCGCATTGTAAAAGGCTATAGCCCGATCCATATTAGTTACAGGAATCTCAAACCAACCTACCATATTATTATCCATAGTTTCTAATTTTCTAAAATTTCTTTTAAACTTGCTAAACCCTCTTCAAAATCTTTACCGATGTGCTTATCAACATTATAAAGCATCATAAAAATATTTGCGGGTAATTTATTAACTCCTGTAAATCCCCAAGTCACTTTCGTATTTCCGTCACCAGCATCATTTACACTTAACAAAGCATCAGACTCCGATTTCCAAGGCTTATAAAAACGTAATTTAGATTCTACACGATCATTTTCGACAATATTTAAAATTTCTTGTTCTCCTATACCAACATCTTTATTACCTTCCCATTTAACCGTGAATCCAATTTCACCATCGTTACCAATAAATTCTTGTTTCATATCTGGGTCTTTCTTTTTCCAAGGAGACCAATTGTCTTGATTTTTTATATGTTTTAAGTATTGAAATACTTCTGGAAGCGTTTTTTTTATTAATATGCTTCTACTTACTTGAGTTTTTTTGGGAGCTATAAGTGCTAAAATAACAAATAGACCAATAATTGTGGCCATTACATAAAAAGCTATATGCATGATTAACAGATTATTAATTAATGGTTTTAAAATTACAAAAATTATTGCTGACTATAAAAACGGGCAACGATCTCATCATAACTTTTAATCGTTTTTGTAATCCAATCTAAACGTTTTTCCAAAACCTCTTTTTCTGTTAATTGCCAATTAATATTGGTTTGTCTTAATTTAGAAGTGACATGCTGTAAAATAATGGCTGCTGATACCGATATATTTAAACTCTCGGTGAAACCAACCATTGGTATTTTTAAATAGCAATCGGCAGCATCTAGCACTTCCTGAGATAATCCATCGGTTTCTTTTCCAAAGAAAAAACATGATTTTTTAGTGACATCAAACGCATGTAATTCGCAATCGTCTTTATGGGGTGTTGTAGCTACAATTTGATACCCTTTTTCTTTTAAACTGGAAATACAATCGCTTACTGTATGATATCTATTTAAATCTACCCATTTTTGAGCACCCATAGCAATCTCTCTGTCTATACGTTTCGAGTTTTGCTCTTCAACAATGTTTACCTCTTGAATACCAAACACATCACAACTACGTATAACAGCACTTGTATTATGCAATTGATAAACATCCTCTGTAGCTACCGTAAAATGTTTAGTCCGTTGAGATAGCACCTTTTCAAAACGCGCTTTACGATTTTCTGTTAAATAGGTTTCTAAATGCTCTAAAAGTTTTAAATCGACCATATTTTAGTAAAATATCTAATTTAATAAAAAAGTGTGGATTCTTCGCTTAGCTGGAATGACAAATAATAACTACTTTTATCGTATGAAAAAACATTTAGTCGTACTTACAGGTGCTGTAAACAAATTTGTGTAAAACAAAAATTTTAATCCCTATCTTTAACCATATTTTAGTGTGGAAATTATGGAGCAATTAGCGATATACTGTCGTAAATCTCAGGATAATAAAGATAGGGATTCTACTTCAATTGACGAACAAAAGAATCAGGGTAATTTAAAGGCTATAGAACTTAATTTAGAACCCGTATTATTTATTGAAGACACCAGTTCAGGGAAGCTTGACTTAAAGGATAGACCTGTTATGATGGACATGCTACAAAAAATAAGTGCTAAAGATTCTAAAATCAAAGCTGTCTTTGCTTATGATACGAGTAGATTATATAGAAATGATGAAACTAAGCATAAGTTTTTAGCTATTATCAAAAGAAAAGATATTGAATTATATTTTAAATCAGGTAGGTTTGATTGGAATGACCCTCACTCTAAACTTTTACATAATATCTTATCTGCAACAGATGAATTTTTTGTTGACTTAACTTCTATTAAAATTAAAGATACATTAAGGTCAAAAGCAAGAGAAGGAAAGGTAAACGGTGCTGTTTTACCTTATGGATATACTAAAGATGAAAATAGTTATCTAAAGCCTGACGAAAGTGAATCTAAAATAGTTAAAAAGATATTTGATGACTTCATACAAGGTAAAACATCTTCAGAGATAAGAAATTGGTTAATTGATAATAATGTGCAAACAAGATACAATAAAATAGGCGGCACTAATAAAATAATTCATAAAGGTAGGAATGAAACAAGAGTATATAAAAAGTCTGATTCAACTTGGACAACTGGCACAATCTTACAAATAATTAGAAATCCAATTTACAAAGGGAAAAGACGTTGGAGGGATGAATTTTTCGATGTTCCTTTAATAGTTGACCCAGTAAAATGGGAAAAAGCTAATAATAGTTATATAAACAGAAACAAAGGCTCTCTAAGAGGCAAAAATACAGACCATAAATATTTACTTACTCCATTACTCCAATGCGGTTGCGGTCAATCACTTAATGGGCGTTCAAATAAACTTGAAAACTATTATGGTTGTGCAGGAAAAAGGTACAAGGAAAAAAAGTGTAATTCTAAATACATTCCAGTTAATGTACTTGATTCAATAATAACTAAATTAATATATGGAAATCTCTACAGTACAGTTAAGGAATCATTTTCTGATAATAATTCAGATAAACGAGAAGAACTCCAAACAAGAATTAAAAGTCTCGAAGCTGACTTAAAAAACATAGAAAATAACAAGCTAAGTGTAGAAAATTATCTTGCTGACCGCACTTATAATAAAGTACAATATTTAAGACAAGTTAAAAGGTTAGATAGTAAGGCAAATGAGATTAAAATAAAGAAAGCTAATATCGAGGAAAGCTTGAAATCGCTGAAAGGAGATACAAATATTTTAAGAGAAATTGAAGAACTAACAAATATCGCTCATTCATATATAGATTACCCTTTTGAAGATACACACCCTGGTTTTATGAAGAATTACACCGACGCTGTTTTTAAGGGGTATCTCGCTTTAAAACTACCTTTTTTGGAAAGACAAAAAACATTTAGAAAGTTTATAAAGAACATACTGGTAAAATGGAAGCCCGAAAGTAAACTGTTTGAAATTACAATTAGTTACAAATTACCTATTGAGGATGAATTGTATTTAATGGATAGTTTAACATTGCACGTTGTTGATGCTAAAAAAAGACAAACCCAATGGGCAAATACAGATAAATTAAAAAAACATAGAAAGGTAACTATTGAAGATGTACAGTCAAGACTGCAAAAGTATAAACTATAAATATTCTCCTTTTTGTTGATTTTATAGTTATATTATAACTAATTGAAAATAAAAGTACTATGTTTTATTGTTTGTAGAATTTTAATACTTTTTTTTTCTAACTTACTATTTGTTAATTTTGACCCTTTAAGGCTAATATTAACCTTAATTTTAGGGAAACTATACTGGGACATGGAGACATGCCGAGTCAGACCAAGGACGAGCATCCACAAATATGCTTGGTTGGGGTCTTAGAGGGTTTAATATCTGCACCTTTGCAATAACAGGGAAACATAGCGGAGAAATTTGAAGAGCGGTTGGAATCCGTATCGCAATCCTACATAGTTGAAAGTTCTTGATATAAATGCAGGTCGTAGGGAAGTATCCCCTATATTTTTCAAGTGTAGAAACTTGGAATCTGGCAAGGCTTTTTGAAGTCAAAACAGCTTGTCCGAAATTCAAGAATAGAATTTTAAATAGTTGATTTTCAGTATTTTAACTGATTTTCTCCCTTGGGATTTGTGTATCTATTCAACAATGGCTAAATCATTGAGTCTTTTTAGTTTTTTTGACAGTCAAAAGTCGGAGCTGACGCTCCCCCTTTTAGATAAAGCAGCCTAAATAAATATTTATATTCTAAAGATTTGTATTTCTTTCGAATAGGCTAAACAAAATACGGCACGGGGTGGACTATACCCATATTAGATTTTTTTAATGTATATTTAGTAGTACAACAATTTACCCTATTGATTCTTCTAATAGGACATCTAAACTTATGTTAAACAAAATAAGGAGTTCTTAATTTTTTATACCTTTGTATCAGATATGAAACAAGTATTCCATAAAATAATGTCGTTTTTAATGGCTTTTGTAGTATTATTTTCTACAATGTCATTTACAATAGATATGCACTATTGCGGAGATACTTTGGTTGAGACTGCTGTATTCCATAAAGCAAAAGGTTGTGGTATGGAAATGCAAAACCCTTCAAGTACTGATTGTGCTGTTACAAAAAAGAATTGTTGTACAGATGAACAAATTACTATTGAAGGTCAGGATGAGTTAAAAATATCTTTTGATAAATTAACTTTCGACCAACAAGTATTTATAGCTTCATTTATATCTACTTATATTAACCTTTTTGAAGGTTTAAATGAAAGTGTATCTTCTTACGAAGAATACAAACCGCCACTCGTCATAAGGCAAATCTTCAAGCTTGACGAGACCTATTTAATTTGATTTTTGAACAATAGACTGTTTATCCTATAGTCCATGCACTATAAGGATAATTTGTTGTATTCGATGTTTTTCTAACATCAATGTCTAACTGTTTAATAATCATGCACAATGCTAAATAAAAGCATAAAATTTTTAATAGAAAATAAACTTGTAGCAGTTTTATTGCTCGTTCTTTTTATAGGTTGGGGAACTGTAAATGCTCCTTTTAATTGGGATGTTGGCTTTTTACCAAGTAACCCTGTAGCCGTTGATGCCATCCCTGATATTGGGGAAAATCAACAAATCGTTTTTACTAAATGGGATGGTCGTTCTCCACAAGATATTGAAGACCAAATTACCTACCCATTGACCACCTCATTATTAGGAATACCAGGAGTGAAAACCATTCGTAGTTCATCAATGTTTGGCTTTTCCAGTATCTATATCATTTTTGAAGAAGATATAGAATTTTACTGGAGTAGAAGTCGGATTCTTGAAAAATTGAACTCACTACCAAGTGGATTACTTCCAGAAGGTGTAAATCCAGCTTTGGGTCCAGATGCTACTGGCTTAGGTCAAATATTTTGGTACACCCTTGAAGGACGTGATGAAAACGGAAATGTAACTGGTGGTTGGGATTTACATGAATTACGGAGTATTCAAGATTACTATGTAAAGTATGCTTTGTCATCAGCAAGTGGTGTTTCAGAAGTTGCTTCGATTGGTGGGTATGTTCAAGAATACCAAGTCGATGTTAATCCTGAGTTAATGCGACAATACAATATTGGTTTGCATCATGTTGTAAAGGCAGTAAAAGAAAGCAATAAAGATATAGGCGCACAAACCTTAGAGATTAATCAGGCTGAATATTTGGTTCGAGGGTTAGGCTATATAAAATCCATTGCAGATATAGAAAATGCTGTTATAATTTCTGAAGACTTTACAGCAATTAGAATTAAAGACATAGGAAATGTGTCTTTAGGAGCAGCAACAAGACGAGGTGTTTTGGACAAGGAAGGTGCTGAAGTTGTTGGAGCAGCAGTTGTAGCTCGATATGGAGCAAATCCAATGGAAGTCATCACAAATGTAAAAGAAAAAATAAGTGAGTTAAGTTCTGGGTTACCATCAAAAGTATTGAGTGATGGAAGAACGTCTCAACTTACTATTGTACCTTTTTATGACCGAACAGAATTGATTCAAGAAACGTTAGGGACACTTAATGAAGCTTTAACTTTAGAGATATTGATAACAATTTTGGTCATCATTATTATGGTGTTCAATTTACGAGCTTCAGTTCTTATTTCTGGTTTACTACCTGTTGCTGTTTTAATGGTGTTTATAGCTATGAAACTCTTTGGAGTTGATGCAAACATTGTAGCCTTATCTGGTATTGCTATTGCTATTGGTACGATGGTAGATGTTGGTGTTATTCTTTCAGAAAACATAATAAGACACTTAGATGAAAACAAAAATAAGCTACCAATAAATACTGTGGTTTATAATGCAACTGCTGAAGTTTCAGGGGCTATTGTAACCGCAGTAATGACCACTATTATAAGTTTTATTCCTGTGTTTACAATGATAGGTGCAGAAGGAAAATTGTTTAGACCATTGGCATTTACAAAAACCTTTGCTTTAACGGCTTCTATAATAGTTGCCTTATTCCTGATACCACCATTTGCGGCATTTCTATTTAGAAAGAAGAATATAAAAAAGACCTTTAGTTATGTAGTAAATGGGCTTTTAATCATAATTGGTATTGCAACAATAATATCTGGATATTGGATCGGTCTTATATTGATAGCATTTGGCATTACAGCCTTATTAAAATTTAATGGACAACTTTTAGAAAAAAGAGCGAACCTTATAAATATTGTAATCTCAGCATTAACAATCGTCTTTCTTCTTGCTGAATATTGGAGACCTTTAGGTGTTGACAAAAGCATATTTTGGAATCTCATTTTTGTTGGTATGATATGCTTTGGCTTATTAGGTGTGTTTACATTATTTAGAAGATTCTATACTCGCATTTTACAATGGGCATTAGCTAATAAAATCTTATTTCTATCTATTCCAACGCTTATCGTGATTGGTGGATTTTTCATAATGAAAAATACAGGTAAAGAATTTATGCCATCGTTAAACGAAGGGTCTTTTTTACTCATGCCTACTTCCATGCCACATTCAGGTTTAGAAGAAAACAAACGAGTGCTTCAGCAATTAGATATGGCTGTGGCAAGCATTCCAGAGATTAAAACCGTAGTTGGGAAAGCTGGACGGACAGAATCTGCTTTAGACCCAGCTCCATTATCTATGTATGAAAATATGATTCAATATAAACCTGAATATATGTTAAATCTACATGGAGAGCGTCAACGCTATAGGGTTAACGAAGATGGTTTGTTTGAATTGAAGGATGGAAGTTTTGTAGCAAACCCTAATAACTCTGATAAAAACATTGTTCTTAATTCTGATATAGTTAGAGAACAATTAATTGAAGATAATGATGGAGAATTTTATAGAAACTGGAGGCCGGTAATAAACAACCCTAATGACATTTGGAAAGAAATTGTACGTGTAACTAAGTTGCCAGGTGTTACATCAGCCCCTAAATTACAGCCCATAGAAACACGTTTGGTCATGTTGCAAACAGGAATGCGTGCTCCAATGGGAATTAAGGTTAAAGGACAAGATTTAAAGCAAATTGAAGCCTTTGGTGTTCAGTTAGAGGATATTTTAAAACAAGTTGAAGGTGTTAAAGTTGAAGCTGTATTTGCTGACAGAATAGTCGGAAAGCCTTATTTGTTAATTGATATAGATAGGGAAAAATTGGCACGTTATGGCATATCCATAGATGATGTCCAAAATGTTTTAAAAGTTGCTGTAGGCGGTATGGTATTAACTCAAACTGTTGAGGGTCGAGAGCGATACGGAGTAAGAGTTCGTTATCCAAGAGAGTTAAGGGGCAATCCTTCAGATTTAGAAAACATTTATATCCCAGTAGAAAAAGGAAGTCCAGTTCCATTGAGTGAATTAGCAACTATTCGTTACGAACAAGGCGCACAGGTCATTAAGAGTGAAGATACTTTTTTAGTGGGTTATGTGTTGTTCGATAAATTAGATGGGTATGCAGAAGTTAATGTTGTTGAAAATGCGCAAACCTTAATTCAACAAAAAATAGATTCAGGAGAATTAGTAGTTCCTAAAGGGATTAATTATAAATTCACAGGAACTTATGAAAATCAATTACGAGCAGAAAAAACCTTATCGGTTGTAGTGCCATTGGCATTGTTCATTATCTTCTTAATACTATATTTTCAGTTTCGTTCAGTAGCAACCTCTTTTATGGTATTTACAGGCATAGCCGTTGCTTTTGCAGGTGGTTTTATCATGATTTGGTTATATGGTCAAAACTGGTTTTTAAACTTCAATTTCTTTGGCGAAAACCTAAGAGACTTATTCCAGATGCATCCAATTAATTTAAGTGTAGCTGTTTGGGTTGGTTTTATAGCCCTGTTTGGTATAGCAACTGATGATGGCGTTGTTATGGCAACTTACCTTACTCAAATATTTGATAGGAATAAGCCAACGAACAAGAATGATGTTAGAGCTTCAGTAATAGAGGCAGGAGAAAAGCGTATCAGACCTTGTTTAATGACAACTGCAACTACCATATTAGCACTGTTACCAGTTCTAACATCAACGGGGCGTGGTAGTGATATTATGATTCCTATGGCAATTCCAAGTTTTGGAGGTATGCTCATTGCCTTAATCACACTATTTGTTGTTCCAGTTTTATACAGTTGGAAAGCAGAATTACAACTTAAAAAAGTAGAAAAATGAAATACTTAAAAAAGAATGCTTCAATAATCTTTGCTCTTTTGTCTTTATTCTTTTTTCTAAAAGGTAATGCACAACAGTTGGAAATATTAATCAATGAAGCCTTAGCGAACAATCCAGAAATTCAGAAGTTTGAATTACAATATAGTATTGTTTCAGAAAAAGTAAATGAAGTTAATACCATTCCAAACACCGAATTTGGAGTAGGCTATTTTGTAAGTGAACCTGAAACAAGAACTGGAGCGCAACGTTTTAAAATTTCTGCAAAACAAATGATGCCTTGGTTTGGCTCTATTACTGCCAGAGAAAATTATGTTAACTCATTGGCGGATGCTAAATATGAAGATATTACGATTGCCAAACGAAAGTTAGTAGCTTCTGTATCTCAGTCTTACTATAACCTCTATGCCCTTAAAACAAAACAAAGGGTTTTAGATGACAATATTGCATTACTTAAAACCTACGAAACAATGGCTTTAACGTCTCTTGAAGTAGGTAAAGCTTCGGCAGTTGATGTATTAAGATTACAGATGAGACAAAACGAATTAGAGCAATCTAAGCAAGTATTGGCGCAGTTGTATTTAGCAGAACAAACAACATTCAATAAGCTTTTAAATAGAGAAAAGTCTGTTGAAATTGATTTAATAAATGAATTGACTATACCGCTAAATGATACTCTAAATGACTCAGGGAATTTAGCCCTACATCCTGAATTGACTAAGTATGATAAGTTGTTTCAATCTGTAGAACAATCCGAATTATTGAATCAAAAAGATAGTCAACCTATGGTTGGTTTTGGTTTAGATTATGTTTCAGTCTCAGAACGACCAAACATGAGTTTTAGTGATAACGGAAAAGATATTGTTATGCCTATGGTGTCACTTTCAATTCCGATTTTCAATAAGAAAAACAAATCGCAAACAAGACAGAACGCTTTAAAACAACAAGAAATTACATTTCAGAAACAAGAAAGAGAAAATGTATTGGAAACTGCTTTGTCTAAAGCAATTAATAACAGAATAGCTTCACGGATTAGTTATGATACGCAAGCTAAAAACTTAAAACAGGCAAAAGATGCAGAAGACATTTTGATAAAAAGTTATGAAACTGGAACGATTGATTTTAATGATGTTTTAGACATCCAAGAGTTACAATTAAGGTTTCAAATTAATCAAATAGAATCTGTGAAGAACTATTATGTGCAATCAACAATCGTTAATTATTTAACTAAGTAAAATGAAACATACATATCACATACATGGAATGACCTGTAACGGTTGTCGAAGTCATGTAAAGGAAACGCTTTCAAAAGTGGAAGGTGTTTCAAAGGCATTAGTCGATTTAGAAAAATCAGAAGCGACTATTGAAATGGAATCGCATATTTCTTTAGAAACTTTTCAGGAAGTCTTAAAGAAAGATAGTGACAGATATAGCATACATAATATAGGAGAACATCATCATAAGGAGTTAAAGAAAGAAGAAGCTCCAAAAGGGAAAGGCACAGGTACTTTTTACTGTCCTATGCATTGTGAAGGAGATAAAACCTATGATAAAGCAGGGAATTGTCCTGTGTGTGGAATGGACTTGGTAGAAGAAAGAAGTATAGTCCCTTCAGGTGTTCAATTTACATGTCCTATGCATTCTGAAATTATTAAAGATGAACCTGGTTCTTGCCCTATCTGTGGGATGGATTTAGTATCATCGGAAGCTGATACTTCAGAAGAAGATAAGACCTATAAGAAGCTATTAAAAAAGTTTTGGGTTGCTGTAGCTTTTACCGTCCCCATATTTTTAATAGCCATGTCCGAAATGCTAAATAACAATCCGTTATATGCTGTTTTAGAACAAAAGCAATGGAACTGGATTCAATTTATTTTATCAATTCCAGTAGTGTTCTATGCGACTTGGATGTTTTTTGAACGTGCTTGGACTTCCATAAAAACGTTGAATCTTAACATGTTTACACTTATAGGAATTGGGTCTGGAATTGCATGGATATTTAGTGTGTTTGCTATGTTGTTTCCAGATGTGTTTCCGCAAGATTTTAAAACTACTGATGGTAACGTATTTGTATATTTTGAAGCTACAACTGTAATTCTCACATTAGTATTATTAGGACAATTATTAGAAGCTAAAGCGCATAGTCAAACAAGTGGAGCGATAAAGGAATTATTAAAGTTAGTGCCATCAACTGCGACCTTAGTAAGTGATGGGGAGGATAAGTTAATTGCGATTGATAAAATTGAACAAGGCAATTTATTACGTGTAAAGCCAGGAGAAAAAATTCCAGTTGATGGTAGTATTATAGAAGGGCATAGTAGTATAGATGAATCTATGATTACGGGAGAGCCTATTCCTGTAGATAAAAAAGTAGATGACAAAGTAAGTTCTGGTACAATCAATGGTACAAAATCATTTGTAATGAAAGCTGAAAAGGTTGGTGCAGAAACCTTACTGTCTCAAATTATTCACATGGTTAATAATGCAAGTCGTTCAAAAGCACCAATTCAAAAGTTAGCAGATAGAATCTCTAAATATTTTGTCCCAATTGTATTAGTTGTATCTGTAATAACATTTATTGTTTGGGCTGTATTTGGTCCAGAACCAGCTTATGTTTTTGCTTTTGTCAATGCCATTGCTGTATTAATTATTGCCTGTCCTTGTGCGTTAGGTTTAGCCACACCAATGTCGGTTATGGTTGGTGTTGGAAGAGGCGCACAATCTGGTGTTTTGATTAAGAATGCAGAAGCCTTAGAAAAAATGAATAAGGTTGATACCTTAATTGTAGATAAAACAGGTACTATAACCGAAGGAAAACCTTCTGTTGAAAAAATTATAGCAACCGATGATGTAGAGGAAACAGTTTTAGTAGAATATATAACATCTTTAAACCAATATAGCGAACACCCTTTAGCAGAAGCCATCGTAAAATACGGTAAATCAAAAAAGGTGTCTATTACTAAAGTAAATGATTTTCAAGCAATAGCAGGAAAGGGAGTTGTTGGTACTGTTGGAAATAAAAAGGTTGCTTTAGGTAATGCAAAGTTATTAGAGCAATATACCGTTGGCATCCCTGAAAGTTTGGCAAACAAAGTTTTAGCTGAACAAGAACAAGGTAAAACAGTTTCATACATCACAGTAGATAATAAGGCTGTAGGCTATGTTACTATTTTCGATGCAATTAAAACAACAAGTCAAAAGGCTATTACAGCACTTCAAAACAATGGTGTTGACGTAATAATGCTGACTGGAGATAACAAAAATACCGCAAAAGCAGTAGCAGACCAGTTGCATCTAAAACACTATAAAGCTGAATGTCTTCCAGAAGATAAACTCAAAGAAATAGAATTACTGCAATCACAAGGGAAAGTAGTAGCCATGGCAGGAGATGGAATTAACGATGCCCCAGCTTTAGCCCAATCGGATGTTGGTATTGCTATGGGTACAGGAACAGATGTTGCTATTGAAAGTGCAGCAATAACATTAGTAAAAGGAGATTTACAGGGCATTGTAAAGGCTAAAAAGTTAAGTCATGGTGTTGTTAAAAATATAAAGCAGAATCTATTTTTTGCTTTTGTATATAATGTATTGGGTGTACCAGTTGCAGCAGGTGTTTTATATCCAGTATTTGGGTTGCTACTATCTCCAATGATTGCAGCTTTGGCTATGAGTTTTAGTTCAGTTTCGGTTATTGCAAACGCATTAAGATTAAGGAATATTAAAATATAAACGAATATGGTAAATAGACACACAGCACTAAAAATTAGAAAAACGCATCGCTATTTAGGTTTGTTTTTAGGTATTCAGTTTTTACTATGGACAGCGAGTGGCTTATATTTTAGTTGGACTGATATTGATGATATTCATGGAGACCAATTTAAAAACCCTGATTATCAACCGAAATCATTCAATAACCTTATTAGTCCAGCACAACTAAATGTTTCAGGTGGTTTAAATACTATTGAGTTGCGAGACATTGGTAATACACCATTTTATTGGATAAATAACAATCAACTATATAATGCCATCGATGGAAACCCAAAAAATCACATCACAAAGGATGAAGCTTTATATATAGCTAAAAACCACATGAAAAGTGATTTGGAAGTAGAAACTATTGAACAAATCAATGAAGTTGGTAAGCATCACGAATATAGAGAACGATTGTTGCCAGCTCATGTTATATCATATAAAGCAGATGAGTCCATCAAAGCTTATATCTCCATTAAAGATGGAAAATTTCAAACAGTTAGACATCGAAGTTGGCGTTGGTTCGATTTTTTATGGATGACCCATACAATGGATTATGAAGGTAGAGACAACTTTAACACCATTGTTTTAAGAGCTTTTTCTCTTTTAGGGTTAGTTACTGTTTTGAGTGGCTTTTTATTATGGTTTACAAGTTCGCCATCAGTTAGAAAAATTATTAAAACGAAAAAATAAATAGAAATGAAAAAATATATAATTTATATTGGAATACTGGCTGTGGGACTTCTGTTAGGATGGTTACTTTTTGGTAGTGCCTCCAATGAAGAAACAGCACATAATCATAACGAAACAGTTGAAAGCAATCAAATGTGGACATGTTCTATGCATCCGCAAATTATGCAACCAGAAGCAGGGGATTGTCCAATATGTGGTATGGATTTAATTCCTGCGGAAGCTGGAGCTGATGGGTTAACCGCAGACCAATTTAAACTGACTAAAAATGCAATGGCATTGGCTAACATTCAAACATCAGTTGTAGGTCATAGTAAAGCTGAAGGAAGTACTATAAAACTTTCTGGTAAAATAGTTGAAAATGAAGAAGCAAATGTTGTTCAAGTCAGTTACTTTTCTGGTAGAATAGAAAAACTAAATGTCAGTTATACAGGAGAAAAAGTAAGAAAGGGTCAGTTATTGGCAACTATTTATTCTCCAGAACTATTTGCTGCTCAACAAGAGCTTATTACAGCATCTTCCTTAAAAGAATCTCAACCAGAATTATATAAGGCAGTTCGTAACAAGCTAAAACTTTGGAAGCTATCAGATATCCAAATAAATCAGATTGAAGCTTCTGGAAAAGTAAAAGAGAACTTTTCTGTTTATGCTACTGTATCAGGTACGGTATCTAAAAAATTAGTAGAGCAAGGTAGTTATATAAAGCAAGGGCAGCCTTTGTTGAAAATTGCAAACCTAAATACAGTTTGGGCAAATTTTGATGTCTATGAAAATCAAATAGACCTATTTAAGGAAGGGCAAGAAGTTTCTATTAAGACTAATGCATACCCCAATAAAACTTTTAATGCTAAAGTTTCTTTTATAGACCCTACACTTAATGTTAAAACAAGGACAATGAAATTGAGAGCTGTTTTAAGCAATGGAAAAGATTTGTTTAAACCAGGTATGTTTATAGAAGGTAATATAAAGCCTGTTAACGCAATTAATGGACAAATATCTGTTATACCTTCAAGTGCTGTTTTATGGACAGGAAAACGCTCCGTAGTGTACTTAAAGAAGAATCCTAACGAACCCATATTTGAATTACGAGAAGTAACATTGGGCAACAGAGTTGGAGAAAATTATGAAGTATTAGAAGGGGTTAATAATGGAGATGAAATTGTAACGAATGGCACATTTACTGTGGATGCTGCTGCACAATTACAAGGTAAAAAATCAATGATGAATAAAGAAGGAGGTAAAGTGATGACTGGTCATGAAGGACATCTTGGTATGGGGTCAAACCCTTCAAGTCCTAAAGAGAATCATTCCGAAATGGATGAAAGAATAGAAGTGTCAGAAGATTTTCAAAATCAATTAAGAGCAGTTTTTAATGATTATATCGAATTGAAGGATGCTTTGGTAAACGAGGATTCTAAAAAAGGGACTAAATCAACAAAAGAGTTATTGTCTAATTTAAGCAAGGTAGATATGAAGCTATTAACTAATAATGGACATAGCCATTGGATGACCTTAGAAAAAGAATTAGAGACTTCGGCAAATTCAATTTCAAACACATCAAATATTAAAGAACAGAGAAATCATTTTAAACATCTGTCTTCACAATTGGCAAAGGCTCTTCAGTTATTTGGTATAAACGAAAAGGTTTATTATCAATTTTGCCCTATGGCAGACAGTAATACTGGAGCATATTGGTTGAGTAAAGAAGAAAAAGTAATCAATCCATATTTTGGGGAAGCCATGCTTACCTGTGGAGAAGTAAAACAAGTAATAGAGTAATTAATATAAATAATAACAATTAAATTTTTAAAAATGAAAAAAGTAATTTTAAGTGTAGCAATAATTGCAGCTATTGGTTTAGTGAGCTGTAAAAGTGATTCAAAACAGAAAACAGAAACAACTACCGAAGTTTCTCATGAAATGGCGATGACAAATTTGTCTTTTGGTGTTAGAGGAAATTGTGGTATGTGCAAAAAGACTATTGAAAAATCAGCCAATAGTGTAGATGGTGTTGCAAAAGCCACTTGGGATGTAGATAAAAAGAAAATTGATGTAACTTTTGACGATTCTAAAACTGATGCAACAGCTATTCATAAAGCAATAGCGGCTTCTGGCTATGATACTGAAAAAGTGTCTGGTAGCGAAGAAGCTTATAAGGGTTTACCTGGTTGCTGTCAGTACGATCATGAAATGGCAATGAATCAATAAATCGAAATCAAAGAGGATAATCATTAATCAAGAATGTAAAAGACGTTCTAAGTTATAAACAACTCTCTTTGTTTAAGTAAGCTAAGGGAGTTGTTTAATTAGCAATATAATAGTTTGATGAATTTTATGAAGTATTTTAAAGGTACTAAAGTTTTAAGTTAATAATGATAATTAATAATTTTTGATAATTTCTATACAAAATAATATTGATATTTCTCCATTTTACTTGCGATTGACGGAAATGACATTGGTTTAGATTCAAGCTTTATTTGAATATCTTTTAAATCCAGTAAGGCTTGATTTATATAATATAAATCATGCTTGTTTTTGTTAAGGGGTTTTCTACATTTTTCTAACTCTTCAATAAGTTGTTTACACACATCTGGAGAATTGTTTTGAGCAATAGCATTAATTGATTCAACAATAAACCTTATTGGGTTGCTATACTCATCAAATTTAAACTCATTATTTTCATAATAAGTTTTAATTAATTCAATGATATATGGGATTGATTTTGGGTTGTTATGCTTAGGAAAGTCCTCTGTACGTAAACTATTTTTAGTTCTTCGTGTATATATCTTTTGCTCTTTAATCCAATTATTAAAATATAGGAATGCCTTTTCATAATTAGATTTAATAAGGTATTTAATAGTGATTAATTCTTTTAAGTGTTCATCATTTGCATTATAGTAATACAGTATTTTATCAATAACGAAATCACTTTGGTTATTTTCAATTAGAATATCGAAAATTGACCATACTATATCATCTGTAATCTCTTCTTGCATATTTTTGTTTGCAATTTTTTTAAGTAAATCTACAGAAGGGTTAATTTGATAATATTTCTTTAAGATTTCTTTTCTAAAGTAATGGTTTTGATTGTTATCTAATAAGTAGTCTTCTATTTTAGAATAAGCCTTTCTTAAACGGTTATCAATAGCATAGATAAAGTGATTTTTTCTTATTTGCTCAGCAGTAATGCCTTTTTCAATGTTTCGAATAATCCTGTCATCAACTGTAGATTTATCTAATATTTTACATATATAGCCAATACCATGATGCTGTCCGTTAAAATTCATTGTACCATCAACCTCCAATAATTCTAAAAGGATTTCATCAGGATACTTTAAATTAAGTAGATTTCTAAAATACCAAAGAAAATCACATTCCTCTTTATCTAATAAAGATTCTGATTCAAGATTTATAGATTTAATCGATTCTTGGCACCAGTTATTGATAAAATCATATTGCTCTTTTGTAATCTCTATGGGCTTGTTTAGTCTGTTGTTACGCTTAGAATGTATTTCTTCTTTAATTTTCTTTATTAGGTATAATTCGCTGTTGACTAATTTAAGAACATCATCACAAGTAACATATTTGGAATTAGAATGACGTAATGTCTCATGAACAATATTAATGACTAATTGTGGAATGGACTTTTGTAATTCAAGACTCTCGTGATAAACTATCTCAAAATCATGAAGACTCTCCCAACTTGTTTTTTCTGATTGAAGGTTTTCAAATAAAACTTTTACTAATTCTATTAATTCGTTTTTATCAAACAATAAATTAAAACATAAACTTTCTTTAGTTTCATGGAATTGTTTCCATTCACTTCTCTTTTTCCTCTCTAAAATATCTCCTTTAAAATCATAGTTTGTCTCTTTTAAAATAAGCCTTTGAAATTCTAACGCCAATTCGAAATTTCGCCAATTCAAATTATTTCTGAAATGCAGTACAGCTATATCATTAATGCTATTTTTTTTATATTCTTTTGATAGAAATTCAATACACTTTTCAGTTGCTATATGCGACATAAATCGCATTCCTATCTTATTTCTAAAAACATAGAACTTTAAAAAGGCTTCATGTTGAGTATTTGTGATTTTGAAAAACTCAGCAAAGTCTTTTTCAAAATCAAAAATGTATTGTCTTTTCTCAATGCCTCTGTAAATAAAATTCACAACCCTATCTAAAATCTTGGCATCTTTAGAATACATAATAGAAAGCTTTTGAATAGAGTCTGTCATTTCACTTTCGTTGAGACGATAAGGGTCTCTTCTTATTAATAAAAAATCTAAAGCAAATAAAAATGAGTCAATATCATTAAATTGTAACAGAGCATTCTTCAAATTTTGTGTTTCATTTGAAGAAATATTTCTGTCTTTTAGATGTTTTCGTTCTATTTTACCACTTATTACGTTAGCTACTTTCTTAATGTAGTCAACATGGTTATTGGGGTCAACAGATTTTTCGTTTAAGAATAGTTCTTTTTGAAAACATTCTAATATGGAAGTAAATATTCTGTGATAATCATTTTCCTTAATCTTAGATAATAACTCTGTAAAAAACTCTTCATCTAAATGATACTCTAATCGTTTTACAAACCTTAATAAATCTGATTTAGCATCTAAGTCAAAATCCTCATTATTATCATCTAAATATTTTAGGATTAGAGCCTTTATTTCTTTTTCTCTTTCATTCAAATTCATGTGAGTCAATAAATCAAAAGCTGATATTCTTGTTCTTCTATGATTTGTTGTGTCATTTATTTCAGAGATTAAAAAATCGATATTTTTAACGTCGTCTCCAAACTTGGCAATTTTTATTGTTTCACTATCATTAGTCCTTATCCACAAAGTGTTAACCTTACACCTTTTAATAAAATAATCTTGAAAAACATCTGATCTTATATCTTTAGATATTCTGTCCGAATCAGATTTAAATAGAACTTCTGAATCGTATTTTTTAAGCCATTCCGTTAAATTTATATAAGTTTCATCAGTTGATTCTAAATCATTAATCAAATAGGATATTGAATTTAACCATGAAGGGTGTGTTTTATTATTATCAGAATTAAGACTAATAAAGCTAATAATTTCATCAAATGGAAGCTTCATCAAGGCTTTTGAGACAAAATACTCTTGAAGGTTTTTATGCTCAAATTGCCATTTATCTGCGTTGTAAACTTTTTCAATAAAACAAGAATTGATTAGTTCTGCCTTATGATTTGGAATTAACATTGTTAGTTCGGAATCTTCAATCACTCTTGATTGCATTGCCTCTATGGTTAATGCAGTTTTTTTACATGCAGAAAATATTATAGACTTATCATATTCTTTATTCTGAAATTTTCTAACTCTATCTTCCTCTAATCTTTTATCAACGTATTTTTCAATTAGGTCAGTTTTGTTTTTTGGTAAACTGGAGTTTTCCGAATAGTATTCTCCGAAAAGGTTTAAATAAAAAGGGTTTTCTAAAAACTCTCTTTGGTCTTCATTAACATGTAAGCCTAAAATTACTTTACGTGGAAATTTGAATGCTGACTGTAAATGATTTATTGCGCTTTGATAGCTTATACTGTCAAGAAAAAAGCATTCAAATTTTGGTATTCCTTTTACAATATTTTCATAAATGTTGGTTCTACAACTAAGAACAAAATAAATATTCTGAAATTCATCTTTGTTATTAGAAATGAAGTTTTGGAGTTTAGCCTTAAACTCATTTATATAGGATATTTCATCCAAGCCATCCAAAATAATCAAAAGGTTAGGTATCTTATCCCAATCTTTTGGAAGAAAATCACTTATTTTACTATCAACAGTAAAACTGTTTATTACTCTGTAAAAAGGAATAGTGTTCGTTTCTTCTCTATTCTCCCAAAAGTACAATGCCAATTCTGCTAATTCTACAGATTTACCTAAACCTGGATTACCTAACAATGCTAACCCATCATTATCTGAATTAGAAATGTTGTCCTTAACTATTGAGATTAGGTTATCTGAATCTTCTTCTTCGTGATATAAATATCTATGAGACTTCTTAGCTTTTCTTTCTTTAATTAAACTTCGAGGAATATAATTTGAACATTTTTTGGCATTCGAAATAAATTTTTCTTTATCCTCTTCGCTAATTATGATTTTCCTGAAATTTCCTCTTGAAAGAATAATGCTCTTAAACTTCTCAATTTCTTCTTCCTCATTAATTTTCAGGTTACACTGACGTTTGTAAATTTCTTTATATATGGCTTTATTAAGAGCGAATAAGTTTTCGACTCCATTTGCTTGGTCTAAAAGCCTTGTTGTAAATGAAAATTTATCAAATACTGGTTCAACTTTTTCAGCATTTCTATTATTACGAAAATTAGCTCTTGGGCTAATAAATAACGCTAAATCATATTTGCTGAATTTATAATTTGATTCTAAATCAATAGCTTTAGCATAAATGGGTCCAAACTTTAAGTCTTTTGAATAATCTTTACATTCAATATAAATTGACCTCTCTTTTAAATTTTCACTAATTACAAATTGAATATCAAAACCATCTTGTGTTCCACTAAATTGAATACGCTCTTTATGGATTATATAACCTAACCTGTTGAATAGATAAGAGAAGAACTCTTTGGTTAATTTTTCAAATTTTTTACCATCATTTTTCATTAACGAATGTTACATAATTTATGTGGGAAAAGCAATATATTTGAATGTGAAAAAACAAAAAAATAATCTTGATTAAAAATCAGATATTTAATTGCTAATATTTGATATTTTTAGAAAGAAAATAATTATTATGGGGCTTCCACTTCAGAATTTAAAAAGCTACAAAAATCCAAAAGAAATAAAACTTCCTTACAATACGGCTTACTATAATTTTGGATTGTTAAGTGAACTTGACTTCATAATCGGAGGATATGGAAAGGCTGACCATAAGTTTATATTTAACTTAAATACTTTTGTTGAAGCCTTTGTTCTGAATGAAGTGTTTTTGGTTTCTAAACAAGAATGGGATCATCATTTTTGTATTGCTAAGGAAGTGTTTAAAGACGGAAGACCTATAACTAACTTGGTGCTGACAAACCCAAAGGGAGTCACGTTAATAGGATGGCCAATTTGGATTGACAAAGGAGTGGTAAAATTTGTGAAAGACATGAATAACCCCGATGATAAAAAGGAGGAGTCTAATATTCTTGTTGAATTTCAAAAACAAAACTCAGAATACCTAAATACCAAATACTTCAAAGAGCCATACTTAAAAGGACAGGCTGAAAAATATTCTTATTTGTGGCATGGTATTACCGAGGTTAGTGGACAAAAGAAAAGATTAGCGGTATTTGAAACTGAAACCACTTTTTCAAAGCTTTTGAATGGAATGTATGATACGTTGTCTCACTCTATCTTTCAAACGGCTTTACCTTTTAGAGGTTTTAAATCAGATATTGAAGTTAATAAATCACTTGGCATTCCTAATAAGACGTATGACATTCTTGCAAAAACATATAATGAGAAGTTGGGTAGTTTGAATCAATATGTTGGATATAAAAAAATACCAATTCCACCACTTGTGGCAATTTTGCTTTCAAAATGTGAAACTAAAGAGGACATTCCTAAAAAATTAATTGAATTAAGAAATGATTTTACAAAATTAAGAAAGTCATTTGTTGATATAGAAAAAAGGTTAGATGCATGTGATAGTGTAAGGGAACAAATGAAAATAAATGATGAGTTCCAATCTTTTTGGAAAGCATTTAGCAAAAAGTATAAAACAACTTCAAATAGATTGGCATTTCATTTTTGGGATTTAAAAGATAAATCAAATTTAAATAAAGCTGTAGAGAATATTTTGGACGGAAATAAAATTGAGGATTTCACAAAGGATTTGAATGTGACTAACTTTTCAACCTCTATTTTATCCAAGTTCTATGACTTGTATAAAGATAGAAAAGCATTAAATAGATTCAAGGGAGTTACCAATTTATGGGAATTATTTTTAGATAATCCAACATTAGAAAGACAAGCTTTAGATATAGAAAGATTGTTTGGATTAAAAGTAGATAAAGAAGAATTAATAAAACTTGCTAATTCAATCCAAAAATAATGAAATTGATAGTAACATTTAAGCAGTTTAATTCTGACTTTGACCAGAAATATGCTGATGCATATAATGCAGGAAAAGAAAGTAATGAAAATATGAAATACCATTGGTCGAGAGGCTATGAAGTGAGTATTGATATAGATAAAGTTATATTAAAGGTTGGTTCTTTAGTTGTTGATAATTTATTAATCAATGAAGAAAAAGTTGAGTTAAATCTACCTAACATGAAAATCCTCGAATGTATTTCAAGAAATGAAGTTGTAAATAGTTTTGCTGTATCAAAGGCTCTTTTGAAAAAGACACAGAAGACTTATAATGCAAAGTATGATATCATGCGATTCTATTTTTATTTAAATTCAAAAGACGATTATGTGCAACTTGGCAATAAAATATATTTACATGAACCCGATATTCCTGAACAATTAATGGAATTTAAATAATTCTTTCATTTCTACTTCAAGAGCTTCAGATAATTTTAACAAGGTGGTTGTGGTAGGATTCGTTCTACCTGATTCAATGCGCCTTAGAGACCCATCATCCATATCAAGAATGTCTGATAGTTCTTTTTGGCTAATTCCTTTCTCATCTCTTATATAGACGATACGCTTACCAAGCTTTTTTAAGTATTCTTTTTCTTTTTTGGTTAATGACATCATTTGTTGAATGAATGACAAATTATATTTTTGGCTTCATTAACCAGAGGGCGTATATGCCCTGTATGAAATATTATTTATATATTTGAATTTAAGCTTATGATTATCTCCAAGATTAATTGTTGCTTGAACAATATAAAAACCTCAAAACCTACCAATGCAAAAAAATCTAATATTATTTGTTATAGTAATTTCTATAATTTTTAGCTGTTCAAGTAAGTCCGATAATAATACAGATTCAAACAATGATTCTTCATTAAATCCACCAGAGTGGATAAGAGGTGTATGGTTAACAAGTACTTGGATAGATGCAGGATATGAATTTACTAATGATGACTTCTGTTTTATTGAATTATGTGATAAATCTTGTATCGGAGATGAAGCAGGAAGCTTTAATATCAGTTATGAAGAAGAAATAACCGAAAGTTATTACTCTTTTGCTATTATTAGGTCAAATTCGGATAATACTTCGGCAACAAGAACAGAATATGAGTTTGAAAAGGTTTCAGATACAGAAATCAAAAGGATAAACCAAAGTGCTGTTTATACTAAACAGCAAGATGATTGGGTAAATTGTAGTTTATTTGATGAAAACACTATTTATCCCCTGAACAACGAGGATGCCTGGTTTGTTATTAGTGTGGGAAATGCACCTGCCCAAGCTATAGTTAAATTGGAAATACACTTTGAAGATGGTACAACAGAAACAGATGAATCAGATCCAAACTCATATATCCAAAAGGCAATTAGGATAGACAAAGAAGCAACAAAAGCGGTATTGACTGTTAAAGATTTAGACAATTTGAGTGGTATCGATTATACCGTAATAGGTAGATTATATAATTCTGATTACAGTAACCAATACTTCGTTATATACGAAGAAGATATAAGAGGTGTAGTTGAAACAATTTTCTTTGAGTAATTAATTAATGTGATATTGATAAAAGTGTATTTATGGCATTTGTATATATTGGAATAGCGGTAGTTGTGTTTATAATAATATTTAATATTTCCGATAAGGCAGTTAACAAAACTAAGCCAAAGTCTCAAATAAACAGGGTAACAATTGATAGTATTGAAAATGTTATGAATAAACAGCAAAAGGCAATGAACGATTTGCAAAAACTTACAGAAGATAGGTTATATAGAACATTAACATTAGGGTTAGAAAAAGCATCAGAAGAAATCAGGGAAAACCCAGACTATCTTAAAAGATATATTGAAGTATTGATAGAAAATCAAACTAAAGAAATATCTAAAACGGTTTATAAAACTTCTGCACCTAACTCACTATTGAGTGATGAGCAAATAAAATATTCTCTAAATGAAGCTGCTAAAAAAGTTCTTAATCACGCTAATAAATTAAACTCCCTATAGAAAATGGACTCAATATTTCAGTTTTGTGTTGATATATTAAGAGAAACAGCTAAAATTATGGGTATTTCATACGAAGCAATTAATGTTTGGATATTTGTAATTATTCATCCTTTAATAACTACATACTTGTTTTATCAATACAAAAAATACAAAAGGCTTTTCAATGAAGTTAAAATCTCATAAGGAATTAGTTTCAAATTACGCAAGAGCGTTTAACCACTTAAATTCAAATTATATTAGTGATTATTTAGCTGATGGCTTTCAATATACTTCTCAATGGGTTTTTAGTGAGATTGAGAGTAAAAAGGACTATTTGGAGTATTTTGAACAAAAATTAAAGCAATTTTTAAATTCCGATATAAAAATAATAGCAAGATTAGGTCTATATCGTAATAACTATTGTCTTGTGATATATCAAATAGACCTTAGCAAAAGAAAACAAACTAAAATAGTAACACTACTAATTGAATCTCAAAAAGGGAAAATTAAAAGGGCAGATATGTGTATGATTCCGAGTATTAGTCAAATAAATTTGTTAGAAGAAATACCAAGTTAGTTTATGCCACTTTTATTGAAAAAAAGGAATATTTTTTCGCATTAAACTTGACAATACTATTGTCATAAATATTATTATCAGAAATATATTAATAACTCACTTAAACACTTCATTTTAATTTTAAAAAACCACTTTTTTGGTAATAATTATGTCCTTTTGTGAGTGTGTACCTAAAAAGCCGTGATTTAGCTTGTTTTTATAATTAAATTCCTAACCGATATTGAATAACTTTAAATTTTAAATGCCTTAAAATCTTGTTATAAATATCCTTGAAACCCTTGATATATTTGAGTTTTAATTGATTTAATAAATTTTATTTGTAAATTACCTTGTATGGCTTTTTGTAGGTTTTTAATAATCCTCTAAAAAACGCCTTTTTAGGCAAAAACACCTTGATAACCCCCATTTTGCCCAAAATGCCATTTTTTGCCCAAAATCCACGTTCAGAACAAAATAACTTTAATTTTTTAAATCGGATAATTTCCGAACTTTCAATTCTTCGAAACGCTTACTATATATGAAATTACAGAAGTTCTAAATATTTTATTTTCTTTATTTTTTAAAATCTCTTTGTATGGTTTTTTGTAGGTTTATGTCGATTTGTAAAAATTGCATATTTGCCCCTGTCTGTACCGATAACCCCCCATACAAAACTCTGGTATTAAATCTTTTGGAATACCCCCTGCATATCCAAATTCAACATTTTAAAACAGCTCGAATTTTGGAATGTTTTTCCATAATAAAAATCTTAATAAATAAGAATGTTATCATAAAACAATTAACGTGCTATTTTTAGATTATAGCCTAATTGCAATACAGGCAAAAAATAATACTTCACAAAAAAAAAGACATAAAAATATACTAAATATACCTACCCTAAAATTAGTACATTAATTAGGTTTTTTGTATATTTATTATAAATAAAAAAAGCCTTGAAGTATTACGAGTACGACAAGGCATATCAAAAAATGTTTAACGCTAATTAAAATTTAATGACATGACAAATGTACAAATTTATGTCGGTACTTATGCCAAGTACAACAATGGAAGCATTTACGGAAAATGGTTCAAATTAAAAGATTATTCTGATTATCTGGAACTGCAAAAAGCAATTAAAGAATATCATAAGGACGAGGAAGACCCAGAGTTTATGATTCAAGATTACGAATGTTCTGAAATAATAGAAAGTTTAGGGTTAATTAGTGAGTGCCATATTTCTAAAGAAATATATGAAATCATTGAAGAAATTGAAGATTGTTGTTATGAAGAAGAAATAGTTGAAGCTTATATTCATTGCTTTGGAGGCGCAAATAATATTCAAGAAATTTTAGATAATGTTAATGAATCTTATTGTGGAGAGTTTTTAAGCGATGTTCAATTCACAGAGCTTCTTTTAGAAGAAACGGGGGATTTGAAACCTGAATTACCTTCTTATATTCATATAGATTGGGAAAGAACAGCTTCGGATATTATGATGGACTATGCTAATCATAATAACCATTATTTTAGATTAATGTAAAATATTAAGCCCTCTAAATGGGGGCTTTATTCAAGTTATAGAAAATGAAAACAAGATACATAAGAGTAAGTACTGGAAATCAAAAAACGGAAAGGCAACTTGTGAAAAAGCATCCAAACGAAGTTTTATACATTGATGTTATTAGTGGAGCTATACCGTTTAGAGAAAGACCTAAAGGAAAAGAAATATTAAAAGAAATTGAAAAAGGCAATATTGATTACATTTCTGTACATAGTATTGATAGGCTCGGTAGGAACTTATATGATATACTTTCTACTTTAGAAATATTAAATAAAAATAAAATTACACTCAAAGTAGATAATTTAGGTATAGAAAGTTTAGTTGACAATAAACCTAACCATGCATTTAAATTAATTATTTCTGTTATGGCTAACATTGCAGAAATGGAAAGAGAATCTCTCTTGGAAAGGCAAAGAGAAGGTATCGCTATTGCTAAAGCTAAAGGTGTTTATAAAGGTAGAATAAAAGGATCTGCCGAATCTGACAAACAAGTGCTGTACAAGTACAAAAACGTTGTTAAACAGCTTAAAAATGGGCAGTCTTTGAGAAATACAGCGAAGCTATGTGACGTCTCTTTAGGAACTGTACAAAAAGTAAAGTCCATTTTGAAAAATCAATAAATCAAAAATGAAAGTTTGTTAAGCAGCTATCAGAAATTCTTGCTCTTGGTTATAAAATTCTATAATTGATTTCCAACGCCTTTTAATTGTACTAAGACTCATTTTGCTTTTCTCTTGTAACTCTTTTTGTGTCATTCCTTTGGTATAAATTTCTATTAATCTTTTTAGATTCTCATTTAGTAATTCTTTACCTCTGTATTTGTTAAATAAATCTGTTTTTTCCTGTGATGTTAAATTGTAATCTGGATTCCAAAAAATTGTTTCATACTTTTTTCGTCCGTTAAATGCATAGGGATTAGCAATTACATCGTTTATTATATCTTCAATCTTACGGAATGAATTTATTCGTTCTTGCGTCTGTCTAAATACATGTATAATCGGAGCATAATAATGATATATTTGATTAGCTAATGCAGTCAAACAATTTTTATCGGCTTTGGTACAAACTCGATAACCGTTTAGAACACCCTTTAAAACAGGATAGAACTTATACATAGATTTCATTCTGTATTCTGGTAGTAATACTTGCATATACTCAAATTTACCTCTTAAAAAAGGTTCTCCATTAA
Organism: uncultured Flavobacteriaceae bacterium; assembly: GCA_947501845.1. GTDB lineage: Bacteria > Bacteroidota > Bacteroidia > Flavobacteriales > Flavobacteriaceae > Flavivirga. Next base: position 143,268 of record CANMXP010000004.1, on the reverse strand, counting down.
AATCTTGACTCTTTAAAACAAGATGTTTATTTGTGGTAAGAACATTACCAAAAGGTTTGTGATATATTTTACTCTTACCATCTTCCAAATAAGTTATTTCTGTACCAGGTAAAAGTGTGCCTATGGTAAATAATTCATTTAATTCTTCTAAACTATTGCGTTTTGTGAGTGTTATTTTGCTATCCTTTTTCCTTTTGACTTTCTTTTTTTTCATGACGTAAAATTATTGCAATTTGATTTTTCTGGCAATTATGTCACAAAAAGACAAATTTTCCCTACTAAATCAGTAGGGATTAGGGCTTAGATTTTCTTTATATTATTATATATATATTGCGTGACACCTTTCTTTTTAGAAAATTTTGTAACACAAACCACTTGTTAAAAGGCACTTAGAGGCTAACCTTCGGTTATTTAGTGAAAAATGGGATAAAACATAGGTGTAATCCAGAAGTGCCACAGCACCAAGAACTACCACCTATTTGAATTTTTTAATAGAGGAATTTGTGCCATCTAATCATTCCAAGATTGTTGCATTAAAAGAATTAGGACGAAATGGCACGTGATGAGCTTTATCTTTTATATCCTACCTCCATTAAATAGGTTTACCAAAATATGATAGAATTGACTAAGTGGGCGAAAAGTATTAAGTTATTTTTAAATACATTAAGAATAGAAACTAAACCGCCCATAAGCTAAACCTATCAAATCAGGCTTATTGGAATTGAGCAAGTCAATTAAACCTTTGTTTAAGCCCCACCAAAGCCCAATAAAATTGAAAGGTTTAAAAAAATATTTGGAATAACAAATTAGTTGCCAACAAATAATTTTACTGCTGGTATGAGTGCCGAAAGTGGCATTAAAACTTTTAGAGATGCTGATGGTTTATGGGAAGGCCATGATGTTATGGAAGTAGCAACACCCGAAGGCTTTAAAGCAAACCCTGCACTGGTTTTGGATTTTTATAACCAACGTCGTAAACAGCTTTTTGAGGTAACGCCTAATACAGCCCATTACGATTTAGCCAAACTTGAAGACCATTTTAAAGTTACTATTATTACGCAAAATGTTGATGATTTACATGAACGTGCTGGAAGTAGCAATGTAATTCATTTGCATGGTGAACTTTTAAAAGTGAGAAGTACTGGGGACGAACGTGATATACAAACGTGGAAAACTGATTTGGTTTTAGGAGATACATGCCAAAAAGGCTATCAATTACGACCTCATATTGTTTGGTTTGGCGAAGATGTTCCTATGATTGATAAAGCAATTTCTATTTGCGAAACTGCCGACATTTTAACCATTATTGGTACATCTATGCAAGTCTACCCAGCTGCTGGTTTGATGCATTATGTGCCCCAAAATACACCAACCTATTTTATAGACCCTAAACCAAGTATTGCCAGTAAAGAAAACTTAACGGTTATCGCTGAACCTGCTACAGTTGGGGTTTCAAAAATTTTAAGTATGCTAAATAAATAGCACCTCCAAATTGTTTTTAAATTAGAAATTATTCTTTTTCAACCACAGTAATGGGTAAACCTTCTACCCCTGCATAAAACACTACAATTTCAGCAGGTTTGTTGCCTTTGTTTACACCATAATGAACTTTGTTTACAAGCTCTACAATAACATCGCCTGCTTTAAGTTCTAAGATTTTACCATCTATATCTACAACGGTTAATGCTCCTTTTAACAAAATACCAGAATTAATAACAGTATGATAGTGCTTATGCAATGTGGTTTTAGGCGGAATCGTTATTTTTAAAACGGTAACTTTTGGGTTTCCTTCTGGATAATTTGGTAGTTTATCCCCATTCCAACTCTTGGTCGTTTCAGCCAACTTAACAACCTGTATTTCTTTTGTTTTAGTAGCTCTACAGGATGATAAAACCAGCACAAAGCTAAAAAGGACGAGTATTTTTTTCATTTTTAATTGCTTATTTTTTATTCTTCTCTTCAATCCATTTACTCATAAATTTAGTACTCTGTAAACCATGATGTTGTAGCATTTGTCCTGTGAAGTTATTAAGCCGATGCTCATTCAATTTCATAATTATTCCTTGTATACGTAAACTTAGGCCTTGCTGATATACTTTAACATTAAAACGTTGGTTAAACACCTTAAATCCGTTTTCTTGTTTTTCTTTCCAAGTATTTTTATTGGTATATAATGTTATCGCTTTTTCTACAAAATTTTCTGGAGTATCTTCTATAAACCCATTAAGTTCCATGCTACCAAACATACCCTCTGCCCCCACACTTGTAGTTACACAAGGGGTACCATTTTGCATAGCATCTACCAGCTTCCCTTTTAATCCTGCTCCAAATCTTATAGGTGCCAAACAAACCCTGGAACGTTGCATGACATCATTTACATCTTTTGCAAAACCTTTAATTAAAAACCCTTGTTTTTTATTATTCAACTGATTTACTTTTTGCGATGCATAGGCTCCATAAATATGCAATTCTGCTTCTGGCAATTGTTTTTTTATTAATGGCCAAATAGTTTCCTTTAGATACAATACTGCATTAAAATTGGGTTCATGTAAAAAATTGCCAATAGTTATAAAATGCTGACGTTCATCAAAATTCGGGAATTTCTCAATGTCCTCTTCCGAGATTTCATTTAACATAAAAGGCAAATAATGTAATAAAGCAGCATCTATTTTGAACTCTTTTTTAAGGATTTCAATTTCAACTTCAGAAATAATTAAACTTAAATCACTTCTGTAAATACTTGCTATTTCTCGTTTGGCTATATCACTATACAAATAAGACCTATCAAATGCTTTCCCATCTTTAAAAGCTTGTTGCCTTCCTTTTCGTAAACAATGCAAATCCTCGGTATCTAAAACCCTTAACGCATTGGGACAGTGTTCCGCAACGCGCCAACCAAATTGCTCTTCCATCATAAAACGGTCAAATAAAACAATTTCTGGGTTCAACTTATTTATAAAAACATCGAAACTAGTATTATTCAATTCAATAGAAATTTGATCAATTCCTATGGTCGTTAAATCGAAAGCATTATCACTTTTAGCACAGGGGCTAGAAAATGTTATTTGATGATTCTGAGTTTGAAAAAACCGAATTAACTGCATCATTCTACTACCTGCTGCAGAACTTTTAGGCTCTGGCCAAACAAAGCCAATAATTAATATTTTTTTTGCCACTAATTCACGAATATTTATAATTTTTTCAGAGTACTGTTTAAGTCAATACGGAATGTTGTCTATTGAGGATTTGGTACCAAGCTATACTTAAAACGTACTTGTTTAGCCCAATCAATAATAGCGGCTATTTGCTCATCTGTAAGTTTAGCCTCAGAATGTGTCCAGGTATAAGAGTTAAGAGGCATACTCTTATCTTCAACCATTTCTATGAGTTCTTCAAATTTATGGTCTTTTCGTTTTATGGAATTCCCTTCCCATTTAGATACATTAAAATGTTTTTTTCCATGCTTTATATGATCCTCCAACCAATAGTTTACAGGTGTGATATGATTATACCAAGGATATCTCGTGACATCACTATGACAATCAAAACAACTCTCCTTTAAAATAATTTTAACGTCTTCTGGTGGATGTGTTTCTTCCAAGAAAGGCTCGATTGAGGCTAAATTTCCTTCGTTTTTTTCTGGTCCAAAAAATTGAGCAATAACGAATATAACCAATAACAACAAGAGTATCTTTTTTATTATTTTCATCTAAATATGTTTATCATTATTAATTGTTAGATGCAATTCGCATATTAAACATTTTTATTAATATTGAGCTATATATTATGCTCATTTTATTATCCAGGTGTTTTAGAAACTTAAAAATAAATAAAATTATCTTATGACTTTAGAAGAATTCCATAAAGAGTTAAGTAATGTAAGTACTTCGCGTGAAAACCGAATGAAATATGCCAATACAGTTCTAAACGACATGAGTTTATTTCCTAAACTCGTAGATATTTTATTTATGGTTGATGATAAAGTATCAAGCAGAGCAGCATGGATTTTAGAGTTTGTTTGCGCAGAATATATTTATGCCATTGTACCTCATTTAGAAACATTTACGAAGAACATTAATAAAGTTCATTTAGACTCGTCTGTACGTCCAGTTTCTAAAGTCTGTGAATTTATCACTAAAGCATATTATTCTAAAAAACCCAATCCTATAAAAAAAGCATTGACTCCCAAACATAAAGAACGTATTATCGAAGCCTGTTTCGATTGGATGATTAGTGACCAAAAAGTGGCCCCAAAAGTATATGCTATGGAATCTTTATTTTTTTATGGAATGGATTATGATTGGGTTTACCCAGAGTTAACACAGATTTTAGAGCAAAATTTCCACAGTCAAAGTGCTGCTTTTAAAGCTAGAGCAAAACGCACATTGCTTAGAATAAAGAAAAACAAAGCTTCTTAAAAAATCCTAAATCAGATACCTGAAAACGCAAATCAAAAACGTATCTTTGCAACTTCAAAAAAACACATAATAATGTCATTATCATCATTAAATGCCATCTCTCCTATTGATGGGCGATATAGAAGTAAAGTTAACGAATTAGCACCTTATTTTTCTGAAGAAGCTCTTATAAAATATCGTGTTTTAGTAGAAATTGAATATTTTATTGCACTTTGTGAAATTCCGTTACCACAACTTGAAAATATTGATAAAGGTGTTTTTAAGGACTTAAGAAACATCTATAAAGATTTCTCTCAAGATGATGCCTTAGCCATTAAAAAAATTGAGGGGGTTACCAACCACGATGTTAAAGCTGTTGAATATTTTATAAAAGAAAAATTTGATGCTTTAAATCTATCACAGTATAAAGAATTTATCCACTTCGGATTAACCTCCCAAGATATTAACAATACAGCTATTCCTTTGAGTATTAAGGAAGCCATGAACGACGTATATGTTCCTGAATATTTTAATGTTTTAAATAGATTAAAATCGTTAAGCCAAGATTGGGCATCTATTTCTATGCTTGCTAGAACACACGGGCAGCCAGCATCTCCTACACGTTTAGGAAAAGAAATTGAGGTATTTATAAAGCGCTTAGAAGAACAGTTTAATTTACTAAATGATATACCTAGTGCTGCTAAATTTGGTGGTGCTACAGGTAATTTTAACGCCCATCATGTGGCATATCCAAATATAGATTGGAAAGCATTTGGCTCTAAATTTGTGCAAGAACAATTAGGTTTACAACATTCGTTTCCTACAACTCAAATTGAGCATTATGACCATATGGCTGCGTTGTTTGATACCTTAAAACGTATAAATACCATTTTAATTGATTTAGATCGAGATATTTGGACTTATGTTTCAATGGATTATTTCAAACAAAAAATTAAAGCAGGCGAAGTTGGAAGTTCTGCCATGCCACATAAAGTAAATCCTATTGATTTTGAAAATAGCGAAGGTAATTTAGGTATTGCCAATGCAGTTTTTGAACATTTATCGGCTAAACTACCTATTTCCAGATTACAACGCGATTTAACAGACAGTACTGTTTTACGTAATGTTGGTGTACCTTTTGGGCATACGCTTATTGGTTTTAAATCTACTTTAAAAGGGCTTGATAAATTGCTTTTAAATGAATCTAAATTTGCAGAAGATTTAGAAAATAACTGGGCTGTGGTTGCCGAAGCTATTCAAACTATTTTGCGTCGTGAAGCTTATCCAAATCCATACGAAGCTTTAAAGGGCTTAACAAGAACCAATGCTAAAATTAATCAAGATTCTATTTCTAATTTTATTGACACTTTAGAGGTTACTGACACAATAAAAGAAGAATTAAAACGTATTACACCTAGTAATTATACGGGAATCTAAAAATTTATATGCTAACCGATAAACAATCTTTATTACTTTGTGGTCTAATGGCTGGTGGTATTTTTGTTACTGGAATTTTAGACATCTTAAATAATTTTATTGTTTTAACGGTTCTCACAATTATATTCCTAACAATTGTTGGCAATTTGTTTTATTCAAAAACAACAAATCAGAAAGAAGACACAGAAAATCAAAATGATTCAGAATAGAAAAAGAGGCTGTCTAAAAAGTTCATAAATTGTCATTTTGAGCACTTCGAATACGCTCAGCATAAACTAAAGTCGAAAAATCTCAATATTCTGACAAACAAATGTTTAAATTTTAAGAGATTCTTCACTACGTTCTGAATGACACTTTTCAGACTGCCTCTTTTTTACGTCTCGTATTTACGAGATTGAAAATCTATAAAGTAAATCCTTGAGATAAAATCTCAAGAATTCTTCTCTATTAACATACTATAATTACTTAAAGAAATTCATTAGATCTTCTATCTGACTTTCATCAATATTTGCCGTTTGTAAAGCAGTAACTAGAGTTACCATTTTATCTGGGTTCATATCATTACCCAACACACGAATAATTCCGAACCCTAAATCTTTAGAACTTCCAAAAACGATGACCTCATCAGCTTCATCATCAGTACCAACATATTTTACAATAACTTTTCTTCCCTTATCGCTAAATTCCATAAGATCGTTATACTTACTATCTTTTAAAATAGTTTTAACCTTTGTCAATTCGGTTTTAAACGTTTCGGCTTCTGTTTCACTTACTTTATAGCCTAAAAAGTTTAATCTTTTCACAGAATTAAAAGCTTCGTTTTGTTCTTCTGAAAAATTAGACTTATCTAATTTCACCATAGAAATTGGTATATCTTGCGATATAAAATTACTTGACTCTTGGTTATCTACAAAATAGTGTTGCAAGCTGGCTTCACTACCACAGCTTACTAAAATAGCCGTTATAAATAATGTATAAAATATATGTTTGACTGTTCGTTTCATCTGTTTTTTATTTATTTGTTAGATGTCAGACCTGCTAATTAGCAGATATAATTTGTATATCCAAAGGTTTCAGTAATTGTTGAAACCTTTAGATATACTTACTTTTTGATTGATGATTATTTTTAATGCTTTTTCTCTAAATGCTTACCGCCTGGTATATTCATTTTATCGGTAAGTTTAGAGATTTCATTTAAGTCGATATCTCCTGTAAGCGATACCACAACTGTTTCAATTTTTCTCTTCTCACCATTAATTTCAACACCTTCTCCTTTCATAGCTTTATCAATACCACTCACAAAGATTAAAAGTTCTTTTACATGATCTGCATCTTTACCTTCTTTTACATAAAATTTCACTTCGGTTCCATCATCCTTAACTTCCATTAACTCTTCTAAAGAACTTGAACGGGATTTTACCCATTTTGTTATATCTCCAGAGATCGCTTTGTTATCGGTTACGATAGTTTTAAAACTAGTAATACTTTTAACCATATCCATATAAGCTTTGGCTTCGGCATCTTCTATATTAATACCCATTTTGGCTATCATTTGAAACATTTTGGGTTTAATGGATACATAAGTCACATCAGAGTTATCGCTATATTTATCAAAAATATTTTGCGCTATTCCTGTTAATGGGGCTAACATCAATGCCATTATGAATACAATTACTTTTTTATTCATCTTTCCTTTATTAAAATTTATTGTTGTTTTCATGTTTTTATTTTTAATGATTTTTAATGCTGAAATGCGATTCACATATTAAATTTCTAGTTATGCGCATTTCACCTATTTGTTTTTTAATTGTTAATTTTTAAAAATTATACTGGTTGTATTTTCAATCTCATTGAGGTAACCTAGTGTAGCTGTACCTTTGTTTACTTCGTTTAAGTACCCTACAGTAGAGGTGCCTTTATTAAAATGAGTAGAAATCATTTCCAAAGCTTTTGATACTTCATTAAAAGCAAGCTGTGGATCTTCAATCGTACCAACATCATTAGGTTTTTGATTAAAATAAAACCCTAACATAAGAACAGCAACTGCAGCGACAGCAATCCATTTATAATTAAAAGTACGCTTCGTTTTTAATGGTATGTCTTTAGTGAATTGTTCTTGTTGGTTTCCCAAAAAATACGTAAACATGGGTTTGTACATTTCTAAATGTGGCGCTACAGTTTCTTGCGAAAAATAGTGTTTTAACTGCTGCTCTTCTTTTAGTGTTGTTTCTCCGTTCTCGTACTTTTCAAGTAAGTCTTCTATATTATTTAACACCATAATTATGTGTTTTAGTTAATTTTTCTCTTATTGTTTTTCTTGCTCTTGATAAATTTACACGTACTGCCGTATTGTTCATATCCAGCATTTTTGCAATCTCGTCAAAATCGTATTCTTCTATATCTCTTAGTTGAATGATCATTTTTTGCTGTTCGGGCAATTCCTGAATTATTTTTGAAACCCAATCTACACTATCATTTAATTCAACTTGTTTTTGTAACGATGTGTTGCCGTCTTCATAATTGCTATGTACAATTTTTAAATTTTGAGCTTGTTTGGATTTCAATTTATCAAAACAAAAATTCTTGGTCATTGTCATAGAAAAAGCTTCAACATTTTTATACTCCTGTATCTTCTTTTTATTATTCCATAATTTTAATAATACCTCTTGTGTGGCATCCTCTGCTTCCTCTGTCGATACCAGTAATCGTTTTGCTAAACGAAAAACTTTATCTTTAAAAGGCATTACAATATTTAAAAACTCTCTTTGAGTCATTTTTGATGGTTTGGTTTAGTTAAATTAGCTTTATTATTGCTATTTGATATTACGACGACCCACTATCTATTTTGTTACAAATTATTTTTAATTATATAATAATGTAAGTAAATTTAGGGTTTTAAAGACTAAACGTTTATAAAAAAATAGCTATGAAATATTTTAAGGCCCTAATTCTATTACTTACGCTTAGCTTTTTAACAACAAGTTGTTTTGAAGATGGTGATGATATTGCAATTTCTACAAACGATATAAATGATTTTGTTTGGAAAGGTATGAACTCTTGGTATAACTGGCAGTCTCAGGTGTCTGATTTGGCTGACTCTAAAGATGACAATTCAAGTGAATATAGTGCCTTTTTGAATCAATTCACTAATCCTGAAGATTTGTTTAATAGCCTTAAATACGAAACTGGTAGTGTTGATAGATTTTCTTGGTATATAGAAGACTATATAGTTCAACTTCAACAATTTCAGGGTATTTCAAAATCTCATGGTATTCGATTTCAATCTGTTCAAATAAATAACAACGGCGATATAATCTTATACGTAAGATACGTTGCAGATAATTCCCCTGCTAGCAATGCCAATATCAAAAGAGGTGATATTATAAATGCTATAAACGGAACTATTTTAAATTCCAGCAATTTCAATAATATAGTTAGTGAATTGTCGAATGAAACAATAACATTATCTTTTGTTTCTGAAAGTGGAGGCGTTTTAATGCCTATTGAAGATAAAATTATTACTGCCTCTCTTTTATCTGAAAATCCTGTTTACTTAATGAAAATTTTTGATGATGTAGACGGTAAAAAAGTTGGTTATTTAGTTTATAACGCATTTAGGTCGTCGTACAATGATGAATTAAATGCTGTTTTTTCCTTTTTTAAAAGCGAAAATATAAATGAGTTAATCTTAGATTTGAGAATCAATGGAGGTGGGTCTGTTGCTACGTCGTCATATTTAGCAAGTATGATTTATGCCAATGCTGGATTGGATAAATTTGCCGATTTAAAGTTTAATTCAAAGCATAATGATGAAAATGGCTTCTATAACTTTGGAAATACACTAAATGTATTCGATACAAATGATATTAAAGTTGGAGAAGAAACTATTAATAGGCTAAATACCATTAACAACTTATATGTTTTAACATCAAATAGCACCGCTTCGGCAAGTGAAATGGTTATAAACGGATTGAAACCTTTTATTCCTGTGAAAGTAATTGGAACTACAACATTTGGTAAAAATGTTGGGTCTGTAATGTTGTTTGATTCCCCTGCTTCCGATTTTCGAGATAGAACTTCTGCTAATTCTGGTCACTTAAATGCCATGCAACCCATAGCTTTTCAAATATTCAATAAAAATGGAGAAAGTGATTATACCCAAGGATTTGCTCCAGATATTGAAGTAAAAGAATATGAATTTTGGAATAATATACTACCCTTGGGACACGAAGATGAAGTTGTTTTAAAAGCTGCACTTGATGATATAAGAGGATTAACTACAAAAAATATCAGTATTAAAAAAGCTTCGCCATTTGTAAAAAAACTAGATCTTAGTATTCTTGACAATAAATTTGAAAAGGAAATGTATATTGGGAATCATGAAAAGTAGAATTCAATTGCTATGATATTAATCGCGTAGCATTCGATTATAATAAATAGAAAAGCGTTCTCAATAAAAGTTATTATTAGAGAACGTTTTTATTTATATAATTTATCTTAGCCAACAAGTAATTATATGCAAAAATTAAAAACCTATTTCAACTGGAGTACAGGAAAGGATTCCGCACTGGCACTTTACCATTTATTACAAGATAAACGTTATTCGGTTGATGAGCTCATCACAACGGTTAATAGTCATTATAATCGGGTCTCCATGCATGGGCTTAGAAAAGAACTATTGTTGGCACAGACAAAAGCCTTAAAAATAAAGTCTAGTCTTATTGAATTGCCCGAAATGCCTAGTATGGAAATTTATGAGCAAAAAATGACAGAAATCGTTACCAGATTGAAAAGTAATGGTTTTACACACAGTGCTTTTGGTGATATTTTTCTTGAAGATTTAAAAGTATATCGCGAAAGCCAATTGGAAAAAGTAGGTTTAAAAGCTGTATTTCCTATCTGGAAACGAGATACTAAAGAGTTAATTCATGAATTTTTAGATTTAGGTTTTAAAACTATTATTGTGTGTGCCAATTCTAAATATTTTAGTGAAGATTTTGTTGGTACTGTTATAGACAAACATTTTATTGACAACTTACCCGAAGGTGTAGATCCGTGCGGAGAAAACGGAGAGTTTCATACCTTTTGCTTTGATGGTCCTATCTTTGATAAACCCATTTCGTTTACAATAGGCGAAAAAGTGTATCGAGAATATAACACTCCTAAAACAGATGATTCCATTTGCAAAGCTGATAAGTATGGTGTCTGGTATTGTGATTTAATTGCAAATAACGCCTGAAAATAAATAGCATTCAAGGAGAACACAAAAGTTTGTATAAAAAATGCCGCTAAAAGCGGCATTTAATAAAGTAGCTAAGAATTAAGGTAGATAAATGCCTTAATTAAAATAAATTTTAGAAGCTCCTAAGGCTATAGCCTTGGTATCTATTATATTTTTAGTCGATAAATCGTAAATGTTCAATTCACTTAAATCTTTAAAATTGGCATCTAACAAATATATTCTGTCATTTTTCACTGCCAATCCATATAAATATCCTTGAGATTCTACAATTGAAGTAGAAGACAATGCTGTTGCATCTTCACTAATCGAAAATACTTTTCCTTCAACTTCATAGTATAATATACCATTATCTAATACCATTAAGCTTGGATGTTCACCGTTAGCAAAAGTTAAAGAAGATACTTCGGTGTTTGTAGACATATTTATATTAACAATTGATGCTATGGTTTCGTTTCCTGTCCAAGATTCATTTCCGCCACATAAAACAACCAACTCTCCCTTACCATTTACAAAAATCTCATCTGGTTTATATCCAACTGTTATAGTCTCTACGCTATTATCTGATAAATCAATTACAGAAATAATATTATTAGTACCAAACGCCCCTTTATGAGATACATATAATTTGCCATTATTTTCTATAATTCTTTCAGGGCCATTACCTACTGCAATTGTCCCATCTACGTCATATGTATTTAAATCTACAATAGCTATAAAGTCGTCTGTTTCATCCGATGTAGACCCCCAATTGGTTACATAGCCCTTATCACCTACAACCGCCATATATCTAGGGCCATTTAAGCCCGTAGTTATTGTAGATTTTTCTTCAAAAGTATATCTATCGACAACAGTCACCGAATTTGCATTATCAACAACAACAAAAGCTCTCTCGTTATCGAAAGCTATTGATTGCAAATAAATTCCTAATTCAGTACTATTCACTTTTTTATAAATAAGATTTTCGGTGGTAGTTAAATCATTCGAAATAAAAGATATGGAACCTGTTCCTGCTCCACTACCCTCGCCGCTAATTAAAATACCATTTTCGTAATCGCCTTTAGGCACTTGTGGTGTATCATCATCACTACAAGATGCTAAAAATAGTGCACTTAAAATAAAGAGTTTAGTTAGTAATTTATTGATTTTCATTGTTTAAAATTTATAGTTTATATTAAAGTTTAAATTTCTGTTAGGCATCGGTCTTCTGGCTAATACTTCATAATATTTATTGAATACATTATTAACCTTAAAACCAATAGTTAGTTGTTTTTTTTCAGAGCTTAAAAGTCTATAATCCATCCCCATATTACCCACAAAATAATGTGGCATAACAAAATCGCTGGAATTACTCTCTGTGGTATACACTTTACCAGTAAATAACTGCTGATAAAAAAAACTAAACCGCTTGTAAGTATATCCCAGGTTGCTGTTAAATAAATGTTTAGGCACAAAAATCAGCTGCTTATCTGTAGTTTTATCAGTAGCTATTGTATAACTATAGTTTATATTAAATTTTACAGTACGTTCGCTAAAAGTTTTATTAAACGACAAAGACATTTCCAGACCTTTATTATTAACTTCAGATAGGTTTATAGGCACCCAAACTCCTGATCTGTCAGGATCTCCTACTGGTGTCCAAACTATTTTATCATTAGCATTTATGTAAAAGATGCCTATATCGATTACAAATTGGTTGTTCTTATAACCAATTCCGAACTCTCCTTGTAAGGCAGTCTCAGGTATTAAATCTAAATTCCCTTGTCCAGGCCAAAACAAATCATTGTAAGTTGGCACACGAAAGTTTTTAGATCCATTGGCTCTAAAAAATAAATTCTTAATTGGTTTTACTTTCACGCCTAAAGCATAAGTAAATGGAACATCATAATCTGAATTAAAATCCTTTCTAATCTTAGCATCAAAAGATACCGAGCTATTGACATCCTGATTGTAAATAAAAGATTGAGAAAATTGCTTCCTGTTTCTTTCCAAGATTTGATCCGTTTTCCCAAAAGCAGATTCATACTCAGAATGAGATGTTATACTTGCTTTTAACTTTGGAAAACTATAAGAAACATCATAATTAGCAAGGTAGCGTTTAGACTTACCAAAGTTAAACATACTCGAAGCTTTATCTTCAAAATATCGATATTCTTGAATCAAAAAAGCAAGTTTAGCCTCATGGCTTAATCTAGATTTTTTATGTGTGTAAATCAATAAGTTTCTATGGCTAAAATCCTGATACTTATCATTTGCCATCAATGGGTTTGGCAGCTCACCAGAAAAGAATCGTTCTCCTAAATAATTGGCGCTATAAAATTTCAATTTAGAAAACTCAGTTAGGGAATATGCTGCACTTATATTAAATCCAAAATTTTCGTAAGCACCATTTGTATTCTTAAAATTTGTATTTAAAAACTTGTAATTATTTTCAGACCGATTATAAGAAACACCAGAATTAATGGCTAATTTAGAATTTGAGAATTTAAGTTTGTATAAACCTCTATAAGTTTCAAAACTACCAAGAGAGGCAACAAATTGATTTTTAATTTGCTTAGTATCTGTAAACTGTAAATAATCATTTAAGTGTATGGTACCTCCAACAGCTCCAGACCCATATTCCAAACTCCCGCCTCCACTTCTTATATCTATGGCATCAAATAAACTTACAGTTAATGCGTTAAATCCTGTTTGTCCATTATTAATAGAATTAATATTAATACCATTCCAAATCACAGCAGTATTAGAAGAACTCGTACCTCTAAAGCTGGCAGAACTCGTACCTCCAGATCCATACTCTCTTAAATATAAAGGAGAATTAAAGCGCAATAAAGATGTAAAGGATTCTGTGTTTCTAACAAGCACAGAGTCACTTAAGGTAGTAACTTTATACCCTACAGAATATTTTTTTAATTTCTTATCGGCCTGAATAACAATCTCCTTCAAACGATTTACCAAACTATCGTTTTGAGCCATGCTATTAAAACTAATAATATAAAATATCGATATAATTAGAATTTTCCTCATAATTAACTTTTATCCCGAAAGCTTAATTTATTTTGTTTTGAAAATGGCAGGTCTCCTGACTTATCTAATGTTATTTCACCTTCCCAGCACAAAGCCAGTGGTTTTGAAGTTAATAACACCCTTCTAAAAGGTACTGAGCAAACTCAGTATAAACTTACAGTTGCGGGAACAGTTCAGGAATTAACGATTTAATCATTGCACCTGATTCCCTTTTAATCCATTCAAATAAAACTGAATAGAACCAAAATTCGCTGCAAATATACTAATCAATTTTAGATTTATAAGTACACTTCTCGCTTTATTCGTATAAAATATTTAATCTTTGCAAACTCATTAACTAATTCTCTGATATGATTTTTTACATAACAGGAGGCGAACGCTCAGGAAAAAGTAGCTACGCACAAAACTTAGCGCTCACTCTTTCTAACACCCCTAAATATATTGCTACATCTCGGATTTGGGACGATGACCATAGAAAACGAGTTGATAGACATATCGCAGATAGAGACGAAAGATGGACATCTATTGAAGAGGAAAAAGCGCTTTCTAAAATGATAAGTCCTAAAGATGTTGTGGTGATTGATTGTGTTACACTATGGCTTACAAATTTCTTTGTAGATACTAAAAATGATATCGAAAAAAGCTTAGAGTTAGCTAAAATTGAGTTTGACAAACTGCTCAATGTAGATGCCACTATTATTATTATCTCTAATGAAATTGGTATGGGGGTACACGCTCAAACCGAAATTGGCCGAAAATTCACAGAGCTACAAGGCTGGATGAACCAACATATTGCTAAGCATGCCGATAAAGCAACTTTAATGGTATCTGGAATACCTCTAAACTTAAAATAAATGACCTATAATATAGAATCTATTGTTAATCCTGAATTAGAGGTAAAACTTCAGCAAAAAATAAACCTAAAAACAAAACCTCTAGGTGCCTTGGGAGAACTTGAACATATCGCTTTTAAAATGGGATGTATTCAACAAACCGAAAAACCTAAAGTAGAAAAACCCACTATTATTGTATTTGCTGGTGATCATGGTATTGCTATTAAAGGAGAAGTAAACCCTTTTCCGCAAGAGGTAACAGCCCAAATGGTTTATAATTTTGTTAATGGCGGTGCTGCTATCAATATTTTTAGTAATACCAATAGTCTAAACTTAAAAATAGTTGATGCTGGTGTTAATCATAAGTTTCCAGAAACATTTGATATTATTAATGCCAAAATTGATTTTGGCACGAACAATTATCAAGAAAAACCTGCCATGACATTAGAACAATGTGAAATAGCTTTTAATAAAAGTGGTGATATTATTTCTAAATTTAAAAATGAAGGCACAAATACCATTGGTTTTGGAGAAATGGGCATTAGCAATACATCATCGGCGGCCTTACTTATGGCCTATTTTACAAAAACACCTCTTAATGAATGTGTCGGTGCTGGCACTGGTCTAAATAGTGATGGAATTACCAAGAAGCAACGCATTTTATCTGAAGTTTATAAAAAATATAATCCAAAGAATGCACTAGAAGCCATGTCTATTTTTGGTGGTTTTGAAATAGCCATGCTTTGCGGTGCTATTTTAAAAGCAGCAGAGCTAAAAATGGCTATAATTATTGACGGGTTTATAGTAACTGCAGCCCTATTGGTCGCACAAGCTATAGATAAAAATGTTTTAGACTATTGTGTATTTGCTCATAATTCAAATGAAAAAGGACATGTAAAAATGTTAACGTTTTTAAATGCTAAACCATTATTATCTTTAGGATTAAGATTAGGAGAAGGCACAGGTGCAGCATTAGCGATACCTATAGTGCAAGCATCGGTTAATTTCTTAAATGATATGGCTAGTTTTGATGCCGCTGGTGTAAGCGGAGAAACTAAAAATTAAAAGATATGAGAAAAGAACTCCATATTTTCTTAACTGCTATCATGTTTTTCACAAGGATTCCTTGCCCAAGATGGATAGATCATAACCCCGAATACCTTTCTAAAAGTGCTAAATATTTTTCGTTAGTTGGTATTGTTGTTGGAAGTATAGGCGCTTTAGTATTTTTTGGTTTTTCGTTTATTTTCTCTACCGAGATAGCTCTTTTATTAAGTATGGTAGCGACCGTATACACAACAGGGGCATTTCATGAAGATGGCTTTGCGGATGTTTGTGATGGGTTTGGAGGTGGGTGGACCAAAGAAAAAATTCTCCTCATCATGAAGGATTCCCGCTTAGGTACCTATGGTGTCATTGGATTAATTTTAATCCTAGCCATTAAATTTTTAGCATTAAGAGAAGTACCGCTTAAATTTATTCCAATTACAATCATTGTTGGACATAGCCTAAGTAGATTTATAGCCACAACATTAATTTATACTCACCCGTATGTTAGAGATACTGAAGACAGTAAAGCAAAACCAGCCGCTAAAAATATTACGATAAACATGCTCATTATTAGTGCTATTTTTGGAATAACACCATTATTCTTTTTTAACAAACCCTTAATTTTCATAGCTATCGTTCCTTGTTATTTAGCAAAAGTATATCTAGGTGGTAAATTTAAGAAATGGCTAGGTGGACAAACAGGAGATTGCGCAGGAGCCGTTCAGCAATTATGTGAAGTTGTATTTTATTTAAGTGTTATAGCGCTATGGAAATTTATATAATTAGACATACAACACCAGATATTGAAAAAGGAATTTGTTATGGGCAAACCAATTTAGACCTAGTAGACACTTTTCATGAAGAATTTAAAACAATCAAACAACAAATCCCCAATAATACCAATAATAAAAACTATATTATAAAGAGTAGCCCATTA
Source organism: uncultured Flavobacteriaceae bacterium (assembly GCA_947501845.1). GTDB lineage: Bacteria > Bacteroidota > Bacteroidia > Flavobacteriales > Flavobacteriaceae > Flavivirga. The sequence continues at coordinate 126,348 of CANMXP010000004.1, read as the reverse complement.
AAGCGTTGTGCGTTATTAGCTAAACACTTAAACACGAAAGTTCTTTTTGATGACCGTTTAAAAGAACTTGATTTTGGGGACTGGGAAATGAAACGATGGAATGATATTTCTGAAGAAACATTGAATCCATGGATGGAAGACTTTGTAAATATTAGAGTTCCTAATGGAGAGTCTTATATTGATTTAGCTTCTAGAGTTAATGGTTTCTTTGAAGACATGATACATTCGCAAGACAAGCAAAACCTTATAATTGTTACCCATGCTGGTCCTATAAGAGCATTTCTTGCATCTGTTTTAAATATCCCATTGGAAAAATCATTTAATATTAAAATTCAATATGGTGATATATTTCATCTTAAAAAAGAAGGAGATTCATGGCATCTCATTTCTGAAGTTAAGCTAACATAAACTCAGTTTAGGCTACTTTATCATTCCTGCTAAAGCAGAGATTTTCCTATTTAATAAAACACTACTTTATTAGAAATTATAAACTAAATAGATCACTACATTTAAGCCTGCCAAGATGAAAAATAGGTTTAATTACAATTAGCTTATAATTTTACAAAAAAAATAAAGACCTTTAGACCTTAATTATTTTCCCATGCGATTTCTTATACTTTTAGCAATATGCGCTACACTTCTTATATCTTGTAAAGAAGAAAAGCAACACGTAGTCACTTCTGTAAACGAATCAAAAGGTATAGAAGAAAGCATCCGTTATGCCAAAGGCTTTTCTATAACGAATTACAAAGGCTATAAAAAAGTTATTGTTAGTTCCCCATGGCCAAATAGCAATAAAACGTTTACCTATTTTTTAGTACAAAAAGATGGAAAACTACCAAACCTTGACACTAATGCTAAAATAATAGAAATTCCTATTAAAACCCTCGTAGCTGTTTCTACGACTAACATCCCTGCTTTAGAATATTTAGAAGTAGACCATAGCTTAATCGGTTTTCCTAATACAAAATATATTTGTTCAGAAAAAACCAGAGCAAGGGTGGATAATGGAGCCATTAAGGATTTAGGCAACGATTTAGAGATCAATATTGAATCCCTTTTAGAACTAAATCCAGAGCTGGTCATTGGCTTTTCTGTTAATGGTGTCAACATAAAGTTAGATCAAATAGAAAAATTAGGCATTCCAGTTGTTATTGATGGGGCATGGACTGAACAACATCCTTTAGGAAGGGCAGAATGGATAAAATTTATTGCTGCTTTTTATAATAAGGAAAAAGAAGCCGATTCTATTTTTAAAACCATAGAAACCGATTACTTAAAAGCCAAAGAAGCGGCAAAAATAACAACCAGAAAGCCAAAGGTCATGTCTGGCTCTACATTTAAGGATGTATGGCATGTTCCTGGTGGGAAAAGTTTTATTGCAAAATATTTAGAAGATGCAAATACCGATTATCTTTGGAAAGATAATAATAGCACTGGAAGTTTACAGTTAAACTTTGAAAATGTATTGGAAAAGGCTCAAAATGCAGAATTTTGGATAGGTGCTGGAAGTTTTGACACAAAAAAGGAAATACAAGACAATCATAAGGGCTACGCTCTTTTTAATGCCTATAAAAATAACACTGTGTATACTTACACAAAAAGAAAAGGTACCAAAGGCGGATTGCTATATTACGAATTAGGCTCTTTAAGACCCGACTTAATTTTAAAAGACATGATAAAAATTGCCCATCCAGATTTATTAAATGATTACGAAACTTTCTTTTTTAAACGCTTAGAATAGTTGCCAGATACCAAAACATATAAACTCCCTTTTATAATACTAATTTTAGTACTACTGCTATGTTTCTGTACAAACATAAGCTTAGGATCTGTACTTATCCCTTTTAAGGATGTTTTTAATGGCCTAATTGGACATCCAACAGAAAATGTAGCCTGGCAGCATATCATTCATGAATACAGATTACCAAAGGCTTTCACAGCCATTATTGTTGGTTCTGGTTTGGGAATCTCTGGGTTACTCATGCAAACACTATTTAGAAACCCCTTAGCCGGCCCTTTTGTTTTAGGAATCACATCTGGTTCTAGTTTAGGAGTCGCATTAGTTATTATGGGCGCTTCCTTTTTTGGCGGTGCTTTAGCTGGCGTACTTGTTTCCAAGTGGAGCATTGTAATTGCTGCCAGCCTAGGTAGTTTTATAGTGCTACTTATTGTTTTAATAATGTCCAATAAAGTTAGAGATACCATGGCTATATTAATTATAGGTTTAATGTTTGGTAGTATTACAACGGCAACAGTTAGTGTACTTTCTTTTTTTAGTTCTGCTGAAGAATTACAACAATATATATTTTGGGGCTTTGGTAGTATTGGTAACCTTACGTGGCATGAGTTATTTATATTTTTTATAATTTATATCCTAGGCATTATATTAAGTTTAGCCTCTATTAAAACATTAAATACATTATTATTGGGAGAAAACTATGCTAAAAGTTTAGGATTGAACGTAAAAATGAGTCGGTTATTAATAATCATAGCCACCAGTTTATTAGCAGGAACCATCACAGCTTTTGCTGGGCCTATTGTTTTTATTGGCTTGGCTATTCCGCATATGACTCGACAAGTTTTTAACACATCGAACCATAAAATATTATTACCAGCAGTTTTTTTATTTGGTGCCATTATTATGCTTGTTTGTGATACCATTGCCCAATTACCATCAAGCGACCTTACCCTACCAATTAATGCCATAACATCTTTAATTGGAGCACCTGTTATTATTTGGTTATTAGTTAGAAAACGTAAAATGATATTTTAAAATAGACAAAAGATAAAAACTATTATACAAAAAAATTAATACTGTAAATATTTAGAAAGTGGAGTTCTTCTATTGTAATTTATGACAAAAAACAAGTCACATATCGTTCTAAAAACTCAAGATTTAGCCATTGGTTATACTAGTAAGAAAGAAAAAACGGTTATAGCCTCTAACATAAATATTAAGTTACATAAAGGAGAGCTTGTCGGACTCATTGGAGCTAATGGTATTGGAAAGTCTACCTTGCTACGAACACTCACTAGTGTGCAACGTAAACTTGATGGGAATATTACCATTAATAATACCTCTTTAGAGAATTATTCAAATATCAATTTAGCTAAAGTATTAAGTTTGGTACTTACAGAATCTTTAGGTTCAAAAAATCTTACTGTTTTTGAATTGGTAGCACTAGGACGTCAGCCGTATACCAATTGGGTTGGAAGTCTAACAAGTAAGGATCTTCAAGTTATAAACCAATCCTTATTTCAAACCAATATTGACGATTTAAAACACAAAAAATGCTATGAGTTGAGTGATGGTCAATTGCAAAAAGTTATGATAGCACGTGCCCTGGCGCAAGATACCGATTTGATTATTCTAGATGAACCTACCACGCATCTAGATATGTATCACAAAGCCTATATCTTAAAACTGCTTCAGAACTTAGCCAAGGAAACAAACAAAACCATTTTATTTTCTTCTCATGAAATAGATTTGGCTATTCAATTATGTGATACATTGATTGTTATGACCAAAGACACTGTTATTACGGGGCAACCAAGCAATTTAATAGACAAAGGGACTTTCAACGATTTATTTCCCCAAGATTTAATAGTTTTTGACAACAAAACGGGTAGTTTTAGGGTTAAGAAATAATATTCCCAAAAACGCATTCTAAATTTCAAAATATTTAGTAACCATCTTCTGTCTTCCATTCAAAAAAATTATCTTTGATTATATATATTTTTTCAAATAAATGAACGACAATCTTATTCTTATAATCTCTATAGTCATTTCCGCTGCAATTGGTGGTTATTTGGGCATCTTATTCACTAAGTTAAAAAGTAAAAGTGAAAAAAGTACATTGGAAGAGCGCCAGAATCAAATGAGTTTAACCATTGATGAGTTAAAGCAAAATCTTAGTAAAATTGAGCATGAACGTGAAGATATAAGAAGAGAAAAAGAGTTTTTAAATTCTGAGTTAGCCAGAAAAAATACTGAATTCGAAAATCTTCAGCAATTAAATTTAAAACGAGATAAAGAGTTAGAAGAGCGTCAGGAACAATTACGCAAAGACTTTGAGTTGTTAGCTACTAAAATATTAGATGAAAAGTCTGAGAAATTCACACTTCAAAACAAAGAGAATATTAAAAATATTTTAAATCCGTTACAAGAAAAAATACAAGGTTTTGAGAAAAAAGTAGAAGCATCCCAAAAAGAAAGCATTAGTATGCATTCTGCTTTAAAGGAACAATTGCTAGGCTTAAAAGATCTTAATCAGCAAATGACTAAAGAGGCTACCAACCTAACCAAAGCTTTAAAAGGCGATAGCAAAATGCAAGGAAATTGGGGGGAATTGGTTTTAGAACGTGTCCTTGAAAAATCTGGATTAGAAAAAGACAGAGAATATTTTGTTCAACAAAGTTTTACCCTTGAGGATGGCTCCAGAGTCTTACCCGATGTTGTTTTACATCTTCCAGATAGTAAAAAAATGATTATCGACTCCAAAGTATCATTAACTGATTACGAACGCTTAGTCAATGCAGAAGATGATGAAAAGATGCCTTTTTTAAAAGCACATGTTAACTCTATTAAAAAACATGTTGATCAACTTTCTGAAAAAAATTATCAAGATTTATACGATATAGAATCACCTGATTTTGTGCTCATGTTTATCCCTATAGAACCCGCTTTTGCTATTGTTGTAAACGAAGATAATTCTATATACAATAAAGCTTTCGAGAAAAATATTGTTATTGTAACACCATCTACCCTACTAGCTACACTTCGTACGATTGATACTATGTGGAACAATGAAAAACAACAGCGAAATGCTATTGAAATAGCCAGACAAGCAGGTGCCTTATACGATAAGTTTGAAGGTTTAGTAAAAGATTTAACAGGTGTTGGCAAAAAAATTGATGCTGCAAAAACAGATTATTCGGCTGCCATGAACAAATTGGTTGAAGGTAAAGGCAACTTAGTTACAAGTGTTGAAAAAATTAAAAAGATGGGAGCTAAAGCTAAAAAGGCATTGCCTGAGGCCATTATAAAACGTGCAGAAGAAGATAATTAATTAGCTTACTTATCACACAATAGTGTGATATTTAAAATTATCACATAAAAACGTGATATATTTGTTTATCACATAAAAACGTGATATATTTGTTTATCGCATAAAAACGTGATATAATGATACCAAACATAATAACAAGCGTCATCACAGGTGATATTATCAAATCCAGAAGTCAGGTAAACCCAGAAATATGGATAAAAGCATTAAAAGGTGCATTATCCTATTTAAGTCCAGACAAGACTTATTGGGAGATATATCGTGGAGATAGCTTTCAAATAGAAATTAAAGATGTTCATTCTAGCTTTATAGCTGCGATATATATAAAAGCTTGTATAAAGGCCATTCATGGTTTAGATGTACGTTTAGCTATTGGTATTGGCAATAAAACCTACGAAGGAGAAAATGTAACAGAATCTAATGGCGAAGCGTTTATATTTTCTGGAGAAACACTAGAAACTTTGAAAAAAGAAAAACAAAACCTACGTATAAAGACGAACAGTTTCGAAATTGACGAAGCATTAAATTTATATTTTAAGTTAGCACTTATATCTATGGATAGCTGGACCGTAAATCTGGCAGAGATTGTTAAACTAAGCATAGAAAAACCTGATGCATTGCAAAGCGAACTGGGAAAGTTCGTGGGCATTAATCAAAATGCTGTGAGTACCAGACAAAAAAGAGCACACCTAGACGAGATTAAGGAGTTAGATCTTATGTACAGAAAAAAAATAAATGCTTTAATATGATATTACTAAAACTTTTACTAGCTCACTTAATCGGTGATTTTTTTCTACAGCCTCAAAAATGGGTTCAAGAAAAAGAAAAGAAAAAATTAAAATCACCTAAACTATATATACACATATTAATTCATATTGTGCTGTTAATAGTATTTCTTTGGGATATATCACTATGGCCTTACGTAGTAACAATAGGTATTACGCATCTACTAATTGACGGTGCAAAACTTGTTTTTCAAAAGAAAAAAACAAAACGATTATTATTTTTTATAGATCAATTACTTCATGTCTTAGTAATCTTTGGATGTTACTTTTTCTATTCAAATGATGCATTTTATTTTGGGGCCCTCATAACCGAAAACAATCTTTTACTACTAACTTGCCTAGCATTTTTAACAATTCCAGTGTCTATAATTATGAAAACCATTTTTTTAAAGTGGAATATTTCAGAACTTACTAAAAATAACGAATCCCTTAAGGATGCAGGTAAATATATTGGTATTTTAGAGCGTGTTTTAGTGTTTATATTTATAATTTTAAACCACTGGGAAGCTGTTGGTTTTTTAATTACGGCAAAATCAGTTTTCAGGTTTGGAGATTTAAAAGAGTCTAAAGACAGACAACTTACAGAGTATATTTTAATAGGCACTTTAATTAGTTTTGGAATAGCAATCACCACAGGTATTATATATACTGTGTTAACTTAAATACATGTTTAAAAGTATAAAAGAATCTCAAATTACCATCTCGGAATTAATGCTACCATCGCATTCAAATTTTAGTGGAAAAATTCATGGTGGTTATATTTTAAATTTAATGGATCAAATAGCGTTTGCTTGTGCATCAAAACATTCCAGACACTATTGCGTAACCGCATCTGTAAACAAAGTAGATTTTTTAAACCCTATTGATGTTGGTGAGCTGGTAACTTTAAAAGCATCTGTTAATTATACAGGTAGGACTTCTATGGTTATTGGGGTTCGTGTGGAGTCGGAAAATATTCAAACAGGAGAAACAAAACATTGCAACTCTTCTTATTTCACTATGGTTGCCAAAGATGAAAATGGGAAAAACGTACCAGTTCCTGGTATTATTTTGGATTCTGAACAAAGTATTCGTCGTTTTTCAAGAAGTATTACCAGACAAGAACAGTCCAAAAAAAGATCTAATAGCTTTAAAGCTTCCGAATTTAAAATGGATGATTATATAGAACTTTTAGAAGGGCATAATACCAAAGTTGAACTCAAAAATGCACTCTAAAAACAGCATTGGGCGTAAGTCCTAAAGAAGTCTGTACGGTTTCCACGATACTTTCATCTTTTACACGGTAAAAATTACCAATCTCATTTTCTCTATCCAAAATGTTCCAAAATGAAATTCCAAAATTACCTCTGGACTGTTTACCCAATTTAAAGTTATAAATGGCGGAAATATCTAAACGCAAATAAGTATTTAAATTTGAAGCATTAGTTGCTTGATAATTTACTTGTCCATTAACAATTTCATTTCCAAAAACCGCTTGTGTTGTAGGTTTTCCAGAATGCCAATTGAGACCTGCAGAAAATTTTAAGTTATTTAACGCATAAGTCATTCCCAAAGTAGTTGTGTGTGAAATATTATAATTACTTGGAAAGTAATCAGATTCTAGGTCTTTAAAAAGATACCGGTTATTCATATAGGAATAACTCAACCACGTACTAAACCTTTCAATATGCTTTCTAAATAATATATCTACCCCGTTTACATCATAACGCCCACTACTCTTAACAAATTCGTATTGGTTCTGAAACCCTTGGCTCTGGGCCGTAATACCATCAACAGTTTTATAAAAAACATCAACACCAATCAACAAGCTATTGTGATTATAGTTTAATCCTAATGAGATTTGTTTACTGGTAATCACTGGAATTTCTTTGTCATCCGACAATTGCCACCTGCGTTTCTCTATCCCCAAAAAATCATTTTGAAAATTAATGACTTGTGAGGTATTTTGATGTTTATATTCTCCAAGAACCTCAAGTGAAAAATGGTTAAGAAATTGATGGTTAAAACTTAGCCGTGGTTCCCATATAGACTTCTTAAATTTGCCTATATAATTATATCTAACCCCAAGGTTTAAGCTGGTTTTATTATTTAATGTTTTATAGCCTACTTGTGAAAAAATGCCATGCGTTCTAACAACCTCAGAGATCAAAGATCTAAACAAAGGACTATCTACATCATCCAAATTAGTTACCTCAGTCTCTACAAAATGATAACCATTTAAAAACTGCAACCTGTTATTTAATTTATAATTCACCTTAAGCTTTGTACTGGTTTCAGACACGACGTTTTTTTGTAAAAAACGTTGTGAATCAAGTATATTAGCATTTACGGCCCTTAACTTATAATCAGTTTCATAAATTTCAAAATCAGTTTTTAATCTATCGTTCCATATCCTATTGTAATGTATAGCTGCTGCAATACTGTTTTGAGTTAGTTTGCTATCACGAGATTCTTCTTTTTGATTAATTGTAGCTTTTTCATTAAACTGAAGTTGATTATGTACATTAATAAAATTGACTCGTACTTCATCACGATCACTAATATTATAAATCCATCTAAGCGAGGTATCATAAAAGTCAAATGACTTATTACTATTCATAATAGTTGCTGTATTAGAAGCTACTTCTGTATTTTGTGAGATTCTGTCAAAAAAAGCTGTATATGTTGGTGTTTCAAAAAAATTGCTAGTCGATTTCCTTGCCGCTATTTGTAATGAAGACGACTCACTAACAGGAATATCTGCAAATCCATTAGCATCAGTTAAGTTTACACCAATAGCTCCTTTAAATACTTTATTTACCTCATGCTCAGTCTGCATAGCTATAGTACCAGAAACACCATCTGTATAACTAACATCACCACCACTTTTTCTTAAAGACACTTTTTGGGTAATATGAGGGTTGTACATAGAGATTAAACCAAAAAAATGTCCAGATTGATACATCTTTATATCATCCCAAAGAATGAGATTTTGATCATGAGTTCCGCCCCTTATATTTATATTTGAAACCGTTTCGTTTACACTTTGAATCCCTGGAAAGGCTTGAACAGATTGTAAAACATCATGATCGATTAACCCTGGAAGAATCTCTAAATTAGAAAAATCAATCTGAAAAGACCCATTATTAATTTTACTAATGCCACTAGTGATATAGTTTGAAATAATAACTTGAGATAGTGGTTGAAAATCGGATTGCAAATACACATTTGCACAATCAGACATTTTTAATTTATTATATGTTTCATTAATCATCTTATACCCCAAATGACGAATTGTAATTAATGTTGTTGAATTTTCAACTTTGATTTGAAAAAAACCATTTTCATCACTCGTCGCAAAACTATTTGGAGTTCGAATAGATGCAAAAGGTAAGACTTCTAAATTATCTTTACTCTTAAGGTATCCGCAAAATATAATATTTGTTCTTGGTTGAATAAGAATAAACCCATCTCCCGTTACAGTAAACGATAAACCTGTATTGGTTTCCAGATGTATTAAAACTTCTGAAAGCGATAAATTTTTAGCTGGAGGTTTTAACGATATGCCTTTAATGGTATCTTCTGCATAGTTAAACTGAACATTATAGGCCTCCTGAATTGTTGTGATTATTTGAAATAAAGTTATCGAACCTGTTTTGTCCTGAGCATACATACTATTGACAGTAAAAAACAAGAGACTAAAAAAAATAATTATCTTTTTAATCCTCCTTTCCATGAATTATTATCAGGTTTGAAGAACGTATTTCAAAAGTCATATTCATTGGTTGCGTAACAGAAATCAATGCATTTTCAAGATTTCCATGCATAAAGCCTCCAGTAAATAATCGGTTTACATCAATATTATTATAGTCGATCTCAATGTTAAATTGGCGCTCAAATTCTGCTAAAACCTCTTTGAACGGAACAGCCTCAAAATTACTTATATTATGAATCCATTTTGGAGATAAAACTTTAGTTTTTGTTTCAAAAAACTTTCCATGTAAAATCTGAAAAACATTTCCTGCATGTAATTCCCTTATAATGGTATCTGATACTACTTTAACAACACCTTCAAAACATTTAACCTCAAAATAACGATCGCGCTGTTTTACATTAAATTGTGTTCCAACTACGGTTATCTTACCATCTTTCGTTATAACATCAAAAACACTTCCCTTTTCCACTTTAAAAAATGCTTCTCCATTAAGCTCAAGGGCTCTTTTTTTATACCAATTTTCAGCATCAAACCGAATTGTTGTTAAAGCATTTAATTCAACTTTTGAATGATCTGGAAGTTCTATTGTAGTCTTTTCACTTGCCACAGTTTCAATATGTGTGAGCTTATTGAAAAAAAAGACTAAATAAACCCCGAGACCTATTACAATAGCACTGGCTAATTTTAATAAAGGATTTAACCCTCGTAATCTTCTAATAGTTTTTTTATGTGAACTATGTCTTTCCCTAAACACATCAAAACTAGATGCTTCATAGAATTGAGACGCTTTAAAATACTGTGTGGCATCTATAATATATTGATTAAATGGGGTTTCATCTAACTCATCGAATGCCTTTTTTTCAGCATCAGTCAAGTCATTTTTCAACCATTTCTCAAGTAAATAATCCTTATCCATCATATATATAACAACCTTACTACTATTTCTCCTTATTTTATTTTAAACCCTTGTAATTCTTTTTTTAAAATATTGAAAGCACTATAAATTCTATATTCCACAACCTTCTTAGTAACTCCTAACATTTCTGCTATTTCACTATGTTTTTTCCCTTCTGTTTTATTTAATAGAAAAGCAACACGTTGCTCCTCATTTAAACTTGTTAATACCTTATTGTAACGTTCTAAAAACTGTTCTTTTTCTAAAAGAAACTCGGGCGTTTCATAGGTATATTGCTTCACATGCTTATGTTGATGTTTTAAAATAACCTTTTGATGTTTAATATCATTTAACATCATATTATTAGCTATTGTGTATAAAAAAGATTTAGCTTTATTTAATGTTACTTTTTTACAATTACTCCACAATTTCTCAAAGGCATCTTGAGCTTTATCATTAGGATTAAATTGTTCGCCATATTTATAATATAAATAATTATATAAATCTTTAGAGTATTTATTATAAATATGCTCAAAAATGGCTTCTTTACAAATGGAGTTATTTAGGTCTTTTTCCAAAATATATTTTTGAGTATCCAAAGTTATGTAAAAATAAATTTAAAAATTTCAGGATTTTGCAAACCTTAGTTGTTATAGATATAACTTAAAGATAGAAAAAGCATTGATAAACAAAATATTTAAGATACTTTTTATGGTTTCTACTGCAGTAATAATACTACTAACTGCCTGTAGGACTGAAGAAAGAGAATTGATAGAGGCTCCCGAAGACGAAGTTTTGGTTTCCAACTCAGAAATTGCTGGTTTAATATTAAAAACAGTAAGTAATGATGGGTCTGAGGATAACATTATTGACAAATCTAACTGCTTTAACATCAATTTTCCATTGGCTGTAACTGCAAATAGTCAAGAAATTAGTATTAACTCTAAAGAGGATTATAAAGTTATTGAATATATTTTTGATGAAGACGATGACGATATTGATGCTCTAGACATTACCTATCCCATAACAATAAGTCTTAAAGATCATTCTAAAGTGACCATAAATAATGCCACCGAACTATCAAGTTACTCCAAAAACTGTAAAGGTGAAAATGAACAGGATGAGGACATTGAATGTCTAGATTTTAAATATCCTATAACGGCATCAATTTTTAATACCAATAATGAGCTTTTAGATGTAATGACCGCAAATTCTGATAGCATGTTATTTGAGCTTGTTGAAAATTTAAATTCTAACGATTATGTAACAATCAATTTCCCTATAACTGTCATCCTTCTTGACGGAACTGAATTAAGTGTTAATAATTTAATAGAATTAAAAACTGTTATTAATACACACAGTAATGATTGTGATGAAGATGATGATTACGACTATAACGATGATGATTGTGATGATTGTGACACCGTTCAATTAACCAATGTTCTAACAACCTGTACAGACTGGACAGTAGACAAACTAAAGCGAGACAGTAACAGTCTAGATAATATATATAATGGCTATACATTTAACTTCTTTACAGACGGTACGTTATCTGTTTCTTGGGGTAACACAACTGTATTTGGCACTTGGATAGCAAATGGAATAGCAAATAGTATAACAGTTACAATAAATGTCCCGAGCTTACCATATTGCAATAATGACTGGATATTACATGAAATATCGGAATATACCCAAACTAAAATAGATTTAAGGGTTGGTGGCGATGATAGGCTACGGTACGACAATGGTTGTAATTAAGTAAAATATTCGTTGTGAATTTAAAAGAAATCTTTTAACTATTAAAATATGCCAAAAAATGACTAAAAACAAAAAATTTAGAGTTAGCATTATAATCTTGGCAGCTTTTGCCCTTATTCTTATTTTAGGGTATAATTACGTTTATCAAGATCATCGTAACATTGAAACCGAACAGGCAGCATTCTCTCTATCCGCTGATGAAATTAGTGACGAATTTTCAAAAAACCCCGAAGAATCGGAAAAAAAATATTTAAATAAAACAGTTGAAGTTTATGGGCATATTACAGAATTAAATGATATAGACCTTACCTTAAATGATAATGTATATTGTGGTTTTAATACATCACTTAACATATCTCACAGCATTGATTCCGAAATAAAAATAAAAGGAAGATGCATTGGTTACGACGATTTACTAGAACAAGTTAAACTAGACCAATGTACTATCGTAAATTAAAATTCAAAACTTAAAACACACTTTTACTCGTATATAACTAAAAAACAATAAAATACCTCGTTTAATTTTTTTTATATGAAACACTTACTAATCATTATTTTTTGCTTTCCCTTATTAATTTATTCTCAGGATGATTTACTTGATGAAATCGATTCTGATCCAGTAATAGGGGCAGACTATGTAACCGCTGCTTTTAAGGGATTAAAAATAGTAAACTTTGAATCCACTAAACTCGTTGCCAAAAATGAACTTACATTTATTGTATCACATCGATTTGGTAGCCTTGAAAATGGCATCGATACTTTTTTTGGATTAGATGATGCCGTTACACGTCTAAATTTTGTTTATGGTGTTTCCGATGGGTTCAATATTGGATTCTCAAGAAGTTCTTTTCAAAAAATTTATGAAATGTCGGCAAAATATAGACTTTTAAGACAAGAAAAAAATGGATTTCCTTTCTCTATTGTTGGTTTTAATTCCTTTTTAATCAATACTGGGTTAGATGAAGACAACTTACCTCTTATTGAATTCAAACATCGACTTAGTTATACAGCTCAATTGCTTATATCGAGAAAAATAAATACTAATTTATCTCTAGAATTGGCTCCTACGTTCTTTCATGATAATTATGTTCAAATTGATGGACAAGACAACTCCCAGTTTGCACTTGGCTTAGGTGGTCGACATAAATTGTCTAAACGCTGGTCTATTAATGTAGATTATGGCTGGCATTTAAACAGAGCCGATAATTCGCCGTTTAAAAACCCTCTATCTGTTGGTTTTGATTTGGAAACTGGAGGTCATGTCTTTCAACTGCATTTTACCAATACCCAAGGCATGAATACCAATACTTTTTTAGGTCAAGGAACAGGAGATTGGTCTGATGGAAATATTTATTTTGGATTTAACTTAAGCAGAGTTTTTTAATACCCTAATGTAATGAAAAGAATACTTCTACTACTAATATTTAATCTTGCTGCCATTTCTAGTTGTACAAATGTGAGCGAAGAGGATTTAATAAATGAAACACCACAACCAGTTTTAACGACTTATAATGATGATGTTAAAACAATTATTGATAACAATTGTGTTGTTTGTCATTCTAACCCGCCTGTTAATGGTGCACCAATATCATTAACTACTTTTAATGACGTAAAAAATGCCGTAATGAACAGTAATTTAACTGATAGGATTTCGCGTCAAGCTGGAGAAACTGGAGCTATGCCCTTTGGCGGACCACGATTACCCCAAAGTTTAATTGACACAATAAAAAAATGGGAAGATGATGGGTTACTAGAAGAATGACATATTGTTTCACCTACAGCTGTATATTAATTTAAAAAATTAAAATATGAAAAAAACATTTTTTTTAATAGCTCTTTTTATTGGACTCGGTCTATCGGCACAAAGTAAATATCTAACAAAAAAAGGCACCGTTGCATTTGAAGCTTCTGTTCCTTCTTTTGAAGAAGTGAAAGCATCCCATAATTCTGTAACTACTATAATGAATTCTGGAAATGGTGAGTTTGCATCCTTAGTTTTGGTAAAAGGTTTTCGTTTTAAAAATGCCTTGATGGAAGAACATTTTAATGAAAACTATGCAGAGTCCGACACATATCCTAAAGCAACTTTTAAGGGAAAAATATTAGATTTTTCACTGGATAAATTAAATGCAGAAAAGCAATCATTTTTAATTAATGGTCAATTAACTTTTCATGGAAAAACCAAACAACTTGATAATATTAATGTAGATATAACTCTAAATGAAGAGGGTATTATAGTGTCTGGTTCTTTTTTGGCTAATGCCTCAGATTTTGACATTAAGATCCCTAAGGTTGTTAAAAATAAAATCGCTAATGATATAGAAGTAACTTTCGATTTTAGTCTTAAAAAGAAGTAGCTGTTTTAGTTAAAGCCCCTTCTATTAATAAAACAACAAAACTTTGGACACACTAAAAACACTGCTTTATTTCGCTATTTTTAAATATCCTTTGAGAAAGGATGAGATCTATATGTTTTCTAATTTAGAAAATGAAACTTCTTTGGAAACAGAACTATCTCAACTTTTAGGGAAAGAAAAAATATTTAAAATTGATGAATTTTACCTCCCAGTTAACCAGCCAGATTGGGTTAAACGAAGAAGAAATGGAAATAAAAATGCTTTAATTAAAATGAAGAAAGCAAAAAAAATGGCCAAAATTTTAAATTTGTTTCCATTTATTCAATCTGTAATGATTTCTGGTACACTTTCAAAAAACTATATGGACGAAACTACGGATATTGATTTTTTTGTTATCACTAAACCAGGAAATATAGTTGTTTCTAAGTTTTTAATTGGTTCCTTTAGAAGATTGTTTGCTCGTAAAAGTTTATGTGTTAATTTTCTTCTGGATTGGGATAATTTATATATAGAAAAACAAAATATATATTCTGCAATAGAAATAGCGACTTTAATTCCCGTTGTAGATTCTGGTCTTTTTGAGAAATTCATTTTAACAAATAAAAAATGGGTTTTAAATTTATTACCAAATGTTATTTTTAAAAAAAATAATACTTTTTCAGTAAAAGATCCTTTCATAAAAAAAAATATTGAAAAACTATTATCTACAAAAATCTTCTTAAAAATTGGAGATTCAATGCAGCGATTTTATTTAAAAAAATTAGGAGAAGGAAAAGAAATTCATTGTGAGTCACTAAAAACAAAAGAGTTACAAATAACTAAAGGAATATTTAAAGGTCATAATTTAAATTATGAAAAAAGGATTCTTACATTATTTGAAAATAATAAAAAAAGTTTTTCAAAAAATGATAATTTAAAAGTAAAAAATTATTTTTATGACTGATATTGTTATTTCTAATACTTATTTCTATAAGCTAGATCCTAAACAATGGAAAAATAAAACACCTTATCCACCATTGGGAACAATTTATGCTGCATCCTTTTTGAGGGAAAGCGGTTATAAAATAAAGCTATTTGACACAAACCTACTAGACAATCCTTTAAAAATAAAGACTTATTTAGAAACTCAGCAACCTAAGATATTTGTTCTATATGACGATGGGTTTAATTATTTGACAAAAATGTGCCTTACTAAAATGCGTGAGGCTATATTTGAAATGATTAAAATAGCCAAAAGATTAAAATGTTTCGTAATTGTATGCAGTTCAGATTCAACTGATCATTACGAAAAATATCTAAATATTGGTGCAAATATTATTATACAAGGTGAGGGTGAGATTACACTAAAAGAATTGGTAGACAGTATCAAAATTAAGAATGATTTTTCTAAAATTCAAGGAATCGTTTTTAAAAAAGGGGAAGAAATCATCAAAACCCCAAAAAGAGCAGTTTTACGAGATTTAGATGAGCTACCATTACCCGCTTGGGATTTAATTGATATTGAAGCATATCGAATCCTATGGGAATCTCATGGTAATGAATTCACTTTAAATATCGCAACAACTCGCGGTTGCCCTTATAAATGTAATTGGTGCGCTAAACCCATTTACGGTAATCGCTATAACTCGCATTCGCCAAAATATATTATGCAACACATTAAACATTTAAAAGAAACTTATAACGTTTCTCGCTTTTGGATGTGTGATGATATTTTTGGATTGAAACCAAATTGGGTAAACCAATTTAATCAAGAACTAAAAAAGGAAAAACTTAAAATTTCCTATTATATTCAAAGTAGAGTTGATTTACTATTAGTAGAAAACACTATAGATGCTTTATATGAAAGTGGTTTAGAGGAAGTTTGGGTTGGTGCAGAAAGTGGCTCTCAAAAAATCCTAGATGCAATGGATAAAGGAACAACAGTAGACCAAATTTATGAAGCTACTCGTTTACTTAAGGAAAAAAAAATTAGAGTCGCATTCTTTATTCAATTTGGGTATTTAGGCGAAACCAAAAAAGATATTTTTGACACCATAAAAATGATTAAAGAATTACTTCCAGAAAACTTAGGTATTTCTGTATCTTATCCATTACCTGGTACTAAATTTTATGAAAAAGTAAAAGATGATTTAAAGCTAAAAGCCAATTGGACAGATTCTGATGACTTATCGATGATGTTTAAAGGAACTTTTAATTCTAAATATTATAAAAAGTTATACCAATATACTCACAAAGAATACCAAAAAAGTAAGGGCATTGCTATTTTTAAAAAAGTATTTAAAACCCCCTTTTTAATTACTAAATATCAATTACGACTTATGATGTTTTTTGGTTATTATTTAATTACAGCCTTTTTTAGCAAAATACAACTTGATAATATGGAACACACCAATGCTTAATGGTTTTGATATAGCATCTAATCAATATGATAACACTTTTACTTTTTCAAACATTGGAAAAGCGCAACGTAGTCGTGTTTTTAAATATATAAATCCTATTATATCTACTGGTGAAAAGCTATCGATATTAGAAATAAACTGCGGAACAGGAGAAGATGCTATTCATTTTGCAAAGTTGGGTCATCAAGTAATTGCTACAGATATATCTGAAGGTATGATTAATATTGCAAAATCAAAAAAACATCCTAAAAATGTAATATTCAAAACTCAAGATATTAATACCATTACTGAACAATTATTCGATAGAAAATTCGACTTTATTTTTTCGAATTTTGGAGGCGTAAATTGTTTATCAAAACCGCAATTAGATGCTTTTTTAAAGAAAGCTATTAGCTTACAAAAGCCGAACGGGAAATTAGTTATAGTACTCATGCCAAAACAGTGTCTTTGGGAACAATTTTACTTTTCTTTAAAAGGTGACTTAAAAAAAGCCAAGCGAAGAAATACAAACAAAAGCATATTAGCAAATGTTGATGGGGTTTCAGTGCCTACATGGTACTATAATCCTAAAGATATTGTATTTTTAACTAAGTCATTATATCAACTAAATAGTATAAAACCAATAGGAATAAGTATTCCTCCTTCCTATCTTGAAAATTCATTTTTGGCAAAAAAACCAACTTTGAATATTTTAAAAGGAATAGATAGTATTCTAACTGGTTCGTATTGGGCTAAATATGCGGATCATTTTTTAATTGAATTAACAAAAAAATGAGTATTATTTTAACACATGCATATTATTTATCTGAAGATGTGAAAGAGCAAAAGATAATGAAACCATACCCCCCACTGGGTTTATTATATGTTTCTGCTTATTTATTAAGTAAAGATATTCCAAATGATGTTTTTGATAGTACCTTTTATTCGAAAAAAGCGCAGTTGCAATTCATTTTAGAGAAACAACCTAAAGTTATTTGCATCTACACCAATTTAATGACTAAAATTGAAGTCGTTAAGTTGATTAAAATTTTAAAGTCAGAACGATATGGTTTTCCAACAATTATTCTTGGTGGTCCAGACCTTACATACAATATTGAAAACTATTTGAAAACTGGAGCCGATTTCTTAGTCATTGGTGAAGGTGAAGAAACCACTCATGAGTTATATAAAATGATACAGGTAAACGGAGATTTTCATAAAGTAAATGGCATTGCTTTTCTTGAAAATGGTATCATTATCAAAACACCCCCAAGAACAAAATTTAGAGAATTAGACAGGTTGCCTCTACCTAATAGAGCAGCTATATCTATAGATAAATATTTAGATACTTGGAAAACTTTTCATGGAAAAAGTTCTATGACCATAAGTACACAACGTGGTTGTCCATATACATGTAAATGGTGTAGTACTGCTGTTTATGGACAAAGTTATAGAAGAAGACCAGTAAACCAAGTAGTAAATGAAATGAAAATGCTAAAAAAAGACTATGCCCCAGATGCAATTTGGTTTGTAGATGATGTGTTTACAGTAAGCCATAAATGGATAAAAAGCTTTCATGAAGAAGTCATTAAACAAGATGCTATCATTCCGTTTGAATGTATTACCAGAGCAGAGCGTTTAAACGACGAGGTGTTACAATTATTAAAAGAAGCTGGTTGTTTTAGAATTTGGATTGGTGCTGAAAGTGGCTCTCAAAAAATCATTGATGCCATGGATAGGCGTGTAGATGTTAATGTGGTAAAAGAAGCTATTCAAAAAACAAATGCTCTAGACATAGAAACTGGTACATTTATTATGGTTGGTTACCCTGGTGAGGATGAAACCGATATTAACAAAACCATTAACTATTTAAAAGCAGCCAATCCAACACATTTTACAATTACCGTGGCCTACCCTATTAAGGGCACTTCATTATATAATGAAATTGAAGATAAAATAACGGTACAACCACATTGGGAAACATCAACAGATAGGGACATTGATTTTAAACGAACTTATTCTAGAAAATTTTATGATTTTGCTGTGAAACGTATTGTGAATGAGGTGAATTATTTTAAAAACCAACACAGCTTTATAAGAAAATATAAATTAAAGCTTAAATCTATAGCTGCTCTTTTATTAATGAAGTATTATAATTTAAGATAGTTTTATGAGTGAATTCAGTATAACAAAATACTTAAACCTAGTAACAAAAGATTATTTTATTTTTACGGTTATATTTTTCGTCTTAAGCTTTATAGGTGTTCTTCATCACGAGATTTGGTTGGATGAAGCACAACATTGGCTTTTGGCGCGAGATAGCAAATCTATCCCCAATTTAATTACCAATACCCAATATGAAGGGCATCCTATACTATGGAATATTCTCCTTTTTTTTATAAGTAGATTTTCCCTGAATCCATTTTGGATGCAATTATTGCATATTATTATATCTACATCCGCAATATTTATCTTCTTTAAAAATGCACCATTTTCAAGAATTTTTAAAATAGTATTCATTTTCGGGTATTTTACTTTTTTTGAATATAATTTGATTAGTAGAAATTATGCATTAGGTATGTTATTTCTATTTTTAGTATGTAGTACTTACAAATATCGAAAGGAAAAATTTGTCCTTTTCGCTAGCCTTCTTGCCCTAACCAGTAATACACATGCTATTTTTGTAGTTATAAGCTGCTGTATAATGCTTATTGTATTCATAGATCATATCCAGAAGAATGGTTTAAGAATGCCAATAAAAATGAGTATTGGCTTATCTATTTTTGTTATCGGCACCATATTGGCCATTATTCAAATAATTCCTCCTTCTGATACTCTTTTTTTTGAGAATACGAATGAATTAAAAATCTACCAAAGGATACCTAAAGCTTTTGTAGTTTTTTTTAAAGGTCTTTTTACAATTCCTGATGTAAGAACAATACATTTTTGGAATACAAACCTAATTATAAATTTAAGCAAGCCTATTGCCGTTATTCTATGCATTACTAGTCTTCTTATACCTTGCTTTCTCTTTTTTAAAAATAAAATTGTTTTACTTTATGTGTATTTGAGTTTCTTGGGCATTATTCTTTTCTTTTTTATTACTCAACTGTCGGATACAAGATATTTAGGTATAAATTACCTAATTATAATTTCTGGTTTATGGATTAATAGCTATTATGCTTTTGAAAAGAATAAATTAAACTCATTAATTTCTTTATCCTTTTTAAAAAAAACAAAAAAGGCTATTGTATATAGTATTTTAGGAATTCAATTAATTTCTGGAATTTTTGCTTATTGTATAGATATTACAAATCCTTTTACCAACGCAAAACAAACTATAACCTTTTTAAAAAAAACGGGCATCACTAATAAAATTATAGTTAGCAAAACATCAGATGGAACTGAATTGAGTTGTTATCTTCAAAGACCAATTTATTTTGCATATTCCAACCAATATCAAAGCTATTTTATATCACGCAACCCTCCTCCTAACCGTAATAATCTAAAGGAATCAATAATCAAATCGCTAGAAAATTTAATTAAAGAGAAAAAAGAGTCCATTGTTTTGATTTTAAATGAACCGTTTTTTAAGGCTAAGAATACAAACAATTGGTTAACAATCAATAAAGAAATAAAATATAAGCTTTTGCAAAAATTTGAAGAAAGTATTTTTAATAGAAATTATTATATATATGAAGTATCCAAAATATAATTTACTGATTCTTTTATCGTTATAAACAATGCTCAATTCTAAAAAAATAATAGTCATTTTGCCTGCTTATAATGCTGAAAAAACACTTGAAAAAACATTCAAGGAAATCCCCTATGATATTGTAGACGAAGTTGTTTTAACAGATGATTATAGTAGTGATCAAACAGTAAATATTGCAAAAAAATTAGGAATAAAACATATTATAGAACACCATAAAAATTTAGGATATGGAGCTAACCAAAAATCATGCTATATAAAAGCTTGTGAATTGAAAGCCGATATTGTAATTATGTTACACCCTGATTATCAATATGACCCAAGATTAATTATCGCTATGTGTTCATTAATTGCTAATGGCGTATATAGAGTTGTGCTTGGATCGAGAATTCTAGGGAAAGGTGCCCTAAAAGGAGGAATGCCTGTATATAAATATATTTCGAATAGATTTCTAACAGGTGTTCAAAACATATTAATGGGTCAAAAGCTATCCGAATATCATACAGGGTTTAGATGTTTTCAAGCTCAATTACTTAAAGAAATTCCTTTTTGCGATAATTCTGACGATTTTGTTTTTGATAATCAGTTGCTTGCTCAAATATGTTATAAAAAAGTTACGATCGGAGAAATTTCTTGTCCTACCAAATATGAAAAGGATTCCTCTTCTATAAACTTTTCTAAAAGCGTAAAATATGGATTAGGGGTATTACTTGTTTCTTGCAAATACTTTCTCCAAAGGTTAGGTTTTAAATTCAAATTATTTAAGGGCTTATAATTAAATTACCTTATAAAATATGGTTTCAGTTGTAATTCCAACATATAATAGAAAAGAAAGTTTGATAAGGTTAATTCAAAGCATAAATAATCAAAGCTATCCACCAAAAGAAATTATAATTGTAAAAGCGGGTGAAGAACAGCTAGAAAATGTTCAAAAACTAAATAATCAAATTAAAATAATTAGCTCTTCGCCATCAGTATGTAAACAGCGAAATATTGGAATTCATAATGCCAACTCAAAATATATTTTACTTTGCGATGATGATATTGAATTACCAAACAATTACATTGAATCCTTATTAACTTATATTGAAGACAACAAGGATGTAAAAATAGTTACAGGTACAGAACTCCAGCAAAATACGGATAAAAAATGGAAAGAAATTCAAACGAAAATCACAGGTTCAAGCTTAATTTATAATTATATTTTTGGTTTAAGTATTTGTACCAATTTAATACCTTATAAAAATTCTAATAATTTTATTTTAAGACGTATTATTAAGCACTATGATAAAAATAAGAATGGCATAAGCAAAAGTGGATGGCCTTTGTTAACACATTTTGACTATCCTATTATGGAAACTACAATATATGGCTTAGGGTGCTCTATGATTAAACGAGAAATCCTTTTAAAAAATCTATATAATGAAGAATTGGACCCTAATGGTATTGGGGACAATTATGAAGTAGCCTTAAAGATAAATGGATTATCAGATAAAATACATGTACTCAGAGATGTAACTTATAAACACTTTAAAGATACTACAAATAGATATCTAGATCATATAAGCTATTTTAAAAGATGTATCGGCCTACATTCATTTTTAAAAAAGTTACCTTGTTTTAATCTTAAAAACCGATTATATTTTATATGGTCTTTAATAGGAAACAGTTTTCGTTTCTTAGTAAAAGGGAATATTTATCATTTTAAACTTAACCAAAAAATTATTTTTATTTCCATAATAAACCTGTTTAAATCTTGAAAAAGTTAATCATAGATATTGGTCATTTAATTCCATCAGTAAAAAGAAAAAAACTTCCTTTTTTTTTCTTTATCTCCATAATTAATTCTTTTTTAGATTTTATTTCTATTGCCTTATTAACACCGTTTATCCTACTCGTCATTAATAAAGAAAAAATAGATACTTTTTTAGTTACAAATTTTAGTATTACATATGAACGACAACATATCATAGCAGCCTTAATAATTCTTATTGTTTTTTACTTATCAAAAAATTTGCTACAAACAAGAATTATTTTTGTTCAATCCAAGTACTTATATTCAATTGGATCCATCCTATCAAAAAAATTAGCGAATACTTTTATTAACGGTAGTTATGAAAACTTTTATTTATATGATAAAGGAAAATTGATACAAGATCTCCATAAACTACCTATGATTTTTATTACAAATGTTTTATTGCCTCTTTACAACCTTCTTTCAGAAACAATTATTCTACTAATGATCGTTATCGTTGGAACCTATTTAAATGCATATGTTACCTTTTTCTCAATAATTTTTGTTTTGAGTTGTTCGTCAATTTTATTCTTTTT
This sequence comes from uncultured Flavobacteriaceae bacterium, assembly GCA_947501845.1. Lineage (GTDB taxonomy): Bacteria > Bacteroidota > Bacteroidia > Flavobacteriales > Flavobacteriaceae > Flavivirga. The sequence goes on along the minus strand of CANMXP010000004.1, from coordinate 103,369 downwards.
AAGAAAAAATAAAACAAAGCATTTTAACGAAACTATCTCTTCATCCTATAGAATAACACTAAATAATTTGATGAATATTTTAAATGGATTTATTGAAATTAAAAGCTCAGAATCTGAAAATAAATTTATAGAAAAATTTAGTCATTCTAATAAAGAATATAACGATACAATGGCAGAATTAACCACCTTTAAGCAAAATAATATTAGATATTTAGAGGTTTTGACTATCTGCTTCATTGCTTTTTCAATTGTGTTTATTTTATTAAACTCATGGTCATTTAAAGATATGGTTTTGTTATCATTTTATGGCAGCGCAATTATAAAGATAATCCCTTCTTTTAATAAGATTATTAATGCATATGTAGATATCAGAAGCAATAAGCATGCGGTAGATATCTTAACATTGTATCAGTTTAAAAATAGTATCTCAAAAAGTATAATTCCATTTAAAGACCTAATAAGTTTAAAGGAGTTGTATTTTAATTATCCTGATAAAGAAATAATCATCAATAACATTAATCTAGAAATAAAAAAAGGAGATTTTATAGCTATTACGGGGAAGTCAGGATGTGGAAAGACTACGCTTTTATATATTATTTCAGGGTTATTGCCTCCAACCTCTGGTAATATTTTGATTGATGGTAAAATAAAACAAAAAAATAGCTTCTTACCTTTCGTTTATTTGGTTTCTCAACAGTCTTTTATTTTTCAGGGAACCTTACTAGATAATATAATAATGACTAAAACAGAAAATATAGACCTTAAATATATTAATGAGCTCATTGATGCTCTTGATTTAAGAAAATGGTTAAATAGTCTACCTAATGGACTACGCACCAATTTAGTTTTAGATAGTAGAAGCATTTCAGGTGGGCAAAAACAAAGAATTGCATTAGCAAGAGCTTTATATACCAAACCAAAAATATTACTCTTAGATGAAGCTACCAATCAACTAAATGAAGCTTTGGAAAGAAAAATTATGAATTTTCTAAAAAAGAAAGTAATCAATAAAGAGCTTACTATAATTTCCGTTTTTCACAATAGTGATTTATTAGATTATGCAACTAAATACTTTACCTTTAAAGACCACAAACTATCTCAGTAATGAAGAAAAGATTATTGTTTATAGTTCCGATTTTCCCAAATAGAATAGAAGACGATACTATCGTTCCATTTATTTTTCAATTTTGTCTTTACCTTAATGACAATTTTAATGATTTAGAAATAGATATTATTACACTTCGGTATCCTATAAAAAAAGAGAAGTACACACTTAATTCTTTGAACATTTACCCAATTGGAGGTGGCTTTAAAAATAAATGGAATAGTCTTTTTATAATCTGTAAATCCGTTCTTAAAGGTATTGCTCTATTTAAAAACAATCGTTATGATGGTTTTTTATCATTTTGGTACTCGGATGCAGCAATTGTAGGGAAAATTTTAAAAAGAATATTCAAAATACCTCATTATACCTGGATGCAGGGTCAAGATGTAAAATCTGATAATAAATATTTAAAAATTTTTAAACCTGAAAAAGACAAATTAATAGTTGTTGGTAAAAATCAAAATAAACTTTTGATGCAGTATCAGGGCTTTAAGGCAAAGACTATTGCTAACGTTGCTGTAAATCCTAAAAACTTCCCTCAACTAAATATTGGAAAAAGAAATATAGATATTATTGGTGTAGGAAATCTTGGCGCTCTTAAAAATTATTCATTTTTTATTGAAATTATCGCAGAATTAAAAAAGACATTCAAAAACATTCATGCTATTATTTGTGGTGATGGAGAAGAGAGGGAAATGTTATCAAATAAAATCGAAGCTTTGGGACTGACTGAGAATATTAAACTTCTAGGATATGTGTCCAATAAAAAAACCAGAGAGCTTATGAATGATAGTAAAATTTTATTACACACTTCAAAATTTGAAGGCAATTCGATGGCTATACAAGAAGCATTATATTCTGGGTGCAAAGTTATGAGTACTATAGCATTACAAGAAAATATATTAAATTTTTTCTTTGAAAAAGATAAAAATTTAATCGTTCAAAAACTCAATCTTATAATTAGCCAAGAGGCTATTCAAACCGAAAGAGTTCGCCATTTTAAAATAGAAGATACTGCTGAAACTATTTACTCTTGCTTCTTCGATTCCAAAGAATCAAAAACGTTATAAATTTCTTTTGCAATTGCTTCAGATGATAGCTTATTTTTAAATTGTTTTAAAACTTTGTCTTGTAACAATTCATAATCACAATTTTGAGTTGCTTTAAGTTGTTTAAATAACTCATCACTATTCCCGGATGAAAATAAAAAAGCACAATCACCATTATTAGTCATAAACTTAAATGATGGAATATTTGTAACAATCGGCACACAGCCGCATGCCATCGATTCCAAAAGTGCATAACCACTACCTTCATAATGAGATCCTAAAATAAAAAATTGGGTCTGATTATAAATTTCTTCAATAAAATCGGGTTTAACGTATCCTTTTAAATTAACAGCTTTATTTAATTTCGGGTTTTTATTAATAAACATTTCTAAATCTGCTAATAAGTCATTTTGATGAAAAACCATTATTAATTTTGCTAATGGTTGTATTTTCAAAAAGTTTAGAAATGCCTTTAAAACTGTCAGTGGGTCTTTATTATTGTTTAATCCTCCAACCCATACAAAAGAATTAGGTTTTCTTTTTACTTCAGGATTATAGTTAAAATAAGTTGATCCTTCCATAACTTCAAAAACCTTTTCTTTTTTTAAAATATTTGAATCATACCAATGTTTCGCATTTTCGATACCTGTAAATAAATAGCCATCAATAAATTTATCTGATAATTTATAAACGAGTCTTTTAAATCCTTTAGGTTTAAAGGCATAACCATTACATTGTAGAACAATTTTTGATTTTGGAAGTATTAATTTTAAAAAAACCAAATAATGAATAAACCCAAAACCATGTACTAAAATATAATCTGGATTAAATGATTTTATATAATTATTAAATTTAAAAGGTATTTGCCACTTTTTTAATTTTAAACCCTTGTAAAGAAAAATTGAAACATTCTCGATTTTTCTATTCTCCATGCTCTCAGTAGTTCTAGTAACAAAGAATGTTCTAAATTGCGAAGTTATCTTATAAAGATATCCCAAAGTACTATAACATGAACTTAAAACTTGATCAGACGACTTTGAGGAAAATGTATAATAAGATATGTCAATAATTGTCTTTTTCATACATACTTTATAAAATTTAAAACAAAAATTTCGAAGCTGCTTCGTTATTTTTATAAAATAGAGTAAATATAAATGAATTTATCTGAAAAAACTTCCCAACCATTTATTAGTCGTTATAGATATTATATCTACATCTTTAAATTTTAACATGTGTTATTATGATACATTTAATAAATAGTGCGAAATATAGAACAATATGACGAAATACTAAAAATAACTTCGAGTGATGCTCTTGTATTTAGCTTGTTAATCTATAATGTGCAATTATCAATAAAACTTTGCCTTACAAAAATCAATAATTGAAATGTCAAAGTTAAGCTTAAACCAAAACAATTATCACAAATCGTATATTTGTAAAAAAATGTACCATCAAATTTTAAACTCTTAAATGCTATGAATTTTAAGAACTTTATATATTTATTCGCTATTATATTAATATTTAGTTGTTCTGGTGGTACTGATGATGTATCCCAACCAGACCCTGACCCAAATACAAAAATTACTTACGATGCCAATGTAAAGAATATTATTGGAGGCAATTGTTTACAATGCCATGGTAACCCAACAGCTAATGGCGCACCATTTTCTTTAACGACTTATACTCAGGTTAAAGATAGAGTAGATATCATATTAACCCGAATTAATAGTTCTTCGAGCCCTATGCCCCCTACTGGACAGATGCCTTTCAGCAACAGGGATATTATTCAAAAATGGAAAGACGATGGTCTTTTAGAAAACTAATTTTACACGAATATAATTCAATAAAAAATGCCGCTTAAAGCGGCATTTTTTATTATTTACTTAAGTACATTTTCCGTCTGGAATACAGATCGTAAAAATCATCATCTTTCAAACTATCAATGAATAATATGCTTTCGCCTGTACTCTTCATTTCTGGTCCTAATCTCTTATCGACATTAGGGAACTTATTAAAAGAGAATACCGGTTGCTTAATAGCATAACCATCTAATTGAGGTTTAAAAGTAAAATCGGTTACCTTATTCGCACCTAACATCACTTTTGTCGCATAATTTACATAAGGCTCTTTATATGCTTTAGCTATAAAAGGAACTGTTCTAGAAGCCCTAGGGTTCGCTTCAATGATATACACAATATCATCTTTGATCGCAAACTGAATATTAATCAGCCCTACAGTATTTAATGCTCTTGCAATGGTATGTGTATGATCGATGATTTGTTGCATAACCAGATCTCCTAAATTAAATGCTGGCAAGGTAGCATTGGAGTCTCCAGAGTGTACACCACATGGCTCTATATGCTCCATGATTCCTATAATATAAACATTTCCGTCAGCATCACAAATAGCATCTGCTTCTGCTTCAATAGCACCATCTAAATAATGGTCTAATAACAGCTTATTATTAGGCATTCTCCTTAATAAATCAACCACATGTTCAATCAAATCTTCTTTATTAATGACAATTTTCATCCCCTGACCACCTAAAACATAAGATGGTCTAACCAAAATTGGAAAATCTAACTTATCAGCTAAAGCTAAAGCCTCATCAGCATTTTCTGCAATTCCAAAGTCAGGATAAGGAATATTGTTCTCCTTTAATAAACTAGAAAAACTTCCTCTATCTTCCGCCAAGTCTAAAGATTCAAAACTAGTTCCAATAATTTTAATACCGTATTTGGTTAACTTTTCCGCTAATTTTAATGCGGTTTGTCCGCCTAATTGAACAATAACACCTTCTGGTTTTTCATGACGAATAATATCATAGATATGTTCCCAGAAAACAGGTTCGAAATATAATTTATCGGCAGTATCAAAATCTGTAGAAACTGTTTCTGGATTACAGTTAATCATGATGGTTTCATAACCACATTCTGCGGCTGCTAATACACCGTGAACACAACAGTAATCAAACTCGATACCCTGTCCTATTCTGTTAGGTCCAGATCCTAGTACAACAATTTTCTTTTTATCACTTACTATACTTTCATTATGCGTATATATTTCTCCAGAAGCAGACTCAACCTCATTTTCAAATGTAGAATAGTAATATGGTGTTTTGGCCGTAAACTCTGCAGCACAGGTATCAACTAACTTAAATACACGTTGTATATTAAATTCATCCCTCTTATTATATACTTGACTTTCTAAGCATCCTAACATATGTGCAATTTGACGATCGCCATATCCTTTTTGCTTGGCTTCTAACAATAAATCTTTGTCAAGTGTATCGATAGTATATGTAGATATTTCTTTTTCTAATTGAAATAATTCTTCATATTGTTTTAAATACCACATATCAATTTTTGTGATATCATAAATCTGGCTTAACGGAATTCCCATCGCAATCGCATCGTAAATAACAAATACACGATCCCAAGAAGCGTTGGTAAGTTTATCAATAATTTGGTTATAATTGCTATATCCTTTTCCATCTGCTCCTAAACCATTCCTTTTAATTTCTAAAGATTGGGTCGCTTTATGCAAAGCTTCTTGAAAAGAACGTCCAATCCCCATAACTTCTCCAACAGCTTTCATTTGTAAACCTAAAGTTCTATCAGAACCCTCGAATTTATCAAAATTCCATCTTGGTATTTTTACAATAACATAATCTAAAGTAGGTTCAAATAAAGCCGAAGTAGATTTTGTTATCTGATTATCTAGCTCATCTAAAGTATAACCAATAGCTAGTTTTGTTGCTATTTTAGCAATCGGGTAACCAGTCGCTTTACTTGCTAATGCTGAAGAACGTGATACACGAGGATTTATTTCTATAGCTATAATGTCTTCCTTTTCATCAGGACTTACAGCAAATTGCACGTTACATCCGCCTTCAAAATCACCTATACTACGCATCATTTTAATGGCCATGTCACGCATCTTTTGATAGGTTCTATCGCTCAAAGTCATTGCTGGAGCTACTGTAATAGAATCTCCTGTATGAATTCCCATAGGATCCATATTTTCAATAGAACAAATAATAACTACATTGTCGTTTTTATCACGAAGCAATTCTAATTCATACTCTTTCCACCCCATCATTGCTTTATCAATCATCACTTCATGGATTGGAGAAATCTCTAGCCCCCTACGCAATAATTTATCAAAATCCTCTTCTTCATAAACAATGGCTGCACCAGCACCTCCTAAAGTAAATGAAGAACGAATACACAATGGAAAACCAAACTCTTGAGCAATTTCTTTTCCCTTTAAGAAAGATGTAGCTGTAGCCTGTGGAGCCATTTCAACACCTATCTTTTCCATTAGTTCTCTAAACTGCTCTCTATCTTCTGTAATATTTATGGCATTAATATCCACACCTATTAATTCTACTTCAAAATCTTTCCAAATACCCTTTTCATCAGCCTCGATACATAAATTTAAAGCAGTTTGTCCACCCATAGTAGGTAATACTGCATCAATTTGTGGATGCTCTTTTAGAATTTTGATAATGGATTTTGTGTTGAGAGGAAGCAAGTAAACATGATCTGCCATGGAAGGGTCTGTCATGATAGTTGCAGGATTGGAGTTAATAAGAATTGTTTCAATTCCATCTTCTCTAAGAGACCTTAAGGATTGAGAACCTGAATAATCAAACTCACATGCTTGCCCAATAACAATAGGGCCTGAGCCAATAATTAATATAGATTTTAGTTTAGAATTCTTCGGCATTTTTACTGGTTATATGTTGTATTATAATTTGTTACAAAAATACTATTTAGAAGATATAAAAAAAGGCGTTACACTTAAGTAACACCTTTAAAATATCAACAATTGTTAATCATTATTTCTTATGTCTTGTTTCAGATGACACAGATAATTTTTTTCTTCCTTTAGCTCTTCTACGTGCTAATACCTTTCTACCGTTAGCAGAAGCCATTCTTTCTCTGAAACCGTGTTTGTTTCTTCTCTTTCTTTTAGAAGGCTGAAATGTTCTTTTACTCATTATCTTGTATCTTTAAAGTCTGAATTGTATTTTTCTAATGTGGTTGGACCTTCTCCAAAACCGAGGGCAAATATACAAAGCCTTTATTACTTTGCAAACCATTTTTGAAAAAATATTTTTAATTATTTTTTTGAATCAAAAATTCTTACCAAACCCTTGTATGTTTAGGCTAATCAATACTTTTTGTTAAATATCTATGAGTTAATTTTAATAAAAATTTAGTTTCTTTGCAGTCTAAAACAAAAGAGGTCTTATTTGTAAGTAAAAAATAACACCTATTCACATTATAAACTTATTAAAATGTACAATAAAATTATAAAACTAATTATAGCTGCTGGGATTATTTCATATGCTGTCTATCAATTTACTGAAGGTTATATAGGCAATGGTATTATGCTTATTCTACTCTCTTTAATTTTTGTATTCCTTTATTTTAAAAATGAGTTTATTTTATTAGCTTTTTTAAGATTACGCAAACAAGACTTCGATGGTGCCAAAAAATGGCTCAACAAAATTAAAAATCCTGGGGCTGCTTTAGTAAAGAAACAACAAGGATACTATAACTATCTGCACGGTATTATGGTTTCTCAAAGCAACATGAATGAAGCCGAAAAATACTTTAAAAAGGCTATTTCTTTAGGATTATCTATGAATCATGATCTGGCCATGGCCAAATTAAACCTAGCAGGTATTGCTTTTTCTAAACGCAGAAAACAAGAAGCTCAAAAACTACTATCTGAAGCTCAAAAACTAGACAAACAGGGCATGTTAACCGATCAGATAAAAATGATGAAGCAAAATATGAAACGTTCTCAAATGCCTAATCAACATTATGGTAGTGGAGGTTCTTTAAGAGCTCAAAAAAGAAGAGGGTAATTATTTATACATTACCTCTTTATTTTAGTCATTCTATTGTACATCATAATACCCTTTTTTAGGGATATCTATTGTATATAGCTTTTTCGATTTATTATTTAAATGCGATTCGCGCAACCAAGGGTTATGAAGTTTTAGTATTTTGTAATTGATACCAAAATTTTGTGCAAATTTTGAAAAATCGGTTACGGCTGAATCAATCTCAACCTTATATGTAGGGATATTGTTATACAAATCTTTTTCTCTAAAATTAAAACCATACTTAGCTGGATTAGACAAAATTTCTTTTAATGCGACTATTCTAAAAATATAACGTCCCGTTTCCTCAATAAGTAGTAAATCGTAGTAACTGGAAACTTTTTGCTCTTTTAGTTTCCTAGAAACACCTGCAACACCTGCATTATAGCCAGCAGCAGCTAAAGTCCATGAGCCTAATCTTTTTTTAGACCTCAATAAATATTTGCATGCTACTTCGGTTGCTTTTTCTAAATGATAACGTTCGTCAACATTATCATTAACCTCTAAACCATTTTCTCTACCTGTGGTTTTCATAATTTGCCAAAAGCCTCTGGCTCCAGCTGGAGATACTGCATTGGTCAAACCACTTTCTATAACCGCTAAATATTTAAAATCATCTGGAATACCATGCTTCTTTAAAATAGGCTCGATAATTGGAAAATATTTCTTGGCACGTTTAAACATTAACAAACCATTAGATTGCCAATAGGTATTAACTAGCAATTCCCTATCCATACGCTCTAATATATCTGGATTTTTAAGTGGCATAGCTTCTCCTGCAAAATTTAAATCTTCAGGAACCTGTAATGCATAAACATTATAGTCATTAATTAATTTCTTTTCAAAATTCTCATCTGTTGGGGCGTCTTGTAGGGCATAAATAAATAGGGCTGACAAACTTAATAATCCCACAAACGCTAATAATCTCTGTGCTGTCTTCATCTTTAATAAGTTTTGCTTAAAGGTAAAATTTTTATTTAGTTTTCTAAAATTATACGTGGTAAATTCTCATTAAACCACTTATATTTATTGATAATCATAATATGCGTACCATTTTTTATAGTGATACAATCTGTAATGTTTTTAATAGGAAACACAAGGTCATTATCTCCGTGAATATGTATAATATCAGTCGGGCTTTCCGTTTGGCTCCAACAAACCATTTGTTTAATTGCCCAACTTAAATATTTACTATCATTAACCGATAAATATTTCTTATACAAATCTAAACGCTTTTTTATATGACTACCAAAAGCGTATTTTGCAAGTAAATCAATATTACCAGCTAATTGAGTAGGTACTAATGCATAGGCCTTTGTTTTTTTTGCCAACACCATGTGCTTAGGTAATTCGTGCATGGATTTAACACTTGACACTATAATGAGTTTCCTAGTATTTATATGCTTACTTATTTCCTGTACCAAAACCCCTCCAAACGATACCCCTAGTAGTACAATATTTTCATGTTTAATATTATGCGTCATTCGTAATGCATAATCTTCAATAGATTCATTATCAATTGGCATAATCCATTCAAGCCAATGAACCTCAAATTGGTTTTCTGGTAGTTCTATGTGTTCAAAAATTATAGGGTTTGCCGCCATTCCTGGCATTAAATAAACATGTACGATTTCCTTGTTCATTTAAACTTTAGTTTGGTTTTATAAATACGGTTGTCTTTCAAATTTAAACAACTATTTTTCTAATGGTTTATTTTATAAGGTATTAACCTTATTTTATCTTTAAAATGACAATTTTTTTTTGTACTTTTGCAAAACAAAGTTATATAAATAGTACTCACTATTTAAGATTCCTAAGAAATAAAACAAAAATTACCATGGTTGAAGCTGCAGAACTAATTGATAATGATTTTTTACGTCAATTTGAATTAAAAATTGATGACCATTTAGCTAAAATTGAATATTCCTTACAAGAAAGGAAGATTTTTTTAACAAAGCTTATTATACCAGAAGGCATTAAAAACCAGGATTTTAGCAAAGAATTTTTGGCTGCTGTATTTGAACAAATTGAAGAACGTAATTTGAGTGTTGTGCCTACAAGTCCTGAAATTGCCAAATTTGTGAGAAGCAATAGAAAATATAAGCGTATGCTTCCTGTTGGAGTAAGAATTTAATTTTTAAAACAAAAAATACTAACCCTAAGAAAATCCGAAATTGTTAACAGTTTCGGATTTTTTGTTTTCAGAGGTTGTATAAATACAATTTTATATCCGTTTGAGCACTACGAACTAGGTTGAGAGCTTGGCTTTTAAGCATCCCTACTTTCAAGACATCTCGACTGTACTCAATGAGACAACCTTTTTGGTTTCCATAAAACATGAATGGCTTATTGCTTGGTGTATACCAATGTTAGACTCTTAGTGGCAACTACCTCTGTAAAATCTTCATTGTATATTTTAATCGATTCTTTAATCACGCGAAACAATTGGTTACCAATTATAGTAGATTCATTATTATTAAATATAACTGTATCCATACTTTGAGAATAGGACGTTGCAAAACCAATAACGCCTTGCTCATCACATGTTATATTAAATGTATAGTTATTTGTAGTACCCTGCTTTAAAGCTATACCGATATCTGGATTAAAGGTTTTATTTGAAGCCACAACCCCATTAGACTCAAAAATTAAAGTTTCATTGTTTGCACATTCAATTTCGTCTAAAATATTTACACTAGCTGTGCCATCATTATTGATATCAAGTCCATCGGCTACTTCCCAAGCAGTTAATTTCCATGTCCCTACAATGGATACATCTTCATTATCATCATCTGAACAACTAACTAGTAACAATGCAAAGCATAAAATAAAAAGAAACTTATTCATATTTGGGGCATATTTACATGCATAAAAGTATGGAGCGTCGTTTTATTTGCACAAAAAATAAGTCAAAGTGAACAAAACTTTAGGTAATATGTAGACAATGTCGTTTTCTAGTCAAAATTATCGTAAAAAAACAATGACAATTTCTCTTTTTTAATTTGAAAGTACAGTTGCAAACTCAAATCTAACCAAACCATCTACATCAATTTTTTTAAGGTCCACTTGATGCAATGTATTAATCAGTTTTGGGTTCCACGGTGTTTTTACTTTTACATAGTTCTCGGTAAACCCATGAACATAGCCTTCCTTATTTTCGCTTTCAAACAATACTGTTCTGGTAGTGCCTATTTGACTTTCATAAAAAGCGCGACGTTTTTTAACCGATAAACCTCGTAGCATTTTACTGCGCTTACTTCTTATATTATTTGGCACAACCCCATTCATCTCGGCAGCCTCAGTATTATCGCGTTCCGAGTAGGTAAACACATGTAAATATGAAATATCTAAATCGTTCAAAAAATTATACGTTTCTAAAAAATGTTCATCCGTTTCTCCAGGAAAACCAACAATAACATCCACTCCTATACAGGCATGAGGCATTACCTCTCGTATTTTCGAAACACGATCTACATATAGCTCACGCATATAACGGCGTTTCATTTTTTTAAGAATCTCGTTGCTACCAGATTGCAACGGTATATGAAAATGAGGTACAAAAGCTCTCGATTTAGAAACTAAATCTATCGTTTCATTTTTTAAAAGGTTAGGTTCTATAGACGAAATCCTTAAACGTTCAATACCTTCCACTTGATCCAGTTGGGTTACTAAATCTAAGAAAGTATGTTCATGCTTTTTGTTACCAAACTCGCCTTTCCCATAATCACCAATATTAACACCAGTAAGCACAATTTCCTTTATGTTTTGTTTAGAAATCTCTTTAGCGTTATTCAAGACGTTCTCCATGGTATCACTTCTTGAAATACCGCGTGCCAATGGTATGGTACAATAAGTACACTTATAATCGCAACCATCCTGAACTTTTAAAAATGCGCGTGTTCTATCTCCAATAGAATAACTGCCTACATAGAAATCGGCTTCTTCAATCTCACAAGCATGTACTTGTCCCGCCTCTCGATTGCGCTCGGGATGACTAAGCAAGTCATTAATAAAAGCAGTAATGTTAAATTTTTCGGTAGCTCCCAAAACCAAATCAACGCCATTAACATCTGCTAATTCTTGAGGTTTTAATTGCGCATAACATCCTACTGCTGCAACAAATGCCTCTGCATTGATTTTTTGAGCTTGTTTTACAATCGTTTTAAAACGTTTGTCTGCATTCTCAGTAACCGAACAGGTATTAATTACGTAAATATCTGCCTTCTCAGAAAAGTCCACACGGTCAAAGCCTTCATCTGAAAAATTTCTGGCAATAGTTGATGTTTCTGAAAAATTCAGTTTACAACCTAGAGTATAAAATGCGACTTTTTTCTTCATTTATCATTTTTCATTTCCTTTACGAAGGAAATGTATTTATATTTACTTGTTTTCTAACTTAAAAGCCTGCAAATTTACGTAATTGGTTCAAGTAATACAATCTAAGTATGAAGACTTAAACTAAAAGCTGATAATATCAAATGACAAGAGCTGAAGCACGAATTAAAGAAGTGGTTACTTTTTTTGAAAATAAAGACACTTTTTTAGGATATCGAAAACTTATGGATTGTGTTATCGATACACAAAACTTAGATATTTATAAAGAAGTCATAGCCCTAACAGATTGGAAAGAAAAATTCCCAAACCAAGAAGACGAGCTTATAAAAAGAAGCCTTCAGATTCTAGATAAAATTTTCAAGATCCCAATTGAAGATTATAATACAAAAAAGCCCGTTATTTCGGGATCAAATATTATTAAAAGTTATGGTATTAATCGTTTTAAATTGGGACCTATTTCAGTTAATATTCATAAAGGTGATGTATACGGATTAGTTGGAGAAAATGGTAACGGTAAAACGACACTATTACGGATTTTAGCTAAAGAATTAAAATATAATGAAGGCGCTTTAGAATTTAATTTTGATAAAAAATTTAATGGAGACTATGATTTACGCTCTAATTTAGTGTATATCCCGCAACGAACAAAAAAATGGTACGGTAGCCTCAAGGACAATTTAAAATTTGTTTTGTCAAACTATGACATAAGCCAAGAGGAGAATGAAACCAGAGTATTAATGATGATTGCCCGTTTTGGCTTATGGAACTATAAACACTTAAAATGGAACGAGTTGTCTTCTGGTTATAAGATGCGTTTTGAGCTGGCAAGAACATTATTAAGGCAACCCGAACTATTGCTTTTAGACGAGCCTTTAGCTAATCTGGATGTATTGGCTCAACAGGTTATTCTAGAAGATTTAAAATCTATTTGTAACTCTATAAATAATCCAATTGCATTAATATTAAGTTCCCAGCAATTGTACGAAGTAGAAAAAATATCCGATAAAGTAATATATCTTAAAGATGGGATTTATAAAGAGCAAGAAGACGAAAATACTGTTACTAACACTAAAAATTATTTAATAGTAGAAATTGATTGTAATTGTGACAGAGACAAACTCAAACAAATATTTACCGATTTAAGCCTTGAAAAGCTCGTCTTCAACGGGGGTATTTTCATCGCTTATTTTCCTATAGAAGTGGCTTTTCCTTTAGTTCTTGAAACTCTTGGAAAGCATAAAATAGATGTTATTTATACTCGTAACATAACAAAATCTACAAGACGTTTCTTTGTCTCTTAAAGCTAAATCAATGAAAAAATTTATATATAAAACAAATCAGTACTTACTCGAAAATCATCCAATAATTTGGAATACAAAATTATTGTGGGTTTCAATAACTGCTATAATTTTACATGTTTTGTTTTTCCTATTTGGATACGTTGCTATTACTAATCCAAAAATTCTACATGAATATGGTGCCAAGCATATCTTTTTTGATAATGGCATGGTTTATATTAGCATTATCTTATCCATCTTAATACTCGTTATTTGGCTTATTTTCCTATTTAAAAATAATGCCTTTAAAAGTTTTTATCCAACGTCTAGACTAAAAATATTTAAACACTTTTTAATTTATTTAATAATCACGTTTTCAACCACTACATTTTACATTTCATATAATCTCGGTGTTAAATCTTATATCTCATTTAAATATGATGATGTGAGTATAGAAAAAAAAATCACTGCTTCTAATGCTGCTGCATTATTCTTTTCTAAAAACACACTAGACTATACTATTAACCAACGTTGTTACCCTCCCCCATTTGACACTTTATATTGCGAAATCTATAATGGAATAACCCGTACCAAAGATACCCTATCCTTAAGATTCCTTGATTACCACTATAAGTATTATACACTTTATGAAAAAGAAGGCTCTATAAACCAAATGTTAATGGATAGCACTTATATAGGCTATGTGTATTACAAAACAAAAGACACCATTAGAACTTATTATTTTAAAGATACCGTTTTTGATATTTTACCTCATGTACAAACTGTAAAACCTAGTTATTTTAACCATTCAAAAATATTTTATCCGTCTCAAAAAGACAAATTTGAACATGATGACATTCAATATAATTACTCCGAATATAATGATTTTGATTATGACCAATATAATTATCGGTCGGGTTTCAATAAAAGTAACCAACTAAGAAACAAGTTAAATTACGATCTTTTAAAACGAAATGATCCTAATGAAATTAAAAACGTATTATCTGAATTTTTAATAATTTGTGATCAATATGAAATTAAGCATAATCTAAATGCCGATAACTGGTTTGACATGGTTTATCACCCAGATGACAACTTTGAATTAAAAAACCTAATAAGGAACGAACCTAAAAATGATTTTCAATTTGTACCCACCGAACCTCAAACTGCTGTAGACACTTTCTACAAAAATCATATTACAAATTATTATTTAGACAATGATTCTTTACGCAAGGTTTTTGAAAATATTGAAGAAATAAAAGAAAGCAATCCTTTTTTACAAAGCATTCATTTTTTTATGTGGTTTGCCTTCTTTTTTTCAGCCCTGATTTTTATGTTTAGAGTTACTAGTTTAAAGTCATTACTCTTCACATTGATAAGTATAGGTGTGCTAACCATATTTGTTATTCTATTAACTGTTTTTTATGCTTATATAACCAAGTTTAATGATAACAGTGCCGGCTATTTTGTATCCTATTTAAGTTTTGTATTAGGTTCCATCATCTTATCTATTCCCATCTTTTATGCTGAAAAAATAAAAAAACTCATCGTTTCTATTTGTTTAAATATTTCTATTGCTGGGTTTATACTCTATATTTTTCTAATCATGACGATAATATCTTTACATCAATCTGATGCCTGTATTGGAAATTATACTTTTGATTTTAGCAACGAAAAGTGCTTTAATTTATTAGGTAGTTTAGGTTTAACTTGGAGTTATATTTTGTTCATACTTAATTTATTCTTTATGTATGTATACTCTGGTGTCATAAAAAAATGGAAGGCTTTACCCGAAGGATAGAAAATTGTTTAAATTGTCTGTTTTTAATGAAACTAGTGACTACTACAAAATACTTAACATCTTTATTTATAATATGCCTGACTTTACTGCTAGGGTCATGCACAAATAACACTCTAAATAGTAAAGACCATTTAGTTTTTAGATATAATGAACACGCAAACATAAATACTTTAGACCCTGCATTTTCTAGAACTTTACAAGACAATTCGGTATGCAACCAATTATTTAATGGCCTGATGCAATTGGATAATAATTTAAATATCCTTCCTTGTATCGCCAAAAGCTGGAGTACTTCGGATGATGGGTTAACTTACACGTTTATATTGAGAAATGATGTCTATTTTCACAAGCATAAATTATTTGGAAAGGATTCCACGAGAACGGTCATCGCAGAAGATTTCACATATAGTTTCAACCGATTAAGAGATGAAAAAATTGCTGCACCAGGAAGTTGGGTTTTAAATAAGGTAGATGATTTTGAAGCCATTAATGATACCATTTTTCAGATTCATTTAAAACAACCGTTTCCAGCTTTTATAGGTTTGTTAACCATGAAATACTGTTCGGTTGTTCCAAAAGAAGTTGTTGAACATTATGGGATTGAATTTAGATCACACCCCATTGGTACAGGGCCTTTTAAATTTAAACGCTGGGAAGAAAACATCAAACTGGTTTTTAGAAGGAATCAACATTATTTTGAAAAAGATGAAGCTGGTAAATCATTACCCTACTTAGAAGCCGTAGCACTTACTTTCTTGCCCGATAAACAAAGTGAGTTTTTACAATTTGCACAAGGTAATATAGACTACATAAAAGGTTTAGATGCATCATATAAAGACGAATTACTAACTGCAGACGGACACTTACGTGACTCCTACGCTGAGACCGTTAATATGATTCGTGGCCCTTATTTAAACACAGAGTATTTAGGCTTTTATTTGGATTCTAAAGCTCCTGAGATTCAATCTGTTTTAATAAGAAAAGCTGTAAACTACGGGTTTGACAGAAAAAAAATGATGATTTATTTACGTAACGGCATTGGCAATCCTGCCAATGGAGGGTTTATTCCAATAGGGTTGGCAGGTTACAATAAATCTATAGGCTTTTCTTATCAACCAGAAAAAGCAAAACAACTCATAGAGCAATTCAAAAAAGAAAGTGGCATTACAAATCCAGAAATAACATTAGTTACAACAAGTAATTATCTGGATTTTTGTGAATTTATACAGCGAGAACTTGAAAAAACTGGACTAATTATCAATGTTGATGTTATGCCAGAAGCAACTTTAAGATCTGCCCGATCTAATGGAAAGGTAGATATGTTTCGAAGCTCTTGGGTTGCAGATTATCTAGATGCCGAAAACTATTTATCTATATTTTATAGCAAAAATTTCGCGCCTAATGGTTCAAACTATTTTCACTTTAAAAGTACGCTATTTGATAGTTTGTATAATAAAGCCTTTACGATAACTAATATCGAAGAAAGAAAACATTTATATACTACTATGGATTCCATAGCCATGCAAAACGCTATTATGGTACCGTTGTTCTATGACGAAGTCGTTCGTTTTTCCAGAAAAAATGTTTCTGGACTTGGAATTAACCCTATCAACCTATTAGATTTGAGAAGGGTTAAAAAGGATTAATATCATTACCCGTTCTATGCTCTTTTACAATCCCAAAGATAATGAGGTATAATGATATCCCATAAAATAACATAATCAAAATATCTTGCATCGGCAGATCCATTCTAAATGTTTTTATTCCCATCATACTCTCACAAAGGATATAAAAAATTACACCGATGAATACATACAAATAACTAACTCGATTAACGACACCTCTTCTCAAAAAGGCAAATTGAATAAGCAATAGAGATATAAAAAAACTAAGCAATGCTGGTACAAAAAAATTCTTTATACTATTATAAAGTAAACTTACTATAAAAACGGTATAGGCAAATAGGATTATAGAAAAAGGGATTAACCTCATAATATCAAAATCTGATCTATGAGAAAGCCTCAAACTCAAAAAAATTTTTGCTAAAAAAAATAGAAGTATACTAGCACTTAAAAGAATAATATTAGTGTGTTCTATAATAAGAATATCTCCTATTAGAAAACTTAACAAAGCCAAAATTACCCACAGCTTTTTTTTCTTCCTCTTATCTGTAGTATTAAAATAATAATATAAAAATAAAAGTATTGTAATAGCGGGTTTAGAAATGTAACGATAAGGAAAGGATTGAAGATTTAGTTTAACTAAAATATCTATAGTTAAAATGACAAAAAAAAGAATGCTGAATTTTTTTTCATTTTTTAAAATGCGCAACACTGTTTATCGTTTTTGGGGCGTGATAAAATCTACATAACTTATAAGCGTTGTAAATATAAACTAGTTAGTATAAAAAAATATCTAATAACTAAGAAAACATCAATAACTTCTTAATTTATTATGATAAGATGTTTTTCATCTAAAAAACGACAATATAACAAGTGTTGCCCTACAAATCAAATAAATTTAATTTCCAAAATTATATATATGGCATACGACTTACTTATTTCTCTTCAATATTTCTACCAATATCATTAATTTCATCTTTAATAACGACTACCGTTTTTTTCCATTTTTTCTCTAGCAAAATGTAAAATAAGTATACAGCTCCTAATCCAAATGGCAAGGCTATTATGGTCAACATTAAACTATTCTCTAAGTCTATATCCATGATTCCAAACTCTACCAAAAACGCAAAAACTACTCCAGCCAAAAAAGTTCCAGCATAATAAACAATAACACTCAATATGGCATAAAGCCACTTATTTTGCTCGTATTCTTCCGATAAATCATAAAATCTTTTTCCAATAAAATAAATAAGTAAAATTCCTAACATAAAATACTTTTAGTTTAATTTAAAATAATAAATATCGTCATCCCCTTTTCCTTCTGGCCGTTTTGATGAAAAATAGCCTGTTTTATTTTCAGCATCTGTTATAAAGCAAAAATCATCTTGTTTACTATTCAATGGTTTTGGCATTTTTACAGCCTTTTCAAAAGTTCCGTCTTCATTCATAACACTTTTATAAATATCGAATCCACCAAAGCCATTGGGTCTATTTGAAGCAAAGTACAAGATATTTTCGGCACTCATATAAGGAAACATCTCTCTGCTATAAGAATTAACCTTACTTCCTAAGTTTTTTGGTTCTCCATAAGTTCCATCATCAAAAATCTCTACCTTAAAAATATCTGAACCACCTCTTGTATTCTCTCTTCCACCTCTAATATTCGCTGTAAAATACAAGGTTTTCCCATCTTTGCTTAAGGCTGGATGTGCATAAGAATATTTAGGTTTACAGAATGGTAAAACTTTAAAATTAGTCCAGCCCAAATCTGCTTTAAATTCTCCAACCTCAATATGAAAGTTAGATTCATTAAAATTACCTTTTGGCATATTTTTCCTGGTATAATTGGTTGTTAAATAAATGTGTTTACCATCTAAAGATATTGTAGCACTTGTAATATGAGATATGTGTTGTTTTGAATCTATCTGCACAAGACTTACATTAGTAATATGACCTTTTTCCGACAAATCGCCTTCAAAAATGGTTAAAATAGGATGGCCTTCAAATCGCTTTGCCCGCCCTTTTTTGTCTAATAAATATGAAGTAAAAATAATTCTTGAATCACTAATTTTCATCAAACCAAAATGTGGATATTTTGTGTTGATTTCTAAATTCTTAACACTATATCCTTTAGTTTGGGAAAGACCTATTAGTCCGATTAAAAAGATTATATAATGAAATGACTTAAGCATAAAAGTAGCGTGCTGTAAACAAATATAATGATTTGAATTCAAATCGGTTACAGCCGCCTATTACTAACTATCAAATAATCTGTATTTCTTCAAAAACACTATTTCCTCCCAATCTGAAATTTTGTGTAAAATTTCTTTTTAACAAACGAAAAATTAGTTTCTTTAACGATACCAAGTACAACAAAATACTGAAACAGACCATAAAACAGCATAATTGTAATTGAATGATAAGCAAAATCATTATCATAAAAAAGCCTAAATCCCGTAATATTGTCTGATAAAACAGAAAAAATAACACCAATTAAAACCCAGTTATAACTAATTAAATTAACGTCTCCTTTTCTTAAATAAGCAAATGCAATGGTGGTCATGGCAGCAAACAAATACAGCAAAATGAGAAAAAAGTAACTATCTAAATTTTTATAGATTAAAATTAAAAAACCAACCAAATAGATAAAACAAAAAGCCAAAAGGGGAAATAGTTTATACAAGTTAAAATCTCTTTTATTAGAAAAGCGAAAAATATAAAACACTTTTCCAAAAATGAAACAAAGAGTTCCTATAACAAAACAAACGGTTTGAGTGTGTAAAATTAAAAAGACGTCACCTGCTAGAAAAAATAGCAAAGCGCAAATAATAAAAATTCGCTTTATTTTAAACTGTTCTTTATTATTAACCAGATAATATCCCAATAATAGAATAGTAACTAAACTCTTAGATACAAACCTATAAATTAGCATCTCTGAATTTAATTTCATTAAAATGTCTGTGAATAATACTAAGAAAAAAAGGGTCGAAAATAAATAAACATTTTTAAACAAAGCCACCATAATGTAGGTTTAGAGAGATTTAAAAATCATCTGATTTAGGGGTTTTCTTTAACTAAAAGAAATATCATATCTCCATTTTCGTTGGAGCTTTAACAAAGATTAGTCCGCTTTATTTTAAACACAATAATTAAGCCAAAATCATCTTGTTTATTATTTATTGGCAAGGTATTTTTTATTTTCAAAAAGCCCCACCTTTTCCTCATGTTTCTAAAAAATTATTCTCTTCTATGTTTCTTGGTTTCTTCAAAAATGTGTTCCAAAATAGCCTGATCTTGTTCTGTAAACTCCTGCTTACGTCTAGCCATAACAACACCAGCTACTTCAAAGGCCTTTTTAGTTAAATATGTTGTGAAACCACTACTGCCTCCCCAGCTAAAACTCGGCACAAAATTTCTTGGAAATCCACTACCAAAAATATTGGCACTTACGCCCACTACGGTTCCTGTATTAAACATGGTATTGATACCACATTTACTATGATCGCCCATCATTAATCCACAAAATTGTAATCCCGTTTTTGCAAAACCTTCGGTTTCATAATCCCACAAGCGTACTTCTGCGTAATTATTTTTTAAATTAGACGTATTAGTATCTGCACCAAGGTTGCACCATTCTCCTAAAACAGAATTTCCTAAAAAGCCATCATGTCCTTTATTAGAATTAGCAAATATAACGGCATTGTTAATCTCTCCCCCCACTTTACTATTAGGCCCGACTGTTGTTGGCCCATAAATTTTTGCAGCCAGTTTCACCATCGCATTTTCGCATAAAGCAAAAGCTCCCCGTATAATACTTCCTTCCATTATTTCTGCATTCTTACCAATATAAATAGGTCCTCCGCTAGCATTAAGTGTTACGAATTCCAATTTTGCCCCTTCTTCTATAAAAATATTCTCTGGAGCAATCACATTATTGCTCGGTGGTATGGGTTGCGACGTCCTATCTTTTGTAACTAAGTTAAAATCCTCTTTAATAGCTTCTCCATTTTTAGAAAAAATGTCCCAAGTATTTTCAATCTTTACAATGTCATTTTCAATCTCAATTTTTTCAAAACGATCAAAATCAATATCGTCTTGTGCTTCTTTAGCAAAAAAAGCAATAATAGTATCACCCTTAAAAATGGCTTGATTCTCTTTTAAACCTTTTATTCTGGTCACCAATTCTAAATTTGGCAGGCATGATGCATTAATCATCACATTTTCTTCCAGTTCTACCATAGGATATTTATCAGATAAATAGTCTTCGGTAATAGTCGTTGTCGTTGTTTTCAAAAAGGCCTCCCACTTTTCACGAATGGTTAAAATTCCAACCCTAATGTCGGCTACTGGCCTTGTAAATGTAAATGGCAACAAATTGTTACGGGAAGATCCATCAAAAAGAATGTAATTCATAAAAAATTAAAATTATGAGTTAGAAGCTACAATTTTTACGCTTTAATATCAAACATATTATTTACGCGTTCAAAAGTAACCCAATTAGATAAAATAAAAAAGCCTTTCAGTTTATGAAAGGCTTAATAAATATTATATTATGAATATAAATTGCGCTAAATTATTTTTTAAATTTAGCGTATTTTGTCTTGAATTTATCAATACGACCAGCGGTATCTACTAATTTAGATTTACCAGTGTAATAAGGGTGAGAAGTTCTTGATATCTCCATTTTAACAAGTGGATACTCAACACCATCAACTTCAATAGTTTCATTAGTATCTGCAGTAGATTTTGTTAAAAACACGTCATCGTTAGACATATCTTTGAATGCTACTAATCTATAATTTTCTGGATGTATACCTTTTCTCATCACTAAATGCTTTTATTCTTTACAATTTTCGAGCTGCAAATTTAAGTATTTTTTATAAATCCACAATACTTTTTATTATTTTTTATTTTAACCTTTTGGTGTAACATTTTATTATATTAGTATACTAACTGGTCAACTAACATTTTTAAACAAAATATTATGGAAAAATCTTTAAAGTCTATTGCTTCAAATTACGGGTTGTATTTAGGTGCAATACTGGCTCTTTTAACAGTTGTAGCATATGCTGTAAGCTTAGATTTGCTAACAAATATGTGGTACGGAATTTTTATTTTAATCACAATAATAGTCTTAGGAATTATTTCAGTTGCAAAAACGAAACAACTTCAAAATGGATATGCATCTTTTAAAGAAGCATTTACCGCATACTTTTTTACCGTTTTAATTGGTTTAGTAATAAGCACTTTGGTTTCTTATTTATTATTCAATTTTATTGATACAGGTGCTGCTGAAGTATTAAAAGAAAAAACCATCGAAAAAACCGTTCAAACACTTGAAAGTTTTAATGTACCTAGTGAAAAGATAGCCGAATCTGTTGAGCAAATTGAGTCTCAAAATCAATATTCATTAGGAAACATCATCAAAGGGTTAGCTGGTTATTTAGTACTTTTTAGTATCATCGGGTTGATAGTTGCTGCTGCAATGAAAAAAAGTAATCCAGACACAGAATAAATTCGTTATTTTTGAATATTGAATTTTGAAAATATTTAAATGAATATATCTGTAGTTATACCACTACTAAACGAACAAGACTCTTTAACAGAATTATATGATTGGATTGCAAAAGTTATGCAATCCAATCATTTTTCATATGAAATCATTTTTATTGATGATGGCAGTACAGATAATTCCTGGCAAATTATTTCACAATTAGCATCACAAAACAATCATGTAAAAGGCATTCGTTTTTTAAGAAATTTTGGTAAATCCCAAGCATTACATGCTGGTTTCGAAAAGGCAAAAGGTGATGTAGTTATTACTATGGATGCAGATTTGCAGGACAACCCTGATGAAATTCCAGAACTCTACGACATGATTACAAATGACGGTTTCGATTTAGTGTCTGGATGGAAAAAGAAGCGTTATGATTCTGTTATTGCTAAAAATTTACCTTCAAAATTATTCAATTGGGCGGCAAGAAAAACTTCTGGTGTTAAATTAAACGACTTTAATTGCGGACTTAAAGCATACAATTTAAATGTTGTTAAAAATATTGATGTTAATGGTGAAATGCACCGTTATATCCCCGTATTATCTAAAAATGCTGGGTTTACAAAAATTGGTGAAAAAATAGTACAGCACCAAGCCAGAAAATATGGCGAAACGAAATTTGGAATGAATCGTTTTGTTCATGGTTTTTTAGATTTAATAACCATTTGGTTCTTATCACGTTTTGGTAAACGCCCCATGCACCTATTTGGCGCTTTAGGATTTATCATGTTTACTATTGGTTTTGGGTTTTCATTCTATTTGGGTATAGATAAATTATTTTTGAATCCTACTGGCAGACTTATTACACAACGTCCACAATTTTACATAGCCCTTTCAACCATGATTATTGGTACACAATTTTTTGTCGCTGGCTTTTTAGGCGAAATTGTTTTACGTACTAAACAAGGCAAAAAACGCTACGCTATTAAAAACGAGATAAACTTTAATTAAGACTGCTACTTTTTTCTTAAAATATAACTTACTAATGCCTTATAAAAAACACTAAAACGTTTGCGTTGTTAAATATTAGTTCAACGCAAAAAACAAAGATATTATCTCACTAATTGATTATTTTTGCATTTATTTAACTGACATATGATTTACATAGAACCAAAAATTTTAGATAGAATTAATACGTGGTTAACGCCAACCTTTGATGAGGACACACAAACATTCATTAAAGATAGCATTGCTAATAATCCAAAAGATATACAAGAAAGTTTTTATAAAGACTTAGAATTCGGAACTGGTGGTATGCGTGGTGTTATGGGAGTTGGAACCAACCGCATAAACAAATATACACTTGGAAAAAGTACTCAAGGATTAAGCGACTATTTGCGCAAATCATTTCCAAATGAAAACCCTAAAGCTGTTATTGCTTACGATTGCAGACACAACAGTAAAACATTAGCCAAAGTTGTCGCTGATGTCTTTTCGGCAAATAATATAGAAGTGTATCTGTTTGAGGATTTACGTGCTACACCACAGTTATCTTTTACTGTTAAGCATTTAAACTGTCATTGTGGTATCGTTTTAACAGCTTCACACAATCCACCAGAATATAATGGATATAAAGTGTATTGGCAAGATGGTGGCCAATTGGTGCCTCCACATGACGATGCTTTGATACAACTTATAAATAATCTTGATTATGCCAATATAAAATTTGAAGCAAATGATGGCCTTATTCATTATATTGGAAAAGATGTTGATGATGTATTTATCAATGCTTCAGTAGAAAATGGTCGTTGTGGTGCTTCTCAAGAAGCCAAAGACAATTTAAACATTGTTTTCACTTCTCTTCATGGTACTTCAATTACAGCAGTTCCAGAAACCTTAAAACGTGCTGGATACAAAAATGTTCATATTGTAAAGGAACAAGAAGTTCCAGATGGTGATTTTCCAACCGTAGCATCACCTAACCCTGAAGAACCTGCCGCATTAAAAATGGCCCTAGAATTGGCTGACAAAGTAAATGCCGATATTGTTATAGGAACCGATCCTGATTGTGACAGATTAGGGGTTGCTGTTCGTAATTCTGAAAATAAACTACAATTGCTTAATGGGAATCAAACTATGGTTATGATGACCGATTTCTTATTAAAACAATGGAAAGCAGAAGGAAAAATTAAAGGAAAAGAATTTATAGCTTCAACCATAGTATCTACACCTATGCTGAACAAGTTAGCTAAAGCTTATCAGGTAGATAGCAAAATTGTATTAACAGGCTTTAAATGGATCGCAAAATTAATAAAAGATTTCCCAGAGCTTGATTTTGTTGGCGGTGGTGAAGAAAGTTTTGGTTTTATGGTTGGTGATTTTGTTAGGGATAAAGATGCTGTTACCTCAACACTTTTAGCATGTGAAATAGCAGCACAGTGTCAAGCTATAGGTAGCTCTTTTTATAGTGAACTTATAAAACTATATGTAGAACACGGATTTTATAAAGAACGCCTAGTGTCTCTCACAAAAAAGGGTATTGAAGGCGCCGAGGAAATTAAACAAATGATGGTTGATGCACGCGAAAACCCACTAACCGAAGTTAATGGATCTAAAGTCGTTAAAGTTGAAGATTATCAACTATCTGTTAGTAAAAACATGATTTCTGGTGAAGAAAGCACCATAGACATTCCAAAATCCAATGTTTTAATTTATTATACAGAAGATGGTAGCCAAATAGCACTAAGGCCTAGTGGAACAGAACCAAAAATAAAATTCTATGTTAGCGTGAATGATAGTTTAGAATCTGTTGATGCTTTTCATAACACCGAAGCAAAGTTAGAGTCTAAAATAGATGCTATTTTAAAAGATATGAAACTTAATTAATGAAACACTTTACAGTTTATTTAATTCATTCTAGAATAGCTTTAAAACTTAACAAATATTACTAGATGAATCACTTTGTAAATATTTTACGGTATGCAAAACCGTATAAAAGATTTGCTGTAGGGCATATAATTTGTAACATTTTTTTTGCTTTATTTGGCACCTTATCATTTGTGGCTTTAAAGCCCATGTTAGATGTTATTTTTGATAAAAACCCAAATGTGCCAACCGTAAAACCTGAATGGTCTGGTTTATTAGAAATAGGTGATTTCTTAAAAAAATACTTAGCATTTCAAATGAACCATTTCACTAATGGAGACAACTCTAAAGCACTTGTATTTGTTGTCTGCCTAATCTTGGTGGTATTCTTACTGAAAAACATTTCAGGTTATTTTGCAAATTATTTTCTAGTGTTTTTACGCAACGGTGTTATAAGGGACCTTAGAAATAGAGTTTATAGAAAAACTGTAGAATTACCACTTTCATTTTTTTCAGAAAAAAGAAAAGGTGATATTCTGGCAAGGGTAACCAGTGATGTTTTAGATTTACAGTATTCTTTTTTATCTGTTTTAGAACTTATTGTTAGAGAGCCTCTTACCATTATTTTCACCATTGCTGTTATGCTGTATATTAGCCCACAGCTTACTTTATTTGTGTTTGTTTTTATTCCTGTAATGGGGTTCGTCATTTCCAAAATTGGGAAAAGTTTAAAACGAAAATCAGACCGCGTTCAAAAGGAACAAGGCCTATTTTTATCGACTTTAGAGGAAACTTTAACTGGTTTACGCATTATAAAAGGTTTTAACGCAGAAGAGCGGTTCAATGATAAATTTCAGGAATCCACATCACGCTTTTATCATTTTTCCAATAAACTATTAAACCGTCAAAATTTAGCGTCTCCTACCAGTGAGTTTTTAGGGATATGTATTATCGCTGTTATTTTATGGTATGGAGGAAATCTGGTATTGAGCGGAACCTCTTCAAATCTAGATAGTAGTATGTTTATTGTATATATGGGACTGTCTTATAATGTATTAACTCCTGCAAAAGCTATTTCTAGAGGACTTTATAACATAAAAAAAGGGGGAGCAGCAGCCGAAAGAATTCAGGAAATTATTGATACAGAGAATCCTTTAAAAGACAAGGAAGATGCTATTGACAAAAAGGAGTTTGATACCAGCATTGTATTTGATAATATTTCATTTAAGTATGAAGATGACTATGTATTAAAAAACTTCTCATTATCTATTCCTAAAGGAAAAACTGTAGCATTGGTTGGACAATCTGGTAGTGGGAAATCTACTATTGCTAACTTAATTACACGTTTTTACGATGTAAACAAAGGTAAGATTTTAATTGATGGGTTAGATATTCGTGACTTAACAATAAGTTCGCTACGTGCGCAGTTAGGCATTGTAACCCAAGATGCTATCCTTTTTAATGAAAGTATTAAAAACAATTTACAACTTGGTAATGACCATGCTACAGATGAGCAAATAATAGAAGCCTTAAAAATTGCCAACGCATGGGAGTTTGTTAAAGACTTACCAAAAACTATCAATACAAATATTGGGGATTCTGGAAATAAGCTTTCTGGTGGTCAAAAACAACGTTTAAGTATTGCCCGTGCGGTTCTTAAAAGTCCTCCTATTATGGTTTTAGATGAAGCAACTTCGGCCTTGGATACCGAAAGTGAACGTTTGGTACAAGTGGCTTTAGAAAATATGATGAAAAACAGAACCTCTATCGTTATTGCACATAGATTATCTACCATTCAAAATGCCGATGAGATTATAGTTCTTAATAAAGGAGAGATTGTAGAACAAGGCAAACACAAAGACCTTATTAGTAAAAAAGGCGTTTACTACAAACTTGTAGAAATGCAAAGTTTCGGATAATATTTAATTACTAAAAAGTAAAAAAGGATAGAGATTTGGGCATCTATCCTTTTTTGTTCATTGATAGACTTGGGGACGACTAACAACAATAAGTAGGTTTCTGTTACAAACATAAAACAAAAAACCTTTTGAACCAAAAAAAAATGCATTTAATCGTTATTTTAACACACTTAATCGATAAAAAATAATTCATTTTACTGTATATCAGATGTTTACAAATTATCGAAGAATAAAATTTAAACTTTCCGTATATTTATTAGTCTAAAGACTAAATAATTTTTGTGACCAACGAAACACAACTAGTAGAACAATTAAAGTCAGAAAGCCACAAGGATCAAGCTTTTAGGATGCTAATCACACTTTATAAAGAACGCCTATATTGGCATATTCGTAATATAGTGAAATCGCATGATGATACTGATGATGTCCTCCAAAATACGTTTATTAAAGTTTATAAAAACATTCATAATTTTAAAGGAGACAGTAAATTGTTTTCATGGTTATACCGTATTGCTACTAACGAATCGATAACATTGATCAATAAAAATGCCAAACGCCTGCAAATTACAAGTGAAGAAGTGCAGCAATTGGCGATAAACAGTTTAACATCCGACGTCCATTTTGAAGGTGATGTTATTCAACTAAAATTGCAACAGGCTATTGCAACTTTGCCAGAAAAGCAACAACTTGTTTTTAATATGAAATATTTTGAAGACATAAAGTATAAGGACATGGCCGATATACTTGAAACGAGTGAAGGAGCTTTAAAAGCATCCTACCACATCGCTGTTAAAAAAATTGAAGCCTATTTAACTAAAGATTAAACCTTTATTAAAACTATAAGTCTTAATAATAAGATAATGAAACAGAATAAACTACATAACATAAAAAAAACAGGATTTAAAGCTCCAGAGGATTATTTTAATACTTTGGAAGATGCTATTTTAAGTGACATAAAACTAAAAAAAACATCAAGTGATTCTGGTTTTAAATTACCTGAGAATTATTTTGATACTTTGGAAGATAAAATTATAGACAAAGTCTCAACTAAAGCTCCAACAAAAGTAGTTCCTCTGTTTAGAAAAAGAACTATCATATATATATCTAGTGCAGCAGCAGCTGTATTACTTTTATTCAACCTTTCAATTTTTGAAAACAAACCATCTTTTGATTCTTTAGATTTTGAAACCGTAGAGAACTATATAATGAGTGAAAATATTGGTTCTTATGAAATTGCTACATTACTATCTGAAGAAGATTTGTTGGAAGAAAACTTTATAGAATATAAAGTTGAAGAAGAAACTGTAAAAACCTATATATTAGACAATTTAGATGTTGAAGATATTATTATTGAATAAAGTGTAAACCCATGAAAAAAATCATACTACCCATATTACTATTTTTCCTTTCGCTAAATATTTTGGCACAGCATGATAGAGGAAAAATAAAAGCCCTTAAAATTTCATTCATTACTGAAAAACTAGATTTAACGGAACAGGAAGCTCAGAAATTTTGGCCAGTTTACAATAATTATGATAAGGCGACATCTAAAATAAGACATGAAGATATTAGAAGTATTCGTCGAGAAATTAGAACTAACATAAGCACCTTGACAGATAAAAAAGCCAAAGATCTAATTACCAAACTAAATGAAGCTGAAAGTGCTCTTCATAAACAACGTATGGAGCTATCAACTAAATTATTGCAAATTTTGCCTCCTCGAAAAATAATTCTATTAAAAATAGCCGAGGATGATTTTAAAAGAAAAATGCTACAGCACTATAAAAATAGAGGATACAAAGGAAGAAATAGAGAATAAGTTATGCTGAGTATAGCCTTTCTATATCCCCAAATGATTGTCCAAATACTTTTTAAGCTTAAACCTTTTTACTCTCTAAAAGTTAACTTTGATATTTTTCCTGCCCCAGCAGCAAAAGCAATAGAGTCATTTAAAAATCGGATTGTATAGAAGCCTTCGTCACTCAAATGTTTCCATGAATTTCCTGAATCGTTGCTATAATCAATCCCTTTAAAACCAATAGCTACTAACTCCTTCCCGCCTCTATTTGGGATATATTGCACACAACTTCTATAGCCTGGTTTTTTATTTTCCCCAACTAATTCCCAAGTTTTCCCCCCATCAATTGTCCTAATTTTATTCGCGGCATTATCATCTGGTTTTGTATAATCACCACCTATAGCAAATCCATTGAGCTCATCATAAAAATCAATAGAATACACCCCTGTTGTTTCTAAACCTTGAACTATTGGTGTATTATAAACCTCCCAAGATTTTCCTTTATTGGGTGAATATAAAATTCTACTTGACTTTCCTCCTGTAGCTACCCAGGTATGATCTCCAACAATAGCAATATTGGTATCACTTGCTGCAAAAGCAGCTTCGCCTTCATTGACCTTTGGTAAAGAATCACATGATAATTTATTCCAGGTTTTCCCGCCATTCCTTGTAATGATGATACTCATACAATCGTCTGTGGGATCTCCAATAGCGATACCTTCTTCATCATTCCAGAAATCCATAGAATCGTAAAAAGCCTTGGGGTGGGTTTCCTTATATACAACAGTATCCTTTCCTATATCTAACTTAAACAGCAAAGCTGGCGATCCTATACTTAAACCATATCCTTGCCTACTATTTCCTGCCAAGGCTCTGAAATTAGGTATCACTGAATCACTAACAACCTTAATGGGATATGTTATATTTTTATTGGATTCTCCACTTGCTTCTATTGACACAACCCCCATATTTCCATGAGAAGTTAAAAAAACAAAAACGCTAGTATTTTCAATAATTTCTAAGGCTCTTACATTCAACAGTGAATCTTTTATAATGGTGCTAATTTCGACACTATTAATATTTCTAAACTTAAATATATTGCTCGCTTTAAATCCCAAAAAAACAGCCATCACTATTAGTGCTAAAAATATTTTTTTCATAAAACCCAAATTTCTATAAAAATAGAAAAAGCTCCGTGAAGATTCACGAAGCTTTACAATAAAACTATTAATTAAAATTTATCCCTTTCCTTTTAAAATAGTAATATGTCTCTTTAATCGTTCTACGTCAATTTCTAAGGTTCCATTATAAACACCTCGTATATAACCTTGTTTATCTATTAAAACAAAGTTTTCGGTGTGTATAAAATCACTCTCATTTTGGGTTTTTATAAAATCTTCATCAGCGAAATAACCTTGTCTTGCTATTTTATACAATGCATCTTTATCTCCTGTAACTAAATGCCACTTCTTATCATTCACATGATTTCTTTCTGCATAGTCTTTTAAAACAGGTATAGAGTCTTTCCAGGGCATTACTGTATGTGAAAGCAACATAATATCTGTATCATTTTTATATGCTTCCTGAATACCTGCCATGTTTTTAGTGAGTTTCGGACAAATACCAGGGCAACTGGTAAAAAAGAAGTCAGCAATATAAATCTTACCCTTGTAGGTTTCATTAGTTACGGTTTCACCATTTTGGTTAATGAAAGAAAAACTTGGAATTTTATGCGTTGCTTTATGCCATTCCGGAGTAAAATCGGCACTATTAAAATAGGGTAACTTTAATATATCATCGCTTTTTACTTGTTTATTTTTACAAGACGCCATAATAAAAACCAATGCTATTAAAATAGGATACTTCATTTAATTTCGTTACTATTTGTTGTTACCGTATAACATTTTTTTAAACCTATTAAACCAAATCGTTCGCCTCTAACTACTTCATAATTTGCTTTAATAGTGCCATCTGCTTTCCATAGGCGCTGGCTTCCCACTTCTTTTCCTTTTACATAATTAAAATCTCTGTACAATTGCTTGGTTTCATACCATTCTCTAACCATACCATGGTATTCGCCCTTTTCATTAAAATGATATTCAAATTTAAGAATGGTATCATTCCACCAAGCTTTATGAACTCCAGATTTAATTCCTTTTATATAATAACGTTCCATTGATTTTGAACCGTTCTCAAACCAATGCTTCTCGTAGCCTTGTTTCCTTCCAGCATCATATTCAATATCAGATTTCAAATTTTTGCCAACATAATATGTATGTAAATTCCCTGTAAATGGTATGCCTTTGTATAATAAAACGCCGTTATCAAGCTGTAAATTAGAATCTGATGCCTCAAGAATCCTCATAGAGCTCACGGAATTACAGGCATACAAGATACCAGCAAAAAAGATGGTATATTTTAATTTGTACAACACTTAATTAGTAATATTTCCAGGTGTTCCAAAATAACCATTACCATTAATGTAAGGGTCTTCACTAGTAATATGATAATGATAAATCCCTTCAGGGAAATCTGCAGTCACAGAAGTATGCCCATGATAAGCATCTAAATCATTATTGGTTATAATTTCACCATTTTCTAAAGGGCCATAAACAGGAAAACCATCAGCTAAAAGCCCAAGAAAAGCGTCTTCTCCAAATTGTTGTGTTAAATAGGTCGGTTCTATATGGTAATGATATTGTCCAGTACGTTGTGGATGCCCCAACCATTGGTCGAACGAATCAATTTCATTAGTTAATGGCTGATCGGGACCAGCATACTGATTAAAAAACACAACACCATTTCTTGAAATACCAATAGGGCCTAATCCCGTTGCTTGCTTATTAGAAGCTTCTGCAGGATGCAATGTCATTGTAAAAACTATATTTTGCTCACTAATTCTATTTGGGTTTATATTCCAGTTAGAATTTGTACCATTATAAGCCTCATATAATAGGTTATTTGTTGGCCAATACGGACTTGTATGATTTGGTAAATCTTGTGTCGTAAACGTAACCGTGCTACCGCTTACCTCATAAGACACCCCAGTACCTTCAAATTTTGAAAGAATAGCACTTATATCATAATTTGTATCTGCAGGTTGTTCATTTTCATCTTCTTCTCCTATAGTTGTAGAATCGTCCCCACTAGAACATGCTATAAAAATGATAGTAATTAATAACGGCAGAATTAATATTTTTTTTAAATTTTTCATAGATCTATTTTTTAATATGATGAAAAAATCACCAAAAGGTTTAATATCAATATAGAAATCACTAAAAATGAAATACTAATCACTAAGGCTGTTCTTTTTATTTTCATCATTTTATTTGAGGTTTGTCTTTTTAGATGCAGTTCTCAAAAAAACCTTGCGCGAAATTTCATTTTTTTTCAAAAAAAAAGACTTTCATCGTTTGAAAGTCTTATAAAATCTTATAAAATCAATGCCTTGGCGGTGGTCTATGTTCACCATCACCCCTTCCTAAAGGTGGCCTTTGCTGTTTTCTACCTTCTTTATGGAGTGCTTCATTAATGATTTTTTTAAACTTTTCTTTTTGTTGATCATTACACAACACTTCAATACCTTTTAAATGATAAAAAATTTCGATATCTCTTTCTTTTACTTTTTCACCTATTAAAGATGTTATAGAATCTATGATATTTTCATTTAATGACTTATCGGATATTTGGTTAAACAAAGCTTCTTTTAATTGCTTAATCTCCCCCCCAATACCTCGCATTCTATGGTGATGCTCTCTATTAAGGTCTTCTAATTGAAACATCTGATCCTCATTAAAGTTTAATTCTTTAATAATAAAATTAACAGGACCTCTATGCTCAGGTCTGTCACTACTTTCCGTTGCATTAGAGCCTCCTATATAATTAAATAGAAAAAAACCATTAACCACAATTAGAAATACCAACAATATGTATAAGAGTAAGTTTTTTTTCATAATGCCTTATTTAATTAAACAATGATGCATCCGAACTGGAAGACAAACCATATGTCTCAGCAAACTCGCTTATATCTTGATCGTGTTTGTTAGAGTCTAGTTGCGTAAATGCCAATACATTTAAAACGATAAAACAAACTAAAGTTGCCAGTTGTAATCTAGGAGAAAACCAAGTTCCAATTAACGGTTCCTCTTCTTTCTCTGCAAACAACTTTTGCATGGTTTTATCCTTAAAAAAAGGTGATACTTTTACCTCTTCAATAGCATCCATCACATTTAAAGTATCCTCAATCCTATCCTCTATGTTCTTATTTATTTCCATATTATATATACTTAGATGCAATAACTTTTAAAAACTTGTGTCATTTTTCATTTTTATAAAAATTCTCCAATAATCCCTGTAAATTTTTCTTCGCCCTAAACATTAAAGATTCTACCGAAGACACACTTTTATTAATAATCTCTCCTATTTCTTTGTTGCTCATGCCGTCTATCTTACTAAGTGTAAATACAGTTCTCTGATCTTCGGACAGTTGATTTATAGCAAGAAATAATGTTTCACTTTTCTCTTTATTCTCTAAAATAATCCCTGGGTGGTTCATCTCTGTAAAATATTTTGTTTTATCCAAGGGTACATCATTACCCATTATGGATTGTAAAAAAGCAAAACGCTTTTTAGCATTTCTTTTTCTTATAAATTCTAAACATTTATTAGTCGCAATACGATATATCCAGGTTGACAGTTTAGAATTTCCTTTAAATTTACGAATAGAATTAAAAACCTCAACAAAAACATCCTGAGCAATATCTTCGGCATCTTCTTTATTTGGTACAAATGATATACAAGTAGCAAACACCTTGTCCTGGTAATCAGCAATCAGCTTACTATAAGCAGATTGTTTTCCTGCATTTAAATCATTAATAAAATTTTGCTCTGTCAAGGGTATGTTTTAATGCACGCAAATTAGGAAATTAATTGCTGAATTAAACGTAACTTTGCAGCCTTATTAATTTAAATCGTTCAACTTTAGTTTAGCTATTGCAATTGCTTACTGAATTAATGAACACTGAAAACGACAATGCGATTACATAGAAATCTTTGCTTTTCTGTTATAGACGGATTAACCTTAATTTTTAACGAAGGCAAATATGCCGATAAAGTTATTCAACAACTGTTAAAAAGAGATAAACGCTGGGGCTCCAGAGATAGAGCTTTTGTTGCCGAAACTACTTATGACATTGTACGCTGGAAACGTTTATATGCTGAAATTGCTGAAGTAAAAGAACCTTTTGACAGAGACAACCTATGGCGCATGTTTGCTGTTTGGGCTACCCTGAAAGGTATAAAACTACCAGATTGGAAATATTTTGAAAAGACGCCTACCCGAAAAATAAAAGGACGCTTTGATGAGTTATCAAAAATTAGAAAATTTAGAGAATCTATACCAGATTGGATCGATAATGTTGGTTTAGAAGAATTAGGTGAAGCTAAATGGACTAAAGAAATAGCCATGCAAAACGAACAAGCAGATGTTATTTTAAGAACCAATACACTTAAAACCACCAAAGAAAAATTACAAAATTCACTTTTTGATCAAGGTATTGAAACCGAACCTATTAAAGGCTACAACTCAGCGCTTAAATTAACCGAACGCGCTAACGTTTTTGTGAGCGATGCCTTTAAAAATGGTTTTTTTGAAGTTCAAGATGCATCATCACAATTGGTTGCCGATTTTCTAGATGTAAAACCAGGCATGAAAGTGGTCGATACATGTGCTGGAGCTGGTGGCAAAACATTGCACATTGCTTCATTGATGGAAAATAAAGGTCAGATTGTTGCTATGGATATTTACGAAAGTAAACTTAAAAAATTAAAGATTAGAGCCAGACGTAATGGTGTTCATAATGTGGAGTTAAAAGTTATTGATTCTACTAAGCCAATTAAAAAACTATATAATAAAGCAGACCGTGTTTTAATTGATGCACCTTGTTCTGGTTTAGGTGTACTACGCAGAAATCCTGATGCCAAGTGGAAATTGGAACCTGAATTTTTAGATAGCATTAGAGTGACCCAACAAGAGGTACTACAACTATATTCTAGAATGGTAAAACCAGAAGGCAAACTGGTTTATGCTACCTGTTCAGTGCTACCATCAGAAAACCAAAATCAAGTAGAAACCTTTTTAAAATCTGAAGCAGGTGCAAATTTTTCTTTGATAAAAGATAAAAAAGTGTTGGCACATACTTCTGGATTTGATGGATTTTATATGGCGCTTTTAGAACGGAAAAGTTAATAACTTTTTACCCGTAGCCCTAGTTTGTTGCTGAATCTTTTATTTTTACATTCTTGTTCTGAATAAAAATATGAAACATAAAAATATTGTATTTATTGGCAAAAGCTTAGATGGTTTTATAGCTGGTAAAAATGGAGAACTGGATTGGTTAGATATGATTCCAAATCCAGAACAAAACGGCATGGGCTATTACGATTTAATGGACGAAATAGATGCCATAGTCATGGGCAAAACAACATTCGAAACGGTCATTAACTTTGGTATTGATTGGCCCTATAAAAAACATGTATTTGTCTTAAGCCAATCTCTAAACAAAGTTCCTAATAAACTTAAAGACCAAGTAACCTTATTAAAAGGTGATGAAAAAGATATTTTAAACACTATTCACAACAAAGGATTTCACAATTTATATATTGATGGCGGAAAAACGGTTCAAAATTTCCTTAAAGCAGATTTAATTGACGAGCTTAGAATTTCAACCATCCCAATTGTATTAGGAGATGGTATTCCGTTATTTGGTATACTTCCAAAATCATTAGTGTTCGATCATGTTAAAACGGAAGTGTTTTTAGATCAAATCGTTCAAAGTCATTACAAAAGAAAAAGATAATGAACCATGGTTTAAAATCATGTTTATCAACCATTCTTAAAGAATCCATTGTTGGGGTCTCTTCCGTTCACGGTGGTGATATCTCAAAAGCATACCGAATTGATACTTCAAATAATTTTTATTTCTTAAAATTAAACGGCACAATAAATGCCGAAAAAATGTTTCAATCTGAAGCTTACGGGTTGCAATGGATTCATGAAACAAACACGATAAAAACGCCAAAAGTTTTGGCTTGTGATACTTTTGAAGATACTGCTTTTCTACTGATGGAATTTATTGAAAGTAAGCCTCCCCTAACTAAAGATTTTAAAAACTTAGGACTTCAATTAGCAGAATTGCACAAATGTACATCTAAAGATTTTGGCTTACATCAAGATAATTTTATTGGGAATTTGGCTCAAAGTAATACTCAACACAAAACTTGGTTGGATTTCTACATGCATGAACGCTTGGCTCCACAATTAGAACTGGCCAAACAAAAGCATTTACTTACTAACGGTGAATGTCCGCCTATACATAAAATTGAAGATTCCTTAAAATCATTATTTACAGATATAAAACCAGTCTTATTACATGGTGATTTATGGAGCGGTAATTACCTCATCTCCAAAGATGGTACACCGTATTTAATTGACCCAGCTGTTTACTACGGACATCGTGAAGTGGATATTGCTATGTCTAAACTGTTTGGTGGTTTTGATATATCTTTTTACAATGCATATGAGTCCAATTTTAAAAGAGACGAAAACACATCTGCAAGAATAGAAATCTATCAATTGTATTACCTTTTAGTTCATTTAAATTTATTTGGACGTTCCTACCATGGTTCTGTGGTTTCTTTCTTAAAAAAGTACTTTTAGATTATTTTATTCTGAAAGAGAAACGAAAAGCTTTCCTGTGCAGGAATGACAAACATACTCAGATTTATAAAATGTAGAAAAAATATTACCTTTGAGCATAAAATTTATAGATATTGAACAACATACCTGCTTATAAAACCGAATTACTCAAATCTAAAACCAGAAAAATCCAATACCTCTTTGAAAGTAAAGGCCATAGATCAATAATTAAAGCTATAGAATATATCCCAGTTGCTAAAAGAAACGGAAAAGTAATCTATAATTTAGGGTTTGGTGACTACAATGAAGAAAATGGTAATATTTTTGATGATTCAAATAGCAATAATGGTGACATGAGAAAAGTATTTAGTACCGTTCTTAATACCATTCCCGAATTCTTTAAAGAAAATGAAGATGCTGCTATTTGGGTACAGGGCAGTGACAGTGCCGATAAATTTAAAGAACTTTGTGAAACTAATTGCAAAAAGAACTGTAACGATATCTGTAAAAACTTTAACAGAAGAATTAAAACTTACAGGTATTATGTCAATAAAAATTTCGTTGAATTAAGCAAAGAGTATGTGTTTTTTGGATTAACAAACGAAAAAAAAGCTACTTTAACACAATATATACCTGAAAACGAATATGTTGGTATTTTGGTTTTTAAGAAGAAATAAAGTAAATTTGTATAACATTTAGAAAAAATGGGAAGGAAAAAACAAATACTAAAAGCTACAAAAGTGCTTTCTATGTCTAAAACGACAAAAGAGAGAATATCTAGTATTGCTAAAGATATTAAAGGCAAAGAGTTATTTCCTGAAAAAACAGAATTAGCAAAAAAAACATTAAGCACTATTAAATCACTTCCTATTTAAAATAGCTGTACAACATACACAAAATAACAAGATAAGTGCAAACCAAACTGGTTTGCTTTTTTATTTGTAAAATAAGATGTTATACCTATGTTTAAAACCTCGTGAATAACTCTCCATTTTCCTCTACATATTTTTGCAAGAAATTCGACTAAAAAGAAGTAAATTTGCACTTTCTTTAAACACACACAAATCAAGACATAATGATTCATTTCTTTGGAAACGTAACCAGCAAAGTATTTGCTGTTCAAACAACAAAAGAATTATCAACGGAAACCATTTCAAAATTAATGTGGTTATTTGGCAACCAGCCTAAAATAGAACAAGCATCTCTAGATGCTTTTTTTGTTGGTCCACGAGCTGCTATGATAACACCTTGGAGTACTAATGCTGTAGAAATTACTCAGAATATGGGAGTTTCTGATATTATTAGAATTGAAGAGTTCGAAGCTGTTTCTAAAGATTTTGAAGCATTCGACCCTATGATTTCGGAAAAATTCAATGGATTAAATCAAAATTCTTTTACCATTGATATTCAACCAGAAGACATTCTTGATATTGATGATATCGCAGCTTACAATCAGCAAGAAGGTTTATCATTGAGTGATGAAGAAGTAGAATATTTAGAAGGTGTTTCTAACAAAATAGGCCGACCATTAACCGATTCTGAAGTTTTTGGTTTTTCACAAGTAAACTCAGAACACTGTCGCCATAAAATATTTAATGGAACATTTGTTATTGATGGAGAAGAGAAGCCCTTGTCGCTTTTTAAAATGATTAGACAAACATCAGAAACAAATCCTAACGATATTGTTTCTGCTTACAAAGATAATGTAGCCTTTATAAAAGGGCCTAAAGTAGAACAATTTGCTCCGAAACGTGCAGATGTTCCAGATTACTATACCGCACAAGAATTCGAATCTGTAATTTCACTTAAAGCGGAAACACATAACTTTCCTACCACTGTAGAGCCTTTTAATGGGGCCGCAACAGGTTCTGGAGGAGAAATTAGAGACCGACTAGCAGGCGGAAAAGGATCTATTCC
This sequence comes from uncultured Flavobacteriaceae bacterium, assembly GCA_947501845.1. Classification (GTDB taxonomy): domain Bacteria; phylum Bacteroidota; class Bacteroidia; order Flavobacteriales; family Flavobacteriaceae; genus Flavivirga. The sequence goes on along the minus strand of CANMXP010000004.1, from coordinate 64,592 downwards.
TTTAGCAGGAACTGCGGTTTACATGACCTCTTACTCACGTTTGGAAGAAAACAGACCTTGGGAAAAAGCAACTGAAGCACGCGATTGGCTGTACCAAACACCAATGGATATTTTGATTAAAGCATCTAACGGGGCTTCAGACTTTGGTAACAAATTTGGGCAACCGCTTATTTGTGGTTCTGTTCTAACTTTTGAACATGATGAAAAAAATGATACCTCCCTAAATGCAGTCGAAGGCTCTCTTCGTAAGATTGGTTTCGATAAAGTAATCATGCAAGCTGGTGGTATTGGCTACGGCAAACTAGATCAAGCTTTAAAAGATACACCAAAAACTGGTGACAAAATAGTTATTCTTGGCGGTGAAAATTACCGTATAGGTATGGGAGGTGCAGCTGTTTCTAGTGCCGACACTGGTGAATTTACTTCGGGTATAGAATTAAATGCCGTACAACGTTCTAATCCAGAAATGCAAAAACGTGCTGCCAATGCTGTTCGAGGCATGGTAGAAAGCGACGAAAATTTTATTGTTTCCATTCACGATCATGGTGCTGGAGGTCACTTAAACTGTTTATCTGAACTCGTTGAAGATACAGGCGGAAAAATAGATTTAGATGCGCTACCTGTTGGAGACCCTACGCTTTCTGATAAAGAAATTATTGGTAATGAATCTCAAGAACGCATGGGACTGGTTATTGGAGAACAACATTTAGAAACACTTCATAAAATTGCAGATCGCGAACGCTCACCAATGTACACCGTTGGAGATGTTACAGGAGATGACCGATTTACATTTCAATCTAAAACCAAAGGTAACAAACCCATGGATTTAGCCATGGAAGATATGTTTGGAAGCTCTCCTAAAACAATCATGACCGATAAAACGGTTAACAGGATATATAGTGATGTAAGTTATAATGTTAATAATTTTTACGATTACTTAGACCAAGTACTGCAATTAGAAGCCGTAGCATGTAAAGACTGGTTAACAAATAAGGTGGATAGATGTGTTGGTGGAAAAGTTGCTAAGCAACAATGTGCGGGCCCATTACAATTGCCTTTAAATAATGTAGGGGTTATGGCATTAGATTACAAGGGAAAAGAAGGTATCGCAACCTCTATTGGACACTCCCCTATTTCTGGATTGATTAACCCTATTGCTGGAAGTAGAAATTCTATTACTGAAGCTCTTACCAACATCATCTGGGCGCCTTTAAAAGATGGATTACAATCAGTTTCATTATCAGCAAACTGGATGTGGCCTTGTAAAAATGACGGTGAAGATGCCCGTTTATATGAAGCAGTAAAAGCAATTTCAGAATTTTCAATTGATTTAGGAATCAATGTGCCTACAGGGAAAGATTCGCTTTCAATGAAACAAAAATATCCGAATGAAGAAGTTATTTCTCCAGGTACGGTTATTATTTCGGCAGGTGCGAATTGTAACGATATAAATAAAATTGTTGAGCCTGTTTTCAAGAAAAATGGTGGTAATATTTATTATATCAATATCTCTCAGGATGATTTTAAATTAGGAGGAAGTTCATTTGCACAGATAGTTAATAAAATTGGTAATGAAACACCACTTGTAAAAGATGCTACTTACGTTAAAAACGTATTCAATACCATTCAAAACTTAATAAGAGACGAGAAAATTGTTGCTGGACACGATGTCGCTTCTGGTGGATTGATTACTACACTTTTAGAAATGTGTTTTGCTGATGTGAATACGGGTGCTGAATTAGATTTATCTTCTTTAAACGAAAAAGATTCGTTCAAAATATTATTTGCTGAAAATTCAGGGATTGTCATTCAATCTAAAGACGCTTCTATTGAATCTGTTTTAACAGAAGCTAATATTGAATTCCATAATATTGGAGAAGTAACAGAGAGTGATACCTTAAGTGTTATTAATGATAGAGACGTTTTCATAATGACGGTTTCTAGATTACGTGATGTTTGGTATAAAACATCGTTCTTACTAGACCAAAAACAAACAGCAAATAATTTAGCAGAAGATAGATTCAACAATTATAAAAATCAACCACTTCAATATACATTCCCAAAACAATTTACTGGGAAATTACCAGAAATTAGTGGTAAAAGGCCAAAAGCAGCCATACTTCGTGAAAAGGGCAGTAATTCGGAGCGCGAAATGGCAAATGCCATGTATTTAGCTGGTTTTGATGTAAAAGATGTACATATGACCGATTTAATTTCTGGTCGGGAAACCCTTGAAGACATTCAGTTTTTAGGTGCCGTTGGTGGATTTAGTAATTCTGATGTATTAGGATCTGCCAAAGGTTGGGCAGGTGCAATAAAATATAATGAAAAGGCAAAAAAAACCATTCAAAATTTCTTTGATAGAGAAGATACTTTATCGGTTGGGATTTGTAATGGTTGTCAATTGTTTATGGAACTTGAAGAGATAAATCCAGATCATGAAATACATGGTAAAATGCGCCATAATGATTCACACAAACACGAAAGTTCATTTACATCGGTTAAAATTCAAGAAAACAATTCGGTAATGCTTTCAACATTAGCAGGAAGTACTTTAGGTGTTTGGATTTCTCACGGTGAAGGAAAATTTGATTTACCATACACTGAAGATAAATATCATATTGTTGCTAAATATGGTTACGAAGGGTATCCACACAATCCAAATGGATCAGATTTTAATACGGCTATGATGTGTGATAAAACAGGAAGACATTTAGTAACTATGCCACATATAGAACGTTCTACATTCCAGTGGAATTGGGCAAACTATCCAGATGGACGACAAGATGAAGTCTCACCTTGGTTAGAAGCTTTTGTGAATGTTAGGGAATGGATAGAAAAAAAATCTCTGTAAAAAAGCGACTTGAAGATTATTATGAACTTGATTTTTTAGAGATTCTTTATAAAATTTAAAATTAATCAAAAAAATATCGAGGGTTGTAACCCTCGATATTTTTTATTTACACACTTGCTGAGATACTACCATTAAATCACATATCTCTTTTCAAACAGACTCTTTTGATAAACTAACCCTTAATTCTAATTAAGATTGGACTTATGAGATGCTTCTAAAGCAGACAATCTAGTTTCAAATACTTTTAATTGTGATTCCTTTTCTTGATTTATTTTAATCTGAGAATCAATTATTTTCTGTTGATCCTGTATCGCTTTAATTAACACCGGAATTAATTCTATATAACTCACACCATACCTATCTATATCTTTATTATAGGTAACAATATTTTTAATGACTTCTTCTACATCTTGAGCAATTAAACCTAACGATTTATAATCTTGTGTTTTCCCTTTCCAATAATATTGTGCAGGCTGCAATTGTAGTATCTCTTTTAAACCATAAGATATATCTTCTATATCTCGTTTTAATCTTTTATCTGATGCATGTACAATACTATTATCAACGTAAACCTCACCCCCTATTTTTAAACTACCTCCTTCTTTTTGGAGAAAAAGAGTAGATGCAACACCATTCTCACGAGCTTGTATTTCATTCGAGTCCAAAACCAAATTGTTATAAGCTTCTTCTCCTAATAACAAATACCCCGAACCACTATCTAAATTTGCATCATTCCCAAACCGGACATGTAGAGATGTTGCTGGTTCTTTTATACCAATACCTACATTAGCATTAAAACTTACTTCACTAGTTTCAAAATCCCCATAAATTAATGGATACTCACTTATATCATTATTAATATAAAGCTTGTTGCTTCCTGTTTCATTATAACCTGCCTTATACCCTATAAAAACATTATTACTCCCCAACGACAATCTCCCTGCTGATCTACCAATAGCTACATTACCGCTTCCTGTTATGTTTGAATGAAGTGTAAGATCTCCAACTCCCACATTATAACTACCAGTAGTATTAGACTCCGCAGCAGCAAACCCTATTGCGACATTACTATTACCAAAAGTTTTATCTTTCATCGAATTAGTTCCGATAGCAATATTATAATTCGCATATTTATTAGAAGTTAAAGATGAATTCCCAAAAGCTATATTATTTCCTCCACCTACATTTGAATATAAAGCTCGAGCCCCACTAGCAATATTATCATGCCCTTCAGTATTATTAAATAATGCTTCTAAACCATTGGCTATATTACTACTTCCTGTTACATTTCTGCTTAATGCTGCTGAACCATTGGCTATATTATTACTCCCATTTATATTTCTGCTTAATGCCCCTTTTCCGTTTGCTACATTATTAGATCCTGTAGTATTAGAAAATAAAGCGTAATGACCTTGTGCTATATTAAAATCTCCTTCAGTATTCTTCGACAAGGCATTATACCCATTAGCTATATTAGAGCTTCCAGTCGTGTTAGAATGTAAAGCCATGGTCCCTATAGCTATATTTGAATTTCCTTCTGTATTCGAAAAGAGTGTAGAATACCCTAAAGCAATATTACTGTTTCCAACGTTACTATTAAAAAGAGCCTGATAACCACTTGCTATATTATTAGATCCTGAGGTATTAGTATATAGCGCTGTATAACCATTGGCTATATTATTCTCACCCTCAGTATTATTATATAATGCTCTATAACCATTCGCCATGTTATTAGAGCCAGAAGTATTAGTATATAATGCCGTATAGCCATTGGCAATATTATTAGAACCATTAGTATTTGAAAATAGTGCCGATTTGCCAATAGCTGTATTTCTATGGCCTTCGGAGTTATTAAATAAGGCTTGATTACCTATAGCTGTATTTTGAATCCCAAGTATATTAAACCTTAAGGATTCCAGTCCTAATGCTATATTATCGGAACCTTCACTGTTTCTTTGCAAGGCATTTTCACCTAAACCAATATTGTGATTATCTGTAAAATTATCATTTTCTCCTGCATTCTCTCCTACGTAAATTGAACCTCCCGTGCCCTTAGCAGTAACACCATTTTTATGTGCCTGCCATTTACCTAAAGCTTGCGCATAAGGCACCCCCATAAACTCTGTCACTCCAATCGCTGTACCATTTAAAGCGACGCTTAAAAAATGTTTATCTTCTGCCCAGTCTATATCTGTAAAAACGCCTTTAACTGGTTGCCCATTTCCAATAACTAATGAAAAAACACCATTAACATCTGTCATCACAGTATCTATTTCCCCATATATAACACCCCCATCAACTGTACTTTTTAGAATACTAAGTTCTAACGTAATTTCTGTATCTGTTAGTAAACCACCATTAGCATCTCTTGCTATTCCCTGATAGTTTATACCTTGCTGCGAAAAAGCAGCTAGGCTCATTAAAGCAATAATTATAAATACTTTATATTTTAATTGTTGTAAAACTGTTTTCATGACTTTTACTTTTTTATAATTTTAAATGATTTATTGTAGTTTGATGATTTACCTGCGATTACCAGTAAATATGTACCATCTACTAAGTTTCTCATATTAATTTGTATGTGTTTATTCAGTATGTTTTTTTGGATATTTAACACTTCTTTCCCTCCTATATCAAAAAGACACACCGTATAATTTTTAGGATCTTGTAGTTTATATTTAATTTGGATATAATCTATAACAGGATTTGGAAACACACTAATTTCATTGGGATCATCAATTAATGTTGTTACATTTAATGTATCGTCATTAAATATCGAACCCCAGAAACCTTGTTGAATGACTTCTCCATTTTGAACCATCCCTATTATTGGTTCTCCCACAGTAAAATTTAATGTATACACGCCATTGGTTATAGATTTACCTAAACCAGCCAGAACTTGTTTTGATATAGATTGCCCCTGCATTTCTAGAGATACAAAAACAATAGTAAACAGCAGTAATATTTTTTTCATGGTCTATTATTTTATAATTAATACCACGCAAACTTATTACAGCCTAAACCGTTTATTTTTTTGCAATTGATAATTGGGTAGATTCAATTGATAAATAGAAGTCTATTAAGATGTTAAAGTAAATCATGCAAACTATCAACTCTTAATTGCCATTTGTCAATTGTGATAATTTTTGCCTCTCATTGTGTTTTACGTTTGTACCATCAAAATTTTAAACAAAAAATATCATGAAAAAATTAAGTCCTTATTTATTAAGTATTGTAGTAATCGGTTATCTGGCTTTAGTCATAACATCATTAATAAGTTGTAGCAAAGATGACGGTCCAGCCTTACAAGAAGAAGAAATATTAAAAGAAACACCTCCAACATTAACATTGGAAAGTGGTAGTAAAGACGTCCAACTAGGAATTATTGGAAGTCCCGAAAATGGTGTACTTACCCATTCTATCAAGGCAGTAGCTCCCGATGGTTTTAAATCATTAGTAATTAGCAAAGTTGTAGATGGTAATGAAACAGAATATGAAACAATTGATACTAATCATCCTAATTATAATGCTAATAGTAACACACAAATTTACAACCTGAATTATAATTTAAAAGAAAAAGATTTAAATCATAAACTAAACTTTAAAGCTGTTGTAACAGATGTAAACAACAAAACATATACTTTAGATTTTGCTCAAGCTAGGGCAGAAATGCAAATGATAAAAACAACCATAACACTATCAAATATAGTCCCTTACAACAATAGTGATACCATACCTTTTTACCTTTACATTAATGGTAATTCTATTGCTAGTATTGGCTATAATGGCGTTAAAGATTCTGGAAAATCTATTGCAGCTGTTTTTTCCTACAATAAATACGATGGATTTTATTTGTCTTCACCGTATATAACTATACCAAAAGATATCGTTCAAAATTTTGACCATAGATCAACTACTAAGTTTAAAAGAGCTAAGAACGAACCATACGAACTAGCTTTAGATTCTGAGTATGGCATTTTTGATGCCCATAATGTAATAAGCAAGTTTGATGAATTAGATTTTAATGCCAACGAACAAAAAGCTACTGGTGTTGATAATGGGCCAATGCGTTACTTTTTTAGAACAGATGACAATAGAACAGGAGTTTTCCAAGTGAAAAAATATTTAAACATTGGAGTAGACTCACATCTGGAAATTGATATTCTAGTAACAGATGTAGTTAAAGTATAGCTTAATATTAGTTAATTATTTTCCTACCACATTGGCTCTAATTGAGGGAAGAGTCAATGTGGTTTAACTATCAATATTCCTTCTACTTGTATATATAAACAGATGAAATATTCAATTTTAATAATAATGATAATAAGCTTATTTAGTAGCACAACAGGGTTTTCTCAAGAAAATAATATTGAAAAAATCAAAACAACTATTATTGCTTTCGTTAAAACTGGTGATCAAAATGATCACAAGACATTAGCAACCTATTTAGACGATGACTATAGACTTATAATAAATCGTTTATTTGGAGCTAGTACAGTAAATATTATGTCTAAATCCGTTTATTTAGAAAAAATAAAATCAAAAGAACTAGGTGGAGACAATAGAACCTTAACCATCCATGAAATACTTTTAAATGGCACTACTGCTATGGCAAAAGTAACATTAAAAGGAAAGAAAATGACTTTTGTTTCTCTAATAGTCTTACTAATGGACGAGTCTCATAATTGGAAACTAATAAGCGATGTTCCTTTTGTAATAAAAGAAGACTAACAAATAACTAACCTCTATAGCTCCGAAAACTCAAATCTACCAATAATAAAAACATAAAAATGATATGCCAGAAGAAACTCTTTTAAGTGTCAAACAAGAAATGATTGCTTTAAAATTAAAGGCATTTAATTCGCAAATGAATCCTCACTTCGTATTTAATGCATTAAATGCCATTCAATATTTTATTACTAGTGAAAACAAACGACTCGCTTTAGAGTATTTCTCCATTTTTAGTAAGCTTATCCGTTTTTATCTAAATCACATTGAAAAAGAAACTGTACATTTAAAAGATGAAATAGCCATGTTACAATGGTATTTAAAATTACAAAAGCTCCGCTATAATAATCAGTTTGAATACGAAATAGTTATTGAAGAAGGTTCTAAAAATATCGAAGCTGCGATCCCTTCTTTTATTCTTCAAAATTTGTTCGAAAACATTATTGAACATACCGTGTTCAATCAGTATAAAAATTATAGTATTAAAACATCTTTTAATATTTGTGAAAAGAATGTATGTGTGGAAGTTATACAGAAATATGAAACAAACTCAGAAAAAATAATAGATTACACCCCTGAATATAGGAAATGTATGGTAGAATGGCAGGATCAAATACGACTACTCAACAAAGTGAAAAAATATAGTATTGTAAAAAATATATCTTTTAAAACACAAGCTGACTCAAATAGCGGAAAGATATTATTAAGTTTACCAAACTTATTATAGATCATGTTTAAGCTTTTAAATAAAATATCACCACTCACTTTACTTGCCCTTAGTATATTCTTTAACAGCTATGCACAACAAATTAATAACAAAAATACTGCTTCTATACCATTTACCATTTTAAAGACTATAGATGATACACTATCAATCAACACCATATTGCATTCCAATGCGTCTTTTCAAGATCCAAAATTATTTGTAGACAAAACGCTTCCTAAAGACACCTATTGGATTAAATTAGATTTTAAAGAGGCTCTTAGTGCTATAAAAACTGATAGTTTATGGTATTTAAAATTTGGAAATTTTGGCTATGGTAAACTTTATAATTTAAATAATGATTCTATTTCCAATAAAATTATTGGTCAATTTGAAGCAGACAAAGAAGTACAGTTAGTGAAATTTCATTCTGAAGTGTCTTTTTCTTCCACGTCACTTTTTCAAAATAGATTTCTTTATTTAAAAGTAAAAAAAGTGATCTCAAGAGAATACCCAAAAGATTGGGAGTTTAGTTACATAAGCCATGCTAAACATACTTTAAATAAGGATTATTCCACATGGAGCGAAACAAAGTCTCTACTTCCCATGTATGTTTTTTCAGGAATATGCGTTATTATGGTTTTACTAACCCTAGCATTCTTTATATATCTAAAACAATTAGAATTTCTATTTTATTCGTTATATGTCTTTTGGCTACTTGTACTTATAAGTGGTTATGAGTTAAAGATATACGAGGTATTATTTGGAGATAATCTACTTCTTAAATATTGGTTTTACGAGGTTGTGCAAATGTTCATTAATTCGGCATACATCTTTTTTGTTATGTTTTATTTAAAAACAAAAATTGATTATCCCATTATACAGCGACTCTTAAAATTTATGTTAGTACTTCAAATACTCGTTTTTGTTTTGGATACTACTTTTCTATATTATGAATTCTTTATTGGTCATATTTATATTATAAATATGGAACGCCTCACTTTAATTGCATCTTCAACTGCTGGTTTAATTTATTTAATTTTCAATGGTAAAAACAAACTCGTATATTTTATTGTTTATGGCTTATTTTTCTTTTTAATAGGAACCATTGCTCATTTTTATCACACCAGAGGATCTGCACTTCTAGACTTGAATAGCCGCTATTATTTAATGATTGGGTGTGCTTTAGATATTATAATATTTGCTTATGGGTTAACATACAAAGTCTTTTTAGAGCAAAATGAAAAATTGCACTATCAAAAAGAAGCTTTTACAAATAAAACTCAAGCGTTACGCGCACAAATAAATCCACATTTTATATTCAACTCGTTAAGTTCTATTCAAAATTTAATAACGAGTAACGATAGAATTTCTGCTTTAAAATATTTATCAAAATTTAGTAGATTAACGCGTAATATACTCGAAGGTTCTATAGAAACAAATGCGCTTCTTGAAGATGAAATTAATATGCTGAATGACTATCTGGAATTAGAGTCTCTCCGTTTTAATGCTACTTTTAATTATACTATTAATATTGATAACGATGTAGATACGAAAGCTATTGAAATACCCGCATTAATTGTACAGCCTTTTGTTGAAAATGCTATTATACATGGGCTTCTTAACAAAAAAGGTCATGATAAAAAACTTAGTATAACTTATAAAAAAGACGATGATTTTATTATTTGTGAGATTGATGATAATGGTATAGGGAGACAAATCACTTCTAAAAAAGAATCTATACATAGATCCAGAGGTGTAGAAGTAACCCAAGAACGATTAAGATCTTTAAATAAATTGAAAGATACCAATGTAAAGCATATTAAGATAATAGATAAAAAAGATAATGAAGGCAATTCTTTAGGAACAAAAGTTATTGTTAAAATTCCAATATAAATAGTTAGTTATGAGTTTAAGAGCCGTTATTGTAGAAGATGAAAAACACAGTAGAGAAACCCTTAAAAATCTTTTAATAGAATTTTGCGTAGATATTGAAATTGTAGAAATGGCTAGTTCTGTTGATGAAGCTGTAAGTATTATAAAGTCATTAAAGCCTGATGTCGTTTTCTTGGATATAGAACTACAAACTGGTACAGGTTTTGATGTATTAAATCAAGTATCTCTCCTTAATTTTGAAGTTATTTTTACTACGGCTTTTGAACAATATGCAATCAAAGCAGTGAAATTTAGTTCTCTAGATTATCTTTTAAAGCCTATAGATCTAGAGGAGCTGCAAAAAGCTGTCGAAAAAGCTCGTATTAAGAAAAATCAGGAAGTTTATAAGAAGCAATTAGAAACCCTTATGTTAAACCTTAAGCAACAAAAGCCTAAACTCAATAAAATTTGTTTAGCGACTTCTGATGGTTTTGAATTTATAAACGTAAATGATATTATTTACTGTAAAGCCGAAGGCTCTTATACAGCGTTTATTCTAAAAAAATCTGAAAAAATTTTAGTAAGCAAACACTTAAAAGAATATGAAAACTTATTGTTAGAACAAGATTTTATGAGAGTTCATAATAGTTTTCTAATCAATCTTAAGGAAGTGAAAAAATACATTAAGTCAGACGGCGGTTATATCATTATGAACAATAATGATACAGTAAGTATTTCACGTTCCAAAAAAGATGACTTTATTGATGTTATATCAACTTTAATGAATTAGATCTGCAATAGTTTAGCTAAAATCATTTTATTAAGAATCCTGAATTTGGCACAACTTAGTTTATTCGTGATTGTTACCTTTATGGAAAGTAAAATGAAGTTTCTTCTTGATCGAAAGCTTTTGTGAATGCTAGATACTCGTCAAAAAGCCCTTTCAGGTTAGTTTGAAAGGGCTTTTCTCGACTAAAACAAAAAACAATGCTATTAAGCAAAATTTAGTTTCTCATTTATTTTTTTATAGGCTTGATTTACGGTTCGTTTCATTAATAATGATACAATTAATGCAATAACAAATAGTCCTGCGAAGACTTCTAAGGTAGCATCTAATGATCCTGTCGCATTTTTAACAACATCATAAATTGTAGGGCCTACAACTCCAGCTAACCCCCAAGCTGCTAATACCATACCATGTATTGCTCCTAATTGTTTGGTTCCGAATAAATCACCCAAAAATGCTGGCAATGTAGCAAAACCTCCGCCATACATAGTGATAACTGTAAACAGAACGATTAAAAAAGCTAGTTCCATTGAAATTTTTGGTAAGAAAAAGAAAGCCAGAATTTGAAAAGCAAAGAATATAATATAAGTATTCGCACGCCCTAAATAATCTGAAAGACTAGACCACATAATCCTACCCAAACCATTAAACACTCCTATTAATCCCACTATGGCAGCTGCTTCCATAGGTGTGTAATTAAGTTTTTCTTGCATCATTGGGCTTGCAGCAGATATAATGGCAATACCACAAGCAATATTAATAAACATCATAATCCAGATGTAATAAAAACGTGCCGTTTTTAATGAAGCATTCGCATCTATATTGGCCATGTCTGCTTTTATAGTTTTTCCTTCTCCTGGTTTAAAACCTTCTGGCATATAACCTTCTGGTGGTCTTTCAATATATCTAGCAGAAGACAATATTAATATCATGTATATAACGCCTAAAACGTAAAAAGCGTTAGATACACCAACAGCGTCAAAAAGCGATTGCATCACTGGTCCAAAAATTAAGGCAGCAAAACCAAATCCCATAATAGCCATTCCTGTCGCTAGACCACGTCTGTCTGGAAACCATTTCACCAAGGTACTTACTGGTGTAATATATCCAAGGCCTAATCCAATACCACCAATAACGCCGTAGCATAAATAAAAGAGGATTAATGATTCAAATTGTACGGCTAATCCAGAACCTAAAATACCAATGCCATAAAACAATCCCGCTGTTGTACCACTTACTTTAGGTCCTACTTTCTCTACCCATCTACCTAAAAATGCTGCCGATAGCCCCAATAATAAAATAGCAATTTTAAATGCCCATTTTATAACACTACCATCAACATCAAAAATATCTTTTACAGGGTTGGTCATTACAGAATAAGCATAAACAGACCCAATTGAAATATGTATCCCAACTGCTGAAGCAGCTATTAACCAACGGTTTTTAAGTTTTTGTGTTTGCATAATATTTATATTTAAGTGTCGATAACCAACAACACTTTTTAATTTACTTTAACTTCTTTAAAATAATTTTTTAAAATCTCGACTGCTGCATCTATCTCTTCTTCTGTATTTTCACGTACTTCCTTCAGTTTATAATCCCAACCTAAAGCTTCCCACTTATGAATCCCTAGTTTGTGATAGGGTTGCAACTCAATCTTTTCAATAGTTTTATAATCTTTAAAACACGCTCCCATTTGGTGTAAAAGCTCAGGTTTATTAGTAATTTCTGGTATGAGTACATATCGCAACCACATTTTTTTTCCTGATGCTTCTCTATGCTTGGCAAAATTAAAAGCAGTTTCTTTATTACGCATTCCCGTTATGGCTTCATAACCTTCCTCCGTCATATGCTTAATATCCAACATGACTAAATCTGCGTAGGTATCTAATAAATCTTCTGTGAAATGATTCAGTATTCTACCATTCGTATCAATATTCGTATGAATACCTTCCTCTTTTAATCTTTTAAAGAAAGGGACTAATTCTTTGGATTGTAATAAAGGTTCTCCACCAGATACTGTAACCCCTCCTTTTTTACCAAAATAGGCTTTTTCCTTTACCGCCATCTGCACCAACTCCTCAATATGATATAAAGTACCTCCAGATGTTTGAATGGTATCTGGGTTATGACAATACAGACATTTTAATTTACACCCTTGTAAAAATATAACCATTCGAATTCCCGGGCCATCATGTGTTCCAAAGGATTCAATAGAGTGTACTCTTAATATGTTTTCTTCTGTTTTGATAGGATAATTTTTTAAATTTAGTATCCACAAAAGAAGTATGATACTTCTTTTGCAGATACTTAAAAATATTAATAAAACTACATGGATTCGTGGAAAGAACGTGTAATAACTTCTAGTTGCTGCTCTTTAGTTAATCTTACAAAATTAACAGCATAACCAGACACACGAATTGTTAATTGTGGATATTCTTCTGGGTGATCCATAGCATCAATCAACGTCTCTTTATTCAACACATTAATATTAATATGTTGTGCATTTTTAGAGAAATAACCATCTAAAATAGTTGCTAAATTTTCAATTCTATCTTCATCATTAGCTCCTAAAGATTTTGGTACTATTGAGAATGTATTTGAAATACCATCCTGAGAATCTTTATAATCTATTTTAGCTACTGAGTTCAACGATGCGATGGCTCCTTGAGAATCGCGACCGTGCATAGGATTAGCACCTGGTGCAAAAGGAATGCCTTTTGCTCTACCATCTGGTGTTGCTCCTGTTTTCTTTCCATATACCACATTAGATGTAATGGTTAATACAGACATAGTTGGCTCAGCATCTTTATAAACTGCCAATTCCTTTAACTCATCATTAAAATCTGCAACTGCATTAGCGGCTAATACATCTACTCTATCATCATCATTACCATAGTATGGAAAATCACCTTCTATTTTAAAATCAACAGTTAACCCTTCTTCATTTCTAATAGGTTTAACCTTAGCATATTTAATGGCAGACAATGAATCTGCTACAATTGATAAACCTGCTATACCGTAAGCAATATTAATACTTGGATTTGTATCAATTAATGCCATTTGAGCTTTTTCGTAATAATATTTATCGTGCATGTAGTGAATAATGTTCATAGAATCATTATAAACACGTGCTACTTCTTTCATGGCTATTTTGAAATTAGCCATGACTTTATCGAAATCTAAATACTCACAATCGCAAGGTTCTATACCATCTACCATTTGAGTTCCTGTTATTTCACAACGCCCTCCGTTAATAGCTAATAATAATGTTTTAGCTAAGTTGGTACGTGCTCCAAAGAACTGAATTGATTTTCCCAACGCCTGGTGAGATACACAACATGCTATTCCGTAATCATCAGATCCTCTGCTCACTCTCATTAATGCGTCATTTTCAAATTGAATTGATGATGTATCAATAGATACTTTAGCACAAAAATCTTTAAAATTTTGCGGCAGCTCTTCAGACCAAAGAATTGTCATATTTGGTTCTGGAGAAGGCCCTAAGTTATATAATGTGTTTAAGAAACGGAAAGACGTTTTAGTAACCTTAGTTCTCCCATCTTCAAACATACCGCCAATAGCTTCAGTTACCCAGGTTGGATCGCCAGCAAAAATTTCATCATAAGCACTCATTCTTAAATGACGTACCATACGAAGTTTCATAACAAATTGATCGATATATTCCTGAGCTTCTTCTTCAGTTATAAGACCTTCTTGTAAATCATTTTCAATATAGATATCTAAAAATGTAGATACATTACCTAAAGACATGGCTGCTCCATCTTGCTCTTTTACAGCAGCTAAGTATGCCATGTATGTCCATTGTACAGCTTCTTTTGCATTTTCAGCAGGACGCGTTAAGTCTAAATCATATTTAGCACCTAATTCAATCATTTCTTTCAATGCTTTTATTTGCTCAGAAACTTCTTCTCGCAAACGAATAACGGCATCACTCATTGGACCTTCTATATTTGCTAAATCTTCTTGTTTAGATTTAATTAAGAAGTCTATTCCGTATAAAGCCACACGTCTGTAATCACCAATTATTCTACCACGAGCGTAGTTATCTGGTAACCCTGTTAGGAAACCTAATGAACGGTATTTTTTAATTTCTGCATTATAGGCATCAAAAACACCATCATTATGAGTTTTAACATATTTTGAAAATAATTCCGTTAAGGCATCATTAGGTTTTACGCCATGTTCCGATAACGCTTTTTGAACTACTTTAAAACCTCCAAAAGGTTTCATGGTCCGTTTTAATAATTCATCTGTTTGCAATCCTACAATAACTTCATTGTCTCTATCAATATACCCTGCCTTGAAGGCACTAACTGTCGAGATTGTTTCAGTATCTATAGAACGCACACCATTGTTTTGTCGTTCTTCCTTAGTAGCTTGTTTGCATACTTCCCATAATTCTTGAGTTCTTGTACTTGGGCCAACCAAAAATTCTGATGTTCCATGATAAGGAGTAATGTTATTAATAACAAAATCTCTTACATTGACTTTTTCAGTCCAAATTCCGTAGTTAAATTGTTTTACTTCCATTGTTTTTATTTTTATTAATATTTTATATAATCATGTTTGTTTTACTATTTCAAAGTTATATACTGGATGCAACTATAAAGCTGACAATTGTCAGTAAACCCACGATTTTTTTATTGATTTTTCAACGAAAACGTTTGAGTAACACCTTTAAAAAAATGAAATACACAAACTTTTAAGCTTTGTTTATATAATAATTTAATAAAGACATGAATTTCATGTGATTTTGTTATTTATTATGAATAATTAGATGTGATTTTCATAATTATTAAAAAAAAATCAAATTATTCAAGTTAATTCGCAATAAATAGTGAAATACAATACCCCAAATTTAGAAATCAATAAATATGTTTTCTAAAGTATTCATAAACCGTTCTATAGAATTCTATTTTCAAGTTCAATTTGAAAATCCTTTTTAATTTCATATTTTGCAATACAAGAAACTATAGCAAATGGCAAACGTTACAAGAATTTTTGATTTTCCCTATTATCAGTTAGAAACTTATAATTTAGATAAAGCATTCACTTCTAAGTATAATGGTGAATGGCATTCTATTTCGACTCAAGAATATATTAACCAAGCCAATGCTATTAGTAGAGGGTTATTACGTTTGGGGGTTCAATTAAATGATAAGATTGCTGTAATTTCTTCAACAAATAGAACCGAATGGAATGTTTTAGATATAGGAATTCTTCAAATTGGTGCGCAAAATGTCCCAATTTATCCAACGATAGCTGCAGAAGATTATGAATATATTTTAAATCATTCTGAGGCCATTTATTGTTTTGTTTCAGATGTAGAGGTTTTGGAGAAACTCAATGCTATTAAAAGCAATACAAAGCTTAAAGGCGTATACACTTTTAATGATATTAATGGTGAAAGCAATTGGAAAGAAGTTTTAAAATTAGGTGAAGATACTGGCAATCAAAGTGAAGTTGATTCTAGAAAAGAAGCTGTTAATCCTAATGATTTAGCGACTATAATATATACATCGGGTACCACTGGTAAGCCAAAAGGCGTTATGCTATCTCATAACAACTTGGTATCAAATGTTCTGGACAGCATGTCTAGAGTCCCTTTAGAAACAGGTAAATCTAAAGCATTAAGCTTCTTGCCGATATGCCATGTTTTTGAAAGAATGATATTGTACTTGTACCAATATTGTGGTATTGAAATATATTTTGCAGAGAGTATCGAAACCATAAGTGATAACTTAAAAGAAATTAAACCGCATATCATGACTGCTGTTCCTAGGCTTTATGAAAAAATGTACGATAAAATAATTGCTAAAGGAGCAGAATTAAAAGGCATAAAAAAGATATTGTTTTTTTGGGCAGTAAACTTAGGCTTAAAACATGAGCCTTATGGCAAGAACGGATGGTGGTATGAATTTCAATTAAAAATAGCAAATAAACTTATTTTCAATAAATGGCGAGATGCTTTAGGAGGAAATATTAACACTTTGGTATCTGGAAGTGCTGCATTACAACAGCGATTAATCAGGGTGTTTTCTGCTGCCAAAATGGAAATACTCGAAGGATATGGATTAACAGAAACATCTCCCGTAGTTTCTGTAAATTGTCCCTTTAATAGAGGCATTAAAATTGGAACCGTTGGTCGGATTATTGATAATGTTGAAGTTAAAATAGCAGATGATGGAGAAATTTTAGTTAAAGGTCCAAATATCATGCTTGGTTATTATAAGGATTTAGAAAAAACAAAGGAGGTAATGACTGAAAATTATTTCCATACAGGTGATATTGGAGAAGTTGATGATGACAACTTCTTAAAAATTACCGATCGTAAAAAAGAAATGTTCAAAACATCTGGTGGTAAATATGTAGCTCCTGCCCTATTGGAGAATCAATTTAAACAATCAAGATTTATTGAACAAATAATGATTATTGGAGAAGGCGAAAAAATGCCTGCCGCATTAATCCAACTTAATTTCGAATTTGTTGAAGAATGGGGAAGACGACACAACATAACCTTCCAATCTAAAAACGACATCATTACCAACCCACAGTTATTGGAACGTATTCAAGAAGAAATTGACGATGCCAATAAAAACTTTGGTAAGTGGGAACAGATTAAAAAATTCGAAATAACCCCAGATATCTGGTCAATTGATGCTGGCCACTTAACGCCTACAATGAAAATGAAAAGAAAAGTGATTAAGGCTAAATATGTAGATTTAATAGAAAAAATCTACAGGCCAGAACTTTAAAAATCATGTGACACATTTTCAATACTCTCTCAACTAAAATGTGTTAATTTTTATACAATTTATTATGCGTGCATAATAAATTTTTCATATCTTTGGTCACCAACCAGATATTATGAAAGATAAAACAATTGACTATATACTAAGGACAACATGGCTTGCAGTACAAAAAATGTATAATGAAGAGGCTGCAAAATTTGATAGTACTATGGCAACGGGCTTTACTTTATTGAGTATAGATCCAGAAAAAGGAACACCATCAACCGCTTTAGGACCTAAAATGGGGATGGAAGCCACAAGTTTGTCAAGAATATTGAAAACTATGGAATCTAAAGGACTCATTGAACGTAAACCCAATCCAAAAGATGGTCGTGGTGTTATTATTTCTCTCACAGAATTTGGTCTTGAGAAAAGAACATATTCAAGAGATAAAGTTTTAACATTTAATGAAACTATTAGGAATAATATTTCTGAAGAAAAGATAAACAATTTTTACGAAGTCGCTGAAGTTATTAATGAACTGGTGACAAACAAAAAAATATATAATCAAAACGATTAGTCGTATAAAATGAGCAAACGTAGAATAAAAAAAGTGGCCATTATTGGCTCAGGTATTATGGGAAGTGGTATCGCATGCCATTTCGCTAATATAGGCGTAGATGTTTTATTACTTGACATAGTTCCAAGAGAACTAAATGATAAAGAGCAATCTAAAGGTTTAACACTTGAAGATAAAAGCGTACGAAACAGATTGGTTAACAATGCTCTTGCTGCATCGTTAAAATCAAAGCCTTCCCCAATTTATCACCCTAAATTTGCAAATCGTATTACGACTGGTAATCTGAAAGATGATATTGCAAAAGTTGCTGACGCTGATTGGATTATGGAAGTAGTGGTTGAACGGTTAGATATAAAGCAGCAAGTTTTTGAATCGTTAGAAAAACATAGAACTCCAGGTACTTTAATTACTAGTAATACGTCTGGTATTCCCATTAAGTTTATGAGTGATGGGAGAAGTGAAGATTTTCAGAAACATTTCTGCGGAACACACTTTTTTAATCCTGCACGTTACTTAAAGTTATTCGAAATTATTCCTGGACCAAAAACCGATGATTCGGTTTTAGAATTCCTTAATGGATATGGTGAGCAATTTCTAGGTAAAACATCTGTAGTTGCAAAAGACACACCTGCCTTTATTGGAAATCGTATTGGTATCTTTAGTATTATGAGTTTATTCCATACCGTTAAAGATATGGGATTAACTATTGAGGAAGTTGATAAATTATCGGGGCCTGTTATTGGCCGACCAAAATCTGCAACATTTAGGACCGTTGATGTTGTTGGATTAGACACTTTAGTACATGTAGCAAACGGCATTGCAGAAAACTGTAAAGAAGATGAACGTTTAGAGCTTTTTAAACTACCAGATTTCATCGATACCATGATGGGAAATAAATGGTTAGGGAGCAAAACTGGACAAGGATTTTATAAAAAAACGGTGTCTGCCGAAGGTAAAAAAGAAATTCTATCCTTAGATTTGAACACCTTAGAATACCGTTCTGCGAAAAAAGCGAAATTTGCGACCTTAGAACTTACTAAACCTATTGATAAGGTTGTAGATCGGTTTAAAATACTGGTTTCTGGCAAGGATAAAGCAGGAGAATTTTATAGAAAAAGCTTCACCGCCTTATTCGCCTACGTTTCTAATCGTATTCCCGAAATAACAGATGATTTATATAAGATTGATGATGCCATGAAAGCTGGTTTTGGTTGGGAACATGGACCTTTCCAAATTTGGGATGCCATTGGTGTGAAAGAAGGTATTAAAATGATGGAAGCCGAAGGTTTAGCACCTGCATCTTGGGTAAACGATATGTTAAATGCGGGAAGTAAGTCATTCTACTCTGTTAAAGAAGGTGCGACATATACTTACCATATTCCGAAGAAAACACAAGAAAAAATACCAGGTCAGGATGCTTTCATCATCTTAGATAATATAAGAACATCAAATGAAGTATTTAAAAACTCTGGTGTAGTCATAGAAGATTTAGGAGATGGCATATTAAATTGCGAATTCCAATCTAAAATGAATACCATTGGAGGAGATGTTTTAGCAGGACTTAATAAAGCCATTGATTTGGCTGAAAAAGAATATCGGGGATTAATTGTTGGTAACCAAGGCGCCAATTTCTCAGTTGGCGCCAATATTGGTATGATATTCATGATGGCCGTAGAACAGGAATATGACGAGCTTAATGCTGCAATCAAGTATTTTCAAGATACCATGATGCGTATGCGCTACTCGTCTATCCCAACCATTTCGGCACCACATGGCATGTCTTTAGGAGGTGCCTGCGAATTATCTATGCACGCCGATAAGGTAGTCGCTGCCGCTGAAACTTATATTGGCTTAGTTGAGTTTGGAGTTGGTGTTATTCCTGGTGGAGCTGGATCCAAAGAAATGGCTTTAAGGGCTTCAGATACGTTTAGAAAAGGTGATGTAGAGTTAAATACGCTACAAGAATACTTTTTAACTATAGGTATGGCAAAAGTAGCAACATCTGCCTATGAAGCTTTCGATATGGGGGTACTTCAAAAAGGAAAAGACATTGTCGTTATTAATAAAGACAGGCAAATAGCCACAGCAAAAGCGCATGCTAAGTTAATGGCAGATGCTGGTTATACACAACCCGTTAAACGTAAAGATGTTAAAGTGCTAGGTAAACAAGCTTTAGGCATGTTTTTAGTTGGAACCGATTCTATGGAAGCTGCAAATTATATAAGTGAACATGACCATAAAATAGCAAACAAATTAGCCTACGTGATGGCAGGAGGTGATTTATCAGAACCTACTCTAGTTACTGAGCAATATTTATTAGACCTAGAGCGTGAAGCTTTCTTAAGTTTATGTACGGAGCGTAAAACATTAGAACGGATACAGCATATGTTGAAGACGGGGAAAGCGCTTAGAAACTAAAATCCCCAACCTCCCCTAAGGGAAGGCACCAAAATATAAGATAAATATAATGTATAACTAAAAACAAACCCGTGACAATTCCCTCTCCTTTGGAGAGGGTTAGGGAGAGGAATGAAACAAGCATATATCGTAAAAGCATACAGAACAGCCGTTGGGAAAGCTCCTAAAGGTGTATTTCGCTTTAAAAGAACTGATGAACTGGCTGCAGAAACCATTCAATTCATGATGAAAGAATTGCCGCAATTAGACAAAACCCGTATTGATGACGTGATTGTTGGGAATGCCATGCCCGAAGGGTCTCAAGGTTTAAACATGGCACGTCTCATCTCTTTGATGGGATTAAACAGTGTTGATATTCCAGGAGTTACTGTAAATCGTTTTTGCTCATCGGGTATTGAAACCATTGGTATCGCAACAGCAAAAATTCAATCTGGAATGGCCGATTGTATTATTGCTGGAGGTGCAGAAAGTATGAGTGCTGTACCTATGACAGGTTTTAAACCAGAGCTAAATTACGACATAGTAAAAGCTGGGCATGAGGATTATTATTGGGGCATGGGAAATACAGCTGAAGCAGTTGCAAATCAGTTTAAAGTATCTCGTGAAGACCAAGATGAATTTGCTTATAATTCGCATATGAAAGCTTTAAAAGCACAAGCAGAAAACCGTTTTCAAGATCAAATTGTCCCTATAGAAGTGGAACAAACTTATATAGATGCAAACGGAAAGAAAGCCACTAAATCATATACCGTATCAAAAGATGAAGGACCTCGTGCAGGAACCAACAAAGAAGCTTTAGCAAAATTACGAGCAGTATTTGCAGCTGGCGGTAGCGTAACTGCAGGAAACTCTTCCCAAATGAGTGATGGAGCAGCTTTTGTTATGGTTATGAGTGAAGACATGGTAAAAGAACTAAACCTAGAGCCTATTGCACGCTTAGTAAACTATGCAGCCGCTGGTGTTGAGCCACGTATTATGGGTATTGGCCCTGTAAAAGCCATTCCAAAAGCATTAAAACAAGCAGGTTTACAGCAATCGGATTTAGAGCTCATCGAATTAAATGAAGCATTTGCATCGCAATCTCTAGCTGTTATTAGAGAGTTAAACCTCAACCCAGATATTATAAATGTGAATGGAGGTGCCATAGCGCTAGGGCACCCTCTTGGTTGTACAGGGGCTAAATTGTCCGTACAGTTATTTGATGAAATGCGTAAACGCGATATGAAAGGAAAATATGGTGCTGTCACTATGTGCGTAGGTACTGGTCAAGGCGCTTGTGGGATTTTCGAGTTTTTAAATTAGAAGTCCCACCTAACCTCCCCTAAAGGGAGGAACAATTGAAAATAAATTATTAATTAAAAAGCACCCACAAGTTCTCTTTCCTTTGGAAAGGGTTAGGGTTAGGAAAAATGGAAGCAACAGAAAAAGATATTTTACGCGGCGGACAATTCTTAGTAAAAGAAACCAATTGTCAAGATATATTCACCCCCGAAGATTTTAATGAGGACCAGTTAATGATGAAAGAAGCTGTAACCGAATTTGTCGATAGAGAAGTTTGGTCAAAAAAAGCACAATTTGAAAAAAAGGATTATGCCTTAACAGAATCGTGTATGCAAAAAGCTGGAGAGCTCGGGTTTTTAAGTGTTTCCGTCCCTGCAGAATACGGTGGTATGGGTATGGGCTTTGTAGATACCATGCTGGTTTGTGATTATATTTCTGGAGCTACTGGCTCTTTTAGTACAGCGTTTGGTGCTCATACAGGTATAGGAACCATGCCAATTACACTTTATGGTACTGAAGAGCAGAAGCAAAAATATGTTCCTAAACTAGCTTCGGGAGAATGGTTTGGCGCCTATTGTTTAACAGAACCTAGTGCTGGTAGTGATGCCAATTCTGGTAAAACAAAAGCAGTACTCGCTGCTGACGGAAAAAGTTATAGCATTACTGGACAAAAAATGTGGATTTCTAATGCTGGTTTCTGTAGTTTGATGATTGTTTTTGCACGTATTGAAGATGATAAAAATATTACAGGATTTATTGTTGAATATGACCAAGAAAACCCAAATGGTATTACCATGGGTGAAGAGGAACACAAACTAGGGATTCGTGCATCGTCAACAAGGCAAGTATTCTTTAATGATACTGTTGTTCCTATTGAAAATATGTTATCCACAAGGGGAAATGGCTTTAAAATAGCTATGAATGCGTTAAACGTAGGAAGAATTAAATTAGCAGCTGCATGTTTGGATGCTCAAAGACGCACCATTACGGAATCTGTTAAATATGCTAATGAGCGTATTCAATTTAAAACACCTATTTCTAGTTTTGGAGCTATCCGCCAAAAAATAGCAGAAATGGCAACCAACTGTTGGGTTGGTGAAGCCGCTAGTTATAGAGCTGCAAAAAATATTGAAGATCGTATTGAACTTAGAAAGCATAATGGTAAGGACACACACCAAGAAGCAGAACTAAAAGGTGTTGAAGAATATGCTATTGAATGTTCTATTTTAAAAGTCGCCGTTTCAGAGTACACACAAAGGTGTACAGATGAAGGTATTCAAATATTTGGAGGCATGGGATTTTCTGAAGAAACGCCTATTGAATCCGCTTGGAGAGATGCCCGTATAGCAAGAATTTACGAAGGTACTAATGAAATAAATAGAATGCTTTCAATAGGTATGCTTATTAAAAAAGCCATGAAAGGTCATGTAGATGTACTAACACCTGCCATGGCAGTTAAAGATGAATTGGTAGGCATTCCATCTTTTGATGTCCCTGATTATTCTGAATTATTTTCTGAAGAAAAAAATATCATAAAGAATCTAAAAAAACTCTTCTTGATGGTAGCTGGAGCCGCTTTACAGAAATACGGTGAAAAAATTGAAGAACAACAACAATTAATGTTGGCTGCTTCAGATATATTAATTCAGATCTATTTGGCTGAATCTGCCATTCTCCGTGCAGAGAAAATAGCCAAAAAAGAAGGTGAAGACCATGCTAAAGAGCAAATAGCCATGGCAAAACTAAACTTATTCCATGCAATTGATGTTATTGAAACTGCTGGTAAACATTCCATCATTTCATTTTCTACTGGTGATGAGCAACGCATGATGCTTATGGGGCTAAAGCGCTATATTAAATATGTTAACATGCCAAACATCATTGAATTAAGGCATATTATTGCCGAAAAAGTAATTAAAGAAAATAAATACTGTTTTTAGTATAAATGACATAATTTGTGACTAACTCAATTTTAAAAGCGCTTAGAATTTATTTTCGAGGCGCTTTTATTTTTTTTATATTTCTCGTTACTGTATCTTTTAAATCTAGTTATTCCAAACCTTAATTATACTAAATAAATTAGATAAAATATGAAACTAACCATTATAAGCTTATTGCTTTTTTTTAGTTCGCTAT
This sequence comes from uncultured Flavobacteriaceae bacterium, assembly GCA_947501845.1. Lineage (GTDB taxonomy): Bacteria > Bacteroidota > Bacteroidia > Flavobacteriales > Flavobacteriaceae > Flavivirga. Next base: position 40,475 of record CANMXP010000004.1, on the reverse strand, counting down.
TATCTGCACAGACCAACGAACTACTGTATGATATTATTAACACTGTTTCATCAGAACGTATTAAGCAAGATATTCAAACATTAGTAAATTTTGGAACAAGAAATACTTTTAGTGACACTATTTCGAACACCAGAGGTATAGGAGCTGCGAGACGATGGATAAAATCAGAATTTGAAACCATATCAAAAGACTGTAATAATTGTCTGAATGTCTTTTTTCAAAAAGATTTTGTTACCAAAAAAAATAATGATCGTGTGCCTCATGATGCCTGGGTGGTTAATGTTATAGCTATCCAAAAGGGTACTAAATATCCCAATCGTTATATAATTATGAGTGGTGATATTGATTCCCGTGCCAGCAATACCATGGATTTTACTACGGATGCTCCTGGAGCAAATGACAATGCTTCTGGTATGGCTGGGACTATTGAAGCTGCCAGAGTTTTATCTAAATATAAATTTGATAGTAGCATCATTTATGTAGGATTATCTGGTGAAGAACAAGGCCTTTTTGGTGGTGCTGGATTAGCTAAATACGCCCAAGAAAAAAAATGGGACATTATTGGAATTTTCAACAATGATATGATAGGCAATATTAAAGGTGTTGATGGTGTGATTGATAATAGAACCTTTAGAATATTTTCCGAACCTGTTCCTCCAAATGAAACAGAGCGAGAAAGGGTACTCCGCAGATTTTATGGAGGTGAAGTAGACGGTATTTCTCGTCAATTGGCACGTTATGTTTATAAAACCACAAAAGCATATATGCCAGAAATGAATCCTATGATGATATACAGGTTAGACAGATTTGGTCGTGGGGGCCATCATCGTCCTTTTAACGATTTAGGTTATGCTGGTATTCGTATCATGGAAGCTCATGAAAATTACACACAGCAACATCAAGATATTCGTGAAGAAAATGGCATAAAATATGGTGATGTAATTGAACATGTGAATTTCGATTATGCAAAAAAGCTTACCTCTGTAAACGCTATAAACATGGCTAGTTTAGCTTCTGCTCCTCCAGCTCCAAAAAATGTTAGTATTGGAGGCATTGTAGAACCTTCTGTAAAATTTAAATGGAAAAAAATCGATGGAGCTAAAGGTTATAAAATTTATTGGAGAGCTACCACTTCTGCCACTTGGAATCATAGTAGATATGTTGGAGATGTTTCAGAATTCACACTAGATGGTATTATTATTGATAATTATTTTTTCGGAATAGCTTCTGTTAGTGAAAGCGAATTCGAAAGTGTTGTTGTATTTCCTAATAAAGTTTTTAGAGATTAAATCTCAAATTAAAACATTAACAAACTATTAAGAACCTTTTTATTTAATTTTGGACAAAGTAAAAATAATGTTCGATCGTTTACATCTACTACTCTTTTTTTCAATAATTTCGTGCGTTTCTTTGAGTGCTCAAGACATACTTTCAGAGAAAAACAATTTCACAAGACAGGATACTTTAAGAGGTTCTATAACTCCAGAACGCTCTTGGTGGGATTTAAACTTTTATCATTTGGATATTAAAGTAGATCCTGATAAAAAATTTATTTCAGGAAAAAATACGATTCATTATACTGTTTTAGAAGATTATTCGGTAATGCAAATTGATTTACAAACGCCATTAAACCTAACCAAAGCCATTCAAAATGGTAAAGAACTAAACATAAAACATGATGGTAATGCTCATTTTATAAACCTACTTGAAAAGCAAAAAACAGGTACTGTAAACACCATTGAAGTTCATTATGAAGGCACTCCTAAAGAAGCAGTTAGAGCACCTTGGGATGGTGGAATTTCATGGAAAAAAGACCAAAATGGAAATCATTTTATAGCATCGTCTTGCCAGGGTTTAGGTGCTAGTGTATGGTGGCCTTGCAAAGATCATATGTATGATGAAGTAGATAGCATGCTTATTAGCGTTAATGTTCCTAAAGGTTTGATGAATATTTCTAATGGCAGATTAAGACGTGTAGAACAATATACAGATTCAAAAACATACAGCTGGTTTGTTAAAAACCCTATAAATAATTACGGAGTCAATATAAATATTGGGGACTATGTTAATTTCTCTGAGGTTTATAATGGACAAGGGGGACGCTTGGATCTGAATTATTATGTTTTAAAAGATAACTTAGACAAAGCCAAAGAACATTTTAAAGATGCTCCTAAAATGATGAAAGCTTTCGAGCACTGGTTTGGTCAGTACCCCTTTTATGCAGATAGCTTTAAACTGGTGGAAGTCCCCTATTTAGGCATGGAACACCAAAGCTGTGTAACTTACGGCAATCAATATAAAAAAGGCTATTTAGGCAGTGATTTATCTGGTACGGGATGGGGTTTAAAATTCGATTTTATTATTGTACATGAATCTGGCCACGAATGGTTTGCCAATAACATTACCAATAAAGATATGGCGGACATGTGGATACATGAAAGTTTTACGACCTATTCTGAAAACCTATTTTTGGATTACTATTATGGTAAAGAAGCTGCTGCTGAATATGTTATTGGTACACGAAGAAATATTTTGAACGATAGACCTTTGATTGGACATTATAATGTTAATAATGGTGGTTCTAGTGACATGTATTTTAAAGGCGCCAACATGCTGCATACTCTGAGACAACTTATTGAGGATGATGAAAAATGGCGCCAAATTTTACGCGGGTTAAATAAAGACTTTTTTCACCAAACAGTAACAACACAACAAATCGAAAACTATTTAAGTAAAAAAACAGGTATCGATCTCAGTGAGTTTTTTAATCAATATCTTAGAACAACAAAAATTCCAACACTTGAGTATACCATTAAAAATAATGAATTGAGATATCGTTGGACAAATATTGTTGATAAATTTGATATGCCCGTTCAAGTTAGTATTAATGGATATAACCAATGGCTCTTTCCAAAATCTGACTGGAAAACAATAACTACAGAATTAAAAATTATGTCTTTTGAAGTAGACCGTGATTTTTATATTGAAGTAAATAAACTCTAATAAAATTGGAAACTACAGAACTATACTTTAAGACAGATGGGGAATGGCGTGACTGGCTACATGAAAACCATGATACCTCTAAAGGGATTTACATCATTCTTTATAAAGTAGAAACTAAAAAGCCGTCCATGCGATGGGAAGAAGCCGTAAAGGTAGCACTTTGCTATGGTTGGATAGATTCCACTGTAAAAGGCTTAGGAGGTGGTAAGCGTCGGCAACGCTTTACTCCAAGGAAACAAAAAAGCGTATGGAGCTCCCTGAATAAAAGGTACATAAAAGAGTTAACTGCCAATAATTTAATGCACGAAAGTGGTCTTAAAATTATTGAAATTGGAAAGAAAAACGGAAGCTGGACGGCTCTAGATGATGTAGAAAAAGGCATCATCCCTGAAGCTCTTCAATTGGAATTTGATAAGAACCCTATAGCCTTTAAAAACTACAATAATTTTGCGCATTCATATAAAAAAGGTTATTTATATTGGCTGAATCAAGCTAAAAGAGAAGAAACTAAACAAAAGCGCATTGCGGAAATCATAAAATTATGTGAGGCCAATATCAAGGATAGAGGCAATTGGTAAATTCAAAACTTGATTAGCCAAGTTCAGTTCGTAAAATAAATTAAAAATCACATTAAGCCAGTAAATGCTTCTCTTTTTTGTATACTTTGCTGTAAAATGTATTGGAAATAAAACATCATAATATAATTTATTTGTAGCAAGTCCAGATCTAGTGGCTGGACTTGCTACAAATCAGAAAACTCCCTTAGAGAATATTACAGAGTCTATATAATAAATATTTTTATTCCTTTATTATTTTTAGAATTTTTGGCTTTTTATTACCCATCTTTATAGATGCAAAGTAAATACCTGCTGGTGTTTCATTTATTCCTAATTGCACTCTACCGTTATTAACCTGATAAACTTTTGATAAAACTAATTGTGAATATACATTGTAAATCTCTATGGTTACATTTTTAAGCGACAAAGGTAAAGCTGCTATAGTAAAATCTCCTTTTGTTGGGTTTGGTAATACTGAAATTATGCCATCCATTGTCTTAGTGAGTACCCCCTCGCAAACAACACTTGTTTTTACTTCTATAACATCACCATATTCTGCATTAACAGAAAAGGAAGGAGATGATGTTTGTAAAACTCTTTCGTTATTTACAAACACTTCAAAAGGCAATGTCCCTTTTACAATCTCAATAGCTACTTGCTTTGAACTTGTATATGTTTTCCCAGTGACAGAGGTTCCTCCTTCTATTTCTAAATCATAACATTGGGTGATACTATTTTCTGTATTCGTTATACACAAGTTGTAGGTGCCCACAACCAAATTCTCTATAATCCATTCACTAGTAAAATTAATATCGGCACCACCACTAAGGTTTGCAACATAAGTGCCTTCATTTTTTGCTTGAATTTTTATTTTTCCATTAGCTTTATCTACGCAGGTTTCTCCAGTTACTTTTACTGTATAACTATCATCTCCAACATAAGCACTAAGACAAGAAACCGTTTCATACGCGACCTTACCAGAATTAAAATATGTTAATTCATTTACAGTAGCATCATCATAAGGCTCTTGAAAAACCAATCTATCTGCAAAATAATCCTTTACAGCTTTTCTATACGTATTTTTATCAGGGACATCACATCTATACTCGTCTTCGTATAAGCCAATTTGACTAAATGGGATATTAGGATAACTTGCTGGCTGGGAGCCATTATAACTAAAGTCCAAAACATTTGGATCTGTAAATATTCCTAGACTAATATCGGTACTACTCTCCGTATTAGGAATCCCTGTTGGGCTGTCAAAATTATCATTATTATCATAGAAATAATTTTCACTAAAATCACAACCGTAAGGAAGCATCTTTTTATTTGTGAAATAATCATTCATCAATTGAGAAAAGCGCGGATAACGATTTTCCCAAAATGGGTCTATACGATCAATCCAATTATCTATGGTCAACCCACTTTGCCAACCATTTATTCCAACAACCTTTAATGCCCTACCAATATAATTTTTTTTGTTAGAACTTTCAGGATCATTAACAAGAAAGTCCATACAGTCATTATATACATCTGCATATATTGGGTCGTCAATTAATCTATTTGAATTTTTAATACCATGGTCACTGCCCATAACAATATTACGGTGAATTTTATGTTGGCCACCAGTACCCATTTTTATCCCGTTTTGGCCACCTCTATAAAACACGTTTTCATGTGTGAGATCACCAGCATCCCAATCGTCAAAATGAATTCCTGATCTACCTAGAGGATCTCCAGGAAAAGTCATCATATGATGATAAAAATTATGCTTAAATGTATTATTAAATGTAAATAATCCATTCCCGCCATACATAGAACCTCCATCTCCTTCTTCTACTCCTGTATTAAAAACTTCATTTTTTTCAATTACATGATCTAACCCGTAAAAGGTAAAAGGTTGACCATTTGTATTATGAATTAGGTTATTTTTAAATGTATTTCCAACTCCTTTTATTGCACAGGTTTTAGCATAAAAATCTTTTCTATCGATCACGGTATAATGACAATTTTCCATAATATTATTACCAATCTCTACAGAATTATTATCATAACTTCCTCCATAGAATCTTACACCATCAGAATCTATAAAATCACAACTTCTTATTATACTATTAGATGTTTCATTCCAAAAGTTAATTGAAGTCATGTTGGAAACATTTCTAAATACTATACCTGCTATTTTTATATAAGAGCAATTATTTCTAACATTTATTGCTCCATCTCCCCCTGTCAATTTTCTTCCTAAATTTTGTATCTGAAGCTTCTCAATTGTTATATTGCTCGCACTATCAATATAAATAAATTCTGTACCTGTCCAGAGAGAAATTTTTGAATTTGACGTAATGGGCGAAGTTGGATAAATATATAACTTATTGTCTATTTCATCAAAAAACCATTCTCCTGGCGCGTCAAGTTCATAAATAATATTAGTGAAATAAACTTTTTTAAGTCGGTTTACCTCTCTATCTTCAATGCCATATCTTGTACCACTTACTAGTCGGATATAATCTCCATTAGATTTTACTGTTGCAATCGATGCAGTTTCATTTAACCAAAGTGCAGAAGTGTACCCTTTCATTTGCACCTTTTTATTCCTTATAATTTCATTTTCCCAAGCATCAATATTATATGTATGACTTCGGAGTTTAAAAACTGGACCTTTAGGATCTTCATAAGTCCCTGTTGTATTCACGCTCTCATTCCCAATAATGACTTGTTCCTTTCTAAAAACGGCAAATCCTTCATTAGGAAACCTGGCTATATTCAAAGCCTTATCATTAAATGAAATTAATGTGTTTGGATCTTTAAGTAGGTTAATTAATTCTGAATTCTCAATCTGAGCGGAATACAATTTATTAACTGCACTGCTCTGAATGCGACCTGATAAGTCATCCTCTACTAAAGAAAAATTATTTGGATCAATACTCGTACCTCCATCAAAAACAACTTTATCATCCTGATACCCACTAATTTTCAGACCCGAATGCTGTGAGGTCAGATTTATTCTTTGATCAAAAGAATAAGTTCCTTCTTTGACCCAAATTGTATTTGCTCCAATTACAATAGACTTATCTACAGCTGATGCAAGTGTAGCTAATGGATTATCAATTGATCCATCATTACTATCATCACCATTTGGGGATATATATAATTCTGTTTGCGAATTAACATGCAAACTAAACAGTAGTGCAAAAAATGCAATAAACAGTTGTACTTTTTTTATTTTTTTCATTATTTTAATTTTAGCCTTGAATTTCCTTATGCACTAACTAATTCTATCAATGATAATGCGTATTCAAAGTAAATACTAAATTACTTTATTCATAGTTAGCCCAGTTAAGTATATAATTCATTTTAGGTATATAAAATGTTCATTACATAAGAAAATAAAGTGATATATAAGAAATGATAAGTTTTAAGTAGTTCTTTATCTTTGACTGATAAACAAACTATAATTTAACAACCCTAAAATTTTCCTCATCAATATTTAAAAGATAGATCCCGCTATTTAAATGACTAATATCTAATTTTATCTCTGAGGTCTCAATAGATTTACTCAACAACTTTTTGCCATTAACTGAATACAGGCTAATTGTTTTTGGTTTTGAGGTTTTAAAATCTACAAACAAGTAATCTGAAGTTGGATTAGGGTATATTTGAAAAGTATAGTTATCCAATTCGGGAACGCTCAAAACAGGTTCTTTTAATGGGTTATAAGCATTACCCGAAAGTGCAAACATATAAATAGCTCTCAATGTAGCGCCAAAGTAAGCGCTGGTCGATTGATTTTTTAATTCGGCATAACCACTATTCACAAAACTTTGGGCGCTAGAAGACATGGCCGCTGTGGCATAAGCTCCTGTAAATGTTGGATCCTTATAAGAAGTATTTATGGCAACACCTGCTTGATTGTAACCAGGGTAAATTTGGTTAAAACCACCTTTATCTGTTACGAAGTTATTACATAAAACCGAATAATCTAATGCTTTAGAATGGCCATGCCACACATAATCTATAGCAATTCGCCATGGCGTTCTCGCTGCATCATAGTAATACGATTTCCCTTCATCATAAGCCCAGGGTACTATAGCCGAATAATCACCATCTGCTTCACACCAATCTGACACCAAATTATAAGCCGCACTTTGCTTAGATAAGTTTGCATTTATAACATCGTAACTTTTATCGGCAACGGCATTCCAAAATGTTGTATCATTTGTATACTCTCCAAATACTCTAAAATAACCTGTCGCGAAATATGATGGATTTGTATTAGCACTTCCGCCCCAAGCATCACCTGGTTTTAAAGTATTTGTATTTGCTTCAACTTCATGGTTTTTTATGGCTGCTATCAAAGTTTTTGCATCATTTTGATAATTTATAGCACCAGTATTCCCCCAACGTTTTTCTGCTACTATTAGGGCTATTGCAGCATCTAACTCGGCATCGGTAGCACCATTGTCTCCTATAACGGTAGAACAACCGTCTATTTTCCAGTTCATGACACCGTTTGCATTAGAAAAATCCTTGTAATAAAGCCATAAGCCATCAAAAAGTTCTTTATCATTTGCGTAAGCAGACAATAACATCCCATAAGCTACACCCTCTGAAACTGTTTCGGTAGGTGTATCAAATTTTATTCTATATCTCCCGTTCGAGCAAGGAGTTGCAAAAGCATTTCGCCACGCCACATAAACATCATATAAATCATTGGCTTGAATATTTGTTGGCTGTATGCCATAATCATAATCCCTATTCAGAAAACTCACTTCCGAAATCTGAGCATTAGAAAAATTAATCAATAAAAGTAAAAGGTAAACGGGTGTAAGATAACGTCTGTTCATAAGTAGGTTTTTTATTATATATTTAGAATATACGTAATACCTCCCTAAGGCAGATTTTATGAAATTGTTAAATTAAATCCCACTTATAAAACTCCCGTAAGGATCCTTAAATTGAATCCCTTCGGTAAATCGCTGCTTGCTTAATTGTTTAAATTCTACCAAGGCCCAAAGCACAAATTCTTTTACAAAATAGCTGTCTGGTTTTGATAAATTGGGTTGATATTCTGCTAACAAATCATCTAAAGGCGTAATAGAGTCGATTAAATCTCTATACGCTTTATCACGTAGGTCATCTAACAACTCAAAACCATCTTTCTGATTAAAAAACCAAGATATAATATCATCATATGGAGTTTCTTCTTCTTGTTTCTTTAATTTTTCAAGTTTTGGAAAAAATTCACCAAACAAACTTTTAACAGCTTCGCCTATCAAATTATAAGCAACTACAGCAGCTCCTTCCTGCTCACCTTCATAAACCAATTCTACTTTTCCTGTAATAGATGGAATAATGCCAACAAAGTCGCTTAAACGTAACATGGTGATTTTATCACCTGATATCAAAGCCCTACGTTCGGCAGTACTTAACAAATTTTCTAAGGCGGTAATACTCAATCGAGCACTTACACCACTTTTGGCATCAATAAAATCATTTTCACGAGCCTCAAATACGATCTGTTCTAATAAATCTCTAGCTAAATCTGGAATCAAAACAGTTTGTTTCTGTCCTTCAACCAACTTAGCTTCCTGTTCTGTTATTAATCGAGCTGTTTCAATATCTATAGGGTAATGCGTTAAAATTTGAGAACCGATTCTATCCTTTAATGGTGTTACAATGCTTCCTCTATTGGTATAATCTTCTGGATTGGCTGTGAATAAAAACTGAATATTCAATGGTAATCGCAATTTAAACCCTCTAATCTGAATATCGCCTTCTTGTAAAATATTGAATAAGGCTACTTGGATTCTAGCTTGTAAATCGGGTAGCTCATTAATGACAAAAATACAACGATTAGCTCTTGGTATCATACCGTAATGAATCACTCTATCATCAGCATAACTCAATTTTAGATTGGCTGCTTTAATAGGGTCTACATCCCCAATAATATCAGCTACTGTAACATCAGGGGTTGCCAGTTTTTCTGCAAAACGCTCATCCCTATGTAGCCAGGAAATAGGCGTATCATCCCCTTTTTCCTTTATTAGTTCAACTGCAAACCTTGAAATAGGTTGTAGCGGGTCATCGTTAATTTCTGAACCTTCTACATAGGGAATATATTCGTCCAATAAATTTAACATCAAACGGGCCAAACGGGTTTTTGCCTGCCCTCGCAACCCTAAAAGATTGATATTATGACGAGATAAAATAGCTCGTTCTAACTCAGGTATCACGGTATTTTCATAACCATGAACACCTTCAAAAGTTGTTTCTTTATTTTTTATTTTCTGAATGAGGTTTTCTCTCAATTCATCTTTAATCGATTTTGATTGGTAACCTGACTTTTTTAAGTCGCCTAGTGTTTTTATATTTTCTATTTTCATATATACTTTTTTAAACCCTCCGAATTTTTCTTTTGAAAAATCCACCTCCCTCAAAATTAAGAGAGGAACAAGTTTTATTTTTTTTTAGTTAATCCTTTACTCTTTTATTAGTTTCATTGTTTAACTTTTACCATTCTCCTCTTTAATTGAAGAGGAGATGAATTCCGATTTTATTGAAATCGGAAGAGAGTGATGTTTTATTTAAAATGCTCTTTTATCTCCATAAAAACGGAAGCTAAATTTTCAAATATCATCTTATTTTCAAATCTGATTACCGTGTACCCCCAATCCTGTTAAATATTTTGTCCTTTCACGATCCTTCTCTTGAGCCCATTCATTATTATGAACCTCACCATCCAATTCAATGATTAGCTTTTCTTTGGCACAATAAAAATCAACTATAGTAATTCTCTATACTATGTTGTCTGTTAAATTTTCTCCCCTCGAACTGCCTTCCTTTTAAGTGTTTCCATAAAAAGGCTTCGGCTGGGGTTAAAGATTTTCTTAATTCTGCTCTCTTTCCTTTTAAATATTTTAATGAATGAATTTTTTCTTTCATTTTAGTGTTTTTAACCCTCCGAATCTCGATAGTTATCAGAATCCTCCTCCCTCAAAAAATAAGGGAGGAGCAAGTTCTATTTATATTTCTAATCATTACTCTTTAATATACTTCCTCCTAATGAGCCTTTAGCTTTATTATTACTGTTCTCCTCTTTAATTAAAGAGGAGAATGAATTTCAATTTTAATAAAAAAATGAAAGAAAGAGGTGTTTTTTAACATTTTCAAACCCATCTGAACCCTCTGGTTTCGTTTTTAGCTGCCTCTAATTCTTTTTTTCCTATTTGTTTCGTAATCTTCAAAAATCATGTCTCCTAACCCTTTCAATCCTGTGTAAAATGCTTTTCCTTGGTTAGCATACGTAAACTCTCTTACAAACTGCATTAAATAACTATCTTGTGCGATCATAAATGTTGTAATAGGAATATGCAAACGTCTAGCCTGTTGCGCCATCGCATAGCACTTATTTACAATATGTCTATCCAATCCATTACTGTTTTTATAGTATTGCCCATCTGGCAAACGCAAACAACTTGGTTTCCCATCGGTAATCATAAAAATTTGTTTATTAGTATTTCTTTTTCTTCGAAGTAAATCCATAGCTAATTGTAAACCAGCTACAGTATTAGTATGATATGGTCCTACCTTTAAATAGGGTAAATCTTTAATTTCAACTTGCCACGCATCGTTTCCAAACACTAAAATATCTAAAGTATCTTTTGGATAACGAGTTGTAATCAATTCTGCTAATGCCATGGCTACTCTCTTGGCTGGTGTAATTCGATCTTCACCATAAAGTATCATACTATGACTAATATCAATCATTAAAACAGTACTCATCTGCGATTTATGGAGTGTCTCCTCAACGACTAAATCTTCTTCAGATAGGTTAAAGTCTCCAATACCATGATTGATCTGAGCATTTTTTAAACTTTCGGTCATCGATACTTTATCTAGAGCATCACCAAATTGATAATTTCTAAAATCTCCTGTATGCTCGTCCCCTATCCCTGTACTTTTGCTTTTATGATTTCCTTGTCCGCTACGTTTAATTTTTCCGAAAATATGATCTAGAGCTTGCTGACGAATAGCACGCTCGGTTTTTGCAGTAATCGCCATGCTGCCATTACCATCTGGATCAATTTCCTCTCTGATATAGCCTTTCTTTTTCAAATCGTCAATAAAATCGTCAATAGTATAATCGTCCGTACTCAGCTTATACTCCTTATCCAATTCTCGTAACCAATCTATCGCTTCATCAAAATCACCCGAAGTGTGCGTGATGAGCTCTTTAAAAACTTCAAAAATTCTATCGAAAGGAGACTGATAAGGTATTTCATATTTTTTAAATACAAATCCTTTTCTTATGGGTTTATCATATTTCATAGCTCTATAAAAATACTATATTTTTCTAAAATACTATATTAACATCTCATTAAGATTCTCACGATAAGTTTTTCTTACCTTTATTAAAACTAATCAAATCATTAAATGAAACAAACGCTTTGCCTCTTGATGCTATTCGTATCAACCTCAGTACTACCACAAGAATTTTCAATGGACTTATTAAAAAACATGCAGCCGCGGAACATAGGTCCAGGTGGCATGTCTGGTCGCGTTACGGCCATTGACGTAGTACATATCAATCCAGATATCATGTATGTGGGTACAGCTTCGGGAGGTTTATGGAAATCAACTTCTGGAGGTATTAAATGGCAACCTGTTTTCGACAATGAAATTACAGCTTCTATTGGTGCTGTTGCCATTCAACAATCTAACCCTAGTGTTATTTGGGCTGGAACAGGTGAAGGAAACCCGAGAAATAGCTTAAATGGCGGTTATGGTATTTATAAATCATTAGATGGCGGTAAAAATTGGGTGCTAATGGGTTTAGAAAAAACACGCCATATACACCGTGTTGTTATTGATCCAACAAATCCCAATACCGTGTATGTTGCTGCTATTGGATCTCCCTGGGGTATCCACCCAGAACGTGGCGTTTATAAAACAACCGATGGCGGTAAAACATGGAATAAAATATTATTTATAAATAATAAAACTGGAGCAGCCGATTTGGTTATGGATCCAACAAATCCAAATAAACTCATCGCTGCTATGTGGGAACATAAACGTGACCCATGGTTTTTTAATTCGGGAGGAGAAGGCTCTGGATTGCATATCACACATGATGGAGGAGAAACCTGGAAAAGACTAAGTGACGAAGATGGTTTACCCAAAGGGAATCTAGGTCGCATAGGCATTGCCATTGCCGCAAACAAACCCAATACTATTTATGCACTTGTTGAAGCTAAAAAGAATGCACTCTATAAAAGCGAAGATGGCGGTTTTAAATGGAAAAAAATAAATGGTAAAAGCGGTATTGGCAATCGTCCTTTCTACTATTCCGAAATCTACGTAGATCCACAAAATGAAAATCGGCTTTACAGTATATATACCTATGTAAATGTTAGTGAAGATGGTGGAAAGAATTTTTCGCAGCTTATGCCTGCGTATGGAGCTAATAATGGTATTCATCCAGATCACCATGCCTGGTGGATACATCCAAACAATGGAGATTTTATGATAGATGGTAATGATGGTGGATTAAATATTACGAAAGATGGTGGTAAAACTTGGCGATTTATAGGCAATCTACCCGTAGCACAATTTTATCATATTAATATAGATAATGATATTCCTTATAATGTTTATGGAGGCATGCAGGACAATGGTTCATGGAAAGGACCTGCTTATGTATGGCGTTCACAAGGCATTAGAAACTCTTACTGGCAGGAAATAAGTTTTGGTGATGGCTTTGATGTGGTTCCAGACAAAGAAAATTCCCGATTTGGCTGGTCTATGAGCCAACAAGGTTTTGTAAGTAGATACGATTCTGAAACTGGAAATAATTATACCGTAAAACCGACGCACCCAGATCCTAATGTAAAACTCAGATTTAATTGGAATTCTGCTATTAATATTGATCCTTTCAATTCCAGTACTATCTATTTTGGGAGCCAATTTGTTCATAAATCTACCGACAAAGGCTTAACATGGGAAATTATTTCTAAAGATTTAACAACAAATGATCCAGAAAAACAGAAACAAAACGAAAGCGGTGGATTAACAATGGATGCTACAGGGGCAGAAAACTACTGTACTATTTTAGTTATTGAACCCTCTCCCCTGGAAAAAGATATGTTTTGGATTGGTACAGATGATGGTCGTGTTCATATGACTCAAAATGGTGGACAGACTTATATCGATGTTACAAAAAATATTAAAGGCTTACCTTCTGGGAGTTGGATTCCGCAAATAAAAGCATCTAATAAAAATAAAGGAGAAGCACTTTTAATAGCTAATGATTATAGACGTTTTAACTACACGCCTTATGCTTACAAAACTAAAAATTATGGTAAAACATGGCAGCGTATCGTTGATGACAAGGATGTAAAAAGCTATACATTGTCGATAATAGAAGATCCCAAGAACGCTAATCTATTATTTTTAGGTACCGACGATGGTTTATATATATCATTAGATGCAGGAAATAAATGGACTAAATGGACCGAAGGCTTCCCTACGGTTCCTGTAAAAGATTTAGTTATTCACCAACGAGAGCATGACTTAATTATTGGAACTTTTGGTCGTGCAGCTTGGGTTTTAGACGATATTCGTCCATTACGGGCTATGGCAAAAAACCAGGATATATTCAATCGAAAACTAAAACTATTTCAACCACCTACAGCCTACCTTGCAGCTTATCAACAACCAACTGGTACCCGCTTTGGTGCCGATGCAATATATCATGGAAAAAACAGAAAATCTGGTGCACGAATATCTTATTATGTAACCATTGATAAAAAAGAATCTTCCACTGAAAATGATGATGATGATGAAAAAGATGACGAGCCCCAGAAACAAGTTCAGGGTGATGATAAAAATGTAGTCAAATGGGATTCATTAATTATGAAAATTTATGACGGAGACCGTTTAATAAGAACATTGAAGCGAAAAGCACCTAAAGAAACGGGAATACATAAATGGACTTGGTATTTAAATGAAAAGGGACCAAATAGAGCTTCTAGAAAAATTAGCAAAAATAAAAATGAGCCTGGAGGCGTTAAAGTAAAACCAGGTACCTATAAAATAGTATTGAATTTTGGAGACCAAACCTCGGAAGAAATGATTACTGTTAGAAACGATCCACGTTTAAATAAATCAGACAGCGCCATCAATGAGGTGTACAATGCTTCAAAAGTTATTGAAAGCATGATACAGACCATGGCAGATGCTGTAAGGCAATTGGCCGAAAGCAAACAAATTGCCAAAAAGTATCAATCTGATTTAAAAAAATTAGACAAAGCGTTATACAAAGATCAAATAAAGGCCTCAAACGATATTATTAAGGATATTGATACGATTATTAACCTGTTTTTAGGAAAAGAAGACAAAAGACAAGGGATTACCCGTAATCCAGAAATCACTATTAATCAACGAATAAATTCAGCAAATGGCTATATTAAATCCAGACAAAATGGGTTAACCTCAACAGAAACCACCTTAATAAAACATGCCAAAGAAGCCTTAAAACATGGGCTTGATAAAACAAATGCATTTTTTGATAAAGAATGGAAAACCTACAAAAATTCAGTAGAAAATATAAAATTATCCCCATTTAAAGACGTAAAATCATTTAAAACCAATTAGATATGAATAAACTGGTAACCTTAGTCCTTCTAGTTTTGTTTTTCTCTTGTAAAAAGGAGAAACAAACCAAAGAAGTCGCTCTTAATTTAAAAGCGTATACGATCGAACAGTTCATGGATAATGAAGCTGTAGGTGGAGGAAGTTTTTCTCCAGACAAATCAAAATTATTAGTCTCCAGTAACCGATCTGGGATTTATAATATGTACACAGTTCCTACAACAGGTGGTGAATTTACGGCTATAACGGCTTCAGATTCTTCATCAATTTTTGGCATTTCTTATTTTCCAAATGATGAACGTATGCTGTACAGAGCCGATAACAATGGCGATGAAATATATCATTTATATTTGCGTGATATTGATAGCTCTATAACAGAACTAACGCCAGATAAAGAGGCTAGAGCTTCCTTTTATGGTTGGTCTCACGACGGAAAGAGTTTTTTATACGGCTCTAATAAAAGAGATAAACGTTATATGGACGTTTATGAAATGACCATCGAGAATATGGATTCCGAACTCATTTACCAAAATGATGAAGGTTATAATTTTAATGCTATTTCTAGTGATAAAAACCTCTTAGCCTTAAGTAAAGTGATAAACACAAACGATAGTGATATTTTTATTTATAATAGAACTGATAAATCACTTACTAAAATAAACGAAAATCAAAGTGGTAATTCTGCTCAGGATTTCTCTTTAAGCAGTGAAACTCTTTACTATACAACAGATGATGGTGCCGAGTTTTCGTATGTTATGAAATATAATATTGCAACTGGTGAAAAGGAAAAGGTTTTGGAAAGACCTTGGGATATAAATGGTATTTATTTTACTCACAATGAGAAATACATGGTAAGTTTTATAAATGAGGATGCCAAAAATGCCATAGAAATACTAGATATAGCATCAGGTAAAAATCTGGAAGTTCCTAATTTTCAAAACGGCAGTATAACCAGTGTTGGTATTTCAAGAGATGAAACCATGATGCGTATGTATGTTGGTGGCTCTAATAGTCCTTCAAACCTATACACATATAACCTTGCAAACAAAGAACAGCATCAGCTTACCAATGTGCTTAATAAAGATATAGACGTCAATCATTTAGTTACTGCTAAAGTCATTCGATATAAATCTTTTGATGATTTAGAAATTCCTGCCATTTATTATTTACCGCATCAGGCATCTGCCGAAAATAAAGTACCTGCGCTTGTTTTAGTGCATGGTGGTCCAGGTGGACAAAGCAGGCAAAACTTTAGTTCTCTAACACAATACCTTGTAAATCACGGCTACGCTGTTTTGGCTGTAAACAATCGTGGAAGTAGTGGCTATGGTAAAACATTTTATCAAATGGATGACCTTAATCATGGTGAAAAAGATTTACAAGATTGTGTAGAAGGTAAAAATTGGCTAGCTACACAACCAGAAATCGATGCTAGTAAAATTGGTATTATGGGTGGATCTTATGGCGGTTACATGACCATGGCTGCTTTAACCTATACGCCAGAAGAGTTTGCTGTAGGCGTTAATTTATTTGGGGTTACAAACTGGATTCGTACGCTTAAAAGTATTCCTCCGTGGTGGGAATCTTTTAAAGATGCCCTTTATAAAGAATTAGGGAATCCCCATACAGCAGATTCTATAAGACTTCATAGAATATCACCTTTATTTCACACCGATAAAGTAACCAAGCCATTAATTGTTTTGCAGGGTGCTACAGATCCTAGGGTTTTACAGGTAGAATCTGACGAAATCGTTGCTGGTGTTCGTAAAAATGGTGTTCCTGTAGAATACGTTTTATTTGAAGATGAAGGACATGGTTTTATTAAGAAAGAAAATCAAATTGAAGCTTATAGTAGTATTCTTAAGTTTTTAGACAAGTATCTTAAAAAAGAAAATGCTCCTGTAGATGGTGAAATTCCAGTAAAAGAAATAGAAGCAGAAACAACGAACTAAATAAAAAGAAGTCCTAAAAGTAAATGTCAGATTGAGCGTAGTTGAAACCTTTTTAAAAAGAGCTCTTTTAATTCTCGATTGCGCTCGAACTGACAAAAATTATATTTTTCAGACTTTTTTTACTTTATTATAATTATTCTATGCGTTTCAGTCCTTCAATATTTTCAATCTTAATTTGTTTTCCAATAGTAGAAATGAGTCCTTCCTTCTTAAATTGAGATAGTACCCGTATAGCAGATTCTGTAGCCGTACCCACTATATTAGCAAAATCTTCACGGGATAGCAGAACACTAAGTGTACCATCTGGATTAATCCCAAAACTATTATGTATATGTATTAAAGTTTCAGCTAGACGTTGCCTTACAGATTTTTGAGCCATGTTGACTATGATATCATCTGCCTCTTTTAAATCGTGTGCCATATCCTTCAACACATCATATGAAAACTTTGGGTTTTTCTGTAAATCAGCAATAATTTCACTTTTAGGAATAAAACAAACTTCCATATCATTTAAAGCTGTTGCCTGTAAATTGGAATTCTCATCGCTTACCAGAGAACGCTGCCCAAGTAATTGACCTTTTACAACCATTTTTACGATCTGGTCTTTCCCGTTTTCACTTAATTTTGAAAGCTTACAGATACCATCTTTAACACAATACACGCCATTTACTGCTTCTCCTTCTTCAAAAATAACAGTTCCCTTTTTTATAGTGTAAGAGGTTTTACAATTAGAAATACGTACCAACTCATCCTTAGTCAATGACTTAAGTGAGTTAAACTGCTTGATAATGCACTGTTCACATTTACCCATAACAAATAATTGAAGTTCCGTAAAAATAAATAAAACATGACAATTATCATATTATAAAGTGAAATCATTTATGACTTTTGTTTCAGGTATAAATGAGCAAATAATAATGGGCAACAACACATGTTTTCATTGTGGGTTAGATGCTACTTCTTCTACAATTATATTTGATGATAAATCATTTTGTTGTAATGGTTGTAAGACTGTTT
Organism: uncultured Flavobacteriaceae bacterium; assembly: GCA_947501845.1. Classification (GTDB taxonomy): domain Bacteria; phylum Bacteroidota; class Bacteroidia; order Flavobacteriales; family Flavobacteriaceae; genus Flavivirga. Next base: position 22,294 of record CANMXP010000004.1, on the reverse strand, counting down.
ATGAAATTTTTTCTGCAAACGATTTAACCTGTTACTACGACTTGCAACAGGCTCCAGGAGCTACTCCAAAAGACATTGAGGGCAAATACAACTTTTTAGATAATACTAAAATTGTTGAGCAATTATTAGAATTTAACAACGACGATACTCAAATAGTAACGTTATATATTCCACATATTCATTGCAGTTCTTGCATCTGGATTTTAGAAAACTTAAACAAACTAAATCCGTCAATAAGCACATCAATAGTTAATTTTGGTAAAAAAAATGTTCGAATCACTTTCAATAGTGAATCGCTTACTTTAAAAAATCTGGTTGCATTATTAAGCAGTATTGGCTATGAGCCTTTTATAAGTTTAGATGACTACAGTGTAGGCAAAAAGCATGTGGACCGCTCCTTAATATACAAATTGGGAATTGCTGGTTTCGCTTTTGGAAATGTTATGTTTTTATCGTTTCCAGAATATTTTCAAGTAGATGGTTTTTGGATAGAAAAATATAAACATCTTTTCAGATGGCTTATGTTTTTCTTTTCGCTTCCTGTTGTTTTTTATTCTGCACAAGATTATTTTGTTTCAGCCTTTAAAGGACTTCGTTCTAAAATTCTAAATATTGATGTTCCTATTGCTTTAGGTGTTTTAGTATTATTTGTTAGAAGCACTACCGAAATTATTTTCGATGCAGGTTCGGGCTTTTTTGACAGCTTAACAGGTCTTATATTCTTTTTATTGCTAGGAAAATTTTTTCAGCAAAAAACATATACGTTTTTATCTTTTGAACGCGATTACAAGTCGTATTTCCCCATTGGAATAACAAAAATAACAGCAGCAGGCGAAGAAGAGTCCATACAGGTGTATGACATTAAAAAAGGTGACCGATTACTCATTAGAAACGAGGAACTCATTCCTGTTGATTGTGTCTTAATAAAAGGCACCGCTCATATAGATTATAGTTTTGTAACTGGTGAATCTAAAATGGTATCGAAACAATCTGGTGATAAACTGTTTGCAGGCGGAAAACAACTGGATGGCAGTATTGAGGTCGATGTATTAAAATCGGTAGAACAAAGCTATTTAACACAACTTTGGAGTAACGATGTGTTTAAAAAAGACAAAGCACAATCCTTTACAAATATTACCAATAGTATTAGTAAGCGTTTTACGATTGCCATTTTATCAATTGCATTAATTGCGACTTCTTTTTGGCTATTAACGGATTCAAGCAAAGCATTAAATGTTTTTACTTCGGTATTAATTATTGCATGCCCTTGTGCGATTGCCCTATCTGCTCCTTTTACATTTGGGAACATCTTACGGATATTGGGAAAGAAAAAATTCTACTTAAAAAATGCCAGTGTTATTGAACAATTAGCCAAAATAAACACCATTATTTTTGATAAAACAGGTACTATAACTGCCAATAAAGAAACATCCATAAATTATGAAGGCACTCAGCTTTCTTTAGATGAAGAAAACTTGCTAAAAAGTACATTACGAGGGTCTAATCATCCATTAAGCAGGTCGCTGTATAGCATCTTAAACAAACATGATATTCTTACCCTAGATACTTATGAAGAATTTTTAGGAAAAGGCATAGAAGCAAAATATAAAGACCACAATATAAAAATAGGGTCTGCTCCTTTTGTTGGTCATACAAGTGATACAGCAACATTAAATACAACCGTTCATGTGAGTACCAACAATCAATACAAAGGCAAGTTTACATTTTATAATGCTTACAGAAAAGGAATTTCCCAACTTTTCAACATCCTTAAAAAAGAATACGATCTCGTAATTCTTTCTGGTGATAATGCAGGAGAAAGAGATAACTTAACAAAACTGTTACCAACAAAAACAAAGTTACTTTTCAATCAAAAACCAGAAGACAAGCTCGAATATATTAAATACCACCAAAACGAAGGTGCTCGTGTATTAATGGTTGGTGATGGACTAAATGATGCTGGAGCATTAGCACAGAGTGATGTAGGCATTGCCATTTCAGAAAATGTAAATATTTTTTCTCCTGCCTGCGATGCTATTTTAGACGCTTCAAAATTCAAGCAACTATTTAATTATATAAAAATATCTAAATCTGCTATAAAAATTATCAAATGGAGTTTTGTACTCTCATTTATATATAACATTATCGGACTTTATTTTGCAGTAACGGGTCAGTTAGCACCAGTTGTAGCTGCTATATTGATGCCACTTAGTTCCATTAGTATTGTTGCCTTTACAACCATTGCAACAAATATTATTGGAAAGGGCTTAGATACTGATTAAACAAAACAACTCCTATTCCTATGGAAAGTACCAGGAAAAGGAAATAAAGAATAGAACATGATAAAAGTCATTTTTTGACAATAGATATGACAGTAATTTTGAACCGTAACTTCAAGTAGGTATGAGTGTTATTTATGTTTTATTAGCTATAAGCATTATTGTAGCTGTTGGTTTCTTTATAGCCTTTATTATGGCTGTAAAAAAAGGACAGTATGATGATAGTTATACACCTTCGGTAAGAATGCTATTTGAAGATGAACTCGTTAAAGACAATTCCAATAAAACAATACTAACCAAAAAAGATTAACACATAGAACTATGGAAATGCAGCAATTTCATTACGATAATAAAATCGTTAAAAATTTCATATATGCCACCATGCTTTGGGGCGTTGTGGGGATGTTGGTAGGACTACTACTCGCATTTATGTTTTTATTCCCTAATCTAACCGATGGTATTTCATGGCTTAGTTTTGGCCGTCTGAGACCATTACATACTAATGCCGTTATTTTTGCTTTTGTTGGTAATGCCATTTTTGCTGGAGTTTACTACTCTACACAACGCTTACTAAAGGCTAGAATGTTTAATGATACTTTAAGTAAAATTAACTTTTGGGGCTGGCAACTTATTATCGTAGGTGCAGCAATCACATTGCCTTTAGGCTATACGACATCTAAAGAATATGCCGAATTAGAGTGGCCTTTTGATATTGCTATTGCCCTTGTTTGGGTTGTATTTGGATGGAATTTAATTGGTACTATTTTAAAAAGAAGACAGCGCCATTTGTATGTTGCTATTTGGTTTTATATAGCAACTTTTGTTACTGTTGCCGTGCTTCACATTTTCAATAGTTTAGAATTACCTGTTAGTGCATTAAAAAGTTACTCGGTGTATGCTGGCGTACAAGATGCTCTGGTACAATGGTGGTATGGGCATAATGCAGTAGCATTCTTTTTAACTACACCGTTTTTAGGACTCATGTATTATTTCATCCCAAAAGCAGCAAACCGTCCTGTTTATTCATATAGATTATCTATTGTTCACTTCTGGTCATTAATCTTTATATACATCTGGGCAGGACCTCACCACTTATTATATACTGCATTACCAGAATGGGCACAAAACTTAGGTGTTGCTTTTTCTGTGATGTTATTAATGCCATCATGGGGTGGTATGATAAACGGCCTTTTAACCTTAAGAGGTGCTTGGGACAAAGTACGTACCGATCCTGTTTTAAAGTTTATGGTAGTGGCCATTACAGGCTATGGTATGGCAACCTTTGAAGGGCCAACGCTTTCACTAAAAAATGTTAATGCTATTGCTCACTTTACAGATTGGATTATTGCCCACGTACACGTAGGTGCTTTAGCATGGAATGGGTTTTTAACCTTTGGTATGATATATTGGTTGGTGCCTAGACTTTTTAAAACAAAACTATTCTCTATTGGGTTAGCTAATCTGCATTTCTGGATTGGTACACTCGGTATCATTATGTATGCATTGCCTATGTATGTCGCTGGGTTTACACAAGCAAGCATGTGGAAACAATTTAATCCAGATGGCACATTAGTGTATGGTAACTTCTTAGAAACCGTAACAGAAATTATCCCAATGTATTGGATGCGTGCTATAGGAGGAACACTTTTTATTACTGGGATGCTCATCATGGTTTATAATGTTATTGTAACTATTAAACAAGGTAGTAAAGTTGAAAATGAATTAGCTGAAGCACCAGCATTAGAACGTGTTACCAAAAAACGTACAGCAAGTGAAGGATGGCACACTTGGTTAGAACGTAGACCTGTTCAATTAACACTTTTAGCAACAGTTGCTATTTTAATTGGGGGAATCATTCAAATTGTACCAACTATTATGGTGAAATCTAATATTCCTACCATAGCCAGTATAAAACCATATACGCCTTTAGAATTAGAAGGGCGCGATATATACATTCGAGAAGGCTGTGTGGGTTGTCACTCTCAAATGATTCGACCTTTTAGAAGTGAAGTAGAACGGTATGGCGAATATTCTAAAGCAGGCGAATTTGTTTACGATCATCCTTTCCTTTGGGGTAGTAAACGTACAGGTCCTGATTTACATAGATTGGGTGGTAAATACTCCGACAATTGGCATTTTAACCATATGTACGACCCACAAAGTACATCATCTGGATCTATTATGCCACGTTACCCTTGGTTAATTACTGGTAGCAGTAGTAAGCTGGATAAATCTATGACAGAAGCAAAAATGAAAGCAATGGTATCACTAGGAGTTCCTTATACCGAAGAAGACATTGCCAATGCACAGGAACATATGCTAGCACAAGGTACTCAAATAGAACAAAACCTATATACTGATCCTGATTTTGCTAGTACTTATGAAGCCGATAAAAAATATGCTACCGAAAATGGCGAAGACTTTGTTGAAATGAAAAACAGAGAAATTGTAGCATTGATAGCCTATTTACAACGTTTGGGCACCGATATTAAAGTAGAAAAAACAGCACAAAAATAACCATCAAAACAGAACGTATGTTAAAATTTGTAAAAAACCATATGGAGAGTATTACAGGCATCGAAATTTATCCGATGATCTCTTTACTCATCTTTTTTATCTTTTTTGTAGCTCTTTTTTGGTGGGTAATCACTGCTAAAAAAGACTATATAAAAACTGTAAGCAATATTCCATTAGATAATAACCAAAACGAAGTCAAATGAAAAAATCAATTCCAGCCTGGGTAAGAATCCCTGTTATACTTTTCATCATTTTTGGACTTATAGAATTTTTTGTAGACTCTGGAGAAAAGCCAGCATTTATTGAATATCCAATAGTGATACTTTTTCTAACCTTAGTACTTTTAATATTAATTGCTATAGAAGCCATTGGCAATGTATTAGAAAGTATACTATTTAAAAAGCTAGATGATGATGCTAAAGCTCGCTATTTAGCAGAAAAAGAGAAAACATTTGAATTTCCTTGGTTAAAAAATATCTACAAAAAACTTCTTGGTCAAAAGCCTCTTGAGGAAGAAGGAGAAATTATTTTAGATCACAATTACGATGGCATAAAAGAACTGGATAATAACCTGCCACCGTGGTGGTTATATGGCTTTTATATTTCTATAGTTTTCGCAGCGGTTTATCTATTAAAGTATCATGTTTTTGATGGAGACAATCAAATTGATGAGTTAGAAACCGAATTGGCAGAAGCAAGAACCGCCATAGAAGCTTATAAAAAAACGGCTAAAAATTTAGTAGATATAAATACAGTAACCCTGCTTACTGAAGCAGCAGAATTAAGTGCAGGGAAATCTATTTTCGAAACCAATTGTGTTGCTTGCCACATGGCAGATGGAGGCGGCGGTATTGGTCCTAATTTAACAGATCAAAACTGGATTTTGGGAGGCGGTATAAAGAATGTTTTTAAAACAGTCTCTGAAGGAGGGCGTTCTGGAAAAGGTATGATTGCCTGGAAACAACAATTGAAACCCTTACAAATAGCACAAGTAGCAAGTTATGTTTTAACATTACAAGGCACAATACCTGCTAACCCAAAAGCTCCAGAGGGAGATATTTGGCTAGACAAAAATGCAGAAACACCAGCTGATAATGTTAATGAGATTACTATAGATTCAACGCAAACTATTAACTAAACTAAGTTGAATGAAAGACCTGTTGGGTGATTTATAAAACCTAACAGGTCTAAAATCTAAAAATATTGGAAACCCCAGAAAATGAAATATTCAGAGATTCTATAGGCACGGTTACCGAAGCGGGCAAACGTGCCTGGGTATTTCCCAAAAAACCTAGCGGAAGATTTTATAAATACCGAAAATGGGTTAGTTATGGGTTACTTGCATTTTTATTACTATCCCCTTTTATTAAAGTAGGTGGGAATCAGTTTTTATTGTTTAATATTTTAGAACGTCGCTTTAATATTTTTGGGTTTCCATTTTGGCCACAAGACTTTCACTTGTTTGTCATTTCCATGTTAATCGGTGTGATTTTCATCACGTTGTTTACAGTGGCTTTTGGTCGTATTTTCTGTGGGTGGATTTGTCCGCAAACTATTTTTATGGAAATGGTATTCCGCAGAATAGAATATTGGATAGAAGGAGATAGAGGCAAGCAAATCCGCCTATCAAAGCAACCATGGCATGCAGAAAAAATTAGAAAAAAAGGACTTAAATTTTTGATTTTTACTGTGATATCCTTTTTAATCGCTAATGTATTCTTGGCCTATTTAATTGGGAGCGATCAGCTAATTCAATATGTTGTAGACGGTCCTTTTAATCATGTAAATACCTTGATTTCACTGTTAATCTTTACAGCTGTATTTTACTTTGTGTTTGCATGGTTCAGAGAACAAGTATGTATTATTGCTTGCCCTTACGGAAGGTTACAGGGTGTACTTTTGGATACAAAATCTGTTGTTGTTGCTTATGATCACAAACGTGGTGAGGGTGAAAGTGGCAGAAAAAAAATCAGAAAAAATGAAGATAGAAATGCTTTAGGTCATGGCGACTGTATCGACTGTTTTCAATGTGTTAATGTATGTCCCACAGGCATAGATATTAGAAACGGCACACAATTAGAATGTGTAAACTGTACGGCTTGTATTGATGAATGTGACCATATCATGGAAAGCATCAATTTACCAAAAGGATTAATTCGTTATGCCAGCGAAGAAAATATAGAAAAGAAAACGCCTTTTAAGCTAACTGCAAGAATGAAAGGTTATATCGCAGTTCTAACCATTATGATTGGTATATTAATTGGTATGCTATTCTTAAGAAATGATGTTGAAGCCAATGTTTTAAGACTACCTGGACAATTATACGAGCATAAAGAAAATAATATTATTAGTAATGTATTTACCTATAAATTAGTTAATAAAACGACGAAAGACATTGACAATGTTAGTTTTAAACTAATGTCTCATAAAGGAGTTTTGAAACTGGTAGCTACTCATAATAGCTTTGTCGTACCAAGTCAAGGAATTTCAGAAGGTACGTTATTCATAGAGATTAATAACTCGGCTCTAACAGGTGATAGAAACAAAATAAGAATAGGCGTTTACGCCAGTGATAAATTAATTGAAACGACAACGGCCAACTTTTTAGGCCCTAGAAGTTATAAGTAAATTAAAATGAAACAGTTAATCAATTTAAATTCGGACAATATTTCAGCAGAGCATATTTGCTGTGCAATTTCCGATAAAAAATGTGCTGATAGTTATCAAGCTAAAAAAGATTGGCTAACCAAAGAGTTTAATAATGGGTATATTTTTCGCAAAATTGATGAAAGAGCAAAAGTATTCATAGAGTATGGACCAGCAGAAAAGGCTTGGATTCCTATTAAAGCCGAAAACTATATAAATATTAATTGCTTCTGGGTATCTGGAAAATATAAGCGCCATGGATATGGAAAGGCATTATTAGACACTGCTATTGAAGATGCAAAAAACCAACATAAAGACGGTTTAGTAGCCGTTGTTGGCACCAAGAAGTTTCACTTTATGAGCGATACAAAATGGTTTCTCAATCAAGGTTTTGAAGAGGTAGAAAGAATTTCAAGCGGATTTAGCCTTTTGGCAAAAAAAATAACAAAAAAAGCTGTTTCACCTGTTTTTAATCCATCTGTTAAAAGCGGTGAATGCTCTGAAAAAAATGGTATTGTTGTTTATTATTCAAATCGGTGTCCCTTTGCGGAATTCCATTCAAAAAATTCTTTAATAGAAACGGCTAAAAACAGAAAGATACCACTTAAGATAATTAAGTTAGAATCTATAAAAGAAGCTCAAAAGGCACCAAGTCCAGCAACAATTTTTAGTCTATTTTATAATGGCAAATTTATAACCACAGATATTAGTGTTTGTATGGATTCTAGATATGATAAGGTTGTGGAAAAAGCATTAAAATTAAATTCTGATAATAAATCCAGAATGATAAAAAACACAAAATCATGAAAATAAATTGGGGAACAGGAATAGTTATAGCATTCATAGGTTTTATAAGTTTTATAATGTACTTCATTATTACCATGAATGTAGATGATGCATACAATCATGATTTAGTTACAGAGGATTATTATGCCGAAGAACTAGCTTATCAAAAAGATATTGATAAACTAAAAAATGCTAAAAATTTAAAAGAAAATATTACATATAAGAAAACAGCTGAAGGTTTAATTATTCAATTCCCTAAAGCTATAGACATTAACAAAGTTACAGGAAAAGTGTTCCTATACAGACCATCTAACAAACATCTAGATTTTGATACTGCTATATCATTATCTAAACCCATTTTGCTCATACCTGACAATCGTTTGGTAGATGGTCGTTGGAACATTAAAATTGATTGGCAATATAATGGAATTTCTTATTTATTTAAAGAATCTATTAATTATTAAACATGCTACTTTCTGCATTTATATTAGGCCTTTTAGGAAGCTTTCACTGTCTGGGGATGTGTGGTCCCATTGCTTTTATGCTTCCTTTAGACCGAACGAATGCTTACAAAAAAGTATCTCAAATTACCATTTACCATCTCGGTAGGTTACTGGCTTACAGCATTATTGGTTTGGTTTTTGGGCTTATTGGTAAAAGTTTATATATTTTTGGATTCCAACAGCAACTGTCTATTATAACTGGTATTTTAATGATTTTAATTGTTTTAATTCCACAAAAAACATTCAATAAATACAACATTTCAAAACCTATTTACAAGCTTATCTCGAAAGTAAAATCTGCCCTAGGCAGTGCTTTAAAAAAGAAAACAAGCGATACTTTTTTAACTATTGGCTTCTTAAACGGTTTTTTACCCTGTGGTCTTGTTTATATGGCTTTGTTTGGAGCAATTGCAGGTGGAGACACATTAAAAGGAAGTTTTTACATGGCTACTTTTGGTTTAGGAACTATACCTTTAATGACTTCAGCCATCTACTTTAGCAACTTTTTAAAAGGAACAGCCAGACAAAAAATACAAAAAGCAATTCCTGTTTTTGTAGTATGTATTGGTCTGCTTTTTATTATTCGTGGTTTAGGCCTTGGAATCCCCTACTTATCTCCTGCTCCTGTAATAGACAGTATCTCTAGTAGTATTGAGTGTCATTAGAAATAAGAATTAAGTAGTAAGTATTAAGTACTAGGAATTAAGTATTAACGCTCTATATTGAGTTGGCGATTTTTTAAGATGTCTTTTAAAATACTTTACAAAATATGATGCATCTTCAAACCCTAATTCGTAAGCTATTTCATTAATTTTTAACGAAGTAAAAGCTAATAAACGTTCTGCTTCTAGAATAATGCGCTCTGATATTAGTGCCGAAGGTGGTTTTGTTGTGACTGCCTTTGTGATTGTTGTTAGCGTCTTAGATGAAATATGCAATAAACCGGCATAGTCGCTAACCGTATAATTTTTGTTATAATGCTGTTCTATCAACTCTCTAAATTGTAAATACTGTAGTTCGTATTGCTTGGTTAAATGAATATTTTCTTCATCATTCTGGCGGTGTGCTCTTTCTAAAACAATAAGCAATGACTTTAGCAAATACCTAATTACCTGCTGATGACCAAAACCAGTTGCTTTAGCTTTCTCTTTTTTAATAAGATTAATGTATGAATTTGCTAAATCAATAATATCATCAGTAATGCAATAACAAGGTTTGCCCTGATTATTAAACACATTGTATTTAAGAAATATATCGACATCAGACTGCATTAAAAAGCTTTCATTAAAATGGATAAGAACCCCTTCATGATTGGCATTTTTATCAAAATAATGAATTTGATTTTTAGAAATAAAGAATATAGAATTCGCTTTTACAGGATGTGCATCAAAATCTATAAAATGAACACCGCCTTCATTATAGACCCATAAAATTTGATAAAAACTATGCGAGTGAGGCAATTGTGCATGTACACCACTGGTTTCTAAATAATCTTTCAAGTTATAAACTTCGAATTGAAGTTTTTCAGGATGTCCCTTATGAAGATGATATTGCTCTATTTTTACTGTGTTCTTATCCACAATACTTAATAATCTTTAACATCAAAGTTAAGCTAATTATCGAGAATGCGTTCTGCTACTCTTAATCCGCTATATACAGCACCATCCAAATACCCACCATGAACAGGCGAAGTTTCTGTACCAGAAAAGAACAGTTTGCCCTGCATATAAAATTTATTGAATAGTTCATTTCCATAACGCGGACTCATATAAACCGACTTTAAATTTTCACATGAAGTAAAATGATCCTGAGACCAATCTTTCTCGAAATAATTAGTATACATTCTAACTTCTTTTCCTAAATAAGATTCCAAATAACTTAAAACACGTTCTTTTCTATCCTCTCGAGATGTATCTCTTAATCCCTCATTTACAAATCCTTTTAAGGCATAAATTTTATCATTTACAGAACAATGGTCATATAACTCAGTTACTGGTCCAATTTGACCTATTACTGTGCCAGAAAACTTATTGTCCCTCCAAAACGGTGTATCAAAAGTTAACCCCACTTTAATAGCATTGCTCATCCATGTATGTGTTTGCTTCATTGTTTCTATAAAGAGCTTAGGCAGTTCTGGTATAAACTTTAATGTGGATGTTAATTTTGGAGGTACCGTTACAATGACTTTTTCGGCCGAATATGTAACATGCTTATCGGTATTTAAAACAATTTTATTTTTATGGTCTATAAATTCAATTACTTTGGAATCAAGTACAATTTTATCTTTTAATAATCCTGATATTTTTTCAATTAAAGCCATAGAACCACCTGCTATTCTACTAGCTGATGGTGTATTTTTATCCACTTCAAAATAATGAGCAGGCGCCATGGAGTTAAACACCAGGACACTTTGGCCTTTGGTATACTGAGGAAAATTTTGCACATTTAATGCTTCCAATAAAGTGTTTAAATATGTATGATGCTCTTGAAACCAAGTAGCCCCCAACTCTATGCCTTTATAAGTGTTTATTCTTCCTCCCAATTGGGAACGTCCTTCTAAAATAAGAAAATCATTCTCTCCTGCTTTTTTAAACTTATAGGCCGTTGTTAAGCCAGATAAACCAGCTCCAATAATGATATATTTTGAGTGTTTTATTTTCATTAAAATTAGCGCATCAAATGTGTACCATGAACAACAGCTGCTCCAGCTCTCAATGCAGCAGCAACAAAAGTAACTTCTGCCAACTCTTCTTGGGTCGCTCCAGCCTCAATAGCATGTTTTTTGTGAATTTCAAGACAATAAGGGCACTGCGTTGTTAAAGCAACTGCTATGGCTATTAATTCTTTATATTTTTTGGGAATAGCACCATCTGCTAATGCTTCTTTATCTAAAGATTGAAATGCTTCCATGGCATTTTCTGAATATTTCCCTAATGTACCTAATTTTTTTAGGTTATTCATATCGTACATAATCAAAAGTATTTTTTAAATAAAAAGACTGTCTAAAAAATAGATCTAATGTCGTATTGAGCACTTCAGCTACCCGCTCAATTCAGTACTTATCAAAATACACAACCCGACAAATTACCTTTTAAACAATCTTATTAAAATTTTATATTTATTTTAGTTTCTACCAGACATAACGCCACCATCGGTATCCCAGATAGCACCTGTTACCCATGATGCTTTATCAGATAATAAAAACGAAATAGTATCTGCGACATCTTGTGCCTTTCCATTTCTACCTATAGGGTGAAATCCGTGAAAGTTTTGAAGTGCATTATGAGCTTCTTCTTTACCTCCAAAAACACTTTCGTAAACAGGTGTTTCAACAACCGCAGGAGACACGGCATTCACTCTAATTTTATGATCTGCCAATTCCATAGCCAAATGTTGTGTTAAACTATGTAATCCTGCTTTTTGCATGGAATAAGCCGAAGATGGCGTCGCTTTTACCGACTGTTTTGCCCACATAGAACCTACATTTACAATGGCACCACCAGACGTTTCGGACATTTTTTTAGCTGCTGCTTGCGTTATAAAAAAGAACCCTCTATTTAAATCTAAATAAGAATCGTAGTCGGCTTCGGTATGTTCTAAAAATGACTTAGGTCCAAAAATACCAGATGCATTAACCAGATAATCTAAATTATCAAATGTAGTGATGGTTTCTTTTAAACTTTCTACTTCTTGTTTATCTGTGATATTGATCTTGTGTGTAAACAAATTTGAATTAGCTTCAGCCTTAAAAGCTTCAAGTTTATTATCATTTGTTCCAACCACATGTACTTCAACTCCTTCACTTAGTAAATTTTCGGCAGTGGCTCTTCCAATACCACTACTCCCTCCTATTATTAATGCTCTTTTGCTCATTTTTTTATATTTTAAATTAATACAGCAAAAATAAAACAGGTATTATATCAACTAACTGACATAAAAGGATAAAGAATGGTAATTTTGAGAAACAGTGCATTACCACATACAAAAGCAGTTTTATATTAATCAAAAAAACTTTATATTTATAGGTAATCATATACGTTCCATAAAAACCATTTTAAATAGTAATCCAAATGAACTGGGAAAGCCGAAAACCGATTTAGAGTAGGCCTAAACAAAACTTCAAAACAATGAGTGAGCAACTAAAAAACATGACCGAAAAACATTGCGGGCAACCGCCTGCTAAATATGATGATTTAAAAGTATTGTTCCTAAATTGTACATTAAACAGAACATCTGTGCTTTCTCATACCGAAGGACTTATAAAAGTGGCGCAAAAAATATTTGAAGCCAACGGTGCTTCTACGAAGATTATTAGACCTGTAGATTATGATATACCTGCTGGTTTAGGCCTAGATATGTCTGAAACCCCAGAATGGGATAAAGACGATTGGCCAATTATACAAAAAGAGGTGGATGCATGTGACATCCTTATCCTTTGTACATCGGTATGGTTAGGAGAAAAATCATCGGTCTGCAACAGAACACTTGAGCGCATGTATGGCTATACGCATCAATTTAATGCCAAAGGACAGTACAGAGATTATGGAAAAGTAGGTGCCACATTAATTACAGGAAATGAAGATGGTGTTAAGCATTGTGCGATGAATATATTATTTTCACTATCTCACATAGGGTATACCGTTCCGCCACAGGCTGATGCAGGTTGGATGGGAGAAGCTGGCCCTGGACCTTCTTATATGGACAAAGATTCTGGTGGCCCTGAAAATGATTTTACAAATAGGAATACTACTTTCCTGGTTTGGAATTGCTTGCATTTAGCAAGAATGCTTAAAGATCATGGTGGCGTGCCTGCTTATGGTAATTTACCAGATGAATGGCAAGCTGGATGTAAAGCAGGTTTTGACAGCCCAGAACATAAACGCTAAAATCTATTAAAAATGAAAATATCCGTTTTATACCCCTTATTATTTTTAACTCTAATCGCTTGTAACAACCAACCAAAACCAGAAGAAAAAACTAGTACTACAAGTGAGCCCAAAACCTTAAAAAAAAGGATTATTGACCTGTCACATAGCTACTCCGATAAAACTATTTATTGGGTAACTTCTAAGGAATTTAAATTGGATACCGTTTTTAAGGGACAAACCAATAAAGGCTATTATTATTCTGCCAATAACTTCTGTACCTCAGAGCATGGCGGCACCCATATAGATGCTCCTATTCATTTTGTAAAAAATGGACAAACAGTAGATGAAATCCCCCTTGAAAAATTAATTGGGGATGCCATTAAGATTGATGTCTATTCTAAAGCCTTTAATAATCCAGATTATTTGGTTACCATAGAAGATTTTAAATCCTGGGAGAAAAGTCAGGGTAATAAAATTCCAGATGGGAGTATTGTCTTAATACAAACAGGTTTTTCAAAGTATTACCCAGATAAGGTTAAATACCTAGGAACGGATGAGCGTGGTGAACATGCTGTCAAGCTATTGCATTTCCCTGGACTTTCTCCTGAAGCCGCAGAATGGCTGGTTGAGAATCGTAATATCAATGCCATTGGTATTGATACCCCTAGTATTGATTACGGTCAATCTGAATATTTTAAAAGCCATGTAGCACTTCTTGAAAAAGGTATTCCTGCTTTCGAAAACCTAACCAATCTGGATAAATTGCCTGTAAATGGGTTCGAAATAATTGCCTTGCCCATGAAAATAGAAGGCGGTACTGGAGCGCCTTTAAGAATTGTAGCTATGGTAACCGAGGATTCGAAATAGCCTCTAGATATTATGATAAAAATAATCCCCCTCTTTACAGGCCTATATATTTATAAATAAATACGCAGGAAGATGAAGGTTATATATCTTTTATTATATCGTTGAGCAATTAATTATTAAAAATGATTGACAAAAAAGAATTTCTTTCCAATTTAAAATTGACAAAAAACTATTGTAATGATAAAATTCAGGACTCTTCGAAAAGTTTGGCTTCTATTTTAAGAACAATTAACCCAACCATCAGAAAAACTCAAATTTTTGATTATGAATTTACTCAATTTGGTTATTCGGATATTGAAGATTTAACTTTAGTTAAGTGGAATTTAAATAACGATCAATATTACACAGATATAGTTGAAAATTTGTTTCGCAAACAATTATCAATTAAAAAAGAGAATACTAAAAAGTTTAATAATAAGGTAAGTGGAAGAATTTTAGTGTCAGAATATCAATGTTCTGTTACTGATGGTGCCTCGGAAGTTGAAGCTAAAGGATTAATTGACATCTACGATTTACCACCTATAGACACTTGGTTTTATATTGATAAAAAAAATGATCTATTGTTTAGCTGGATACCTGAAAAATTCACAGAATTAATCAATCAAGCTGTTTTAGTAAATTGCCTTGGTATGCTTCGATGGATGGATACAGACTACAAAAACCTGTACGGTTATGTTTTTGATGAAAACTTGGAATCGATTCAATACAAAGTTGGGAATAAAGGTGGAAACAAATCTAAACTATTACAATTTATAAAAAAACTAATGTCATAACTATGTAAACGTTGTATATTTTCATTTTTTTAACGAAGAAAGCCTTGTTAAAGATCAATGACTTTCTACACGCACAGATGTTTACATTTAATGTTAAGCAAAATTTTGAAACAAGTAAATGAAATACTCCGAATCTGAGTTTAATAGACTATTTAAGGAAAACCAATCTAGCCTAAAATCTTTTATATATAGGCTTGTAACCAACACAGAGGATGTTGAAGACATATGCCAGGAAGCATTTATCAAGGCCTATAAAAATATTGAATCATTTAACGGGAAATCAACTTTTAAAACTTGGTTATTTGCCATTACCAGCAATCTTATAAAAGATCATTTTAAGGCGCAAAAAAGATGGACTAGATATGCACAAGATAACTGTAGTCAATCGATAAAAAACTCAATTGAATCACAAGATGAAACAATGCGTTTATATGCTTTGGGAAAATTTGAAATCAGAAATCATATAGACTATTGTTTTACCTGTGTTATGAAGTATCTGCCCATAGAACGGCAAATTGCTATCATGCTGGCAGACATTTATGAGTTTAAAATTGTTGAAATTGCCCAAATATTAAACAAAACGATTGGGAGTGTAAAGCATCTTCTATACAACGGTAGAAATACGATGAAGCAAGTTTTTAACGAAGATTGTATCTTAATTCATAAAACAGGTGCATGTTGGAAATGCTCCGAATTGAGTAATAGTGGAAATACCAAAGCAGATACACAACAAAAAATCGCGAAACTTGAAATGGTAAAAGCGAAAAACAAAGGTGTTGATAATGCCAAACTCTACACATTAAGAACACAGTTAGTGAAAGCAATTAATCCTTTAGAAAGTAGTAGTCATGAATTACATGACTTTCTTCTTAACCAAACAGATTTTGCTAATAACAAAAGCTATTCTAGAATAGATAAAGATTGTGGAGAATAATCAATTTATTTTAAATCCGACCATTTTTTATAGCTCAGTCGTCTAAAGAATAGATAACAAAAATTAAAAATGATGTCAAAAACAGATTATTCAAAACAATTACAAGTAAATGTATCTCCTAATTCGGTTTTCGAAGCTATAACAGCTGAAATTGATAAATGGTGGACCATTCATTCTAACATTGCCAATAAGCTAAGTTCTAAACTTTGTGTCAGATTTGGAGAAACAACTGTAAAAGAAATACTAGTGACCGAAATTGATAAAAATAAAAAGCTTACATGGAAAGTAACTAAAGCTTTTATTGATATTGAAGAACTTACTAAAAAAGATGAATGGGTGGGAACAGAGATTAAATGGGAAATCATTTCAACTCAACAAGGCAGTAGAATCAACTTTATTCACGAGGGGCTTACTCCAGAATTCCAATGCTATAATGCTTGTGAAGGAGGTTGGAACTATTTCTTAGAGAGTTTAAAAAATTATCTTGAAAAAGGAAAAGGAAACCCTCATGGAATAGCATAAAAACTTTATCTAACCTAACAAAGAATCGAGTCAAAAGATAACAGAAATGAGTAGACTATAAGTTTAGCCCATTTCTGTTATCTTTGTTTCAAAACGAAAAGGAATAGACATAAATCTGCTACTTTTTGTGTACAAAATTAGACGACATATTAAAAGTTAACGGTCATTACCAATAACTGAAATAATTTACAGAAAAAGTGGACGGTAAAATTAAATATGAATTTTCAACTAAAATGTGGAAAGATGCTTCCTCTGGTGGCTGGTTTTTTGTTTCGTTACCCAAAATGATATCGAAAGAAATAAGAGAGCACCTTAAGTGGCAAGAAGAAGGCTGGGGAAGAATGAAAACCCTTGCTCAAATTGGAGAATTTAAATGGGATACTGCTATTTGGTTTGACTCTAAAACAGAAAATTACCTGCTCCCAATTAAAGCTGAAATTAGAAAAAAATCGAGTCTTGAAATCAACAAAAAAATTGAAATTACTATTTGGGTTTAAAATAACGTGACTTCTAGGTTAAAAAAAGTGATTACCCTTGCCATTTTGAGTACTTCGAATACGCTCAGCATAAGCTAAAATCGAAAAACCTCAACATTCTGACAAACAAATGTTTAATTCTTAAAAAGATTCTTCACTACGTTCTGAATGACACTTTTCAGACAGCCCTCATTTTTTTAAATCGAATAATTGGTGTTTAGTATTGTTATTTACCACAAAAACACGTTTGGTTTTTTCGGTTTTTAATAAAAGCATATGTCGTACGTCTTTATCTGCAAAAAAACCAGTATCCGTATTACTTATATAAGTAAAACCTCCTTTAGAATCCCCTTTATAAAATACTCCTTTACCAGCATCAGACCTAGTGGTTTCTATTTCTGGCATGTAATTATTTCCTGCTAAAAGGATGTCTTTTTTTGAATCACCATCAAAATCGTCAAATAATATTGAATTCACAGGGGACATTTGAGCTTCATTAGAAAATGGAGTAAACAAAAAATGATTCTCCTTATTAATAAAAATGCCAGACCTAAATTCGGTTACCGCATAATGTAAAGCGGTATTTAAATGTTTCCCAAAAAGATCTTTTATACCTGCATTCGCAAACGCATTATAGGTTGAAAATTTTTCTTTTAAAGCTGGTATTTGCTCCGTTGTGCACGATTTGCCTCGAATGGGCACTTGAACATCTTTATAATATTCAGCCAGAACAATATCTTCTACTCCATTATTATCATAATCGTTGGTATAAACATGAAAAGGTTCTTTTTCTGTAGCATGAAATTTATAGTTTAGGCCTAAATTCCCTCCTATAATATCTTTATCGCCATCATTATCCACATCGGCAATAAGCAAAGTGTTCCACCACCCCGTCGCTGAGGAAAGCGTAGCATACGAATTACTTCTAGTTAGTTCCCCCTTGGTATTGGTAAAGATTTCTATTCCCATCCATTCACCGGTAAGGATTAAATCGATATCATTATCGTTATCGATATCATTCCAAACGGCCGATGTCACCATGCCAATTTTCTCTAACTTAGGTGCTAATTCTTTTGTTTTAATTGTAAAATTACCGTTATCATTTATCAGTAAATAGCT
This sequence comes from uncultured Flavobacteriaceae bacterium, assembly GCA_947501845.1. GTDB lineage: Bacteria > Bacteroidota > Bacteroidia > Flavobacteriales > Flavobacteriaceae > Flavivirga. The sequence continues at coordinate 4,004 of CANMXP010000004.1, read as the reverse complement.
GGTTGGTGCATAAGGGTATTTTCCAGGAATGACTCTGCTCCCTATAAAAAGGTCCTGATCACCATCACTATCATAATCTGAAGCAACTACAACCGCTCCTGAAGATTTGAATGAAGGAAGTCTTGAAAGTGAACGTTTAAAAATGCCTTTTCCATTATTTAAATACAGCCTATCCTGCAACAAGTCCGACCTTTCTTCAAATTCATAACTTCCGCTTACAACATATAAATCCATATCATTATCATTATCAGCATCAAAAAAAGTAGCACTGAGATCTTCATATTTGGCGTCATTAATAAAATCTGGGATATAGGCTTCTTTAAACGTGTGGTCTTTCTGGGCAATTAACAATTTCCCTGGCATGTTACTAGCGCCCCCAATGTAAATATCTTCCAAATCGTCATTATTAACATCTGCTTTTGACACTGCTGGTCCTGTTTGTGATAGTTTATGAGGGAGTAATAATTGTTTACTAAAATCATTAAATATAGAATCTACATGTGAATGTAGTATGGGTATTTCTTCAAAGAAAAGGTTTTGCCGTTCCTTTTTAACAGTCGTTATATCATCTAGATTATAAACAACCGTTACATCTTGATTTACACCAACATCTTTTAAATATTGTGTTTGTCCATTTTCCCAAAGAATTGTAACCTTGGCGACCTTTTTATTGTCTTTTAAACCAAAATGTAATTTATGAGAAACCGAAGATAAAAATCCTCTGGATCCCATTACCTGACGTGTTTGTATATCCCCATTTTCTTCCTCTATTTTAACTATAGCTCCAATGGCCTGCCTGTTTTTTGAGGGGCCAATTAACGTAAATTGTAAATAATGATGCTTTGTTAATTCTCTGGAGTTATTCCTTAAAATTGTTGCGTTATCATCTAAGTTATTTACAGCAATGTCTAAATCGCCATCATTATCTAAATCTGCATATACGGCACCATTAGAAAAACTTTCTTTATCTTTAATCCAATCCCCTGTTTTATTTTCGAAAGTAAGATCGCCTTTATTTCTATAGATATAATTGGTTAATTTTTGTTGTGGTAATTTTTGCGTTAACTCAAGAATTTCTTTTCCTACTAATTCATTTTTATTTTCTTCTATATATACATCTATTTCTTTAATTATATCTTTATTTGCTACATCCCTATACACACCATTTGTAACATATATATCGTTAAAACCATCTAGATCAAAATCTGCAAATAACGTAGACCAGCTCCAATCGGTCTTAGCAACTCCACTCATATGAGCTATTTCGCTATAGGTCCCATTACCATTATTTAGTTGCATGGTATTATGCATATATTGATAGTAATAATTTTTTTTAACCATTTCGTTAAACTCAACAATAGAAGTCATGGCCATGGTCGTTTTGGATCTAAAATGGTCTTCTGGAGCCATATCCAACACCATGAGATCCTGCAGCCCATCGTTATTTATATCGGCAATATCGCTGCCCATGCTGTAATAGGATATATGTTTAAACAAATCATCTCTCCTGTCTGTGAATGTGCCATCTTGATTGTTTATATATACAAAATCGGCTCCAACAAAATCATTAGAAACATAAATATCTGGCCAAGTATCGTTATTAAGGTCTCCTATTTGAGCATTAAGCCCAAATCCCAATTCTGGTAAAATTCCAGCTGCAATAGAAACGTCTTTAAAATGCCCCTTACCATCATTATTATATAGCTTATCACTGCTTTTAAATGTTTTTGTTAATGGATGTTTTTGAACATTCTTTTGATCTAGTATGATTCCAGAGATATCGAATCTAGCTGGTGCATTGGTGATGTATAAATCTAAATCACCATCTTTATCATAATCAAAAAAGGTTGATGCAATAGACCTACTGGTATCATCTATGCCATACGAGTTTGCTTTTTCTGTAAACGTAAGGTCGCCATTGTTTATATAAAGCTGGTTGGCTAATTTGGTATTATCTTCATACCAACCTGCCCTATTTAAATAAATGTCTAAATATCCATCATTATTTATATCTACAATGGTTACTCCGGTATTAAAACCATCTGTTTTGTCCATTCCTGATACTTCAGTAACATCTTCAAATTTAAAATTGCCTTTATTTAAAAATATTTTATTTTGATGTAGGTTAGACACAAAAAATAGATCTTCTAAACCATCATTATTAAAATCGGCCGCAGCAACACCTCCGCCAATATACATGTACAAATATTTATAATAATATAATGCTTCTGATTCTACTACTTTATTTTGAAATTCGATCCCAGTTATTTCAGCAGGCATGACAGAAAAGAGATGGGTAGATGGAATGTTACTTGATGTTTTAGAGCATGAACAAAATACTAAAAAAGTGCCAATAATTAATTTAGAAAAAAAGTAGTACTTATTTGCCATATACTTCTGGTTTAAAAGACAGCTTATTTATAAACTCTCCGTACATGTCATGAAAAATATAATCTATTGTTATATTGTTTTTCTTAAAGGCTTTAAAATTGGGGTTATTCTTTATGTCTTTTATTAATTTAGGGCGTATATTTTGGTTTACAGAATCAAAATTAATTTCTCCTTTATGCAATCTGTAAAGAGATTGATAGAATATAAAATTTTTATTGGAAATTGAACCTACACTATCTAATTTAGCTACTTGGTCCAAAGTAATTGGGCATTTTACATTTAAATTTTGAGCAACAGATTTTAATTGTTTCGCAACAGATTTAGGCTGCACAACAAATAGGTTAAATAGGTATATAATTATTGTAAGAGCGCTTATTCCTATAATTACTTTATTTTTCATTTCTTTTTTTTCAACAGTTTTTTTCCAAAATAATATTGATTCAATCTGCTATTTCTTCCCCTTACTGTAGTTAATTTCAGAGAAAACAGAAGTTAAACCTTTACCGTGAGGTGATTGTGAAGAGAACCCAATTCTTATAGGCTCTTCAGAGTCTAATCTGAAATAGCGAACATCAATCCATTTATTATTATCTTCAGAATATGAAAAAACTATTTGTTTACCTTCTTTAGTAATTTTCATATATACAGATTTCCCAATCACATAATCGGAGTAGGCATCATCAGAGATTTTATTAGTAACAACACTAACCATTCGGTTTTTGGTTCGTGATTCGTTTTCAAAACATAACTTTGCCCAATAATCTTCGTTTATGTAAACTACTAACGTTGCAGCTTCCCATCTGGATTTATGTTCTGTATAGGCTTTAGCTCTAAAAATAAAATCATCATCTGGAGCAAATAAAAGTTTGGGGACGTTACTTGTTTTGGAATTACCATGAGGTGCATAAAACATATCTGTGTCTGGTCCCGCTGTTATTGAGATTGTTCCTTCGTTTATATTAAAACTATCAGGTTCTATAACCCACTCAAGTGTTCCTGGTATGCCATTTATTTTTATGTTATTTTGATTTTCCTGAGAAGTTACTCTACTTGATACTATTAATATTAAGGATAAAAAAAGGTATTTCATAATTTTTAAAATTCTGGAATAATTATTCACGGAACATTTACTCTTATTAATTACTTTATTTTTTCATTTATTATTCTTGCATTGAGATATTTTTAAACTGAACAAAATTTATTTATACTTATAAACTTCTGCTTCTTGTATTCCATAACCTTCAACAGGAAGAAAAACGCCTCGTCCATTATTGGTTTCATCACCTGCTAACATTCTGCCCTTTTTCCATTTACCATCCATATATACATACTCATTTACTATACCCAGTCCTACTTTTTCATCATTGGATGTCTTTGGCCTGAAACTTACTACGGCTCTACTACCTAAAACTGTAAACTCATTTGTTCCTGTTTTTAAAATCAGGCCATGTGCTTCGTCCACTTTTATTTTTCCTCGTCTGGAATATAGTCTGGCCTTAACATAATAATCGTCCATTTCAAATTCTACAAAAGGCCTATCCCTATCGATTAAAAAAGCTCGTATTTTGTTTTTATCTCCCTGACTTTCTAATATTTGAGGAGATAAATGATCT
>CANMXP010000003.1 GCA_947501845.1 uncultured Flavobacteriaceae bacterium | reverse complement strand
TGTCCAAGATAATCCCAATTAAGAGCAGGGTTACTGCTGTTTACAACATTATTATATCCTTTGTGGAGCATGCCAAAGGGATAGTAGTTGTTCTCCTCCAGTATTTCAGTTGAAACTGTAATACTTCCATTGCCATCAGTATCGCTATAACTCAACCTGATATTCCCCAAATGGTCTTTGTATTGGTATACATAATCCCCCTCTAGCTCCCCCGAAGTGGGAGGGTTTGTTACATCAAAATAACCCTCTGGGTGGTTAAAGAATTTCAAAGAACCTTCTCCCGTGTCACCAGTTCTATCATAAATATAGTTTCCTGCATAAAACGTGTACTTATTAGGTTTAAGATATTCTACAATCTTTTTTTCCAATTTGACACCAGTAGCATCGTAAATATAATAAATAGCTCCAGAACCTTTTGGTACTATTCTAGGTAAATTCAAGTGATTATATATTATATTCGCTGAAATACCCTTGTTGGTATCGGTTAACATATTCCCATTGGCATCATAGGTGTATTCGGTAGTGGTATTGGCACCATCTTTAAACCCGTAGGTACTGTTTCCATTGTCCAATACTTTTATAAGCTTGTTACTATTAGCCTGGTAGGTGTATATTAGGTTGTCCATAGCACCAAAGGTCGTTGCACCACTATTGGTATGCCCGCCTCTAGTTAAACCTGTAATGTTCCCATTCTTGTCATAAGCTAAGCCTGATAAATTGTAACGGTTAATATTATCTGTAGCCGAAGTAATCCTGTTAAGCGCATCATACTGATAGTTGTATGTTTTTAGACTGTTGTCCGTATTAGCTGTTTTCCATTGCGTTGAGCTAATATTACCGTTGTACAAAGCATTCGCTCCTTCATTATAGCCAATCTTAAACCCAAACAAATCAGAGCCCAAAGTAGTAGGGTTATTGATCTGTTTTAACCAGCCCCTTACATTATAGGTGTAATCCACATTCTGTAACCTGTTGGTATTTGAGGACTTTCCTCCAACTCCTTTGCTTTCCAATTGTCCAAGGTTGTCGTAGCTGTTATCTACAATGGTTTCCTGTTCAAGATTATTAATGGTTTGTTTTTGTCTTAGCAACCTGCCCTCATGATCGTATACAAATACATCTTGCATTGTAATAGGTGTTTGTCCTGTTTTGCTATGGGTGGTCGTAGATCTGTCTACTTTACCTGCAAAGTCGAGCTTGTTAACAACGACATCGGTTGTAGATAAATAATTATTCTTACTGGCTATATAAACAGGCCGTCCTTTTACATCGTATCCTGTAAGTGTCGTGATCCAATTGATCGTGGTTAAAACCTTGACTTTAGAACCAGTTGCCAGACCCTTGGTAAGCTTTTTGTTGGCATCATTATGATTGATAACTGTTTGACCATCAGCTGTGCTTGGCAAACTCACCCCATCTTTATTAAAGTTATAATCATCATAATAGTTGACCGTAAGGACTTCCAGCCCTGTATTTGGAAACGCTCCGTTACTATAATAATGGTAACTTCCCTCGGAAGTGGTCTTTTCTTCAAACAGATCCTCGGAAGCATTATTTGTATAATAATTATTGTAGGCAGTAACCATTTGTAATCGGGTAGCTACAGATCCATGGGTATAAATCCCTGTATAGACTACTCTGCCAAATACATCGTATTTGGTAAACAGCCATTGTTTATTGGGACGTTGCAGAGCATCCTGGGTCAACACAGGTTGATCCAATTTATTATACACAATATATTCCCAATCTTTACCTGGTATTTTCTTTTCTACCAATCGGTTTCTATTATCGTACTTATATTGATAGCACAGTTCCAGTAGCTCGTTAGCATCGGGTAATGCCGTATTGGGCTCCGATTTTGGTGGTAACACATAACTAAGGTTGCCAAAATCATCATACACATAATAGGTGTCATGGGCTGTATTGGTCTGTGATGTCCCATTGACCACAGAAGTACCATAGGTACGCTTTAAAACAACACGCCCCTGCTTGTCCTTGAACTCCTCGGTGGTATGTGCCTTGGACGTGGTCCCGTCATGGTTCTCATCTTTTGTGATGGTCTTATAGAGCTCCCCTGCCGTATAGTAAGAAGTACCGCCCGTTAGTTGGGGCGCTTCTGGATTATTACTTGCAAAAGTCACCTCGTAGAGACGTACCTCACCCGTAATGTTGGAGCCATAATCGAAATCTATCTCGTTGCCGCCGCCCAGTTTCCAGTCCTTGCCAGGGGCCGCCTGTTGCAATACTCTGCTTAGGGGCGAGGCCTCGAGGCCTTTCTGTGAATAGGCATTGATCTCGGGAAGGGGCACTCCCGCAAAATCGTCGGCATAGTTGGCCTGGTAGTACTGGTTGGTGGCCGTGGCCCTGTCCCCCTTGTAGGTACCAACAACTCCTGTTGTCTCGTGGTAGGGCAGCCAGTCCTTGTCCTGCCTGCCATAATCATCGTAGTCTATGTGGGTTATGATGTCTTTTTTGTCATTGGGAGCCGCTTTTATTCCAATGCTTTGCATAGGTCTTCCCAGTCCATCAAAATAAGTGATCTGCTCGATAACATCCCCCTCTTTGGCTGTAGCCGCATTAAAAGAGGTCATGGGCTCTTGGAAACTACGCGTGAATACATAATTTTCATTACTAAAGGAAAAACTGGTATAAGCATCATTAGCAGTGGTGTTTTCTATTATTCGTGCGGTGAAGGTACTCCCGCTCTTGATCCAGCTGTCGGGCTTCAGGGTGATGGACTGTGTCGCCGTTAAGTCGATGATCCCGCTGCTTGAATCTACAGTGTAGCTGCCGTCCTTGATAATAGTTGCAGGCGTCTGGGATAAGGCTATCTGAGATGCCAATAAGAACAAAAGTGCGGATATATAATTTTTCATGGGGATTAGTTTTTATAGTGGTACTTGTTCTCGCTTACTAAATTTCCATCGGCATCTTTTACGAACTCAAGGCGGTTAAAGGTGTCGTACTCGTAATACATGGTATAGCCCTTGGGGTCCGTCATACTGGTGACCCCTATAAGCGGGTCGTAGGTGTAGGTACTTATCATGGCATTTGGCAATGAAGTTCTTAGGGTATTTTCTTGCGTTGTACTTAAGCCCTCAAACCCTGTATGAAAATTGAAGCCGAATCCAGATAAAGCATCTATTTGAGCTCTGGTTGCATTCTCTATTTTCGCTACAGGATATGTTTGATTATAGCCCCAGATATATGAAATATGAACGCCATCTTCTTTAGAAACTTCTAAAGGGTTCCCTTTGTCATCATATAAATGAAAATTAATGCGGGGCTCTAAATTACCTGTCCCTTTTGAAGTCTTAATTGTTGTTGGTAAAGGAAGACCTGTTTGCGCATAAATAGTTTCGGTTGTGGATACAATATTTCCATCCACCTTTTGTTGTTGCCAAAGCGGTATGTTGTGTATATGATTACTTATTAAGAAAGTATTATTTAAATCTTCGGCATATTTATTTTCGCTTATTAAAATATCTCCTTTACTATTGGTTGTAGTGCTTTTTATAAGTTGCTTATGTGAACTACCGTATTCATAATCGGTTTGTGTAGTAACACCTTGTGTAGTTGAGCCTAAATTGAATACAGTTTCTGTACTGCTTTCTAATTTTATCCAGTTTATTTTCATAGCTGGGTAAAATGTAAAAAAACCATAACAGGCACTTGGTTCGTTACCAGATATAGAGGTATAATAATACTGTCTATTTATTCCTATAAGGAATTTAGAATTGATTGGTTCTGGAGTATACGTATTGATGACTTCTCTTACTATATCAAAACTGTTTGAAACAGAATTATAGCTAAAGTCTTGTTGCTTTTCTATTGAGCCATTACTATTAAAAGGAATGGAAGGGTAATTCCCTCTAAAACCATCATAATAGATTATCTGATCTGGTTGGTTTCTATATTCAAAAATACTTCTTCCAAACTCCCCATTTATGCCATTAGTAATCGTAACCTTATCATAACCAACTGGTGTTGTTGCTAAACTAACAGAACTATAACTAGATCTCATAAACTGGTTACAGTCCGTTATAACATTTCTTCTTGAATTTTCATATAGTGGTTTAGCCATTAATTTTCCATAGCTTTTTTCTATTCCGCTTTCGGTGTAGTGATAGTCAAATTTCTTTATATTAATAGGTTGAGAACTATTTGCATCAAAATCACGTATTTCTGCTATACGTTGCCCTCCTCCATATTGAACAGGAGGATCCACTGGTTGAAGCCAACTGTAGTTTGCATATATACTATTAACACTAGAAGAAGGTATAGTTGTTTTTATGGTATAAGTGCCAGGCGCAAGTGTAAACGAACCTTGTATTGAGCATTGATCTGGCCCTTGATTTGCTCCATTAGCGCACAAGTCTTGATGATTTAAAATGTTACCATCAGGAGATTCCAATATGATACCAGAAGAAGTAACTTGGTCACATGCAGGAGAACTGCTAGTACATTGTAAGTATATTAAATAATCTACAACATAATTTTGGTACTTTGGAGGTAACGTAAAAGTTGTCTCTTTTACAGTTCCATCTCCATTCGAATTGGGTTTATGCAAATGAGAAAGGGTTTTATTTTCCTGCGTTGGGTTTTGATTTACTATTTGGTTACTATTTCTGTAGGAAGCACCATTATTATTCATAGAGTTTGAATAATCATATGTATTAGATTCATACAAAAATTCTGTCTTACCTCCAGTTGGATATACTATTTCTTTTAATGAAAATGTTTTTATTTTTGTTGTGTCAGCGCTACGATCAACCCCTGGCAATGAAACTAAATTTGGACTAGAAATAATAGGTATTTTCCCATAGAAAGCTGGAATAAGATTTCCTCCTCCTTTACCATTATAATATCCCCAATGGTCTTTAGCAAAACTCCCTTTACCAACAAACTTTGATGGTGAATATTCATCATAATAAGTAAAGACATGCCCTGGTTTACCTGCTTCATAAACTTTTTTTAACTTAAGTCTTTTATTATTAGCTATTAAATCACCACATCCGCTTTGTTGTTGCAGACATGCATTAGTTAATTCTACTCCTCCTTGAGAATCAAAATATTCATATTCAAATTGAAATTCCTTTATAGGAGTGCTGCCAAGATTTCCCAAAGCATCTTTTTGATACACTTTTATTGATTTTAAAGATCTTGCTCCTACAAGATCTAGCCTACCTAGATCATATTGAAAAACTACTTGACCATTATCAAAATCAATTGTGTTTAAATACTTTTCTAAATGTATATTATCAGTAAAACTATTTTCAATTGTAGGCGAGGTTGTACAAGAACCTTGCGTAAAAGGAGAACTATACTCATTTCTCGTTTGCGAAATTGAAGGCATTGCATGGATACGTTCATTTGTATTAAGTCCAGAATATGAAAAATTGATTTCACGACCTGTTGTTGGTGAAGTGATCTTTTCCATATTCCAAGAATAGTTAGCATATGTTGGGTTTTGTGCAAAATCCTGAATTCTTTGTGATCCTTCTTTAAAATGATAAATTAATCCACTATCTGTGCGTACGGTAAAACCATTATCTTGATTGGCAGTTATATCTGCTTTTATTTCAATCTTCTGTTCTTGATTTAAAAGAGCGTCTCCATTATGCTTTAGAACGAACTTACCAGAATTACCCTGAAAATTAAAAGTAAATTGGTCTGGTTCAAAACCGTAACCTGTACCACCTGAACTCGGAAAATCTAAATAAGGAATAAGATCTCCGCTACCCATGAATTGAAGACTACAGCTATAAGTAGGTCCTTGCTGTACTATATCTGGTATTGAGAAATAAACTGTAGGAGTACTATTTATAATAATATCGTCTACTACATTGTTAATATAAGGTTTGCCTTCTCCTCCTGGAAAATAGTTATTTGCAAAATCATCACTCCCATAAACACTACGACTAATAATACCGCCAGCATTTAATATCCAGCCTAACCCTACCGAACTCGCATCTTCATCTACTTTTACTCCAGAAGCGTGGTAGCTTAAACTAATAGGTACGTTAATATCTCCATTCTTTATAGTGTATAAGGGTATATTTATATTTGGCACTCCCGTATAGGTATTAACAGGGATGTTTCCATATTTTGCAAAAGCTTGGGCTTCTGGAGATGGAAGAATAACTTGTGGTAAATCTTGGGCTTCAATACTAATAGAGTATAAAATGGATAAAGTAAATACAACCAGCAGGGAAAGTCTCTTCATAGGATTATGTTTTATTTCTAGAATTTTATGCCTGTAAAACTACAAAACACTCAAAGAACAAAAGTAAGGTTTTACCTTACTTTTAGTAAGGTTAAATGTTAAATTTTCCGTAGTTATTTATTTACTTGCCTTACTTAAAGCAAGGTTTTCTCTTAGTTTTCAAGTAACTTAGTCTAAAACACATTAAATAACCTGCATATACATCTGATTATCAATACGATTTAATTTTGTTCGTTTTCATATCAAGAGTTTATTGTCTTAAGATAAAATATTAATAAAAAAGTAGCATTTTATGGCAAGTTTGTAAATATTTAATAAAATAAATAAGCCTGTATTTTTACAGATACAGGCTCACCAAAATAAACTTAAATCAAAATTTTTGAGGCATTCGTTTTTCAAAACGCTTCCTCTATAATTTCCTTATTAACCATAGCTCCTGCTGCGGTTCCCATAGCAATTGCACTAGACACCGATCTCATAAATGTGGTGTTATCACCACAAGCGTATACACCATGTACATTTGTTCTTTGAAAAGCATCTACTGCTATATAGCCTTGTTCTGTTAGTTCGCAACCTAGTTTTGTTGAAATATCTGTATGCAAAACAAAAGGTACTTTTGCATAGAGGGCTTTTACCGAACTTTTAGAACCATTTTTAAAAACCACATTTTTAATATATCCTTTAGAATGTTCAAGACTATCGACTTCGTCTTCGATTATTTTTATATGATGTGCTTTTAATTTTAAAGTTTGTTCCTCTGTTAAAGTTGATTTTCCGTTGGTAAATAGTGTGAGGTCTTTTGTTAAATTGTTAATCATTTTAGAAAATTCAAAACCATACTCACCATTTCCTAATATACCCGTTTTTTCATGTTTCACTTCGTAGCCATGACAATAAGGACAATGGATAACAGAAATGCCCCAACTTTCTGAAAAGCCTTTCATATCAGGCATGATATCTTTTACTCCAGTCGCCAAGATTAATTTCTTTGATGTGAATGTGTCACCTGATTGCGTTGCAATCTCAAAACCTTTTTGAGTTTTTACACCTCCTGTAGCAAGCCCATCATAAAACTTTACAGAATCATATTTTTCAACTTGTTTTTTAGCCTTCATTGAAATTTTCTTGGGCGTTTCCCCATCTTCTGTTAGAAAATTATGTGAATGTGGGGTTTGTCTATTACAAGGCTTTCCGGTATCTATAACCAAAACATTCCTTAATGACCTCCCTAATGCCATAGCTGCCGAAAGACCAGAGTAACTGCCTCCTATGATGATGATATCAAAATTGTTATTTGTCATTTTACTATCTTTAAATTTTTAAATTTATCTAGAAAATAAATATTTGGTAAAAATACTAAAAAATAACATTATTGCAACAAAGTCGCATTAATAATTATGAAAAGAAGAAAAACACCATCACAGGAAGAAATTTTAATGATCTTGAAAGATTCAGATTCCGCATTAAACCATGAGATGTTACAATCTAAATTAAGTAAAAAGGTTGATAGAGCAACTATTTATCGTGTTTTGAACAGGTTTAGTGATGATGGTTTAGTACACAAGATTATTGGTGATGATGGCAAGCAATACTTTGCTTTCTGTTTAAATTGTGACAAGCAAAAAAAGGAACATACGCATAATCACTTTCATTTTAGATGCCTTACATGCGGAAATGTGGAATGTCTAAAAAGTGAAATCAATGTATCGTTGCCTAAGGGCTATACTTCAGAAGTTTTTAACGGGTTGATATCTGGTTATTGCAATGATTGTTCTTAGTTTTAGCTGTCATCGCTTTTAAAATATACTCCATACAAACTTATAACTTTTACTAATCCAACAGCGGTCGAATAAAATCCTGTACTCGTTTCCAATAATTTTCATCATTCCAAAAGCCATGAATCCCTTCGTCATAAAAATAGGAATCAATATCAATACTTTTTTTATCTGCTTTGATACCTTCTATGAATATTCTTGCGAATTCTACAGGTACAAATGGATCATTTTTATCATGGTGCAATTGTACCATTGGTAGTTGTTTTATAAAGTAGATTGGAGATATGGATATAAACTTCTTTCTAGCTTCTTTTTCAGTTATTTTCCCCATTAATAAATCATTAAAAAATAACAATTTAAATTGCTCTGGATATAATAAATATAACTTTTTCATATCTGTAGGCGTAGCAACTACAATGGCTCTTTTTATTCGTTTATCTCGTGAAGAAGCTAATAATGCAACTGTTCCTCCTCGGCTTCCTCCATAAATTGCTATACGGCTAGCATCTATCTGACTAAATGTTTTAATACCTACATTTAAAAATGATAGAGCATCGGTTGTTGCTCCATTGAATGCGTCTGCAACGTTACCTTCAGACTGATATTTCTTATCGCCGATTATCATCTGCTGCCCTCTAAATGATGGTATTACAACAATAAACTCCTTATCCAACTCTTCTCCTAAAAAGCTGGGAAACTGAGCTGCATTATGATTAAAATCTTGAGTGACATCAAACTTATTATGCATACCATCTCCCCCAGTTGCAAAAACGATTACTGGCAACTTTTTAAGATCATCTCGATTTGGAATAATCACAACGCCATAATGTTTATTACCTTCTACTTTATGAGAAAGTATATATAATACATTTGTATTAGAAAGTAATACAGAATCTTGAACGACAATATTTTTAGGAGATAGGTCTTGCTTTTTGAGATCAAAAAGGACTTCTTTTATTTCTTCGGAAGAAGGGTCTATTAAAATTTCTCTAATTAGGCTTTCTTCTCTTTTGCTTTTTTCTATTTGTCCATTGCTAACAAAAACAGAAAATGTAAACAGAATTAATATTAGTTTATTCATAATTGATTGTTTCGATTTAAAAGTTTTCTTCAAAACAACAAAATGGATCATTTGAAAGCGTCCCAATATGAGGGATGGAACATATTTTTTAATTATTATTTTGGAGCGTTTTCTGAAATTCTCTAGGTGTAATTCCTGTAACCTGTTTAAATACCCTATTAAACGTAGTCTTTGAGTTGAAACCAGAATCGAGTGCAATCCCTAGTAAGGTAAGATGTTGACAAGCGGGGTCGTTCAATTTATTTTTTACCTCTTCAATTCTGTAGCGATTCACAAAATCGTAAAAATTATTATTTAAGTGGTTATTCAAGATAAACGAAATTAAATTAGGATCAGCCTTAAGATACCTTGCAAACTGAGTAAGATTTAAATTTTCATTTAAATATATTTTTTCTACAATCATAAGTTGAGTTATTCTTTCAATATAATCCTGTATATATTTTTCTGTGAGATTAGTAAAATTCTTACTCTTTGGTTTTCCTTTATTTTGATTTATAAAGATAAAATTACCACGCCCCAAACCTTCTAATCCTATCCAGAAGGTGAGGTATGTTAAAACAAGCATTAAAAAATAAAGTATCAGAACTATAATAAAATGTAGTAACTGAAATCTAAAAAAGAATAAAAATACAGTGACAAAAGGAACCCAAACTATCCATAGTAAACGATAATAAACAATTAATTCTCTTAACCATTTAAGCGTTATCTCTTTTAGGTTAGAAAAGTTTTTCAATACCCAAATTTCGTGATTATTGATATTCTTAAGAGAAAGGCGCAAATAGTAAAAAATAGAACCAGCAGTCCATATATAAAATAATGGCATTAAATAAAAATATAGTGGCGTGTTGTAAAAGAGTTGATTGCCCACAATACCATAAATTATCATGATTATTTGCACACCAACTTCAACAATTAATGGAAAAAAGTGTTTAATGTGTATGCTTGAAACATTGAAACGTGTATCTGTATAGGCCCTCGTATAAAAAAAGATTAATGGGCCAACTGCCGTTAAATATGAATATGGTATCCAAAGTAAGAAAGGCGAAAAATTGTCAAGGTTAGTATCCAAAACCATTAAATAGGTTAGATGCAAATTGACAATAAATATTGTTATCGCTAAAAACCTGTTTGCTAAAAGCCTATCCCTTTTCCTAAAAAACAGAATTCCTGCTAGTATGAAATTTTGAATCAATCCAGAAATGATAAAAAAGTTTACCAAATTTAAATTGAAATATATTTCTTCTGTGTCCAATTAGTGAAAGCCTTATTAACGTTTGTCCCTAATAATATTGCATGTATTTAACGCTTCAATACAGTAATAACTTCTGCACAAGATATTTTTATATTAGATGTATTTTTCTAATAAAATTGACTAAATAAAACGTGTTTTTGTCATTTCTGATGAAATGTATTCGATACAAATTCTAAAACCTCAGGGAGCGATTCACGCCAATAGGTCCATGAATGTCCACCATCTCTAATTCTGAACTCATGAGGCACTTCTTTTTTACGAAGTGCTATATGAATCAAACTATTTCCTTCATATAAAAAATCATCATCACCACAATCAATATACCATTTTACAGATGCTATTTGTTTTTTGGTCATCGATTCTATAAGTGGTAATGCACTATGTTTTGATAAATATTCTTTAGCATCGGCGTCTGAAACCTCAACATTATAATACCGCTTTGCTCTATTCTTTACATCTTCAACAGATCTCGGGCCAGCATAAGCGCTCAACGGACATGCTGATGAAAATAATTCTGGATGATGTAGCGCATACATAAAAGAGCCTCCACCACCCATAGATAATCCCGCAACAGCTCTATAGCGTTTTTCGCTTTTTATACGATAGGTCTTTTCTACATAAGGCATAAACTCTTCAAAAAAATAGTCTTCATAATTCCAATCGCCTCGTATGTCATTAAAATAACCCATTCTTTTTGTATCTGCATCGGGCATGACTATAATCATGGATGTTGCTTTACCTTCTTTTATAGCGTTATTGGCTATCCTTAAGACCTCTCCAAACTGTATCCAACCTGTATGGTTATCTGTCGCTCCATGTAATAAGTATAAAACTGGATAACTTCTTTGAGATGTTTCATAATCTGGTGGTAAATAAATGGCAAAGTTTCTATCTCCTTTTAAAATTTTACTGGGGTGGGATAAATTGTCAAATACCTTTCCTGTTTGAGCAAAATTCATGAAAGAAAACATTACACAAAGACTAATAAGTAACAGCCGTTTTTTCATTTTAAACCTAATTTATTTGTTTATTTAAATATAGGTTCTAATTTACTTAATATTTATTGCAATTATAAGTTACTCAGGAAATTTGTTCTAGATCTAAATACAAATTATGAATCGAACCCACATACTTTTAATACTATTTGATATGCATCAAAAAAAACTGTCTAAAAAATATTCACCATCGATTTCTCAGGTTGATATTGAATTTTTTTTAGACAGCTTCTTAAATTATCGTTCAGGGGCTTATTTAACTAGTTTTTTTCCAAATTCTATCTTTAAACATTGTGTCAACTGGCGTATTAAAAACATGATTAAAATAATTACTCATTGTTTTAACTCCAACACCAGCAATAACGCCTAAAATATGATTTTGGGTATATCCTGCGTTTAAAAAGTTCTCGATATCTGCTTCCGAAGGCAGTCCACGACTCATAGTCATTTTTTTAGCAAACAAGCTTAACGCTTTAAGTTTAGCATCTGGTATTTCAGAATTGTTTCTAATGGCGTCGGTAACTTCAACTGGTACTTGTGTCATATTATCTCCTACAAAACTATGTGCTGCCATACAATAGTCACAATTATTTACGTAAGCAACCGATAAAAAAACAACTTCTTGTTCCTGAGGTGTAAAACCAGAATGGGCTCTAAATGAATTATAGGCTGCCACATAGCCATCTAACAACGCTGTATTATTAGCCATACCTGCATACATATTAGGAATAAATCCTAATTTTTTTTGGGTAGTTTCTAAAATTTCACTTGAAATAGTATTCGCTGTTTCAATGGTTTTTAGCTCTAAATTTGTCATTTTAATTGTACTCATAATTATTATTTATTTAAATTATTATTACTAAGCAATTGCTTAGTTTTGAATTAAAAAAAAGTTTAAAGGCTTTTGAAAACACTTTCAATAAAGTCTTCTAATTGTTGTCTTTCAAACATTTTAGAAGCAACAGACAGTCCTTGTAAAGAGACCATTAAATAATTGGCTTGTTTTACTATTGTTTTTGAATCTTTTTGTTCATCAGATTCTAATTTTTTTATGATATGTGATTTAATACCTGTGGCAAATTTTATTATTTCAGACATAATTACTGTATCTGCATGCTCTCCTAACTCGTTTACTGTATTCGTTAATAAACAACCTTTGTTAATCTTTGTATCTTTAGAGAACTCAATAAAATTGTAGAAGTATTCTTTTATAGCCTCTACTCCGTTTGTTGACTGTTTGAGTTTATCAATTAATTCTTCTTTTGCCTTTTTCTTATAACATTTTATACTTTCTAAAAAAACACCATGCTTATTCCCAAAGCTGGAATACATAGAAAATTGGTTTATGCCCATTTCTTTTTCTAGCATACGAACGGAAGTGGTTTCATACCCATTTCGCCAAAATAAATTCATGGCCTTTTCTATAACTTCTTCTTCAATATATTCCTTTTTTCTTGCCATGATTACTAATTGCACACAAAACTAATCAATTGCTTAGAAATAAACAAATATGATATGTAAAATCAGTATGAACTCTATACTTAAATGGGTTAAAATTAATTGAAAAGTATCTATATGGCTTTATTTCAAACTTAATAACCATTCATATAATCTATCGGTCCATGTTTGCAAATGCCCCTTATTAATAGCTAGAGAATAGCCATGACCACCATACGGATAGATGTGCATTTCGGCTTTCACTCCTTTATCTTTAAGCGCTTTGTAAAAATTCAAGCTGTTTTCAACTGGTACAGCACTATCGTCTGTAGAATGTACCAAAAATGTTGGTGGCGTATTTTCTGTGACTTGTAATTCGTTAGAATATTGTTTTATTAAAGTCTCATTTGGGGTTTTACCTAACAAAGCGTTGCGAGATCCTTTATGAGTGTAATCATCTTTCATGGTAATTACAGGATATACTAAAGCCATAAAATCTGGCCGTGCAGAAACAGTATCGATAGGTTGCTCTTTAAATTTATTTAGTGCATCGTAATGTGTTCCTAGAGTGGATGCCAAATGTCCACCCGCAGAAAAACCAATGATACCAATATTTTGGGGGTTAATATTGTAATCCTTTGCATGAAACCGTACCCACCGCATCGCTCTTTGTACATCTTGTAAAGGCGCTTCGTGTGGTACGATTAGCGACTTCGATTCTGGTAATCTATATTTTAAAACAAATGCAGCTACTCCCTTGGAATTAAGCCATTTTGCTATATCTGTACCTTCCCAATCGTAAGCTAATAAGTGATAACCGCCACCTGGACAGATAACCACTGCTTTATCAATGACATTCCTTTTTGTGGGTAAATAAATTTCTAAAGTCGGTTTTTTTACTTGAAATACTTTCGTAATATCACCTTTTTCAACGGTTTCCTGTTCGGTGGTTTCTTGGCTATTGGGTATCTCACCATCCCATAAATTAACGATCTCATTTTGAGCAAAACCATGATACATCATAAAAGATAAACAAAAAGTTACTACGTGTATTTTAAAGGTAGGGTTTACAGACATTGCTTTAAAAATTAAGCCTAGTTAATCTTTAATTTATTCAGGAAACTTATCACGAATCTTATCTAAACTTAAATTATGAATACTTCCAACGTGTGTATGGTGTTTTGACGTATCTGGAACATAAGTGCCATCCTGTACTTGTCCGCCAATTTTCTGGTAAGCCTCTCTAAAACTTTGTCCTTCAACAACCAGTGTGTTTATATTATCTACTGTAAATAAGTATTTATACAAATCACTATTAATATCTACATCTTTTACAATGATTTGCTGGATGGAATAATTAAAAATATCCAGAATATCTTTTACTTCTTCAAAAGCTGCAATAATATTCTCTTTTAATAACTGAAAATCTCTATGGTAACCGCTTGGTAAATTATTGGTTATTAATATCATTTCGCTTTGTAAGGCTTGTATTTTATTACATTTTCCACGAATTAATTCGAATACGTCTGGATTCTTTTTATGGGGCATAATACTACTACCGGTTGTTAATTCATCTGGAAAGGAAATAAATCCGAAATTCTGACTCATATATAAACAGATATCCATAGCAAAACGAGACATGGTATTACACAGACTCCCTAAACTGGTCGCTATGGTTCGTTCACTCTTTCCTCGACTCATTTGTGCTGCTACGACATTATATTTTAAGGTAGAGAATGCCATTTCTTTGGTGGTTAATTCTCTATCGATAGGAAATGAGCTTCCATAGCCAGCCGCAGACCCCAATGGGTTTTGATCTACTGTTTGTATGGCGGCATTAAGCAAATACACATCGTCTATCATCAACTCTGCATACGCAGAAAACCATAATCCGAATGATGACGGCATGGCAACTTGTAAATGGGTATACCCTGGTAACACCTTATCCTTGTGGGTTTCGGCTAATCCAAGAAGTGTTGTAAAGAAGTCTTTTGTCTTTTCTTTTACAAGTACTAGATTCTCTTTATAATACAAATGTAAAGCCACTAAAACCTGATCGTTTCTAGAGCGTGCCGTATGGATTTTTTTACCAACCTCTCCTAAAGATTTAGTGAGTTCGAATTCTATCTTGGAATGTACATCTTCAAACTGGGGATCAATAACAAACGTTCCGTTTTCAATCTGGGTCTCTAAAATCTTTAGACCACCTAACAACTCAACCAATTCTTCAACGGTTATGACACCAATTTTCTGAAGCATTTTGGCATGTGCTTTTGATGCTATAACATCATACTTTGCTATGTGAATATCGATTTCTCTATCGTTTCCAACAGTGAATTGTTCTATTTTTTTATCAATTGATATGCCTTTGTCCCAAAGTTTCATTTTAATACATTTTAATTCTTAAAATTTAGAACCAAGCTATAAGACCGCTTTGCTTTTAGAACTAAGACTCGAATTGAACTACAATCAAGTCTCTCTTCTTGGTTCTATATTCTTGATTCTTTTACAATACTTTCTCTAATAATTCAATATAAATCCTCACCCCTTCTTCAATCTCATTCACATAAATAAACTCATCCGCCGAATGCGATCGCGTGCTATCTCCTGGTCCTAATTTTAATGACGGACACAATAGCACTGCTTGGTCTGATAATGTTGGTGAGCCATATGTTGTTCGACCTATTGCTATGCCTGCTTTAACTAAATCGTGATCTAATGGGATAGATGACGAATTTAAGCGTAAACTACGGGGTGTAATACTAGTGCATGGCGATTGTTTTTGTAATATTTCTGCAATTTCAGCATTGCTATAGGCATCATTTACACGAACATCTATAACTAAATCTAAGTGTGCTGGCACCGCATTATGTTGCTTCCCTGCATTAATTTGCGTGACTGTTAGCTTGACATCTCCTAATGCTTCCGAACCTTTTTCAAACTTAAAATCTTTAAACCATTGCAAAACTTCAATAGCATTATAAAGTACATTATCATCATTAGGATGTGCTGCATGACTAGGGGTTCCTGAAACCACCGCATCAAAAACGACCAAACCTTTTTCTGCTACTGCTAAATTCATTAATGTTGGTTCTCCTACAATCGCCACATCTACGTTTGGGATAACAGCTAACATACTATTTAATCCGTTTGGCCCACTGCTTTCTTCTTCCGCAGAAGCAACAATTACTAGGTTATATTTTAAATCCTTTTGGTTATAGAAATAAGTAAATGTGGCAATTAACGATACTAAGCATCCGCCTGCATCATTACTTCCTAAACCATATAATTTACCATCTTCTACAATAGCTTTAAGTGGGTCTTTGGTATATGCACTATTTGGCTTTACGGTATCATGATGTGAGTTTAATAATAACGTAGGTTTACTTTCGTCAAAATACTTATTAATAGCCCAAACATTATTTTGCGTTCTTTTATAATCTATGTAATAACGCTTAAACCAATCTTCTATATGCCATGCTGTTTGGTCTTCTTCTGAAGAAAATGACTGTGTTTCTATCAATTTTTTTAAAAGTGATATGGCATCGTTCGTTAATTCCTGCTGCGTCATATTATAAAGTTATGGTTGTAAAATTATCATTTTCTTGGGTTAACATGGATGTATTTCCCATATTAATTGTATTTACTCCATTATTTAATGCATCAAAACAGTTTTCCAATTTTGGTAACATACCATCTGCAATGATTCCTTTTTCTAACAACTTTTTATAAGTCTTTGAATCGATATGTTTTACTACCGAATTCTTATCATTGATATCTTCTAGAACACCATTCAATTCAAAACAATAGTAAATAGATGTTTCATACAAATGGCTCATCCCCACTGCTACTTGAGAGGCAATCGTATCTGCATTGGTATTTAACAGTTGCCCGTTGCCATCGTGCGTAATGGCACAAAAAACGGGTGTGAAATCGGCTTGAATTAATTTATCTATAGATTCGTGAGCGACTTGTTTAACATCACCAACAAAACCAAAATCGATTTCTTTTACAGGTCTTTTATCTGACGCTATGCTATTAATATCGGCACCTGTTAACCCAATGGCATTGGTATTTAAAGCTTGAAGCTTGGCTACTATATTCTTGTTAACCAGCCCACCATAAACCATAGTAATCACTTCTAAAGTTTCTGCATCGGTAATACGTCTACCATTTATCATTTTAGAGACTATTCCTAATTTAGACGCCATGGATGTAGCACGTTTGCCACCTCCATGCACCAATATCTTTTTTCCTTCTAAATTAGAA
This sequence comes from uncultured Flavobacteriaceae bacterium, assembly GCA_947501845.1. Lineage (GTDB taxonomy): Bacteria > Bacteroidota > Bacteroidia > Flavobacteriales > Flavobacteriaceae > Flavivirga. Next base: position 381,876 of record CANMXP010000003.1, on the reverse strand, counting down.
AACAGCTTTAAAAAAGCTTTTAAAGATGCTTCGTCCTCAATAATATTTCCTCCTATTTTTACTATGGATAATTTTTCTTTAGGCATTTTCTAATAATTTTTTAAGCACTAATTGTGCGGCATAAGTTCTGTTATTAGCTTGTTGAATAACTAACGAGCTGTCACTATCCAAAACGGCATCTTCCACCACCACATTGCGCCTTACTGGCAAGCAATGCATAAATTTAGCATGACCTAGTTTTTCTTTGGTAATCATCCAATTAGGATCTTCACTTAAAATTTTCCCATAATCTGTATACGAACTCCAGTTTTTAGTATATACAAAATCGGCATTGGCAAAAGCTTCTTCCTGATTATAAATTATGGGTGTATCCCCTGTAATTTCGGGGTTTAAATCATAACCTTCAGGATGGGTAATAACAAAATCAACATCCATTTTTTGCATGGCCTGAACAAAACTGTTTGCCACCGCATGAGGTAAGGTTCTTACATGTGGGGCCCAACTTAGCACAACTTTTGGTTTTGCAACTTTAGCATGTTCTGAAATGGTTAACGCATCTGTTAATCCCTGTAATGGATGCCCTGTGGCACTTTCCATATTTACAATAGGAACGGACGCATATTTAACAAACGATTTTAAAACCTGTTCACTTTCGTCTTTTGCCTTATCTGTTAACGTTGGAAACGCTCTTACTGCAATAATATCACAGTATTGCGATACAACAGCAGCAGCTTCTTTTATATGTTCAGCAGTGTTTCCGTTCATCACAGTACCATCTCCAAATTCGATACCCCAGGCATCACCAGACACATTCATAACTATAGGATCCATTCCTAAATTCAATGCTGCTTTTTGGGTACTTAAACGGGTACGCAAACTCGAATTAAAGAATAACAAGCCAATGGCTTTATCTTTTCCAAGGCTTTTATGTTTCAAAGCATCTTGTTTTAGAGCCTTAGCTTCAGCAATCCATGAATTTATATTATCTATGTCGTGTATGGAGGTATAATGTTTCATTGTTAATCTGTTTTTCATATCTGTCAGATTTTAAAAACCTGACAGGTCTCTTTGTCTCTTTATTTTATTTTGGTAAACGGTACTTTGTTTTCGAAGGCATTAGATATAAAATTGTCCTCTAATCCGTTTACAATCCATGTTTCTACATTTGCTTGTTTTGCTACTGAAATGGCATCTATTTTAGATTGCATGCCACCTGTACCATGAGTAGATTTAGAATTTACTACTTGATTCTTCAATTGATTAAAATCTTCAACGAGTTCTATGGTTTTTGGAGTGCCATTTTCAATGGATTCTTTAGTGTAAATACCATTTGTATTGGTGGCTATTATAAATAGATCGGCGTTTAAAAGTGAGGCGGTAAGCGCTCCTAATTTATCGTTATCTCCAAATTTAATTTCGTCGGTAGCTACCGTATCGTTTTCGTTAATTATAGGTATATAATTATTGTTAACGAGTACATTAATGGTATTCACAATATTGGTTTTACTTTCCTGTTTTTCAAAATCTGAATAAGACAATAAGCATTGTGATGTTAGCAATCCATATTCTCTAAAGATCTCTTGATAAATCCTAATTAAATGCGGCTGACCAATAGATGCTAACGCTTGTTTTACAAAAACATCTTTTTGTTTACTTTCTAGTTTTACAAACTGCTTTGCTACGGCAATAGCTCCAGAACTCACAATAACAAATTCACAAGTATCTTGTAACTGTGCAATTTGATTTGCAATATCTTCAATCTTACCTCTGGAAATATTATTGGTTTCTTTGGTAAGTGTATTAGAACCTACTTTAAGTAATATTCTTTTCTTTTTCATGGTTATCTTATTTGCCCATTGCCATGAACGTACCATTTATTAGTCACCAAATGCTGTAAGCCTATAGGCCCTCTTTGATGTAATTTATCTGTACTAATGGCTAATTCACCACCTAAACCTAGTTGTCCGCCATCTGTAAAACGTGAGGATGCATTGTGGTATACCGCAGCTGTATCTACATTCTCCATAAACAATTTCGCTTCGGCTTCATTACTTGTAACAATAACTGATGAATGTCCTCCTGAATATTTATTTATTTTGGCAATAGTGTCGGCATTCGATGTTATTTCTCCAACAACAATCTTATAATCTAAAAATTCTTCATACCAAATATCATCAGATTCAAACGCTTCAATTTCATCAAACTGACATGTTGCTTCATCTCCTAATATTTGGATATCAGACGCTTTTAATTTAGAAATTAAGTTTTTAATGAATGCTTCTTTATTAGGAAGGTCTTTATCAATTAAAACTTTATCAATAGCATTACAGGCCGATATTTTTGATTTACCATTGAGAATCACATCCATAGCTATATCTAAATTGGCTTCTTTATGCACATATACAAAGTTATTACCACGACCACTAATAATTACTGGACAAGTAGCATATTGTTTTACAAACGCTATTAAACGTTCACCACCACGTGGTACAATTAAATCAACTTTCTGCGTTGGTTTCTCTAAAAAAGCTTGTGTTTCTGTTCTGTTGAATTGTAAATACTCCATCCAGTCTGTCGATGCTTCATTTTCTTTTAAAGCTTCGTGCCACAACTCAACAATTTTTAAATTTGATTTTAGTGACTCTTTACCTCCTTTTAGTAATATTTTATTACCAGATTTAAAAGCAATACCAGCTGCTTCTACGGTCACATCTGGTCTAGATTCATAAATAATCAACACGGTTCCAAATGATGCCGTTTTATTATAAACCTGCATTCCATTATCGTGTTTAAAACTAAAGCGCTCAACGCCTACAGGGTCTTCTTGAGATGCTAAATGTGTTACCGAAGCGATCATTTCATCTACCTTGGCATCATCCACTTTTAGCCTATCATACATAGAAATATCATCGCCGTTATAAGCTTCTAAATCCGTTTTATTAATCGCAATAATAGCGTTTCGTTCTTGCTCTAAAAGCACTGCCATTTTAAGTAGTACGGCATTTCTTTTTTCTATGGATAATAATGTGTTCATTTTTTAAATTTTCAGTGTTCAGTCCCACGTCATCTCTAAAGTCTCGTGAGATTTCTCCTTTGGTCGAAATGACATGCTACAATTAATATTGCTTTGTCATGTCGAAATGCGTTCGTTGAGCGGAGTCGAAACGAGGCACGATTGAGGCATCTCATAATATATAATTTAAACTGTTTCTTTTATTTCTGTCAAAACCTTAGTAAGAGCGTCAAAAAATTGGTCTACGTGTTCTTTCTTTATGGTTAATGGCGGTAATATTCTTAACAATTTATTGTTGGATGCACCACCCGTAAATATCTTATAGTTATAAATTAATTCTTTACGTAAGTCTCCAACTTCAAAATCGAATTCTAAACCTAACATCAATCCTCTTCCTTTTATATTCTTTATCTGCGGAATTGTTTTCGCTATTCCAATAAAATACTCCGAAATATCATTTGTATTTTCAATGAGCTTTTCTTCTTCAATCGTATTTAAAACGGCTAAACCTGCTGCACATGCTAAATGATTCCCTCCAAAGGTTGTTCCTAACATCCCATATTTAGATTCTATATCTGGATGAATTAATATCCCGCCTATTGGAAAACCATTTCCCATTCCCTTTGCTAGAGATATAATATCTGGGGTTACTTTATAATGCTGAAATGCAAAGAACTTTCCCGATCGACCATAACCACATTGAATTTCATCTGCGATAAACATGGTATTATTAGCTTTACAAAGTGCATCTACTTGTTCGAAAAATTCCGTAGTTCCTTGATCTAACCCGCCAACACCTTGTATAAACTCAACAATTACAGCACAAACATCACCTTTTTCTAATTCTCTCTTAACCCCTTCAACATCATTTAAAGGCAAAATCGTTACAGCTTGTTGTGCATTTATTGGCGCGATAATATTTTTGTTATCGGTTGCTGCTACTGCTGCCGATGTACGTCCATGAAACCCATTACTAAACGCTAAAACGCGTTTTTTCCCTGTTTTAAAGGACGCTAATTTTAAAGCATTTTCATTTGCTTCCGCTCCCGAGTTACATAAAAACAATTCATAATCTTTACACCCAGATAATACTTCAATTTTATCTGCCAGTTGTTTTTGCAATGGGTTTTGAATCGCATTAGAATAAAACCCTAATGTATTAACTTGATTGGTAATTGCTTCAACATAATTGGGATGTGCATGTCCAATAGAAATCACGGCATGACCTCCATAAAGATCCAAATATTCCGTTCCTTCGTTATCGTAAACGAGTATGTCCTTCCCAGAAACAGGAGTCACATTATATAGTGGGTAAACGTCAAATAATGGCATTTTAATTCTTTTTAATTTGGTTAATTTTTTCGAATGATGATACAATACCTTGTATTAAAGCAGAGCTTAAACCTTGGTGTTCCATAGCATTCAGTCCTTCAATAGTACATCCGCTAGGTGTTGTTACACGATCTATTTCCTGTTCTGGATGCCTCCCCGATTCAATCAATAAACTGGCCGAACCAAAACAAGTTTGAACTGCCAAATCATGGGCTTCATGAGCTTCAAAGCCTAATTGAATAGCGCCTTGAGTTGTAGCACGTACCAAACGCATCCAAAATGCGATCCCACTAGCACAAATAACTGTTGCTGCCTGTAATTGTTCCTCTGGAATAACCATGGTAGTCCCTAACTGATTAAATATCTCTTTTGCCAATTCAATTTTCTCCTCTCCTTTATCGTTTGCCGAAAGGCATGTCATAGATTTCCCTATTGATATGGCGGTATTTGGCATAACACGAATAATATTTTTATCGCTACCAATAATGCTTTCTATTCTAGAAATCTCGAAACCTGCAGCTACCGAAAGGACAACATGACTAGCTTTTATACTAGGCGCAACAGCTTTTAATACACCTTCAATATGTCTAGGCTGCAATGCAAAAAGAACGATATCTGATGCTTCAACTGCCTTAACGTTGTTACTCGTAATTGTAACATAATCTTCGTCTTCGAAAGCGTTTACCGCCGATGTGTTTTTATCACTTAGATACAACGATGTAAATGATTTGTTTTTTATAAGTCCTTTAGCAATTGAACTTCCTAAATTTCCTGTTCCTATGATAGCTATTTTCATTTTATTCTCTTTTTTTCATCATTCCCTCCGGGAAGTGTTATTATTTTCTTGGCGTTACCACAAGGGTCGGGCTATCCGTTACAAGTCCTCGCTATCGCTGTGGGCTTTCCTCTACTATCCCTAACGCACCACTCTTGCTCTATATCTTCCCCCTTACCCTTCCGAAGGGGCACTCACTCAAACTTTTTTCATTCAGATCTACAGAATTTTTATCCGCAAACTATCCCTCTCCTTTGGGGAGGTTAGGAGGGGATTAAAAATAAGTCCCCTTCAACTGCAGCCCCATTGTTTCTTCTAATCCAAACATCAAATTCATATTTTGAATAGCTTGACCAGATGCTCCTTTTAACAAATTATCAATCACACTGGTAATTAATAGTTTATCATTGTGTTTATGCAAATGTATGATACATTTATTAGTATTTACTACTTGTTTTAAATGTATAGTTTTATCTGAAACAAAAGTAAATTTGGCCTCTTTATAAAAGGCTTCATATATGTTGATGGCTTCTTCAACTGTACCTTCAAAATCTGTGTAAAGGGTTGCGAAAATTCCTCTTGAAAAATTGCCTCTATTAGGCATAAACAAAATCTCTGATGAAAAATTATTTTGCAATTGCTTTACAGACTGATTAATTTCTCCTAAATGTTGATGTGTAAAAGGCTTGTAATAAGAAAAATTGTTATCTCTCCACGTATAATGCGTTGTTGCCGATAGCGACGTACCCGCTCCAGTAGCTCCAGTAACGGCATTAACATGCACATCGTTATTTAATAAATTCTTATCAGCCAAGGGTAACAATCCTAATTGAATGGCTGTTGCAAAACACCCTGGGTTTGCTATATAGTGAGCAGATTTAACAGCTTCTTTTTGCAATTCTGGTAAACCATACACAAAGTTTTTACCATTAAAAACCTTATCTTTTTCTAATCTGAAATCATTTCCTAAATCAATAATCTTAGTTTTATCTGAAAACGCGTTGTTTTCTAAAAACTTTACAGAATTACCATGACCTAAACACAGAAATAACACATCCACATCTGGGTTAATGGTATCTGTAAATTTTAAATCTAAAGACCCTACTAAATCTTGATGGATATAACTAATTTTATTACCCGCGTTAGAGGTACTGAAAACAAAATTAATATTTGTTTCTGGATGATTAATTAGCAGTCTAATTAACTCTCCAGCTGTATAACCCGCACCTCCTATAATGCCAACTTCAATCATAATTTAAGAATTTACTTGTTGATATATTTTATTCTGATTTCCTATGATTTTAATAAACCCTTTAGCTTCATCTGCCGTCCATCCTTTATTGACTTCTCCATAACTTCCAAACTTAGCATTCATTAAATCATGTTCTGATACAATACCATCTAATGAGAAATGATATGGCTTTAATGTCACTGTTACATCACCACTTACTTGCTCTTGGCTACTTTGCAAAAAGGCTTCGATGTTTCTCATTACTGGATCTAAATACTGACCTTCATGTAAATGCATGCCATAAAAACTTGACAAATATTCTTTATGTTGAAGCTGCCATTTGGTAAGTGTGTGTTTTTCTAATAAATGGTGTGCTTTTACAGTAATTAAAGCTGCTGCTGCTTCAAAACCAACACGTCCTTTTATACCAACAATGGTATCACCAACATGAATATCTCTTCCTATAGCATATGCCGAAGCGATATCATTTAATAGTTCAATATTAACTTCTGGCGCATTTTCCTGACCATTCAAGGCTACAAACTCTCCATTTTTAAATGTAAGTGTTACTTTTTCTTCTCCTTCTTTCTCCAATTGTGATGGATAGGCTTCACTTGGTAATGGTTTTTCAGATGCTAGCGTTTCAGATCCCCCAACACTAGTTCCCCAAAGTCCCTTGTTAATGGAGTATTGTGCTTTTTCCCAAGACATATCTATACCATTAGATTTTAAATAATCTATTTCCTCTTGTCTGGTTAACTTTTGATCTCTGATAGGCGTAATGATTTCAATCTCTGGAGCCAAAGTTTGAAAAATCATATCGAATCTCACCTGATCATTCCCTGCTCCAGTACTACCATGAGCAATGTACCCTGCTCCGATACTTTTCGCATATTCTACAATCTCTATAGCTTGAATAATTCTTTCTGCACTTACAGATAGGGGATAAGTATTGTTCTTTAAAACATTCCCATAAATTAAATACTTCACTACTTTTTGATAAAATGTAGCAATGGCATCTATATTTTTATACGTAGAAACACCCATCTTATAAGCGTTACTTTCTATATGCTCGATTTCTTCTTTTGTAAATCCACCTGTGTTTACGCTTACAGCATGAACATCATATTCTTTAGATAAACTAACTGCACAATACGATGTATCTAATCCGCCACTATATGCTATTACTAATTTCTTCATTTTTTAACTTTTTTTAAAAACATGGTTTCTTTGATGTGTTTCAATCTTTTAAAAACCTTTTCTTTTATTTTTTTTGATTCTTTTTTTTCTTTTGCCTCTCCATCATATAACATGCCTGTACATAAACACATTTTACGATTGGTACGTGTTAAAACATCATAATTCTGACAGGTTTGACAACCATCCCAAAATGTTTGATCGTCTGTCAACTCCGAAAACGTAACGGGCTTATACCCCAAATCACTATTTAATTTCATAACAGCTAAACCTGTTGTAATACTAAACACCTTGGCATCTGGAAACTTTGTTCTGGAATGCTTAAAAACTTTATGCTTTATCTTTTTAGCCAAGCCTTTGCCTCTATAATTTGGATGTACAATTAAACCTGAATTAGCAACAAACTTGCCATGCCCCCAAAGTTCTATATAACAAAAACCAGCAAATACATCACCATCTAAAGCAATAACAGCATTTCCATTTTCCATTTTAGTCGAAACATACTCTGGTGTACGCTTAGCTATACCAGTACCTCTAACTTTTGCTGACTCTGCAATGGTTTCGCAGATAATTTCTGCGTATTTAGTATGTGATTTATTAGCAATTACAATCTCCATTTATTTGGATCTATTTTAATTTGAACTTTAACCTTTTTTGATTGCTGAACTGGACTCACCTAGTTCAAAAATAGAAGTACACCCTTACGGGCGACGCGGAAAAATACGGCGCATAATATATGTGTTAACTAAGAAATTAACTGAATTTTGAAATACTATGAAATATGTTTTAGACACTATGAAAAAATTAAAATTACGTTTTGAGTTTGCGGACAAGAAAGACTATATGCAGCGACGGCGTGCGGGCAAACTGGGAACAGAGCAACGTATTTTATTTTTTAGATTTTTCATGCTGTAAAGCTAAAACTTTATTTTTAAAAACCTAGAGGAAAACAACAACTATTTACTGAAAATTATTAATTTCCTAGAATAACAATGGTTTTGTTTTTAAATATTCAGTTTTTAACACTTCTTTTTGAAAGTACAAAAAGACTAATGTCAACTAATAAAACAGGTATCACTCTAAATCTAGAGTGATACCTGTTTTATTTTTTATGAAGCGTTTATTGTAAACTTAAAGAAACGCAAAGTTTTCTATAATGTCCTTTACCAAAGATTCTCCCCATAAGCCCAGCCATCTCTTACTGGTTCTTTAATGTATGCATTTAATTCTTTACGATTTTTTATCTTCATTTTTTTCGCATCATATCGTACAGTACCACCAAAACGCTGTGCAATAACACCTACAAGAGCCATTTCGGTCAAATCTGCTGCATAATCAAAATTAGACCCTGGCAATGTTTCATTTTTTATAGCATCTATCCATTCTTTATGTGGATTATTTTCTTCAATTCTAGGAATGGTTTGCTCTGGCGCATTTGCTAAAAATGTCTGCCATTCTTCTTCAGGAACCAACAATTTTGGTTGCTCTGGTCTGGCACCTGTAATAAGTGTATTTTTGCTTCCAATCATAATCATACCGCCATTTGCAGGCAACTTACTAGCACCCCATTCTGGTCTTATTTTAATATTGGGAGCACTAAAACCTTCGTGCCATTTTAAAGTTACAGAGGGTTTCGTCCCCCGTTTAGGAAATTTATAAGTAACCGTAGAAGAATCCGGCATAAAATTTCGATCATTAAAACTGCCTTCAGGTATTTCTCCTTTTACTTTGGTGGGTTGCCCCAAATTTAATGCCCAATAAGGCGCATCCATAGTATGACAAGCCCAATCACCTAACTGACCACTTCCGTAATCATAAAAACCACGCCAAGATTTTGGAGCATAGGCTTTATTAAAGGGTCTTTCCGTTACTGGTCCCTGCCATAAGTCCCAATCTAAATTATTTGGAGTAGAATTTTTAGGAGGAGGAAAACTAGCTGGCTTGGTAAAATAATAGCCTGGTCTAAATGTATTTACACCACGCCATGCATGAACTTCTTTAACATCTCCTAAAACACCAGTATCATACCATTCTTTTACTAAGCGAATACCATGAGTTGTGTGCCCCTGGTTCCCCATTTGAGATACGATTTTATAGTACTTAGCAGCTTTTTTTAAAGTACGTAGTTCCCATATATTATGTGCCAATGGTTTTTCTACGAATACATGTTTACCCAATTGCATAGCTGCCATTGTTGCTGGAAAATGCGTATGATCTGGAGTCGAGATAACCACTGCATCAATTTCATTGGCCACCTTATCCAACATGACCCTAAAATCTTTAAATGTCTTAGCATTGGGAAATGACTTAGCTGCCTTTTGCAAAAAATTATCATCAACATCGCATAAAGCCACAATATTGTTTCCTTTTGCTACTTGCCTCATATTATATCCCGCTCTATGCCCAACACCAATAACAGCTATATTTAATTTGCTATTAGGTGAAAAGCTTAATAAACTAGGTATTATTAATACTCCAGCTGAAGCCACTGATGCGGATTTCAAAAAAGACCGTCTTGATAAATTTGACATAACTTAAGTGTTTAATTTTTTAATTCACGAACCCAAATATTTCGGTAACTTACACCACTATTATCACCATGATCCTGTAACTTTAATGCAGCCTTACCGTGTGGATTATTTTTAGGCCAACCAATATATGGTGTCGTACCTTTTATTTCATAATGGTCTTGAATTAAAATACCATTATGCAATATTGTAATGGTTGCTGATTTTGTTTTATCACCTTCCGAATTGAATTCTGGAGCATGATAAATAATATCATAAACATTCCATTCTCCAGTCGGCACCGATGCTTTTGCTAAAGGAATTGACTGTTTATAAATAGACCCTACCTGACCGTTAACATACGTATCGTTATCATTATTATCTAAAACTTGCACTTCATAGCGTTCTTGAAGAAAAACACCGCTATTACTTCTATTCTGACCACTCGCTCTTTTTTCTGATGAAGATCGCCATTCTATATGTAACTGTATACAATCGAATTTTTGTTTTGTTTGAATATCTCCAGACTTATCCTTAACTGTCATGGAGCCATCATCATTTAAAACCCATTGTACTGGACTACCATCTTTTGTATGCACCCAATTATCTAAGTTTTCACCATTAAACAACACGATAGCATCACTTGGAACGCCGTGTTGCCCTGTAGGGTTGACTGTTGGAGGTACTGGTTTGTAAAGTTCAGTTTCTTTAGGATCTGTAGGTTCCTTAAGTTCTACTTTTGGTTTTGTCTCGATAGGCTCCTCGGCTACTTTACCTTTATTATTAGTACAGGCAAACAGACAAGTCGCTAACACAATCAAAGTTGTTTCTCTGATATTCAAAATTTATAATTTTAAGTTTTATTTTAAAAACTCCAACTGCAAGCAGTCTTACAATTAAGAACTGTTACATTAATAAAAATCACTGTGCTATCTATAGCCCAAGTATTTTCTTTAATTGCACTTCATCAACATCACCACCAGCAAAATCATCAAATCCTTTTTCAGCAGCTTCAATAATATGTTTTTGAATAAAGGGCGCACCTTCTCTCGCTCCTTGCTCAGAAGATTTTATACAACATTCCCATTCCATAACAGCCCAGAAATCGCATTCATACTTCGTTAATTTTGAAAAAATCGCTTTAAAATCTACCTGACCATCTCCTAATGATCTAAAACGCCCTGCTCTATCTTTCCAATCGGCATATCCACCATAAACACCTTGTTTTCCTGTTGGATTAAATTCTGCATCTTTAACATGAAAAGCTTTAATACGCTCATGGTAATGATCTATAAAAGTTAAATAATCTAACTGTTGAAGTACATAGTGACTAGGGTCATAAAGTATATTAGCTCTCTTGTGATTATTTGTTGCTTCTAAAAAACGTTCAAATGTGATTCCATCATGAAGATCTTCCCCAGGATGAATTTCATAACATACATCAACACCATGTTCGTCAAAATGATTCAATATAGGAACCCAACGGTTTGCTAATTCTTTAAAACCCATTTCTACTAGTCCTTTAGGTCGTTGTGGCCACGGATACATGGTATGCCACATTAAAGCTCCAGAAAAAGTAGCGTGAGCCTTTAAACCTAATCTTCCACTGGCAGTTCCAGATTTTTTCACAAAATCTATCGCCCATTCTGTTCTAGCTTTTGGATTATTTCTAACATGTTCGGGTGCAAAACCATCAAACATCGTATCGTAAGCTGGGTTAACAGCTACCAATTGTCCTTGCAAGTGTGTAGATAATTCTGTGATTTCTAATCCATAAGACGCCACTTTCCCTTTTAAATCATCACAATACGTCTGACTTTCTGCTGCTTTTTCTATATCTATTAAACTAGATTCCCATGTTGGAATTTGAATGCCTTTATATCCTAAATCTGCTGCCCATTTACACATCCCATCCAAAGAGTTAAACGGGGCTTCACTTCCTGCAAATTGTGCCAAAAAAACTGCAGGTCCTTTTATTGTTTTCATAATACTACTCTTAACTTAGAGCTCTACTTAACCGCCCACCCTACTGGGAGAAACTGAGAACTCATATTCTATATAATTTGTCCTTAAGACCTATTTTTAAATTTTTGTCCAAGTTGAATTGTTTTTATCACTCTCAACAGCGGCATAAATAAACTTTATGCCTCGAACACCATCTTTAGCTGTAGGATAATCTGGTTTATCAATAGTTTTTCCATTTAAAACAGCCATTAAATGCGTTGCGAAATTTTTGTATATCGTAGCAAAAGCCTCCAAGTAACCTTCTGGATGACCCGCAGGAATTCTGGATACATTTAATGCCTCTGGATATAAATTGTTTCCGTTTGGTGTAAAAACCGTAACAGGGTTTTCAAGCCAACGTGTTATTAACTGATTTGGATTTTCCTGATGCCATTCTAAACTCCCTTTTTCACCATATACTTTAATCGCTAAATTATTCTCTTCTCCTAAAGCAATTTGAGAAATAGACATGGTTCCTTTAGCATCATTTTCCATACGAAGCAATAAATTACCATCATCATCTAAAACTCTACCTGCTCCGAACTTGCCTAAATCGGCAGCTAATTCATCAATTTTTAAGCCTGTAATATATTCTACCAAGTTTTCAGCATGCGTTCCAATATCACCTAAAGCACCTCCAATTCCTGAACGTTTTGGGTCTACTCGCCAAGAGGCTTGTTTTTGTCCTGTTTGTTCAACTGCCGTAGACAGCCAACCTTGTAAGTATTGGACTTGTATTTTTCTAATATTCCCTAAATCACCGTTAGCAACCATCGCTTTGGCTTGTTTCACTAAAGGATGTCCTGTATAATTATGTGTAAGCGCGAATAATTTTCCGCTTTCGTCAACTATTTTTTCTAAGGCAATTGCCTCATCTAATGTTAGAGTCATTGGTTTATCGCAAACCACATGAAATCCATTCTCTAAAGCCATTTTTGCTGGCGGAAAATGCATATGGTTTGGTGTTACAATGGCCACAAAATCCATTCGTATATCTTCGGGAAGTTCTTTTTCTTTTAAAATCATTTCCTCATAACTCCCATAACATCTATCTTCAGAAAGAAATAAATCTTTCCCTGATGCTATCGATTTTTCTGCACTACTACTAAAAGCACCACATACCAAATCTATCATGCCATCAATCGAGGCTGCTCTTCTGTGTACATCCCCTATGAATGATCCAGTGCCTCCACCAATCATTCCCATTCTTAATTTTCTTGCCATATTTTAATTTAAACTCTTTTTGCTTCTAACTTTTTTCGTTGTGTATATAGAATCCCAAATAACAGGACTAATACCATTGGAAAAATAGCAATATTGCTCAATGTTTCTTGTCCAGCAATTAACTCTGCTTGTTCTACAGAAACTCCAGAATCAATAGCCTTCAATTTTGCATTATCTAACCAGGAACCAATTACGGGTTGCCAAATACTGGTTGCAAACATACCTGCTCCACCAATTAATGACATTCCTAATGCGCCTGTTTTCGGTATATATTCACTAACAAAACCAATCATAGTTGGCCAAAAATAGCATACACCTATTGCAAATAATATTGCAGAAACATATACCATTCCTCCTGTTGCCGAACTCATAAGATATATAGCTACAGCAGCTATAATAGCAGATATTAATAATACTCCTGGTGGATTCAGTTTATGAATTATTGGACCAGCAAAATAACGACCAACAGCCATTAACCCTGTAACCATAGCTAAAATTAACATCGGACTAGCCCCTGTATTTCCTAGAATTTTTTCAATCCATTGCTGTGTTCCTAATTCGGTTGTCGCTGTTAACGTCATACAAATCACCATAAAAATGAATAATGGAGAGAGCAAACTTTTTATGTTCATTTTTGTATCGGAAACAATATTTTCGTTTTTCGGAAACTTTTGTCCAAAAAATAAAAACCCATAAAGTAACGTTGGAATTAACATACTAGCTATTTGCAATTGCCAACTCATCCCAAAGTCTGTCATAAACTTAGACACCAAAGCCCCAATCACGATACCTCCAGGAAACCAAACATGGAACTTATTCAGCATAGTTGTTCGGTTTGTAGTATACATATCCGCAATTAAAGGATTGCAGGCTGCTTCTACAGAACCATTGGCAAACCCTATAAAAAAGGTTGAAATTAAAAGTGTCCAGAAACCACCTGCAAAAATGGTAAGCAGTATTCCCAATAAATGAGATAAAAAAGCAATGATCATTAATTTTCTCGCACCCAGCGAGTTATAAACCAGTCCTCCAAAAATTGTAGCCATAGGAAAACCTAAAAACGCCATACTATTTACCCATCCAAGCTGCGTATCTGTTAATGCAAAATCTGTTCCCAACTGCCCCAAGATACCTGCTCTAATAGCAAAGGTCATAGCAGTCACAATTAAAGAAATACAAGATGCTAAAAACAACCTATTTTTATTAATCTGTTCCATTATATATTTAGTTAAATTAGTTTTTTAAGCAAGTTGTTTACCAACACGTACCAGCAAATCCCTAGTTAATTCAATGCCTTTTTCTTCAGGCAGTATATTGCCTTCATATTCAATACCAACAAATCCTGTATAACCCGATTTTTTAACCATTTCCATCATCTTAAGATAATCTATAACGGTATCCTCTCCTTGTTCATTAAAATTATAGGATTTTGCACTTACCGCTTTAGCATAAGGCAACAGCTCTTTAATACCTTGATATTTATCATATGCCTCAATACATCCACCATCTTTGTCCTTTTCTATACAGAAATTTCCAAAATCTGGTAGGGTCCCACAATTTTCATTTTCTATTTGAGAAAACACATCGGTCATCCACTTCCCATCTGAAGAAAAGCCACCGTGATTCTCAACCAACACATTAATATCAGATCCTTTAGCAAATTCAGAAAGCTTATTTAAAGAATCAATACTTGCTTTTACGGCCTCACTTTTATCTACACCACCTGCCAAATTAACTCGAATGGCATGACAGCCTAAAAAATGAGCTGCCTCAACCCATTTGTAATGATTTTCAATAGCTTTAAGTCTTTCATTATTATCTGCATTGGCAAGCATCCCTTCCCCATCAATCATAATTAAAACATTTTGCTGCCCTTCAGTATCGGCTCTTAGTTTCATTTCTTTTAGATAAGACATCTCTTTAGCCTTATCTTTAAAAAACCCATTTACATATTCTAAACCTTCCAAACCAAAGCTTCTAGATTTCGCAGCAAAATCCAAATTGTCCATTTTATTGGCAAACAAGGTACGGTGCAATGACCACTGGGCTAAGGACATCTTAAAAAACAAGGGGGACTCTTTAGAAACTTGATTAGACGGTTCTTCTTTTTTCTCGGAATTTTTGCATCCGTACAAACCCATTATTGACAATGCAGCACTTGCTGAAGCTGTTTTCACAACAAAATCTCTTCGTTTCATAAAAATGTTTATTAATTAAAAGCACCTTACCAATTAAGATGAATATGTGAAAATATGTATTTGAATTTAAAATACTGTGTATTTTTATTCAGTGAAAGAATTTAAACACTTCCAGATCTGTTTTTTGCACAAATTTAGGCTGGCTGTAAGCTATCGGCTGTATATTTTAATCGATATTCATTAGGTGAGCATTTTTCATGTTTCTTAAAAACCGTAGCAAAATACTGCCCTGTGGTAAAGCCGCACATATAAGCCACTTCTGCAATCGTTAAGTTTTGATTTTCCCGAAGCACCTCTTTAGACATTTCCAAGCGTTTCATAGTCAAATAGCGCATGGGGGTTAAATTAGTTAACCGTTTACAATGGTGCGTAAATCGTGTCAAACCTACACCGGCAGACTGTGCCATCAACTCAATAGTCCAATTCTCAGAAAGGTTCTTTTCAAGTTCTTTCAAGAAGAATTTTACACTCCTAGAACTATCTGTAAGTGATTCATTTAAAACAATATCATCTGTATTCAATAAATCAAGCAATAGAATCAACAAATAGTTAACAAGCAACCTTATTTTAGATGCATTATTACCTTTCTCGTCTGTGTTTACCGCTTTATTTATTCTCATGAAGCAATCTCGAATGCGCTGGTCTGTTTTCCAAATAGATTTTTCGTTTTGCCTTAAAATAGTGGTAAGCCTTGTTAAATCTGAAGGCGTTAAAGTAATCCAATCTGGCCAAACCCAATCTTGATGCGGCCTGCGAACACCCAAATCTATAATAACCCAATAGAATTTCCCCATACCTATAAATGGATTCCCTACTTTATGAGCCTCCCAAGGTCGCGTAATTGTTAAATGATTTGGAGTTAACAAAACTTCTTTGTTTTCTTGAGCGTATGGCATCGAACCCGATTCTAAAAAATGAAACTCTATTCCTTCATTTCGGTGCCAATCCAACCCCCAATCCTGTGGTTCGTTAGCATCCCAATACCCAATACTATTGAGTCCAAGCGTGTTTTCGTCCAACCTATCTCCTGGATAGGTATGTCTTGCAAGTGCTTTAAATTTTAATTTATTACGATTATAAGCATCAATTAATGGCAAACAAGTGTCCGCATGATAAACAACACCATCCGCTTCATATTCATAAGGTTCGATTTCTTGTATGTTTGCTTTCATTGAAATAATTTAAACACTATTATCGTGCAAATTAACTAATTTTCCAATTATTAGGAATTAAATCACGTTTTTCTCTATTTTTAATAGCAAAGATTATCAAATTACAAATTCCTAACGATTCAACAAAAAACATTCATATACAATAACTATAATGACTGAAGATATCATTAAAGAATACGCTACTACCTATGACGCCATAGTTATAGGCACTGGAATTAGTGGAGGCTGGGCAGCTAAAGAGCTTTGTGAGAACGGATTAAAAACACTAGTTCTTGACAGAGGTCGCATGGTAAAGCATATCGAAGATTACCCTACTATGCATATGGACCCTTGGGACTCACAGCATCGGGGCAAAGAATCTGAAAAAGAACAAGAAAATCAAAAAGTTCAAAGTAGATTATGGGGAGGTTCAATTACAAAACCTGAATCCAAACATTGGTTTGTAGATGACATAAAACATCCCTATAATGAAGTAAAAGAATACTTATGGATACGAGGTTATCATGTTGGAGGCCGTTCCATTATGTGGGGAAAACATAGTTACCGCTGGAGCGATATGGATTTTGAAGCCAATAAAAAAGATGGGCATGGTGTTGATTGGCCTATTCGTTATAAAGATATTGCGCCTTGGTACGATAAGGTGGAAGAATTCATTGGTGTTTCTGGTCAAAACTTAGGGCTTCCTCAACTACCTGACGGGAAACTTTCCGAACCTATGGAATTAAATTGTGCTGAAAAAGATTTACAAAAAACCGTAAATAACAAATTCGATGATGGCCGTGTATTAACCCCTGGCAGAGTGGCACATTTAACAGGAAATACAACACATGAAGGCAGGTCTAATTGCCAATATAGAAATAGGTGTATTAGAGGTTGCCCTTTTGGAGGTTATTTTAGCAGTAACTCTTCAACATTACCAGCCGCAGAACGAACTGGGAACATGCATTTACGCCCTAACTCTATTGCCTATGAAATTGTTTATGATGAAGCTACTGGTTTAGCCTCTGGTGTTAAGGTTATTGATGCTGAAACTAAAGAAAAACTGTTTTTTAAAGCATCAATTATATTTAGCTGCGCATCGGCATTAGGATCTACATCTATTTTATTGCAATCAAAATCTAAAAGGTTCCCTAACGGATTGGGCAATGATAGCGGCGAACTTGGACACAACCTCATGGATCACCACTATGCTGTAGGAGCATCGGCTGAAATTGAAGGGTTTGATGACCAATACTACAAAGGCAGAAAACCTAACGGTTTTTACATCCCTAGGTTTAGGAATATTGATGATGACAAAACCAAGCAAAAAGAATTTATTAGAGGTTATGGTTATCAAGGTGGAGCTAGCAGAACGGGCTGGCAACGTGCAGTTTCAGAACTAAGTTTTGGAAAAGAACTAAAAGACGAGCTCTTAAAACCAGGCCCGTGGCGTATAGGAATGTCTGGTTTTGGTGAGTGCTTACCTTATCATGAAAATAAAGTATCTTTAAATTATGATATCCTCGACGAATGGGGATTACCAACTTTAGACATGGATGCCGAAGTTAAAGAAAATGAACTTAAAATGCGCGAAGATATGAAGGACCAAGCTGTGGCTATGTTAAAAGCAGCTGGCTATAAAAATGTACGAGGATTTTTAGGAAAAGCTGTTCCAGGAGCCTGTATTCATGAAATGGGTACGGCAAGAATGGGACACAACCCTAAAACATCTATTTTAAACAAATACAATCAAATTCATGCTGTACCAAATGTTTATGTTACCGATGGAGCTTGTATGACATCGTCTGCTTGTCAAAACCCTTCATTAACTTATATGGCATTAACTGCAAGAGCAGCTAATCATGCTGCTGCTGAATTTAAAAAAACAAAAACAAGCTAAGGTTATGAATAGAAGATCCGCTTTAAAAAACTTAACCATGAGTTTAGGCTATACAGTAGCTGCTCCAACCATATTTAATATGCTTGCTTCTTGTACTGCTGAAGCTGAAACATGGAAGCCTATATTTTTATCCTCTGAAGAAAAACATATGGTAACGCATTTAGCAGATGTTATTTTGCCAACAACAGACACCCCTGGAGCTTTAGATGTTAATATTCCTCAATTTTTGGATTTAATGTATCATGACATAGAGAAAAAAGAGAATCAAGAACTCTTTAAAAAAGGAGCTGCTATTTTTACCAAAAAATTTAATATCCCTATTTTAGAAGGAAAAAAAGAAGATTTTGAAAAATCATTATCGTCCTATTTTAATATTTCAAAAGAAGACTCAGAGTATATATTGAAAGAGCAGAGATTGCCTTTAGAAAAAATCAAAGAAGATAAAATAGAAAACTATGCTTTATACAAGTTTTTGTTATCAGTCAAATATTATACATTGTTCGGTTATTTTACTTCTGAAGAGGTAGGCGAAAATGTCTTAGCATACGACCCTATTCCTGGTAGTTACCAAGCATGTATTTCTGTCAATGAAGCTACGGGAGGTCGTGCCTGGTCTTTATAAACTTTTAAACATAATAAATGAGAGATTCTTATGACGCCATTGTAATTGGTACTGGTATTTCGGGCGGATGGGCCGCCAAAGAACTTTGTGAAAACGGATTAAAAACATTGGTTTTAGAGAGGGGGCCCATGGTTAAGCACATTGAAGATTACCCAACCATGCATATGGATCCCTGGGATTTCGAATTAAAAGGCAGTGTGTCCGTTAAAGACAAGGCGCAACAATTAAAACAAAGCAGAACGCGCTATACAACAAAAGCAGCAACCAAACATTGGTTTGTTAATGATTTAAAGCACCCTTATAATGAAACAAAACGCTTCGATTGGATGCGTGGCTACCATGTTGGCGGTCGCTCCATTACATGGGGTAGGCAAAGTTATCGCCTAAGCGACTTAGATTTTGAAGCCAATAAAAAAGATGGACATGGTGTTGATTGGCCTATTCGTTATAAGGACATTTCTCCTTGGTATGATTATGTAGAATCGTATATTGGTGTAAACGGAGAAAAACTAGGCCTCCCACAACTTCCTGATGGTATTTTCACACCTCCAATGGAACTTAATTGCGTAGAAAAACATTTAAAAAATAGCCTTTCAGAAAATTTCGATGATCGATTACTTACTATCGGAAGATCTGCAAATATTACAGGAACCAAAAATTACAATGGAAGAAGCAAATGCCAATTTAGAGCTAGATGCATGAGAGGCTGCCCTTTTGGCGCTTATTTTAGTAGTAACTCCTCTACATTACCTGCTGCAGAACTCACCGGGAACATGACACTTAGACCTAATTCTATTGTTCATGAAATTATATACGACGAGTCTTTAAAAAAGGCTACTGGTGTAAAAGTTATAGATACCGAAACCAAAGAAACATTTATTTTCAATGCAAGTATTATTTTTTGCTGTGCTTCATCTATGGCATCAACATCTATATTATTGCAATCTAAATCAGATAGATTCCCAAATGGGCTAGGTAATGATTCAGGAGAATTGGGGCATAACATTATGGATCATCATTTAGGTGCTGGTGCTTCTGGAATATTTAATGGGTTCAATGATAAATATTATAAAGGAAGGCGACCAAATGGTATTTATATTCCAAGATTTAGGAATTTAGGAGATAGTAAAACTCATAAAAAAGAATTCTTAAGAGGTTATGGTTATCAAGGTGGAGCAGGTAGAAGTGGTATTTCCGAACATGTTGCAGAGTTAGCGTACGGAGCAGAATTCAAAGAAAAAATGCTAGAACCTGGCGCATGGCGTATGGGGCTTGGTGGTTTTGGCGAATGCTTGCCATATCATGACAATAAAATGACCCTTGATTACGAAAAGCTGGATGAGTGGGGCTTACCTACTATTACATTTGATGCTGAATGGAAAGAAAATGAACTTAAAATGCGGGAAGACATGATTCAGCAAGCTGTAAACATGTTAGAAAAGGCTGGTTTTAAAGATATAACCACACGAAACCATTTAGCAGCGCCTGGAATTGGAATTCACGAAATGGGAACAGCCCGAATGGGTAGAGACCCCAAAACGTCTATCTTAAACAAGTACAATCAAATACACACAGTACCTAATGTATATGTAACCGATGGCGCTTGCATGACCTCATCTGGGTGTCAAAATCCATCGCTTACCTATATGGCTTTAACAGCCAGAGCTGCTAATCATGCAGCAAAACAATTTAAAAGCTAGTAAAAAATGAATAGAAGAGATGTACTAAAAGGGTTAGGACTAACACTAGGTTATACCATAGCAACTCCCAGTGTTATGAGTTTACTTCAAAGCTGTAAAACAGAAGTGAAATTATGGACGCCTATATTCCTATCCATAGATCAGGGTATTATTGTAAAAAACTTAATAGACATTATACTTCCAAAAACAGAAGCAACTCCTGGAGCTCTTGATGTAAATGTTCCTGAATTTATAGATTTATATGCTTATAAAGTTTATAATGAGAAAAAACAGCATAAATTCAAAAAAGGAATCAACGCCATAATAGAAGCTCTTAATATTCCTGAAGAAGGCGTTTCTAAATTGGAACATAAAGATTACGATACTTTGCTAGTTAAGTATTTAAAGGCTTCGAAAGAGCAAAGAGCTATTTATGAAAATGAAAGCGATAAAAACAATATAGATGTTATTATTTACAATGCGCTTTCAGGATTAAGAAACATGGCTGTCTGGGCTTATAAAAACAGCGAACAAATTGGAGAACATGTCTTAGCATACGACCCTATTCCTGGCACTCAAATAGGGTGCGCTCCGGTAGAAGAATTAACTAACGGTAAAGCATGGTCTTTATAAAACTATATAAAACATGAGGTATTATTTACAATTGTTTTGCAGCATATTGGCCATACTCACAATAAGTTGCAAAGAAAAACCTGAAACAAAAAAGGTTGAAACAAGTAAAGAAACAGAGAAATGGGTTTCTTTATTTAATGGTAAAGATTTAAATGATTGGACTGTTAAAATCAAAGGTCATCCAGCTGGCGATAATTACAAAAATACTTTTATCGTAGAGGATAATTGCCTTAAAGTCAATTATGATGCTTATAACGATACATTTAATTCCACATTTGGCCACATTTACTACAACAAGGCGTTTTCTAATTATAAATTACGACTGCAATATCGCTTCACAGGGAAACAATTAAGCGATGGTGAATCGTGGGCAACCGCAAATAGTGGCGTGATGATACATTGCGAAGACCCTAAAAATATTGGGTTAGACCAAAATTTCCCTGTATCAATTGAAGTACAGCTTTTAGGAGGGTTAGGAACTGGAGAGCGTCCTACCGCTAATTTATGCACTCCTGGTACGCATGTTGTTATAGATAATAAAATTGCAACCGATCACTGTTTTCAATCATCTTCAAAAACATATCATGGAGACCAATGGGTTAAACTTGAAATTGAGGTTAGAAACGACTCCATTATTAAGCATATAATTAACGACGAGGTTGTATTCACTTATACAAAACCACAGATAGGTGGATCGGTTGATTTTAATGAAGAATTTTGGAAAAGTAAAGAAGGTATACCCCTAAAAAAGGGATACATTTCTTTACAAAGTGAAAGTCATCCTATAGAATTTAAAACCATTGAAATTTTAGAGTTAGAATAACAGTGGCACATTGGATGAACAATCTATTAAGATGAAAAGAAGATCATTTATAAAAAAAGGTACGGCTGCTGCTTCATTAATAGGTATGGGGCTTTCGAGTATAAATGCCATGAATGCATTAAACTCTAATAAAAATACTTTCAAATTAAATTTTGCACCACATATAGGCATGTTTAAACATCATGCTGGCAATAACCCTATTGATCAATTAAACTTTATGGCAGATCAAGGTTTTACTGCTTTTGAGGACAACAACATGAAAAATCGTCCTGTTGAAATTCAAAAAAAAATGGCTAAAACCATGGTTGATAGAAATATAACCATGGGGGTATTTGTTGCTCATAAAATTTACTGGAAAGCGCCTAATTTAGCAAGTGGAGCTATTGATAAACGTCATGAATTCTTAAATGAGATAAAACAATCGGTTGAAGTTGCAAAACGTGTGAATGCCAAATGGATAACCGTGGTACCTGGCCATGTAGATTTAAAGCAACATATGGATTACCAAACCGAGCATGTTATAGAAACTCTAAAGCAAGCCTCAGGCATTCTAGAACCCCATCAAATAAGCATGGTATTAGAGCCTCTAAATTTTCGGGACCATCCTGGGTTATTTTTATCAGAGTCGCCTCAGGCTTTTCAAATTTGTAAAGCGGTCAACTCGCCATCCTGTAAAATATTATTCGACATTTATCATCAACAGATACAAGAGGGCAACCTAATACCAAATATTGATGCTTGTTGGGATGAAATTGCTTATTTTCAAATTGGTGATAACCCAGGACGCAAAGAACCAACAACAGGAGAAATAAATTACAAAAATGTGTTTAAACATATTCACTCTAAAGGATACAATGGCATTTTGGGCATGGAGCACGGAAATTCTTTAGATGGGAAAGAAGGTGAAAAAAAGATTATAAATGCTTATTTAGAAAGTTCCAGCTTCTAAATAGACACACAATTATTTTTATTCTTTCTTGGGCAACTTTCTTTTCAGTAATACTTGATAAATTAAATTAGCATGTTCTAAAAACTCAGCCTGATCAAAACTTTGTTTGAACATTTGCTCTCCTTTAATTAGCTTCTTAGTGAGTACGTGATTATTAAAATAGTATCTCCCTTCAAATATAATTTCCTCTTCCGATGTATTAAAACCAATCCATTCGCCAGATTCATCAACAACATTTTTAAATTTATATTCTTGTTCATAGGCAAAAAATAAATGTCCATCCTTTAAGTAATAATCGGTTATTAAAGTACCCTGAGAAAGACCTATCCATTCTGTAATTTTTACTAATTGCTCTTTTTCAAAAAAACCTGTGAGCTGCCCTCCTCCGTCGGTTCTATAGTCCATGAAATCATCATTGAACAATTCAATTTTTTCTAAGTATTTACTTGAGTTGATACGCTGGAATTCTGCTCTAATTTTTAGAATTAATTCATCTGAGCCTTGGGATGCCCCAATTAAAGGAATAACAAAGAGTACAATAATGAAATTTATATTTTTCATATAGTTAATTTGGAGGTAATTTGCGGATATTAGTTTATAGGTTAAGTCGGGTTTATTATAAAACAATCCTGCATGCGATATTACACATACAGGATCGTTATAATAAAATTAAGCAAATTGCAATCTGCTTTTTATTTATATAATATTATTCTACTATAAACTTCCCTTTCATCATACCATAATGTCCTGGAAAGCTACATAAGAAATCGTATGTTCCAACAGCAGGGGCTTCAAACTCTACAGATGTCGTTTGCCCACCTCCAATTAAAGATGTATAAGCTATAACGTCTTCTGTCTTTTCTGGTATGTATTCATTCTCTTTAGCCACAGCCGCCTTAGCTGCAAACCCAGCTACATCAACACCTTGTTTAAGAAGCACAAAATTATGTCCCATAACATTAACATCTAATTTCCCTTTATGTCTTAATGTTACTTTTACTTTTTGTCCTGCTTTTACTTTAATTTCGGTTTTATCAAACTTCATTAAATCATCACCAGAAATAACAATTTCATTAGAGTTTTTTGCCTCTGTACTCTTAGAAGTTTCCTCCTTTTTTTCATAACTAAAACCTTCCTTCTTTTTTTCTTCCTTACCACCACAGGCTACTAGTAAAACTAAAAAAAAGGATAATACCAAATACTTAAATGTCTTCATACCTAAAAATGTTGTTTTGTGAGCCATAAAAATAATAAAATGCCGTTTATAAAATATAATCGGTGCTTATAAAATTGGATGTTTTTTTCTCTAACAACTCTTTTAAAATGGCATTATTATAATCGTTATCTTTTGATGCTACAAAAGTTCTTATTGAAAAAGAGCGTAGTGCGTCATGTACACTCAAAGTACTAAATGCAGAATCTTTTCTTCCTGTAAATGGATAAACATCTGGTCCTCTTTGACAAGAGCTATTTAAATTAACGCGACATACCAAGTTTACCAATGTATCTATTAATGGTGATAATGTATTGATATCTTTACCAAACAAACTTACCTGTTGTCCATAATTAGAGGCGGCCATATCGTCTAATGGCTCTTCAATATCTGTAAATGGAACAATAGGTATTAATGGGCCAAATTGTTCCTCATTAAATATTCGCATGTTTTTATCAACAGGATATAAGACCGCTGGAAATATAAAATTCTTACTAATTTTCCCGCCTTTATCATTTAATATTTTTGCTCCTTTTTCAAGCGCATCATCTATTAACTCTTTAATATATGGGGGTTTATTCACTTCTGGAAGTGGTGTTAATTTAACATCAGAATCCCATGGGTTCCCAAACTTAAGCGCGTCTACTTTAGCTGCATATCGTTTATTAAAATCATCTACAACAGATTCATGCACATATAATACTTTTAAAGCTGTACAACGTTGCCCATTAAAAGACAATGTACCTGCAATACATTCGTTTACGGCTAAATCTAAGTCGGCATCAGGTAAAACAATTGCGGGGTTTTTGGCTTCTAAGCCTAATACCAAACGTAATCTATTCTTTTTTGGATGATTGTTTTGAATAGCGTTTGCAGATTTACTATTACCAATTAATG
The DNA here is from genome assembly GCA_947501845.1 of uncultured Flavobacteriaceae bacterium. GTDB lineage: Bacteria > Bacteroidota > Bacteroidia > Flavobacteriales > Flavobacteriaceae > Flavivirga. Next base: position 356,528 of record CANMXP010000003.1, on the reverse strand, counting down.
CTAATACGTCAATCTTGCCCGATTGCATGATAGGTGTTGCCAATACCCGACCACGACCATAAATAACATTTACTACACCCTTTGGGAAACTGTTTTGAAAAGCTTCCAATAACGGTGAAATTAATAATACACCTAGTTTCGCTGGTTTAAAAATTACAGGATTACCCATAATTAACGCAGGAATGAGCAATGTAAATGTTTCATTTAACGGATAATTATAAGGTCCTAAACACAAAACAACACCTAGTGGCCCTCTACGTATGTGTGCATACACCCCTTCATTCTTTTCAAATTTCGCTGAGTCTCTATCTATTTGTTTATAAGCTTCAATTGTATCATATATATAATCGATGGTTCTATCAAACTCTTTTTCAGAGTCTGGAAGATTTTTCCCTATTTCCCACATCAAAAGTTTTACAATAGCCTCTCTATTGGTTTTCATTTGTTTTACAAACTTTTCCATGCAAGCAATCCTATCTACCACCTTCATGGTTGGCCACAAACCCTGTCCTTTATCATATGCCTCTGATGCTGAATTTAACGCCTCTAAAGCTTCCTTTTCTGTAAGCTGAGGAATCGTTCCTAATAAGGTTGGTTTATAATCTTTGGTTGAGGAAATAGTTGAATAAACTTCTGCCATATTACCTTTCCATTGTTTCAGTTCTCCTGAAACTAAGTAGGTTTTTTGATGCAATAGCGATTTTATTTTGTAAGCTTCTGGAATTTCTAAAAAAGTAGTACTCATTTGCTTGGATTTATTAATTATGACTAAAGCTAATATATTCTTAATATCAATATAAACTTTTAAAAGAAAGAGGTTTATTAGAATAAATATGATATTCTTAGCAAAATAATAACATGAGAAAAAAATAACTAGGACGAAATCGTTTTCGGCTAGTAATTTTTTTAATTATTGGCCAACAACTCTAATATAGCTCAATATTTGTATTTTTATTATAAATATTTGTATTTTTGTGTACGTACACGAAAAATAAAAAACACATGAAACCAATACAATCAAAACTACTTTTTTTTTCTAGTTTTCTTTTAATGAGTCTTGTAGGCATTAGTGCCAATTCGCAAGTATCACAAGACGGGTGGATATCCCTTTTTAACGGAAAGAACTTAACTGGTTGGAAACAATTAAATGGAACTGCTTCTTATAAAGTAGTAAATGGTGAAATTATTGGCACTACAAAATATAAAACACCAAATAGTTTTTTGTGTACTGAAAAGAATTACAGTGATTTTATTCTAGAATTTGAAGTTCTTTTAGACCCCACAACCAATTCAGGTGTTCAATTTAGGTCTAACAGCTCTAAGTCTTATAAAAAAGGTAAAGTTCATGGTTATCAATTTGAACTAGATCCATCAGCTCGCGCTTTTAGTGGTGGTGTATATGACGAAGGAAGAAGAGGTTGGATATACCCGCTATCTTTGAATCCAAAAGGCAGTAAGGCTTTTAAAAATGGCGTATGGAATACGTGCAGAGTTGAAGCTATTGGTTCTACTATTAGAACATGGATAAACGGAATACAATGCTCAAATTTAGTTGATGATTTAACATCATCAGGTTTTATAGCATTACAAGTCCACAGTATTTATAATGAAAAGAATGCTGGTAAACATATTAAATGGAGAAATATTAGAATTAAAACAAATAACTTAGAAAAAGAACGTTGGGTTTTAGACCCTGATGCAAAAGAGATGAGTTATTTAATTAATAAGCTTACAGAAAATGAAGTAAATAATGGATGGCGTTTGCTTTGGGACGGAAAAACATCTAAAGGGTGGCGAGGTGTTAAGCTGGATCATTTCCCACAATCTGGTTGGAACATTGAAAATGGTGAGTTAACTATTTTAGCCACTGATGGTGCTGAATCAACTGGTCCTGGAGACATTGTTACCGAAAAAGTTTTTAGTAGTTTCGAATTAGAACTAGATTTCAAAATCACAAAAGGAGCTAATAGTGGTATTAAATATTTTGTAGATGCTGAACTTAATAAAGGGGCTGGATCTGCCATAGGATGCGAATTTCAAGTTTTAGACGATAAAAATCACCCTGATGCAAAAGCTGGTGTTAATGGTAATAGGACGATAGGTTCTCTTTACGATTTAATTACAGCTGAAAACCTATCTACAAAAGGAAGAAGCAAACAATTTAAAGGTATAGGCGCTTGGAACAAGGCAAGAATTGTTGTTAAAGGGGCACATGTAGAGCATTGGTTAAACAATGAAAAAGTAATAGAATATGATAGGTCTTCGCAAATGTTTAGAGCACTTGTAGCTTATAGTAAATATAAAAAATGGCCAAAATTTGGACAATGGGCTAGCGGACATATCTTACTTCAAGATCATGGAGATACCGTACACTACAGAAGCATAAAAGTTAGAGAATTTAATTAAAAAATATAATAAATGAGTTCGAATAGAAGAGATTTTTTAAAAAAAGCATCAGCAGGAGCTCTTGGCGTTACACTCACAGGCAGTGTAACAAATGTTTCGGCTAAAAGTTATTCACGAATCATAGGGGCTAATGATAGAATTCATATAGCTGTTCAAGGTTTAGGAAGACGCCTAGGAGGATTTAAGGGCGCTATTTCTGATAAAAAAAATAACATTGAACTCATGTATTTATGCGATGTTATGAAAAGTCAACGAGAAAAAGCAGCCAATTCTTTTTCAAAATTGATTGACCATACTCCAAAATTAGAAAATGATATTAGAGTTATTTTAGATGACAAAAAAGTAGATGCTGTTTTTATGGCAACACCAGACCATTGGCATGCGCCAGGTGCATGTATGGCCGTGCAAGCTAACAAGCATGTATATCTAGAAAAGCCATGTAGCCATAACCCAAGAGAAGGCGAGTTACTTGTTGCTTATCAAAAAAAATATAATAAATTAATACAAATGGGGAACCAGCAACGATCCTCATTAGAGTCTACTGAAATTATTAAAGACATCCATAATGGTATTATTGGAGATGTTTATAAAGCCGTTGCATTTTATACTAATTCTAGAGGTAAAGTACCTATTCCTGTAAAAGCAGCTCCGCCAGAAGGATTAGATTGGGAACTTTTTCAGGGACCAGCTCCAAGAAAAGCCTATATGCACGATACCTGGAATTACAACTGGCATTGGTATGGATGGGATTATGGGACAGCAGAAACAGGCAATAATGCGACTCACGAATTAGATATTGCCCGTTGGGCTTTAAATGTTAAATACCCTGAGCATGTCGATGTATATTCAGGAAAGTTTCAACATAAAAATGATGGATGGGAGATGTATGACACTATGCTGGCTACGTTCAAATTTTCTAATAACACAACCATTCAATGGGATGGACAAAGTAGAAATGGCTATAATAAATATGGCGCTGGAAGAGGCACCTTAATTTATGGTTCTAAAGGTATGGTATTTATAGATAGAACAGGTTATAAATTGTACGACCTGAAAGGTAAAGTGATAAAAAGCAACATCTTGAAAGGAGACGAAGATGGTGTCGCACTTGGTGGTGGCGGAAGTCTTTCCACAAGACATGCTGTAAACTTTTTTCAAGCTATAAGAGGAAAAGAATCGTTAACTTCGCCAATAGAGCAAGGGGTTATTAGTCAAATGCTAACACATTATGCCAATATTAGTTCAAGAATTAATAAATCTTTTGATATAGATGAAGATACTGGTAGAATTTACGATCGTGACGCCATGAAGTTATGGTCTAGAAAGTATGAACCAGGTTGGGAAATAAAACCAGTATAAAATAACTTAAGGAATAGCAGTTATTCAAAATTACAACTAATGAAAAGAAGAGAGTTTATTACAAAAAGCAGCATGGCATCAGCAGGAATTATTGCTGGAACCGCTACCTTAGGAGCTGTCACTAAAAAATTCGGCTCTAATGATATGATCAATATTGGAGTTATTGGTACGGGGGATAGAGGCGGTGGACTTATTCCTGTACTAAACAAAATTGATGGGGTACATGTATCTGCTGTCTGTGATATTTTACCCTTCCGATTAGAAAAAGGAGTTTCTAAAGTTTCAAATAAAGTTGAAGCTTATAAAAATTATAAAAAACTATTAGACAATAAAGATGTTGATGCTGTATTAATAGCAACACCATTTAGTACACATTCAGCCATAGCTATAGATGCTTTAGATGCTGGCAAGCATATCTATTGTGAAAAAACGATGGCAAAAGGGCTTGCTAGCATTAATAATCTTGTCGAAAAAGCTTCAAACTCGAAAACAATTTTTCAAACGGGTCATCAATATCATAGTTCCAGACTCTACAAACATGTGATCGATATGTTGAAAAATGGTGAGATTGGACAAATAACTTCTTTTGAATGTCAATGGAATAGAAATGGAAACTGGAGAAGGCCTGTCCCTGACACTTCTTTAGAACGGGCCATCAACTGGCGTATGTATAGAGAATATTCTGGAGGACTGGTTGCCGAGCTTTGCTCGCATCAAATTGATTTTGTACACTGGGTTTTAGGAGAGAATCCTAAAAAGATCATGGGAACTGGTGGTGTTGATTATTGGAAAGACGGTAGGGAAACCTTTGATAACATTCATTTATTATACGAATACCCAAGTGGTGTAAAAGCAAAATTCACCTGTTTAACTAGTAATGCTTTAGGTAATTATCAAATAAAAATACATGGAAGCAAAGGCACCATTTTATTAGATTACACCAAGGCCTGGATATATTATGAAAAAGGATTCAAAAAAGAAATAGCAGATGTTGATGGTGTTTCAGGAGCAACTATAAATAGCCACTTACAAGGCAAGGGCTACCCTATTAAAGTATCTCATATAGACCCTAGTAAACAAGCATTAATAGACTTTAGAGATTCTATTTTAGAAAACAAACAACCTATTTCAAATGTTTTTACTGGTGCCAATACCGCGAGAGCTGTTCAACTGTCGTTAGATGCTATGTATAATGAAGATATTAGGTATTGGAAAGGTTAATTGTTTATTATTAATTAACTTTTGTCATTCCTGCTTTCGCAGGAATCTACTAGTTTATAATATACATAAAACAAACAATTCATTAACGTTTTCGTTTTCGTAATATTTTAATCAATAAAACCTGTAGAATATTCTATATCAAAGTAGTAACCGATTTTGAATTACGTCTAGAAAAACAAGTATAAATTTAATACTTCTAACATTCCAGTAGATTCCTGCATTCGCAGGAATGACAAGATGAATTACACCAAAAACTGAAACAAATCGGGTTTATCATTTAGGTAATCGCCATAAAAATTACGAAGCTTCATTTTAGTTATAAGAGGCTCTAAATCGGTAACAGATTTTAATTGGATACCAACCACGGCAGATCCATTTTCACGATTTGTTTTTTTAGCATATTGAAAATAGGTGATATCATCATTCTCGCCCAAAATATCTACCACAAACTCTTTTAAAGCACCTGCACGTTGCGGAAATTTCACAATAAAATAGTGTTTTAATTTAGCAAACAACAAGGCGCGTTCTTTAATTTCAGACGTTCTTGTAATATCATTGTTACTTCCGCTAACAACGCATACCACATTTTTTCCTTTTATCTCTTCTGCATAAAAATCTAAAGCAGAAATGCTTAGAGCTCCAGCTGGCTCTACAACTATGGCATCCCTATTATAAAGTTCTAAAATAGTCTCGCATACCTTCCCTTCTGGAACCGTTATCATATCATTCAAATGCTCCTTACAAATAGAAAACGTTAAGTCACCTACACGTTTTACTGCTGCCCCATCAATAAATTTTTCAATTTGTTCTAAAGTCGTATTTCTATTATTTTTAATTGAAATAGACATAGAAGGCGCGCCTTCTGGTTCTACACCAATAATTTTAGTATGAGGCGATAACTGCTTAAAAACAGTCGATAAACCTGCTGCTAATCCGCCGCCGCCTACGGGAATAAAAACATAATCGATGGGCTCCGTAGATTGTTGCAGAATTTCTAGACCAATAGTTGCCTGCCCTTCTATAACTTTTTTATCATTAAAAGGATGGATAAATATTTTTTGCAACTGCTCACATTCTGACATAGCTGCATGATAGGCGTCATCAAACGTATCTCCTATAAGTTTGATATCTATAAAATCACCTCCAAACATTTTGACCTGCTCTATCTTTTGATTTGGTGTAGGAGCTGGCATGTAAATAACACCTTCAATCTCTAATAATTTACAAGATAAAGCGACACCCTGCGCATGGTTTCCTGCACTGGCGCAAACCACACCTTTTTTAGATCCCTCAGAAGTTAATGAACTTATTTTATTATAAGCACCTCTAATTTTATATGAACGCACTTGTTGTAAGTCTTCACGTTTTAATAAAACATTAGCATCAAATTGCTTTGAGTATCTTAAGTTAGGGCCTAAAGGCGTAACTGCCGATACTTTTTTAATAGTATCGGCAGCTACTTTAATATTATTAATACTAGGAAAATATGTGGCGTTTTCCTGATTCATATTAATTTTGTTTTAAACTATAGGCTTCATAGCCGTCATAGATGCTCTTAAAAACTCACCAACTTTTTCAACTGGATGTGCTCTTAAAGCTTTATTTACTTCAATTAATTTAGCATTATCAACACCAGTACCATTATCTTTAGCATAAGCTTTTCCTATAACATCAGTATCAATAGTCTTCATGAAATCTGCTAATAAAGGCTTACAAGCATGATCGAATAAATAACATCCGTACTCAGCAGTATCAGATATAACACTATTCATTTCATATAACTTTCTTCTTGCAATCGTATTTGCAATTAGTGGTGTTTCGTGTAAAGACTCATAATAAGCAGAAGCATCTATAATTCCTGAATCTGTCATAGCTTCAAACGCTAACTCTACACCTGCTCTTACCATAGCAACCATTAATACACCATTATCATAAAACTCTTGCTCAGAGATTTCAACATCTCCTGCTGGTGTTTTTTCAAAAGCTGTTTCGCCTGTTGCAGCTCTCCAACCTAGTAAATTTTTATCATCGTTAGCCCAGTCTTCCATCATGCCTTTAGAAAAGTTTCCAAGCATAATATCATCCATATGTTTTTGAAATAATGGACGCATGATATCTTTTAATTCTTCCGACAATTCAAAAGCCTTAATTTTTGCTGGGTTCGATAAACGATCCATCATATTGGTGATACCCCCATATTTAAGACCTTCTGTAACGGTTTCCCATCCGTATTGAATAAGTTTAGAAGCATAACCTGCATCGATATCTTTTTCAACCATTTTATCAAAACAAAGGATAGAACCAGTTTGTAACAATCCACAAAGAATGGTTTGCTCTCCCATTAAATCACTTTTTACCTCAGCAACAAAAGATGATGCTAAAACACCTGCTCTATCTCCTCCAGTTCCTGCTGCATAAGCTTTTGCTTGTGCCCAACCCTTTCCTTCTGGATCATTTTCTGGATGAACAGCAATAAGTGTTGGTACACCAAAACCACGCTTATATTCCTCTCTTACTTCAGATCCTGGACATTTTGGAGCAACCATAATAACCGTAAGGTCTTTACGAATTTGCATACCCTCTTCAACAATATTAAAACCGTGAGAATATGACAAGGTAGCACCTTGCTTCATTAAAGGCATGACTGCATTTACAACATTTGTATGCTGTTTATCTGGAGTTAAGTTTAACACTAAATCTGCAGATGGTATTAACTCTTGATAAGTACCAACTGTAAACCCGTTATCTGTTGCATTAACAAAAGAGGCACGTTTTTCAGAGATAGCAGCATCACGTAAAGCATAAGAAATATCTAATCCAGAATCTCTCATATTTAAACCCTGATTAAGGCCTTGGGCCCCACATCCTACAATGACTATTTTTTTACCTTTTAAAGCGTTTACTCCATCTGAAAACTCTGAAGCATCCATAAATCTACACTTTGATAATTGATCTAGTTTATCTCTTAATGAAAGTGTGTTAAAATAATTTCCCATTTTAATTTTTATTGTTGTTATTGGTTATTAAATGCTAAAAGCATTTCTGTGATTTTCATTTCTTCTTTAGTTACTGAAATACGTCCAGATCTCACAAATTGCATGATCCCAAAAATATTTAAATCTCTACGAAGTGATTCTATTTCATTTCTTCTACCAGACTTTTCTAAAACAAAGAATTCTTTGTTTACAGTAACTATTCTAGCATTGCTTTCTTTAATTATATTCTGAATCTGAGGCTCATCAAATAATAAATCAGATTTTATTTTAAACATGCCTGATTCCTGATAAATAGTTTCTTCATCTGTATGATAATAGGCACGAATAACTTCAATTTGTTTTTGAAATTGCCCTATAATCTTCTTAGCTTGAGATTCAGTAATATTAACAACAATGACAAACCTGTTTACGCCTTCAATTTCTGACTGCGATGTTGTTAAACTTTCAATATTTATATGTCTGCGTTGAAAAATTGCAGATATACGATTTAATAACCCAATATTATTCTCGGTATAAATCGAAATCGTAAATGATTTTATTTCTTCGTTCATTTTACAAAAGATAATAGAAGAAAGATGAAAGAGAAAAGACCATTAACTTATTTGTAAAAAGTATTTTCTATGAACCATCTTTGTTCTTTGTTCTATATATGCTTTATTAACTTAATCTAATATCTGAAACCGATGCTCCCGCAGGAATCATAGGAAATACATTGTCTTCTTTTTCTACGCAAACCTCTAAGAAGTAAGAGTCTTTAGATGCTATCATTTCTTTAATGGCATCGGCTAACTCTTCTCTTTTAACAACACGTTTTCCTTCTATATGGTATCCTTTTGCTATTGTAACAAAATCTGGATTTGTCATTTCTGTTGAGGCATAACGCTTATCGAAAAACAACTGTTGCCATTGGCGCACCATTCCTAAAAACTCATTATTCAGTACCACAATTTTTACTGGTACTTTTTGTTGAAATATAGTTCCTAATTCCTGAATGTTCATTTGGTAACCTCCATCACCAATTATTGCTACCACTTCTCGTTCTGGTGCCGCCATTTTAGCACCAATAGCTGCTGGAAGTGCAAATCCCATAGTACCTAAGCCGCCTGAAGTAATATTACTCTTGGTCTTATTAAACTCAGAATAACGGCAGGCGATCATTTGATGTTGTCCAACATCCGATACAATAGCTGCATCTCCCTTGCTTTGTATATTTATTTCTTTTAATACTTCCCCCATAGTTAACCCTTCTTTGGTTGGATGAAGATCACTTTTAATTACTTTCTCAAATTCGATAGCGTATAAATCTTTAAACTCCTGTAACCATTCAGAATGTGTATTTTCATTTAACAATGGCAACAATTGAGATAAGCTATCTTTAGAATTACCTAAAACGGCAACATCTGCATGTACATTTTTATTGACCTCAGCTGGATCAATTTCAAAATGAATTACTTTAGCTTGTTTAGCATAGGTATTTAAGTCTCCTGTAACACGGTCATCAAAACGCATCCCAATGGCAATAAGCACATCACACTCGTTAGTTAATCTATTTGGTGCATAATTACCATGCATCCCAACCATCCCTATATTTAAGGGGTGTGATGTTGGTATAGCCGAAGCTCCCATAATAGTCCAAGCAGCAGGGATACCTGCTTTTTCAATAACCGCTTTTAACTCTGCTTCTGCTTCTCCTAAAATAACACCTTGCCCCCAAACTATCATTGGTTTTTTTGCAGCATTAATCAAATCGGCAGCAGCCTTCACTGATTCTAAATTAGTAGTTGGTGTTGGAATATAACTTCTTACACCTGTACATTTTTCATATTTAAAATCAAGTTCCTCAAACTGAGCATCTTTTGTAATATCAATTAATACTGGTCCAGGGCGGCCAGTTCTAGCTATATAAAATGCTTTTGCTATAACTTCAGGAATTTCTGAAGCCTTTGTTACCTGATGATTCCATTTAGTAACGGGTGTAGAAATACCAATAATATCTGTTTCTTGAAAAGCATCAGTACCTAATAAATGAGATGGTACTTGCCCTGTAATACATACTAGTGGCGTAGAATCAATCTGAGCATCTGCTATTCCTGTAATAAGGTTAGTAGCTCCAGGCCCTGAAGTTGCCATAGCAACACCAACTCTTCCTGAAATTCTTGCAAACCCTTGAGCTGCATGTGCTGCTCCCTGTTCATGACGTGTTAATACATGATGAATCTCATCCCTGTATTTATATAACTCGTCATAAACGGGCATAATGGCTCCTCCTGGATACCCGTAAAGGATGTCAACACCTTCAGCTATTAAACATTTTATAATAGCTTCGCTACCACAAATGCGCTCTGTTTGGGCAGTATCGGTTTTACTTGTTTCCATTGTTTGTGTTTCTTTCATATCGAAAAAAATTAAAATTCATCAGTAACACATCCTTTAGATGCAGATGATACTGATCTTGCATATTTATAAAGAACACCTCTATCAAATTTTAATTTAGGTGCTGTCCAATTTTGTTTTCTTTGTTGTAATTCTTCTTCTGAAACTTCTAAAGAAATCGTATTAGTTTCAGCATCAATGGTAATCATATCACCATCTTTTACCAAAGCAATGGTTCCACCGTCTTGGGCTTCTGGTGTAATATGCCCTACAACAAAACCATGTGTTCCACCAGAAAAGCGTCCATCTGTAATTAATGCGACCTCTTTACCTAACCCTGCACCCATAATAGCTGCTGTCGGCTTTAACATTTCTGGCATTCCAGGACCTCCTTTTGGTCCTTCATAACGAATGACGACAACATCTCCTTTTTCCACTTTCCCATCACGAATACCATCATTAGCATCATATTCACTATCAAAAACCTTAGCTTTTCCTACAAAGTTTAAGCCTTCCTTACCTGTAATTTTAGCCACACTTCCATCTTCTGCCAAATTTCCATATAGCATACGTAAATGCCCTGTAGCTTTTATTGGGGCTTCTATAGTTTTGATAATGTCTTGCCCTTCTTCCAAATCTTTAACATCTAATAAATTTTCAGCTAAAGTTTTTCCTGTAACCGTTAAACAATCACCATGTAACAATCCTTTTTTCAATAAATATTTCAATACTGCTGGAACACCTCCTACAGCATGAAGATCTTCCATTAGATATTTACCACTAGGTTTTAAATCGGCAATATATGGTGTACTATCACTAATTGCTTGGAAGTCTTTAAGTGTAAAATCTATTTGAGCAGCTCTTGCTATAGCCAAGAAATGCAATACAGCATTCGTAGATCCTCCTAAAATAGTAACAACTCTAATAGCGTTTTCTAAAGATTTTCTTGTAATAATATCTGAAGGCTTAATGTCTTTTTCTAACAATAAACGCATCGCTTCACCAGCCTTTATAGACTCCTGTTTTTTAAGATCACTACTTGCTGGGTTAGACGAATTATAAGGCAATGCCATTCCTAAAGTTTCTATTGCAGAAGCCATGGTATTAGCTGTATACATACCTCCACATGCTCCCTGACCTGGAATTGACTTTTTTATCACACTTCTATACTCATCTTCTTCCATAGTCCCAGCTACTTTACTTCCCCAAGCCTCAAAAGAAGACACGATGTCTAATTTTTTTCCATTATGGCAACCAGAATCTGTAGTTCCACCAAAAATTAAAATTGAAGGCCTGTTTAAACGAATCATTGCCATTAAAGCACCTGGCATATTTTTATCACAGCCTACAACAGTAATTAAACCATCATAACTCATCCCCTGCACTACTGTTTCCATAGAGTCCGCAATAATATCTCTTGAAGGCAACGAGTAACGCATACCAGGAGTACCCATAGAAATACCATCACTAACCCCAATTGTATTAAAAATTAATCCGATCAGATCTTCATTCTTAGTACCTTCTTTTGCTAATTTGGCTAAATCGTTTAGATGCATATTACAAGGGTTACCTTCATAACCTGTACTAGCAATACCTATTAAGGGTTTAAAAAAGTCTTCATCAGAAAAACCAATGGCGTATAGCATGGCTTGTGCTGCTGGTTGTGTTGAGTCTTGAGTTACTGTTTTACTGAATTTGTTAAGTTCCTTCATCTTTGTTACAGATAATTTTACGTTTTATCTTTTTTTAATTTAATATTTTAACGATTTAAGAATTCTTTTAAAAATCCTATAACCAAATCAAAATAATATTCGAAATTAATTTATTAGGTTTTTATTTATATTATTCTTTAGTTTTTATGGTTAAATCCACAATCATCCAAAATGACATAAACAACTGTAAAACAAATATTTAAACCGCTATTTTTATGATGTTCAAAATTTAAAAAATGTGTAATAAAAAAGCCTTCCGATTAAGGAAGGCTTTTAAATTTATAATTTTATATAACGCTTCCTATTGTTGTGAGATAATCACAATGACAATAATAGAAACGATATTTAATATTTGTTTTTTCATTTTGTTCCCGCAAATATTCACAATTAAAACTTAATAACCAATTTATTTATTTTAAAAATAAAAACAAATCCTCATTTCCTTTTATTTTTTTTACTTTTGCCACCACAAATAACAGAGGAAAGATTTGACTGATTGCAACCTCTTTATGCTGAGATCTTACACTGAGCTATGTGAAGTGTGTTTCAGCATCTTTTTGAAAAGGTTTAGAGTCGAAAGATTCTGAAACAAATTCAGAATTAAAAAATGCTAAAGGCAGTGTAAACTTCCTTCGACGCTATCGTCAAATCCTAAATATAAAATACAATTTATGGCTTATTTATTTACTTCGGAAAGTGTTTCCGAAGGACATCCAGACAAAGTAGCAGATCAAATTAGCGATGCTTTAATTGATAATTTTTTAGCTTTTGATACAGACTCAAAAGTAGCTTGCGAGACCTTAGTCACTACAGGGCAAGTTGTTCTTGCTGGCGAAGTAAAATCTAAAACATATTTAGACGTACAAAAAATTGCCAGAGAAACCATAAACAAAATTGGTTATACTAAAGGTGAATATATGTTTGATGGTAATTCTTGCGGTGTGGTTTCTGCCATTCATGAACAATCGGACGATATTAACAGAGGTGTAGATAGAGCGAGCAAAGAACAACAAGGTGCAGGTGACCAAGGTATGATGTTTGGCTATGCCACTAATGAAACTGAAAACTTTATGCCTTTGGCTTTAGATCTATCACATAGAATCTTGATAGAACTTGCTGAATTAAGAAGAGAAAATAAAGACATTACTTATTTACGTCCTGATTCTAAAAGTCAGGTAACCATTGAGTATAGTGATGATAATATTCCGCAACGTATTGATGCTATTGTAGTATCTACGCAGCATGATGATTTTGGAGATGATGACACTATGCTTGCAAAAATCAGAAAAGATATTGTCGACATTTTAATCCCACGTGTTGTTGCCAAACTCCCTGAGCAAATTCAGGTTTTGTTTAATGACGACATTAAATATCACATAAACCCAACAGGAAAATTTGTTATAGGAGGACCTCATGGAGATACTGGGTTAACTGGAAGAAAAATTATTGTGGATACTTACGGTGGTAAAGGCGCTCATGGTGGTGGTGCTTTTTCTGGAAAGGATCCTAGTAAGGTAGACAGAAGTGCTGCTTATGCAACACGTCACATTGCAAAAAACTTGGTTGCAGCAGGTGTTGCCGACGAAGTTTTAGTGCAAGTAAGTTACGCTATTGGTGTGGTAGAGCCTATGGGTATTTTTATTGATACTTATGGCACCTGTTCTTTTAATATGACGGATGGTGAAATTGCTGAAAAAGTTTCTGAGATTTTTGACATGCGTCCATTTGCCATTGAAGAACGTCTAAAACTACGTTCTCCTATGTATAGCGAAACTGCTGCTTATGGACATATGGGACGTAATAACGAAACGGTTACCAAAACATTCACACAACCTAATGGAGAAGCTACAACTTTAGATGTAGAATTATTCACTTGGGAAAAATTGGATTATGTTGATAAGGTAAAAGAAGTATTTGGATTGTAATCCTGGCTTTTCATAAGATTTTAAAAGAGGCTGTCTAAAAAAACATAACAAGAGTTACGTGCAAAGTAATTTACTATGTTTTTTTAGACAGCCTCTTTTATGTTTATAGAATTCCTACTTAACTAATTAATAAATATGGATTCTTTGCTCTTAACATATCTATTTGAACTTTACTGGCCGTCCCATTAGTATTTACTTCTCTTAGTAAAGGAAGCTTAGCAAGTGCAGCTAAACCTGTTACACCTCTTGGACTAGAACATTTAATAATACTAAGTTCTCTACATGATACCAGCGGGGAAAGATCTAATGCCTCTTCATTATTTTCAATAGTGACTTGCGACAATTTTTTATGATTCGCTAAAGGCTTGATATCTCTTAATTTATTTTTAGAAGCACTAAAATTAACAAGGTTCTCTAATTTATCTAAAGGAAATAAATTTTTTAAGTTATTATCACTGATATGTAGGTTTTTTAGATTACGGCAATTTTCTAATTCATACATATTATTTAGTTTACAATTCGAAGCTCTTAAAGTTTTTAGATACCCGAAATTTTCAACTATAGAAGTATTGTAAATATCGTTATTACTTACTATAAGATACTCTAACAAAGATAGGTTTTCAATGCCTTCCAAACTTGAAATTTTAGTCTTTTCAACATTTAAATAATGACACCTTTTAAAAATATGTAATAGAGATAAATCACCAATTTTTTTGTTTTTAAGACTAATATGATCTTCTGTATAAACGAACTCGGCCAATTCTTCAACATCGGGTTCTTCTCCTTCCCACCATATGTCCTTGAATTTTGGATGTGCTTTAACATCCTTTAACCAATTCTTTAATTCCTTCTTTTCTTCATCCGAAGCATATTCTTCCCAATGCCCCCAATCTCTCATCAAATAAGGAAAATCTGATAAATACGCTTCATTTAGGTTGTAGTCCAGTTTAATTTCCTGTAAAACAGGTAGCTTTATAATGTCTTCCATACCTTTCTCTATCGGGTTGTCTTCCAAGTCTAATTCTCTTAGGCCCGTACATGTGCCAATTACAGAAACATCAGAAATAGTGTTATCGGATAGCTTTAATTCCTTAAGTGTATGTAAACCATTAAGTGACTCAATATCAGAAATTTTATTATCATTTAACTCTAATACCTCTAGTCTTTTCAAATTACTCAACATAGAAATATTGTCTATTTCACACCTACCTGCTTCTAATTTTTCAAGTCTGTAAAGGTTTTTCAAAGAAGCAATTGAAGTAATTGGGTTATTAGAAAGGTGTAATTCTTTAAGAGAGAAACACCTGGAGAGGACACTTATATCGACTATCTGATTTCTATTAATATAAAGCGTTTCTAAATGAGTAAAGCCTGCTAAAAAAGAGATATCCTCTAACTCATGTTCCATTAAAGGAAGAAAATCCATACGCGCAACCCGTAATAAAGCAGAAGGTGCTAATTGGTCGGCATCACCTTTCACTTTAGCATATTTCATAGCTGTACGCTTTACATTAGAAGGTACAGAAACCCACCATTCTATAAGTTTACCTGCCTGTTTTTCGTCTGTTTCTTGTATATCACCTTTAAAAAGAGGAAGGATGTTCTTTGCTATTTCAATCCCCTGGGCCTTAGACTCTACAAGTGCCGATAGGTCTTTTATAATCTCCTCTAGCTTATTTAAATCTTTTAGCGAATCAACAGAAGCTTTAACCGTTTGGAAAGTTTTTTTTGCTTCCTCTTCTCTTTCTGTAACGACACAGGCATATCCAAAATAATAATAAGCATAAAACCTGTATTCCTTGTTATTAAATTGCCCCTTTTTCACCAAGGTTTCTGCTGTAGAAAACATCAGTTCATTATCAAAAGCAGATTTTTTAAGAAGCGATAATAAATTCAGGGCCGTGTAACCATTAGAAAGGTGAGCTATTCCTATTTGATAAGCTTTTACAGCTTCAGGAATTTGTTTAAGTTCTTTAAAATAACTCGCTAGGGCACCACTAGCCTCATCTATTAAGCTTTTTTGACTGGCATTATTTTTTGCGACAAAAGCGTACAGGGCAGGTTCTAATAATTTAACTGCCTTTTTGGTTTTGTCTTCTTCCCATAAATCATTGGAAGTCTCTAAAACAGATTTAAACTGCTCAAGTGTTGAGTCTGCTTTTTTTTGGGGCAATGGAATTTGTAATTGTGTTAAAAAATCGATTCCAACGCCATCTACTTTATCCGCCCATAAATCGAATATTAATTGTTGATTTTCTTCTTGTGCAGCAACTTTTTTCACAAAGGCTGTACGCGTAACTTCATCTGGAAAATATTCAGCAAATGGCAGCTTATGCATATCGTCGAAGTCTATATTAACCGTGTTGATATTTTTTAAATAACCTTCTAATTCTGGTGTTTTTTGAAGTTTTAAATACACCTTCCCTAGAATGATCGAGGTTAAAAAAGCATCTAAATCAAAATAATGGTCTTCTGAAGGCCAATTGTTTTTTATGCCTTTTTCGCCAAATGCTTCCCAGCAAAAAGATTCAAACGGCTCATATTCGTAATCGTAAGCTGCTCCTATACCTTCCCAATAATCACCATTCTCTTTAGTTTCTAATCCCAAAGCATATCGATCATAATCTCCTCTTCTGGTAAGGCGAATCGAGCGATAGTCTTTTTCTTTATAACGTAGAATTTCATTTTTATAAATGCTATAAACCGTGGTTTCTAAATTTTCAAACCACCCTTTTTCTTCTTCAGCTTGTTCCTCTGAAGATACGACAACATAACCTTTCTTTACTTTTGAATTGATTAACTTTTTGGCATCTTTGAGAGCTTTTTCGTTTGAATCAGCATTTTTTGTTATTTGTTGCCCCTTGGTATTTAGTTTTCCGTAAGTAACTGTATAATTGTTTCCATCAACTTCAATCGTCCAAAATTTAGAGGACTTTTCATCGGTATATTCTAAGTAGGTCTTTAAAAGCATATTGATTTGGGATTAATATGTTAAGTATTAAAAAATGGATGGTGAATTTAATATTTTAATCTGAATTATCGAGATTATTAAATAAAAATAAGAGTATTGGGTCAATTATGTTTTTCCCACAAGCTGTATTTTGAAAATAGAAAACCCATAAAATAAAAACAGAGCCTTATATTAAGAATAGAGTTGAATATCCTTCTTCCCATTTATAAAAACAAAAAAAGTTTGCATAAAAATGCAAACTTTTCGAGTTAAGTGGGGAGAGCAGGATTCGAACCTGCGAAGACGTAGTCAGCAGATTTACAGTCTGCCCTCGTTGGCCGCTTGAGTATCTCCCCAAAACTGAGCGCAAATATATTACTGTTCTTGAATTCTACAAATAAAAATGCCATATTTTTTTACAACTCATAACACAACCTAAACGATAAAAACAATGGTTGAATGTAATATTCTGTAGCACTTACAGATATATTGGTTGTACTGCTATTGTTTTGCGACTTCGTATCAAACAAGTTCGTTGCCTTTATTTCATATTCCAGCTTAGCATCTTTATTTTTTCTATAAGACAAAGACGCATTTAAAAACTCATAACTATTTATTGTGCCAGAAGCATCACTAAAGTTGTTATATGAATAATCTGTTCTAAATGTAAACGATTTTAATATCAGTGCATCCACCTCGACCGAAGGCGTTTTAGTAAAGAATTTAGTGGTATTAGCCCCTTGATTATTATCTTGAATCCTATAACGATATCTAAGATCAATGTTAGGCGCAGTTCTAAAATTAGTCCGCAACCCTATACGGTATGTTTGAGAAAAACTTTCATTTACAGACTGTACATTTTGCACAAATTGGTTAAATTTCGAATAGTTGAAATTACCTCTCATATTTGCTTTTAGCTTTCCAAAAGTACGTTCAAATCTTCCATTTACACTCAAGCTTTCATCTGCAAAAGGAGAATTAAACGGAGAACTAACCCGTATCACACTCCCTTGTTCAAAAACAGATGTGTTTCTTATATTATCAATGCTTTTATTATAATTAATATTAGCAAATACATTTGTATAATTAAACATATTAAAACTAAAATAAGACAGGTTTAAATTATGCGATAAAGCACTTTCTAAATCTGGATTACCAGAAAACAAAGCATTATAATTATTAAGCACGAGGCCTCTTGCAAATTTTGATACATCTGTAAATTGGGTTTGCATTTTATAGTTTAAAATAATTTGTTCACTCTTTTTTAATTGTATCCTCATATTAAAATCTGGCAACAACCTGAAAAAATTATCCGTTGCCTCAACACCAAACTGCTTATTTTTTGCGCTATACGCATGTGCTGAGAAACCTGGTGTGAATGTAAAAATACCAGACTTCAATCTATAATGTACCCCTAAGTATATGTCGCTAAAATTATATGTAATAGCATTTGCATCTATGCCATTGTTAATTATTGGCTTTGAATCAAATTGAGAACCATCATTTAAGAATTGAAAAATATTAGAGTCGAATTGCTGACTGCTCAATATAGTTCCCAATGTAAAATTAATATCACTTTTATTGTTTAAGATATTCCAATAATCCAGTTTAGCATCTATCTGGTTCGATTTTACGCGCTTATCTTGCGCTATATTATAATCAATCTGGGCACCATCTAACCCTAAATTATTTGCTGTATCATCATAATTAGCTTTATCATCTAAAATAGCATTATAAAAAGGATCTTCATCCTGTAGCAAATGCTGAACTTCTAATGCAAAAATATTAGCATCATCCAGTGTGTAGTAATAATTTAAATTCTGATTAATACTATAAGGACTCGATTTTTCTAACTGGTCAATATTTCCAATAACCGATGAGAAAAAACCTTGGTCTTGTGACTCTTTTGATACGCGACCCAAAATATCGTAGTCTAATTGGTTATTGGCATTAGGTTTATACTTGGCAGACAGTTTTAGCATGCCCAAATCACTGCGCTGAATGGTATTACTTTCTGTATTTTCATCTGGAATACCTAAATCTGGATTTGTATATTGTACATTTCTACTTTCTTGTAATTCTGTTTTACTGTTGGAGAAAATAGCAAAACCACTTAAATCTAAAGCTTTACTAGGAGACCAACTAAAGTTTGCCGCTCCAAATTTAGTATTTATATCTTTTGCTCTGTTATTCTGTACTGTTAAAAACCCAAGGTTATTACTTCCTAAATTAATATTGGTACCACTTTGTCGACTCGGGTTTCTAAACCCGCCAGTAAAATTGAAATAATCGCGTCTGGTAAAGGCTATTTCTCCTAAGTTGTTTAAATCGGCAATAACATTGACACTATACTCTGGACTATAATAAAACAGTTTTGGTTGAAATAAATACAGTTCGTTTTTATTTGAGGCACCACCTCCAGCAGTTATGTTACCAAACCAAAAATTCTTTTTCCCTTCTTTTAATTTAATGTTCAAGGCAATATTATCCTGGTTATTAGTTACTCCACTTAACTGACCAACCTCAGCATAATTCTTAAGCACTTCTACCTTATCTACGGCATTGGAAGGAATATTTTTTGTTGCCAATTTAGAATCGCCATCAAAAAAGTCTTTGCCTTCAACCATAACCTTCGAAACCACTTTACCCTCAACTTCCACCTCTCCATCATCATTAATTTCTACACCTGGCAAGTTTTCGAGTACGTCTTCCAACTTCCTTTCTGTACCTCGATTAAAAGAATCTGCATTATAAATAATAGTATCCCCTTTTATTGTTACTGGCATTTCGTAAACTAGTTCTACCTCATCTAAAGCATTATCATACTCTAACACAAAATTTTTAACGATGGTAGCCTCTTTGGTCTGTAAAAATTCCTCACTGGTTTTAGTTCCTACATAACTCACCTGAATTTTATATGTTGTATTCTTTTTTAAATTAAGTTTATACCGCCCTTTGTCGTTTGTAATTCCATAAGAATCCAAAGCTTTTGTTTCTTGATTTACCGCTACGACATTTGCTAATTCTAAAGGAGTTCCTATACTATCTTTCACAACACCTTCTAACTTGATTTGAGCAACAAGCGAACTGGTTAGCAGCAAAAGCAACATGGTTATTTTAAATTTCATGTGATAATAATTATTTTTTGGCCATGATTGTTTCATTAAAGATTTTTTAATTGATTTTTTGTTCAAGTAAATTACCTTCTTCTACCTCCTGGTCTGCCACCACCTCTTCTAAAATTCTCTCGCATTTCTTCGGTTTTCTTTTTCACAATGGTATAGTATGTTTCTTTTGATACTTCCTTTCCTTTTGATGGTGCTTTAATAGGACTTTTCTCTTCTGGGTTCATAACAATTTTAGAACATAAAATGGTTGTTCTTCCTTCATTTACTTCTAAAATTAAACCTGGAAGCCCCCAATACTCTCCTGGCCCTTGATTTACTGGTATTTGAGGCGTATACCATACCACAACTTCAACTTGATCAGGCTTTTCTTCTTCTGTATTGGTAGCTTTTTTTTCTTTATTTTCTTTTCTTTCTGGTGGTCTTCTAAATCTATTGAAATCAAAATCGGTCTTGGTTTTTAAAGCAGTGGCTTTAAAGCAGGTATATGCTCCTATTTGCTTGGTTTCACTACCCATAACCCATTTTAATTGTGGTAATGAGTCTTTGATTAAAAATTGTTTCCCAAAAAACTCTTGATCCTGCAAGAATGTTTTCTCTTTAACATTTTTATATTGATCGCCAGCCGTAAAACTACTCATCATGCTTCTCCAACGTCCACCCCCAGTTCCTGGAGCTTCAAGCTTTTCCTCTTCTTTATAAATAGATTCTATTTGGTTAAATGTTAGAATATATGTTTTTTCAAACATGCTTTTCATGCGTTCTGTAATACGCCTTTTCTGCTCTTCACTCATTTGTCTTCCTTCAAACCTACTCATATCTAAAGTTGTCTTGGCTTGATAGTATGCTTTTCCTTGAAAATCTTTTTGAGCAAATGATATGAAGGGAATAAAAAGCAAAAAAATAGCTGTAAATCTTATGGAATTTGGTTTCATTGAAATAGAATATTTAGGTTAGCTTGTTAAAACAATGTTTTAATTTGACTAAAACTTACTCTTTTGGTTTAATGCCTAAAATGTTAAATAACTCTTAAAACCGTACACCAATTCTAATTTGTATTCTTTCACCATTATCACGACGTCCATTTGATCTGTATTATTCTCTTTTTTGTATTCCTTTTTCGACAACCGATTCATATTTCAATAAAGGCGTAATGCATCTTTAGATTTGGTTACAAATTAATTTGCCGAAAAGTGGTAAGGTTTTTGTATTTTTCAAGTCGGTATGAAATATATAACCTATCTCTTTTTACTTCTATCTTATTCAATATGTGCACAAAAGGCTATTGAAACTTCAATTATAAAAAAGACAGATTTTAAAACGGATCGGTTGACTGCTGTTGATCATTTTGGCATCATTTACTTTATAAACAACAATGTTTTTAATAAAAAAGATCCCAATCAAACCATTATTACGTATAATAATTTACAACTTGGCAATATAACAACTGCCAATGCTTTTAACCCTTTAAAAACTAACCTATTTTACAAAGACTTTAATAGTGTTATAATTCTTGATAACCGATTGGCAGAGATATTTAGAATAGATTTTAATGTGCTTACAGAATACAAAAATGTATCTCATGTTTCCACTGGGCATGATAATACTATATGGGTTTTTAATCAAGACAATCGGAAACTAGAACTTTTTGATTATAAAACGCAAACCACGCGTGCACAAACAGTGCCTATTCAAAGTGACATTTTAGATTTAAAAAGCAATTACAACTTTTGTTATTTACTTACTAAAAACCATTTATATATTTACAATTATTTTGGTAGTCTGGTTAAAAAAATAAAAAATCACGAATTTACAGAACTAACTGAAAGTAATGGAGATATCATTTTAAAAAAGAAAAATTCATTGGTTTATTTAAAAAAGGATAGCGAAATTACTATTCCAATATCAATACCAAATTTATTGATAAATGATTTTTTTGTAACCAATGAAACCTTGTATATTTACGCAAACGAAATCCTACATGAATACAAAATAAAACTCGACTAAAAATTATGCATATTGCTATTGCTGGAAATATTGGTGCCGGAAAGACCACTCTTACTAAACTATTAGCAAAACACTATAAATGGGAGGCACAGCTGGAAGATGTTGTTGACAACCCTTATTTAGATGATTTTTATAATCAAATGGAGCGTTGGAGTTTCAATTTACAGGTGTATTTTTTAAATAGTAGATTTCGTCAGGTATTACAGATTCGTCAAAGTGGTAAAGACATTATACAAGACAGAACCATTTATGAAGATGCCCATATTTTTGCACCAAACTTACATGCTATGGGCCTAATGACAAATCGTGATTATGAAAACTACAGATCTCTTTTCGATTTAATGGAATCTTTAGTTAAAGGTCCTGATGTGTTAATTTATTTACGTAGCTCTATTCCTAATTTGGTATCTCAAATACACAAGCGTGGTCGTGATTACGAAAATTCAATAAGCATTGATTACTTAAGTCGATTGAACGAGCGCTACGAAGCCTGGATTCATGGGTATGATAAAGGAAAGTTATTAATTATCGACGTTGACCATTTAAATTTTGTGGATAACCCAGAGGACTTAGGTAATGTTATTAATACTATTGATGCAGAAATAAATGGATTGTTTTAATTTTTAACTTCTATATATTTTCTTAGTTCGATATAGTCCCCATTGGTACTGTACCCTTCTAAGAATATCTCGAAAGTTCCTTCCACATCAGATGTATAGAAATTTATCGCTTCTAAATTAGAATTCATTGTAATGTTTGGTATCCAAAGCAACTGACTTCTATAGTCTGGAATTCTATCTGTTTTTTTGTTCTTATTTTCATATTTAGGATTAAAATACGTCTTATTACTTTGAGGTACACGAAAATTAAAATATTTTAAATAGGTTTTATCTTGTATTTCGAAATTCCCTTTTTTGGTTTTCACATCAATTATACCATTGAATATACTTGGTCCATTGAAATAAATTCCTCGTACCACATTTATTCTTTTAATTTTACTTGTCTCATAATCTATTACATCTAAATTATTTTGAATTTGAATGCCATCAAAAAGCACCAAAGGCTTCAATTTACTAAACGCATTACTCCTAGCTTCTTCATAATCGTAAACAACAAATCTATGTTGTTGTTCACCATGCCCCCTAAGAGCAGCTTCTTCTATAACCTCTACAAAAGTTTCTTTCAAAGTTGGAAATCTTTTATAATCATCTAATAAATACCCAACACTTGGTAACCCATAAAATACCTTATTCAACTTTGGGGCAACAACACTATCTGTCTTAGAATAATAGTAGGCACTTTCTATTTGATTTTGAATACTTTTCTCCAATAACCAATCACCAATATTTTTTTCTAAAACAACATCGTTAAAATTTAGCACATCTGGTTTCATAAATTCCAGATTCAAATCAATTTCATAATCTTCCCTATCCTTATCTATAATTTGAACAATGATTTTATCCTTATCATATAATTCATAAAGATTAAAATGAAATTCACCAAATTTATTAGTAACGACATTTTTATAAACATAATCCTTTCCTGGAATTGTTAAAGCCACTATTTTATTTGAAACTGTTGTTCCTGGCTTAGTAGATTTTATTTGTCCTGAAACGATTTCTCCTCTAATTTCGGGAAGCCTCTTCAATTTATTATCATTACTTTCTTTAGTATTAATAAAATTGTTTTCAGTATTCAAAACCCCAATAGAATCTATCTTTCTTACTGAGACAGAATAATTTCCATAATTTTGATTTTCAAGTAAGCTTTTAATTTCTAATAAAACTTTTGATCGTCTTTTGTATACATTTGAATCGGTACGGATACTAAAACGCTTATAACTATCTTCTTGAATTAAAGTATCTGTGTCTTTTACTCCTATTCTA
This sequence comes from uncultured Flavobacteriaceae bacterium, assembly GCA_947501845.1. Lineage (GTDB taxonomy): Bacteria > Bacteroidota > Bacteroidia > Flavobacteriales > Flavobacteriaceae > Flavivirga. The sequence continues at coordinate 332,568 of CANMXP010000003.1, read as the reverse complement.
ATTTTATTTGTTCGTTTTAATTCGCCACCACGCTCTTCTTCATTTAATATATATGGATTAATTATGTAAAGTTCTTTTTCAAAAAAGGAATCTTGTAAATTATTGAGTGCCCATTTCGTATACGCTATTAACTTATAATGTCCTGTTTTAGTTGATGCAGGTATAAAAAAATCACTATAAACGGTACCATTAACTAATTTCAATTTGTGTTCAAATAAAACATTATTGTTTTTCCCTACAAGGGCTACATAAGCCATTTTACTAATATGACTTAGTTTATTTTGCTCCTTTAATAAACAATAAATTTTATAGTATAATGTTTCACCTGCTAAAAACACATTTGTATTTGTAGAGAGAAATACTTTTTCTTTAGGAATTGTATTTGTCAAAATATTATAACTCCTGGTGTTTAATTGACCAAATGCCTTATTAAAAAATAAGTACAAAACTATAATACCAATGGTTTTTATCGTTTTAGTTAATCTATCCAAAATACAGGCTTTATGTTAGACGAAAATGTTGTGCAATCTCCACATTCCTGATTTACAATTGTAAATACACCTCCATCAGACCCCGAAACATATTTATAGCCATCTCTAAATGAACCAATCAAGATCAACCGTTCGTTAACAGGTTCTTCCATTGCTGAATCTAACTCTAAAAAATCGCAGTCAAAGAAATAGGGAGGTAGATTCATATCAAAATTAGAATAGTCAAAATATACCCTTTTAGAACTAACCGAAGACACATCAAAAAAGCCAAAGACTTTTTCATTTTGGCTTTGCTTTGAAAAAATATTCCCTTGAATAAACCCTGGTTGATTATCTATAAATACACCTTCCTCATCAGAATTTAATTCTTTTAGTATTTTATAGAATGTATTAGCATTTACAGATTGCACATATTGTTTTACCAAAATACTATAGCGTTCTCTTACAATCGCACTATTGGCTGAAATAAATCGAATAGGAAATCTAGAAACTCTATTTTCAGCCAATTTACTTACACTGGTTAATATTATGTTAGCTGAATAATTAGTTGAATAGCAAGTTTGTTTGCTGGGATCTCTTGGAACTAAAACTATATCTTCACCTATGTACAAGGCATCAAAAAAACTAAAATGAGGCGCAACAATCTTATATGTTTCTTCATATTCGTATCTGAAAAAATTGGCACCTCCTAAGTCTTCATTACTATCAACCAGTACTTGAATACCTATTTCTCCATTTAGGTTAACTAATTCTCCGTAAAGATTTTCTATTTCGGCTTTAGGAGGTAACAATTCCTCATTAGAAGCATATTCCCTACCATCTGAAGTAGATATTAATAATTTGTACAACACATTTTCTCTTGCTTCAAAGGCTATATCAGAAACATAAACCCCATTTAAGGTTTCTGAAAAATTATATACTTCACCAGTATTAGTTTCTATTCTAACACTAGCATTTTGCTCAAAGACCTGTGTATCACTTTCCAATAAAAATGTTCGTGAAACTCTTATTTCCTGACGCTTAAATTCATCTGTAATTGTTGCTTCAATTACGATGACATCTTCAAAAGATTCTGTAACCAAAGTAAATGGTTCTGTACAACTAAAAACACCTAGTAAAACCAGAAACAAGACATTAGAACATCGTTTATTTAATCTCATTTTAAAATTTAAAATTATACGTTATAGTAGGGATTGGGATTGAAAAAATAGATGATTTATACGCTTTTATCTGACCATTTTCATTTACGAAAAACACTGAATATGGATTATTCCTTCCCAAAACATTATAAACCGATATATTCCAAAAACTGTGAGCTAATTTTACGTTTTTGTGATTGCCCTCAATATTAACCCCCAGATCTAATCGATAATAATCAGGTATTCTAAACTTATTTCTATCACTGTACAATACCTGCTCTTTTCCATTATAAACATACTTTCCAACAGGATACGTTATTGGTCTTCCTGATTGATAATTAAAATTTAACGAAAAACTATAACGTTTTGTAAGTTTATAATTTGACACTAGGTCTATATCATGGGGACGGTCTTGGTTAGCTGCAAAATAGCTCCCTTGGTTTACTTGGTTCGTTAAAAACTCACTATCTAGCTTAACAAAAGACCTTGAATAAGAATATCCTAACCACCCATTTAACCTTCCTTTTTTCTTTTTAAGCAGTACCTCCACTCCGTATGCTTTTCCTTCACCTTGCAATAGTTCTGTCTCAATATTCTGATTTAACAGTAACTCTGCACCTATTTTGAAATCTAAAAGGTTCTTCATTTTTTTGTAATACCCTTCAATACTAACTTCATGCATATCGTCATCAAAATTCTTGTACAACCCTAACGAAAATTGTTCAGCTCTCTGAGGTTCAATATTTAAATCTGATAGCTTCCATGAGTCTACGGGAGATGCTGTTGTATTGGTTGAAAGCAAGTGAGAATATTGAATGGTTTTATTATACCCGCCTTTTATTGAAATATTAGGTGTTAAAAAGTATCTAGCCGAAAATCGCACCTCTGGCCCTCCATAAGTTTTTACAACCTCATTTTTTTTATAGAAATTAGTTTCAATAATAGACTCTGTACTTTTGGGTGCTGTAGGATCGTAAACATTTTGAGTACTTTCTCCTAAAGCTGCATAAAATGAATACCTGAAACCGATATCCAACAACAATTTGTCATTCACCTCAAACAAATCTGATATAAATAAAGCCGATTCTAAACCTCTCTCTTTATCTACACTTTTCCTTTCTATTATAGATTCGCTTCCTAGAGGTATTATATCTCCTGGTTTTACACTGTACAGTTTACTGCTTAGTCCATAACTAAATTTATGTTTTTTGCTATATAAATATTTTGCAATTAACTTAAGTTGTGTCTCGTTTATACTATATCCAAAATCAAAATCCCTATTAAATATTCCATCATAAATAATATTAAACTTATACTGACTTGTAGCTAATTGGGTAATCAGTCTATTTTTATCATCAAACTTATGATCCCATTTAATGGATGCTATCCGGTTGCTATAGTTATAAATCGAATCTGAGGTTATACTAAACTCATCGTTACTGTAATAAGCAGTTGCTTGTAAATTATTTTTTTCATTTATTTTATAATTGTATTTAACAACGGCATCATAAAAATTGGCCTTACTATTTTTTATAGATTCTTCAGAGATAGCTTTAAGTACCCAATCTGAATATGTAGCTCTTCCTCCTGCCAAGACAGACATTTTATCTTTAACAATTGGAGTTTCAACCAAAAGATTTCCTGTTACTGGCCCTATATTTCCTTCTCCTGAAAATTTCTCCATGTTCGCTTCTTTTGTTGAAATATCTATTACAGAAGACAATCTTCCTCCATATTCTGCTGGAATACTTCCCTTATAGATATCTACACTTCCAGTTGCAAACGGATTAATTGCAGAAAATACCCCAAAAAAATGAGATGGATTATATATCGCAGCTCCATCAAAAAGTATTAAATTTTGATCTACTTTACCGCCTCTAACACTATACCCTAAAGCTCCCTCTCCAGCAGTTGTTATTCCAGGCATGGTTGTTGCAACTTTTAAAACATCTCTTTCTCCTAGAACAAGAGGAATGGTTTTTATCCCCTCAACGTTAATTTTAGTAATCCCTACTACAGCTTTTCTAATATTATCATCCTTATCAGATTCAATTAAAACCTCTTCTAATTGCTCCAACTGCTCTTCCAGAGAAAAATTTAATGTTCCATTACCATATACTATAACTTCTTTTTCGTTTTTTCCATAGGACAAAGAAGAAGTTTCAACAATGTTGTATCCAGCTGGGACTTTTAAAAAAAAATAGCCTAGTTTATTGGTAACAGTATTAATATTTTTGTCTTTTATATAAATAACTAGATTATCAATAGGTTTCCCAGATTTTGAATCTTTTATATATCCAGAAATCTCAAAATATTTTTGAGATGAATTCTTGTTTTCTTTCCCTATTGTTACCAAACTCTTTTTAGCACGTTTTTTAGCAACAACAAATTCTTTTTGTAGAACAGGTGCTATATATTTATTGTTGGTGAGTTCTTCAACGGTTTGGGTTGAATCTTTAAAGAAATTTTTCGGCAATTCGTTAGATATAGCGACATTATTTGTTAATATTATTCTGTCTTTAAGGACTAAATAATTAATTGAAGTTCCTTCTAAAATCTTATTTATGATGTTTTCAATACCAATATTTTTGAATGAACCTGAAATTAAAGTATCATCAAACCAATCTTCCTGAAAATAAAACTGGTACTTTATACTGCTCTCTAATTTAATTAAAGCTTCTATCCTACTAATACTATTAAAATCAATTGTTACTCTTTTATTATTTTGGCAAACAATAATTTGAGTAAATAAGAATAATGATACCGCAACTAATATTTTCTTCATTCTTTAAATTTATTAGTCAGCTTAATTAAAACTATCCTTATTTAAATTGTTTAAAAGCTTTTTCATAAATTCATAAAAATTATTATTATAAAGTCTCTTATTAGATTTGTAAAACGTTCTCACTTCATTATCGTATTCTGGTATTGCAGATAAAACATCTTTAATCTTGTCTATTTTAAAACAACGGTCCTTATAGAATAACACGTAGTATTCATGCTCTTTAAAAACATAACGTACCTTCTTATTATAAATCTTTTTTACTTTGTCTTTAATTCGTTTTAAATAAAATGAAAAATTATTGTCTTGATAACAAAGTTTAAAAAATCCATTTTTATAAAACGGTTTAATCACTTCATTTTCAGGAATATTAAAAAACTCACCACCATTCAGACGAAATTGTTCAACCATACTAGAGTTCAAACTTAACTGACTTACCTTTTTATTGACATACTCAATAATTATTAAATCGTTTAATAAATCATATTTCATTTTCACATCAAAATAAGGCTGTCCATTGTATTTAATAAAACCTTCATTATAATCAAACGCCCCATAAAACTTATGATTCTCGACAGACAGACTAATGTATTTATCGGTATATTCTAAACCATTAAAAATATTATTATTTTGATTTAAATCGACTGAATCATAGACTTCAAAATATTCCTTTTTTGCAAAATCAGATTGAGAAAATACTGGGTTACTGAAAACAGGACAAATAAGTAACAGGTAGGCAAAATATTTCATAGTTATGTAAATGTAATGCAACAAATCAAGGTCCTTATTATTTTTTGCTTCAATAATAATTCAATCTTAATCCTTTTGATGAAAGAGATGAAAAATTCATTTTCATAATTCTAAAATGTTCTTCAATCACCTTTTCATCTAGATGCAAAACCTTGCAAAAGGTTGCTTAAATTATTTACAAAAAATAAGGTTAGTGAAGAATAGCTTCAGAAATTTCAAAAACATATGATTTTGAATTAATGAAACTTTTAAACGTGCCTTTATTATATATAGCTTAAAGTCTTAATTTCCCTTAGCTAATTTATCATAAAAAACGCAGTGTTATATATATGAAGCTTTTATATATTTACAAGAATGAATTATCAAGAAGCTAAACTACCACTCGTCTTCCTGCTCTTTATTAGTTAAGTAATTCAAAAGGCTTTTATTTAAATTATTAAGCAAGGCTTCTATTTGTGATGATACTTTTTCATAGCCATCTTTTATTTTCCCGTCATTGGAATAAAATTTATGCTTTTTTAAACCTATTTTTTGACTTTTTTTACTTGAAGCAGCTCTATAAGTCAGCTTTATAGGCTTAAATCTATAATCACCATCTCTAAATCTTAGTTCAATAATATATTCTAAGCCTTCGCAACTGTAATTAGCTCCTTTACCAAAACAAATGGCATTATCTGTAAAACCACTAAAACGAATTTTTTCACTTTTCTTAGCTTTTCCCGTTTCATCAGTTTCATCTTCATCGTAAGCATCATCAGAATTTACCGTTTTACCATTGACCTCTTCTTTAATAATGACATCATTTGAGTCTTTATATTTTTCATCTAGCCATGCTTTTGCTTTTAATAGCAACTCGTTTCTATCCATCCCCTTTATCTCCTCAGTAAAACTCCTAGGACTTAACCCCTCTCCACCATAAACAAACTTCGAATCCTTATTTTGAGCATCGACAAATGTTGAAACTAAAACCATTGTAAATAGGATAACTTTTTTCATAATCAAATTTTAATAATTTAAATTACCATTATTTCTACACTTTAAATTTAATAAAAAAATTCATACAAAATAATAAGTTATTTACAATCACCTAATTACTATTATAATTTAAAACCTTGAAGTATTAGCAAATAACTTTAATCGAAAATTTTCTTTCAGTTTTAATTTTACACAATAAACATTGTTTTTGAAGCAAAAAAAAGCTGCAATTTCTTGCAGCCTAAACAATCTAATTATGAATAAATATCTATGATAAATCGTCTATACTAGCTTCTGACGCATTTTTCTTTACTGAAGCTATCCCATTCTCCATAGCACTGGTAGATGAATACATTTCACTGGTTCCTATAACCTGTCCGTTTGTAGCTTTTAAATTAAAATAAGGACTTCCTCCTTTAGATTCTAAGCGTTCGTATCTAGCATCGTCTGTCGAGTTTTTCTTTACAGATTCAATGCCATTGGTACAGCCAGATTTTGCAGCATAACCTTCACTAGCTAGGATGGATTGACCATTGCCAGCTTTTAATCTAAATCTAAATTCGCCTCTTTTGTCTTTGTAAATTTCAAATTTTGCCATCTTAAAATAGGGTTTTATAATGTAAGTTTAATAATAAGACACCAGATATAATAAAAAGTCACATTATTTAAACTACCAGAGGGCGAGCTTATTATTCCATTTAATTTTCAATCCTAATAACAACGCCTAACCACGATTTAAATACTGTATTTCAATGACTTAAAATCTATCAAGCAACTGCAATTGCTTGCTTTTTGCTATCTTAGAGTCAAAAGACAATATGCTACATGTGTCATTATTCTAAATACATTACAAATAAAGCCCTGTTAATCGGTATTATAACAACCTTTTTAGGATGTTCTCAAAAATACAAGGGCAAAACTATATTGTTTGAAGGAGGAACTAATGCGGACATTTTTAAAAATAATGTAAACGCAATGAACATAGACTTGTCACAAATTGACTTTGCTGTGGCATCTCTTTCACATTTTGACCATATTAATGGTTTTGATTACCTTCTAAAAGTTAACCCTGATATTAAAATTTATTTTCCGTTTGATTTATTTTTGGGAGCAAATATTCCTTTTAATATTTTGGGCACAGATTTAACCATAACCAGATTCTTTAGATAAAAAAATGCAATACTTTTGGGGGGGGAATTACAAAGACTATCATTTTAACCAAACAGGGCGATTTTGGAATGCTAATATTGAATTTATTAAGGAGCATACAGAAATTGAACCAGGAATAAGATTAATTACTACATCTTCTCCCTATATGGGATATTTCAATGAATACACCAGTCTTGATACAAGTGAAAATCTTGAATCTCATAATGCTAAATTAAATGGTCTCTTTTATAATAAATATGTAATTTGGCTTATAGCTAATAGCCTTATCTTTATACCATTAATTAGACCTTTATGAAAAAACTGTTCTTTATAGTTAATCTTTTATTAGTCTTTTGCTGTTCTAACTCTCAGAACAATGAGAACAGTGATTCTAATTCTGATTGCATAAACTCTAATTATAATCACATTTGCTGGACTATTGTTGATAACAATACGGGAGACCCTATAACGTATGCTTCTGTTATCTTAACATGGGGTAATGGATTTGGCAACTTAATTAGCGGAGGCTCCACAGACGGTGGATTAATTTGCTTTTGCTGGAGGAATAATTGGGATGTTATATCTGGCGGTATAAGTGCAGAAGGTTATGAGTGGATGGATTTGACAGGAATTATTCCAATAGATATTTCTACCATTAAACTGGTTCCTTCAAACTAAAATGAGGTGTTCTTTTGTTAAACTAAAACTTTCTATCCTTTTAAAACAAAAAAGCATCCCTATTTTCTTCACAGAAAAAAGGAAAGCCTTTCATTGGAATACCAAATAAATCTGGTATCACTACATCACGCCTATGGCGTGAACAACACAACTTCTTTTAATTGCCAAAAAAAGCCCTAATTTCTCAGAGCTTTCTTTTTGCAATTTTCGCGGTCTGGACGGGACTCGAACCCGCGACCTTCGCCGTGACAGGGCGACATTCTAACCAACTGAACTACCAGACCGTTGCTTTATTGCGGTTGCAAATATACACGCCTTTTTTTATATCTCAAATGTTTTTTTAAGTTTTTTGAATTTTATTTTAAAAAAGAGTTTTTTAAGACTCTAACTTAAAGTTTCAATTGAAATTATCTTTCTTTAAAAAACAAGAATCTACACAAACTTTTGACGCTCTATCATGTACGTTGTGAGGATGTTATTAAAGTCCTTATTAATATCAGCCTCAACGTATTTAATTTTGTATTGCGCACATTTTAAACGTAAAGCCTCAAAATAGTGGCTCACAGCTTTTTTATAATTATCTTTTATAGTATCTGCATATAAATTAATATACTCGCCCGTTTCAACATCAATAAAGCGTTTGGGCTTATTATCAAAATCAAAAGTCAATTCTTTCTCTTTATCAAATACGTGAAACAAAATGACTTCATGTTTGTTGTATTTTAAATGCCGTAAAGCTTCAAACAGTTTTACATCATCTTCTGATGTTTGAAACATATCGGTAAACAAAAATATCATAGAACGTCTATGAATTTTCTCTGCTATTTCGTGTAGATATTTATACGTTTCTGTTTCCTTATTTAGGGGCTTAGAAATTACGGCATCACTCAAATGGTTTAACAGCATTTGATGATGGCGCTTACTACCCTTTTCGGGTGCATAATAGTCGTAATCGTCACTATAAATACTCAAACCAACAGCATCTCGCTGCTTTTTTAATATATGCATTAAAGAGGCAGAAGCTAAAGCCGAAAAGCCTATTTTATTTAAACGGTCTATGGAAAACGCATCCATTTTAGGGTAGTGCATAGAACTACTGTTATCAATAATAATATGACAACGTAAGTTAGTTTCATCATCATAACGTTTGGTGTATAGTTTATCTGTTTTAGCAAATAGTTTCCAATCTATATGACGCGTGCTTTCTCCCTGATTATATATTTTATGTTCAGCAAATTCAGCAGAAAACCCATGAAACGGGCTCTTATGCATCCCAGCAATAAAACCTTCTACCACTTGCTTTGCAAGTAGCTCTAAGTTTTTAAACCCACTGACTTTATTTAATTCATGCTGTAAATTCATAAATACTTTTTGTTTGAAAACACAAAGAGAAGTTTATCATGATGGCCTCACCACATTTGAGGTTTTTCGTCGCTTGTTCCTAACCCTGTCGTAATGATAAAATACTAAGATTCAATATTGCAACTAAATATAACCTGTATAATTATTCGCTCTAAGTTAACCCTATCGTGTTGCTATCTTGATAGCTCTAAATTACACTATCAACAATACCATAAGCAACAGACTCATCAGCTCCCATCCAATGGTCGCGATTAAAGTCCTTCATTATTTTATCGAAAGTCTGTCCACAATTATCGGCCAAGATTTGTGCACTTAATTCTTTAGTAATTATAATTTCTTTTGCTGTAATTTCTATATCACTTGCTTGGCCACGCGCACCACCACTTGGTTGATGAATCATAACACGTGCATGTGGTTGTATAAAACGCTTACCTTTCTCGCCAGCAGATAATATTAAAGAGCCCATAGAAGCTGCAAATCCCGTACAAATTGTGGACACATCACTTTTTAAGGATTTTATACAATCGTATATAGCAAAACCAGATGTTACATAACCACCTGGACTATTAATATATAGGTGGATATCTTTAGTCTCTAATGTATCTAAATACATAAGACGATCTATAACATGCTTGGCAGAATCATCATCGACCTGTCCCCACAAAAACACTTTACGTTCTTCTAGTAATTTACCATCAATAACATCCTGTACTTTTATTTCTTTACTCATATCTATTTTTAATTTGCATCTAAAATAAAAAAAGGTTTGCCATTATGACAAACCTTTTTAATTTTCTTTTAGTGTATAAACTATAAAAGTGAATCTATAGCTTCTGTATATGCATTTTTTGGAGCTACTCCAACTTGTCTACCAACAACTTCACCATTTTGAAAAACCAAGACAGTAGGAATGTTACGCACACCATATTTTGCAGCAAATTCTTGATTTGCATCTACATCAACTTTACCGACAATAGCCTTACCATCATACTCACCACTAATTTCTTCAATAATTGGCCCAACCATTCTACAAGGTCCGCACCAAGCAGCCCAAAAGTCAACCAATACTGGCTTATCACTTTTTAATACCGTTTCTTCAAACGTTGCATCTGTTATTTCTAATGCCATAATATTTATGTTTTAATTCTTATTTTATTTTTATTACACAAAATTAGTCAAAATATTTCCTAAAGCTTACAATGTAACAATTTGTTTTTTTTATATCAACATTGTTTAGCACTATTATATCTTTTTATATGTTTCTAAAACAAAGCGTTATGGTGCTTGCTTTTATATTTTGTCTAACAAAAAGCGCTTTATTCATACCCTTATAAGCTTAATATTTTCAATGACTTACCAGATAACAGCCTTTAATAAGCAACTAAAAAGTTGCATATTAAAAATATTTATTCTAGTTTAGCAACCATTAAGTTGCATATTAACCAAAAAATCGAACATATTATGAATGATGTTATTAAAAAAGAAAAGATCTTTAAGCATTCTATAGACAAGGTATGGAATGCCATTTCTAAAGCTGAAGAAATTTCTGCCTGGTTTATTCAAGCAGATTTTAAAGCTGAAAATGGGTACAAATACACCTTTACTTCTGAGCCCAACGAAAAAGGCTGTACTGTTATTAGTGGAGAAGTTAAAGAGTCTAACCCTTACAAATTGGTGTACACATGGGTAGTTGCCGAAATGAAAGTAGAAACTACCGTAACCTGGCAGTTAGAGCCTACTGAAGATGGTACTAAATTATATCTGGAACACTCTGGTATTTCTAATTATGAAGGCGAGACTGCCGTAAAAATGTTTGAAAGCTTTAATGGCGGCTGGGATGCTTGCATCAATGGACTAACAGATTATTTAAAACAATTAGTCAATGCAGGATAAAATAACCAAACTATTTAAAGCTATTGCAGATCCTACTAGGCGTGATATTTTTCACGCCTTGGTTATTGCAACCTCTGCACTATCCATTACGCAAATATCAAGTCAATTTGATATTAGTAGGCAAGGGGTAACAAAACATATAAAAACATTAGAAGAAGCTGGCTTGGTCTATATTAACACAAACGGACGTGAACGATTTTGTAATGCGAATGCGAAACCTTTAAAAGAGGTCAATAAATGGATACAATTTTATTCACAGTTCTGGGATAATTCGTTGCAAGATTTGGAAAACTATTTAAATACACCAAAAAATGGATAATACTATTAAATTAACAGATCCGCAAGATCAAGATATAAACTACCAAAAGCAATTAGAAGTTAACGCTAGTGCCCAAGAAGTGTTTTTTGCTTTAAACGAAGGGCTTCATTCATGGTGGGGAGCAATAAGTAATTCAGCATTTAAAGCAGGAGGTCAATTTACCATTCAATTTGAAAATAGTTATTGGTGGACTTTTAAAATTATTGAATACACTCCTAATCAAGAACTCATTTGGAAATGTATTGATGGTGAACCCGATTTTAATAAAGAATGGATCGGCCATATATTGCATTGGGAAATAAAAGAACAAAACGAAAAGTGTTTAATTAAATTTCACCAATTAGGATTGACTCCCAATATTGAATGTTATGACGTATGTTCTACTACTTGGGATCGATTTATCACCAATAGCTTAAAAGACTTTTTGGAGGGAGGAAAATAAATTTTTTGTGTATTTCGAGTATATTAAGCATGCTATCTGTTTATTAAAAACTCAAAATATAAATTGATTATTATTACACTTTTACTACTAAAAAGCTAAGAATAACGTTTTTTAAACTTTCTTCTATTGATTAGAAATATAATAAGAACCACTACAAAAAGAAAAATGACTCCAAAAACATTTAAATAAATCCACAATATGACATTTTGAATTTCGGGTGCTAATAATTTTATTAATTCTCCAGAAGAGAAAAAGAAAATTATCTCTAAAACTAAAAAAGCTATGACATGATATAATATTATTTTTTTCATAATAATAAGATTCCTGCCTTCGCAGGAATGTATCAGTTTAATTTAAACAATACATCTTGACTTTCTAGCTCGCTTAATAACTCTTGAGATACTTTAATTTTTTGTCGCCTACTTGGCATATGTAATTTTATTTGATCCTTGTTATCATAAACAACAAAATTAAGCATTTGGTTACCTGGGTGCATTTGTAATAACTCCTTTAAACGCAAAATACCCTCTTCTTTTAAATCTTTTATATTAAGCTGAATAGACAACTTTTTAGCATAGTTTTCCATGACATCATGGAGTAATTGAAAACTATTAAACTGTAATCGCGGATCACTCTTTTTACCAGTATCTTTATTAACCCAACCCTCACGGATAAATGATTTTACAAACACAAAGTTATTCTTCATTAAAAAATGTCTGAACTTTAAATATTCTTCACCAAAAATCCTAAACTCAAAACTATCGGTATAATCTTCAACCGTAAAGAGTCCCCATCCTTTTCCTTGCTTACTTACACGATGCTGAACATCGGTAACAACACCTCCAAAAACAATTTCCCTGTTTACATAGGGCTCCAAGTTATTAAACATGGCAATGGTACCGTTACAAAACGTTTTCATTTCAGTTCTAAAATCATCTAACGGATGACCTGAAATATAAACCCCTACCACTTCTCGCTCTTGGGCTAATTTTTCCATAGTACCCCACTCTTCACATGGAGGCACTTCCGGCTCTGCTATTTGCACATCACTAGTTGCTCCAAACAAACTCACTTGCGATGAGTTTTCATTTTCCTGATGTTTATTCCCGTACTTAACTGCTTTTTCTAAAAAGGTAATCCCATCGCCTTCTTTATGGAAATACTGCGCACGGTGCGTGTTTCCAAAACAATCAAAACCACCAGCTAAAGCTAAGTTTTCAAAAGCCTTTTTATTTGCGGCCCTTAAATCAATTCGTTTGGCTAAATCGAAAATAGATTTATAGGGGCCTTCTTCTTTTCTATTATCTACGATAGTCATAACGGCACCATGACCAACACCTTTTATAGCACCCATACCAAAACGTACCGCATTATCTTGATTTACAGAAAACTTATAATAGGATTCATTAACATCTGGCCCCAATACATCTAATTTCATACGTTTACACTCTTCCATGAAGAAGGTCACCTGTTTGATGTCGTTCATATTGTTGGATAGTACGGCTGCCATATACTCTGCCGGATAATGTGCTTTTAAATAGGCGGTTTGGTAAGCTATCCAGGCATAACATGTGGAGTGGGATTTATTAAAGGCATAACTTGCAAAAGCTTCCCAATCTTTCCACACTTTTTCCAGTACTTTAGCATCATGCCCGTTAGCACTCGCCTGTTCCACAAACTTTGGTTTCATTTTATCTAGTACCGCAATTTGCTTTTTACCCATTGCCTTACGCAATACATCGGCTTCACCTTTTGTAAATCCTGCCAATTTTTGAGACAATAACATCACCTGCTCTTGGTATACTGTAATTCCATATGTTTCTTTCAAGTACTCCTCCATGGCTGGTAAATCGTACTCAATATCTTCATCACCATGCTTCCTTCTAACAAAACTTGGAATATATTCCATAGGCCCTGGTCGGTACAAGGCATTCATGGCAATTAAATCCTCAAAAACAGTTGGTTTTAGATCTCTAAGGTGCTTTTGCATACCGGGAGATTCGTATTGGAATACACCAACCGTTTCGCCACGTTGAAAGAGTTCATATGTCTTTTCATCATCTAAAGGAAACGTCTCTGGATCCAACAAAATATCATGCTTTGCTTTTACAATTTTAACAGTGTCCTTAATTAAAGTCAATGTCTTTAATCCTAAGAAATCCATTTTTAGCAAACCAGCATCCTCAACAACCGAGTTATCAAACTGGGTGACGTACAAATCGGAATCTTTAGCTACAGATACAGGGACAAACTTGGTAATATCATCTGGTGTAATGATTACACCACAGGCATGAATTCCTGTATTTCTAACCGAACCTTCTAAAGCTCTTGCCGTATTAACTGTTTCTGCCTCTAAATCTGATCCTTCAGAAATATTTAAGAGTTGATTTACCTTTTCTAAATCTTCTGCACGGAATTTTTTTCCCAATTCTTTTTCATCTAAGCCAAAAATCTTGTTAAGCTTAGACATGGTTGGGATTAACTTCGCAATTCTATCGGCATCAAAAAGGGGTAAATCTAAAACACGAGCTGTATCACGAATGGAAGATTTTGCTGCCATGGTTCCGTAAGTGATAATCTGTGCCACCTGATTACTCCCATATTTTTCGATTACATAATCCATGACACGACTTCTTCCTTCATCATCAAAATCAATATCAATATCGGGCATACTAATACGATCTGGATTTAAAAAACGCTCAAAAAGCAAATCGTATTTCATAGGATCAATATTGGTAATCCATAAGCAATAAGCTGCTACCGATCCAGCAGCAGACCCACGCCCTGGACCTACAGACACATCCATATTTCGGGCTTCACGAATAAAATCTTCAACAATTAAAAAGTACCCTGGATATCCTGTATTTTCAATAACGCTTAACTCAAAATCAAGACGCTCTACAACCTCATCTGACAACTCTTCTCCATAACGTTTTTTAGCACCTTCATATGTCAAATGCCTTAAATAGGCGTTTTCACCACGTTTTCCCCCATCAACTAAATCTTCATCATTCTTAAATTCATCGGGGATATCAAAAGCAGGTAAAAGAACATCTCTTGCTAATTGAAACCCTTCAATCTTATCTATGACCTCTTTAATATTCAAAATGGCTTCAGGTTGATCGTGAAACAATTGTTTCATTTCTTCCGAAGACTTAAAATAGTATTCTTGATTGGGCAACCCATAACGGTAACCTCTTCCTCGGCCTATTGGAGTCGCTTGTTTTTCTCCATCTTTTACACATAATAAAATATCATGTGCATTTGCATCTTCTTTCTTTTGGTAATATGTATTGTTTGTGGCCACCAATTTCACATCATGCTTTTTAGCTAATGCTATCAGGGTTGTATTAACTCGATTTTCATCTTCTTGATTATGGCGCATCAGTTCTACATACAAATCGTCTCCAAACTCATTTTTCCACCATAATAACGCCTCTTCGGCTTGCTTTTCACCAATGTTAAGAACTTTACTCGGCACTTCACCATATAGGTTCCCTGTAAGCACTATAATATCTTCTTTATATTCTTGTATAAGTTTTTTATCTATTCTAGGCACATAATAAAATCCATTAACGAAAGCATGAGAGGACAGCTTAGCTAGGTTATGATACCCATTTTTGTTTTTAGCTATCAATACAACTTGATACCCGTTATCTTTTCTCGATTTGTCTTGATGATTTTCACAAACAAAAAACTCACATCCTACAATTGGTTTTATTAATTGTTTTTCTGAAGTCTCTCCTCTTTCTTCTGCTTCTGCTATACTTGCCTTTATACCGCTATTTTGCTTGTTAACAGCATTTATAAAATGGAAAGCCCCCATCATATTCGCATGATCGGTAAGTGCCACAGCAGGCATGTTATGAGATGCCGCAGCTCCTACAATATCGGCAACTCCCATAGTTGATTGCAAAACTGAGAATTGCGAATGGTTATGAAGGTGCACAAAACTAGCATCAGCTAAATCAGATATGTTTTGCTCTATATCTTCAGTAGAAATCGTGTCTTTCTTTAGCTTATCAAGACGTTCACGAATTTTAGCACTTTCTTCTTTAAGATTAACGTGCTTTAACTTTATAAGCTCAATTTCTTTTGGATTGGCTTCGTTAAAATTCTGAAAATAATCAGGTTCTACATCAAGCTGTTCTTTAGTGTATTCCCCTAAACGAATAAGCTCAAAAAAGCAACGTGTTGTTGCCTCCACGTCGGCTGTTGCATTATGAGCTTCAGCAAAAGGCACCTTAAATAAAAATTCATGTAATTCTGTAAGTGTTGGTAATTTAAATTTACCACCTCGACCACCAGGAATCTGACATAAACTCGCTGTATGTTCTGTACAGGTATCTAAAACAGGTAATTCCTGTAATGGGTTCGACACATCGCCACGAAAAAATTCGGCACCCATGATATTTAAATCGAACTTTACATTTTGTCCAACAACAAATTTGGTTTTACTTAAAGCCTCATTAAACTTTTCTAAAACCTCTGCTAAAGGAACTCCTTGTTCTTGCGCCAATTCAGTTGAAATCCCATGAATTTTCTCTGCATCATAAGGGATATTAAACCCTTCTGGCTGGACCAAATAGTCTTGATGATCGATACAATTCCCCATAGCATCGTGTAGTTGCCATGCAATTTGAATACACCTTGGCCAATTATCAACATCGGTAATAGGTGCATCCCATCGTTTTGGTAATCCAGTAGTTTCTGTATCGAAAATTAAGTACATAAGCCCCTCTTAGCCTCCCCAAAGGAGAGAAATTAATAGCTTATAAAAGTACATAGAAATAATACTTTTTTAAAGGGAAGTTATGAAGAGTTTTAAACAAAAAACTTAATTTTAATTGTATTATTTTTGAAAGCACTCTTAATCCATAAATTATATGAAAATTAAATTATTCTTTCTCGCCTTCATTTTTATCCTTTTCAGCTCTCAAGCCCAAAACATTCGTTTATATGTTGGTACATATACTCAAGGCGATAGCGAGGGTATTTACCAATTAGAATTCAATACAGAAAACGGCAGCTTAAGCAACAAACAACTTGCAATAAACATAGATAACCCTTCATTTTTGGCATACTCTCCAAATAAGCAGTATTTATATTCTGTGAATCAAAGTGAAGACGGATTTGCATCGTCATATAAAATAAATAAAGATGGTTCTTTATCTCTTTTAACGCGAGTTAGTAGTTATGGTAAAGGACCTTGCCATATTTCTGTAAATAAAAGTGGTGATAAGGCTGTTGTTTCTAATTACACTGGAGGCACCGTATCTATTTATCCAATTAATGAAGACGGCAGCCTAAAAGAAGCCTATCAAATTTTTAATCATAATTCAGGAAATGAAAAATCACATGCGCATTCTGCTAAGTTTTTTAAAGATGACTTATTTGTTGCCGATCTGGGAAGGAATACATTTTATCAATATAGGCTAAGAGATGATTCAAGTGACTTTAGGCGTCGTTACTTCATTAAAATGGAAGGTAATCCTGGCCCGCGTCATTTTGAATTAAGCAAAGATGGTCAGTTTATATACATTATTAATGAATATGGTGGCTCTATCACATCAATAAAAAAGACAGAGTTCAGTTTTAAAAACATAGATTTCGATTCTACTTTAGATGAAAATTATGAAGGCAAAAATAAGTGTGCCGACATTCATTTATCTAAAGACGGACGTTTTTTATATGGTTCTAATCGTGGAGAAAACTCTATTGCTGTTTTTAAGCGAGATACTCAAAATGGCACTTTAGATAGAATTCAAAACATGAGTGTTCATGGTGATTGGCCGCGAAATTTTTCATTAGACCCAACAGGGAAATTCCTTTTAGTTGCGAATAAAAAGAGCAACAATATTAGCGTATTCAAGATAGATAAAGAATCTGGAAAACTTTCTTTTTTACATTCCACAGATTTACCTGCTCCTGTTTGTTTGTTATTTTAAGATATTTTGGCATTTTTCTAATCAAAATAAAACATTGATAATTAAAAAAATATAGTATCTTTGCGCCCTCATTAATAACCGAGGTCGAGAACCTCAAATAATTAATTATTATGCCAGTAAAGATTAGATTACAAAGACACGGTAAAAAAGGAAAACCTTACTACTGGATCGTAGCAGCAGATGCACGTTCAAAAAGAGATGGTAAATACCTAGAAAAATTAGGTGCTTACAATCCAAACACAAACCCAGCAACCATAGAATTAAATATTGATGGTGCGGTGCAATGGTTACAGAATGGTGCACAACCAACTGATACAGCCAAAGCTATTTTATCTCACAAAGGTGCTTTACTAAAAAATCACCTTGCAGGTGGTGTTAGAAAAGGTGCTTTAACTGAAGAACAAGCAGAAGCGAAGTTTACTGCTTGGGTAGAAGAAAAGGAGAGTAAAGTTGGTGCTAAAGTTGACAGTTTGGCTAAAGCTGAAGCTGAAGCAAAAGCAAAAGCTCTTGAAGCTGAAAAAGCTGCTAATGAAGCTCGTATTGCTGCAGCTGCTCCTGTTGTTGAAGAGGAAGCTGTTGAAGAAGAAACGCCTGCTGTTGAAGCAGAAGCTTCAAAAGAAGAAGAATAAAAAAATAATTTTTTATACTTTTAAACTCCGATATTCTTATCGGAGTTTTTTATTTAATTAAACTTGCAAAAATTTGATTAAACAATTCCCCCTTTCGTGGGAATCTCATAAATTTTGAGATAAACTTTAATAAAGATTCCTGCGAAGACAGGAATGACAAAAAAATCATTTGTCATGCGAAAAGAAGATTGCTTTTACTTAGGTAAAATTGTAAAAAAATACAGTTTTAAAGGTGAAGTTTTGGCCAAACTTGACACAGACCAACCAGAACTTTACGAAAGCTTGGATGCTATTTTTTTAAACTTAAGAAACAACCTGGTTCCTTTTTTTATCGAGTACTCACAACTTCATAAATCTGAATTATTACGCATTAAATTTGAAGATGTTGATGAAGAAGCAGATGCAGATGCCATCATGAAAAGTGAGCTGTATTTACCGCTTGATTTATTACCTAAACTAGAAGGTAATAAGTTCTATTTTCATGAAATTATTGGCTTTACCATTGAAGACGTAAATCACGGAAAAGTAGGCACTATAAAAGCTATAAACGATTCGACTGCACAATCGCTTTTTGAAATAGACAGGAATGGTATTGAAATCTTAATTCCAATGAATGATGAGTTTATAGTAAAGGTGGATAGGGGCACTAAAACTATTTTGGTTGAAACACCAGAAGGTTTGATTGACTTATACTTGTAGTAAAGATTTGATATTTAAAAAATTAGCCAACAACAGCTAATTCTTTATTTATTAAACGCAATCCGTAATGAACATTATCCTGTTGTTTTATCAATAATCTGCAAAGTGACAAAGACAGATTAATTTCTTGAAGCAATTCGTTATATTTTTCTATGCATAAAAGCTCAATTTTATAAATGCCATTTAACAAATCGCCATTATTCTCCAGTTTCAATAAATTGCCGAAACTTTTCATGTAAAGTTGATCTCGTCTTCTTGACATTAATGACTCTTCAACATCTGTATCAAACTTTCTAATTTCATTTTGTAGCATTTCACCAAAATTATTTCGCTCTAAGCTTTTTTCTTTTAAAAAGGCTTTAATATTTATGTCTGAAACTTTTTCGCATGCTTTTTTATAGGTTTTTTCAACGACTTTGTTCATTAAAAAGACGTCATTCAATTTCACTAAAATTTTCTTTTCTTTTTTCATTTTATTTAATTAAGCGCCACTTTATTTTATATACGTTAGTTATAAAATAAACGGATATCTTTAGAATTAATTTTAATATACTTTTATGATTTTTGCTTCATAACATCTTTTTATTTTATACTATTGCCTAAAACTTCAAATATAATTTCATGCCTAAAAAACCCTTTGTTTTTAAACAGTTTTCCGTAAACCAAGAGCAATGCGCCATGAAAATTGGTACCGATAGCGTTTTACTTGGTGCCTGGACATCTGTTAAAGATAATCTTTTTTCTGTATTAGATATAGGAGCGGGTACAGGTATTTTATCTCTTATGCTAGCACAACGATGTCATGCAGAAATTATTGATGCTGTAGAAATCGATGATCTTGCTTACGAGCAATGTGTTGATAATTTTGAACAATCACCTTGGGGGGACCGCTTATTTTGTTACCATGCAGCGCTTGATGAATTTGTTGAAGAAATAGACGATAAATACGACCTTATTATTTCTAACCCGCCTTTTTACGCTCCTTCTCTGGCTTCTCCTTCTTCCCCAGACGGAGAGAAATTAATGTCTGATGCACGAAAAACAGCACGGTTTTATGACGTCATGCCTTTTGATCATTTAATTGAAAGTGTATCAAAATTACTATCTGAAAACGGTATATTTTCAGTGGTCATTCCATTTAAAGAAGAAGAAAAATTAATTAGTTTAGCCTCAAACTTCAAGCTCATTCCAAACAAAATACTGCATGTAAAAGGGACACCAAGTTCTGAAATTAAACGAAGTTTAATCGAATTATCTTTCGGCATCGGATTATCTGACGAACAGAAAGGTAATAAACAAATTGATAATTTAATTATTGAAACATCAAGGCATCAGTACACCGAAGATTATATAAATCTTACTAAAGATTTTTACCTAAAAATGTAATCGAATCGATAGGAATTAATTAAATTTGAGTCTTTAAAATATTGATTTAATAAAAAAACAGCTTTTTTATTAATAATTTTATTTTAAAACATACTTAAACTTAGTTTTTATGCGACCAGACTTATTCGAAGCTCCAGATTATTATAACCTTGATGAGTTACTAACAGACGAACATAAATTAGTACGTGATGCTGCCCGCGAATGGGTAAAACGTGAAGTCTCCCCAATTATTGAAGACTATGCGCAAAAGGCTGAGTTCCCAACACAGATTATTAGTGGGTTGGCAGAAATAGGAGCTTTTGGTCCTTATATCCCTATGGAATATGGTGGTGCTGGATTAGATCAGATTTCTTATGGTTTGATTATGCAGGAAATAGAACGTGGAGACTCTGGGGTTAGAAGCACAGCTTCGGTACAGTCTTCTTTGGTTATGTACCCTATCTGGAAATATGGCAACGAAGAACAACGTCAAAAATATTTACCAAAATTAGCCAGTGGCGAATGGATTGGCTGCTTTGGTTTAACAGAGCCCGACCATGGAAGTAACCCAGGAGGCATGGTTACAAACTTTAAAGATATGGGCGACCATTACCTTTTAAATGGTGCCAAAATGTGGATTAGTAATGCGCCATTTGCCCAAGTGGCAGTGGTTTGGGCAAAAAATGAAGAAGGGCGTATATACGGTTTAATTGTTGAGCGCGGCATGGAAGGTTTTACTACTCCAGAAACCCATAACAAATGGTCGTTACGTGCTTCGGCAACTGGCGAGCTTATTTTTGATAATGTCAAAGTACCAAAAGAAAATTTATTACCCAATAAATCTGGTTTAGGCGCGCCTCTTGGTTGCTTAGACTCTGCGAGATATGGGATTGCCTGGGGGGCTATTGGAGCTGCCATGGATTGTTACGATACGGCACTTCAGTATAGTAAAGAACGTATGCAATTTGGAAAACCTATTGGCCAGTTTCAATTACAACAAAAAAAATTGGCCGAAATGATTACCGAAATCACTAAAGCACAACTTTTAACCTGGCGACTTGGTGTTTTACGCAACGATGGTAAAGCCACCTCGGCACAAATATCTATGGCAAAACGCAATAATGTAGATATGGCTATTAACATTGCACGAGAAGCCAGACAAATACTGGGAGGCATGGGCATTACAGGAGAATACAGTATTATGCGCCACGCTATGAACCTAGAAAGTGTTATTACTTACGAAGGCACGCATGATATTCACTTACTTATTACAGGTTTAGATATTACGGGATTGAATGCTTTTAAGTAAAATCCTTTTTTCTCCCTTATAAAACTCACTGATTTTACTACATCGTTTTAGTAAAAATATGTGGGCAACATGACTTTTGACAGCTTTTTTAAGATATCCTAAATCTAACTTTGTTATGAATAATAATGAACTATAAAATAGTCAGCAAAGTTAGAACCTATGGAAAAATTAAGAAAAGACATTGTTCAATCTATCAACTTAAAGCTAGCATCTATTGGACAACCAACCTTTAAAGATGAAGCAGGCAGCAAAGAAACATTTTG
Source organism: uncultured Flavobacteriaceae bacterium (assembly GCA_947501845.1). Classification (GTDB taxonomy): domain Bacteria; phylum Bacteroidota; class Bacteroidia; order Flavobacteriales; family Flavobacteriaceae; genus Flavivirga. The sequence continues at coordinate 310,375 of CANMXP010000003.1, read as the reverse complement.
CGATCCTAAGTTTGAAGCATTAACCAACGGATTAATAAAGAGCATTCGAGAAAAATCAAGGCTTCTGGCCAATCATCAATCACCTGCTGACTCCAGAATACAAAATTTCATTAATGATTATTTAAAGGATGTTCCTTTTAACAAGTCTTACATTCTACCAAACAACACACTCATTTTATCAAAAAAAGGACAAGCTAGAGAGGTAAGTTTACCGCCAAATGGTAATGCTTTTAAAAGTGATTTAGTGACTTCTAAAAGACTTAAGCAAGGTATTTTAAATAACCCGTTACATGACAAAAGGACTACCAAAGGAACCTTTCATATGGTAGAAGGTGATTTACCCATTCCTTTAGATAAAAAAGAAGTACCAAAAATCGCATTTGCACATTTTTTAAACGCAGCGTTTAATCCGCCAGAAGATTTAAAAATTCTACCATTTACTTCAAAACAAGAAGAGAAAGCAAAAGTAATGGTATCTATGTTACTCAGACCCACCGTCTGTCCTGAAGTAAAGGGTGTTATTAAAGAAAAATCTTTAGAAGTTCGCTTTTTTGTACCAGGGAATTTAGTGAGTAATTTAGATTTTGTTGAAAATATTTTTGGTAATGCAGGCAATCCAAATCTATCTCAAAATGATGCCGCTTTAGATACTGAGCATTGGACAGGTCATACGGGTTGTATTATACTGGCTCCCCAACTAAAAACTTTAAAAAAGAAAGATGTTGGACTACCTCATTATGATGATGCTACAGAACGCCAAAGAAAAGATGGCATGTGTTGGAAGGATGAAAATGAACTCTATAATGATGGTGGTGCTTTTAAAATAACCTGTAGAGATGAACGCGGTGTAGTGATTACCCTAATTGCAGATAACTACTATGGTTACTCTAAAAAAGAAATTAAAACACAAATAAGCTACTCTGCAAATTTATTTGGTTTAGTAGAAGAAGAACATGCAGGTGGTGCTATTGCTTATGCTAGACGTATTATGGGCGACACCGTAAATGGCAAAGATTATTCTAGAAGTTATGGCCTAGACCACACCTTTGAAAATGTTAAGACCTTACTAGCCGACAGAATTGATATCAAACCAGAAAATTATGCAGTTGACAAAAAATATCCTAACGTTGTTTATATTCCAGAATCTGCATACTTCAACATTAATACCAATAGCATTACATGGGATTATAATGGTGAAAAGCAAAAATTAACACTGTCGCCCTTTAAAACGTATGTACACCCGTCGGGGAATAAGCTGCGATTAGAAAAACACCCTTCCATCAATTTATGGAGAATGGTAGAAACATTCCCAGAAGGCATATTTTGCCATAAACCCTGTACAGTATCTGGAGGTGGTAAATCGGAGATTTCAAAGTCCATGCAAAATGCTATTACCTATGGTACATTCAATATTCATGATATAGAAGAGGATTTTAAAAAAGCTGATGAAATTATTGAATTCGATTATTCAACAAGATGGAAAGTAAAAGACCCTAACAGACCTAAGTCTAGGTCGTTCTTAAGTGAAAAAAGAACTTTAGGATCGGTTGTAAAATTGTTAACGCCCTCTGAAGAAAACTCAGATGAATTCAATGAATTTCTAAAAAACATCCCCGTACATATACGTTCCTTAGTACTTTTTGTTAAGCGTTTATTCAGACAAGCTCATGGTGCCAACCTTAATTGGAAAGACATGATGTCTGTTGAAATTATTAACGGCGTTAAAGGGACTTCACTAATTTACAACAATAACCCAGTTGTTGGTAGTTATGTCCGTATAGGTTTTAATCAAAATGGTAACTGGATGCTCAACAAACTGCGTTCAGATTTTTCAGCAAGTGAAAAAATTCAAACCGAAGATGATATTTCAGCATCTATTACACTTCCTAGAAACCAGTTTAAAAACTTAAACCCAGAGTTCAATAATCCTAGTGTAAAAGTATTAATTAACTGTGAAGCACATTTATTCCAAAGACCAGATGAGGCTATTGTAAGAGGTTATGATAAAAATGCTGAATTGGATATTATTTCAGATGGCAGATTCTTAACCAACTATGAAATGCTAAGTAAAGAAGATGCCGTTGCCATCTATGAAGACACTATCAATTTTGACAAGTACACACAACCAGTTAAAGACTTTATACTTGAAATTATTAATAGTAAAAATGATGACGAACAGTTTGTATTACCGTCACATCCAAGAATTATTGAAGATGGTTTACCAACTAAAAACCCACGCTATTTAGAACCAAACAGATTTTACAATGAAACCGAAGCTTCTTACATCTCTGATATAGGCGTACGTTTATGTAGAAAAATCAAGCCCGAAGATCCTGTAATTCATGTCGTGAATGCTGTTCTTCCAGGTAGAAGAAACAACCCAGTAGATAGAGAAGCAGGTATTAGACCATTAGCGGTTTATAACCCGATTCACTATCAAGAAACCCCTGAATTGTTTATGGATTTTGTTTGTAGCTTAACTGGCAAATCGCCATCTACAACAGGTGCAGGATCTGAAGGTGCACTTACTAAAGCACCATTTAATATGTTAACACCAACAACAGACTTAAATAATGCTTTATTATCTCATATTTTAACGGAGTCTAACGGATTTAGCACTGCGGCAGGTTATGTGGGTGCAGAAAACAAAATAGACCATGACGTTAGTTTACTAATTCCTGAGATTTGGGCGAGAATGACTCCCGAAGACAGAGACCCCAAAAACCTCATAGCTAATGGTTCTTTAGAAAAACTTGAGGATTTCGAGTACGAAGGACAAAAAGTTTTGGCAAGTAGATTAGGTTACAGAATTACTCGGAAATTCGACCTATTATGCCTAAACCGTATATTCGATGAACCTACAGCTGTATTTAGCGAACGTATGTTAAAACCAGAACTTCAAGGCATGGAAGATTATGTAGATGGTATTAACAATATAATTGAGGCACAACAAAAAGTAGCACTTAACTATTTTGAAGACGGAAGTGTAACATCTGCCATACCACCTTTAAAAATATTATTACATATTATGGCATATGGCGAATATGAAGGCAAAAATATTAGTGACCCTGAATTACGTAAATATTTTGATAGAGCCTATGTATTAAATAGTGATTGGTACAAAGAACGCCTGAAATTAAAGCAACAAAAAGACATTCAGTTTTACAAATCTCAAATGGACTATTTAGAATCATTTATCGCTGAACCTAACAACAGTTTATTAGTCACTGAAATGAACATTAATGATAAATTAGACGCTGTTAAAGAATTATTTGAAACAGCAAAAACCGAAACTTACCTAAACAGCCTAGTTGGTACTATTGGAGCTGATCCTTTATACAAGAAGTAGTACAATATTTTAAATTGCGTTTTTCGAAGAGGTCTGAGAAGTTATTTTTAATTTTCAGATCTCTTTTTATATTAATATAGCTAAATCATAATAATTTACATAATCTACATTTGTGTTTAAGAGACCTGACAGGTTTTAAAAACCTATCAGGTCTGCTCACTCTATAATATTTTATCTTAATTCAACTATATTATAAATATAGAATAATATGCTTCGATCGTTTAAAAATTAGTAAATTCCCTCCCATCGAGTTTTCAATGCTTATTTACATCAATGATTAACGATTTATTAAAACAAAATATAAAGAAAAATGCCCAACTTTCTAATTCAGAATTAGAAGAAATCTGTAAACACTTCTATCCTGAGTCTATTAAAAAAAAGGATTTTCTACTAACCCAAGGTGAACTATGCAAATTTGAAGGTTTCGTATTAGAAGGTTGTTTCAGAATTTTTACAATCGACAAAAAAGGCAATGAAAACACGTTGTATTTTGCTGCTAAAGATTGGTGGTTAATGGATATTGATAGTTTCATGAATCAAACGCCCTCAAATTTAAATATCCAAGCATTAGAAGACAGCAAAGTCCTTTTAATTAACAGAACCGACAAACTAGCACTTTACGAATCTGTCCCTATAGTCGAGAAGCTATTTAGAGTGATGTCTCAAAAAGCATTAGTTGCATGGCAACGCCGTTTAATTAGAAATCATTGTGAAACAGCAAAAGAACGTTACCATTACTTTGCAACCACCTACCCCAATATTGCATCCAAGCTCACAGACAAACAAATTGCCAGCTATTTAGGGATTACTCACGAATTTTTAAGTAAAATTAAAAAGCAGTCTTAAATCCGTTGAAAAATATTATCAAGTTGAACTTGTTCAACTATTTTCTAACGATGGTTTATAATTTTTGTAGTATCAAATTATAAACATAACTATGAACTTACTTAAGTATTCAAAAACTTGTATTTGTATCATTACATTTACACTAACATTGCTATCAAATGCAACACATGCCCAAATAACTAACGAGATTACACATGACGAAGCTTTTAAAGCACTTCTAGCTGCTAAAAAAAAAGCTGAAGATTCAAAAGTATTGGTCAATATAGCAATTGTAGACGCTGGAGCTAACTTAAAAGCATTTATAAGGATGGATGAGTCTTTTTTAGGAAGCATAGATGTAGCCATTAAAAAAGCCAAAACCGCAAGATATTTTAACATCGATACTGGAAAATTGGGAGAACTAACACAACCTGGAGGCATTATTTACAATATAGAACATTCAAATGATGGTTTAATTACTTTTCCTGGTGGCTTACCCATTAAAAACAAAGACGGCAAAATTATTGGAGCCATTGGAGTAAGTGGTGGCACTATAGAACAAGATAGAGCTATTGCCACAGCGGGAGCAAAATCAATTATAGATTAATTAAATTTGAAACATAAAATATTTAAACTCATGAAAAAAGCACTTTTCATTTTAGCATTGTTTTTATCTCACGCTTGTCTCGCTCAGACCTCTGATGATTTAATGCTTTACCGCAAAGATTTCAAGAACATTTCAGCAAAAAATACAGTAACCGTAACCAGCTATAAAAAAGGAGGTTCAGATTATGTGTATGTTGGAGGTTTTGGAAACATTGATGTGTATAGTCTAGACAAAAAAGGCGTTCTTACGCCTATTAGCAACCATGAATTATACAAGCAAAAAGGGCCTGCAAGAGGTATGGTAGCTGATAATATTAATGGTACAGATTTTTTATTTGTAGCCAATAAATATGGGAACGTTATTGAAACCTTTAAAATTTTAGATAACGGATCTATAGAACGTGTTGCTTTAGTAGAGGATACAGAAGATACTCATCTTGCTGTTGCTATTACACTTCAGGTAGTTCATATGAAAAATGCATCTTACTTATTTATTGGAGGTTTAGAAGAAACACCTGGATTAAGCTGTTTTAAAATACATGACGATGGTAAGCTAACGCATGTACAATCCATGAAAGATGATGATAAGCTTCATACAGATGGCATTATTGGTATGTATGTACATAAAATTAAAGGTAAAACGTTTTTATATACAAGCGGGTTTCAAGATAGCGGCGTTAGTAGCTTTAGAATTTACAACAATGGTACGTTTAAAAACGTGAACAATATAAGTGATAACACCAAAGATAGATTCTTAACAGGGGCTTATCCAGTAAATGGGATTACTATAGGCGACAACAACTATGTAATTGTTGGGCATAGACACCATAAATATTATAAACGAGGTGGTTTTATTAAAAAGACAGATTTTGTGTATCACGGTGATGCTGTAAGTGTTTTTAAAGCGAATAACAAAGGGGCTTTAGTACCTCATTCTGTTTTAAAAGATGATGAAACCACAAAACTTCAAGGGCAAACTAGAATAGAAGTGGTTTCTGTAAATGATAACGAAGCAATAATAGCAGTAGGCACCAGAGATGATGAAAGCATACAATTATGTAAATTAAGTAAAGAAGGTATCTTAACACCTATAAACTATTTAGAAACTGGTTTCTCTATTTATTATGGTTTAAGATCTCATGAAATAGATGGCGAAAATTTCTTAATTGCAGGTTCTTTTAGGTTTGATTTTGGAAAGGTAGCTACCTATAAAATAGCTCCTAAAATAAATAGAGACGGAAAAGTTTTAAGACACATAGTAAACCTAAAATATAAAGAAGAAGCTACCCAAGAGCAAATAGATGAAGCAATTAAAACATTTTTGGATCTTAAAAAACAAATCCCAGAAATAGCCAATATAGAATGGGGAGTAAATGATAGTACTGAAGGACATAGTGATGGTTTTACACATTGTTTTACCTTAACCTTTAATGACGAACATGCCAGAGAAATTTACTTATTTCACAAAGCACATTTAGACCTTATTAGTAAAGTAGGCCCCATTATTGGTGGTGTTTTAGTAATGGATTATTGGACAAAAAAGTAATTTTGAATTTCTAAAGAACAAGAATAAATGAGCAATTTAAAACATAAAAAAGCCATTATTACTGGAGGTAGTAGAGGCTTAGGAAAAGCAACAGCCATAGCATTCGCTAAAGAAGGAATAGATATTGCCATAACAGGTAGAAATGAAAAGGTTTTAAAAGAAACTGTTGCAGAATTAGAGGTATTTGGTGTAAATGTTACTTATGCTGTATTTGATGTTGGAAATTACGAGGAAGTAAAAAGTAATATTAAAAATATCATCAGCACCTTAGATGGTGTAGATATTTTAGTAAATAATGCAGGGATTGCAGCTATTGGCTCTTTTAATGATATGCCAGTAGAACAATGGAGCGAAATGATTCAAACCAATGTTATGGGAATGTATTATGTGACTAAAGAAGTTTTACCGCACTTAATAAGCAAAAATGAAGGTGATATTATTAATGTGTCTTCTACAGCAGGATTAAATGGAAATGCCAACATATCTGCTTATTCGGCATCAAAGTTCGCCGTTATAGGCATGTCTGAATCTCTAATGAAGGAAGTTCGTAAAAACAACATTAGAGTGAATACATTAACACCAAGCACCATAGAATCTGATATGACCATTGAATTAGGTATCGCAAATAAAGGATCACAAGACAACGTACTGCAACCAGAAGATTTTGCAGAATTAATACTTGCTGGCTTAAAACTTCCAAGAAGAGCCATGCTTAAAAGTGCCGCTTTATGGTCTACAAACCCCTAATTATGACTGACCCAGTGGAATAACAACATCGCGTCATTCTTAAAATTATATGATTTTAAAAAGCGTTTCATACAGAAACGCTTTTTTGTTTACTTTTACTTCATGTTTTCATCAAAAAAACGATTAGACCGCGCTTATAAAAATGCTAAAGTTGTTGAATTTAATAACAATAGTAAGTTCATCCTATTTAGTGATTGTCATCGTGGGGACAATAGCTTTGCAGATGATTTTGCTAATAACCGAAATATCTACTTTCATGCATTGAAGCATTATTACAAAGAAGGTTTTCAGTATTGTGAATTGGGAGATGGCGACGAACTTTGGGAAAACATTTCGTTTGCATCTATTTTAAATGCACACAAAAATGTGTTTATGCTTATGAAACAATTTCATAAAGAGCGTAAATTACATATGATTTGGGGCAACCATGATATGGTGTACAGAAATCCAAATTATGTAAAAAAACATTTATCTTCTTATTTTGACCCGAAAGTTGGTGAAGATGTAGAACTTTTTGGGGATATTACATACAACGAAGCTATTGTTTTAAAACATTCCGAAACACAACAAGAACTTTTTTTAACCCATGGCCATCAGGCAGATTGGTGGAATTTTTTGTTTTGGAAATGGAGTCGGTTTATGGTCCGTATACTTTGGAAACCTCTAAATGTTATGGGAATTGCAGATCCCACAAGCCCTGCCAAAAACTATAAAGAACTCATCAAAGTTGAGCGTCGAACCAAAAAGTGGATTTCTGAAAATAACAATTTATTAACCATTGTTGGGCATACGCATAGACCCCGCTTTCCAGAACCTGGGGATATTGCTTTTTTTAATGATGGCAGCTGCGTACACCCCAGAAGTATTACGGGTATTGAAATTGAAAATGGTTCTATTTCTTTGATAAAATGGCATATCGCGACTAGAGAAAATGGTACACTTCAAATTATTAGAACAGTACTTGAAGATCCTAGAAAATTGATTGATTATAAAACCGAATAACTATTTCACGATTTATACCAATGCTTCAAAAACGATATGAAGGCTTTTTAAATACGCCTTCTTTATGGAAAGATAATGTCGTTTGTAATTTAAACTCGTTTGAAATCATATCTAAATCCGACAAAATTGACATCAGTATTGATGAAAAACTACGCTTAGGAAAATACGTTGAGCGACTTGTTTCCTTTGAATTAGAACAACATAAAAACATTTCCATTTTAGTAGAAAATATCCAAATTCAAAATAACAAAGTAACTTTAGGAGAACTTGACTGCTTACTTCTTAAAAATAACAAACCCATTCATTTAGAGGTTGTTTATAAATTCTATGTATACGATGCCTCAATTGGAGAAACTGAAATTGAACATTTTATTGGCCCCAACAGAAAAGATTCTTTAAAAGAAAAAATTACTAAATTAAAAGATAAACAATTGCCTCTTTTACATGCGTTAGAATGTAAAGATTATCTAAACAACTTCAATCTAAAGGCTCAAGATATTTCGCAAGAGGTCTACTTTAAAGCGCAGTTATTTGTACCTCTTACAAATCGAGACATACAACTTAAAACTCTAAATAACGATTGTATTACTGGTTTCTATATCAACAAAAATCAGCTAGACCAATTTAATGATTGTAAATTTTGCATCCCGCAAAAGAAAGATTGGCTTATAATTCCATATACAAATGTAAAGTGGTTAAACTCCGACGAATTTAAAATTGTTGCTGAAGACTATTTTAAACAGCAATTTTCTCCGCTTTGTTGGGTGAAATTAAGAAATGGTGAATTGAAAAAAATATTCTTGGTTTGGTGGTAATTACGCCTTTAAATATGTAGAAACTAGCACAAAGGCACTTCAACTAGGTGTATTTATTACTCAACTCTTTTTCAAATGAATTTCTACCATATCTTTTTCTATAATCAATAAACTATCTGTCAACTTTAATACCTTATAATCTCCATCATCTCCTCTTTCTTTTTCAGAGCTTAAAGTCAATATATTATCCTCTTCATCATAACTCCATTTACCAAACTTTGAAGCTTTTTTCCCTATAGTCCCTCCTTGTATGCTTCCATCTTTTAAAAACTCTAAAAACTTAAACCCTTCGGTTTCCTTTCCGTCTTCCAAAATAACCTTTTCAACATGCCATTTACCAATAAGTTTATCAATATGAGGTGCAAAAGACAAACATAAAAACAGTGATAATGCTAAAAAAATGGTCTTTCTCATAGCTAGAAATTTTAAAGTATTAACTTTCTGGAGCCAACTCGACTTCAAGCCCCTCCATATCTGGAGTCATTTGGATCTGGCAACCTAAGCGGCTATTGTCTTTTACATCAAAAGCTTCAGATAGCATAGCTTCTTCATCGTCGCTCATTTCTGGCAATTCAGTTTCACTTAACACATAACATTGACAGGACGCACACATAGCCATACCTCCGCAAACACCAATGGTACCTTCTGGAGCTAGTTCATAAGACCTTACAACTTCCATAAGGTTCATTGCCATATCTGTTGGTGCTACTATATCGTGAGTCACACCATCTCTATCTGTTATTTTTATATTAATGTCTTCCATTGTTAAATTTTTATACTTTTAGTTAAAAGCATTTCACAATTCGTGCCGCAAATTTAAACTTTCTGAATTATTTGAAGGTAAGTTTTTCCTATTATTTTAGTAGGAATTAGAAAAAAGAGATTAAATTTCAATATTAATAACCTGTTCTATTTGAGGTGCGTACTTTTTAATGGTCATTTCTACTCCAGACTTTAAGGTCATTTGATTAACACTACAACCAACACAAGCCCCTTGTAATTGCACCTTAACTAAATTGTCATTTTCTATGGATAGCAAAGAAATATCACCGCCATCACTTTGTAAAAACGGACGGATCTCATCTAAGGCTTTCTCAACATTTATTTTAAGTTCTTCTGAAGTCATCTGTTACTTTTTAACTGCTGAACACCCAGCCATTGTTGTTATTTTAATTGCTTCGGTAGGAGGCAGATCGTCATTTCGTCTTACTACTTCTTGCACCACATTTTGAGTCAGTTTTTCAAAAGCTTGTTCCAATGCAGTAGCTGTTTGTAAAGCTGCTGGACGACCAATATCACCTGCTTCTCTAATACTTTGCACTAAGGGCAATTCTCCTAAAAATGGCACTTTTAAATCTTCAGATAAATTTTTAGCGCCTTCTTTTCCAAAGATATAATATTTATTATCTGGCAACTCTTCTGGTGTAAAGTAAGCCATATTCTCTATAATTCCTAATACAGGTACATTTATGCTTTCTTGTTGAAACATCGCTACTCCTTTCTTAGCATCAGCTAATGCCACGTTTTGAGGCGTACTTACCACAACAGCACCCGTTATTGGAAGTGATTGCATAATACTTAAGTGAATATCACCTGTTCCTGGTGGCAAATCCAGAAGTAAAAAGTCTAGTTCTCCCCAATGCGCATCAAAAATCATTTGATTTAACGCTTTTGCTGCCATAGGACCTCTCCAAACCACTGCCTGATTAGGCTGTGTAAAAAACCCAATAGATAATACCTTAACGCCATAATTTTCAATAGGTTTCATTTTTGATTTCCCACCAATGTTTACCGCTAAAGGTTTTTCAGCTTCTACATCAAACATAATAGGAATAGACGGCCCATAAATATCGGCATCTAAAACACCTACCTTAAAACCCATTTTAGTTAAAGTTACTGCTAAGTTTGCTGTTACAGTAGATTTACCTACACCGCCTTTACCAGAAGCTACAGCCACAATATTTTGAATACCTGGGATAGGTTTTCCTTTAATCACATTTGCCTTTGGCTTAGCTGGCGCTTCAACTTTTACATTTACTGTTATTTTAGCTTTTTCATAAACCTGCTCATGAATCGTTTTTAAAATATCTACCTCGGTACGTTTTTTTGCCTGTAAGCTAGGGTTTTTTATAGTAATATCTACAATAACCTCATCTCCAAAGGTGATGACATTTTTTACGGCACCGCTTTCAATCATGTTTTGCCCTTCACCTGGTACAGTTATAGATTCAAGTGCTTTTAATATATCCTGTTTATTAAGCTTCATTAACTAAAAATTATACTTGCGAAATCCCGATATAAAATAGGGATTAGTTCAACTAATTAAGAATCATTCTAAAATGCAAATATACAGTGAATTGTTTAGATTTTAAAGGCATTTAATTGAAATGATTTATACAAACATTCAGTTTACTTATAGGAAACCAATATGCTATTATTTGTGAATTTTATGAAAATCAGGAAATAATTATAATTCTTTTGAAGGATCCCAAAATACTTCATCCAAATTCTGAATCTGATTTTCTACCACCTCTATGCCTTCGCTTTCTAATAATTGTTGCATGAGGTTAGTTCCATCAAAATGATGCTTGCCTGTTAATAGCCCTTTTCTATTAACTACACGATGTGCAGGAACATCTTTCCCACCAGAGCCATTCATGGCATAACCAACCATACGTGCACTTCTTACCGCACCCAGATAGTTAGCAATGGCACCATAACTGGTTACCCTACCATATGGAATCAGTTTCGCAACCTCATAAACTTTATCAAAGAAATTTAAAGTTTCTGGTTTCATAGCCTACATTTCTTTGATAATGTTAATTAGCGTAATAACAGAAATAACTGCTGTAATACCTCCAATAACATAATTCATGTTTTTTTGAGATGTAAACGACTTTCCCTTTATTTTATCAAAAAAGAAAATGTACATGTACAGCATAACAAAAGTTCCCATAGCTGCTCCTGCCATATATGATATAATACTAATTTGATCAAAAGACATCCACCCAAAAGATGCCAAAGTAATGGTCATATATGCTTGGTAAGGAATAGGAAATACGTTTATTGCCGAGAGAAATATCCCTTGGAAAAACCGACTATGCTTACTACGTATTTGAGGCTTAATTTGTTGTTTGTGTTTTGATTTTGCTATAAGCAAAAAATAGACTGTTATTAATACAAAAATAACGAATGCTACACGCTGTAAAATGTCTACAACTTCTAAATGTTTACTTAAATATCTTGCAAAAACTGCAGCAACATAAGTTTGAAGTAGTACAACAACACAGACACCTATTGAAAACACAACACCTCTTGCGTGTCCTTCTTTTAAGCTTATTTTAGCCGCCGTCATGTTCAGCAAACCTGGTGGAATAACACCTATTAGAGCGATAAATAAACCTAAAATAAAGATAAAAGTTATGTTCACTAATGCTTAATTTTAAATCGAATATACGTAATTGGTTTGTTTTGTTCTAAATATTGCGATTCGTAGAACGTTTGAATGCTTGTTACCTCTTCTGGGCTGCCTTCTTGTTTGTATACATTATGATTGGCATAAAGTACTTCATGCCCTGCCCCATGTAATAAACCAAGCGTGTATCCATGCATAAATTCACTATCGGTTTTTAGATTGACAACACCTTCTGTTTTCAATATTTTTTTATAGCGTTTTAAAAAGGCTTCATTAGTCATCCTATGTTTAGTCCGCTTATATTTTATTTGCGGATCTGGAAAAGTTATCCAAATTTCATCGACTTCATTTTCTGCAAAAGCATAGTCTATTAATTCGATTTGAGTTCTTAAAAAAGCCACATTTGGAATACCTTCTTCTATAGCAGTTTTAGCACCTCTCCAAAAACGCGCCCCTTTAATATCTATTCCTATAAAATTCTTATTGGGATATTTTTTTGCCAACGCTACAGCATATTCTCCTTTTCCGCAACCCAGCTCTAATACTAATGGGTTTTCATTTTTAAATACAGATGCTCTCCACTTAGCTCTTAACTCATACCCTTCTTCAACCAATTCATGCCTTGTTGGCTGAAATACGTTTGAAAAGGTTTCATTTTCTTTAAATCTTCTGAGTTTGTTTTTACTTCCCACTATTATTTAAAATTTTGGTAAAATTAAGGAAATATACGAGAGTGTTAATATGCTTATCTTTGATTTTACTGAAAACTTGCGTGAAAGGTTGCATCCATATCTTTTTTTGATTTAGTTTATACTTAAATTAGATAGAAGATTTAGCTAAAATCTTGGCTTTTTACAAAAAGACACGCCTCAACTATTTATGAAAAAAAGAATTTTAGTCGCGCCTTTAAATTGGGGACTAGGGCATGCCACAAGATGTATCCCTATTATTTATGAGTTAATAAAACATGGCTTTCAGCCTATTATTGCTAGTGATGGCGTAGCATTAACGCTTTTACAAAAAGAATTCCCTAGTCTTTCGTCTATAGAGCTACCATCTTACAATATTACCTATGCCAAAAAAGGAAAGCACTTTAAATTAAAAATGATTAAAGACTCTCCTAAACTCCTTAAAGCTATTAAAGCCGAGAAAAAAGTAACAAAGTTTATTGTAGAAACCCATAATATTAAAGGTATTATTTCCGATAACCGACTGGGGGTTTATAGCAAGAAAGTACCATCGGTTTTTATAACGCATCAATTAAATGTTTTAACAGGCAGCACAACATGGCTAAGCACTAAAATGCATCAAAAAATCATTAAAAAATTTAATGAATGCTGGGTTCCTGATACCGAGGGCGCTATTAATTTAAGTGGAAAACTTGGGCATACTGATAATTTTGAAATACCTACAAAGTATATCGGACCTTTGAGTAGGTTTGAAAAGAAGCATTTAAATATTGTAAACGATTTAATGGTGTTGCTTTCTGGTCCAGAACCACAACGCACGCTACTTGAAGAAACCTTACTTTTAGAGCTAAAAAATTATACGGGGAAAATTGTTTTTGTTAAAGGCGTTATGGATAGAGAACAAACTATTCAGATTATAGGAAATATGACGATCTATAATTTTATGACCTCTAATTTATTAGAAAAAACCATTAATCAGAGTGGGTTGATTTTGTCCAGATCTGGTTATACAACCATTATGGATTTAGCAAAACTTAACAAAAAAGCTTTTTTCATTCCGACTCCAGGGCAATTTGAGCAAGAATATTTGGCAAAAAAACTAGAAGACTTAAAATTAGTTCCAAGTTGTAAACAAGATGATTTTACATTGAATAAATTAAAAAACATTACATCTTTTAAAGGCTTAAGCGCGTTTAATCGTCGTGTCAATTTCAAAAAACTATTCCACCTTTTCGAGAGTGAATGAGAACTCGCTACCTACTCCAAACTCACTTTCCACATATATTTTTTCGTCATGAGCTTCAATAATATGTTTTACAATGGAAAGTCCTAATCCAGATCCCCCCTCTTTACGAGAACCACTTTTGTCTACTCTATAGAAACGCTCAAATAAACGAGGTAGATGCATTTTTCCAATCCCCTCACCATTATCTGTAACACGAACAATAACCTTGTTCTTTATTAAGTTTTCGATACTAACTTCTGTAGTACCTTTTTCTCTTCCGTATTTTAAAGAGTTAACTATAAGGTTTGCCAATACTTGCTGTATGCGTTCTTTATCAGCTTTAACCAACACTTTTTCTTTGTATTCGGTATCAAAAGTAAGTGTGATTCTTTTTTTACTGGCTTTCATCTCCAACATTTCGAATACATTTTTAACCAATTCTACAATGTCAAATTCTTCTATATTCAAACTTAAATCACCAACTTCTAATTTAGTGATCATATCTAAATCTTTGATAATGTAACCTAATCGTTCAATACCTTTGCTTGCTCTTTCTAAATATTTCCCCCGTAATCTTTCATCATTCATAGCGCCATCCAGTAATGTAAGAACATATCCCTGTACTGTAAATAATGGTGTTTTTAGTTCATGAGACACGTTTCCTAAAAACTCTTTCCTATACTTTTCACGAACTTTTAAAGTCTCTATTTCAATCTTTTTATCTTTTGCAAACTTGTCAATCTCTTGGGTTAATGTTCGCATATCTGTCGTAATAGGTCCCTTGTTTAAACTAGCCGATTCTAAAAGTGTTAAATCATCGTATATTTTTTTAACACGTTTATATATAAACCGTTCAACACTAAACTGAATTACAACAAAAGAAAAAACATAAACACTTACAGCAAAGGCAAGTAAATGAAGCCACTTAAACTCATATAAATAATATAAAAAAACACTCATTAAGAGCGTTGTATATAAGGTTATATATAGTGACGTTTTTATAGAAAACCTATATGATCTTTTAAATTTTGTCTGCATTTATTCTACAAACTTGTAGCCTACTCCTTTTATGGTTTTAAAACTTTTATCTCCTAATTTTTCTCTCAATTTACGAATGTGTACATCGATTGTTCTACCTCCAACAACAACCTCGTTACCCCAAACGGCATCAAGAATCTCATCTCTTTTAAAAACTTTCCCTGGTTTTGATGCCAATAAAGATAGTAATTCAAATTCTTTTCTTGGTAAAACGATTTCTTCTCCTTTTGAAATGATCTTATACTCATCTCTATTTATTACCAAGCTCCCTATTTTAACAGTATCTGTTACATCTTCTTCTTTAAAACGTCTTAAAAGTGCTTTTACTTTACTAACTAAAACTTTAGGTTTTATTGGCTTTGTTATGTAGTCATCTGCACCTGCATCAAAACCAGCAACCTGAGAATAATCTTCTCCTCTTGCTGTTAAAAAAGTAATTATACTATTTTTTAAATCTGGACTTTTCCGAATTAATTCACAAGCTTCAATACCATCCATTTCTGGCATCATGACATCTAGAATGATTAATTGCGGTAGCTCCTTCTTTGCTTTTTTAACGCCTTCATGACCATTCTCCGCAGTAATAACCTGATAACCTTCACTTGACAAATTATATCCTACAATTTCTAAAATATCAGGCTCATCATCAACTAATAATATTTTAATATCATTCTTTTTCATACTTAAATAACAAATTATAATTTATTTCTTAAAGTAAAGATAAAACTAAATAATACCGTTTTATTGATATTTCAAAATTAATAACATTAACGTAACAAACAAGATACAGTAAATTAAACTTTCGACCAAATAACGAAATCTTTAACACTTTTTTGGCATCACTTTTGTAGTAATTTATTACCTTTATGGTACCGAATAAAACGTATGAAAAAAAACTACTTATTCATTTTATTTTTAGCATTAACACTATCAGCAACTCAATACGGGTTCGCTCAAAGCAATGTTGATAAGGTTGCTATTGGTCAAAATATAGAAGGCTTATCTATATACCCGAACCCTGCTAGCAGCAATAGAACATTCGTATATTTAACATCAAAACGTAATTTGACTAAAAAAATTGAGTTCTTTGACGTTTTAGGTAAAAAAGTTTATTCTACGATTTTAACTGGCAGAGAGTTAAAGATTTCAAATTTGCGTAAAGGTGTTTATATTTTGAAGATTACCGAAAATGAAATTAGCGAAACAAGAAAATTAGTGATCAAGTAATATCACAATTCATAAATTTTAAAAGCGTTACCAATGGTAGCGCTTTTTTATTTTACATACTTTTGTCTTTCTAATAAAAAACTTCTTAAAGACTATTCTTAAGATAAAATCTAGAGGGATTCTTTTCGATTAATTATGATTGACACTAATTCTATTTTCAATATTGATAATCAAACAGAGTTTGAAGATTTAGCTCTGAATATTTTCAAATTTCAATTTGAAAACAATCGTATTTATCGTTCTTTTTGCGATTTACTATATGTACATCCCAGCGGTGTAAAAAACGTAAAGGACATTCCTTTTTTACCTATTCAGTTCTTTAAATCTCATGACATACTGAGTTCCAAAGATGCCATTAAAACCACTTTTTCAAGCTCTGGCACTACTGGAAATATTACTAGCAAACATCATGTAACAGATTTAGATATTTACACCCAAAGTTTCACTAAAGGATTTCAGCAATTCTATGGTCCTATTGAAGAATTTGTCGTTCTGGCATTACTACCAGCTTATTTAGAACGGGAAGGCTCTTCATTAATATATATGGTAGATGCCATGATTAAACAATCAAAATATACAGAAAGTGGCTTTTATTTAAATAACTATGCGGAATTAAAAGATACGTTAAAAAGGCTGGATTCAGATGGAAAAAAAACCTTATTAATAGGGGTGTCTTTTGCTCTATTAGACTTGGTTGAAGCTTATCAGTTTAATTTAAACCATACCATTATTATGGAAACTGGTGGCATGAAGGGCAGAAGGAAAGAACTTATTAGGGAAGATTTGCATACAAAATTGAAAACAGGTTTCGGAGTTAGCTCGATTCATAGCGAATATGGTATGACTGAGCTTTTAAGTCAAGGTTACTCTAAAGGTCACGGTCTTTTTAATTCCCCTAATTGGATGCGTATTTTAACACGAGACACCGAGGACCCTCTTTCCATACAAGCAACAGGTAAAACGGGCGGCATCAATATTATTGATCTGGCAAATATCAATTCTTGTTCTTTTATTGCCACTCAAGATTTAGGGCGCGTTAATGATGATGGTACGTTTGAAGTTATTGGCAGGTTTGACAATTCGGATATTCGTGGGTGCAATCTTATGGTGCTTTAATTGCTAGCTACAAGCTTATTCAAAATAATTTAATCTTTGTGTAAGTTATTTAAAATAGCTACGACAAAATTACCAGCTAAGAAAAAGAAAAATTAGTTTTTAGTTGGTTGGTTAAATACAAAGCCTGATTTAAAATCAGGCTTTGCTAGTTTTATTTAATTCGTAAAACGAAATAATTTTTCTTACCTCGCTGTAATAATATGAACTTATCATTAATTAGATCTTTTGAAGTAATGCGATAATCATCCCTTACTTTCTCTTTATTTACAGAAATGGAGTTTTCTTTAAGGGCTCTCCTAGCTTCGCCGTTAGATTTTAAAAACCCTCCTTTTTCTGCTAAAGCAGCAATAATATCTAAGCCATCGTCTATATCCGACTGAGGTATTGCCGTTTGTGGCACACCATCGAACACATCTAAAAATGTTTGCTCATTTAGTTCCTTTAAATCATTACTAGTAGATTTTCCAAAAAGAATATTACTGGCTTTTATGGCATTTTCTAAATCGTCTTTAGAATGTACCATCATTGTAATCTCTTCTGCTAAACGCTTTTGTAAAACACGCAAATGAGGTGCTTCTTTATGTGTCTCTGTTAACCCACTAATTTCTTCTTGAGTCAAAAAAGTAAAAATCTTAATATACTTTTCAGCATCTTCATCACTAGAGTTCAACCAATATTGATAGAATTTATAAGGTGATGTTCTGTTGGCATCTAACCAGACATTCCCTCCTTCCGATTTCCCAAACTTAGAACCATCAGATTTTGTGATTAATGGGCAGGTAATAGCAAACCCTTTTCCGCTGTCTATCCTTCTAATTAACTCTGTACCCGTTGTAATATTTCCCCATTGGTCGCTTCCACCCATTTGTATTGAGCAATCACTTTCTTTATATAAATGAAGAAAATCATACCCTTGAACTAATTGGTACGTAAACTCGGTAAAACTCATACCTTCAGACGACTCAGATGAAATTCTGTTTTTCACAGAATCTTTTGCCATCATATAGTTTACAGTAATGTGTTTACCCACATCACGAATAAATTCAAGAAATGAAAAATCTTTCATCCAATCGTAATTATTCACTAAAAGTGCTGCATTTTCAGCATTACTTTCAAAATCCAGAAAATGTGACAACTGATTTTTAATGGCTTCTTGATTATGTCGTAATGTTTTTTCATCTAACAAATTACGTTCATTGGATTTACCTGATGGGTCTCCAATCATTCCTGTAGCACCTCCAACTAAAGCAACTGGTCTATGTCCACAACGTTGGTAATGTGCCAAAAGCATAATTGGAACCAGATTTCCAATATGTAAAGAATCAGCTGTAGGATCAAAACCCACATAAGCACTACGCATACGCTCCATTAAATGCTCTTCTGCTCCAGGCATTACGGTATGTATCATACCTCTCCATGTTAATTCTTCAACAAAATTCTTTATCATTATCATTCAATTTTTACAAAACTATGCAAAGATAAAAATCAATGTATAATTACTTAGGTATTATGAATAATTCTTTATTCGAAAAATATGAAGATGCACAAAAATAACTCTAGACTATGGCTCGAACGGACATCTATGTACTTTTATACATTCTCAATTTCAATTGAAATTGTCATTATCTTCTTTCGGTTTGGCTTCAGCAGAAATTAAGAAAACGAAGAATAAAAATTCATATAGATATTATTTGAACCTAAGTACTCTTAAAATATTTATTACTTTCGTTGCATGATTTTAGTAACAGGAAGTACTGGTTTAGTTGGTTCTCATTTACTTTATAAACTTGTAAGTGATAATGAAAAAGTTAGAGCTATCTATAGAACAGAACGTAAACTTGCTAATGTAAAATCTGTTTTTTCTACCTATACGTCTAACTATGAATCTCTTTTTAAAGCTATTGAATGGGTGCAGGCAGATCTTTTAGATATCCCTTCTTTGTCTGAAGCGTTTATAGGAATTACCCACGTATACCATTGTGCTGCATTTGTGTCTTTTGAACCAGATAAATATCAGACATTACGAAAAACAAATATTGAAGGAACTGCAAACATTGTTAATCTCTGTTTGTCAAATACAATTAGCAAACTTTGCTATGTAAGTTCTATTGCCACTATAGGAAGTCCTATTAATAATGAAGAAATTACAGAAGAAACCATATGGAATCCTGAAGATGACAATAGCGTTTACGCCATTACAAAATATGGTGCAGAAATGGAAGTTTGGCGTGCTACCCAAGAAGGTCTTAATGTTGTAATTGTTAACCCTAGCGTTATCTTAGGTGCAGGTATTTGGCGCTACGGAACTGGCAGTTTTTTTAAAAAGGCGCATAAGGGTTTCAAATATTTCACATCAGGAACCATTGCTCTTATAGCTGTTGAGGATGTTGTTTCAATCATGATAGCACTTACTAAAAGTGATATTATAAACGAGCGTTTTTTGTTAGTTGCCGAAAACTGGACTTATAAACAATTTTTACAGACTTTATCTAAATCTGTTCATGTAAAACCTCCAGAAAAAATGGCTAGTAACTCGTTATTAAAGCTGGCTTGGAAACTGGACTGGTTAAAAACTAAATTAACAGGCAAACGAAGACAATTAACCAAGCATATTGTGACATCTTTATCGACAGAAAAAAATTATAGTAATAAAAAAATTAAAACAGCTTTAAATTATAAGTTTAAATCTATAGATGAAACCATTACTTCTGTTGGTCTTCTTTATCTGAAGAAATAGGCTCTTCTTTTATTAATTTCCTTAATTCTTCGAGCCTGTTATCTATTAACATATAAGTTATTGAATCCTTTATAGCCTGTACCTTTAATGAATCTCTAATTCTGAACAAACTTAAAGAATCCTTTTCTTTAAAGACAACTCTAAGCGAGTCCTCCCTTCTCTTTTCTTTCTCTTTTCTCTCTTCTTCCTCCTCTTCTTTAGCCTTGACCAGAAGTTTTCCTAAGCTGTCCTTAACCTTTTCATAAATCTCTTCATACTCTTTTACATGAAATGCATAATAATCATTACTTAATGCAAACTGTAAGCTATCTATCTGGTGCTTCGTGTATACATATGTATTTAATTTAACCCCACGATCTTCCATTATTTTTCTATTTGCAGAACTTGCCGATGCTATTATTTTAGCATCAATCAAAATACCGACCATTTTCTCCTTGGAGATCAAATTATCAGGTTTTTTTGGCTTTTCTATATCATAGCAGGCTAAAACGGCTATAATAATGCTTAAATATATGGTAAGTCGTCTTAATAAAATCATCTATTAAAAGTTAATCGTTTAGCAGCTTTTATATTGTTAAATTTAGAGTTTTGATACACTAAACTACCGTTTAAAAATGTATGTGTAATTCTAGATTTAAAAGTAGCACCTTCAAAAGGGGACCACCCACATTTATATAAAATATTCTCTTTATTTACAGTCCAAGGACTATTTAAATCTACTAACACCAAATCTGCATAATAGCCTTCTTTTATATAACCTCTTCGTGCAACTTGAAACAAAATGGCTGGGTTATGACACATTTTTTCAACTACTTTTTCTACAGAAATTTTACCCTTATGGTACATCTCCAACATGGCAGGTAACGCATGTTGTACCAATGGACCTCCAGATGGTGCTTTAGTATAAACGTTTTCCTTTTCCTCTAAAGTATGTGGCGCATGGTCTGTAGCTATAATATCTATCCTATCATCTAATAAAGCATCCCATAATTGGGCTCTATCCTCTTTGGTTTTCACTGCTGGGTTCCACTTTATAAAAGTCCCCTTATTATCATAATCTTCGTCACTAAACCACAGATGATGTATACAAACTTCAGATGTAATTCTTTTTTCCTTTAAAGGAATTTTGTTGCTAAACAAATTAGTTTCTTTCCCTGTTGAAAGATGAAACACATGAAGTCTTGCCCCTGTTTTTTTTGCCAACGCTATAGCTCTGGAAGATGATAAATAGCAAGCTTCTTCACTTCTTATAATAGGATGACATTTAATGGGTATGTCATCTCCATAAGTTTCAATATGCTTTTGAAAATTCTTTTTTATAGTTGATTCATCTTCACAATGAACAGAAATAAGCATATTGGTACTTTTGAAAATTTTTTCCAATACCTCCAGATCGTCAACCAACATATTACCAGTTGAAGATCCTAAAAATAATTTTAGACCAGCAGCTTGATTTACATCTAACTTCAAAATTTCATCCAAATTATCATTAGTCCCACCAAACATAAACGAATAATTAGCAGACGATGTTTTAGAAGCTATTTCAAATTTTTCTTCCAACTTCTCAATAGTAGTCGTTTGAGGGGTTGTATTTGGCATTTCTATAAATGAGGTTATCCCTCCAGCTATAGCTGCTCTAGATTCTGTTTCTATATCACCTTTATGAGTCAATCCTGGTTCTCTAAAATGAACCTGATCATCAATAGCTCCAGGTAATAAATACTTTCCTTCGGCATCTACAACAAGTACATCGGCAGATTTTACACTTATTGAATCACTTATCTTTTTAATGTATTCTCCTTCAATTAATATATCTCCATTAAAAATCACGCCTTCATTTACAATATTCGCATTTTTAATAAGTGTTGATTTTAGTTTCATATCGTTTTATTTTTTAAAAAGGCTTTTCAGTTTCATAGAAATAACTCCAAAAATAGCTTCAGAAATAATACCCGAACTTAATTTTGATTCACCTTTTGTTCTATCTGTAAAGATAACTGGCACTTCAGCAATTTTAAATTTCTTCAAATAAGCCTTAAATTTCATTTCAATTTGAAACGCATAGCCAATAAATTTTATAGCATCTAAATTTATAGCCTCAAGCACATGCCGCTTATAACAAACATAACCAGCTGTAGTATCATGAATTCTCATTCCAGTAACAATACGCACATATCTGGATGCAAAATAAGACATAAGCACACGACTCATGGGCCAATTAACAACATTTACACCTTTTACATATCTGGAACCTATAGATAAGTCCGCACCATCTACATGACAAGCGTTATGGAGTTTTATTAAGTCCTTTGGATCATGCGAAAAGTCTGCATCCATTTCAAAAATATACTTATAAGCTTTATCCAAACACCATTTAAAACCATGTATATAAGCAGTTCCCAGCCCCGATTTTTCTTTTCGTGTCTCTAAAAATAGCCTATCGGGAAAATCCGTTTGAAGTTCTTTCACTTTCAAAGCTGTTAGATCGGGTGAATTATCGTCAACAACAAGTACATGAATACTATCCGATTGAGAGAATACAGTCTTTACAATCGCTTCAATATTTTCTATCTCGTTATATGTTGGAATGATAACAACCGTATCTTTCATTCTCTAACTTCAATTAAAATTTTAGCAAATGTACATCAATAACTGTTTATTTTTTTTAAATATTACTTAATAATTATGAGTATAGTGTTAATAATTATAATAATTTTATGGCATGCTTCGGGATATTATATCAAATGAATTATATACCATTTTATTGGTTACAGGATTGCTCATAGTGGCGATTGCAAAATTGGTTTCCCCTAAACGTTTTGATGATTTCATATTTGTTTTGGGAAATTCTAAATACCTTAAAATCTATTCTAGAGAGCAAAAATTCTTGGACAAATTTGATGCTTTGCTATTTGCTAACTTAATTATTGCCATATCCGTTTTTATCTTTATTTCTTACCAGTTTTTAACAGGTGGCGAGGTTCTTTCTGTAGGTCTCAAATTAAAACTATCTTTTAGTATCGCTATTTTAATTTTGATAAAGGTTCTTGTTGAACGACTTATTGGTAGTTTTTTGGGAATTGAGAAACTTCTCGATCAATATCTTTTTCAGAAAATAACCTATAAAAATTACTTAGGTATTTTATTGCTTCCTATAAATGCTTTATTATTATTTAGTTTTACTCCAACCCTATCTATTATCTATTTAATAATTATTTTATTGTTAATTGTAAATATTATTGGCCTTATAACTTCTTTTAAAACACATCAAAGTTTAATAAAATCACATTATTTTTATTTTATTTTGTATCTTTGCACACTCGAAATCTCACCTTATATCATTTTATACAAGGTGTTTTTGCCAAATAATTAGAACAAACTACTTACAAGTATGAAAGTAAAGACAATTTTAGTATCTCAACCAGAACCTAAAATAGAGAACTCACCCTACTTTGATTTACAAGAAAAGCAAAAAGTAAAAATAGATTTCAGACCCTTTATTCATGTTGAAGGTGTATCTGCAAAAGAAATTAGACAACAAAAAGTTGATTTAAAAAATTACACGGCTATTATTTTAACAAGTAGGAATGCTGTAGATCACTTTTTTAGAATTGCTGAAGAGATGAGATTCAAAGTACCAGACACTATGAAATATTTTTGTCAGTCTGAAGCTGTTGCTTTCTACCTTCAAAAATACGTAGTATATAGAAAGCGTAAAATTTACGTTGGTAAACGTACGTTTGCAGAATTATCTCCGTTAATTAAAAAATATAAGGATGAAACATTCTTACTACCAAATACAGATAAAGTAAAACCAGCAGTTCCTGAAACCCTAGATGCTTTAGGTGTTAATTGGAAACAAGCGACTTTTTACAAAACAGTGGTTAGTGACTTATCAGATCTGGCCAATGTTTATTATGATGTTTTAGTATTTTTTAGTCCTTCTGGAATAGAATCATTATTTCAAAATTTTCCAGATTTCAAACAAAACGATACACGAATTGCCGTTTTTGGAAATACGACCATAAAAGCTGTAGAAGAAAAAGGGTTACGAGTAGACATATCTGCACCAACACCTGAAACACCATCTATGACAATGGCTTTACAAAAATATATTGATAAAGTTAATAAAGGAAAATAACGTTATATAATTATAAATAAAAAAGGGATGATTTTAGTAAAATCATCCCTTTTTTATTTGACTTAAAACGCATAACGTTGTGGACCGCCACGTCTGATTTCTTCATTACAATGGGCTTCGAATTTTTTGAAATTTTCTCGAAATGCATTAGTTAGTTTAAAAGCTGTTTTATAATACTTTTCATCATCATTCCAAGTAGCCCTAGGACTTAAAACGCTTGTTGGCACGCCTGGACATTCTCTAGGCTGTGCGACTCCAAAAACAGAATGGATATGGTAATCATCGTAATTATACAAGCCTAGCTTACCATCTAGCACGGCATTAATCATGGCCCGTGTATATTTTAGTTTCATTCTTGTTCCAATACCATAAGGGCCACCAGTCCAACCTGTATTTACCAACCATACATTAACTCCAGAAGTTATCATCTTTTCGCTTAGCATTTCGGCATATTTTGCAGGATGTAAGGGCATAAATGGCGCGCCAAAACATGCAGAAAAAGAAGGCTGAGGCTCTACAACTCCAGCTTCAGTTCCAGCAACTTTCGCCGTATAACCAGAAATAAAGTGATATGCCGCCTGACTAGGTGTTAACTTAGAAATTGGAGGCAACACTCCAAAGGCGTCTGCCGTTAAAAAGAAAATATTTTTTGGGTTTTTACCCATAGAAGGCACTTGAATATTTTCAATATGTTCTATAGGGTAACTAACTCTTGTATTTTGAGTAATCGAGGTGTCTTCAAAATTCACATGCCCATCTGCATCTAAAATCACATTTTCCAGAATAGCGCCCTTTTTAATAGCATCGTATATTTCTGGCTCATTATCTCTTGAAAGGTTAATAACTTTAGCATAACAGCCCCCTTCAAAATTAAACACCGAATTTTCTGCGGTCCAACCATGTTCATCATCTCCAATTAAGCTTCTATTGGGATCTGTTGACAAGGTTGTTTTTCCCGTACCTGATAATCCAAAGAAAATAGCTGTATCACCTTCCTTACCAACATTAGCACTACAATGCATTGGCAACGTGTTTTTAAATACTGGAAGTATAAAATTAAGAGCAGAAAAAATACCCTTTTTAATTTCACCTGTATAGCCTGTACCTCCAATTAATGCTATTTTTTTAGAAAAATTTAAAATCGCAAAATTATGTTGGCGCGTACCATCTACTTCAGGGATTGCCATAAAACCTGGTGCATTAACCACTGTCCATTCTGGGTCAAAGCCTTTTAACTCATCATCTGTAGGGCGTAAAAACATATTATAAGCAAATTGATTGCTCCAAGGGTACTCATTAATAACACGAATATTCAACCTATAATCATCATCTGCACAAGCATAACTGTCTCTCACAAAAACCTCCTTACCAGATAAATAATCAACAACCTTATTATAAAGCGTATCAAACTTATCTGCATCAAACGGAATATTGATATCACCCCACCAAATTCGGTCTCGCGTTATATCATCCTTAACAATAAAACGATCTTTTGGAGAGCGTCCTGTAAACTCACCTGTATTAACAGCTAAAGCTCCAGATGAAGCTTCTAAACCCAAGCCCTTTTCAATAGCAATTTTATGAAGTTCTTCTGGGGAAAGTTGATACTTAACATTGGCATTTTTTATTCCGTATGCTTCCAACGAAATCGTTTTCGTAACTTGATTGTCATTTACCATAATTCGTTATAAAATTATTTATTGCGCAAAATTAAAACAATTATTTTAAACTATTTATTATTAACTATCGTTTTTAGATTGGTTTTTTAAGAAATTCACAATCATTACTCCCCATGCTAAAATTAGAAACAATCCACCTATTGGAGTTATAAAACCAATAATTTTAAAATCAAAAGTTGTTAACAAATTTGTTGCCAGCCCGTAAATAGACCCTGAAAATAAAACGATTCCTAATAAGATTAAATAGTATAATACTTTCTTTGTTTTTTGTTGTATATAAGTTGTACTCCCTACAAACAATAGTAAAATAGCATGATACATCTGATATCTCACACCTGTCTCGAAAGTTTGCTGAGCTTCAACTGTAATTAATTCTTTTAACGCATGAGCCCCAAATGCTCCTAATACAACAGCCATTAAACCAAAGATTGATGCCGTAATTAATATTTTTTTGTTCATAATATGTGTTTCGTTATAGCCACTAAAACCTATTGTATTTATTAAATTCGTCATTACAAAACTAGTTAACTATTCTTACTATGCGAAAAATTTTAGTCATTGGTTCGGGGAAATCGGCTTCTAGTCTTCTAAAATATTTGTTAGATAAATCGGTTTCAGAAAATCTTTTCATTACAGTTGGTGATTTAAATCTAGATGCAGCAAAAAAACTAATTGGCAATCATAAAAATGCAAAAGCCATTTTGTTGGATATTTTCGATGAAACATCTCGTACTGATGCTATAAAAAATACAGATATTGTAGTATCTATGCTGCCTGCCCGTTTTCACATAGAAGCTGCTAAAGATTGTATTTTATATGGAAAACATATGGTTACGGCCTCTTATGTAAGTCCAGAAATGCAAGCTTTAAACGATGAAGCAAAGACCAAAGGATTAGTACTGATGAATGAAATTGGTGTCGATCCTGGTATCGATCATATGAGTGCCATGCAGGTTTTAGATCGCATACGTAACAATGGTGGAAAAATAATTTTATTCGAATCGTTTACAGGTGGTTTAGTGGCTCCCGAAAGCGATACGAATTTATGGAATTATAAATTCACATGGAACCCTAGAAACGTAGTAACTGCAGGACAAGGAGGGGCTGCCAAGTTTTTACAGGAAGGCACTTATAAGTACATTCCTTATCATCGTTTATTTAGACGTACCGAATTTTTAGATATTGATGGTTTTGGACGCTTTGAAGCTTATGCAAATAGAGATTCTCTAAAATACCAAAGTGTTTACGGACTCGATAATGTTAAAACACTCTATAGAGGTACTATGAGACGTGTTGGTTTTAGTCGTGCATGGAACATTTTCGTTATACTAGGAATGACTGATGATAGCTACACTATAGATGATAGTGAAAATATGAGCTATCGCGATTTTATAAATGCCTTTTTAACCTACAGCCCTACAGATTCTGTAGAATTAAAATTAAGGCATGCTCTTAAAATTGATCAGGATGATATTGTTTGGGATAAGCTTACAGAGTTAGATATTTTTAACCCTCATAAAAAAGTAGAACTTAAAAAAGCTACCCCTGCCCAAATACTTCAAAAAATACTCATGGATAGTTGGACACTTAATCCCTATGATAAAGACATGATTGTTATGTACCATAAATTTGGTTATGAAAAAGATGGTGAAACATATCAAATAGATGCGAATATGGTTGTTTTAGGTGAAGATCAAACATATACAGCTATGGCAAAAACGGTAGGCTTACCTGTTGCTATGGCTACTTTAGCCATTCTTAATAAAAAAATTACAACCCCTGGCGTTCAAATTCCTATTACCAAAGAAGTTTACGAACCTATTTTAAAAGAACTAGAAACTTTTGGTGTGACTTTTCACGAAAAAGAAATCCCTTACTTGGGTTACAATCCTTTAAATAATTGATCTATTGTGTATTTTTATGGTGGTTTGTCAATTCTTAAAGCACAAAATAGTTTCAATTTGAAATCAAATGGCTATTTTTATGTTTTAAAATCTAACTAATGAAGTCTAAAAACAAGCCCATAATAATAGATGGGATTGATAAAAAAATACTGCGTGCATTAACTGAAGATGCCAGAACACCTATTTTAGAGATTGCCCGTAATGTTGGTATTTCTGGTGCTGCTATTCACCAACGCCTACGAAAACTAGAAAAATCGAAGCTTATTTCTGGTTCGCAGTTTGTAATCGACCCTAAGGTTTTGGGCTATTCAACCATGACTTTTGTTGGGATTCACCTTGAAAAAGCCGTAAATACCGAAGATGTTATTAGAGCCTTAAAAAAAATTCCTGAAGTCCTAGAATGTCACTATACAACTGGTGACTGGAATCTCTTTATCAAAATGCTGGCTTATAACAACAATCATTTAATGCTATTATTAAATAACAAGATTCAAACCATTGTTGGTGTTTTAAGAACGGAATCTATTATTTCTTTAGACCAACAAATTAATAGACAGATACGTATATAATACATAAGCTATTTATGATTTGATTTCAGACTTCTTATCTATACCATACTATCTGAGATTTTAAATTTGATATCTAGCGATACTATTTCAGAGTATCACAAATATCCACACCATACTCTTCGCTTTAAAAATCCCAAAAAACAATGTAAGCTTTTCTGTTTTTTTAACTTAAAAAAGTAATACAAATCATTTTAATTGTAAGTTAATTTAACGCATTAGTCACAAAAATGTTACAATCTAATAACATGTCGTGATACGTATTAATGGTTTTTAAAAATATATTTGCTAGCCCTAAATCAACCTTAAAATTAACCTACCATGAAGAAAATAATCTTATTATTTCTTTTGTCTCTAAACTCTAACACACCATTTATTAGTAATGGATTAGATTATGATGACCCCGAGCGAAAATTAAGATCAAAAATTGCTACACTCCTTGAAGATCCAGACATTATCATTAAAGAGAACGTTCGCACAAAAATCACTTTTAAAATAGATGATGACAAAAAAATTAATGTTTTGGACGTTAAACCTGAAGACGAGAAAATTGTTAACTATGTAAAATCTAGATTAAACAATAAAAAAATAAAATTCTCTATTGAAAGAAAATTGTTTTCAGTAGCAATAGTTCTTGAAAAAAACAGGTGATTTTTAGACCGATTTATATTTTATGAGATGCTGAAACGAGTTCAGCATAAAACGCTTTGGTGTTTCACATTTTCATTAACCAAGAGCGTACATCGACTTCTTGTTTAATAATGTCCCTTAAATCTTCAATTTTAACACGTTGCTGTTCCATAGTATCTCTATGTCTAATGGTCACCGTGTTATCTTCTAAAGTATCATGATCTACAGTAATACAAAACGGTGTTCCATTGGCATCTTGCCTTCTGTAACGTCTTCCAACAGCATCTTTTTCATCATAAATCACATTGAAATCCCATTTTAAATCGTCTACAATTTTACGAGCTATATCTGGCAAACCATCTTTTTTAACTAATGGTAAAATAGCAGCTTTTACTGGCGCCAAAACGCTTGGTAATTTTAAAACAGTACGTGTTGTTCCATTTTCTAATGCTTCTTCCTGCAACGAATTAGAAAACACAGCTAAAAACATACGATCTAAACCAATAGACGTTTCTAAAACATACGGTGTATAACTGGCATTATCTTCGTGATCGAAATACTGTAATTTTTTTCCCGAATATTCTTCATGCGCCTTTAAATCGAAATCTGTACGTGAATGAATCCCTTCTAATTCTTTAAAACCAAATGGGAATTTAAATTCAATATCGGCTGCAGCATCCGCATAATGCGCCAACTTTTCATGATCGTGAAAACGATAATTATCTGCTCCCATACCTAGAGATAAATGCCACTTTAATCTGGTTTCTTTCCAGTGTTCGTACCATTCTTTTTGGGTACCAGGTTTTATAAAAAACTGCATTTCCATTTGTTCAAACTCACGCATTCTAAAAATAAACTGCCTTGCTACAATTTCATTTCTAAAAGCTTTTCCTGTTTGTGCAATTCCAAACGGAATCTTCATACGTCCCGTTTTCTGAACATTTAAAAAGTTTACAAAAATACCCTGTGCTGTTTCTGGACGTAAATATAAATCCATGGCACTATCTGCAGAAGCACCTAACTTAGTACCAAACATGAGGTTAAACTGCTTAACATCTGTCCAGTTTTTACTTCCCGTTAATGGGTCTGCAATTCCGAGTTCCTCTATAAGTGCTTTAACATCAGCCAAATCTTCATTTTCAAGAGATTTAGCCATCCGCGAAAGCGTTGTATTTATTTTTTCCTGATAGCCTAAAACACGTCCGTTTGTAGAAACAAATTCTTCTTTGTTAAAAGCATCTCCAAAACGCTTCGCTGCTTTAGTAACTTCCTTATCTATTTTTGCTTCAATTTTAGCACAATAATCCTCAATTAAAACATCGGCGCGATAACGTTTTTTGGAGTCTTTGTTATCTATCAACGGATCATTAAACGCATCTACATGCCCAGAGGCTTTCCAAGTGGTAGGGTGCATAAAAATTGCAGCGTCTATGCCTACAATATTTTCATGCATTTGCACCATTGCTTTCCACCAGTAATCGCGTATATTTTTCTTTAACTCTGCACCATTCTGCGCATAGTCGTAAACTGCACTTAATCCATCATAAATTTCGCTACTTTGAAATACATAACCGTACTCCTTTGCATGCGAAATAACCTTCTTAAATTGATCGTCTTGATTTGCCATGGTGCAAAAATAAAAAACCGCTTTAAACTAACATCTTGTTTATTGAAAAATAACAAGAGATGTGCATTTTTTTTAGCTGTTGGTGGTGTGCTAATTAAAATAAGAAGTATTGAAGCTTAGAAATCAAGATTGTGATATTGGCTAGACTTAAACGCTTTAAAGAAAACACTTTGATACGTAAGACAATTCTTTATTTTTAAAAAACTCATTATATTTGATCATATCCATTTTAAGAAATGTTCAAATCCATAGTCAACTTATTCTTTCCCGAAGTATGTTACGCATGTCTTAATTTATTGAGTGATAATGAAAAGACGATCTGTATAGATTGCCGACATAACTTACCTGTTACGAATTTTCATTTTAACCATGATGATACAGTAGAAAAAGTACTTTATGGACGTGCAAAAATTGAAAATGGAACGGCTCTTTTCCGATTTGAAAAAAAGAGTATTGTCCAACAACTCATTCATAGATTGAAATATAAAGGTTATGAAAACATTGGTTCGTTTCTTGGAGATTGGTTGGGAGGCGAATTGAAAAACCTCGTACCTTATAAATCTATAGATATAGTGATTCCTGTACCTCTTCATAAAAAGAAATTAAAAAAAAGAGGATACAATCAAACTGCAAAATTCGGTCAGCAAATTGCTAAAGCTTTAAACGCTGATTATAAAGCCGATGCTCTTTTAAAAATAACTGCTTCTAAATCTCAGGTGAACAAAAAGCGATTAGCGCGTTGGAATAATAGTGACGAATTGTTTACGCTTGTAGATTCTAAATATATCGAAAACAAACATATCTTGTTGGTAGACGACATCATTACTACGGGTGCTACTTTAGAGGCTTGTATAGCCGTGTTAAACCAAGCAAAAAATATAAAAATAAGTATCGCCACCATGGCAATAGCATAATGAGTTATCCGTTATATCTTTAAAATTACGTAGGTTTGTGCAAAATTTAAAATTGGTAATGAACAAAACTCTTTCAAATTTTATTTTAATCATTTTTTTGAGCTTATTTTTTATAAACTGTGCTAACCGTGGTACCCCTGGCGGAGGGCCAAAAGATGAAACACCTCCTGTTATTATTAGATCTGATCCAGAAAATTATTCAACCAATTTTACTGGTAATGAAATAAGAGTATATTTTGACGAATATGTTAAAATTAAAGACCTGCAAAAGCAACTCATTATTTCACCTCCTATGACTACACAACCTGAAGTTACACCTTTGGGAGGTGCAAGTAAATATATTACCATTAAAATTCACGATACCTTACAACCCAATACGACTTATGCCTTTAACTTTGGAAACAGTATTGCCGATAATAATGAAGGAAATCCGTATCCGTATTATAGATACGTACTATCAACAGGTGATTATATAGACTCTCTTAGTGTAAATGGTATTATTGTAGATGCCTTAAAAAAACAACCTGAAACCTTTGTTTCGGTATCTTTATACGAAGTTGATTCTACTTTCAACGACTCCATTATTTACAAGGAAACCCCCAGATATATTACTAATACACTCGATAGCCTGACAACATTCTCTATCGAAAATATTAAAGAGGGAAAATATATGCTTGTTGCCTTAAAAGATAATAATGGGGATAATAAGTTTCAACAAAAAACAGATCAGATTGCATTTTATAAAGATTTTATTGAGGTACCTACAGATTCACTGTATACCTTAAAGTTATTTTCGGAGGCCTTAGATTTTAACTCCACAAGACCTAAATTATTATCTGGCGAAAAAATCGCTTTCGGCTATGAAGGTGATTATGAGGGCATGGCTATTGAGATTCAATCTGAAACACCTCCTGAATTTGAATACCGCATAACAAAAGACAAAAAAACAGATAGTCTTAACTACTGGTATAAGCCCCGCCTTGAAGTGGATTCACTTGTTTTTAAAGTCAGTCATCCTACACAAGAAACAGACCATACCGTACGAATTAGCAAACAAGAAAGAGACTCTCTAACAATTGAAGCATTGCCATCTGGTAACATTCGTTACGAAGAGCCATTTAGAATTTCTGCTAGTACTCCCTTTATTAGTATGGATACTTCTAAAATTAAACTAATCGATAAAGATTCTACTCAAATTGAATTTACAACCGATTTTGACACCATAATGAATACCTATGCATTCTACTTTGACAAAAAAGAAGATAATGCATACAATCTGCAAATCTTCCCTGAAGCTTTTGTAGACTTTTTTGACAATAAAAATGACACTTTAAATTATTATGTCAATACCAAAAAAGCTTCCGATTATGGCTATGCACGATTCACATTAGTAAATGCCCAATTTCCTCTTATTATACAATTAACCAATAAAAATGGGGATGTAGAATTTGAGCAATTTGTTGAGAACGCTGCTCCTGTAGATTTCACAAATTTAAACCCTAGCGTTTATCAAATTCGTGTAATACACGACACCAATGGCAATGGAAAATACGATCCAGGAAATTATCTTAAAAAGATGCAGCCTGAACATGTTAGCCATTTTAAGGAAATAGAAATTAGGGCAGATTGGGGGATCTCGGAAACGCTTCAGTTTACTTCAGAGTAAATAGATCTCTATCGTCTAAAAACTTAAGCTTATTCCTGTAAGCTTCTATATGCCTTCTTTCTAAGATAGCTATTTGGGTTTGTTCTTTTTCAGGCTCAATAGAAGTGATTAAATTCCCCAGCACATCATAAGCTGCAGAATGTCCTGAGTATTCACTATTAATACCATCCACGCCAACACGATTTACACCAATGCAATAACTCATATTCTCAATAGCACGTGCTTTCAATAAAGCATCCCAAGCAGGTATTCTTGGCTTAGGCCAGTTGGCAACATATAATAACACATCGTAATTTTCGGTATTTCTTGCCCAAACTGGGAAACGTAAGTCATAACAAATTAACGGACAAATCTTCCACCCTTTGTAATCAACGATTAGTTTTTTAGCTCCTGCCGTATATATTTTGTCTTCACCTACCAATGTAAAAGTATGTCGCTTATCGTAGTATCTAATTGTTCCTGATGGCTCAACGAAGAGCAATCGATTGTAATAGTTATTCGCTTCCAAAACAACAAAACTACCAACTATAGCAGCATTTATGCTTAAAGCTTTAGATTTCATCCATTTAACAGTTTCTCCATCCATAGTTTCCGCTACATCTTTTGCATTCATAGTAAAACCAGTAGTAAACATTTCTGGGAGTATTATTAAATCTACATCCTCTGAAATACGGTCTATTTTTTCAGAAAAATTCTCAAAATTCTGTTTCAGGTTTTCCCAAATTAAATCAGACTGAATTAACGCTATTTTAAGTTGATCTTGCATTTATTTAATTTAACTTCAAGTTTATCTCTTTTATACCTTAGTTTTTCAACTTTTTCAATCCATTTAGCCTCTTTAACTGGCGATAGTCTACCTCTTTTTTTTAAGCTTTCGTATTTAGCTACAGCTTTATTATATCTACTACTAGATTTATCAAAATTAGATTGCGCTTTTTCTTTCTTTTTTAAAGCTTTTTCAGCCTTTTTTGCCCTTTTATCAGCCTTTGCACGTTCAACTTTTAAAGCTTTTTGCTCTTTTAGAGCCTCTAAAATTTCTTTTTTTTCTTCAACAGACAACTTACTTGTTATATCTATATTATCTTTCAAAACAGCTTTCCCTTTAACCGTATAAGTAGCTCCATTTAAATTAACTTCCTGCGCTTGTATGGTTAATGACGCAACTAAAAACAATAATACTGCAAATAATTTCATAATATTTTCTTTAAATCGTTATATGATTTAGACCATATATCAATTAAAAAGTCACTTAAATACCATTCAAAACATCTGCTGCTCTTTTTAAAGTATCATCTTCTTTCGCGAAACAAAACCGAAGCACCCTATTATCTAAATTATTACTATTAAAAACCGATAATGGTATGGAAGCTATTCCAGATTCAATCGTTAATCGTTTCGCAAAATCCACATCATATTCTTCTGTGATTTCTGAATAATCCAATACTTGAAAATAAGTACCTTTTGATGGTGTAAACTTAAATCTGGAATCTTTTATAAGGCTTAGAAACAAATCTCTTTTTCGTTGATAAAAAGTAGGCAAATCTAAATAATGATTAGGTTCTTGCATATAATCTGCAATGCCTTTTTGTGTTGGATGGTGAATGCAAAAAACATTAAACTGATGCACTTTTATAAATTCCTCCATAAGCGTTTTTGGCGCACAACAATACCCTATTCGCCACCCAGTATTATGAAACGTTTTACAAAAAGAAGCGACTACAAAACTTCGAGATTTTAAATCGGGAAATAAGCAGGCACTTTGATGCTTTTCGCCATCAAAAATCATATGCTCATAAACCTCATCACTCAATACAATGATGTTTGTATCTCTTGTTATTTTTTCTAATTGCTGCATATCCTCCTTAGAGAATACCGTACCAGTAGGGTTATGCGGCGTATTTATAATTATCATTTTAGTCCGACCGTTAATTTTAGCTTCTACAGTACTCCAATCAATACTAAAACTTGGTGCTTCCAATTGAATTGAAACTGCTTTTCCGCCATTAAGTGTTATGGCAGGCTCATAACTATCGTAAGCTGGTCTAAAAATGATAACCTCATCTCCTTGGCTTATAAATGTTGTAATAATGGTAAAAATAGCCTGTGTTGCACCAGCAGTTACGGTTATTTCGTTTTCAGGATGATAACTGGTATGATACAACGACGTTATTTTTTTTGCAATGGCTTCCCTCAACTCTACATTTCCTGCCATGGGCGCATAATGGTTATACCCAGAATTCATGGCCTTACTAACCAGATCGGTTAATTTTTGGTCGCTTTCAAAATTTGGAAACCCTTGAGATAAGTTAATGGCATTATGCTCATTAGACAACTTACTCATAATTGAGAAAATAGTAGTCCCTACATTAGGAAGCTTAGATTGATGCTGCATAGAGTGTCTTAAAAAATTAATTTGTTTCAAAAATGCATCTTCATACCTTCATGAGATTGAATAAACCCTAAATCGTTATAAAACTTAATTGCTTTTGGCCTTTTTTTATCGGTAGTTAGTTGCAATACATGTGCTTTTCGTGCTTTCGCTCTTTTAATGGCCCATTCGAACATTATTTTCCCTATACCTAGCCCTCTTTTATCTTTTTTAATTCGAACGGCCTCAATTTGAGCTCTAATACCTCCACGATAGGTGAGGTATTGAATAAAACTAAGTTGCAAAGTCCCAATAATTTGAGAGGTTTCATCCTCTACAACAATGAGTTCCTGATTTTCATCGGAATCAATTTTATCAAATGCTCGCAGGTATTCAGTGGGTAACGGTATTTTAAAATTTTCTCTTTGCTTTCCAAGCTCATCATCTGCAATCATCTCTACAATAATCGGAATATCTTCTTTGGTGGCTTTTCTAAATTTCATACACTCAATTTTCAATAATTACCTTATGTAAATATAACAACTTACAAAATTATAGAGACGAAAAAGAAGTGAATGCTTATAAGAACGTACAAAGTTTATACTCCCAGAGCTTTTAATAATTCTTGCTTATAGGTTCTGCCAATAGGAATTTTATTCGCTTTTATAAAAAGGGTATTTCCAGAAATCTTATCTACAAACTTACTGTTTATGATATACGATTTATGGACTTGAATGAATTGGGTTTCCGGAAGTTTTGCTGTCCAGTTTTTTAATGAATCTATATATGATAATTTTTGGGTTTCGGTCACCACTGTTATGTAATTTCTATCGGATTCGATGTACAATATGGAGCTCAAAACAAGCTTATGAAGTGTTTTATCTACATTTAAAAAAATAGTATTGTCATTGTTTTCTTCTAAAGTGTTTTCGGGAACTTCTATCCTGTCCTTTGCTTTATTAATAGCTTTTAAAAAACGGTCGAACGAAAAAGGCTTTACCAAATAATCAACAATAGTATCCAACTCAAAACTGTTAACGGCGTACTCTGGATAGGCTGTAGTCATTATAATTGCTGGTGGATTTTTAATTGTTTTTATAAAATCCAGTCCAGACATATCTGGTAGATTAATATCTAGAAAAACAACATCAACATTATTATTATTTAAAAACGAATTAGCTTCAATAGCAGCTTTAAAGGTGTCCACCAATATAATACTTGGTATTTTGCTAATAAAGCTCTTTAAAATTTTTTGAGCTGGAATTTCATCTTCTATAATAATACAATTCATCTTTTAATTATCTATTAGAAAATTGAGTCTTAAGTAAACCTTAAATGTATCGTTTTTATCAATTCTAAATTCATAAGTATCCTTATAAATAAGTTCGAGTCTCTTCTCTAAATTTTGTAACCCGATTCTAAAATCGGCGGGGCTTACTTTTTCTTTATCATAGTCGTTTTCACAAACACATTCTAAAGTATCATTTGCAACTTTAATCGAAATTGAAATATCACTATGTAAGGTACTATGCTTAAACGCATTTTCTATAATGGTTATTAAGAGCAGTGGCGCTATTTGATACTTATTAGCATCTATTTCTTTTTTGTAATGAATTTGCTTAACACCTTCCGTTCTAATTTCTTGAAATTTTATATAGTTATCTATAAATTGTATCTCTTTTTCTAAAGAAATGGTTTTAGAATTACTTTCATATAAAACATGCTTCAAATTGTCTGACAGCATTAAAATCATCTCTGGTACTTCGTTAGGTTTTTCTAATGAATACGAATAGATTGTATTCAAATTATTAAATAATACATGAGGATTTATCTGTGATTTTAAAAACTTCAGTTCCATTTCAACATGCTCTTTTTTAATGGTTTCAACTTCATTTTCTTTATCAATAAAACGGTATAACATCCATATAAAAGAAAAGAAAATTAGTGGCACTAACGATTGCCATAAATAATCACTCAAGCACTTAAAAATAGTACACCCACATTTAGCAAACGCATAGCAATATAATTGGGTTGCCAAAAATGAAATAGCTGCAAATACAAAAGTGTAAAGTATGTACATTTTCTTCTTAACAAAAAAAGGGAGCAGTAATACATTGTTTCCATATACGATGATGACCAAAAGAGTGAGGTACTGAAGAAAAGGGTTTTGTTTCCAATAAAAATCTGAAAACAAAAACAAGGACACAAATACGAACAACATCCAAAACAGGATATGTACCAAAATTTGTGAGCTATGTTTTTTTATAAAAGTCATATTATCTAGATGAAAAGTAAACAGAAAAGCCTTAACTATCAAAGAATATGTACAAAAATCAGTTTTGTAGTTACCAACGTCAAAAATGTCGTTTGTAAACAAGTCATAAACATTCGCATTATTAAATAAGTAAGCTATCCTTTTTTCTGGAGTTGCATAGCATAACCATCTATTTTTGGGGTAAACAATCAAAATTATGAAACAAACAATTATCTGCTTGACCCTTTTATTTACACTACACTTAGGATTTTCTCAAACATTAAACAATCTTTCTTTAGATGAGAAGGGCACCCCCCTTTTACTTGGTGAAATAAACAGAAACGGATTAACAAAAAACAGCTTTAATAAATGGTTTTATAAAAACTACAAGGATTACTTGGTTAATAAAAAAGTTGTGAAGCTATTAAAAACCTCATTAAAAGATTATGAAATCAAGGTGTTTTTAGGAACCTGGTGTCGTGATAGCAAACGAGAAGTTCCTAGATTTTATAAAGTTTTAGATGCTGCCAATTTTCCAGAAATTCAATTAAAAGCCATCGCAGTTAACAGAACTGATGAAGCTTATAAACAAAGCCCGAATCATGAAGAAAAAGGCTTAAATATACATCGCGTGCCCACTTTTATTTTTTATAAAGATGGTAAAGAAATTAATCGAATTGTAGAGTCTCCCAAGGAAACTTTAGAACGTGATATTCTTAAGATTGTTTCTAATGAAACATATACTTCAAATTATATGGGTGTTAATTATATAGATAATTTACTCAACTCCAAATCCATAAGTAATTTAAAATTAGAAGAACCCAAATTAGTTTCTAAGTTAGCAGAGCTTGTAAAAGGAAGTAAAGAACTTAACACGTATGGCTATTCGCTTTTAAGTTCTAAGCAAACCAAAAAGGCCTTATATATTTTTGATTTAAACACAAAGATTTTTCCTTATAAGTATAATACATATGATAGCTTGGGAGAAGCTTATTTTATGACTAAAAATTATATAGATGCTCTTAAAAACTATTACAAAGCACTAAGTATAAAACCTGATGATGAAAATACTGTTAATATGATTGAAAAAGTGAGATTAGAGAGGAAATAAGCCTTCTCGATACAATTTAATTTCGCTCACTCAATAAAATTACTCGAAGTGACAATAAAACTCTAAACCAAATTACGAACTAGGTTGTCAGGTCGAGTGATTCTGTTTTTTTACAGAATAGTATCGAGACCTATTTTTTGAAATTTTTCTTTGAAAGGTTTGGTAATTTTTCATACGCATTGTTTATCAAAGCTTCCTTTTTCTTCTTAGACCATTTTTTTATTTGCTTTTCGGTTGCAATTCCCAGGCCTGGATCAGTAAATTCAGCATAATAAGCCAAAGACAAGGGTCTTCTTGAATAAGTATAACTATCCTTATGTTTTCCTCCTTTGTGAGCTATAAAACGTTGTTCTAAATTTGAAGTAAACCCAGTATAATAAGTACCGTCAGAACATTTTAAAATATAAACATAATATGCTTTCATAATTTAAGAATTGACTTCTCGATACAAATTTGTTCCGTTTCACTTCTCAAATTTACTCGAAGTGACGGTAGATAACTAAACAATATCCATCTTCTTTAAAAGAAAAGAAGCATTCATATTTTGACAAATCCCAACTTTTAGTTTATAATCGAAATGAAGCTCATCATTAATAATTTCGGCATCAAAATAGTAGTTTTTCACATCTTCAAGTTCTTGTTCAATTTCACATAAACTCAAATCGTGAGTCGCAATGATACCAGTGGCATTCGAAGCTACCAGTTTCTCTACAAATTTCCTGGAACCGATAGCTTTGTCGGTACTATTTGTTCCTTTCAAAATTTCATCTAAAACAATAAAATAAGGTTCTTTTTGAATAGCATCCACTATATATTTTAGACGGGTTAATTCTGAAAAGAAATACGAACTGTCATCTGTTAGAGAATCTGTTGTTCGCATGCTGGTAATTAATTTTACTGGCGAATATTTACTTGATTTAGCACAGATAGGAAGACCAACATTAGCCATAACAATATGTAAAGACACGGTACGTAAAAAGGTGCTTTTTCCTGCCATATTTGCTCCTGTTACAATAAAGAATTGCTCATTTTTTATTGTTAAATCACTATCGACTCGTTTACTTTTATCTAATAAAGGATGCCCTAAACTATTGGCACTAATAACAGCTCCTTTTTCCTGTATTTCTGGGTATATAAATTCTGGACGATTAAAAGCAAAATTCCCCAGTGAATTATAGGCATCAAAAAACGATACAATTTCAAACCAATCGGCAACCTTAGCATGATATTGTTCAATCCATTTTTCGATGTTATAACCGTTTTTTATGTCCGTTAGAAATAACCCATTCCCAAAAATAGCACCTATAATATTATTTCTATTATCTAAAGCGTCTAACGATTTTGAAAGCTTCTTAAAAATGTGGGATGCTTTTTCTGTATCTAATTGAATCTGCTGTTGCTTTTCTTGTAATAATTCTGAAGTAAAGGTTTCGTTTTCTATTAAATCTAATAGCAGTGCATATTGACGAAAGGTATCTTTAACCCTATCTGTATTTGAAGACAAAACATTAGTTTTTTTAACATAAACACCTGTAATACCTAGTCCCAAAAGCAGCCAATACCCTATAAATTCTGGGTTTACAAAGTTTAAAACTGTTAAGCCCAATATAAGGATTGAACATACAACAAATGTTATTGGTAACCATTGCATCACTTTAGGCAAAAAGGATTGATAGCTTTGCAACCAGCTTATAATATTTTTAGCAGGTGTTTCAACGGTAACTAAACTCGATGTAGCCGAATAGTATTGTCGCCATTTTGGTTTAGAGCTCAATTCTTTTATAGCCTCTTGGCGCAACTCAATAGCGTCAATATGATTTGCTTTTAAAGCATCTGCTAACTTTTGGCTACCTTCATTGATGGTCGTTCTATTAATAAATTGAAAAAAAGAACCGCGACCAAACAAATCAATATCCAAACTATAAAAATGCGTAGGGTCTTGAAACTGCAAACCTTTATCTCGTTCATGAAAATCGCCAGAAGCTATTTTAATTTCTTCTTCGTTTATTTTGACCAAAGCTTTATTAAAATTTCTTTGCCCTTTTATATCGGTGTATTTCGACAATAAAAAAACAAATACGGCAATACCAATAATAGCAAGAACCATAGCAACTTGCCAATACTGAAATGTGAAATAGACACCAAATCCTGTTATCAAAAACACAGATAGTCTTAACATACTCAAGGCCGTCATTTTTTTGAACAACCTTTGGGCTTCAGATTGGTATTTTTCTAAGTGTTCTTTATAATATGGTATCGGACTATCCATCTTAAATTTTAATTTAAATTCCCGCATTACCGAGAATGACAATTTCATAAATGACCTCTAAGCATCGCATCGAGGAATTTTTCAAATTGAGAAACAAAAAAGCTCTGAGGCGTTTCAGAGCTTTAAATTTATATGTTATTCTTTTTAATCTCGTGACATAAAAATACTAAGTATATACCAAAACAGTAACATTAAAGACGCAAATAAGCCCAATGCTGCTGGAATGTAATCCTCGGTAGTGTATTTATTTACTAAATTAGAAGTTTGATACAATATGGAACCACCTGCCAATAAGCACATAGCAACAGAAAACCACAGACCTAAATTAAAACCAAAAAGAGCACCTGCAATAATAAGTCCTATCGCAATAAAGAATCCAATTGTAAGTCCTGTTCTTAAAAAAGAAAAATCTTTTTTAGTAAGAAAAACAACAGCTGTTAATCCTGAAAATAATGCTAATGTAACTATGGCTGCTTGATTTAAAATTTCTGGTCCTGTTTCCATGTAAAATGCAGCAATATAAATAAGCGGAACAAAAATAAAAGCTTCCGCTAGAATATATAAACCATAAGCCAAATACTGTTTGTTTTTATCTGGCGTTTTTAAAGCCATACGTTCTGCATAATTTGTAATAAACATAAAACCACCTAACATGATTAGCCATCTGTAGCCTTCGGTCATTGACAATGCAAATTCAACAATAGCACTACTTTGAAGCAACAAATATTCAAAAAGGATAAATACCAAAACGCCTCCTGCCACATGTGCATAGGTTTTTTTATAAAATGCCACACGGTCTAAATCAGAGACATGACTAATTAATAGCTTATCATTTTGTATATCTTCCATAATATGAATTTGTTAATTGGTTTAAAATTTAAATGTACTAAAAAAAGAAACTGAATTCTTCTGTTTTAGTGAAAAATTCAGTTTCCTTTTATTTAATCTCTTGACCCTCCAAATATTTGAAGCGCCCAATATAACAACGTCGCTAAAGCACCAATAGCTGCTACCAAATAGGTTCTTGCAGCCCATTTAAGTGCATCTTTAGATCCTTCATATTCTTCTTGAGACACCATGTTTTTATTTTTCAACCAAGCCAAAGCCCTATTACTGGCATCATATTCTACAGGTAAGGTTATAAAACTAAACAATGTGGCAAAGCCCATAAGCACAACACCTGCAGCGGCGGCCCACCAGCCTATACCAACTCCTGCAGCGGCACCAAGTATCAACCCTCCCATGATTAACCAATGTGACATTCCCGAAGACACACTCACTACTGGTACTAAAGCAGAACGCATTTGCAACCAGCTATACGCTTGTGCATGCTGTACTGCATGACCACATTCGTGCGCTGCAACTGCCGCAGCGGCTGCGTTACGCTGATTGTAAACAGCTTCGCTTAAATTAACGGTTTTATTTTTTGGATTATAATGATCGGTAAGACGTCCAGGAGTCGAAATCACCTCAACATCTCTAATACCATGGTCTGCTAACATTTTTTCTGCAATTTCGGCACCGCTCATACCATTACGCAACTGCACTTTCGAGTATTTTTCAAACTTTCTTTTTAAGGTACTACTCACCAACCAGCTTACTAAAGCTATACCTCCTATTAATATATAATATTCTAACATCGCCTTCTATTTTTAATTATACATTATATATAGCAAAAATAAAGCCAATTTATAAGTCTGAAAGTTTGTCAGTTTTAAACAATTTCGGTTTCCCAATTAAAGGCTTCTGCTATTTCTTTATAAACCACTTGACCTTTAACAATATTTAATCCTTTTGATAAAGGTATATTATTTTCACATGCTTTTTCCCAACCTTCGTTTGCCAATTTAATAATGTAGGGCAAGGTTACATTGGTTAGAGCCACAGTAGACGTATATGGTACTGCTCCTGGCATATTAGCAACACTATAGTGCACGACATCGTTTATAATATAAGTTGGATCTTCATGCGTGGTTGCTTTAGTCGTTTCAAAACACCCACCTTGATCTACCGCAACATCCACAATTACAGTACCTGGTCGCATATCTTTCAGCATATCTTTAGTAATTAATTTAGGCGCCTTTGCTCCTTTTATTAAAACACCTCCAATAATTAAATCAGATTCTTTAATGCGTTTTCTAATATTGTATTCGTTTGAAAACTCGGTTACTACATGATTTGGCATCACATCATTTACATAACGCAATTGTTTCATATTAATATCCATAATGATTACATGAGCCCCTAATCCTGCAGCCATTTTAGCTGCTTGAATTCCTACAATACCTGCTCCTAAAACCAAAACCTTTCCTGGTGCGACTCCTGGTACTCCTCCTAATAAAACACCACGTCCTTTAATAGGTTTTTCCAAATATTTAGCGCCTTGCTGTATAGACATGCGACCAGCGACTTCAGACATTGGAATTAACAATGGCAAAGAACCATCGGCCTCCTCAACAGTTTCATAAGCAATACAGATTGCTCCACTAACTATCATAGCCTTTGTTAGTGCTTCACTCGATGCAAAATGAAAATAGGTAAAAACAACTTGATCAGGTTTTATTAATTGATACTCCTCTTGTATCGGTTCTTTTACTTTTACAATCATATCACTGGTAGCATAAACTTCCTCGATAGTATTTAAAATAATCGCACCAGCTTCTTGATAATCTTCATCAAAAAAACCACTACCAAAACCAGCACTAGTTTGTATGTAAACTGTATGATTTCTTTTTGTAAGTTCAAAAACGCCAGCAGGGGTCATACCCACTCTATTTTCATTGTTTTTAATTTCTTTTGGGACACCAATTTTCATCTTTTATTCTAATTTTTAATTAATTGTCTGAAGTAATTAACATAGACAATATTTAGGTTAATTTGTTTGTTAAAATTACAACGAAAAAGACAAAATATTAGCCTTTTAACTAAAGCTGACACATTTTTATCGATTTCTATAAAATGGAAATATTATTTTATGAAATAGGAAATTTGGACTAAAAATACCCCCCCGAAATTATTAAGTTGATTTATTTTTTCTTGTATTTAATTTTGAAATAAACCAGCAAAAATGAAGATACTACGGTAATACTATTGGCGAAAATCATAGAAGGACTGTTTTTTAGAAACCCGTAGACTAACCATGAAACAATACCGATAAAGAATAAAAGCAGCATAGGCAAAGATAGGCTAGAAACATCTTTGGTCTTCCATGTTTTATATACTTGCGGTAAGAATGCTGCTGTGGTTAAAACTGCTGCTATAAAACCAATGATTTCTATATAATCCATTAACTATTATTAAAAAAACATGTTCTCCCTTGGTCAAAACGGCAACAAATAGTC
This sequence comes from uncultured Flavobacteriaceae bacterium, assembly GCA_947501845.1. Lineage (GTDB taxonomy): Bacteria > Bacteroidota > Bacteroidia > Flavobacteriales > Flavobacteriaceae > Flavivirga. The sequence goes on along the minus strand of CANMXP010000003.1, from coordinate 265,568 downwards.
ATTTCTGACAAAAGGAGAAATCGCATAAATTTATAAAGTGCATTCACAATAGCATAATGTGATGTCTCAATCATTCTTTATTTCGACATGACTAAAATAAGCGCTCATGCTTAAAACTGTATAGCAAGTATAGAGACAATAAATTGATTATTTCTATAAAATCATACTATGGCAGCATTTGTAATTTTATCTAATGCGCCTGCTATCTTATTCAATATTTCTTCTTTATTAGTAACTCCATGCCTATCCTTTAAGTATAAAGGATCGTTATACGCTACTTTTACAACGCCTTCTGCATTTTGATAAACTAATACTTTCTGCGGTAAATCCAAACCAATTGTTTGAGCATTCTGCATCAAAGGTGTTCCTAAATTAGGATTTCCAAACATGATGATTCGTGTTGGGTTTAACTCTAAACCTACAGAAGAAGCATTCCCTTGATGGTTTAACTCTGCTATAATTTTTAAGTTTGGATTGTGTTCAATAACATCCTTTAATTTTTGATAAGTTGTATCAAAATCTTGATGACTTATTTTTGAGATAATTCCAGATTCATTCATAATAATTCGTTCAGACCTCTTAGTCTCCAAAAATCACATTACCCAACAATATTGACTATTTTTCCTGGAACTACAATGACTTTTTTAGGTTCACGTCCCTGTAATTGTTCTTTCGTTTTTTCGTGTTCTAAAACTGTTTTTTCTATATCATCTTTGCTCATATCTAATGGTAGTTCTAGTGTAAAACGCATTTTTCCATTGAATGAAATGGGGTAGTTTTTACTGCTTTCTACTAAATGGCTACCATCAAATTTTGGAAATTCTGCCGTTGAAATAGATTCATCATGCCCCAATTGATTCCATAATTCTTCTGCAATATGTGGTGCATAAGGTGAAATTAAAATTAATAGCGGTTCAAGAATGGCTTTACTTGTACATTTTTGAGCCGTTAACTCATTAACAGCAATCATAAAAGTAGATACGGACGTATTAAACGAGAAATTCTCTATATCTTCTTGTACCTTTTTAATCGTTTTATGAAGGGTTTTAAGAGCCTCCCCTAGCCCCTCCGAAGGAGTGGAACTCGTTACGTAAAAAGCTCCATTTTCTCCTTGATGGTAAAGTTTCCAAAGTTTTTTCAAGAATGAATGTACCCCTGTAATACCTGATGTATTCCAGGGTTTGTATTGCTCTAAAGGACCTAAGAACATTTCGTAAAGTCTTAAGCTGTCTGCTCCATACTGCTCGCAAATATTGTCTGGGTTGACAACATTAAACCAACGTTTAGACATTTTTTCAACTTCTCTACCAACGATATAATTATCTCCTTCCAAAATAAATTCAGCATCACTAAATTGTGGCTGCCAATTTTTTAATGCTTCTATATTAATTTCATCTGAAGCATTAACCATATTAACATCAACTCTTATTTCTTCAACATCATAACTATCTTTTAATCCTTTAGAAACATATTTATTAGTTCCTGAAATGCGATATACAATAGCACTAGTCCCCAAAATCATCCCTTGATTAATTAACTTTTTAGCATACTCGTCAACAGGTACAACATCTTTATCGAACAAGAATTTTTGCCAAAAACGAGAGTATAATAAATGTCCCGTAGCATGCTCGCTTCCGCCTATATATAAATCGACATCCTGCCAGTAATCTAAAGCTTCTTTAGATGCCATTTCATTATCATTTTCAGGATCCATGTACCTGTTGAAATAAAATGAGCTTCCTGCCCAGCCTGGCATGGTGTTTAGTTCAAGTGGATAGATCCCGTTATCCTGAGACCCTTCGATTGCGCTCTGGGTGACAAGATCATTGCTTACCACTTGATTCGTATTTGTATCCCAAGCCCAAACTGTAGCGTTTCCTAATGGTGGCTCTCCAGTTTCGGTTGGTAAATATTTTTCAACTTCTGGTAATTTTATTGGTAAATGTTCTTTGACGATCATTTGAGGCATCCCATTAACGTAATATACTGGAAATGGCTCTCCCCAATAACGCTGCCTGCTAAATACAGCATCACGCAATCTATAATTGGTTTTACCTTGGCCTTGTCCCAACTGTTCCAGTTCGAAAATAACACGTTTGGTTGCTTTTTTATAGCTCATGCCGTTAATGAAATCACTATTGGTTATGATCGTTTTTTCTTTATCGGCAAAAGCTTCCTCAGATATATCGACCCCTTCAAAAATATTCGGAATCGGAATACCAAAATGTTTTGCAAAATCGTAATCACGTTGGTCCCCACAAGGTACCGACATCACCGCTCCTGTGCCATAACCCGCTAGTACATAGTCGCCAATCCAAATAGGAATCGGTTCTTTTGTAAATGGGTGTTCTACATAGGCACCCGTAAATACACCCGAAATGGTTTTTACATCGGCCATTCTATCACGCTCACTACGCTTTGCTGTTGCTAGAATATAAGCGTTTACTGCTTCTTTTTGTTCTGGTGTGGTTATTTGTGATACCAATTCATGTTCTGGTGCTAGGGTCATGAATGAAACTCCAAAAATGGTATCGGGTCTTGTTGTAAACACTTCAATGTTTCTTTCAAGATTATTGCCTTCGGCAATAATCTTGAAAGAAACAGACGCCCCAACAGATTTTCCAATCCAATTTCGTTGGCTTTCCTTTAGTGAGTCTGTCCAATCAATCTTATCTAATCCTTGAAGCAAACGTTCCGCATAGGCAGAAATACGCATGCTCCACTGGGTCATTTTTTTACGAATTACAGGATGTCCGCCACGTTCTGAAACACCATTTATAATTTCATCATTCGCCAAAACGGTTCCTAATGCTGGGCACCAGTTTACTTCCGTTTCGGCTAAATAAGTAAGCCTGTATTGTAGTAATATTTTTTGCTGTTTTTCAGATGAAAACCCTTGCCATTCTTCTGCAGAAAATGTTTTAACATCGTCATCACAACATGCATTCACATTTATGTTTCCTTCTGCTTCAAAAATGGCGACCAACTTCGAAATATCTTCAGCTTTATTAGTAGCATTATTATACCAAGATTCAAACAATTGGATAAAAATCCACTGTGTCCATTTGTAATAGCTTGGATCTGATGTTCTAACTTCACGAGACCAATCGAACGAAAAGCCTATTTGGTCTAACTGTCTGCGATATGTTTTTATATTTTCGGCAGTCGTTATTGCTGGATGTTGCCCAGTTTGAATAGCATACTGCTCGGCTGGTAAACCAAAACTATCATACCCTTGTGGATGCAATACATTAAACCCTTGATGACGTTTGTAGCGTGCATAAATATCTGAAGCTATATATCCTAGTGGATGTCCAACGTGTAATCCCGCTCCACTTGGATAAGGGAACATATCCAAAACATAGTATTTTGGTTTTTCGCTATTATTAACTGCTTTAAACGTTTGGTTTTCTGCCCAATACTTTTGCCATTTGGCTTCTATTTCGTTGAAATGGTATTTCATCTAATTCTTATTTTCATAAAACGGCCAACTAAAGACTGTTTACTACCTACTTAATTAAGGCGCAAATTTAAACTTATTATAACAATGTTGAAAGTTTAAACGTTCTAATTATAAAAGCTTAAAAGTTTACTTTATTTTCGATTTACCTTAGATTTCAATTCGAAAAAACACGCCTTTTCCGCAAAAAGACATTTTATTTGAAATCAAAAGACTTAAATCTTTTGAAGTTTCTTTTCATATACTTTATTATTTTTACACTATCAATCTATATACTTTATGAGCTCATCATTTGAAAAACATCAAAAACGCAGACTTATCTCATCTTACTTCTCAGTGGTATTAAGTATTGCTTTGGTGCTTTTTTTATTGGGTTTACTGGGCATGCTCATTCTAAATGCTAAAAAGGTATCCGATCATTTTAAAGAACAGGTGGTTGTAACCATTTATTTAAAAGATTCTGCTAAAGAAGTAGAAACGAAACAGCTTGAAAAAAGCCTGGCTATGGCAGATTATGTAAAATCTACCGAATATGTTTCTAAAGATCAGGCTGCCGAATTTATGAAAGCTGAAAACGGTGAAGATTTCATGGATTTTGTTGGGTATAATCCGCTACAAAACTCAATCGATGTGCATTTGAAAGCAGATTTTGTAACCTCCGAACATTTAGAAAAAATTTCTAATGAAGCATTGAACAAAAACTTTGTAGACGAGGTTAACTACGATAACGATTTGGTTAACTTAATGAATGATAATGTTAAGAAGATTAGTTTTTGGGTACTTATTATAAGTAGTATTTTTACTTTAATTGCCGTTTTACTTATTAATAGTTCTATAAGGTTGGCTGTTTATTCTAAACGCTTTACTATTAAAACCATGCAAATGGTAGGTGCCACAAAACAATTTATTAGACGCCCTTTCGTTTGGCAAAGTGTACGGTTGGGAATGATTGGAGCTATATTGGCACTCATAGGCATGGCTATTGTTTTGTATTATCTTAATAAAACATTTTTAGAGTTAGAATTATTGAGTAACCCTGTTTTAATGACTTTCCTATTTGTTTTTGTTTTTGCTTTGGGTATTGTTATTACATGGATAAGTACACATTTTGCAACACAACGTTTCTTGAATTTAAAGACCGATCAACTATATTAATATAATTACATACAAATGAAAAAAGCAATAATCATTTTAAGTTCTTTACTATTACTAGCAGTTATTGGCTATGCCGCATTATCTGCATTTGTCATTGAAAACCCTACGAGTGAATCATCTGATGTCATTGAAACGAAAACCATTGTTAGTATCTCTGAAGGCACGTCGCACGATATTGTTTTCAAAGATGCCCAAAGTGATTATTATTATATTAACAGAGGACTTGAACGTGGATTAAATTTAGATTCTCTTAACGCAAAAGTTTTAAATAAAACCGTTACTTTGCACTTGGCAAAAGTCCTTGGAGGTTTAGCAACTTCCGAACATATTTCGCAATTGGCCGTTGATGGAGTTATTGTTTACACTGAATTTAACTAGTTATGGGAGAAAAAAAACGAAAAGAAGACACTAAAGACATCTTTATTTTTGGAAAGAAAAACTACAAGTTTATGTTTATTGGCTTAGCTTGTATCGCTTTAGGCTTTATTTTAATGTCTGGAGGCGGTAGCGACGATCCTAATGTTTTCAATCCTGAAATCTTTCATTGGAGACGCATAAGACTTGCCCCTGCCATAATTTTAATTGGATTTGGCATTGAAATTTATGCTATTTTATTAAATCCTGATAAATAAAATCAAAACTTTCTAAGTTTCGGTATATCTATTTTAATATTTTTGCGCCATGGATATAATCGATGCAATTATTTTAGGTATTATTCAAGGCCTCACCGAATTTTTACCTGTATCATCAAGCGGTCATTTAGAGCTTGGCAAAGCTATTCTTGGAGACAACTCAATACCCGAAGAAAGTTTATTATTTACAGTGGTACTCCACTTTGCTACAGCTTTAAGTACCATCGTTATTTTTAGAAAAGATATTTTAGATATTATCAAAGGCATTCTGAAATTTAAATGGAACGAAGATTTACAATTTGTTTCTAAAATTGCACTTTCCATGATTCCTGCTGTTGTTATAGGTGTATTTTTTGAAGAACAATTAGAACAACTTTTTGGAGGCAATATTTTACTGGTAGGATGGATGCTAATTATTACGGCCATTTTACTTTTTTTAGCAGATAAAGCTAAAAATACTAATAAAAAAGTATCTTTTAAAAACGCTTTTATTATTGGAATTTCTCAAGCTATTGCTATGTTACCTGGTATTTCTCGTTCTGGAGCAACCATTTCAACGTCTGTTTTATTGGGGAACGATAAAACGAAAGCAGCTCGATTTTCATTCTTAATGGTGGTTCCTTTAATTTTTGGAAAAATAGCGAAGGATATTATGAGTGGTGATTTGACTTATGACAGTCAAAATTTCATGTCACTATCCATTGGTTTTATAGCTGCCTTTATTGCTGGATTATTTGCCTGTACTTGGATGATAGCCTTGGTAAAAAAGAGCAAGCTAAGCTATTTTGCTTTCTATTGCATTATCGTAGGCATTATTGCCGTCGTATTTTCATCATTAAACGCTTAAAATGATGCTGAAAGAGGACTATCTTTCTGGTCAAGTCTTGTTAATAGACAAGCCTTTAAATTGGACTTCTTTTCAAGTGGTTAACAAACTCCGCTGGGAAATCCGTCAGGCATTCAACATTAAAAAGATAAAAGTAGGGCATGCTGGTACATTGGACCCTCTGGCAACAGGGCTACTTGTTATTTGCACAGGTAAAATGACCAAGCAAATAGACACGTTTCAAGGACAAATAAAAGAATATACCGGGACTCTTGTGCTAGGGAGTACAACACCATCCTATGATTTGGAAACTGAAATCAATGAAACATTCCCTACCAATCATATTAACGAAACATTAATTACTGAGGCTACAAAACAGTTTATTGGAGATATCCAACAATATCCACCTGTTTTTTCAGCATTAAAAAAAGATGGCAAACGACTATACGAATTTGCTAGGGCTGGTGAAAGTGTTGAAATAAAACCACGAACTGTACACATTTCTGAGTTTGAAATTACAAAAATTGATACTTCGACTACGCTCAGTACAAGTTCTTCGACTGCGCTCAGCAAAGGCTCAATACATGTCGACTTTAGAGTGGTTTGCAGTAAAGGTACTTATATCCGCTCTTTGGCAAACGATTTTGGTAAAGCATTAAATTCTGGAGCACATCTTTCTGCATTAAGACGTACTAAAATAGGAGACTTTTATGTTGATAATTCAATTACAATTGAAAGTTTCATCAAAAATCTTCACATGGAATAGTTATTGATAAAACTGCTTTATTAAATCATAATTATCTATGAAGCATTTCTATCTTTTATTTTGTCTATTATTTTCTTTATCTCATTTATGTTACTCACAGATCCGTGAAGAAAAAACAAATGGTCTTTTTTACAAAATATCATTGGCTACTACATTGACAGTTAATGAAAACTATACTATTAATACTGATGACGATGAAACACTTTTAAATCCAAGTGCATTTTTTTTTAATAATACTGTTGGTTATCAATTTGATAAACGGACTATGCTAGGGTTAAATCTTGAATATGATTACCACTCACAGCAAGGACTTCACTTTTTACCTGCATATTTAAATTTTCAACATAATGTTATTGCAGATGATGATAATGTTTTTGTCAGGTTTGGTTATGGAACACTTTTAGGGTTAAGCAGAGACTTTGAAAAGGGTAATTTGTATAAGATTGGTACGGGTGTTCAAATTTTTGACGATGACTACAGAAACTCTATTTTAATAGGGGTAGATTTTACAAGAAAGCGGTTTGGATATCGAACTTTGGAAGGGCTATCAAGTGTTTCAATTTTTTTAGAATTTATGTTATTTTAAACTTTTTAGTGTATATTACCGTATATTAAGCAAATAATGCTCTCAAAATAAACAGGATTTGCGCCTATCGAATCAACATAAAGCCCTACTAATTACCTTCCTGATTTCGGGAACAGTAATCATGTCTGTATTTAATTTAAGCTTGAAAAAACAAGATGAATTTGCTTCGGAAAGCTATTATGAGATAGAGCCTGAAGAAGAGTTAACCGAAGAAGAAATCAAGGTTTTGGAAGCTTTAGAGAAATTAAATGCAAGCAAAGCAGAGACGAATAAGGCGTTTAACGAAACCAGTAAAAATAAACATTTCGCTGAAGCTTTTAAGCCTATCGCACCTCCTCAAGATTATGTTCCAAGATCTAACAACACCTCGGAAAGTACTGAGACTTTTAGTAAGGAGTATGATGCTTCTACTGTCACAAAAGTAAATAAGGATGAATTATCATCATTTAGTAAAGTGAATGATTTATTGAAAAAACAACAAGAAGGCAGTGCTAATTCAAAAAGTACGATTAGTTTTTCTCTGGTAGATAGAACAAAAATGTATATACCAATTCCTGTTTATCTATGTGAAGTTGATGGTAAAATAGTTGTAAACATTACTGTTAATGAGAATGGTAATGTTATAGATGCTTATGTAAATACGTCTTCAACTTCAAATAATGAATGCCTTATAGAACATGCTTTAGAGTATGCCAAAGATTCCCAGTTTAGTGCATCTACCAAGAAAACCCAATTAGGGTCTATTACGTTTTACTTTATAGGCAAACACTAGGCTCTAACTCGCAAAGCATATCTGTTAAATCGTTTATAATATTTTGGCCTTTATTAGTATTATACCAATGCTGTAAATCCTCTTTAAACTCTGGAGTTAATTTACCGTGCATCGCCTTAAACCTGTTCACATAATTAGTAGCTTCACTCGGTCTTGGGCCGTATGTGTTCAAAACACCTCCAGTATTATTATCTATCATAATAACTTTAGGAATCGCCCTGCCTCCATTGGTTAAAAAAGTATCCATTAACTCGGGGTTTTCATCACGAAGTACTACTTTAAAATTAATATTGTTATTTAATTCAGAAACTTTATTTAATACGGGTAATATATGTGCTGCATCTCCACACCAACTTTCGGTAAGCACCAACCAGGTAATAGGTTCTTCAAAAGATTTAATTTTATTTAAAGCTTCGTCAGTTACTTTTATAGTTTTGTCCCAACGTTTCATACGTCGATCATTAAGCTTTGTATAATTAACCAAGGCTTCCGTTTTTTCATTTCCAGTTGTAGAGCCTTCCATTGCTAATTGCTTTACCAAATCTCTATAAGCCTGATATGATATACTTTTGTTTAAACTATTTTTTATAATGGTATCCATAATATTCTTTTAATGAACGATACAAAATTAGTATCTCGAATTTTTAATTTAGATGATATTTGTCATACTTTTACCTTAAACCTTACGAGATTTTTTTATGGAAACAAAACACAGATGCAATTGGTGTGTTGGCGATGCGTTATACGAAGCTTACCATGACGAAGAATGGGGCAAACCCATTTATGATGATGATTCGCTTTTTGAGTTTTTAATTTTGGAAACATTTCAAGCTGGTTTAAGCTGGATTACCGTTTTACGAAAACGTGAAAATTTCAGAAAAGCATTTGATGATTTTGATTACAAAAAGATTGCCAACTACAAACAAGATAAGATTGATTCGCTACTTCAAGATGCTGGTATTATTAGAAATAAACTAAAAGTAAATGCCACAGTTACTAATGCGCAAGCTTTTATAAAAATTCAGGAAGAATTTGGGAGTTTTAGTAAATATATTTGGGGTTTTGTAGATGGTAAACCTATAAAAAATGCCTTTAAAACACTAAAAGAAGTTCCTGCCAACACGCCCTTAAGTGACACCATTAGTAAAGACCTAAAAAAACGCGGGTTTAAATTTGTTGGTACTACGGTTGTTTATGCCCACATGCAGGCTACTGGTATGGTAAATGACCATGAAGTGAGTTGTTTTAGATATAATGAGGTTTAATTTGTTCTAACCCATCTTCGTTTATTTTTCAGTTTTTGTATAAATTAATGAACCTGTTATAAGTGTGTCGTTTTTTATTTTAAAATTTCTATTTAAAACACCCAAACGAGTTACTAAATGATCATTTTTAGTTTTATATATTTTTCCATTCAATACACCCCAACTAAATATATAATAGTTGTCTTTTTTGGTAATGGATATTTTAGGCCAGCCCAATTTGTTTTGGTACACACCTAATATATTATTATTAGGGTTGTTTTCTAAAAGATCAGATTCGTTAGAATATGATTTCTCATTTTTTTTCTCGAAAACTTCATTGAATCTTTTCTTTTCTACTTCAAAAATACTATCGGCAGGTAATAAGTCTAGTTGATTATAGGCATAATTTGCCATTAAATGAGGCAAAGTGCTTGCGCGGTTATCAGTGGAAAAAGCAATAATACCAATATTCTTATCAGGCGAGAACGAAATATGAAAACTAATTCCTGCCAATCCACCAAATCTTGTTAAAATGGTATTATTTTGATATTTGGCAATATCCCAACCCAAGCTATAACCAAATCTTTTATATGTGAAATATTCTCGATCTTGTTCTGTAGTGGAAGTATGTAGATCAGCCCAAGAATTTTTTGTCAACAATAGTGTATCTTGTTTAATATTGGCATGTAACCATTTAGAAAGGTCGTTTACAGTTGAAATGATACCTCCAGAGGCATGCATGGTGACATCCTTCTTGTAGAACCCAGTTTCAATAACCCCTCTCTCTTTTGATGCTGTTATGGATGGGCGAATTGTATTAAAATCAAAATTCGTGACATACCCGTTTGTGTTATTCATTTTTAAGGGCTCGAAGATATGTTTTTCCATTTCGTCTTTCCAAGTATTACCAGTCACCTTATCAACTACCATACTTGCAATTATTGGACCTGCATTAGAATACCTAAACTTACGAGATGGATCATACTTAAAGTTATTGTTTAGGTCATTAATTAATTCGGAATTCTCACCGCTATATCCTAAAAAAGCTGTTTTCCATATAAAAGGCATACTAATTGTTCCATGTGTATGATTTAGTAAGGATTTGAGGTTTATAGCTTTAGTATCTATACTATCATTATAATTTAATTCTGGAAGATAATTGGCTAAAGAATTATTTAAGTTAAGTGTCCCTTTTTCTTCTAAAATTTTAAGCAATGTACCTGTAATTGATTTCGTGTGAGATGCTATATAAATTGGAGAATCACTATCAAGTGTAGATTTTTTCCCTTCAAGAATATTTCTATTCAAAGCAAATGAATATATCAATCCGTTTTCATCAACTACTGCAAAAATAAAATCGCCATAAAGTGATTTCTCTTTGTATATATTCTTTATTTGGTTTTCAAACTGAGAAGAAAAGTGTGGATTCTTTTTTTTAAACTCTTTTTGATTTTTGTCTGCTTTATTAGAGCTAAGTTGACAAGAGGTTAATGTTAAAATAATTGTGGCAACTAATACCCCAATTTTAAATACCTGTATTGATTTCATGTTATAATTATTTCCCTTATGGGACGGTAAGAATTTGATTCAGGTTACAATTTTAATCTGAAAACCGTACAGAGGCTATTTGAAGGGGGTAAAAATTCAAACATTGTTAGTCGTAAATATTACCATATTGAGCTACTCTAAATATCTTAAAAAAGCACCTCTGGAAATCTCCTCAGCCCCCAAACTTTCCAAATGACTCGTGTATACTTGACAATCTATAAGTTTATAATTGGTATTTTGAATAAATGTTATAAGACCGACTTTACTGGCATTACTTTCTTTGGTAAACATACTTTCTCCACAAAATACATCGTTACCTAAATCGACACCATAAAGTCCGCCAACAAGCGCATCATTTTTCCAAACCTCAACAGATTTTGCATAACCTAACTCATGAAGCTCCAGGTAAGCATCAATCATATTATTGGTAATCCAGGTGCTGGTCTGGTCATGACGTTTTATTTCAGAGCATGCAGTAATCACTTCTTTAAAAGCCTTATTAACAGTAACTATATAATTCTTATTTCTCAATATCTGCCTCATACTTTTAGATACTTTTAACTTATCTGGAAACAGCACAAAACGAGGATCTGGAGACCACCACAAAATAGGTTCTTCAACTTCAAACCATGGAAAAACACCTTTTTTGTATGCAAGCAACAATCGTTCTATAGACAAATCACCTCCTATAGCCAATAAGCCATCTTTAGTAGCTTCACTTACATCTGGGAACCATATATTTTCTGTTAAGTATTGCATTAAAGTTTATATAAAATAAAGAACCTCAACGTTAATATAAACATTGAGGTTGTTTTTATAAAATTCTCATCCCCCGAGGGAATAACAAACCTTTTAATTAAAAAGGAAGATCATCATGATCATCTTCTTTTAAATCTCCTGCAGGTTCGAAAGCATCAGCTGGTGGTACAGGCGGTAAGTTTTCACCTGAAGCTTCAGATTGTACTGCTTCAATTCTCCAACCTTGAATAGAGTTAAAATATTTAGTCTCTCCTTGTGGGTTCACCCATTCTCTACCTCTTAAGTTAATATTAATTTTAACCTGTTGTCCTACCTGGTAACTATTTAACAAATCTGTTTTGTCTTGAACAAACTCCACCATGATGTGCTGTGGGTACTGCTCTTCTGTTGTTACTACGATCTCTCTTTTTCTAAACCCATTACTCCCAAAAGTTTGAGTTTCTCCAACCATTTTTATTCTACCTTGAACTTCCATTAATTATTATTTATATCTATTATTTATTTAACTTAACAATATTTTCCAAGCACTTTCAATATCACCAAAACTTAGGTAATTACGTGCTAATTTATGTTTTTGCCTATGCGTAGCCGTTTTTATATTAGAATATCTCGCTCCTAAATCTTCAACAAAAAGCTTCACACTTTCTTCTGTAGGTAACGTCTCTATATTAGCCAACATCCCTAAATCGTTTCCTGTTAAGACCATGCTATTCTTAACATGTTCAGGAAAATTATCAACACCTATTCCTAATGTTGACAATGGTTTTGGTATTTCAAAAAAACCTTTTTTGGCACGTGTATAATAACTACCACCTGCTCTTGCAACCAAATCTAACTTTTGTTGGTTTATAATACCATTCTCATCAAGTACATCATTATCTATATGAAGCTTAACAACCTCACAAACGATTAAATTTCCTGCTCCTCCTTCAGTTCCTAATTTAACAACATCATTCACCTTGCATTCAAACTGTACAGGGGCTTCTGCTACACGAAATGGCTTGACTATATCAGATTCCAACATGGTTAGCCCCGATTTGTCAAACTCATTCACCCCTTCAGGATATTCTGTACTACTTAACGACATTTGATGAACCATATCATAATTCACCACATTAATAACCACTTCTTTTGTTGCTTCAACATTTTGTAATGTGTGCTTTGTCGTATTATCTCTAACACGCCTTGCAGGTGAAAATATCATGATAGGCGGATTCGCACTAAACACATTAAAAAAGCTAAATGGCGACAAATTCGGATTCCCATCAGCATCCACAGTACTGGCAAAAGCAATCGGTCTTGGTGCAACTGCACTTAACAAATAACCATGCAATTTGCTGGTAGATAAGCTTTTTGGCTCAAACGATGTCATTATTTTTTAGTTTTAACAAATGTAACTATTATGTTGTTCAACTAAAAACCAATTTACTAACATCTTAAACAATAATATTAACAGATTTGCATTATATTACAAGTTTAATTAAATTAATTAATGATTTTTACAAAACATGGCAATGCTTTTCGTTGGATTATTATAATTGCATCTTTCATTATTGTCTCTCTTATTTTGTGGAAAACCTATGAGTTTTTTCAGCATTTTAAAGAAGAAGAGCGTATAAAAATGGAAAATTGGTCCTTAGCTCAAAACGAATTGATCAATTCGGATATTGATGCCAATATAGGTGAACTTACACTACAAGTTTTAAATAGCAATAAAACGACTCCAATGCTTGTTATTAATGAAGATGGCAGTCTTGGTAATTATAATAATATAGATGATACCAAAATCACCAATTCTTTATATGTTAAAAAGCTTATATTAAAATTTCAAAAAGAGAACAGACCAATACCTATAAAAATAGGAAATAGTATCGCTGGTACTATTTACTACGGAAATTCTCCCTTATTAAACAAATTAAAATATTACCCATTAGCACTATTGCTCATTGTTTTTTTATTCGGTGCCGTTATTTTCTTTTTTTATAGCAGTAACAAAAATGCTACACAAAATAAATTATGGTCTGGTATGGCAAAAGAAACGGCTCATCAAATAGGCACACCTTTATCCTCTTTAATTGGTTGGACAGAAATTTTAAAAAGTGACCATGTAAATCCAGATTATATTGCCGAAATTGAAAAAGATGTAGACCGTCTAAAAACTATAACCGAACGCTTTAGTAAAATTGGATCTTTACCAACTCTGGAAGAGACTGATATTATTAAAGAAACCATTGATTCTTACGATTATTTAAAAACACGATCTTCAAACCTTATAGATTTTGAAATTATAACCCCTAAAGGTGATATTCCTGTTAATCTCAATAAGCAATTATACAGTTGGTGTATTGAAAATCTGGTAAAAAATGCTATCGATGCTATGAAAGGCAGAGGCAAGCTTATAGTTGAAATTTCTCAATTAGAAAATAATGTAAAAGTTAGCATCACTGATACAGGAAAAGGAATCTCCAAAAAAGATTTTAATAAAATTTTTGCCCCAGGATATACTACAAAAAAACGTGGTTGGGGATTAGGACTATCGCTTACAAGACGTATTATTGAAGATTTTCACGACGGTAAAATAAGGGTTTTACAATCTCAAAAAGAAAAAGGAACTACTATACAAATTAGCTTAAAACGTGCCACTAATTATGTCTGAAAAACTAGTTACCATAAAAGAAGTTGTATTAAAAAACAACTGTCCTGAGTGTTACAGCAATGAAGGTTTGCGCTTAACTTTTAAGCAAAAAATAATTGACACTAGGTTTTACAAATCAATTACTTCTCAAATTAGCCATGAAATCGATTGCAAAATATGTAATACTGTTATTTATCCAGTAAAATGGACTGATGATATTGAACGTGTTTTTGAATATCAGAAAAAAGCATTCGTTCCTAAAAAGCCCTTGACTTATTTAAAAAAAACATCATGGCTTGCTATTATTTTAGCTGCTATCGTAGCCCTTTCTTTAATATTTCTGGCCATATACCCTAATTTATAATTGGCCCTTTATCGCTTCTGCTAAATTCTGAAACTCCTCTGTTGAAAGTTGTACTTTTTGAATAAAACGCGCATCTTCCATAGTATGCAATGGAATTAAATGCACGTGTGCATGCGGCACTTCTAAACCTATAACAGACATACCTACTCGCTCGCAAGAAATTGTTTTTTCTAATGCTAAAGCAACATGTCTTGAAAAATGCATTAGACCATTATAAGTAGCTTCATCTAAATCAAATATTTTATCAACCTCTTGTTTAGGAATACAAAGCGTATGCCCCTTACTATTAGGGTTTATATCCAAAAATGCCAAAAAGTCTTCGGTTTCTGCAACTTTATAACAAGGAATTTCACCGTTAACTATTTTTGTAAAAATTGAAGCCATATTATTTTGAAAGTATTTTTATGAGATATCCCAATCTACTGCCATGCTTGAGCTATGTTTAACGTGGCACAAAGGAATAATATAATTATCTGGAAATTTCTATAATATCAAATTTCATAACACCGTTAGGCACTTGAATTTCTGCAACATCGCCTACTGATTTCCCAAGCAACCCTTTCCCTATAGGAGAGTTTACCGAAATTTTACCTGAAGCCAAATCTGCTTCTCCATCGGCGACCAAAGTATAATTCATTTCCATACCATTAGTCTGGTTCTTTATTTTAACTTTAGATAATACCAATATCTTAGAGTTATCTAATTGTGATTCATCAATAACACGTGCTCCTGCCAAAGCATCTTCTAATTTAGAAATACGCATTTCCAACATACCTTGTGCTTCTTTAGCAGCATCATATTCAGCATTTTCACTTAAATCTCCTTTATCTCTAGCCTCAGCAATAGCTCTAGAAGCTTTTACACGCTCTACATCTTTTAATTGCTGCAACTCATCTCTTAATTTTTTTAACCCTTCTGGTGTATAGTACGATACTTTACTCATAACTTCATCGTTTTATTTAATAAAAGATGCTGAACACGGGGTCCAGCATAAAAAAATCCCGCTAACACGAGATTGTATAACAAATATACAAAATATTTAACTCAATTTGCTTTTTGTTGTAAATTGCATTTTTAATTTTAAAATTACTATGAAATCTATTTTTTGCTACATCGCTTTTATTACTTTATTGTCTTGCAGTAAAAATTCTGCAGACAATGAAAATTGTCGATTTTTATTAGACTTAGGGGTAAACGTAAATATAAATCTTAGTCTGCCTCAATATAGTCAATTACCTTTTGCAGGAAACTCTGTATATATTCCAAATGCAGGAAATGCAGGCATTATTGTTGCTAGTACAGGTGCCGATTTTTTTGCATGGGATGCCAGTGATCCAAACCATGTACCTAGTGCTTGTTCTGCACTTACGCCTACTGGTCTAGAAGGCACTTGTGGTTGTGAAGATAAAAACAAATATAGTTTAATTACAGGGCAACCATTAGGGAGTAATAGCTTACCCTGTGGTTTGAAAAATTACAGAGTGGAAAAAAACGGAAACAACCTCTTAATATTTAATTAACTCCTCCAAAGGAGAGGGAATTGTAAAGGGTTTCCTTTATTAGAATTTTAATGTCGCTCCTAACAAAAAGTTAGTCGTTGCTTGTGGGTAATAAAAATTCTCGGTTATTGGCGCATCAGACGAACCTACGGGTCTATAAAAGTAGCTATAGGTATAACCATTAGAAACATACTCCGAATTAAATAAGTTATTCACCAATAAATTAAGTCCTATCTCTTTAATCCATTTTGGCTTAATTTTGTAAGATACATTCAAATTATTCACAAAATAAGCATCAATGCTTTTAGTATTACTAGAGGTATTATCTAAATATTGCTTACCAACATATTTAGACAATAATGCAATACTTCCATTTTTTATTGGAGAATAGGTTAAAGTACTTCCAAAAATAATATTAGGTGAAAAGGAAATATCTGTGTCTTCAAATTGTGTGACTACAGGAGTGTAAGAAACACTATCAAATGTATTTGGGTCGTATTGCGTATCATAAATGATATAATCAAACGCTTTTATTTTATTCTGACTAAACGTCGCATTCGCATCCACTCTAAACTGATCAGACACTTTGTAACCTGCTTGCAATTCTATTCCTGCTCTATAGCTCTTTGCTACATTTTGTCTAATAGGACCGCCTACATCATCTAAATCTCCTGTTAAAATCAACTGATCTTTATAATTCATATAATATAGATTGGTTGTCACGTAATAGTTCGCTTTCCTCAATTTATAACCCAACTCAAAATCATGTAATTGTTCCGATTTAGGACGTACGGGGTTTTTGGTCAAATCATCCCTATTAGGCTCTCTATTTGCAATGGCATAAGAACCATAAACACTATTATAATTATCTATGGTATACGTTAATCCAAATTTAGGATTGAAAAAATTATACGATTCCTTTACATTAATATCTAATAGGTCTGAACTTGTTCCAACAGATTCATAATTTACGCTTCTATAT
The DNA here is from genome assembly GCA_947501845.1 of uncultured Flavobacteriaceae bacterium. Taxonomy (GTDB): domain Bacteria; phylum Bacteroidota; class Bacteroidia; order Flavobacteriales; family Flavobacteriaceae; genus Flavivirga. The sequence continues at coordinate 248,340 of CANMXP010000003.1, read as the reverse complement.
TGCAAATCTAACAAGGCAAACAAATTACTATTAATACTATATTCTGCTTTTACATAAGTATTAAAATCTTCCTTATCACCATAGCTAAAATAGTAGTTGCTTCTAATGGGTATCGAAGAAGGGAATGAATCCCAAATAACCTCACCAAAATGATCACCCCTGTAAGTATTGTAACCACCGCCTAAATATAAATTCAAATTATTTTTTGTATAATTAAGAGAATATACAAGCGCATAAAAATCATTATCCAACCAACGTCTTCTAATAACGTCTCCTTCATCTGATGCATTGGTATTATTAGGGAAATAATCTCCTAACGCTTCGTCATTTTTATACTGCTCAAAATACCCTTTTCCTCTAGTGAAGTTTCCTGAAACATTTGCAGAAAAATGAGTGTTAAATTGATGAGAGATATGTAACTGATAATGTGTTTGCTGATAATTATCCACCTCATTATCGTACGTATAAAAATTATACGTTCTTCCAGAATTCAACAGATTTTGTGCTTCTTCATCGGAAGGAAAATTTCTATCAATAAATGCCTGTATGCCATCTCTGTCATTATTTACAACAGCTTCTGGCGTACCATACCAAGATTGATAAGTTACTTCTTTCCCTCCAAAAACAATAGCTTTAATCGCCGTTTCTTCATTTAAAAAGCCTGTTTCTAAATAATAAGAATTTAAATCTGCTCTTGCCCTATCTATATAACCATCACTTTGGATATTAGATAATCTTCCCTCTGCATAAAAGTTGTTTTTTAAACCTGAGCCAATATTAATGTTATGTTTTCTGGTCCCAAAACTTCCAACCGCATTTGTAGTTGTTGCATAACCTTGAGCTGAAGGCCTTAAGGTTTTTATATTCAAGCTAGCTCCAAAAGCCCCAGAGCCATTTGTTGATGTCCCTACACCTCGCTGTAATTGTATATCCTCTACAGAAGAAACAAAATCAGGCATATTTACCCAAAATGTTCCCTGACTCTCAGCGTCATTGTATGGAATGCCATTAATAGTTACATTTACTCTAGTGGCATCGCTACCTCGTACACGAATTCCTGTATATCCTACTCCCGCACCTGCATCACTAGTAGTAACCACAGATGGTAGCTGATCTAATAAAATAGGTAAATCCTGACCCAAATTTATAGATTCTAATTGTTCTTTTTTAATGTTTGTAAAAGCAACAGGTGTTTTGTCTTTGGCCCTGGTTGCAGAAAGAAGGATCTCTTCTAGCTTTTCCGTTTTAGTAGAGTCTTGTTGTTTTTTATTCTCTTGTGCATTGGCATTGACTGATAACACAAACAGTGTTAAAAAAAGAACTAGGTGTTTTATAATTGATTTCATTACGATTATGTTTTATAATCGAATAAAAAGAGGTCATTATTCTTTATTGTTAATAGTTTTTTTTTGAACGTTTGTATACAAAATACTTGTGTGTTTTGTGTACGCTCTAAAAATGTTCATTAGACATTTTTAACGTTCGTAATCCCTAAACAGCATTACCTGTTCCAGGTTCATTGGGTATGATCTCAGCCCTTTGGAAGTTAAAAATTAAAAGTTGAGAGCTAAAAAGTCTATAAATTTAGACAGCTAACTAAAAACTGGTGATTATTAACTGGAAAAGCACCCCTTTTTTGAGAACGCCGCAAAGATAAAAACAATTTAACAATTGTTATTTAGTTAATTAATCTTTTTTAGTCTATATCGGGCTTTTTTCTATTCGCTTTTTTATCAGAAAGATTACGCTTGTTCTTTAATCGTTTTTTTATAACCGCTTTTGGAATCTTCGTTGGGATACGCTTTTTAGGAACCACCAGCCCTAAACGGACTAATTCTAGGAAACGTTTTACAACAAGTTCTTTGTTTTTATGTTGGCTTCGGCTTTCATCACACTGTAAAATCAAAAAACCGTCTTTAGTTAACCTATGCTTTAGTTTATTTTGAAGGCGCTTTTTTTCTTCTTCACTAAATACAAGTGATTCATTTAGGTTAAAAGTTAACTCTACTTTTGAAGACACCTTATTTACGTGTTGTCCGCCACTGCCAGAGCTTCTAACAGCTTTAAAGCTTAACTCTTGCAATAAGGCTTCTTCACTAATCATGACATTACCTGATGTGCGGATTTAAGCAAATCATTAACCGTTTTTACAGGATTGAAAGTGTTTAAAGGAACCTCAACAAAAATAGAATTCCAATATGCCATACTACCATTCCATAACCCAGGAAGCTCTAATGCTTTTATATCGGTACCGTTTTGGGTCTTCATCGTTATAAAAGCAGCTTCGGGGTCTACAAATTCTTTAAGATTAAACTTTTCCCCTTTGTAGTTTTTAACACCACAAACTAAATCTGTCGGATTAAAATGGGTAGCGTTTTTTACAATTTCCTGCTGTCCTTTATCTTTAATATTAATTTGGGCAAACTCTACTATTTGCAATGATACTGCTCCATTTTTATCTTTTACCAAAAATGGTCCGCCACCTGGTTCACCTTCATTTTTAACCATACCGCATACACGAATTGGGCGGTTTAGTTTTTCCTTAATATATATCCTTTTCTCTTCTAAAGTAAAATCCTCAAAATCTTCCTCAATAGGTACATACATTTTATTAGATAAAAACATAGCCATTTCAAGAAGTTCTTTTTCCAAAACAAGATCTTCATCAAGTCGATTCAAAAATGTAAAAACCTGTTCCTGAACTTTTATAAGAATACCTGCAAGTAGTTTTTTATACTCTGAAACCTCAATATTTTTATTAGCAACAACAATGTTGTCTACATTTTTAATAAAAATAAGATCATTATTCAAATCATTTAAATTTTCTAATAATGCTCCATGCCCAGCTGGTCTAAATAAAACAGAACCATCTTCTTTTCTAAAAACTGAGCCTTCTTCTGTTAATGCAATGGTTTCTGTAGCTTCTTTTTGACATGAAAATGACACATTAAAAGTCGTATTCGTTTTTTGTTCTAAACCTTGTTTTATACGATTTAATTCTTCTATAAAATAAGGGTGGTGCTTCTCTGAAACTGTAAAATGAAGGTTAGCTTTGTTATTTGATGATGCGTATAATGTTGATTCAAATAAATGTTCTTGAAAAGCTGTTATTACGTCATCGCCATATTTATGAAAAGGAAGTAGCCCTTTAGGTGAAAAACTATAATGAAGACCGTTATCATCCAACATCGTTTTTACAAATTGCAGGTATTTTTCTCCTTCACAAAGATTATCAAAACTTGAATTTATCTTTTTAGCCTTTGATAAAACCTGATTATAAAACGGAAACTTTTCTAAATTAGAAATAAACTTTTTAATTAACGCATCGTTATTTTTTTCAGCATAATCTTCAATACTTTCTTTAGAAGGGTCAAAAATTTTCAAAAACTGAAATAAAAACTTAAACATTCTAGTAGCTGCACCAGAAGCAGGTACAAATTTTAAAGTAGATAAGTGATTTTGTCTTGATTCATACAGTCCAATAAAATCTTTTACTTCATTAGCGCTATAACTCTCAATACCTTTACCTATTGTTGCGGTTGCGATTAAATTAGAATGGGACATACCATTTTTTATACGTGCCACCTGAGCATTGACTTCATCTATAGTAATACCCTTTCTTTGTATATTTTCAATATCTTTTTCAGTAAACATTAATTATTTTTTTAATAACTCGTCAATGTATTTAACTGCTGTTTCCAAACGTTGTTTTTTATCTCCTTTCAATAGCACGTACGGTTTTTTGCTCTTTATTAATTCATTTTGAAAAGCTTCAAACATTTGCTCTCTATGCTCTGGTTTATCGCGCAAATCATCTGCCTCCCATGGCGTGTCAATATAAGTTAAAAAATAAAGATCGTAAGTGTTTTGCAATGCATATTTTTTAAGTAAAGGGTCACAACTTCCTGAATAGTAAGCTTCAGAATACACCTTTGTTTCTAACAAATCGGTATCACAAATTAAAATAGAATTTGTCTTTTTTGCCAATTTATTTTCAAGTTTCATTTGTCCTTCTGCTATGGGCAATAAATCTTCTGGCTCACAAGTTCTACGCTCATTGTTCCATTTATTTTGAAGATATTCTCGTGCATATTCTGGTACCCAAACAGAATTATAATGTCTTGCCAATTGTCTTGACAGTGTTGTTTTACCCGTAGATTCTGGACCAAACAGCACAACTTTTATACAGGTTGCAGGTTCTTGTTTATATTTTTCTTCCATGATAAATAACCAAATATTGCTATAACTGTAAACCCCAAATATTGAAAACTTGTAAATGTGAATCCTTTATAAAAATATAACGGCACAGATATTAAATCACCTACAATCCAAAAAATCCAATTTTCTAATTTTCTTCTTGCCATTAACCACATACCAACAAAAAATATAGCTGTTGTAAGTGTATCTATATAGGCAACCCAACTTGTCCATTTGTCAAATGTTTTGTAAACTAAAAACACAAATAGTAACGTACCTAGAAATATAAATATACTAATCACTTTCTCTTTAATAGTTGTCACTGAAATCGGTGTTACGTGGGTTTCATCTATTTTTCTTGTCCAAATATACCAACCATAAACGCTCATTATAAAATAATATGCGTTTATCATCATATCCCCTAAAAGCTCCCATTTGTATAATAAATACACGAATATTATGGTACTTATCATTCCTGTTGGAAAAACAAAAATCTTATTTTGTTTAGAATACCAAACAGAGAGAAACCCAAAAATAACAGCTATTATTTCTAATGCTATATCACTCGTTTCGTACCCTGAATACTGTTCGAAAAAAAAATCAAAAATGGGGCTCATAACCGTGTCTATCCGATTTTACAATCTTCATGTATAATAAGCCATTTTCCATAAGTTCGAAAACTTCTTTAATTTCAGTGGAAAGGAGTTTCATGACCTCATCATAGTCACCATAAACCTGTGTACTCAAAGGGTTTTCCATTACCTTAAGGTTTGAAGCTCTTAATTTCTTTATAAAATGAATAATTGCAGGTTCGAAATCGTTCTGCAAAGGGGTCATGGTTAGTTCTACTGATATTTTCATATTCTTTTGGATAATGGCATATAGAAAAAAGAGTTATAGATGATTTTTCAACTCTTATCTATTACATCTGTTTTTCTTTGTTCGTTATTCTTTTTTAGCTCGTCAAAAAAAGATTCATCTTCTTCAAAAGCCGTACCAATTACTACTAAATCGGCTCCAGAATTGTATGCCTTTTCTAATTGTTCTTTGGTTTTTATTCCCCCTCCAACAATTAACGGAATATTTAATACTTTATTTACTTTAGATATAATTTCTTTTGAAACTGGAAGCTTTGCGCCACTTCCTGCCTCAAGATAGATTAATTTCATTCCCAGTAATTCTCCAGCCTTGGCTGTATCGACAATATACTGAATATTAGTTCTTGATAATGGTTCTGTGTCTGTTACTCTTTCAACTGCTGTTTCTGTTCCACTCTCAATTAAAATATAGCCTGTTGAAATAATGTCAAGATTCGTTTCCTTTAATTTAGAAATAGATGTTATATGCTTCCCAATTAAATATTCTGGATTTCTACCCGAAATTAAAGAAAGGAATAAAATAGCATCTGCCTTACCAGTAATCTGGGTAACATCTCCAGGAAATAAAACAACAGGTATTTTTGTGTGCCTCTTTATCTCTTCAACTAATGTACTTGTCATATATTCATCAACGGTACTCCCTCCAACAAAAATATGAGTTGCTATAGATTCATTGACTTTTTCAATAAAACTCGATACTTTATCAAACGTCATTTTATCTGGATCTATTAAAACTACAAGTAGTTTTTTTCCTTGAGATATGTATGCTAATATGTCCTTATAAATATGATTCATTTAAGAAATGGCGTAAGCACAGGTAAACCCTTCAAATGTTAAAAAATGAATATTGTATCGAAGCTTTTTTGTTTTATAATCAATCCAAGCAACCGTTTCATTATCATTGTTAGAAAATGGAATCACCAAACAATGCTTTTTAAAACTTAAGCCAGGAGTTGCAAATAATTTATATAATGATTCTTTTACACACCAAATAGCAGTTAGCTTCTCTATATAGCCGTCATCTTCATTTAAATACTCTTTTTCATAACCAATAAATTTATGAGCTATAATCGTAATTTTATCACGCTGCTTTTCAACATCTATTCCAACAATGAAATCACTAATAATGACTGCCGAAAAATGAAATGAATGTGTTATGGAAATCTGCTTTCCATCTTTTAAATGTGGTTTCCCGTGTTCATCATAAAACAAATCGGAGTCTTGATACCCAAATTCGGCTAACAAGCAGCGAACGCTTAAAAAACCGCATTGGTGCATAACACTTTTCATATCCAAAACACGCTCTAAACTTTCGGGTTTTAAGTGTACAGATTGTATCAAATCATCATAAGACTCATCAATCTTCCAAATTTTAACAGTAGTTTGCGAATTTGGGCTTATGGTTTTATAGAGCGGCATTTACTTTTCTAAAAGTTATTGGTTATCTTTGCACTTCCTAATTTAGGCTTGTAATTTTTGACGAATTTAACTATTTAAGTGCGAATCACAATCTTGTTTAGGTTTAAAAACAAAAAGAAAATATTGATATGAGTACAAAAACAATTCCTTATGTGGCTAACAAAGTAAAAGATATTTCACTTGCTGCTTGGGGGCGAAAAGAAATAGAATTAGCCGAAGCAGAAATGCCTGGACTTATGAGTTTACGTGAAGAATACAAAGACTCACAACCTCTTAAAGGTGCTAGAATTGCTGGATGTTTACACATGACTATTCAAACAGCTGTTTTAATTGAGACCTTACAGGCTTTAGGAGCAGAAGTTACTTGGAGCTCTTGTAACATATTCTCAACACAAGATCAAGCTGCTGCTGCAATCGCTGCTGCTGGAACGGCTGTTTATGCTTGGAAAGATATGACAGAAGAGGAATTTGATTGGTGTATAGAGCAAACCCTTTTCTTTGGGGAAGACAGAAAACCTCTTAACATGATACTTGATGATGGAGGTGATTTAACTAATATGGTTTTGGATAAGTATCCAGAATTGACAGCTGGGATTAATGGTTTATCTGAAGAAACAACAACAGGTGTTCACAGACTTTACGAGCGTGTAAAGAATGGTACATTACCAATGCCTGCCATAAATGTTAACGACTCGGTAACAAAATCGAAATTCGATAATAAATACGGTTGCAAGGAAAGTGCTGTAGATGCTATTCGTCGAGCAACAGATATTATGTTAGCAGGGAAACGCGTTACCGTTTGTGGTTATGGTGATGTTGGTAAAGGTACAGCTGCTTCTTTTAAAGGTGCAGGAAGTATTGTAACTATCACAGAAATAGATCCTATTTGTGCTTTACAAGCGGCTATGGATGGTTTTGAAGTTAAAAAACTGGAAACAGTTATTGGCAATACTGATATTGTAATTACTACAACAGGAAATAAAGATATTGTACAGGGACGTCATTTTGAAGCCCTAAAGGATAAAGCTATTGTTTGTAATATTGGGCATTTCGATAATGAAATCGATATGGGCTGGTTAAACGAAAACCATGGACATACTAAAAACACTATCAAGCCTCAAGTAGACAAATACACTGTAAACGGAAAAGACATAATTATTCTTGCTGAAGGTCGTCTAGTAAACTTAGGCTGCGCTACAGGACACCCTAGTTTTGTAATGAGTAACTCATTTACTAACCAAACGTTAGCGCAAATAGAGCTTTGGAATAATGCTGATGCTTACAAAAATGAAGTTTATATGTTACCAAAAGCGTTAGATGAAAAAGTAGCAAAATTACACTTAGCTAAAATAGGTGTTGAGCTGACGGAACTTCGTGAAGAGCAAGCAAGTTATATTGGTGTAACGGTTGATGGACCTTATAAACCTGAACATTATAGATATTAAAATTCTAAAAAAAATGAAATATAAAATCCCAAACATGAATGTTTGGGATTTTTCGTTTATAAAACTAACAATCTAACCACTTTTTAAAATTAGTGGTTCTTTCTCTTGACACTATAATTTGTTCCTCTTCATTAGGTTCTAATTTTAATAGCAGCCTACTATTAAAATAGCTATGAATCTCAATTACAGCATTAACAGACACCATATATTTTCGATTTATCCTAAAAAACTGAATAGGGTCTAAAATATCTTCTAGCTGATCTAAAGAATATTCAATAGGGTATTTCTTCCCATTAGTATTCCGTAAGTAAATCAATCCTTCATGAGACTTGAAATAAGCAATATTCTCTACATTGAAACTATTAAACTGATTTCCAATTTTCACCATAAAACGTCGCTTGTATTCTTTAGAAAAAAGATTCTTTAACTGCTCATACTTTTGCTCGTTCTCTTTTTCTGGCACCAACTTTGACTTTCTAAACTTATTTAAGGCATTTTCTAAATCCCTTTTGTCTATTGGTTTCAACAAATAATCCAATCCATTGTATTTAAATCCCCTTATAGCATATTCGTTATAAGCTGTTGTAAAAATTATAGGAGGGTGTTCTTGCAGAGCATCAATAATATCAAAACCATACCCATCGTTTAATTGTATATCTAAAAATATTAAATCTGGCAACGTATTATTTTTAAACCAAGCAATCCCCTCCTCAACAGAACTTATTCGCTCTAATATCTCAACATCTGGAGCCAGTTCTTTTACAAGATTGGCTAATCGCTTTGATGCTATATTTTCATCTTCTATAATTAAAGCTTTCATATTAAGAATCTAAAGGCGTGTTAAATTGTTTTACAGTTTTTTGCAATAAAGGAATTTCAATCTTATAAACATCATTTCCCTCTTCAATTGTGACTGGTTCATTTGTATAGAAAGCATAGCGTTTTTTAATATTGCTAATACCTAATTTAGTAGATGGTTCTTCTTTTCTTTTACGCAATGTATTTTGTACGACTAACTTTTTGTGGTCTGAAAATATGTTTACCTCTAAAGGTCTTTCCTTTGAAAAATAATTGTGTTTCAAAGCATTCTCTACTAGCATTTGCAAAGACAAGGTCGGTATTAAAAAGTCTTGAGAGTTAACCAAAATATTTGTTGTTATAGATAATGATTCTTTGTGCCTCACGTTCATCATAAAGATGAACGAATCTAAAAAATTCATTTCCTTTTCTAATGTCACTAAATCTTTCTCTTTATTATCTAAAATATAGCGATAGCATGATGCTAACCGTGTTACAAAATCCGATGCCAAATCACGATCTTCATACATCAACGAGGTTAATATATTCAAGCTATTAAATAAAAAATGTGGGCTTATTTGATTCTTTAGCGAATTATATTTCGATGTCATAACTTCTTGTTTTAACTGGTACATCGAATTTTCAATTTCCTTAGCTCTTGTTGTCGCATAATAAAATAAATTAAAAACAACCAAAGAAAAAAGAAGCAAAGTAGCTCTTAAAAAATCTATACGAAATTGCAACCAGAGGTCTTCTGCATCTATTCTAGAGATATAATTAAACTCGAAAATAGCTAAATAATAAATTAACGCAATAATTGGTAATACAATGGCCAATGTTTTAACCAAAATCTCTAGGCTATTGGTAAAACTAATATTAGATTTCAATGTACTCTGACTATTCTTTTTTATTAGCCAATCGTTTACTTCCCATGTGAATAGGAAGAATATCATAGCCGATACATAATAAAAAATAGGCTCATTAATAGGATCATCATTAAAGCCATTCTCTTTATCATTAACAGTAAGCTTTATCAATAAAAAAACAATATTGATAACCAGAATTCTATAACCTATTTTTTTAATCCGAGTAGTTTTTTTAATCATTCAAACTTTTTTCTAACATTCATTACACCCAAATATACTGAGTGTCAAGCCAAAAAAAACGACTTTTTGATTCCTATTGTCAAATAACAACTTAAACTGTTGTTGTTTTTATTTAAACTGAAAAGCGGCATAAATATAGTTATTTGATAATTTAAAGTACATTTTAAACAACTCAAGCTATAATTAAACACTTCAAAAAAAGCGGCTTTATTTTCTATGTTTTAACCTTCAAATTTGCCCCGAATCAATTAAAAAGCAATAATGAAAATTATATTAAAGTTATTCATTCTATGTGCAACATTTGCACTGCAAGCACAAACAGGAACTATTAAAGGGTTAATAATTGACAAACAATCGGAAATTCCACTCCCTGGAGCTACCATAGAATTATTGAACCAAGATAAAGCTGTTGGAGCAATTACTGATGAAAATGGGTATTTCACGTTAAACGATGTGCCCTTGGGTAGACAGGCCATTCGTATTAATTATGTAGGTTACGAATCTATAACCATGCCCAATTTAGATGTAACTTCTGGTAAAGATGTTACTGTAAACGTAAGCTTAACAGAAGCTTTTGGGGAATTAGACGCTGTCATTCTAACAACCGAAACGAATAAGGACAGAGCAGTAAATAAGCTGGCATCAATTTCTGCCCGTCAGTTTAGTATGGAAGAAGTTGGGCGTTTTTCTGGAGGTCGTGGTGATGTTGGTAGATTAGCATCAAACTTTGCTGGTGTTTCTGCTCCAGATGATAGTAGAAACGACATTGTGGTTCGTGGTAACTCACCAACAGGGTTATTATGGCGATTAGAGGGTGTTCCTATACCCAGTCCTAATCATTTTTCTTCATTAGGTACAACAGGTAGCCCTGTTTCTGCATTAAACCCTAATATGCTTAAAAATTCCGACTTTATAACATCTGCTTTCCCAGCAGAATATGGTAACGCCTTAGGAGGTGTTTTCGATTTAGGGTTCAGAAAAGGAAATACAGACGACTACGAATTTACAGCTCAGGTAGGTGCTTTTACAGGAGTAGAAGCTATGGCAGAAGGTCCATTAGGCAACAAACAAGGTTCTTTTTTAGTTGCAGGAAGGTATTCCTTAATTGGCCTAGTAGGCGGCGGCGGTACATCGGCAACTCCTAATTATAGCGATATTGCCTATAATATTGATCTAGGCACAGGAACGTATGGTAATTTATCATTATTTGGAATTATTGGAAATTCAGACATTGATCTTTATGGCGATCAAGCCGAAAAAGACGACCTATTTGCTGCAAAAGATGAGAACTCATTTGTTAAATCTAATTTCCATGTTTTGGGTCTTAATCATCGCATTACAATTGGCAAAAAAAGTTATATAAAAACGGTAGCATCTATATCTGGATCTGGCAATAATTTTACAGAAGATCGAATTATAGACATCGATACACCAGACGAACGTACTATTAAATATACAGAATCGGACAACAAACAAAACCGCATTACAGTTTCAACCTTATTCAATTCTAAAATAAATAACAAGATAACATTAAGAACAGGGGTTCTTTTCGAAAATCTTAAATTGAAATCTTATTTAAGGGATAGAGATGAACAACCAGATTTGAATAATGATGGTGATCCAGATTTGTATACATTTAGAGATACGGATGAAAGTTTAAATTTATTTCAACCTTATATTCAAGGGCGTTTCAGACTAACTAAAAAGCTTACTTTAAATACTGGATTGCATTCTCAATACAGTTCTTTAAACAAGCAATTCGTAATAGAGCCTAGAGCTGCACTAAACTATAAAGTAGCTCCTAAACATAGTTTAAGTTTAGGTTATGGTATACACCATCAAAATGTGCCACTACCAATTTTATTTTTAAATGAAGATGTTAATGGCGAACTGGTACAAACTAATAGAAATTTGGACTTTATTAAAAGTGAACATTATGTATTAGGCTATGATGTAAAACTTGCAAAAAGTTGGAGAGCAAAAGCAGAAGTTTACTACCAAAACATTACCAAAGCAGCAGTAGAAGCATTCCCATCGAGTTATTCATCATTAACCGAGGGTGCCGATTTTGATTTCAATAATAGTGTTGTTTCTCTTAAAAATAATGGCACAGGTTATAATCAAGGTGTAGAACTAACCGTTGAGAAATTTTTTAGTAATGGATATTATGGCTTGCTAACGTCCTCTTTCTTTGAAAGTAAGTATAAAGGCAGCGATGGCATAGAAAGAAATTCACCTTTTAATAATGGCTATGTAACAAATTTACTAGCAGGTAAGGAGATTACCGTTGGTAAAGCACAAAAAAATGTCTTGTTTTTCGATACACGATTTACATTTTCGGGAGGACGTTATTACACGCCAGCAGATTTAGAGGCTTCTCGTCTAGAAGGTTTTGAAGTTCTATTAGAAGACCAAGCTTTCTCCAAACAATACGAAAATTATATGCGCTTGGATTTTAAAGTAGGTTTTAAAATAAATAGCAAAAAGAAAAAACGATCCCATAAATTCTATGTAGATATTCAGAATCTAACCAATAGAAAAAACATTTTTGAGCGTAGTTATAACCGTTTAACAAATAACATAGATCGGGTAGACCAAATAGGACTCTTCCCAGATGTAGGGTATCGCTTCCAATTTTAGAGTGATTGATTAATAGTTTGGTTTTTGAATTCCAGGCAAGAATTTATTTCTTGTCTGGTTTTTTTATGCTGTTATTTATTTCCTCACATTAGATTGAGTATTTATGAGTTGAGTGCAGCTAAATATCGAAAAGAAGATAGGAAGCTAAAAAAATACTTATACGCTATATAGTTAATTATTGGTAGGCACCGTTAATACATTATTGAAAATCCAACGCTTTACTAATTTTTCATTGGTAGTTATTTCTGCAAACACATAAAGATTAGATGTAAAACAAGGCGATGTTTCCGCTAACTCAATAAGCACTTTATCATCATAATAACTAGCATGTAAAAAGTAAAGTTCTTTATCTTTAATTAATACATAACCAACATGATTGTCCAATCCAACAAAATAAATGCCATCATTATAAATGGCGTTTAATTTCGATTTCAATGTACTGAAAGACAAATTCGAAAATATTTTAAGCTCCGTTTTAGCCTGTAATACTTCAGCCTCGGTCAACCCTGCTTTTTGTGCCATTTTATACCTATTCAATTTAAAGCCAAGGTGCTTTAAAGTTGTTGAAACAAAATAACCACAAGCAATCTCCCCTTGGTTTGGGACATTGGTATGTCCGTTAAAATCCCACGGTGTACCATACCAAAAAGGAACAATATCATTTATTAACTTAGAATATAAATATTTTGAAGCACTATCTATGGCTTTTAAAGAATTGAACTCATATAAATTCTTAAAATATGCTCTATCATTAACAATACCATTTTTAATATCAGAGTAATTCCCTAGTGGTTTAAAGTTAATGCTGAGTTTGGCACTATCTAAGAAGTCATGCTTTATTTCGAATATAGTTTCAGGTTGCTTTTCAATAACACCCACTGCAAAAAGGGCTTCATTTTTTTTCGAGTATTTACAATTAAATACTAGAATGGACAAGAGAAAACAGCCACAAACCAACACATTATTGAGATTTATCATGTAACTATAACTTCAACAGTATCTAATTTATTATATCATACAGTTGTTGACCTTATAATTAGTAAACCTTTAGTGCTTCAAATTTTATACTTTTTTAATAATACCATGCCAACCAACAAGCCTATTAATAAATAACAGCCTTTAAAACTTATAAACGGTTTTGTTTTGATACACAGTTTATAATTTTGACACTGCTATCAAAGTTCTTGCTTAGAAAAGCTTCTAAGAAAGATTAATTCTAAATCCTGTGACGACAATTATATTTGGTGGGATTTCAAACGGAAAAACTCCAGACAAGAACAGTTTTTTGTCTGGAGTTTTTTAAGTAACTATGTGTTTTAGCAAATGCTAAATTACTTTTGACTTTCTGCTACCAATTCATACAATCCCGTTATTTTGTTAAAGCTTTTTGTTAGGGAATTTGTTACGCTATAAACATCTGTTAGCTCAAAATCTGCCTCTAAAAATTTTCGTTTACTTGATTGATATTGCTCCCAAGTTGCCATAATAACACCTATTTCTTCTTCAGTTTCTGTTGTGTTATAAGTACTTATTAACAAGTAGCTTATTACATCGGAGAATTCATCAAAAACCTCATCAAGAACAGCTTGGTATTCTACCTTATTTTTTGGAAATATTTTTATCGCGGTAAAGTATAAGCATAGCCTTTGCGATAACATTCTTTGCTTTCCAGATATATTGATTGTTTTAATGAGTTCTTGATCATTATTTTCAAAAAATTTATTATTGTAGTTAGAGCTCATCTCTATACTCTGTACTACTTGATGGCACGCATTTAAGAGCTCTGTATTCAACGCCATAATACGCTGGGAGTTTTTAATGCTAGCTGTTTCATCTATAATGCTTCTAAATTCACTCCAAAGACGATACACTTTTTTTAAATACAATTTAGTAGATGAGTTTTTAGCATTTTGGTTCAAAATATCCAATTGCCTTTCAAAAATAAATTTACTCGAATTAAGCTCTTTTTTTATTTTTTCATTATTAATACCTTTAGACATTAGTAAATATGCCTTTGACATTTTTTGGGATAACATTCTTTGTTTTCCTGAAATATTAATAGCCTTATTATAATTAATAGAGCCGAAATTTTGAGTTTGTGCCGTTACAGTATGAATTGTTAATAACATAACAGTAATTAGGATTGTTTTGATTTTAGCTTTCATGTTTTAAAGATTTAGGGTTAAGCATTAGGGTTAAAACTAAGTAAACTTACTTATTTTTCTTACTTAAAACAAAACTCCTACTTTAACTAGAGCCAAAAACATAGGTAGAATCAATATTTACACGTTTGATTTATGCGATATTGCTAATTTCGGGATATTTCAATACAGTCTATTTATCAAGAAGTTAATTTATGAACACTAAAATCTTCAAATACGTAAAAGTGACTTAAATCTATATTTTTTTTACACAAAACTAAGTATTAACACCTAAATAACGATTTCTTAGTATTTTGACTATGTTCTTAAAACTTAATGGTAGCTATAATATTTGTTTTTGATTGACTCATTTTATTTATATTTTAGAAAGTAATTATGTCCTACGATTACAAAAAAATAAAAGTTCCTAGATTTAGTGAGGAATCTGGATTCTATACTACGAAGAAACGCTCTAAAATGATGAGCAAAATTCGTGGTAAAAATACCAAGCCTGAAATGCGTTTCCGCAAAGCACTTTGGAAAGAAGGGGTTCGGTATCGAATAAATAGCAAACAACTTCCAGGACAGCCAGATATAAGCATAAAAAAATACAGGCTTGCTATTTTTATCGATGGCGAATATTGGCATGGTTATAATTGGGATGAGCGTAAGGCCAAACTAAAAACAAATCGCGATTTCTGGATTCCTAAGATAGAAAGGAATATGCAAAGAGACAGAGAAGTTAACCAACAATTAAAAGACATGGGGTATACTACATTTCGGTTTTGGGCTCACGAAATAAAAAACAACCTAAAAATCTGTATCAATGATGTCTTGGTATATTTAGATACTGGATGGCTCAATATCCAGTAACCAATAAATTTCTAGCGCCTTTAATACCGCACTTTTGATAATGGTGGTATGCCTGAGATGCACGTTCTCTAATCTCCTTATCATTCTCATTTAAAATCCACCCATCGATCGCCCATTTTAAAGAATATGCTTCTGGTGACATTAATCCTGTAGACCAAACTAAAGGATTTGCTTTAGTTTGCTGTAAATATGGTTTAAAATAATCTTTACTTACGCAAGCTAAAATAATAGCATCTCGCTTGTTTTCATTAAGCGGTGCAAAATCCCCTTCTACATCAAACTCCATTAACCCATCATGCCCTATGTATGCTAATAGATTCGAATCCCCTCCAAATTTTAATTTTTGCGTTCCATTCAAGATGACCACATCTTTTCTACCAGCAGTAGCTTCTAAAAAATCTACTGTTGTGCTTTTTATATATTTACCGTCATAAGCGTCTGCAAGTAAATAAACATTAGATGTCTTGTGTTTAAAAAGTAATCGTTCTAAAATAAAGCTATCAGGATTAACTTTTGTTGATATAAGCGTCCAATCCTTACTCCTTTTAAAATAGCTTTTAACACCATACATAGCACCCCAATACAAATTATTTTTGGGGTTTTGACCGTTACCCAATGTTTTAGGAACTGGAACGATTCCTTGGTTTATATTGTCACACAAGGCTACATAAACATGAATGGTTTTTAATTTTGAGTTGCTCTGAGAAAAACTAAGACCAGAACATATAAAAAGAAGAAAAACAACCTTTTTCATTTTATTCAAACGAAAAAACAGAAAAAATCTTGTGTGTATGGGTGGGTTAATTATTAAACAAAAATAGCAATCACTCATCAACCATATCTTCTTCAAAGTACCACCATAAGCTAGAATCAATAGATGCTTTCATTTTATTGATATCTACATCATCTTTTAAAAAAACAGTAATATTTTCGTCCGCTCTATTTTGCCCGATACTTTCTCTAATTTCTATTAACTCTATTTCACTAAAATGCTCTAAATGTTTTTTTATCTTGGCATCTAAAGATTTATCTGTTAAAAAAATTTTAATCGTTTGTCGACTTGGAGAGTTTCTAATTTCAGATCTAAAAGGTAGCATAGCACATAATTTTAAGTAAGACAATTTACAGATTGCAAATGCAACACTACAAGTTAAGAATTTATTCTTATTTTTTATAATTATATTTAACAATGCACGATAAAAAAATAACCATTCTAAATAACCTTTTATCTCAAATAGAACAAAAGATTCCTTTTAAAGACAAAAGCAATCCAACTATTTCTAGAGCGAATGTAGGTTGGCAATTAGACCATGCACTGAAAGTAATAAACAGGGTTTGCGAATCTTTAAAGCGATCTAACCCCATAGATTACAAAAAAGATTTTAGCCTGATGAGAAGTATTTTGCTACCATTGTGCTATATACCGAGAGGCCAGGTGAAAGCTCCAAAAATTGTAAAACCGCCAGATATAATTTCAACAACCAATTTACAAGCACAACTCAACGAAGCAAGAAAGCAGGTAAAGAGTTTAAAGTCTCTTGACAAAAAGGCTCATTTTAAACATTTTATATTTGGTACATTACCAAAAACGAAAACACTCCGTTTCTTAGAAATGCATACTAAACATCATTTAAAAATAGTTAATGATATTATGAAGCTTTAGACAGACTAGAACTTCTTATCTGTCTTGGTTTTTTAAAAATCTGCTATAAACAAAAACCCTTCCTGTTTCCAGAAAGGGATCTTATAGTTTACAACTAAAGTTATTTTATTCCAATAATTTGAGCTTTTCCAAATCATGAAAAAAGAAATTCTTTTCATCGTTCATAGACACAAATAATCCATTGGGAAATTTATCTCCCAATGCCATTGTTGTAACATCGCAACCATCTGTTTCTATAGTTCCTAAATTAATTTCTTTAATAAAGGCATTTGTTTTTAAATTAAAAACATTAAACGTATGTGCTTGTTGATTAGACACAATTAAAAACCCTTCATCCTGATATTTGGCAATAGCAATACCTTCAATATCTTTTTTAAAGTACTCACCTCCAAAACAGTAAATTTCTTTATCGCCTTTTAAGGGTTCTGCATGGTATTTACGAATACAGTACATCTCATCTGAATAATATACAATACCTGTTTCGTCATCGACCGCTATGGCCTCTATTTCTTTCTTGCCGCTAAACTCTCCAAACTTCCTTACCAATTTAGAATGTACCCCAAGACTATCTGAAGTTATACTGTATTGATATAAATACTCATTTTTAGGGCCCTTTTTCCTACCCACAATAGCGTACAATTTATATGTTTTTGGCGATTTGTAGAGTGCAATACCCATGGGCAAGTTTGTTTCAGGTTCTTTGGCATCTGTAAAAACAGGAAAGCCTCCGTTGTCTAACGGTTTCATATCTGGAACAGAAAACAAACGCATGCGTTGGCGCTCTCTTTCGGTAAATGCAATAACATCAACTTTAGTAGAATCGTTAAGTTGAAAACCATATTCTAAATCGATATTATTTGGCCGTTTCAAATTCCTTATCGTTTTGTCCTCAATAATCTTACCATCTAAATCAAAGGCATAAATAGCCCCATTTGTATTTTTATCGGTACCAAAAACAATACTCTTTGAAGCATCTTTCGGGTTGATCCAAATAGCGGGGTCGTCTGTATCATGTATAGTTGTTTCGGTAATAACATCTGCTACAATTTCAGGCAATTTTGTAACGCATGACATTAAGGTAACAAAACAAAGAAAAACGGTGTTTACTTTAAGCTTCTGCATGTTTATTTTGTTTTAAACAGGTCATATTTTAAACCAAATGTTATGCGTCTTCCATAATACTCTACTTGCATAGTTCTATTTTTAACACCTTGGAAATAACGCAATGGTTGATCTGTGATATTATTTAAATCGAAATACACACGAACTTTATTATTAATTGCATAAGACGCATTAAAATCTAAAAAGAACTGCTCATCATAGTATCTATCCTCAAAAGCATTTCCGCCAACTTCATCAATATATGAATCTGAGAAGTTTGCAGATAAACGCAAGTTTAATTTACTATCACCATAAGCTAAAGACCCATTAAACATGTTTGGTGCCGTACCTGGTAGGTCTAAATCTGTACGCTCATCACCATCTTCATTCCTAATACCATCGGCACTAGATGTTAAATAAGTATAGTTTAAAAATACACTGAAGTTTTTAGCAAAACTTGGTAAGAAGTCTAGTTGACGTTGAAAAGACACCTCAGCTCCAAAAATAGTAGCATCATCACCATTTTGTGGCTGGAGTGCATCAAAACCTGTCGATGGATCTTCAAATTGAAAATCATAAATAAAATCTTCAATACTTTTATGGAAAGCACCTGCAGAAATAATACCTACATTACTAAGATAATGTTCTGCCATCACATCAAAATTCATAGACTTTGTAGCACTTAACTCTGGATTTCCTATACTTACTTCTTCGTCTTCCCTAATTTCATTTCTAAAAGGTACTAAATCTATGTAGTTTGGTCTTGCAAGGGTATTTGTCCACGCAAAACGCAATACTGTATTATCACTTATATTATACTTAAAATGAACTCCTGGCAGCACATTAACATACAAGTTATCATCTTTAATTTCTCCAGATGCATTAGGGTCAAAATCACCATTGTCATCAAAAACAACGAGATTTCCAGTCGTTTTTATTTCGGTACTTTCAACACGGATACCTGCTAAAACCGATAATTTATCAGATAATTTTTGATTGATCATGGCATACCCTGCATAAACATGCTCCTTAGCATTATAATTACCTGCTAAAAATTCATCCTCAACAGTTTTTTTATCAAAATTAGTAGCGTTTAGATTTAGCTGTCCTAAAAAAACAGGATCTACAAACACCCCAGCTGTATATTGACTACCAGCTAAAAAGTCAGGGTCGGTTTGATTTGTCAAAGGCAAAGCACTTAAATCGTCAAAGTCACTGTTTGTAGTTTCATACTCAAAAAAATCATTCTCTCGTTCTTTCTCTTTTATTTTTAAGCGCCCTCCAAATTTCACAAAACCACTACCTATATTAAAAAGGTCTATAGGCAATTTAAAGTTGGCAAAGAAGTTAAAATCTTTTTCTTCTGTAAATTGATTTTCTTCTGTAATTTCTTTTAAACTAAAATTATTAAGAGCTACATCATTGGCATTTACGGGAGTAATAACAGGAAATTCGGTATTAGACAAATCTACATTAAAGGGAATTGGGTCACCACCACTGTTTTCTTCTAATTCATACTCAATATAACGCTCGTTTAAACGCTCTTCCGAAGCACTAGCATAAGATGTTAACCAATCGAATTCCAATTTTCCAAATAAATGCTCACCTCCTAAACTATAGTTTTGCATACGTTGGTCTTCCAGACGGGTATTTTCATTTCTGTTATTATCAATACCTCCTTTTGTTTGTCTTCTTATTTCACCTTGGTATCCAGTAATAGTTTCTGTACCACTGGAAAATATGGGCTCTATACTTCTATAACGAAGCCTAAAGCGGTTTTCTCTATCGTCTCTCCAATTATACATTGATTTCAGATAAATCGTATTATTTGCATCAAAAGCATAGTCTAAATTTACAGAAAAACTTCTTCTAACACGTTGTACCAAATAGGTTCTAATATCTGATTCTTCTACAAAAGGATTTACCGAAATATCATCACCAGAAAGTGGGCTTTCCGCTTCATTTACCCACTCTGCTTCTACATTATCCGATCCAAAATCGCTATCATTAATAGAGGCAGAAAGCATCCATCCAAATTTATTGTTGGTTGATCTATCTCCCACTAAAAAAGATCCATTAATAATTCTTTTATCAGTGATAAAATTAACTCCAGACCCTGCAGTTGCTGCAACTCTAAATCCATTTGGAGATGTTCTGGTAACTAAATTTACAGATCCACCTAATGCATCGGCATCCATATCTGGTGTTACGGCTTTGTTGACTTCGATAAGCTGAATCATGTCCGATGGAATTAAATCCATTTGTACATTTCTGTTATCACCCTCGGCAGAAGGAATTCTACTTCCATTTAATGTCACTGAATTTAATTGGGGTGCCAAACCTCTAACAATAATATTACGAGCCTCACCTTGATCAACCTGCATGGTAATTCCAGGAATACGCTTTACCGCATCACCAATATTAGCATCGGGAAACTTCCCTATTTGGTCTATAGAAACGACATTCGTAATATTCTGTTTGTTTTTTTGAGCATTAAGTGCTTTAGCCTGACCACTATTGTACCCTGTTATTAAAACATCTTTCAATTCTACAGTTGTAGGCGTTATTATAATGACAACTTCAGCTGTTGTTCCTGCTTCTACAACAACTTCTTTTTCTGTATCTGCATACCCTATATAGGTCACTTTTATTGTATGAGTTCCAGAAGGCACATCGACTAATAAAAAACCACCATCAAAATCTGATACGGTTCCTATATTTAATGACTCTATCAATATATTTCCAAAAGGAACAGACAAGCCATTTTCGTCAAAAATTTTTCCTCGAACATTACCGCTTTGAGAGAATCCTAAAAAGGACAGCAATAATGCAATGAATAATAATACGTAATTTTTTCTCATGATTTTTTGTTGGTTGAATTTTAAACGAAATAACAAAATTGATGAGCGAAGAATTTTAAATATTTTTTATCTAATTGTTACTTATGCGTAGGAAAGAACATCTGTTTTACATTTATATAACATTAAAAACAACTTTTATAAATACGCACAAAAAAACCCTTCTTGTTTCCAAGAAGGGTTTTAATATTTTAAAAAGAAAATTATTTCTTAAGCTTCAAAAGGCTCGATAGAAACATAAGATTTGTTATCTTTTTTCTTTGTAAATTTTACAACACCATCAACTCTGGCATGTAATGTATGATCTTTTGAAGAGTAAACATTCTCACCTGGGTGGTGCGTGTTACCTCTTTGTCTAACGATAATATTTCCAGCTATTGCAGCTTGACCACCAAATATCTTTACACCTAAGCGTTTCGATTCTGATTCTCTACCGTTTTTCGAACTTCCGACTCCTTTTTTATGTGCCATTTTATTTCGATTTTAGTTTTTTAAATTAACTTAAAGCAGCGATTAAATCGGCTTTCTTCATTGAAGAAATTCCTTCAACGCCTTTAGCTTTTGCTATTTCCTTTAATTCGGCAACAGTAAGCTTACTTAAATCTTGAGTAGCTTCTGCCTTTTTAGCAGCTGGCTTTGCTTTTGCAGTTTCTGCTTTCTTAGCAGCTGGCTTTGCTTTTGGTGCAGCAGCTTCTGCTTTTTTAGCAGCTGGTTTTTCAGCTTTGGCAGCTTTTTTAGCTCCCGAAGCAGCAATACTTTCTATTACAATTTCTGTTAAAGATTGACGGTGACCATTTTTAACACGGTATCCTTTACGTCTTTTCTTCTTAAAAACTATAACTTTATCACCTTTAAGGTGTTTTACGACTTTTGCTCCTACTTGAGCGCCGTCTATAGCTGGGGCGCCTACAGTTACTTTGTCACCATCTGCTACTAGAAGTACATTATCGAAAGAAACTTTCTTACCTTCTTCTGTTTGTAAACGGTTAACAAAAACTTTTTGGTCTTTTTCAACTTTAAATTGATGCCCTGCTATCTCTACAATTGCGTACATAGCGTAACGTTTTTATTAATTAATTTGTTCAAAAAATGAGTGCAAATATAGTTCTAATTAATTAAACTGCAAACGTTTTTATTGATTTTGAATGATTATCGTTTTTTAAAGTCCCATTCAAAAAAATTATCTGCATGAAAAAAAAATCAAAAATTTGGAGGGGTTTTTAATTGTTGGTCGTTTTATGTACAAAATGCTATGAAAAAGAAAAATTGCTATGAAAAAATTAAAAAAACAACTCAAAGTGAAAACAAGAAAAATTAACAAATTTATTAAAGAACTACCAGCCGCGGCTTCGTATGTCTTGAATCATTAAAAAACAAACAATTTAGAGGTGGTTTTGAGTGATATTTCTGGTTTTTTTAAAAAACTGCATAACAGCCAGTACGGCTACTACCGTTGTTGCTAGCCCCATTACAGCGACTACAAAAGTCACTAAACCGATATCTACATTAAAATCGCCTTTAAATGTTTGAAGTAATTCTGTTAAAAAACCAGGATTAATTTCTGTGGCATACAACAGAAAAAAGGCCGTAAACACCAAAGTCGCTGTAAAGCCTGTTATAATACCTGTTTTAAATCCTTCTCCATAACTAAAAGCTTCTGGTTCTTCAAGTTTTTTTAAACGTATGGCCTCACAAATACCAAAAGCAGTAATAGCTGCATTGAAAAAACTAAATG
Organism: uncultured Flavobacteriaceae bacterium; assembly: GCA_947501845.1. GTDB lineage: Bacteria > Bacteroidota > Bacteroidia > Flavobacteriales > Flavobacteriaceae > Flavivirga. The sequence continues at coordinate 225,486 of CANMXP010000003.1, read as the reverse complement.
CGGGATTAATATGTTTATGAAACAATCCTAAAATCAAAAAATATCCAATCAACATAGCACTTGTAAGGAGTCCAAATCGAACGGAAAGTGGTATATTTTTCATCTTCTTTTTAATTTACATGTACTTAAATTTCGTAAAAATTTATGTATTATAATAATTTTGACACTGTTTTTTTATCAAAATTGGTTGTTTTATAGCAAGTTAAACATGCTTTGAAGGCTTTTTATGAGACAAATACACACCTAATAAGATGATAATACTGGCTATACCCTGAAGCATACTAAATGTTTCACCATCTAATAGCCCCCATATTAAAGCCACAATAGGCATAACAAAAGTGACTGAAGAAGCAAATACAGGTGTAGACATATGCACTAGCTTATTAAATAATATTTTTGCCATGGCCGTACCAAAAAATGACAAGATGATAATATAAACCATGGCCATTTTAAACTCTGGGTTTTCAAATGTTGTTTCTGAAAAGAAATCTGTAAACAATAAAATAATAAAAGCAGGAATAACGAGCGCTACAAAATTACCAGTCGCAATGGTTAATGGCTTTACATGCTGTAAATATTTTTTTATAATATTAACGTTGGCAGCATACATGAGCGTCGATAAAATAACAAAAATGGCATACAGGTAATTTTGATTCGGGTTTAAATGTGCCCCTTTCAATATTAATATGGTCGTGCCTATAAACCCCACTATAACACCTAACACTTGGCGTTTAGTTGACGCTATTTTAAAAACAGCAAATCCTAATAAAATAGTATTTAAAGGTACTAATGAGTTTAAAATAGAAACCACGGCGCTGTCTATTTCTGTCTCGGCAATTGCAAAGAAAAAAGCAGGGATAAAAGACCCAAAAAGACCAGAAATAACAATCCATTTCCAATCTGATTTTTTAATGGTTTTAATGGTTTTAAAACCCATTGCAAAAAGAAAAAGTCCCGTAATAATTATCCTTAATGCACCCAATTGATAAGGTGTTAGACCCAGTAACGATTTTTTAATTAAAATAAATGAGCTGCCCCAAATTAAGGAAAGCACAAAAAGATAAATCCATTTTAGTTTTATACTATTCATAGGAAATGAGGTTTAAGAAATTGCAAAATTCTACTTTTTCAAATACAATAAACAGCTTTATTTAGTAGTTTTGTAAACAAATTAATACTTATAAATAATGAACGCATTAAAAAATATTATAGCAATAGCAATGGTAACATTAATTACTATTAGCTGTAAAAATGAAAAAAAGCCAGAAGTTAAAACCATAGAGGTAGCTACCGAGTCACCTAAGGAACTGGACCCCAATGCGACATATGCCAAAGCAGAATTTACTATTGAAGGTATGACCTGCGCTATAGGATGTGCAAAAACCATTGAAAAGAAAATAGCAAAAATGGAAGGTGTGAAATCTGCAACTGTAGATTTTGATAGAAAACTGGCCATGGTTGAATATAACGAAGCTAAGGTTACACCTACCTCTTTTGAAGAAACCGTTACAAATGTTGCCGATATTTACAAAGTAAGTGACATGAAAACTGTTGAAGGTTTTTCAACTAAATAAGGTATGTGCAGCAGATTGCTCTAAAGCGTGCTGTGTCGAAAAAGTACAGGCTTAATTTTAAAAACGGTAATACTTCGTTTTTATAAAAGGCATTGGGAATACTCCTAACTAAAAGAGTATTCCCAATGCCTTTTTATATTACTAAAAACCTCACTGTTATTTATATTATTTAGAATTATACTTTGCTCCTTACTATTTTGCATCTTCGGGTGCCAATTCACCAATAAAAAAGAAAAGACTAAACCCATCGATCAATCAATATCTTAAATACCTTTGAGTCCAAAAGAAAATAACATAGACATTTTACCTAGTATGGATATCACAAATTCGGTAATTTCAAAAAAAACTAAGGAAACATATCAAATTTACTTTCTTCAAAGGAAAAAGAGAAAATGCTAATTGTGTTATATACAATGATACTTTTGAATTTTACAAAATGTCGGAGAACAATGCTTTAGATATTATTTGCATCGCCAATGACCAAAATGTCACTGTAAGCATAAATGAAAAGTATGTACAGTAATCGGTGTGTTTCCATCATTCAATCGAACTTTAGAGAAGGCATAAAACTAGAGTGGGCAATTATTCAAATATTTTAGGCGTTAAAAACCTTAAAAAAATTATAATAGAATTGACAATTAAATAAAAACGACATGTAACAATTCACTTATGCAATCGTCTTCTACAAAAAAGACAAATTATGGCAGAAATAAAAAAACTAAGGTTGCATCTCTTACGGGCAATGTATTTACTTATATCATTGGGTCTAGCCTTAACCATTTGGCCAGAAATAATTTTTCCATCACAACGATTATCCGATGAAAGCACAGTGATTCAGTCGTTATTAGGAGCATTAGCCTTGTTTGCTGCACTAGGTCTTAGATACCCTATAAAGATGATTCCCATTCTACTCTTTGAGCTTACATGGAAATTAATTTGGATATTGGCATTTGCATTACCTGTTTGGGCTACTACTGAGCTAGATATTTATACAGAAGAAACTCTTTTTGCGTGCTTAATTGGCGTTATCTTGGTTCCCATTGTTATTCCTTGGAAATATGTATATAAGCAATATATAAATACCAAAACGAAACTCTAAACAATTGTAATCAATTTTAGCTAGTAAATTTCTTCTAAAATACTGCAGCCCCTAGCATGATGATTAAAAAATTATCTCTTTTCCAATAGGTGCTCAATGATCCTTTTTATTTAATGATAATCTAGGTGTTTGGATTAAATATTTATCAGAAGACCTCCTGATTGTAATGTATGTGCTATTAATATACGCACTTATTGGCAACATTGAACAACCTGCCCCTAAGAAACAACAATTCGGAAGCTTAAACTTTAAAATGCAAAACCATAACCTGTATTTAGTATAGTTAAACTCAATTAAAACAGAATATGGCACATTTAATAGGAGATATTTACGGGCTAATTCACTTAATTTCTTCAATAGTTGCTTTGATAAGCGGAACATTTGTTCTAATTATAAAAAAGGGAACGAAACGGCACAAACAAGTTGGATATGTTTATGTATTAAGTATGGCTATTTTAATTCTAACTGCATTTATGATTTATAGATTGTTTAATAAGTGGGGAGTTTTTCATTACGCTACTATTGGTAGTCTTATAACCATTGTATTAGGAATGATACCAGTATGGACTAAAAAGCAGACTAAAAATTGGGTCTTTAAACATTTTTCATTCATGTATTGGTCTATAATAGGTTTGTATATGGCATTTACAGCTGAAGTTTTAACAAGAATACCAGAAACCCCCTTTTGGGAAATGGTTGTAACTACATCTGTAATAATCATGATTATAGGTCGCATTTTCTTTCGCATTAATAAACCTAAATGGGCAAAACAATTTGGAACTAAGAAATAAATCAGAGGTTTTGCTGTCAAAAAACTCGTTTATTTCTTACTATTTGCCAATGACAAAACGAGAAACAAAATAATAATTTCAAATTCTCATAAGTTTGGTTTCTCCTATATACCATTAATATTGATTATTTACCTTAGTTTTGGTTTTTAAATAGAACCCAATAATGAATCTGTTCGATATTTTATTCTATAATATCTTTTCGCAACATAAAGCAAAGTACAAACAAAAGGCTAATAGGATAGCCATTGCTTATGTAACATGTTTACAGATTGCTTTGCTGTTGCTTTTAGGGATTTTCTTTGCTGGTTTTTTTAAGCAAATGAACATGGTTACCATGTCGTCTACCAAGGCATGGACCTTATTTGTTTTGGTCTCGATTTTTATCTATTTTAAAAACTGGATGCAATACACTGGAAAAAAACGTATGATGATTAATGCAAAAATGAATAAAAAGAAAGAAGAACATTATAGCATTTGGTTACTCTGGTTTTTACCTATTGCTGTTTTTGGGCTAGCTTATGTTTTATATCAGGCAGTTTAGTCGCAAATAATATCTTTAATGTTACGTTAAGTAAAAAACTTAAAGTCAAATCATAAAACTATGTCTGGTTACTTTGCTAAAAAACATCTAAAACCTATTAACACCTTTAAAAGTTTACTTTTATTATTATTCTTGATTTTTAGCTGTTCTAATGAGAAAAATGCCCATTTGTGCAGTTTTGAAAACGATGAATATCGCATTTCCATAGAGCAAGCATTTGTAACTTCTGCAGCAGCTTTTGGTCCTCAATATATTCAGATTAAAATTGAATCACTCAAGGAGGTAGAGGGGCATTTTATCTCTGAGAAATTTGAGATTCAAAATGATGGTGCTAATTTATATTGTGATATAAATTTTAAACTCGAATGGATTTCCAAGAATCAATTTTATTTGAGTATGAATGGTGAGGAACAGTTGTTAAAAAAGGTTTTATTTGAAATAAAAACACCTTTGTCTAAAAGTGTATCTACAAAAATACCATAGTCTTTAATTATTCGTTGCAATATTTTAAAAGTGATGATATAAAAATCACTTCTTAAAAATGGCATACACAGGAAAATGGTCGCTATATCCGCCTTTGTATTTTTTACCAACATAAGTTCTAAATGGGCTACCTTTATACCGCCCTTTATAGAGTTTTAAAAAATCTTCATCGAAAATATTGGCAGTACTAAACTCAAATTGATTGGTTGTACTTTTAAAAAAATTTGTAGAAAATAGAATTTGATCAAATAAGTTCCATTGTCTGTTGTGCTTAGTAGTCCCTCTGTTAAAAGATCTCAAAGTTTCCATCGGGTTGTATAAATTGAAATCTTCTACGAGCCGTTTAACACTATTACTGGAAGGATCGTCGTTAAAATCACCAATCACAATAATTTTTGCATCAGGGTTATCGTTTCGTAACATCGTGGTAATTTCTCCAACTTTTTCAGACGAGGCCATACGCTTAGGTTCTGTTTCCTTTTCTCCTTCACGCCTAGATGACCAGTGGTTTACAATAACATGCACTTTTTCACCATCTAGCAAACCAGAAACCAATAAGATGTCTCGTGTATAATCTGGAGACCCATCATCATCAAATAACTGAATGGTAAAAGTTTCGGAAGCGATTACTTCAAAGGCGGTCGTATCATATAATAAGGCCACATCAATACCACGCTCGTCTAAAGAGTCATAGTGAACAAAGTCATAATTACAATTCTTTAAATGCTCCGATGTGATTAAATCTTCAATTACTGAAGCATTTTCAACTTCTGCCAGTCCAACAATGGCAGCATGTTTACCTGTTTCGTGCCGCCCGATGTTAGAAATGGCAAAACCTAACTTTTTAAGTTTGTTCTCATAGCGTTTAGGTGTCCATTTTTTAACCGAATTGGGCAAGAAATCATTGTCGTTAGTATGCTTGTCATCGGTAATATCGAATAAATTCTCAAGGTTATAAAATGCTACAGTTTGTAAATCGTGGCGCACTGGGATATCGTCGTAGAAGTCTGTCATAAATCAAAAATAGGCTTAAAAATATAAAAATAATAATACCTGTAAATGTTTAACTTTGCAACATGATAGAAAAGAAAGAAATTGCTTTAGAGAAAGCTGTTTTAATAGGTATTATTACAAAAGATCAAGATGAGGTAAAATCCAAAGAATATTTAGATGAATTGGAGTTTTTAACCTTTACGGCTGGAGGGTATGCTATAAAGCGCTTTACCCAAAAAATGGAAATGCCAAATCCTAAAACATTTATTGGTACAGGTAAGATGGAAGATGTGCGCCAATTTATTGAAGAAAATGATGTTGGCACGGCTATTTTTGATGACGAGCTGTCTGCTGCGCAAGAGCGCAATATTAGTAAAATACTTAATGTTAAGGTATTAGATAGAACCAATTTAATCCTCGATATTTTTGCACAACGTGCACAAACAAGCTATGCCAGAACCCAGGTAGAACTGGCGCAGTGTGAATATTTATTACCACGATTAAGGGGTATGTGGACCCACCTTGAACGTCAAAAAGGAGGGATAGGTATGCGTGGTCCTGGGGAAACCGAAATAGAAACGGATAGACGTATTGTGCGTGATAAAATTGCTTTGCTAAAAGCCCGAATAAAAACCATTGACAAGCAAATGGCGGTACAGCGTGGTAACCGTGGTAAAATGGTACGTGTGGCATTGGTGGGGTATACTAATGTAGGCAAATCAACTTTAATGAATGTGGTTAGCAAAAGTGCGGTTTTTGCCGAAAATAAGCTGTTTGCAACTTTAGATACTACGGTTAGAAAAGTAGTGATTCAAAATCTACCATTTTTATTAAGTGATACAGTGGGGTTTATAAGAAAGCTGCCTACCCAATTGGTTGATAGTTTTAAAAGTACTTTAGATGAGGTAAGAGAAGCCGATTTATTACTACACGTGGTTGATATTTCGCATCCTAATTTTGAAGAACATATTGAATCTGTTAATAAAATTTTGGGTGAAATAAAAAGTAGTGATAAGCCCACCATTATGGTATTTAATAAAATAGATGCCTACCAAGCTGAGCTTATAGAGGAAGATGATCTGGAAACGGAACGTACAAAAAAACACTATTCTTTAGAAGAGTGGAAAAGTACTTGGATGAGTAAAGTAGGCAATAACGCCTTGTTTATTTCTGCAATAAATAAAAGTAATTTAGAAGACTTTAAAAAGCGTGTTTACGATGAGGTACGAGACATTCATATTACACGTTTTCCTTACAACCATTTCTTGTATCCTGATTACAATTACGAGGACATGGATACGTGATTTTTGTTTGAAATATTATTTATTGCCTTAAGTTCGGCTTGTATTTCTACTTTTACTTCTTTAAGAATTGCCAAACAATCATTAACAAGTCTATTGGTAGTTTCCAGATTTTGTTCGTTTTTAAAGTTAGATTCTAATTGAAGTATTGTCGATTTTAATTCTGAAATACCGAACATATTTATATTCGGTTTTATTTTATGGGTCGCTTGAAAAAGGGACTGCCATTTTTTAGTAGAAACTTGAGATGTTAGAGCTTCTACATATTCATCTATAATTTCAAGAAATAGTTCCATTATTTCCTTCATAATAGAAACATCATCAAAAGTGTTTTCTTTTAATAGATCTAAATCTATATATTGATAGTTTGATTCAACCATGATTTTTCAGACTTTAATATTTCGATTTTTCTTTCATACCGAATAGCAACGTACGAATTTTACATTTTTAAAACAAGAAAATTAAGATGAAAGACTGTTTTGTCTATCAAATATGTAGGAAAATAAATAAATAAATATGCTTTTGCTTCTTTATTTTAGAGAGTTTTTAAAGTAGGATTTTACTTCGTTTTATGTTGACATATTGAAATGTTTAAGACAAAAAAAATGCGCTTTTTTCGAGCACATTTTTATCACCTATGTATTTGGGTATATTAAAGTATTTTTTTAAAACTTATAGTTTAGTCCAAACATCCAATAGCTTTGTAGATCATTGTCAACATCGTCAAAAGAAGTTGCTGTAGGAGGCGTTTGAGCCAAAGCATAATTAAGAGCTTCTTGTTTGTTGTTTCGTAATCCAAACTCAAAGCCTACACCAATCATTTTCCATAAAGTATATCCAAAAGAGTTCGTCCATGTCCAGTTTGATAGATTCGAGCTTTCATAGCTTTGAAACATGGAAAGGTTTGTTTTAAAACTAACAGCTTTAATTTGTCTGGTATAGTCAACAAGAATTTTTGCTCCTAATGAAGATTCAAAAACGGTATCTTCTTTACTAAAAACAAAGTTATAGTTTCCAGGGTGTATTACTACTACAAGGTCTTTTATTGGAGTCCAAGTAACACCAACACCTAAATCTAAATAACCAGGATCATTAAAGTTACTTAAAAGAGTGGTTCTGTATTCGCCCAATCCCGAAAGTGCAAATTTCTCGCTTAGTTTATGTCCATACAGAGACGTGATGTTAAAAACATCTGTGGCTTCTTTAAACGAGTCGCTATCTGTAGGGTCGTCTTTATCATCTAGTTTTACCCATGATAAGTTTACATTAGCACTATTTCTCCAAAAGAATTTCTCTTTATTCAAATTTGCAAAGGCATTAACGGTAAAACCAATATTTCCTGAATTATTATTAGGTGTGCCTTGTGCATACCAGTTTTTAAAACTAGAAATACTTCCACCAATAGTACCAAACGCACCTTTTTTCCATCCAGGTAGTGCATCTATTTTTGCCTGAATAGCATCGACACGCCCTTGAATGGCTGCGATAGAATCTTTTTTAGGGCCTTGAGCTGCTTTTAATTCTTCTAAAGTTTCTTGTGCATACATGGAAGTAAATCCAATAAAAAAGGTAAGTAATAATGATAGTCTTTTCATTTTTAAGTGTGTTGAAATTTGAGTTAATAGTTAGTTAGACACTATATATACGATGCAGGTCACAAGTAAGATTATTCGTTTTTGTATAGTGGAACAGAAGAACACGCTTCGCCATACATAATAGACTTTGCAAAAGGCTTTAACTTATTGGTAAGCATAATATAAGCATTTTGTGGTACTGGTTTTTTAGAGCAGCCTTTTACAATAATGGGTTTGTCTTTAAATTCGGTAACATCTAACTCGTTTAAAATATCTTGATATATAGAAGTTTCCAATGTTTCTAGATCACCTATAACAATCTTTTTTGCATAAGGTTCTAAATATATACTAAGAAGCATATATGCCCACCCTGGAATTATGGCATCGCTACTACAGGTTAAGGCGACATAGTTATCTTGATATTGCGTCCAATCGAACTCTGAAACCTGATGTCTAAAATCTTTTTCACGTAGTACAAAACCTTTAAACAACCAATTTTTGATGTCTAGGAGTACCCGTTGCCCTTCTGGATAATAGTCTTCAAGGTCGATTGTTATTAGTTTGCTATTCGCTACGCGATTTATGATTTCGTCTGGCATTTCTTATTTATCAAATTTATTATTTGGTTGAAATCTAAACTATTGTTGTAAGATGTTCTATATTTCCAATTTCCTCCATTTGTCATTGAAATTTTTAATATTCAAGAATCTGTATCAGAAAATATTTGAGCAACTAAAGAAGACAAAATGTAAAGTTTCATATACCAATTGTTATTTGGATTATAATGCTTTATGTTCTTAATTTCTAAATAATTAAATTTTCGATATTCCCAATAGTCAATTGCTCTAATTTCAAAATGGCTTTCAAAAACTTTAATCGAAGGAAACCTTTTTTCCTCAAATATTAATTTTTCATTTCTCATTATTTTAATACTACAACTGAATACTGAACACTGCAACCGAATACTGAATTAAAGCATCCCCAATTCTAACTTAGCTTCTTCGCTCATAAGTTCTTGTGTCCAAGGAGGATCGAAAGTAATCTCCACTTCAGCACTTTTTACATCGTTTAAAGACTTTACCTTTTCTTCAACTTCTAAAGGTAACGTTTCTGCCACAGGGCAATTTGGTGTTGTTAAGGTCATTAAGATTTTTACATCGTAATCTTCATTAACAAATACATCATAAATTAAGCCCAGCTCGTAAATATCAACTGGAATTTCTGGATCGTAAATCGTCTTTAAAACATTTACTATTTTTTCGCCTAATGCGTTTGTATCTATTGTTGCTTCACTCATATTTTTAATGTTTAATCGTTTATCTGTTTAATTGTTTAATCGATTTTACGATTACACGATTCAACAAATCAACTAATTTAATTGTGTTTGGTATGCAATGGCATACATTTTTAACTGTTTTACCATACTTACTAAACCGTTGGCCCGTGTAGGAGACAAATGTTCTTTTAAACCAATTTTATCTATAAAACTGGTATCTGCATCAATAATATCTTTTGGGTGCTGACCTGAAAAAGCCCGTATTAAAATAGCAATAATGCCCTTAGTAATAATAGCATCACTATCTGCCGTAAAAGCTATTTTATCGTCTGTCATTTCGGCGTGTACCCAAACTTTACTTTGGCAACCTTTTATAATGTTGCTCTCCGTTTTGTATTGGTCGTCAATTAAAGGTAAATCTTTACCCAAATCAATCATATATTGGTAACGTTCTTCCCAATCATCAAACATTGAGAATTCATCTATAATTTCGTTTTGTATGTCTTCAATAGTCACTGTAACAATTTTATACAAAAATACAACAAGAAAAGTTGCTATTCAATGTTTTTGGCCGTTGATAAGATTTCTTTAACAAGTAAAGCTATTTCTTTTGGAGGATTTCCATGGTCGAAAGATGGTGTTTCGTAAGTCTTACTATTGTAAATAACTTTTAGTCTTGCTATGGCAGCTCCATCAAAAAAACGATTTTGTGAAGGTGCTTTTAGGTTAGGTATATTTTTAACATTTATAGATTTAAGTGCTTTTAAAATATTTTTCCAACGTACTGCGCTACATGTTTTGTTAAGCCCAGGAGTTTCTCTTTTGTTTTTAACGGAGATATTTTTTTTATTGATTTTAATGTTTTTATATATCCCTCTCGATTGAGCTGAATATTCAAGTGAAATAGCATCTTGATTTATATTAGATTCTGTACAGCTATTATCAAAAAACGTTAATGATAAAATTAAAAAGAGATATTTCATCTTAATAGAGGTTGAATTTATTTGTCATAAGGATACAAAAAAGACGCCAAAGTTGACGTCTTTTTTAACTTTTAACATAAAAGATTGGATTAGTTTCCTACCATAGAAGCTCTGGCTCCTCCAGAAGCAAAAATAGCTCTCATTCTATTGCGTTGTCCATCTGTAAACATGTACATGCAAGCATCATAGGTGTAATCCATGTAGTTCATTGTCATATCTGCAGATTTACAACTTACAGAAGGGAATGTAGGACAACCTCCATTTGAAGCTCTTGCAGTTGGGGTATCGGTAACAAAGTCATCTCTATTACATCTACCATCTCCCCAAATGTGACGTAAGTTAAAATAGTGACCAACTTCGTGCGTAGCCGTTCTTCCAGCTCCATATACACCACTGGTTATCCCAAAATAATCTCCACCTAACACAACACCATCTGTTGCAGGGTTGCCTCCTGGAAATTGAGCGTATCCTAAAATACCTCCGCCTATGTTACACACCCAAATATTTAAATGAGTTTCTGGTGTGATTGGTGGGTAAGCAGCTTTTACTGCATCATTAGTGCCCCAAGAAGACCTTGAATCGTTGTGCCTAAATGTTCCTGCTAATGTAAAGCTGAACTCTGCATCGGTTGCATCGTTCGCAAAAGTGGTTCCAGAGGGTAATTGGTTCGTGTTTATATCTCTAAAATCTGCATTAAGTATGTCCATTTGAGAGGTGACTTGTGCATTAGTAATACTATTTGCATTTGGATAAACAATATGAATATAAACAGGTATGTTTATAATGCCTAAGTTATCTTGAATTGGTAAGACATCAACATCGGTATCGCCTCCCCCTCCAGGACCGCCGCCGCCTGGCTTACCTTTCGCTGCTATAAATTTTCTTGTATGGTATTCAACATCATACATTTTTTTTTCTAAACCTGGATTTTCTTTTAATTGACGATTTAAGCTTACCATAGTGTGGCAAGATTTAAAATTGTTTTTCCCATTTGCTGATTTTGCAGATTCATCAGTATCAGCATCTGTATAAACGTAAAAATCGCTCATATCAATTTCTTGTTCATGATTTGCTGTTTGAGAATCGTCATCGCATGCTGTAAATAGCAAAGCTACAGCTGCCATACTTAAAAGTACTTTTTTCATTTGTTAAATATATTTGAATTAGTCAGTGTTGAAGATATGGTTTTTTGATAAATATTCAACGTTTGTTTGATTATCCTGTTAAATATGTGGTAAAACCACAATTTCACTAAGCGTTAAACAATTAACGTTTAGTGAAATTTAAAATATAATGAGTAATTGTAAAGAAGAAGCTTTATACTAGCTTAGCATCATTTTTGCTTTTTTTACGCCTTCTACTAAAGCATCAATCTCTTCTTTAGTATTGTAAAATGAAAAAGAGGCACGGACAGTTCCTGGAATATTATAAAAATCCATGATTGGTTGCGCGCAATGGTGTCCTGTACGAACAGCTATTCCCAACTTATCTAAAATAGTGCCGACATCGTAGGGATGAATATTCTCTAAGTTAAAAGAAACTACCGATGTTTTGTTTTTAGAGGTTCCGTATATTTTTAAACCTTCTATGGTTAGTAACTTTTGCGTCGCATAATCTAACAAATCGTTTTCATAAGCTGCAATATCATCAAAGCCTATACTGTTCATATAATCGATAGCTGCACCAAAAACAATGCCTCCAGCAATATTAGGCGTGCCAGCTTCAAACTTGTGTGGCAAATCGGCATAAGTTGTTTTTTCAAAGGTTACCTCTGCAATCATTTCGCCACCACCTTGATAAGGTGGTAATTTGTTAAGCCAGGCTTCTTTTCCGTAAAGCATACCAACACCAGTTGGTCCACACATTTTATGGGCTGAAGCCACATAAAAATCAACATCTAAAGCTTGAACATCTGGTTTTATATGCGGACAAGCCTGGGCACCATCTATTAAAACGGCTGCACCAACCTGATGTGCTTTTTCTATGATATATTCAATAGGGTTTATGGTTCCTAAAGCATTTGAAATATGATTTAGAAAAACAAGTTTCGTGTTTTTGGATAGTATATTGTCAAAGGCACTCATTACCAATTCACCACCTTCATTCATTGGAATGACTTTAAGAACAGCTCCTGTACGTTCACACAGCATTTGCCAGGGAACAATATTACTATGGTGTTCTAAAGCCGAAACAATGATTTCATCTCCCTTTTTTAAAAGCGAAGAAAAGCCGTTTGCTACTAAATTAATACTATGTGTTGCTCCCGATGTTAATATAATTTCATGCGAAAACCTAGCATTAAAATGCGCTTGTATTTTTTGACGTGCTTGTTCGTATAAATCGGTTGCTTCTTGACTTAAAGTATGAACACCACGATGAATGTTTGCATTGTACCCAGAATAGTACTCAACAATAGCATCAATAACTTGCTGTGGTGTTTGCGATGTGGCTGCATTATCAAAATACACCAAGGGTTTGCCATTAACTTTACGTGAAAGAATGGGGAAATCTTTTCTTATGTCTTGAACGTTAAACATGGCTTGAAATAATTAATGTTGTAGTTAGGTATTTTCTCCTTATGGAATGGTAAAATACTATAAATCAAATCCAATATCAACACCTAATTTATTTGCAATAATTTTAGTAATACGTTGCTTCATTTCGGGAATTTTAACCGAACTCAATACATTATTACTAAAAGCATACATTAAAAGTGCTTTGGCTTCTTTTTCTGGAATACCGCGCGAACGCATATAAAACATGGCACTCTCATCTAGTTGACCAATGGTACATCCATGTGAACATTTTACGTCGTCTGCAAAAATTTCAAGCTGTGGTTTTGTGTTTATAGTTGCTTTATCACTTACTAAAATGTTATTGTTTGCCTGAAAAGCATTGGTTTTTTGAGCTTCTTTTTCAACAATAACTTTTCCGTTGAAAACACCTGTTGAGCTATCTGCAAAAATACCTTTGTAGTCTTGGTGACTTTCACAGTTTGGCTCTATATGATGCACTAATGTGTTGTGATCTACATGCTGTTTTTCGCCAATAATAGTCACACCTTTTAAGATAGAATCGATGCGTTCTCCCTCCTGAAAGAAGTTTAGATTGTTACGTGTTAATTTACCTCCAAATGTAAAAGTATGCACTGAAGCTACACTTTCTTTCTTTTGTTTTATAAAGGTATTATCTATTAACGACGCGTTTGAACCATCGTTCTGAATTTTATAATAATCCACAATGGCACGCTTGTTTGTAAAAACTTCAGTAACGCTATTTGTAAGTACGGGACTATTGTTTAAGCTTTGGTGACGTTCTATAATTTGGACATGTGAATTTTCGTCTACCACAATTAAATTCCGCGGTTGCAACATGGTTGCAGACTCATTCCCTGTTGAAAAATGTACAATCTGGATGGGTTTTTCAACCATTTTATTTTTAGGAATATGAATATAAGCACCTTCACTCGAAAAGGCCGTATTTAATGATGATAGGCTATCTTTTGTTGCTGCTTTATTGAAATAATTTTCAATTAAAATACGGTATTTAGGTTTTGAAAGGGCTGCTGACATTAAGCAAACATCCATCCCATCGTGAGTGGTTTGCGATAAATGAGATGAATATTTACCATCTATAAATACAATTTTGTAAGTATCTATATCGTGGATGAAATATTTCTTAATGTCTTTATATTCTATAGCATTTTCCTGTTGAGGAAATACACTATAATCTTCTTTTAGTATTTTATTCAAAGAGGTATATTTCCAAGCTTCTTCTTTTTTTGTTGGAAAGCCTTTTTCTTCAAATATTTTAATAGCATCATTTCTTACATCATGTACATAGGTATCTATGTCTACTTGATTTTCAAATACTAAAAAGGATGATAATAATTTTTCTTTTAAATCCATCTTGTTCAGTTTACAGTCTCAGTGTTTAGTTTTCAGATGATGATTACTAAACAGGAAACTACTTACTATTGTTTGAGGTTTGAATATTCAGTTGAGAGCAAGCTAACTTGTGAACTATGACTGAATACTGCAAACTAATTTTAAGCGTTTACTTCTTCTTTAATCCAATCATAACCTTTCTCTTCTAGCTCATGAGCCAGTTCTTTTGTTCCAGATTTCACAATTTTTCCATTGTATAATACGTGTACAAAATCAGGTACGATATAATCTAATAAACGTTGATAATGCGTGATAACTACAACAGCATTATCTTTGCTTTTAAGTTTGTTTACTCCATTGGCAACAATACGTAAGGCATCTATATCGAGACCCGAATCGGTTTCATCAAGTATAGCCAGTTTTGGTTCCAACATGGCCATTTGAAAGATTTCGTTACGCTTTTTTTCTCCTCCAGAAAATCCTTCGTTTAAAGAACGTGATAAAAATTTTCTATCGATTTCCAAAAGCTCAGATTTTTCACGAATTAGTTTAAGCATGTCTTTAGCAGGCATGTCTTCTAGACCTTGAGCTTTTCTAGTTTCGTTAATAGCTGTTTTCATGAAGTTTGTAACAGAAACACCTGGGATTTCAACGGGGTATTGAAATGATAAAAACACACCTTTGTGTGCGCGTTCTTCGGCTGCTAACTCATCAATATCTTCACCGTTGAATTCAATATTGCCCTTGGTTACTTCATATTCTTCTTTTCCTGCAATAACTGAGGCTAATGTACTTTTTCCAGAACCGTTAGGCCCCATAATGGCATGCACTTCACCTGCTTTTACCTCAAGGTTTATACCTTGTAAAATGGTTTTATCTTCAACACTTGCGTGTAAATTATCAATTTTTAACATACTTATTATTTAGTTTCCTAATTTTATAACCTTATTCTTTTCGTCCTTTGGTGCTGTTACGTTTAAAATTTCAACAATTTCAACTTTATTTTCCCAAAGTATTTTTTCGTCTTTTTGATTTGTAATTTTCCCTCTAATTTCTACAGAAACCATATCTGTAGGTTCTGTTTTAAAAACTTCAGCTTTTTTGTTAAGCTCATGCATCTTATCGGTAATTAAAACACCATAAATCTCATTCTGAGTTTGAAGTACTGCAGCACCATCATAATAAACAAAATCGCCTTTTATTATTTCACCTTTTTCACAGCTAAAAAATACTGTTAAAACTATTGCAGCAAAAAATACTTTTCTCATTTTTTAAATTTAGTTTTAATTTGGAGAGACACTTCGACTGCGCTCAGCGTGACTTTTCGTTAAAATTTACCTATCCAACAGATCCTTCTAAACTTATTTCTAATAATTTTTGAGCTTCTACGGCAAATTCCATAGGAAGCTTATTTAAAACTTCTTTGCTAAAACCATTTACAATTAAGGCAATAGCTTTTTCTGTATCGATACCGCGCTGATTACAATAGAAAATTTGATCTTCACCAATTTTACTCGTAGTGGCTTCGTGTTCTATTTTAGCCGATTTATTTTTTGCTTCTATATAAGGAAAAGTATGTGCGCCACATTCATTTCCCATTAGTAAACTATCACATTGTGAAAAGTTACGTGCATTTTCTGCTCTGGAATTTATTTGAACTAAACCACGATAACTGTTTTGTGATTTTCCTGCTGAAATTCCTTTTGAAATGATAGTCGATTTGGTGTTTTTTCCCAAATGAATCATTTTAGTTCCCGTATCAGCTTGCTGGTAATTGTTTGTCACCGCTATGGAATAAAACTCTCCAACAGAGTTGTCGCCTTTTAAGACACATGATGGATATTTCCAGGTAACTGCAGAACCTGTTTCAACTTGGGTCCAAGAGATTTTTGCATTTTTCTCGCATAAACCGCGTTTAGTTACAAAGTTATATACCCCTCCTTTACCTTCAGCATTTCCAGGATACCAGTTTTGTACGGTCGAATATTTAATCTCGGCATCATCTAAAGCAATAAGCTCTACAACAGCGGCGTGTAATTGATTCTCGTCTCTACTTGGCGCTGTACAACCTTCCAGATAACTTACGTAACTACCTTCGTCTGCAATGACCAGTGTTCTTTCAAATTGACCTGTGCCTGCTTGGTTGATTCTAAAATAAGTCGATAATTCCATTGGGCATTTCACCCCTTTAGGAATGTAACAAAAAGAACCATCACTGAAAACCGCACTATTTAGAGCGGCGTAAAAATTGTCTTTTTGAGGAACTATCGTTCCTAAATATTTTTTAACTAATTCTGGGTGCTCTTTTATGGCCTCAGAAATACTCATAAATATAATACCTTTTTCGGCTAAGGTTTCTTTAAAAGTCGTTGCTACAGAAACGGAATCTACTACAACATCCATAGCAACACCAGCAAGCTTTTTTTGCTCATCTAAGGAGATACCCAGTTTTTCGAAAGTTGCCAATAATTCAGGATCTACTTCGTCTAAACTATCATATTTAGGTTTACTATTTGGTGCAGAGTAATACGAAATACCTTGAAAATCTGGTTTTTTATAATGGACGTTTGCCCATTCTGGCTCGGCCATATCTTTCCAAACACGAAACGCTTCTAACCTCCAATCAGTCATCCATTGTGGCTCTTCTTTCTTTTGGGAAATAGCACGTACTATATCTTCATTTAAGCCATTAGGAAAAGTATCTGATTCTATATCAGTATAAAAACCATATTCGTATTCTTTGGTCTTTAACTCTTCACGAAGATCATCTTCTGTATACTTCGACATAATTCTTTTTTGTTTTATAATGAAAATGATTCGCCACAACCACAAGTACGGTTAGCGTTAGGGTTGTTAAAAACGAAACCTGTTCCGTTTAATCCTCCAGAATATTCAAGCGTTGTACCAATAAGGTATAAAAAGCTTTTTTTATCAACAATAATCTTTACATCATTGTCTTCAAATACTTTATCGTCTTCTTTATTTTCTTTGTCAAACTTTAAATCGTAAGACAGCCCAGAACAACCGCCACTTTTAACGCCCACACGTACGTAGTCTGTTGAAGGGTCAAAGCCGTCATCAGTCATTAATTCAATAACTTTCTTTTTAGCTGTTTCAGAAACTTTTATCATATTATCTTTTAATTAAATCTAGAAATGTATTAACAGTTATTTTATTAAGACAGTTTCTAAATAGGGTACAAATATACAATATAAGTCATGGATTACCATATAACCTAACATTATATTAGCATATGGGTTTATAGGTTTTTCTTATGAAAAAATAAAGAGCTTATAATTAAGCTCTTTATTTTTGTTTTAGGTTTTAAAAAGTTAATAGGTTAAACTATTTTTTTCGTTTTTGTAATAGAAAAAATATTTTGTTTAAGGCTTTGTTTTACCTTTACAATATTTCCTTCTAAGTCAAATCTAAAATAGCTCTTACAGCACTTACAAATTAATTCTGGAGTATTTAAATTTGCTTTATCTAGACGAAAATAATTATGTCCGAAAGTCGTGCAGAAAAGGGTTGAAGTTACATTAGTTTTCATAAGTCTAGTAATTTTCAGAACATTAAGTTAAGTAAAATCATACAAAAAAGAAAGAAAAATTCTATTTTTTTGACGAAAAACATGGGGTTTTACGGTATTATTCGTATTAAAATCAGTTATTATCGATAAAATGATAGTCTGAAAGCGTAAGTAGAAAGGCTTTCAGATCTGCTTTATCTTGAGCAGAAAGTTGTACGCCACCCTGGTCTACTTTTTTCATTAAAGGATCAATGGTTGGCGAGTTCTGCAAACCTTCGCTATAATGATTAATAACTTCATCGAGTGTTGCAAATCTGCCATCGTGCATATAGGGAGCAGTAAATGCCAGGTTTCTTAATGAAGGGGTTTTAAACTTTCCATTATCGGCTGGGTCCCCAGTCACTTCTCCTAATCCAAGATCTATAATTGTAACATCTAGACCATTGTTATGGAAAATATTATCGGTCCACAATGGATTTTTGTCACTGCCATGACAGTGAAAGCAATCACCTTTGGTTTCGTCCATAAAAACATTAAAACCATTGAGTTCTTTGGTCGTTAAGGTCGCTTCTCCCAAAAGATGTTGGTCGAATTTCGAATTAGAAGAAATTAAAGTACGTTCAAATTGAGCTATGGCTTTGCTTACCAAAGAGGAATCTATTGTTGAAGTTCCAAACGCCTGTTCGAATAAATTAGGGTATTCCGAATGCTGTTGTAATTTTTGTTCCACTTGCGGCCAGGTATTATGCATCTCTAGGGGATCGGTTACAGGTTGGAATGCTTGGTGCTCTAAACTAAATACACGACCGTCCCAAAAGAATTTCTCATCGTAGTTCCATGCCAAATTAAATAAAGGCATAGAATTACGTTTTCCAAAAAAACCATCAATACCGTCACTAAATTGATCTGTATCTGTAAATGCATTTTCTTGAGCATGGCAGTCTACACATGCTTGGGTATTATCTGCCGATAGTATCGGGTCAAAAAATAATTTCTTGCCTAAAGCAATGCCTTCAATAGTTTGTGGATTGTCCTGAGGAACAACTGGAGTTAGTAGGTTGTTTTGAAAAAGCTGTGGAATTTGTAATGGGCTTGGTGTTGGGACATATGTATCTACATTTTCATTGGAGCATGATGCACAAAAGAAAAAGAGCAGCATATAATATGAAATCCATTTAAGCATTTTACTGATTAACCGCGTTTAAACTAAATACATCTTGTCCATTTTGAAACATCATCATTTGAGCATTAAAATTTGGCATGAGCATATTGTTTAAAACATTTAAATCCCAGGTGTTTGGATTTTTAAACCATTCGGCAATATTCATATTGATCTCAAAAGTGACATTATTAGTAATGGTGACTTCACCTAAATCGACTTCAAAAAAAGTATCTTCAAATACTTGTGTTGCGCCAGTATTATCTACGGCTCTGATAGCATGAAATACATAACCAGTTTGGGTCATTATATCATTAATAAACCTGCCTTCTAACTGCATATAATGATAACCGCCCCCTAACATGCCTGGAACACTCCAAGAGGCAGCATTTAGGTCGGCATAATTGTTATTATAATTATCTTCATTATTAAAGCCAAATGTAAAAGATACGTTGCTATAAGAACCTGGAGGTATGGTTGTGGTTGGTGAAAAAGTAAGATTGGCGTTGTTGGTAACATCAACTAAATTATAACCATCGAGAACAATTGTTTCTCCATCTGACTTTTGAAATGTGATGTTCGAAATAAGGTACCTTAGTTTGGTAATACTTAATTCCTCACCATTAGCATTGGTATACTGGATGGTATTGAAATTGGAATTGGTAACTGCTACCCCATCCCAATTGTGACTAAAATTAAATGTTACTATGGCTTGAGATACATTATCATCATTATCTGTACCACAGGATAATAATGTAAGTAAACTGAAAAAGAGTATGGGGAATATTTTTTGCATTGTTTTTATTTTATTTTAAAAATTAATAAATCTGTAAAACCTTTATTGTCTGAGATGTCGATGTTTTCGCTATTGGATTCTCCAACAACAATGACACTTTCGTCATTAAGCTCAACGGCATCATGGGCAAAATCGATGTCGGAGCCGCCAACTGTTTTTTGCCATTTTAAGTTGGCGTTATCGTCAATTTTTAAAATCCACGCATCATTTTGTCCGTTGTTATTTGAAATATCTCCATCCGAACTTCTAGAGCTGCCAGAAATAATAAATCCATTGTCTTGGGTTTTAGTAACAGAACGACCTGTATCAAAACTAGTTCCTCCAAAAGATTTCTCCCAGATTAAATTCCCTGTTGGCGATATTTTAATAACCCATAAATCGGCAGCGCCATGATTGTTTGAAACGTCTAAATCGTTACTTCTAGTATCTCCAACAATAATGTAGTTACCATCGGATGATTTGGTAATGGCTCTAGCTTCATCTGTTTCAGAACCTCCAAAAGATTTCTCCCAAACTAAATTCCCTGTGTCAGAGATTTTAATAACCCAAAAATCATAGGATCCTTTATTTCCTTTTATATCAACATCATCACTATCTGAAGACCCAACTATGATATAGCCATTGTCTTCTGTCTGAATAACACCATAGGGCGTATCTGTAAAAGAGCCCCCAAAAAACCTGCTCCATTGTTTCTCTCCAGAAGCATTTAGTTTTATGGCCCAATAATCGCCACCAGCATGTTTTTTTGATGATAACAATTTACTGTTCCCCTGGCCATTTGAAGCCGTGACGTCTAAAACACCAGTTAATAGGTAACCATTATCATTGGTTTGAATTATTGAAATACCATGGTCTGCTCCAGAAAACCCAAAAGACTTTTCCCAGGATATCGTTCCAGAAGTATCTAATTTAGAAACCCAAAAATCGTTAAAACCATTGGTTTGGGTAACATCACCATCATTACTTTTACTATAGCCCAAAATGGCAAATCCAGCATCTGATGTTTGAATGATGTCTCGACCGCGATCATCATCACTACCTCCGTATGTTTTTTGCCATTGTAATGTGTTGTTTTGGTCGTATTTTATGACCCAATAATCAAAAGATTCATCCAGTTTATTCTCTACATCACCATCGGCACTCTGTACATGCCCAAGTATAGTATAGCCCCCATCTGAAGTTTTTACAATAGATTGAGCACTTTCATTTTTTGTCCCACCAATGGTTTTTACAAAATCTATTTCTTTTTTTTCGCTCTTTGGTGTTACATTAGAGGCAGTATCATTATTAGAACAACTACAAAACAGCGCAATGCCAATTACTAAAATAATTTTTGATTTTGGGACTAGCATAGCGATCTTTTTAAGAGCCACTTTTTTTGATGACAAACAAACCTCTTTCAATATCACTTACAATGATATTTCCACTTGGCAAGTAAGGATAGACATTCCATGCGCCATCAAAACCTACACCATTATTTTCTGGGTGAGTATCAAAAAAACCTATTTCTGTCATAGTGCTATTTGCAATTTCAGAAATATCTATCATTCGAACCCCAGCTCTATAACTTGCTTGATAAAACGTATCACCTATAACATATCCATTATGATCTATTGCAGTAAAAGCTCCAAAATAATCCATGTGGAAGCTAGGGGCATCCAAATCGGAGAAGTCAAAAACGATAGTACGTGTATTGTTGCCAATATCTCTTTCGTCTGTTTCATCACCTAAAATAAAGTAATTTAAGTCTTCTGTAAACCACCCTTGATGCGTGTATCCAACATTGTTATAGCTTATATCTGAAATCTTTACTGGATTGGATTTATCGGTTACATCTGCAATAACCACTTCATTTTCATTGCTTCCAATTAATATTTCGCGACCTGTATAATCTGTATCTGGACCGTTATAGGTTATAACTTGAGCATCATGGGAATAACCGCCTTCTCCAAAACCGCCTTCGTCTATTGGCGTTAATGGATCTCGGATGTTTATAAATAATGGGCCTCCAGCAAATGTGCCTGCTCTGTTTGTACCAACAATATAAGCATACCCACTGGTTTCATTTATTACCACATTATGGGCGCTTCCAAACCCAGTAAAGTGTGCATCTGGAGTAAATGTTTCGGGTGGATTAGCAACATTTCTTAAACGTGTTAAATCAAACACTTGCAGGCCGTGGTTACCTGCATTGTCTGCCACGATAAAGGCATGATCTTTATAGACTTTTACATCGCGCCATGGACTGCTTACTGTTGCAGTTGGAACATTTCCTAAATATATAGGGTTGGTCGTGTCAGTAATATCAACAAAAGCGACATTGGCATCCGTTGCCATTAGTGCATATTCTTTATCAGTAGTAGGGTCTACCCAACCCCAGGAATCATTTCCTTCCGTTGCTCCAAAAATATTTAGAGGTATTCTTGCCATTAAATCATAGTCACTACACGGGTAAATATCTGCAAAACCATTTTCACAAGGCGCTAATATATTTGTTACGGGTGTGTCTGTATCATCACTAAAAATAGGTTCGCTATTATCTCTTTCACAGGATTCCGTAGATGAAAATAATAAACAGCCCAAAGCAAATAGTTTGATAAAACGAATACGCTTTTTAAAGTAGTTCATGTTGCAATTTTTTTAATTATTCTTTTTCAGAGTATAGAATTTGTCTGAACTTCTTATTGTTTCATTAAAACGAATTCTATAATAAACATATTGTTTGCCGAATTTATATACGACATAATAAGTTGTTAGTGTAAAGTAATAAAATTAGTTTAATATACATCAAAAATTATTCCGCCTTACAGATTTTATATGGAAATTGAACGTAGTTCATTCAATTTGAGACTGGTTTTATGCTATTTAATAGTAAAAGTTTATTCGTTTATATATCTAAGCTTCTTATTTTTGCGCTATGATAGAAGATAAAAATCAACAGAGGACTCAATTAAGTGACTTGGGCGAGTTTGGACTTATAGATCACTTAACTAAGAATTTTAAGATTAACCACAAGTCGACAGTTAAAGCTATTGGAGACGATGCAGCTGTTTTGGATTTTAAAAATAAAAAGATTGTTGTTACAACCGATTTACTTGTAGAAGGTGTGCATTTCGATTTAAGTTATATGCCCCTAAAACATCTGGGGTATAAGGCCGTTATCGTTAATTTATCTGATGTGTATGCCATGAATGCCAAGGCAACACAAATCACAGTTTCTATAGCAGTATCTAACAGATTTCCGTTAGAGGCTCTAGAAGATTTATATGCAGGTATAGAAACTGCTGCTAATATTTACGACATTGATGTTGTTGGTGGAGATACTACATCTTCTACAACAGGATTATTGATATCTGTAACTGCTATTGGAGAAGTTGAAAGCGATGATGAAGTATACAGAAATGGTGCTAAATCCAGCGATTTATTGGTTGTTACTGGAGATTTAGGGGCTGCTTATATGGGCCTGCAAGTTCTTGAGCGTGAAAAGGAGGTATATAAGGTGAACCCAAATAGCCAGCCAGATTTAGAAGCATATTCTTATATTATAGAGCGTCAATTAAAACCCGAAGCGAGAAAAGATATCATTAAATTGTTAAAAGATTTAAAAGTGAAACCATCTTCAATGATTGATATAAGTGATGGTTTGTCTTCAGAGATTATACATTTATGTAAACAGAGTAAAGTAGGCTGTGACTTATATGAAGAAAAGATTCCATTGGATCCTCAGTTAATCTCTACATGCGAAGAATTTAATATTGATAGCACAACAGTTGCTTTAAATGGTGGGGAAGATTACGAACTGCTATTCACAATTTCTCAAGAGGATTATTCTAAAATTAAAGCGAATCCAAATTTAACGGTAATAGGTTATATGAAAGAAGAGCGCGACGGTATACACTTAGTAACTAGAGCAGATACTAAAATACCTATTAAGGCTCAAGGATGGAAGAATTTTAATGCTTAAATACTAATAGATTTTTAGCATCTATAGACGCAACTTGTTTATCGCTTGACTTGACTTTATGTTTTATATGGATATATTCCAGTTCTTCGCTATCTGTACTAGCATTATGCTGCTTTACACTTGATCTCATATGTCGCTTCATATGAATGCGCTCCAATAGATCGTTTATTTCTTTGAATTTTGGTGTAAGTTCGGTTAATTGACCGCTTCCGTTGGTAGTGAGTTCTTTTTTGCAGTTTTTGCAGGTGTACTCTTTTACATGGTAAGTGACATTTCGGGATACTCGGTAATCATGCCCAAATACCTTGCAATGAATGTTTTTCATTTACAATATTAGATTAATTAGTTAGAGTCTATTAAAGTATTAAAAAACAATTAAATATTTTTAACTACCAGTTAGTAAATCGACGAAGCGATCGTTTTCTTCTTTGAACGTTCCATTCTCGAGGCATGAATACGTTCTAAAATAGCATTTATTTCTTTAAACTTGGGTGTGAGCTCAATTAAGTTGCCATTACTATTAGTTGTTAATTGCTTTTTACAGTGAGAGCACGTGTATTCCTTAACATGGTATGTTACATTTTTAGTTACTTGATAATCATGACCAAAAAAATTGCAATACATTTTAGGAATAAACGTAGGTTTGTTAGTAGGTTTTGTCATGGTGTAGTATTTAAGAGCACTAAATCTAAAATAAAAAATCCAATAAAACGATAAAACGCTATATATTTTCGACGAAATGCACGATTGTGTCTAAAAATTCGCTTTTATTTTCAATATGGCTCATATGTCCATCGGGAAATCTTACTACTTCAACATCTGTATTTTTTGTTTGAGAGATTAATGCATTATAGTCCAGAACAGGGTCTTTTTTACTAATAATCATCATTTTTTTAAAAGGTGTAAAATGGAGGAGCGCTTCCCTATCCTCTCTAATTTTCATACCTTCAAGTGCTGCTACAATACCTTGTAAAGGTGTTTTTAAAGCTTCATTTTTTAATTGCTTTATTTCTACCGAAAAAATGCTTCTATTTTTTGGTCTGAACAAATTAGAGATCGCCATTCTAATAAACATTTTATGATTTTGCTTAACTGCTGTGATGGCCCGATCTCTATTTTTTTTCTTTTCAATAGTGTCTGCACTTGCTGTAGAATTCATAAGGCATAGCCCTTTCAATGCGTCTGGATTTTTTTCTGCGAAAGCAAGTGCAACATATCCGCCCATAGAATGTCCAATAAAAGTTGAGCGACGAATTTTTAAATGTTTTAAAACAACCTGAACAACCTCGGCCATAAGCTCCATAGTATGAATATAACCCAGGCATTCTGTTTTTCCATGACCTAATAAGTCGACACAAATTACCCTATTTTTTTTTGCTAGTTTAGGAATGAAAGGATCCCACATAGAGGCATTTTCCAAAAAACCGTGGAGTAAGACTATAGTATTGCCTTTTCCGTTATCTGTATAAAAAACATTAATGCCTTTGTATTGTAAATTCATTTTTAAAATCTCAAGAAAAAGTAAAAATCATTCGAATAAAAAGCACTAGGATTTCACTCTTTTAATAGCAGCAAAGGCTTTGTCTACATATTCGTCTTCTACCAAGATTGTAAATTCATTTGTAGTCGAAATAACTTCATAAAGAACAATGCCTTCCCAAGCCAAACGCTTAAAAAAGTGATAATATAATCCAGCAATTTTAGAGTTATCTTGCGGAAGGTTTACACTAATTGCAGATAACCCATCTTGTATTGCCAAAAAGCTTTCATTTTTTAATTGATCTATAATAAAATCTTTTAAACTACTGGAAATTATAATATTGCTTTCATGAATACCCCTTGTAAATGTGTAAAATAATTTTGACTCTTGATTTATTCTATCTAGAATTTTAGAATGATTATCAATGATGGTTTCAGAATTTTTTACAGTGAAGTCTGTTAGGTTAGAGCGTACAGTGATATCGCCTAAATTCTGAATAACCCGCTTCATTTTTACCGAGTTAGTCAATGCAGTAGGTGGATTGTATCGTCTTAAAGCCATCATAATAGCCCCTGGCTTAACCTCCTTTTTTAGCATTTTGCTAATGGGTTCTGTTAACTCAATAGCCAAAGCGCTAAAGTTTATAATATTTCTAGATAGCGCCTCTTCTAAATAAGGCTGGGTTATTAATATGTCTTCAACACAGTTAGATACGGTTTTCATAAGCTTATACCTATCATTTTATAGATGATCGTGTTAATTATTTAACAATATGTGCAAAAATAATCTTTTTTTTAAATAAATATCGGAATTGAACCAAGGAGTTTTAGTTTTACGTTCAAATTTGTGTAAATGAAAGTATTAAAGTTTGGCGGTACATCTGTAGGCTCTATAGAAAATATGTGTAACGTTAAAAATATTATTAACAATGGCAACAAGAAAATTGTTGTATTGTCGGCTATGTCTGGAACTACAAATCTGTTGGTAGCCATTGCTAATGATATTGCAAACAAAGAACCTAATGAAGCTATTGATAAAATTAATAAGCTACATGAAACATATACCGTTACCATAGATAAACTTTTAACTAGCAAAGTATTAAATGAGGAAGTTAAAGGTTATGTTTCTAGTGTTTTTGACTTTTTAATTGCATGCACTTACAAAGCGTTTTCTATAGGGTTGGAAAACAATATTGTTGCTCAAGGCGAGTTACTTTCTACCTATATGTTCAATAGTTATTTACAGCAGGAAGGCATAAGCTCTGTTTTGTTGCCAGCTTTAAGTTTTATGCGTATTGATGAAGACAAAGAGCCAAATATACCTTATATAAAAGAAAACTTTGAGGTTGCAATAAATACTGCAAAAAACTCAGATATATATATCACGCAAGGGTTTATTTGTTTGGATGATAATGATGAAGTTTCAAATTTACAACGAGGAGGGAGTGATTATACAGCCACAATAATTGGCGCTGCAATTAAAGCTGAGGAAGTACAAATTTGGACAGATATTGATGGGATGCACAATAATGATCCTAGATATGTTGAAAACACGAACCCAATTTCTAACCTATCATTTGATGAGGCTGCAGAATTAGCTTATTTTGGCGCTAAAATATTACACCCACAAACGGTTACGCCCGTTAGAGCAGATAATATTCCTGTGCGTTTAAAGAATACGATGAATCCTGATGCTCATGGGACATTAATTTCCAATATCACTTCAGAAAATGGGATTAAGGCTATAGCTGCCAAGGATAATATTACGGCAATAAAGATTAAATCTGCAAGAATGTTGCAGGCACATGGTTTCTTAAAAAAAGTATTCGAAATTTTCGAAACTTATAGGACATCTATCGATATGATTACAACGTCTGAGGTCGCTGTATCACTTACTATTGATGACGATAGAAACTTAGATAAAATCATTAAAGAATTAGAGAAGGTAGCGACTATAGAAATTGATAAAAACCAAAGTATTATTTGTTTGGTAGGACATTCGGTCGTGAATCATCAAGATACCTATAAATTATTCCAAATATTACAGGATGTAAAAATTAGAATGATTTCTTATGGAGGAAGTAAAAATAATATTTCCCTATTAGTGGATACGAAAGATAAAATTAATTCGCTGCAAAAACTAAACGATTATTTATTTGAATTAGTCACTCTTTAAATTACAAAATTTAGTATTGTTAGCAAAAGGGTCGTTTTTTAAACGACCCTTTCTTCTTTAATTTATGAGTTCATAATATCTTCTATTTCATCTGCTTCAATAGGAATATTTCTCATTAAATTGAACGGTTCTCCTTTTTCTTGAATAACAACATCATCTTCTAATCGAATACCGAAGCCCTCATCAGGAATATAAATTCCAGGTTCTACCGTAAAGACCATGTTAGCCTGCATAGGCTCTGTTAGTATACCATAATCATGGGTATCTAGCCCCATATGGTGGCTCGTTCCGTGCATAAAATACTTTTTGTAGGCTGGCCATTCTGGATTTTCATTTTGTACATCGGCCTTATCAAGCAATCCTAAACCCAATAGTTCATTGGTCATTATTTTACCAACTTCAACATGATAATCTGCCCAAATAGTTCCAGGAACCAGCATTTTTGTGGCTTCGTTTTTAACTCTATTTACCGCATTATAAACATCTTTTTGTCTAGGAGAGAATTTTCCAGAAACGGGTACACTTCGTGTCATATCACTAGAATAATTAGCATATTCTGCTCCAATATCCATTAATATTAAATCACCTGCTTTGCATTGTTGATTGTTTTCTATATAATGCAATACATTAGCATTGTTCCCAGAAGCAACAATAGGTGTATAAGCAAATTTTTTAGAACGATTTCGTAAAAATTCATGCATAAACTCTGCTTCGATTTCATATTCCCAAACACTTGGTTTTACAAAGTTTAAAATACGTCGAAATCCTTTTTCGGTAATATCGCAAGCCTGTTGAATTAAATCTATTTCAATATCGTCTTTTACAGAGCGAAGTCTTTGTAAAATAGGATTGCTTTTTGCTACAGTATGAGCAGGATATTTTTCCTTTAGCCATTTTGTAAAACGATCTTCTCGGGTTTCAGTTTCTACATTGGCCCTGTAATGCTCATTGGTATTAATGTAAACAGTGTCACATTGCGTCATAATTTCAAACATGATTTTTTCCATGTCCTTCAGCCAATAAACTGTTTTGATACCACTGGTTTCAAAGGCCTTATCTTTGGTTAGCTTTTCGCCTTCCCAAATAGCAATATGTTCGTTGGTTTCTTTTAAAAACAATATCTCTCGATGTTTCTCTTTTGGGCAATCTGGAAATAGTACCAAAATACTTTCTTCTTGATCTACGCCACTTAGATAAAAAATATCTCTATGCTGTTCAAAAGGCATCGTACTATCTGCACTTATTGGATAAATATCATTTGAATTAAAAACAGCTAAACTTGAAGGCTTCATTTTAGAAGTGAAGTTTTTACGGTTTTTTATAAAGAGCTCATTATTAATTGGATGGTATTTCATATTAACTGTGTATTAAGTTTGCTTAACATAGCAAAGCTAAATAATTCATTTCGATTATAATTCGCTATATTTGATAATCTCCCCAAATATTTTAGAACATCTCAAAGTATGGTTTTGTTCGTATATTAGCTAAGTATCTCTCAATTATAAAAGACCCTCACATGAAAACACAAGTACAATCAACACTGATAATTACCTTATTATTCTATTTAGTAATCCCCAATTCTTTATTTGCGCAAAGGATGTTAAAAGAAGTTTCTTTGAAAAATCAGATCGATAATTCAAGTTTGGTTGTTGAGGGTAAAGTCATTTCGAAAATGGCATTTAGAGATATAGATAATAACATCTATACATCAAATAAGGTTGAAATTTATAAAGTTTTTAAAGGAGAACCTATATCTAGTATTGAAGTAATAACAAAAGGTGGAACCATTGGATTAAACTGTCAAATAGTAACACATAGTTTGAAATTAAATATTAATGATATGGGATTGTTTACCTTGTCTGAAAGTGATATTTCTGTTGCAGGTAAAAACAAAACCTCTAGTAAATATTTTAAGGTATATAGTTCTTTACAAGGGTTTTATAAATATAGTCTATACGATGATGCCGTAATGAATTTTTTCAATAAGAAAAAAGGAATTACAAATACATTTTACAAGGAAGTCATTAGTCATACTAAATCTGATTATAAAAATATCGCTTTCTTTGATGTCAAAAGTGAAAGTCAAAAATTAAATCAAAAGAAAAGTTCTTTTGTACCAAGTGCCATATCTTTTTCTCCAACAACTATTTCTGCTGGAACAAGATCTACATTAACCATTACTATCCCAGGTGGAGCCTCTGGTAATTTTGGTAGTGCACAAGGTAAAGTTAGTTTTAGAAACGCAGATTCTGGAGGTATGGATATGGGAGCTCCTGATTACATAGATGCTTTAGACACACAAGTAACAAATTGGACTCTTACATCTATTACGGTTGAAGTTCCTTCTCGTGCAGGAACTGGAAATATTAGGGTAACTGATGCTGCTTCAAATGTTATTGACTCTTCTAGTGACTTAACTATTAACTATTCTGAACTTAATGCAACAGCTGAATTAACAATTAGTGGACAAACGAAGACCTATGCATTCCCAACCAGACACGTTGATAATGACGGAAGTGGAGGCTATGTTATGCAAATGGAAACAAGTTTTAATGCGGATATTGAAGAGCCAGGTGCTAAAGCAGCCTTTTTATCTGCCCTAGAAACTTGGCGTTGTGAAACAGGAGTGAATTTTACCATAGGGGATGTAACTTCTATAGATGCAGCTACTTTTGATGATATAAATATTATTAGGTTTGATAACGGGTCTGAATTACCTGTTGGAACACTTGGGCAAACTTCATATTCTTTTTCGGGATGTGGAACCTCATTAGCTAATTTTCAATTTTATTCAACAGAAATAGATATTGTATTTGATGATGGAGAAACTTGGTATTATGGAAATGGTTTTCCAGGTGCTGCGTTCGACTTTGAAAGTGTAGCACTTCACGAATTAGGTCATGCGCACCAATTAGGTCATGTTATTAATACAAATGATGATGTTATGCATTTTAATATTGGTCTATCTGAACAGTTAAGGGTTTTATCTGCAAATAACATTATTGCAGCAAATAATGTACAAAATAGGAGTGAATCTAGTATTCCTGCGTTTTCGTGTTTTTCTGGAAAGTCATCAATGTCAACATATACTTGCACATTAAGTGTTGATGAAGAAGAATTAAATAACTCTATCAGTCTCTACCCAAACCCAGCCAAAAGCATATTCTATATAAATAACGAGTCCTTTATTAATTTAGAAAAAGCTATTATTTACGATTTAAGTGGAAGGCTTATTAATAAATATGACATTTCCAACAATTCAAGAACCAAAACTATTAATGTAACAGGTGTTTCCAAAGGTATTTATTTTGTAAATATTCATTCTGAAAATGCCATGATTACCAGAAAGATGGTTCTCGATTAATTTAACAAAATTATAGCATATTAAAATAGTATAAATTAGGTTCGTTTTAATTATTTTGAAAAATTAAAACGAACCTATATGAAATTTAAAGTTCTTCACGTACTTTTTGCTATTTCTTTTTTTAAAATATCTGCGCAACAAGCTGTAACTTCTCCAAAAATAATAGAAGAAGCCCTTGTTAAAAAAGAACGGCTTGCTCAAACATCATTAGTAAAAAATGTTGCTTTTAAAAATATAGGACCAACGGTTATGAGTGGTCGTGTTACCGATTTAGATGTGAATCCGAATGACCCAACCGAGTTCTATGTAGGATATGCATCAGGAGGCGTGTGGCACACTAAAAACAATGGCACAACATTTACCCCGATATTAGATGCGTCAAATACTCAAAATGTAGGTGATATTGCCGTTGATTGGAAAAACAAAACCATATGGGTAGGTACTGGAGAAAATAATGCATCTAGATCCAGTTATGCTGGGATTGGGATTTTAAAATCTACCAATAATGGAAAAACCTGGCAAAATATGGGGCTTAAAGATTCGCATCATATAGGTCGAATTTTAATTAACCCAAACAACCCAAACGAGGTTGTAGTTGGCGTTACGGGGCATTTGTATTCTCCAAATAAAGAACGTGGTATCTATAAAACCATAGATGGTGGAAAAACATGGGTGCAAAAATTATTTGTAGACAATGTGAGTGGTATTATTGATGTACAATGCAGTCCGAACAATTTTGATTTAATGTTTGCAACCTCATGGACAAAAAATCGAAAGGCATGGAATTTTGATGGTAGCGGCACTAATTCTGCAATTTACAAAAGTACAGATGCTGGTAACACATGGCGTAAGGTTTCTACCGAAAAAAGTGGATTTCCAACAGGACAAGGTGTGGGCAGAATAGGTCTGGCTATTTTTAACGATACTGTTATTTATGCTTTACTCGATAGTCAATTCCGAAGAGAACCTGAAAAAAAGGATAAAAAAAAGCAGGATTTAACCAAAGCGGATTTTAAATCAATGACAGCTGAAACCTTTTTGAAGCTTGATAATAAAAAGCTTAACACGTTTTTAAAAACAAATGGATTTCAAGAAAAGTATAAGGCCGAAAATGTAAAACAAACGATAAGAAGCGGCCATGTAAAACCAATGGATCTTGCAAAATATCTTGAAAATGCCAATGCGATGTTATTCGATACACCCGCTATAGGAGCAGAGGTTTACAAAAGTGAAGATGGTGGTATAAATTGGAAGAAAACGCATAGTGATTATATTGATGGTTTATATTATAGTTATGGCTATTATTTTGGAGAAATAAGAGTCAATCCTTTAAATGAAAATGGAATCTATGTTTTAGGGGTACCTATTTTAAAATCTAAGGACGGCGGACAAACTTTTACTTCTATAAGCAGAGAAAATGTGCATTCAGATCATCAGGCGTTATGGGTAAACCCTAAAAAATCAGGACATTTAATAAATGGTAATGATGGGGGACTAAATATGAGTTATGATGATGGTGAAACATGGGAAAAGCTTAATGTTAATTCTGTTGGGCAGTTCTATTCTATAAACGTAGACCATACCAAGCCATATAATATTTATGGAGGCTTACAAGATAATGGCGTTTGGGTTGGAGCAAGCAATGCCCAGGAAAACAAAAGTTGGAACCAAAGTGGACAATACCCCTGGAAAAGGATTATGGGAGGTGATGGTATGCAAGTTCAAATTGATAATAGAGATAACAATATAGTGTATACAGGGTATCAATTTGGAAATTATTATAGACTCAATTTAGAAACTAAAGAACGAACTTATATACAACCAAAACATGAATTGGGAGAAAATCCATATCGTTTTAATTGGCAAACCCCTATTTTACTGTCATCTCACAATCAGGACATTTTGTATTTAGGCGGCAATAAATTAATGCGATCAATGAATCAAGGAGCCGATTGGACTGCTATTAGCGAAGACCTTACCAATGGAGGAAAAAAAGGAAATGTTGCCTATGGCACGTTAACAACTATTAGTGAATCGCCGTTTCAATTTGGGTTGATTTATACTGGTAGCGATGACGGATTAATAAAGGTGACTAAAAATGCTGGAGGAAGTTGGGAAACTATTTCAAATACATTGCCAAAAGACCTTTGGGTAAGTCGAGTTATAGCATCGCAGCATAAAAAAGAACGTGTTTATGTGACCTTAAATGGGTATCGCTGGGACGATTTTACGGTATATGCCTATATGAGTAATGACTATGGTAAAACATGGAAAAATATTGGTTCGAACATTCCAACGTCTCCTGTTAATGTGATTAAAGAAGACCCTGAGAATGAAAATATAATATATTTGGGGACAGACAACGGTGCTTACATTTCGTTTAATCAAGGTCAAAGTTGGGAAGCTTTTGGTAAAGGACTTCCTAGTGTAGCTATTCATGATGTAGTTGTTCAACCTAATGCGAAACATTTATTACTTGGAACACACGGCAGAAGTATTTACAGAACAAATATCGAACCACTTCAACAGATGAATAGTGAAATTCAATTAAAAGCAGTAACGCTTTTTAAAGTTAAAGACATAAAATATACTTCCCGTTGGGGTAGCGCATCAAATAAATGGGCTAAAGTTTTTGAGCCTAAAATTGATGTGACATTTTATTCAAATGCTTCCGAAGAAAAAGACATTAGGATATTTTCTAAAAAGGGTACATTGCTTAATCAGATGACAATTGTTGCGGACAAAGGCTATAATTATACAAGCTATGACCTCACCCTAACCGAAAAAGGACGAAAAGCACTTATTAAAGAAAATACCGAGATAGACATCAATAAAGCTAAGAATAATAAGTATTACGTACCGAAGGGGACTTACTATATAAAGGTAGGTTCAGAAAAAATGGCGTTTAAGGTTAAATAAATATACTTCTAAAGGTCTAATTTCGAAGATTATGATTGACACTTTCTAAAAAAAGGAATAGAAAAAGGAACTTTAGTGAAAAACTAAGTATTTTTACTTAAAATCATTATAAATAGCAAAAACATGACATTTGTTATTTGTCTATAACTTCATCCTAACTTACCTTTGTAGAAATATCAAAATAACTTCAAAATAATGGGTGGATTTTTTAAATCTTCGATTGGAAGGAAGGTAGCCATGGCGCTTTCTGCTTTCTTCCTCATGTTTTTCTTAATAATACATTTAGCGGTAAATATTACGTCTTTATTCAGTGAAGATGTTTTTAACGAGCTATCCCATTTCATGGGAACAAATCCTTTAGTTCAATTTGCATTACAACCCGTTTTAATATTCGGTGTTATATTTCATTTTGTAATGGGTTTTGTATTAGAACTTAAGAACAAAAAAGCAAAAGGTGTTGCATACGCCAAAAACAATGGTGCTGCTAACTCTACTTGGATGAGTAGAAATATGATTTATAGCGGACTTGTAATATTAGCTTTTATTGTACTGCATTTTATAGATTTCTGGTTTCCAGAGATAAATACGAAATACATTCAAGGCGACATGTCTGGTATGCACGATGGAAACTTTAGATATTTCCATGAGTTACAGCACAAATTTTTAAGCCCAGCCAGAGTAGGAGCCTATGTTGTAGCATTTATACTGTTAGGATTGCACTTACTGCATGGATTCACATCGGCGTTCCAATCGGTAGGAGCTACTGCTGGACGTAAAAAGGCATTACAAACATTTGGAAAAGTATATTCAATTGTTATTCCTCTTGGGTTTATAATAATTGCACTTTATCATCACCTTAACCATTAATCTTAAATAGTTTAGTATGGCTTTAAATTCAAAAGTACCAAAAGGTCCAATTAAAGATAAATGGACAGATTATAAAAATCATATCGATTTAGTAAACCCAGCTAATAAGCGTCATATAGATGTTATTGTAGTAGGAACAGGTTTAGCAGGTGGTTCGGCTGCTGCTACTCTAGCTGAATTAGGATATAATGTAAAAGCATTTGCTTATCAAGATTCCCCTAGGCGAGCACACTCTATTGCCGCTCAAGGAGGTATTAACGCAGCAAAAAATTATCAAGGAGATGGTGATTCAACATACAGGTTATTTTATGATACCGTAAAAGGTGGGGATTATCGTTCTCGTGAAGCAAACGTACATCGTTTAGCTGAGGTATCTGCAAATA
The DNA here is from genome assembly GCA_947501845.1 of uncultured Flavobacteriaceae bacterium. Taxonomy (GTDB): domain Bacteria; phylum Bacteroidota; class Bacteroidia; order Flavobacteriales; family Flavobacteriaceae; genus Flavivirga. The sequence continues at coordinate 190,348 of CANMXP010000003.1, read as the reverse complement.
TTATTGATCAATGTGTCGCTCAAGGTGTTCCTTTTGCACGTGACTATGGCGGATTATTAGATAACCGTTCGTTTGGTGGTGTGTTGGTGTCAAGAACTTTTTATGCTAAAGGACAGACTGGACAACAATTATTATTGGGAGCTTATTCTGCAATGAATAGACAAATTGCCCGTGGTAAAATTGAGATGTTTAATCGTCATGAAATGCTTGATGTTGTAAAAGTAGACGGGAAAGCAAGAGGGATTATTGCTCGTAATTTAATTACTGGCGAAATAGAAAGACATTCGGCTCATGCTGTTGTAATAGCTACTGGTGGTTATGGAAATGTATATTTCTTATCAACAAATGCTATGGGTAGTAATGCCACAGCGGCATGGAAAATTCATAAAAAAGGAGCGTATTTCGCAAATCCTTGTTACACACAAATTCACCCAACATGTATTCCTCGTTCTGGAGATTATCAGTCTAAATTAACATTGATGTCTGAATCTTTACGTAACGATGGTCGTATTTGGGTTCCAAAGAAAATTGAAGATGCTCAAGCCATTCAGCAAGGTAAATTAAAACCAACCGATTTAGCTGAAGAAGATAGAGATTATTATTTAGAAAGACGTTATCCTGCATTTGGTAACTTAGTACCTCGTGATGTGGCCTCAAGAGCAGCAAAAGAACGTTGTGACGCAGGTTTCGGAGTAAATGCAACTGGTGAAGCGGTATATTTAGATTTTGCTGCTGCTATAGAACGCTACGGAAAAGAACAGGCAAAAATTCAAAATATAGATAACCCTTCTGGAGGAAAAATATACGAGCTAGGACAAGCCATTGTTGAAGCGAAATATGGAAATTTATTCCAAATGTATGAGAAAATTGTTGATGAGAATCCGTACGAAACGCCTATGATGATTTATCCAGCGACACATTATACAATGGGAGGCGTTTGGGTTGACTACAACTTAATGACAACTGTTGAAGGACTGTACTGTATTGGAGAGGCTAATTTCTCAGATCATGGAGCAAATAGACTTGGAGCTTCTGCTTTAATGCAAGGTTTAGCCGATGGTTATTTTGTACTACCTTATACCATTGGTGATTATTTATCAAATGATATTAGAACAGGGAAAATACCAACCGACACTAAGGAGTTTGATGACGCTGAAAAAGAAGTGAAAGACCGTATCAATTTCTTCACCAATAATAAGGGAACAAAATCTGTAGATCATTTCCACAAACGACTTGGAAAAGTAATGTGGGATAAAGTAGGAATGGCACGTAATGAAAAAGGGTTAAAAGAAGCTATGGCAGAAATTAAAGCCATTCGCGAAGAGTTCTGGAAAGAAGTTAAAGTGCCAGGAAGTGCAAATGAAATGAATCCAGAACTTGAAAAAGCTGGTCGTGTTGCCGATTTCTTAGAGTTAGGTGAATTATTTGCTAAAGATGCTTTAGTACGTGAAGAATCTTGTGGGGGCCACTTTAGAGAAGAGTCTGTTGAATTAGACGGGCCTCAAAAAGGAGAAGCAAAACGAAATGATGAAGATTTTGCGTTTGTTTCTGCATGGGAATATAAAGGAGAACCTGCTGATGCAGTTTTACATAAAGAAGAATTAGAATTTAACGATATTGAATTGAAACAACGTTCATACAAATAAAAAAGACATTATGAATTTAACACTTAAAATTTGGAGACAAAAAGACTCAAATGCAAAGGGTCAAATGGTCGATTATAAAGTTACTGATATTTCAGAGCATATGTCTTTTTTAGAAATGATGGATGTTTTGAACGAACAATTAGTTAACGCAGGTGAAGAGCCTGTAGCATTCGACCATGATTGTCGTGAAGGCATTTGTGGGATGTGTTCTATGTACATTAATGGAGAAGCTCATGGGCCAGATAGAGGTATAACAACGTGTCAATTACACATGCGAATGTTTAAAGATGGTGATACCATTACTATTGAACCGTTTAGAGCTGCAGCTTTTCCTGTAATAAAAGATCTTGTGGTAGACAGAATGGCTTTCGAGCGTATTCAACAAGCTGGTGGTTATATTTCTGTAAATACTTCTGGAAATACTCAAGACGCAAATGCAATTCCTATTTCAAAACATGCTGCCGATGAAGCAATGGATGCAGCTACGTGTATAGGGTGTGGTGCTTGTGTGGCTACTTGTAAAAATTCATCTGCCATGTTATTTGTAGGTGCTAAAGTGTCGCAATATGCTTTATTACCTCAAGGACAAGTAGAGGCAGCAGACCGTGTTAAAAATATGGTTGCTCAAATGGATTTAGAAGGTTTTGGTAACTGTACAAATACAGGTGCATGTGAAGTGGAATGCCCTAAGGGTATTTCTTTAGATAATATTGCGAGAATGAATAGGGAGTTAATGAAAGCCAATATATCTTAATATTTTTATAAATACATCATAAAATTCAGGAACCCAAGCACTAGCTTGGGTTTTTTTGTTTAGATTTAATGACGTAAATCTGACAGATGAAAATAAAATACGTATTCCTACTCATTCTATTTCAGTTTTTATATATAAATGTTAATTCGCAAACATGCAAAAAAGAAGTTAGCTTGTTTTGTGGGGAGACCCTATTAAGACATCTAAGATGTTTATCATCGGATGGTTTTGAAGGCAGAAAAACAGGAACTCGAGGCGCGCTAAAAACCAAAAAATATATAATTAATCAATTCTACTCATTAAATGTTAAACCATTATTAAGAAGAAGCTATGAGCAGCGTTTTTTGTTTATAAAAAAACGAAGAGAATATAAAGCAACAAATGTTTTAGGATTAATAAAAGGAACTAAAAATCCACATAAATATATTGTTATTAGTGCTCATTATGACCATGAGGGGATTAAAAATGGAGTTATTTACAACGGTGCAGATGATAATGCTTCTGGAATAAGTGCATTGTTTAGTATTGGAGAGTATTTAAAAAAAAATCCACCAAAATATTCGGTTATTTTAGCAGCATTTGATGGCGAAGAATTAGGACTGCAAGGATCTAAATATTTTGTGGAAAATCCAGTAGTTTCATTAAAGAATATAAAAATGAATATCAATTTAGATATGATTAGCAGAAGTGAAGAAAACGAATTGTATGCAGTTGGAGTAGAGCATAACAAACAGTTGAAGCATATCGTTAATCACTATAAATACTCTAAAAAAATAAAACTTATTGCCGGACATGATGGGTACGACGACTTAGAGAATTGGACCTATTCATCAGACCATGCAAATTTTTATAAAAAGGGAATTCCTTTTTTATACTTTGGGGTAGATGAGCATGACGATTATCATGAACCTACAGATGACTATGAAAATATTCATCCAAGTTTTTATATAGAAGCAGTAAAGGTTATTATTTCAGTATTCGAAAAAATAGATGATTTACGTCTTTAGAAATAAGCTTTTAATTGAATAGAACCTGTATGTATGGTTTTACTGGTTTCTGTTTTCCTTCCAAAATAACTCAGATTAAGATCAAGAAAAGCGGTTAATTTTTTTTGGGCCAACAAGGTCCAGGTAAAGTTTTTTCCTGGCTGTAAACCTTCTAACATTTGATAAGCAACAGGCGTATTGGGGTTACCGTTAAAAATATTCGAGAAATAATTAAACTCACCATTTATAGCACTTTTTTGATTGTTAGCTAATGTAAAAGAAGTACCATATTTTTGTTGCTTTAAAGACTCTAAACTGCCTATGGTGTTATCTTTGCTTGCATATTGGTAAAATATGTCAAAACTAGAATTGTCATTAAACAAATAGGATAGTTTTGGGTTAAAACGCTTCTCATCAAAATTATAATTTTTACTAGCAAAGTTTTCGCTAATACTTTCATTACTATTAAAAGATGAAAGGATATTTATTAGCCAGCTTTCAGCAATTTTGTGATTAAAATTCAACTGGTGACTTTTCAGTCCACTTTCAATAAACCCAATAGACAAGGTACTTCGGGTTGTATTTTCAAGATATGTGTAAGAGGTCGTGTAACGTTGTTTTCCTCGATTAAAAAACAAGACATTTCTAAAGTTTAATTGTAATCCCAGTTGGTCGGTTTCATCACTTTTAAAAGGGTTAAGGTTAAAACTATTACCATCTCGCTTTATTTTTCTATCAATTAAATAACTGGTTTGGTTATAAAAATGCGACCAAAACTTTTTCGATTTACGATCACTAACCGACCATTGAGAGGGGTTAATCGTGAGTGTTTGACTTAGCCTGTTTTGATGTGTTTTTATAAAAACCCGGTTAGGCAAAAGTACTCTTATGTATTTCCCCTGATCTTGAAATTGGGCAATTTCAAATTCTTCAAGCTCTTGTATTCCATTTTCATTATAATCGATCCAAGTGTAAGTGCCCTGCCCTGCCTCTACTTCAACATAAGTGAAATCTTGTTGGGGCAATGTTCCCGAATTGGTTTCAAAAATGGTATTCCATTGTACTATTTGCTTAAAAAGCTTTTGGCTAAACTGTAGTCTGGAATTTATAGAGCGTTCATCCTCTACTTCATTATCTTCGCTTTTCAAAGTTCTGTAATTAGCATATAAAGACAGGTTGGTATTTTTGTTTCGAACCAATCTCGAATCTAAATAAAAGGTGTTAGAGGTATTTACTTTTTGTAATTCATTATTTCTAATACTATCGTTCACGCGGTTTTTATAACCTATTTCCGCAAAAACTTTGGTACTGTCCCCAATACCAACAAATATTTCATAAGATTTAAATTTTTGACTCAAAGGCGTTAATGTTTGAGTTGAAATATCCCTCTGTTCGTTATGCTCAATAGCTAATTTAGTTCCTAGCCAACTTTTTTTCATACCATAAGTAATACGATTATAAGATCTTAAAAAGGTAGATGTATTAATATTGGATTTAGCATTTAAAAAACTGGAAGAAGAAATGATACTTAATTTGTTTAGAAGGAGATTTGCATTAGCTATATGGCGATTACCATTAAACCCATCAGAAAAATTTAAATGTTCAAATTGGTAATTGAATATCCCTTTTTTAGGATGGAAAACACGAATACCAGAGTTAAGCAAGACTTGATTCCCCAAGCTGCTTACAACTTCGTTTCCCTTAGGTTGCTCTAAATTCCAATCCCTATTAAATTCTGGATTATATAATCCCTCAATATTTCTATAATCTCTACTAATATAATCGGTATCAACAAACATATTGATGTTCCAAAGGCTATCCTTTTTAACGATATTTTGTTCAATATTTAATTTTCCTGCAAACCCTTCATTGTCGTTATCATTTAAGTTTGAAAACAAATTCAAATCATTTTTACTAGCAGCCGTTTCAAAATTAATTAACGTGTTTTCTGTTGGTTTGTAACTCCCATTAAGAACGGCAATTTGAAGTTTTGTTGGAGCAACAAGCTGAACAATAGGTGCGTAATTACCTTGCGAAACGCCAACAAATTCATAAATATTATTAATAGCGTTAATATTACTTAAATTATAATCTCCTTGATTAGTACCAACTTGTGTAAAAGTAACACGGTATAATTCATCGTCTGGGTTATTGGAAAAAACAAAAGCTTCTACGCCTCCAATAAGCCCTTTTTTATATAAAATTCTATTTTCGTTTAAACTTTCTTGAATTTCAGAAGGCGCAACCATTAGAGCTTTATCGTCTCCTGCGTTAGATAATATTTCAATTTGTTCTTCAGATAAGTTTTGTTGAAGCGGTTGATTTTTTGCATCATTTTCAGAATATACAGAAACGCCTATTTTTAACTTGTTACTTTCAAATTGTCCACCCCCATAAGCTACAAAACGTGAATAGTTACGTTCACTAAATTGATAATCGACCGTAATCCGCATTTCAGAAGTTATAGGATACGTGGCATTAAATATAATCTCACCCGCATTATAATCTATAATATAATCTTGATCCTCGCCACGTTTTAAGGCAATACCGTTCACATAAACCGTTTCACTTCCCGATACAATGAGCACAAATAACTCACCATTAGGCCCCTGTAACTTATAAGGTCCTTGGTTACCTTCTTGAGCTGTAAATTGACTGGTAGTAAATTGCCCGCGTACAATAGCTCCAGAAGCAAATAAATTGGTTCTAGAAGTTTCATCTCCTAATTTGGCATTAACGGATAGGCCTTGAACACGTTTGGAAAAACTTGCGAAATAAGAATTGGTATTTAATAAATCAATATCACCTGCACGAATATTCCATCGGTCACTAAACAATTCAATAAAAATCTGATCAAATTCGTCTAAACGCTGTGAATAGCCACTTTCTTGCAATGGAATATTGGCATCTTGTATAGAAGCCCTAAGAGAAACCTTATCACTAAGCTTTCCTGTTATTTGAAGATCCAATTCACTGTTTAAAACAGAATTTTGATTGTTTCCAATAGTAACCCCTCTTGAGATACTCCCCGAAGTTGTTAAACCATCAAAAGGGATGAAATTCTTAGAATCGTTTGGTTTCGCCAACTTATACAGTTTTTCAAGATTGTCATTGCTTTCAACAATAATAGCCTCGTTTAATTGCTTGTAAGTTTTGGTTAAGAAATCGGGAAACCTTAAATAATTGATAATAATCGAATCCGTTTCAACAGGCTTTTTAAAGGTAAGGATAGCTTTAGCAAAATCGATCGAATAAAAAGTGGAATCAATTAAGGTATTATTTTTTCTCTTAATTGAAAACAAACTAGAATTTATACTTACACTATCAATACGAATAGAATCTTTTACAGCAACCTTTATTGTTTTGTAGTTTGAAGTAGGATCTTGCGCAAACCCACTAAGACTAACTAAAAATATAAGAATTGGTGCAATAGACTTCATTAGATACTTAAACTATAAATAGCTTAAAATATTTTGTTAATATAATTCGTTAAATCTGCTGTAATACCGCATATGATTCCTTTATAGAAATTCAACGGTATCTTATAAATTTGTGTTTTCCGAGAAATCGGTCATCTAAATAAAAATTTATATTTATTTGATAGTGTAAAAGTAACGTATTATTTATTTTAGCTAGATGAAAATTATATCCTATAACGTAAACGGTATTCGAGCAGCATTAAACAAAGGGTTTATAGATTGGTTAAAAAGTGCAAATCCAGATGTAATTTGCTTACAAGAAATAAAAGCATTAAAAGAACAGCTAGATTTAAATATTTTTGTTGAAGCGGGGTACAAATATAATTATTGGTTTAGTGCCCAAAAAAAGGGATATAGCGGAGTTGCTATTTTAAGTAAAACTGAGCCAAACCATATAGAATATGGTACAGGTATTGAGTCGATGGATTTTGAAGGAAGAAATATACGTGCCGATTTTGATGGCATCTCTGTAATGAGCTTATACTTACCATCTGGAACTAATGATGCGCGTTTAAATCATAAGTTAGAGTATATGGACTTGTTTCAGGAGTATATAAACAACCTTAAAAAAGAAACCCCTAATCTTGTTATTTGTGGCGATTATAATATTTGTCATGAAGAAATTGATATTCATAACCCTAAAATGAAAGGAGTGTCGGGTTTTTTACCAGTAGAACGCGAATGGATTGGAAGTTTCATTAATAGTGGTTTTATAGATTCATTTAGATATTTAAATACAGAAACTCAGCAATATAGTTGGTGGAGTTACCGTGCCAATGCCAGAGCAAACAACAAAGGGTGGCGTTTAGATTATGCCATGGTTGCTAAACCTTTACAAGAAAAAATAAAAAGAGCCGTTATACTCTCTGAAGCCGTACACAGTGATCATTGTCCAATTTTAGTAGAAATTGAAAACAAGTAGAACAGTTTGCAGTAGTTTCAGTAAGCAGAAAAGTACAGTTATAAAAGCTCTGAATACTGAAACGGGGTATTAAATAAAAAAATAGTAAATAAAAACACATGAAAAAAAACATTTTAATCTTAGTAGTTACATCACTTTTTTTAATGAATTGTGTATCACCAAAAGTCTATAAGGAATTAGAAGATAAATATGGTGATTTAAAAGAGGAGAACAGAAGGCTTTCTAGCGAAAATGATGCGCTTTTAAGTGCTAAAAATGCTGCAGAAAATGAGTTGAAACAAATTCAGAACGCCTACGATGAAGCTATTCAAGAACGTGATAAAATGCAGTCCGATTACAATGCCATGAAATCCAATTACGAGAATTTAAAAAACTCTTATGATGCTTTAGAAAAAAATAGTTCTAGTGCCATAGCTAGAAACTCTAAAAAGAATAGAGAATTATTAGCTCAATTAGAAGCCAAGGAACAAGCATTAGCTGCTGAAAACGCACGTTTGGCGAGACTTAAAAAAGAATTAGAAGACCGTTCTAATCGTGTTGCAGAATTAGAAAGTGTTATAGCATCAAAAGATGCAGCAATGACACAATTAAAAAATGCCATTTCTAGAGCTTTAACAGATTTTGAAGGTAAAGGCTTAACAGTAGAACAACGTGATGGGAAAGTATACGTGTCTATGGAGAACAAACTATTATTTAGTTCTGGGAGTTGGGCTGTTGGTAGCGAAGGACGAAGAGCTGTACAACAATTAGGAAGTGTACTTGGTGATAATCCAGACATTGCAGTTTTAATTGAAGGACATACAGATAATGTGCCCTATAAAGGAAACGGACAGTTAAGTGGCAATTGGGATTTGTCGACCAAACGAGCTACGGCTATTGTAAATATTTTAAGAGAAAATGCAGCTATAAATCCAGAAAATTTAACAGCAGCTGGGCGAGGTGAATTTGCACCTATTGCTTCAAACGATTCAGCAACGGGTAAAGCAAAAAACAGACGTATTGAAGTGATTTTAACACCAAAGTTAGATGAACTGTCTAAATTATTAAACGAGAACTAATTACATTCTCATTCTATTGACTTGTGGTGAATTTGCTTCAGCAAGACAAAAACCATCTTAAAAAACCTTTCAGAACCTTATAAACCTGAAGGGTTTTTTATCTTTATTAACCAAAACATACAAATGAAATATACAACACTACCTAATACAAATATAAAAGTTAGTAAAATATGCTTGGGCTCCATGACATGGGGAAACCAAAATACTGAAGTCGAAGGCCATGCACAAATAGATTATGCTGTAGATAACGGTGTTAACTTTATAGATACTGCCGAATTATACCCAGTTCCTGCCACAGCAGAAACTAGTGGTCGTACCAGTGAAATTATTGGTTCGTGGTTAAAGAAAACAGGTAAAAGAGAACAGGTAGTTATCGCTTCAAAAATAGCAGGTCCAGGAGACTATACTGCTCATATTCGTACTACAGGTTTTAGTCCGAAATCAATTGAAGAAGCTATAGATTTAGAATTAAAACGTTTGCAAACCGATTATATTGATTTGTACCAATTGCATTGGCCAGAGCGTGATACAAATAAGTTTGGAATTCGTAGTTTCCCACACAATTCTCAGCAACAATGGGACGAGAATTTTAAAGAAGTCTTAGAAACTTTAAATAATGCTGTGAAATCAGGCAAAATAAGAGAGATAGGCATTTCTAACGAAAATTCTTGGGGAACCATGCGTTATTTACAAGAAGCTAGGGATAATAATTTGCAGAGACCTATAACCATTCAAAATGCCTATTCCCTCTTAAATCGTTTGTTTGAATACGAACTTGTTGAAGTATCATTAAGAGAAAATATAGGTTTACTGGCATACTCTCCTATGGCATTTGGAGTGCTCTCTGGGAAGTATATTAAAGGGACGGCAGACGAAAATTCAAGGCTGGGCAAGCATCCTCGTTTCGCACGTTACAGTAGCGACCAATCTACGGAAGCTACAAAACGATATTTAGAAGTTGCTGAAAATAATGGTCTAACCTTAGCTCAAATGTCTTTAGCTTTTATAAACCAACAGCGTTTTGTAACAAGTACCATAATTGGTGCAACAAATTTAAATCAACTTAAAGAAAATATTGATAGTATTTATGTCGATTTAAATGATCAGGTTTTAGAGGAAATTAATAAAATACATCTTATTATTCCTAATCCAGCTCCGTAAAAACTTTGGCATTCGACGCAAAGTAAAGAATTTTGTCGGCTGAATGCCAGTTTTTTAAGTATTATATTATTCGGTTTTTAAGATTTTACGGTTTTACCGTAACAATATTTTTTAGTTTTCTGTAAAATGAATGAATTTTAACAATTACTAAACGATAAATTAAAATATAAAAACCAAATTTATTATGTAAGAAACTTTCTCTCAATTTTTTATAATAGAATTTTATCTAATCTTTAAATTATAAAAAAATGAAAAACAAATCGAGTATTATCAAAGTATTAGTGGTATTAATGATACCACTTTTTTTATTTCAGAATTGTTCAGAAGATAATCCTGAAAACGTTTTAGAAGAAAATACTATTCAAGAAAACAGTAAGTTACTTGAAAATTTAAAACAATGGGGCTTTAAAGAAAAAGACATCAATGATGTTGGTAATTATTACGTGGTTCAGGGCGATATGGCTTTTGACAAAAATAAAGAATATTCATCTCTTGATGATATAGATATTCTCAAAGAAGCTAAATCTAAAACTTCGACTTCTAAGCAAAGAGAAACTCCTTTTTCGGTAACAATTAATAATATTAATGTTTTTTTGAATCCAAATATGAATGCTAACTGGACAAATGCTTCCAGAGATGCCATTAATCGTTGGAACGCTGTAAATTCTGGTCTAAATTTAATTGAAGTATTTTCGGCAGCAAATGCTCATATCCAAATAATGTATGATATACATGATCCAGATACCGAACTTTCTGATAATACTTTTGGGCTCGCACTGTTACCTACCACAAATGGTTTACCTGGAACCAGAACATGGATAAACAATGATTTTGTGTTTTCAGTACCGGGGTCACCATGTCCTGATAAAATTATAACGCAAAATGACCGAATTGCAAATGTACAGCATGAACTAGGGCATAATTTAGGACTTGCTCATACAAATGATAATAGTTTTAATTTGATTCCAGGTACACCAAACACAGACCCTGGGTCTGTAATGAATGGTAATTCGGCATGCACGATATCAGATTTTAGTAATAATGATGAGATAGCAATAGAATATTTATATCCACTTCCAACAATATCTGGCCCCTCTATAGTATGCGGCACTGCGACAAAAATATTTACTCTATCTAGTGGAACAGCTAATTCCTGGCAAGTATCATCTAATCTACAAATAGTTTCGCAAACAAGTACTAGTGCCAATATCAAATCCACAAGTAGTTCTACAAGTGCATCTGGTTTTGTTGAAGCAATTACTTCTGCAGGAACTATACGAAACGACATATGGATTGGTGGACCAAAAGTTAAGCTAACCAGTGTACAGCCAAGTTTATATTGGGGAGGTAGCTATTATGTAGGACAACAGGTATGGTTTAATTTTGAAGATCAAGGTCAACAAGTTTTTCCTCTTAACAGTTCCAATTTTCAGTGGCGTAAAAAAACATCTAGTAATTACGATTATAGCTTGGTTACAAAATCTGGACCTACAGTGGTTATAAAAATAAATAGCTCTGGTTTTATTGCTATAGATTTTGAAGTTAGAATTAAAAACGAATGTGGTTGGGGACCATGGAGAACTTATGAATACCAATTACAGGTTTAATACAATTATATTTCTGGATATAAAGAAAATATAAAAAGTAAAAGCTCCTTACTTTAAAAGTAAGGAGCTTTTAAATTATCTTTTTTAAAAGAATAATATTGAACTTTTTGTTGGAAACCTTGAGCTAAAAGGGTCGTTATAAAAGAAAGGATATGCATTTAAAGCCAATTAATTATTCAACGAATACTTAATAAGCAAATTATGTAGTTTTTTAAGCTCAACAGGTTTAGAAATAAAATCGTCAACACCAAAATTTGTAGCCTCTTTTCTATCGTCACTATAGGCACTGGCAGATACTGCTATAATAGGTATGGGTTTAGAAATAAATTTTTCAGATTTTTTAATAATTTTTGTGGCTTCAAGCCCATCCATAATTGGCATTTGTATGTCCATAAAAATCATGTCATAATCATGCTTTTTAACATGATTAACAGCTTCTAAGCCATTATTGGCATAATCAATTTTTAAATTAAATTTTTCAAGCATTAAACCCAAGATTTTTTGGTTCATGGTATTGTCGTCTACAATTAAAGCTTTTGTTCTTCCTAGTTTTGGCAGTTTACCAATTAAAAAATTAGAATTTACCCTTTCCGTTTCTTCTTTTACACATTTTAAATTTAAAGTAAAATAAAAACAAGCTCCTTCATTTTCTGTTGTTTTAAATTTAAGCTCACTACCCATTAATTTAGCTAAATCGTTAGATATTGTTAAGCCTAGACCAGTGCCTCCAAACTTTCTGGTAGTGGACAAATCTACTTGTTCAAAAGCTTGAAATATTTTTTTTATTTTTTCTTCGTCAATACCAATACCAGTATCTTCTAAAGAAAAAGTAAACGTGTCAAATTCATCATCTAATTTTTCTTGGACTATATCTAACTTCACCCACCCTTTTTCTGTAAATTTAATAGCGTTGTTAAGTAAATTAATTATTACTTGATTGATTCTAATAGTGTCTCCAAGTACTAATTTTGAAGTATTTGGTTCTTTGTTGAAATCGTAGAATAATTTTATGCCTTTTTCTTTTGCCTGAAATTGGAAAATTTTAATAAGCTTATTTAAATCGTCATTTAAATTAATTACACGATTTTCTAATTCCATTTTTCCTGCAGATATTTTAGAATAGTCCAATATTAAATTTATTAAACCTAGTAAATGACCAGAGGAATAATCGGCAATTTCAAGTAGTTTTACTTGTTTTTTATTTAAATCGGTTTGATTTAATAAATTTAGAACCCCCATAATACCATTTAAAGGTGTTCTTATTTCGTGGCTCATATTTGCCAAAAAGCTGGACTTGTAGGCTGTTGTACGTTCTAGTTCTTCAATGGTAAGCTTAAGCCCATCTATATTTTCTAAAAGATTTTCTTTTAATAAATCATAAGCCCTGTATAGAAAATCAACTTCCAGAATTTTAGATTTTTCACTATCATTATTTATATCATATTCCTTAAAACCAGAGTTAATGAATTTGTGCATTGATACTTGTAAACGCTTTAAGTCCCTAGTTAAAATTTTAGATAGATAGATTATTAATGCCGTAATAAAAATTATTATTGAGACAAATGATATTTGAACATACTTAGCAATATCCTTATTTTTATTTGCAATTTCATTTTTAGTAATAGTTTCAATTAAATTGATCTTATCATTAATAGATCTGTTTATTTGAAATATGTCTCCATAAAGTCCATTGTTATTATTGTTTCCAATTTTAAAGTATAGGCTGGTGACTGAATTAAATCGTTTTTTGTACTCGTTTAAAATTTTAACAACCTCAACTCTGTTTTTGTGTTTTAAAATTAGTTTGGCTGTTAAACTGTTAAAATTTTCAATATAAATACTGTCCGAACGTAATAGGAAATCTTTTTCAGATCTCCTTAATTGTAGAATATCTTCTCCTGCAATTTGATTGGAAGCTTGAAGCTTATGAGCAAAATTCCTCATTCGTCCAATTTCTCCATAATCTCTATAACCAAGTTCACACCGCTTGGATTTTAGAAGTTTTGTTAAGGAATCAAGTTTTGAAAAATCTGTTCTTAAACCTTGTGTGAGTATTGGTTCTAAATCAATATTATTTAATTCTATGTCTTTTAAAAGCAGTTCTAAACTCTTTTTATGTTTTAATAGATTTTCTTTGTATGTGTCGATGTTTATTTCTCTTTTAGTATTATAAAATGAATCACTTTTATACCCATAAAGAAGAAAGGATTGGAAGTTTTTAATATTATTAGAAAAATTGGACTCTAAATTAATAACCTTATTAGTGATTTTTTGCAGATTCTGACTTTTAGAATTGAAATAATTATAACCAACAAACAATAAAAAGGTAATTGAGATTATGAATAAAAAAGACAGAATAATTCTAAATCTATATGAATTATAAAAACTAAATTTCATTTGGGAGCCATTATTTTTTTAAAAGTATATAAAGACTCTATTCGGAAAGTTAACCTATTGTTAAATTAGATGTTTTGAGTAATTGAAGTGTTGTTTCAATAAGACTGAAGGCCGTTTTTCTTAAAAACAAAAAACCCCTTACTTTAAAAAGTAAGGGGTTTTTAAAATTATTTAATTTGATTACCATTTTTATCAAAAAAATGATATTCTAGATATGTGTAAGCATCTCTTGGTAAAACTTTAACCCATTTTTTATGTTCAAAAAACCATTTTGAACGTATAGATGGAAAACCTTTAGTTAAAAAGGCTGCTATAAAAGGATGTGTGTTTAAAGTCAACTTATTATAGTCTTTTTTTAATAGTCGTTCAAGATCATGTGTAATAGTTTGTATTAAACCTATAGGAGCTTCGACCTCTGAACCATTTAAACCGTTAGGGTTTTCTTCTCGGGTTTTAATGTTCATTTCTGGACGAACTCGTTGTCTTGTTATTTGTATCAATCCAAATTTACTAGGAGGCAATATTTTGTGTTTTGCTCTGTCATCCTTCATTTCATCACGAAGGTGGTTAAATAATTTTTGCCTGTTTTCAGCATTTGTCATATCAATAAAATCAACTACAATAATGCCTCCCATATCACGTAAACGTAATTGACGAGCCATTTCAGTAGCTGCTATTAGATTAACTTCTAATGCTGTATCCTCTTGGTTGTTGGCTTTGTTAGATCTGTTACCGCTATTTACGTCTATTACATGCAGTGCTTCGGTATGTTCAATAACCAGATAAGCACCTTTAGCCATAGAAACGGTTTTTCCAAAGGAGGTTTTTATTTGTCTTTCAATTCCAAATTTTTCGAAAATCGGAATTTTAGATTGATACAGTTTAACTATTGATTCTTTTTTTGGTGCAATTTCTTGCACATAGTCTTTAATTTGAATGTAAAGCTCTTCATCATCAACATAAATACTAGTAAAAGTGTCATTAAATATGTCTCGTAAAATAGACGAGGCCTTATTCATTTCTCCTAATACTTTACTTGGATGATGTGCTTTGTGTAGCTTTTTGCACATTGCCGTCCAACGACTAAGCAAATTTTGCAAATCTTTATCTAGTTCAGCTACTTTTCTGCCTTGTGCTACGGTGCGTACAATAATACCAAAACCTGGTGGAGTTATACTCTTTACCAATCTTTTTAGTCGGTCTTTTTCTTCTCTGTCTTCTATTTTTTGCGAAATAGAAATTCGACTGGAAAAAGGCACTAAAACAATATATCTACCAGCAATAGAAAGCTCTGAGCTTATTCTGGGGCCTTTTGTAGATATAGGTTCTTTAACTATTTGTACCAATAGCGATTGATTCGATTTTAAGACGTCGGCAATTTTGCCGTCTTTCTCAATATCTTTTTCAAATGGGAAGTTTTTTAAAGAAAAATCTTTTAATTTACCTGTGCTTACACGTTTTGTGAATTTTAAAAGTGAAGGTAGTTTTGGTCCTAAATCGTGATAATGCAAAAATGCATCTTTCTCGTAACCTACATTAACAAATGCAGCATTTAAACCAGGAACGGCTTTTCTTATTTTGGCTATAAACACATCGCCAACGGAAAAGTCATTACTATCTTCATCCTTTTGTAATTCAATAAGTTTTCCATCTTTTAATAAGGCAAAATCAACATTGTCGGAACTAGATCGAATAATCAATTCTTTATCCATTTAGTTAATTTTTATCCATACTTTCTAGTTTTTCAGTAGGTGGTAATAGTTTACAGTTTTAATACTGATAACTAAAAACCAACAACAAACAACCAAACTGTATAGATGGATTATACATTATTTTTTATCTAATAATAGATGTTATTTCGCTATTATTAGACGTAACACCTTAATTATATTTATGATACAAAATCAAATATTTAATTGAGGTATTTCACAGGATTTTTTATACCCGTGGAGTTCATAAAAAACAAAATGTTTTGATGAACTCATTTCAAAGAACATGTTATTTTTTAAACCAAAAGAAGTAGTTTTTCTAACTACTTCTTCGATTTATTTTTTCTTTTTATGACGGTTAGCGCGTCTACGTTTTTTACGCTTATGCGTTGCAACCTTATGTCTTTTACGTTTTTTACCACTTGGCATAAATAGTGTCTTTTAATTAATAATTTGTTTTTTTAAATGCTTTATTTAACGTCTACATTTGTTTTAACGCCTTCAACAAAAACTTTTGCTGGCTTAAATGCAGGAATATTATGAGCTGGTATTTTTATAGTTGTGTTTTTAGAAATATTTCTACCAGTTTTTTCGGCTCTTGTTTTTATAATGAAGCTTCCAAAACCTCTTAAATAAACATTATCACCACTTTCTAAAGAAGTTTTTACTTCTTCCATAAATGTTTCAACAGTTGCTTGAACATCACCTTTTTCAATTCCTAATTTTTCAGAAATTTTTGCTACTAAATCAGCCTTCGTCATTTTTAATATATTATTTTTTTAGGTTATATAAATTTAGAGGGATGCAAATATAGGAATTTAATATTCAATATTTCAAACCTAATTCATTAAAATTTAAGATTATAAACGTTTATTTTTGTGCGCGGTATATATTCAATAAATGATATTTTCGAAAATTTTAATTCACTGGTATTCAAATAATAAACGAGAGCTTCCTTGGAGAAAAACAAATGTTCCTTACTATATATGGTTATCGGAAATTATTTTACAACAAACGCAAGTTAATCAAGGACTTCCATATTATATATCTTTTATCGAAAAGTTTCCTTCGGTTTTCGATCTTGCCAAGGCAGACGAAAGCGAGGTGCTTAAATTATGGCAAGGATTAGGGTATTACTCGCGTGCCAGAAATTTACATGCTACGGCAAAGTATATTGCAGAAGAACTAAAAGGAGCGTTTCCTGGTAATTATAAAGACTTGTTAAAACTAAAAGGCGTGGGAGATTATACAGCAAGTGCCATAGCATCTATTTGTTTTAACGAAGCAACAGCGGTGGTTGATGGAAATGTTTATAGGGTCTTATCGAGATATTTTGGAATGAGTACCCCAATAAACTCTTCAAAAGGGACCAAAGAGTTTAAAGCATTGGCCCAAGAACTAATTGATAAAAAGAATCCTGCAGAATTCAACCAAGCCATTATGGAATTTGGGGCGACACAATGTAAGCCTAAAAATCCAGATTGCGGCGTGTGCCCTTTTAATAAAGGATGTATTGCTTTTAATAAAAGCAAAATAAGTGAATTACCCGTTAAAATTAAATCTGCAAAAGCAAAAAAAAAGTATTTCAATTTTTTGGTTTTTATTTCAGAAGACGGAAAGACTATTTTGGAAAAACGAGAAGGTAAAGGTATTTGGCAAAATCTATATCAGTTTCCTCTAATTGAAACGAATGCAAACGTAAATGCAGATACTTTAGAACCTTTAATAAAAGAGCTTGATTTAATAAATGGAACACCATTTGAATTATTGCTATACAATAAAGATGTTGTGGTACATAAACTATCCCATCAACATCTTTATACCAAATTTTGGGTTATAAATGTAAATAAGCTTTCAAAGGAGGGCATCCCAACAGAAGACATACATAATTATGCAGTGCCAATTTTAATTGGAAACTTTATTGAAACTTTTAATTTTTAGAAACAACCCCAAGTATATAGTGTTTCTATATTCATTGAAATTATCATTCTCATAAACTCTTTATTTTTTATTAGTTTAGATTGAACACTCATATTTTTTTATTAATTTTAAAAAAATGCAATGCAATATTGTAATTTTGTATTCTAAAACAAACAATAATTATGTCTGGAACATTAAATAAAGTCATGCTGATTGGTCACTTAGGTGATGAAGTAAAAATGCATTACTTTGAAGGTGGTGGTTGTGTTGGTCGGTTTCCTTTAGCTACAAATGAAACCTATACCAATAAGCAAACTAACGAGCGTGTTACAAATACAGAATGGCATAATATTGTTGTTAGAAATAAAGGGGCTGAAATATGCGAGAAATATTTAAGCAAAGGCGATAAGGTATATATTGAAGGACGGTTAAAAACTAGAAAATGGCAGGATGATAATGGTAACGAGAGATATTCTACCGAGATACAGTGTATCGATTTCACATTTCTTTCAACCAAAAAAGAGAGCGAAAACAATGCAGCTGCCAATAAACCAGCACCTCAAAAACCTGTTGCGAATCAGCCATCAAATAGCGAACCTATTGGGGAAGAAGATGACGATCTCCCATTTTAATTTAAGTTAAACTAAAAAGAGCGTATTTGGATCCTGATCCTTCGAGTTTTAAATCTTTATTTATTACAATTGATTTTTCAGTTGCTACAGGTTTTATACTATTATTTTTACTCCTAATTTGTTCTGCGCTTATATCTGGTGCCGAAGTAGCACTGTTTTCTCTTAATAGAAAAGATATTGATGATGGTTTGGAAGCGAAATCTAAACGTATCGAGATTATATCAAAATTATTAGAACGCCCTAAAAAACTTTTGGCCACTATATTGGTTGCCAATAACTTTATAAACATAGCCATTGTCCTTTTATTTGCCTTTTTGGGCGATTTTATGTTCGAAGAGATTACCAACCCAAAGGTTAAATTTGTTGTCGAGGTTATTGTCATTACCTTCTTGATTTTATTATTTGGTGAAATTTTACCTAAAATATATGCCAGTAGAAACAATGTGAAGTTTGCTTCTTTTATGGCATATCCATTACGTGTCCTTGATGTTTTTTTATCGCCAGTAAGCTTACCAATGCGCAGTGTAACACTCGCTATTCATAATAAATTAGGAAGGCAAAAATCTAATTTAAGTGTCGACCAGCTTTCTCAAGCTTTAGAACTAACAAGCGAAGAAGACACTACTAAAGAAGAACATAAAATATTACAGGGTATCGTTTCCTTTGGTAATACAGATACAAAGCAGGTTATGCGCCCCCGAATCGATATTTTTGCATTAAATATAGAGCAGAAGTATGCAGATATCATGCCCGAAATAATAGCAAACGGTTATTCTAGAATTCCTGTTTACGAAGACAATATAGATACTATTAAAGGAATTCTTTATGTCAAAGATTTATTGCCCTATATAGATAGAAAACAATTTGATTGGGCAAGTTTAATACGAGACCCTTTCTTTGTGCCCGAAAATAAGAAGTTAGATGACTTAATGGTCGAGTTTCAAGAGAAAAAAGTACATTTAGCCGTTGTTGTAGATGAATATGGAGGAACTTCTGGTTTAATTTCTTTAGAGGATATCATTGAAGAAATTGTGGGGGATATAAGTGATGAATTTGATGATGAAGACCTGATGTACTCTAAACTGGATGACAATAATTTTGTTTTTGAAGGCAAGACCGCTTTAAAAGATTTTTATAAAGTTGTTAGAATAGAGGATGAAACTATTTTTGAAGATAACAAAGGCGAAGCAGAGACCATTGCAGGTTTTGTACTGGAAATATCTGGAAGTTTCCCGAAACTAAATAGCAAAATAAATTTCAAAAATTACGTTTTCACCATAGAGGCTTTAGATAAGAAACGTATAAAACTTGTGAAATTTACGATCAATTAAACTTATATTGCAAGGCAAACTAAACGTTATATGATGTTAAAACCGACTCTCAATTTTTTATTAAAAACCTTCTTAATAATGGGAATTGTAACGTTGGTGTCCTGTGGTGAAGATTATGTACCAAAACCAAAGGCTTATTTAAGGTTGGACTATCCCGAAGCAAAATATATTGAAGCCAAAGTAGATGTGCCTTTTTCGTTCGAAACTAATATATTGGCAACCAAAATTAAGTCAATAGGTGTTGATGCCGTTACTAAAAGTTATGGTATAAATTTAGAATACCCAAGTTTAAAAGGGACTATTTTTTTAACCTATAAAGCGGTTGAAGATGATAAAAAAAACCTAACCAATTTTTTACGAGATGCCAGAAAGTTTACAGAAAAGCATATGGTGAAAGCAGACGAAATTCCTGAGTATCCATTTACTGACAAAGAAAAGAAAGTATATGGGAGTTTTGTTGAGGTTAAAGGAAATGTAGCATCACCAGCGCAGTTTTATGTAACCGATAGTGTTAACCACTTTTTAACGGGGTCTTTATACTTTTATGCCAAACCTAATTACGACTCAATTTTGCCAGCTGCCAATTATTTACAGAAAGATATAAAGCATCTTATGGAAACCATTAAGTGGAAGTAAAAAGTTTGTGCAACCTAGGGTAAATAATCAATACTAACTTCATCTAACTCATAAACACCATCAAAAGTATCTTGCCCGTTACCCGTATATTTGAAGGCAATATATATGGTGCCAGCTGCACAAGACAAATCTATATTTCCAGAATTAAACCAGGGTACAAAAGAATCAGTATCTCTTACTATATAAGCTGCAGATAATACACCCCAAGTTGCAGAAGTAATCGTGACTTCTGTTCCATCCCAATCTAAAGAATATAGTACTTCCAAATAGCTACTATCTGCTAAACTATTAGAGGTTTTAAAGCGTAAAGTCTCACCTTCTTGGGCATCTAGATTGATGGCGGGCGTTATTAGCCACCCAATATTACTATTGTCTCCAGAACTAGCAGATTTAAACCTCGCAGACCTGCCTAAAGAAGCATTGGTTGATGTTGAAGAATAGGCTTCCCACCCTTCATTACCTGCTTCTATATAGTTAGTCCAGCCATTACCTATTATCATTTTGTTGTTTTTTTGCGATTCAAAATCCTCATAAAACAAATTCGTCGTACCAAATGAAGCGGCTAATCCACAATCCAGTTCCAAAGGGTCACAACGCTCTTTAGCATCAAAAAAAATATCGGACGAACTATTGACGATTAATACATTAAAGTTATCTTTAAAATCTCTACTAAGAATTCCTTGAATATTTCCTTTATGCTGTGGCACAGTCAATGATTTGAAGTCTGAAAATGTACTTGTTTGCAATAAAATAGAAGCTCCCGACTCACAGTTTTCTAAAATTCTTAATCCATCAAATTTATCAATGGATTCTCCTGCGTAGGTTAGACCCAAATCAAACCTATTAACCTGCATGTTATCTAATTGAATTAAAGTATTTTCGTCGGCTTCTTTTAAATGAATTAATGAGCTAATTTTAGGAGTGATCGTGGCAACTTCTGAAGTTCTTAAAACAATGTTTCGATATTCAAACTCTTGAATTTGTTCTATCCTAGAATCTTCTCCTCTGCCTATTGCTAAAACGCCGTTAGATTCTCCTATGGTCAAGCCTTTAAGTTTTACATATACTTTTCTTCCAAACTCGTAAGTATCAGACAAGCTTCCTACGTTAATTTCTAATTTAATCCCAAGTCTCGGGTCATTATCTGGATTACTGGCATCTGTTTTATTTTGAATAATGAGCTCTTCAAAGAAATTCCCAGCTTGATCGTTAGAAATAACATAGCCTTCTATATATAAATCTTCTTCAATAACTTCTATAAGATTGCCATTGTTTACTGCTTGTTCGTATCTTTCGTAAAGTGCTTTAAATGTTGTTAATTGATTCTCTGGAATGACCATGCTTTCTGTATCATCAGGAGTTGGAGTTTTGTAATCTTCTTCTACACAAGAAAAGAATAGTATGGCAATACTTAAAATTAATAGTCTGTTTATATAATTCATCATCCTTTTTTAAAAATTCACATATACATTTAAAAAATACGTGGCACCTCTGCCATACCAATATTTAGATCCGAAAACGGGTTTGTTTAGTGCTCGATCATCTCTTAATTGTCTGTAGCTAGCATTTCTACCTTGCTCGAAACCTCCAGTTTTAAAAACTTCATCTAAGACATTATTGATACTTGCAAAAAAACCAATATAATAGTGCTTGATACGCCATGATTTTCCTCCAACAAGGTTTACTATCATATAATCATCAAAAGCTTCCTGCTTTAGCAATGTTTTGGCCGTAGCTTCATCATAATCAACAAATGGCAAGTCATCAATATCTTTAAAAAAATTATTGGTTCTGGTCAGTGGACTGATATCCGCATAGGTTTTTTCAAAAAAATTAGTAGTGGCACCAAACCACCAATAATCTGGATCCCTATATTCAAACCCTACAGAATAAGCGCGATGGGGGCCAACAGCTAATTTATAGCCTTTGAGTTTTGAGGTCCCCAAATAAACATTTTCAAACCTATCTGAAGACAGATATAAATCTGGATTATTGGCATAGTTATATTGTCCTAAAGATGCTGCTCCTTTTAATTTAATGGTTGATGTTACTTGAGCTTCTACACCTAATTCCGCACCCAAATAATTCTTATTTATACCTTGTAAAATTTCTTGAATAAACTCGTTATCATCACTGCCCGATTGTTGTGAACCAGAATTGGCAATAACATTTCCTATACCATCTGCAAAAAAGAATGAGATCTCATTAATATCTTCAAGTATGGTATAAAACCCTGTAAGTTTTGCTTTAACTATTGGCGACCTGAAAATATAACTGGCATCTAAGGACATGATTTTTTCTTCGGAAATATTCGGAACGACGTTGTGATTCACTCTAGAATTAGAATAGCTATTGCGAATAGATGGCGCTCTTGTAATATACCCTGCATTTATATCTACGATGTGCTTACCCGTTATCTTATATATACTACCTGCCTTAACTCCAAACCC
The DNA here is from genome assembly GCA_947501845.1 of uncultured Flavobacteriaceae bacterium. GTDB lineage: Bacteria > Bacteroidota > Bacteroidia > Flavobacteriales > Flavobacteriaceae > Flavivirga. Next base: position 167,660 of record CANMXP010000003.1, on the reverse strand, counting down.
TAAAAAAGATAAGTTTTCTCCTTTGCTAAAGGAATTATCCTCAAATGCCTCGTGTTGAAATAATCCTTCTCTTTGGTACTTCGTACTCGTTATACCTCCAGACACGAAAAGGTCTAATTTATCATATTTAAATTGGGCTTGTATATACCCAGATATAACATTGGCGAACATATTATAATTGTATCCATAAGTGTCTCCAACACCGACAACTGTATTTGGGTTTTTCAAATCAAACTGCACACCATCAAAACTATCTATATTTAGAAAGCCAGAACCACCCAGAAGATCTAAAACCTCAGCATAATTTTTAGATTTCAGCTTTTTATAATTAATAGATGCATTAAATAAAACATGCTCGTTTAATTCACTATTTAAAATTGTATTTATGGTTAATTGGGTATCGTCTACTCTGTCTTCGTACAGCATGTATACTGCATTTCGACCTTGAGCAGCGCTAATTAAATTGGCATCGTACATCTGTTGCCAATTAATTTGTCCATCGTTTAAAAATGTCTGTTGCGCGCCATAGGCGAACTCTAAATCATTTGGAAAGTTTCTTTCAAAATAGCTCGGCAGTTTTTGGTAATAAGTTGGGCTTGGATTTCGTCCTCCATTCTCAAAAACGACGGTTCCATCCGTATTTACAATACGATTAGCACCTCCATACGCCAAACGGCTGTTTCCTAATTTTCCAAATTGATAACCTATATTGGTATTTAATTTTGTTTTACTGTTTATATCCCAATCATGATTTAACATTATAATTGGCTCTTCCACTTCTTTAATACGTGAATTACGTTTTTTACCTGCTTGCCAACCCCAATACTCATTATATTGTATTCCTTTTAAGTTATAAACTTCTTGAGTATTTGGAGACGCCTTACCTCTTCTGTTTGGTGCATAAATTCCTGTAAAATTCAAACGATGTTTATCGTTAATGACTCTTTCTATAGATGTAAAAATTGAATTAGAGCTATATAGCGTAGCATCTTGATATCCTTCGTTGCCCCAACGTCTGCCTAAAGACAATGTATAGGCCCAACCATTTTTTAATAGCCCAGAGGTATATGTCGCCATCAATCTATTGGTATAACTCCTGTTAGAAGATGAATAGGTTATTCGCTTTCCTGGTCTCATTTGAGAGGCTCTGGTATTAATATTAATGGTTCCTAGCAACCCACCAAAATTATAACTTGATGGCCTTAAGCCAGTACTAAACTCTTGGTTGCGCATTACGTCGTTTAAACCACCCCAATTGCTCCATTGCGGACGGCCGTTATAAATTTTATTCATCTCAATACCATTAATCATAACAGATCCTTGATCTGAATCTAAACCTCTTAGCTTAAAAAAAGAGGAACTAAACTCAAAAGCAGCAGTACGTTGAAAAATATCTGGAGATGATTGTAGCAATCCTGAAATATTTCCCATACCAGAAGTATCATCATCAAGCTCATCATCTGATAGAGCTATTGTAAACAAGTCTTGCGATGACGACCTATCCAGCTCTAAAGTCATATCGGTAATGTTTACAATTTGATGCTCATAGACAATTATAGGGTACCTTTTGTTTATATATCCTGCTTTTGAAATATTTAAAACCTGTTCGCCCAATGGTACATTAATAGAGAATATAAATTCGCCCCTAGTATCTGTTTGGGTTTGTTGTTTTGTGGCTTCTATAGTAATGGTAACATTTTCTATGGGTTGGAATGACATAGCTTCTTTTACACTGCCTTTTATAAGCGCTTGTTGAGCAAGTAAAGATTGTATTGAAAATAACATCATTAGAATAATACCTACGTTTTTTAGCACAACGAGATTCTTTCCTCTTAAAAAGATATTCACACTAATATTGTTAGTTTGGTTTAGTTAGTTTGCGAATATATAACATTTGTAAGAATTAACTCTTTTTATTTGAAGTATTTATTTACTTTTATATAAAACTACTACTAGAGAAATGAAGTATTTAAATGTATGGTTAATTCTATTATGTGTGCTATGTATTATAAGTGCAGATGCACAGGAAAAAAAGCTTTACAAAATCCATACAATAGCTTTTTACAATTTGGAAAATTTATTCGATACTATTAATGACCCCAATAAATTAGACGAGTTTAGTCCCATAATGGCATTAAAAACAAATCGCTCAAGGGTATATAAAAAGAAGCTAAAAAATCTGGCTCAGGTAATTGCCGATATTGGATTTGATATAACAAATAACACACCCGCCGTTATAGGCGTGTCTGAAATTGAAAATCGAGAGGTATTAGAAGACCTTGTTAACGATTCTTTACTACAAGATAAAGATTATGATATCGTACATTTTGATTCGCCAGATGCTCGTGGTATTGATGTTGGTCTACTATATCAAAAAAAGTTATTCACTCCTATGTATACGAGTAAACATGAACTTAAAATTTATGATGACACTAACAGAAAGCGAGTCTACACCAGAGATCAATTATTAGTAAGTGGCTACTTAGAAGAGGAAATGATTCACATCATTATTAATCACTGGCCATCTCGCCGAGGGGGTGAAGCCAGAAGTAGGCCAAAACGTATTGCTGCCGCTAAACTAAATAAATACTTAATCGATTCTCTTCAAGTAATAAATCCGTATGCAAAAGTTTTTATTATGGGCGATTTGAACGATAACCCAACAAATGAAAGTATAAAAACTATTCTAAAAGCTAAAAAAGACAAGAAAAAAGTAGGCTTGAAAGGTCTTTATAACCCTTTTGAAAGTTATTTCAAAAACGGATTAGGCACCACAGCTTACAGAGATTCCTGGAGTTTGTTTGATCAAATTATAATCACAAAACCTTTGCTCGAAAAAGAGCATACTTCTTATAGGTTTTACAAAGCTGGAATCTTTAATAAAAGTTATTTATTTCATAAAAATGGTCGCTATAAAGGCTATCCTTTTAGAAGTTTTTCTAACGGATATTTTACTAATGGTTTTAGCGATCATCTCCCTGTTTATATGTACGTTATTAAAGCGATTGAATGAAGTCCTCCTTATATAAAAAACTTTTGACACGAATTTCACAAATTCTCACTAATACCAATCTAAATTATAATTTTAGGAGTACTATACTTGAAACTCACTATAAACAAGTCTTAATTCATGATTCTATCAGCAAAGCGATTTATGTTCTTACACCATTAACTTGGCCAAGAACTCCAAGGGATTCTTGATAAAAATAGTACCAAAGCTATGGTATAGAAAATAGCTATTGTTTTTAATTTAGATTTAGATGTTAGCTTCTTTTTATGTTTAGAATAACCAACAGTTATTAAAGCAACTGCCAATATATTTACAAAGGGATGCTCTACAAGATAAAATCTTGCCAAGGGATTACCCATTACCCCGCTACCTAATTCGCTCCATAACTCAAATCTGGGTGATACAAAATATAGTATTAACCCTATTAGTAATTGAATATGCGAGACTATTAAAGTAAATAGTGATTTTCTAAAATCTTTGGCTTCATATTCTTTATCTCCAAATGTTTTTATTAAAGCGTTTACGGTTGCTATAATTAAAACCAGAAGCACTAGATATGCCCAGTAAGAATGGAGCATTTTTACAATATCGTACATGTATTAAATATTTAAATTTATTATAACAAATGTACTAATTAAAAGCATAAAAAAACCGCTTCTTTTAAGAAGCGGTTTTATAAATTAATATTTACATTAAAACTTATAACGCATACTAAAGTTCCATGTTCTTCCTAAACCAAAGTAACCTCTGTTATCTACATTAATACCTTTAAATGTATCATCTCCAGAAGCCGCTTCAACATTAGTTGATAATTCTGAAAGGTAAACTTCATAGAAAAGATTGTTTACATTAGCTCTAAAGCTTAAAGATTTATTTTTGTTTTGCCCTAATAACATTTTATAAGAGAGCCCCATATCTACAATATCGTATGAAGGAAGTTTTAAATTTTCTTTTGTACCACCAACGTTAGCATATAAATTATCATACATCCTCCAATCAGCATCAACAGAAAATCTTTCAAAGATCTGATAATTTGCTCCTAAACCAATTGTAAACTGTGCCGCATCTCCAACTTTTCCGCCATCTATATCTTCCGTCTCTGTACTTAGTACATTTTGATCTTCATCAGTAACTCTGGTTAATACCTCACCGTCATAAACCCAATTTCCGAATGACACAAATCCATTTAGTTTTAACTGCGGTATTAACTTAGCTATAAAATCTACTTCTACCCCCGTATGTATTTGGTTTAAACCTTCTTGCTGCTCATACTGTACAACATCGTTAACAATGTCTGATGATGTCCCTACTCTATCTGTCCATGCTGTTCTATATGCATTTACATTAGCCGAAAATTTTAGGCTTTTAAAACTATACCCAGCTTCTAAACCAAAAATAGTTTCATTCTGTGTTAATGGGTTTACCTGGTTTGTAAAGTTTAGGTAAATAGTATCGTGAAATGGTTGACGTGAATAATAACCTGTATTAAAGAACACATTGTGCTGATTATTAATAATGTAATTCACTCCCACCTTTGCATTAAATCCGAAATTATCTATTTTTTTAGAATCTACCCCATCAGTTATTCCTGTAGGTAAAGGAGTTCCTGTCCATTGAGGTGACGTTCCATTTATAAGTGATTGATTTGCATACTGGTAATGATCAAACCTTTGATGATATTGGTTTGATGCAGCTCCTTGGAAAAAAGCAGAAAATTTATCTCCTGTATATTCAATTTGTCCAAAGATACCACCATAAGTAATGCGCTCATCATTACTATATGCAATTTTATCTTCTTCTTTAAAATCATGGAATAATACAGCCCATGGGTTAGCCGATAAGTCTTCTGAAGTGATAACATTTTTATAAGTCCCAAAAGTCCCATAAGTTTGATGACTATTATTCTGATCTCTTAAACGTATATTTTCCTGCCATGATGTAAGACCGTGAAAATTTTCCACAATTCGAAAATGTTCACCATAGTAGGTTCTTAAATCGACTCCAAGGTTCAAAGAAATGTTATCTCCTAACTGCATTTCTAAATTAGAAACCATACCATACCAGCTATGTAAATTCATTGAAGACCTTGTCACATAGCCATTTCCTGCAGCAAAAAAACCACCTTCACCATTTGGAACACTATTGTTAAATGCATAAATAGCATCATAATCTATTCTCCCCTCTGCTGTTCTTATACGGTTTCCTCGATTTCCAGTTCCTCCTCCGCGTCCCCATGAAGCGTAGAGTACTGTAGACAAATTAGTATGATCACTAATATTGAAATCCCAGTTTAAATTAGCCACTGGTTTATGATAAAAATTCCTTCTTTCCGTTAAATATTGCCCACCTAATGTTCCCCAGTTATTATTGTACTTTCTTCCATATTCTAAATAATCTGAAATACTTTTGGTGAAGTTTTGGTCATGATACTGCGGCGCTCCTGTTATTAAAAAATTAAAATTATGCTTATCATTAGGAGTATATCCTACAGACAAAAAGTAGGTTTCACCTGCTCCAAAGTTTCCTTCATTATAACCATCACCTTGCCAGTGAGACAACATAAAACTAGCACCCCATCCTTTTTCAGATCTACCAGTGCTATATTGAAGCGTATTTTTAATATAGTTGTTATTAGCAATACCTGTATATGCGTATCCTCCTTCTTTTTTGTCTGTAGTTTTAGTTACAAAGTTTACTGTACCTCCAACAGACGAAATGGCTAATTTCGAAGCTCCTAAACCTCTTTGTATTTGAACAACACTGGCAATATCGTTAACTCCAGACCAGTTGGACCAATACATTTTACCGTCTTCCATACCATTAATTGGTTGTCCATTTAACAAGTATCCAACATTTGTTTGATCAAATCCACGAACATTTATTCTTGAATCTCCAAAACCACCAGATTGCCCCGCTACATATATTGAAGGTGTATTAACAAGTGTCATTGTAATATCCTGAGTTCCTATTTTGTCTTGAATTTGAGCCGCTTTAATTGTAGAAACAGCCACAGGAGTTTGTCTATCTTCTGCTAAATCGATAATACCAGTTCCAACTATCACGATTTCTTCGAGGGAGTTATCTGGAGCTAATTGGATAGTCCCTAAATCTGTATCACCATTAAATGATAAAGTTATAGAACTGTATCCCACATATGAGATCACAACTTCTCCAGAAGAAGCCTGAGTTTGTAAAGTAAAGTTGCCATTGAAATCTGAAGAAACGCCATTTGTCGTTCCTTTTTCAACCACATTCGTACCAGGCAAAGGCGAACCAAGTTCGGCATCTAAAACGTTACCTTTAACCGTAATTTGTGCTATTGCAGCCGTACTAAATAGAAAGGCTACAGTTATTAATAATAAAAGTTGAGTAATTTTTTTCATAGTTTTTCTGAAAAGATTAATTGAATTAGTCATACAAATTAATTGAAGATATCCATGCTTTTTATTAATTAACCTTTAACAAATATTTACGAAATCTACGTTCTCGATATTTTCAACAAACAAACATAAATCACTAATTAACAAATAGTTACAAAAACAACAAACAAACAAGTATACTATTTTTATTACATTATTGTTAAACTATGATGAAATTAATATCATGCATCATTCATCATGTATACATTCATCAAAATTTGAATACAAAAAAACCGCCTCAAAAAAGAGGCGGTTTATAAAACTCAATTTTTTATTTGATTTTAGAAGTTATAACGCGCACTAAAATTCCATGTTCTGCCATAACCAAATCGACCTCTGTTTGAAGTATTAATGCCTTTATAATTTTCGGACGGGTTGTTTGAAGCAACAGTATTACCACTTACAGATTCTAAATAAACTTCATCAAAAATATTATTGATATTTACCCTAAACTGTAATGATTTTTTATCATGTTTTCCCACATACCATTTGTACGACAATCCAGCATCAACAGTATCATAACTTGGTAGTTCAATAGGAGGACTGCTGGCTGTTGTTTGCCCTTGAGAATATAAATTGTTATAAAGATTCCAGGTACCATCAACACTTAATCTTGGTAAAATCTCATAAGAAGCAAAAGCCCCAGCTGTGAATTGTGCTGCCCCGCCTACTTTAACACCATCAAGATCAACTACGGTATCAGGATCGGTAATTGTCCCTGTTTCATCAAATGTTCTTTGCATGCCGTTCCCATCAAATTTCCAATCTCCTATGGCAAGAAATCCATTTATTCTAAGATTATCTGCTGGACGTGTAAACACCTCTAGTTCTACCCCAGTATGCACTTGCTTTACACCTTGTGTTTGAAACAACCTAAAAGCTGGATCTCCTTGATCTTCTCCATTGTCATCTAATAATGTTCTATTATCCCAAATGGTATAATATAGGTTTAAATTAGCTGAAACCTTTTCGCTACCAAACTGATACCCTGCTTCTAAGCCCGTTATATTTTGATTCTCTACTTCTGGTGTAATTAATTCGTTTCCGTTTCTATCACTTATAAACAAGTCACTATGGAATGGTTGGCGAGAATAATACCCTACATTTAAAAACACCTTATGATTATTATTTATAGTATAAGCTCCACCCCCTTTAACATTAAAACCTGGGTTATTTACTTTTTCAGATTCTTCTGGCTGACCTTCGTTTGCTGCATTTAAATACTCGGTTCTAACATGGGATTGTGTAGATGCAGAACCTTGAAAAAATGCTGTAAAATTATCTTTTGCGTATTCTAACTGACCAAAAACACCAAGATAGTTAATTTGCTCTTCGTAATCGTAACCAAAACGCTGATCGTGCTCATCATTAGTATTAAAAGTCACATTCCAGGGGTTAATACCTCCAAAAGTTTTGGTTAAATTATAACTGCCCCCGTTAAAATCACTAAATGCACTTACGCTGCTTACAGATAAAAATTCGTTAACACTTCTAAAGTGTATACCGTTATATAAACGCACGTCGGCACCAAAATTTAAACTTAAATTCTCATTTAATTGGTTGTTGTAATTAGTAACCAACCCGTACCAGTTGTGGTTATTATTAGACCCTCTTGCATAAGTTGGAATATCTCCAGATGTTCTTGTGGCAGCAAACGTACCACGACCTAAAGAGCCATATAAAATAGTTGATAACGATGAATTCTCATTAATCGTTAAATCCCAACTTAAGTTAGCGACTGGTTTGTGATACACATTTCTACCCCCAGGGTATCTCCCACTTTGTAATAGGTTAGGACTGCTAACACCTGCAAAATTCCATGAATTAAATTTCCTGCCATTTTCTAAAAACTCGCTTATTCTCCCACTACCCGCAGCTGCATGCCACTGTGGTGCTCCTGTGATTAAAAAATTAAATAAATTGTTATCATTTGGTTTATAACCGAATGATAAGAAATATGTTTGACCTTGACCATCAGTATTATCAACATACCCTTCTCCTTGCCAGTGACCTAACATACCCGAAAAAGCCCAGCCATTTTCCATTAAACCTGTAGAATAATATGCTGTGGTTTTTGTATAATTATCATTTGCGACCATTTGCTGAAAAAAACCGCCTTCACGTCTATCAACCGTTTTAGTAACAATATTTACCGTACCACCAACTGATGAAATCGCTAATTTAGACGACCCTAAACCACGTTGTACTTGAACCGCATTAGCGACATCTAGTACTCCAGACCAGTTAGACCAGAACATTCTTCCATCTTCTGGGCTATTAATTGGTTGACCGTTTAACATAAACGCCGTATTCGTTTGATCGAAACCACGCAAAAACATTTGACCATCACCAAATCCACCACCCTTAATATTTTGTACCGAAGGGGTTGATTTTAATACTTCTGGTAAATCCCAGTTTCCTGCTCTTTCTCTAATCTCATTAGCTTTAATGGTAGATACAGCAATTGGTGTTTTTCTGTTTTCTGCCAAATCTATAACTCCAGAACCTGTAATAACAATTTCTTGAAGTGAATTGTCCGGAGTTAATTCAATAGATTCTAAATTAGTATTTCCGTTAAATGATAACGTAACAGAACTATATCCTACATACGAAATCACAATTTGCCCCGAAGATGCTTCAGTCTTTAAAGTGAAGTTACCGTCAAAATCTGAAGAAACTCCGTTAGTTGTTCCTTTCTCAACAATATTCGCACCAGGAAGCGGGGAATTAAGTTCGGCATCAATTATAGTACCTGTAACAGTAGCTTGTGCCATAATAACTGTCGTAAATAAAAACGCCACAGCCATTGATAAAAAATGAATAGTTTTTTTCATGATTTAAAAAAGAATTAATTATTTGAAAATTAGTCACTGCAAAAATACTCATTATTAAGAGGCTATTAATACACTTGTATGAATTTTATTAACATTTATAATACATAAGAGGCGTTGATATTTTGAATATCAACGCCTCTTATTTACAAAATAGAGAATTTGGTCTCTTTTATTCTAAGCCTTTATAATAATTCAGCAAATTATTAGTAGAAGAATCATGGTCACTAATCGCACTATTATTAAATTCTTTTAAAATTTTTGTTGCTAATTGCTTCCCTAATTCTACTCCAAATTGATCATAACTAAAAATGTTCCAAATGATGCCCTGTACAAATATTTTATGCTCGTACATAGCAATAAGTTTTCCTAAACTTTCTGGCGTTAATTTATTTATAAAAATAGTGTTGGTTGGTTTATTCCCTTTAAAGACTTTAAAAGGAATAATATCAGAGCGTGTACCTTCAGCAATAATTTCTTGCTCAGTTTTACCGTTTAAAAGGGCCTCTGTTTGTGCTAAAAAATTAGAAATAAGTTTATCTTGATGATCTTGATTACCATGTAAAGACTTGGAGAAACCAATAAAATCTGCTGGAATTAATTTAGTCCCTTGGTGTATTAATTGAAAAAAGGCATGTTGGGAATTTGTTCCTGGTTCTCCCCATATTAAAGTACCTGTTTCATAATTAATAGGATTTCCGTTTCTATCAACACTTTTCCCATTACTCTCCATAATGCCTTGCTGTAAATACGTCGCAAATTGATTTAGGTATTGAGAATAAGGTATAACAGCTTCACTTTCTGCTTTAAAGAAGTTATTATACCAAATACTTATTAGAGCTAATACAACGGGAATATTCGTTTTAAAATCTTCGTTTTTAAAATGCTCATCCATTTTATTAGCACCATTAAGCAAGCTTTCAAAGTTGTTAAATCCAACGGCTAAACTTATGGTCAAGCCAACAGCACTCCATAGCGAAAAACGACCACCTACCCAGTCCCACATAGGGAAAATGTTATTTTCATCTATTCCAAAAGACTTAACACTTTGAATATTTGTAGATACTGCCACAAAATGTTTTGCTATAGCTTCCTCATTAGCCGACTTTAAAAACCATTCTTTAATGGTATTGGCATTAGATAATGTTTCTTGTGTCGTAAATGTTTTTGAAACAACAACAAAGAGTGTTGTTTCTGGATTTAGTTTTTTTATAACTTCATTGACATGATCTCCATCTACATTACTAACAAAATGAGTGGTTAAATGGTTTTTATAATACTGTAAAGAATCTACCACCATAGCTGGCCCTAGATCGGATCCTCCAATACCAATATTTACTACATCTGTAAATGCTTTTCCTGTAAAACCTTTTCTATCACCATTTACAACTTCATTTGTAAATTGTTCTATTTTTTGTTTTATCTGAAAAACTTCTGGTATCACATTAATACCATCAACATGGCATTCAGAAGTTTTTGGGGCACGCAATGCGGTATGTAAAACAGCTCGTCCTTCTGTTTGATTTATAACCTCTCCAGAGAACTGGCTTTTAATAGCGTCTTTTAACTTAACTTCATTGGCTAATTCCAATAAGTAGTTAAACGTTTTTTCTGTTATTCTATTTTTTGAAAAATCTACGTAAAAATCGTCCCATTTAATAGTAAACTTATCTGCTCGATTTTTGTCTTGAGCAAATAGATCTTTCATATGAACATCTTTTACGGTTTTAAAATGTTCTTCTAATTGTTTCCACGAATCTGTAGTTGTAGGGTCTATACTTGGTAGTGTCATTAATCTTTAAATGAAATTAGATTATTCTTATTTTCTAACGTTTCTTCTAAAATGTTGTCTCTAAAAGAGACATCATCTAACTTTGCTTTTATAGGTGCTATAAAGTCTAAATATTTAACTTTCAAGGAGTCTGATATTGGTTTTGCCTCTGGCAATTTTTGTTTAAATGGATCTACTTGTCTACCATTTTTCCAAAAACGATAGCAAACATGAGGGCCTCCAGTATTTCCTGTCATACCAACCCAACCTATTACATCGCCTTGCTTAACAAACTGACCAACTTTTACATTTCGCCTACTCATATGAAGGTATTGAGTTTCGTAAGTGGCATTATGTCTAATCTTTACATAATTACCATTACCTCTGGTGTAACTAGACTTAGTAACTGTTCCATTGGCAGTAGCCATAATTGGCGTCCCAATAGCTGCAGCAAAGTCGGTTCCCTTGTGTGGACGCACTTTATAACCATAAACGGCAATTCTTCTTTTTAAATTATACCTAGAAGAAATACGTTTAAATTTCACAGGCGCTTTTAAAAAGGCACGGCGTAAATTTTTAGCTTCTTCATTAAAGTAATCGATAATACCTTTTACTGAATCTGTTTCAAATTCAAAAGCATAGAAAGGCTCTTTATTATGTTCGAAAAATGCTGCTTTTATGTTATGAACCCCTGTATAAATAGTATCGTCAATATATTTATCTGTATAAATTACTTTAAACCGATCTCCTTTTTGAAGACGTCTAAAATCAATAGTCCAGGCATAAATCTCATCGGCCATTTTATATGCTAACCGTGGGCTTAATCCTTGTTCCTCTAAAGTCTCAGAGATATTATTGGTAATGACTCCTGTCGCTACTTTTTCAACATATTTAATAGGCTTTCTGTTGGTATAGGCATGTATTGAATCATGAAAATTAATAACAACGTATTCTTCCTGAGTTGGCTGATAAATAAAACATTTAGGCAATTCTAATGAATCTTTAGAACACAACAATGTGTATGGCTTCCCTACTTGCAGGCGTCTTATATCGAATGAATCTTTTGCCTTTTCAGCTATATGAAATATTTTAGGATAACCTATTCTATTGCGTTCCAAAATTTCGCCAAAGCTATCTCCTTTTTTAATGGTATCTCGTTTAACAACATAGTTGTTTAAGTTAAAACCAAATTCATAAGTTTCTTCTGGAACTTCTTCGACCACCGCTAATTCTTCCTCTATAAAATCCGTCTTAGGATCATCTTTACAGGCAATAAAAAAGGCCGCTAATATTAATAGTACTAAATACTTGTTCCCCAATCTTGTATTTCTTTTTCTGACCATAATTCTGGAAAAAATATTCTTTTTTGATATTTCGGATGCATATACTTTACCCACTCACTTCCCCCAGTGGCTTCTGCTGTTTCTCCTCCTATATTTAAATAATGATTTGCTGTATTATAATGTGCCATCACCCACTTTATATTTACTGTGTAATCGTAATGACGCATTGCTTTTATTAATTCTTTGTCTTCTCTGGCTTCTTTAGGCAGAGCCTTAAACTTCGACCATAAATTATTACCATAATAAAACTTGGTAAACCTAATAAATTCGTCTTTATATTTTTCTTCAAACACCTTTAGCAGATAACTTTTTTCACCTGTTTTATAATCTTTCCCTGCAGCCTGCCAATACAGGTGCTCGAAAGCATTTTCGTAAGATGAGTTTCTATCTATAGTATCTCTAAACCTTTTGTCAATAAGATTTATAAGTTCTGTGGACGCAAATTCGATTTTTCTGTACTGTGCACTTTGAAAACCACTTGCAGGCGTTAAAGTGGTTCTAAATTTATTATATTGATCGACATCCATACCATCCTTCATAATGCTAAAAGAAGAAGTAAGCATATCGAAATAACGACTAATACGCATTAATTTTGAAGTAAACATAACCGTATTTACTTCGTCATTTTTTGCTACTTGATCTATCTCACCAAGTATCATTTTAAATAAAAGTTCATTAATTTGATGATACATTATAAATACCATCTCATCTGGAAAAACAGTGCGTTGTATTTGAAGATTTAATAGAGCATCCGTTTGAATATAATCCCAATAATTAATAGGTTTACTATGTAGTAACCCTTCTAAATAAGTCTCATAATCTTGGTCTATGGCCTCGTATTTCTCTTTTAGTTGGTCCGTTATTTTTGAATTCAAAATCTATTAATTATCTAACAACTATCTTAAAAGGGTGTTTCAGTCCTTTAAAAGCTTCAAGGTCAGCTCTAAGAGATCCAACTGCCAAATCAGCTTTAATTCGCAAAGGTACTTTATTTTTGTCTTTTGACACCCATAGTGTTAAACTTTCTTCTTCTTTAAAAACACGACCAGCCATTACATATGGCCTAAACTTTAAAGATTCCACGTCTCCAAAATCTGTATTAAGAATTTCTTCTCCAAGATATTGCAGTTTGAAACCATAGTTTTCTTCATCAAAAAACATATCGACTCTCACCTCATCACCTGGTTTTAAGTTGTTTGTATCTAAATTATTACGCAAATAATAAAAAGTCGATACCATATCTTGGATATTAGGTTTGGTATCAATGACCGTTTTTTTATTGTGCTTTTTATTGTTTACGTGAGCTTTATGATTTGTCTGATCAAAATCTATTTCAATATCTTTTGTATGACCACCTTCATCTATATTTCTAACAAATTTATAAGGCATAATGGTGTTTTTATCAAAGTAACTTTCATATCTGTCCTTTACTTTAAAAAACCATTTTATCATGCCTGTAGTCCAGCCTTTACCGACAACATGATAAACATCTTTATTATTTAATTTAGTGTCTTTAACAGTAAGCGTAGCATTCCCTGCTTTTAAAAAGCCGCTGTAGCTCATTTTAAATTTAAACCATTCGCCATTTCCAAATGCAGATTCTTGTTGAGAAAAAGACATTTGTATGGCTATTATCGTAGTTAATATAAGTAGTGTATTTTTCATTTGTTATGGGTCTTGATAATGTAACTTCTTAATGTACATTTTATTGCTATATCTTTAGAAATTACAATTACTGTTCCAAAAATAAAAAATTTCTTCAAACTCCCTCTCGATATTAGAAGAGCTTAACACTAATTTATCACAAAAAGCCTACTTTTTAGCCTTAATTATAATGTCCCTCTGTTGGCTTGCTCTCTTTCTATAGACTCAAAAAGTGCTTTAAAATTTCCTGCTCCAAAACCACGAGCTCCCATACGTTGAATAATTTCGAAAAATAACGTTGGCCTATCTTCAACGGGTTTGGTGAAAATTTGTAGTAAATAGCCTTCTTCATCAGCATCAATCATGATACCCAAGCCTTTTAATGTCTCAATATCTTCTCTTAATTCATGGCTATGTTCTTCCAACCTACCTGGTACCGCTTTATAATATGCTTCTGGTGGTGTCGATAAAAATTCAATGCCTCTAGCTCTTAAACTAGAAACTGTGGCAATAATATCATCGGTAGCAACTGCTATATGCTGAACACCTGGCCCCTCATAAAAATCCAAATATTCTTCTATTTGCGATTTTTTCTTGCCTTCTGCTGGTTCATTTATCGGGAATTTTATACGTCCATTCCCATTACTCATTACTTTACTCATTAAAGCTGAGTATTCGGTATGAATTTGTTTATCGTCAAAGGACAGGAAGTTCTCAAACCCCATAACATCTTCGTACCATTTTACCCAAGTATTCATCTCTCCCCAACCTACATTGCCTACCATATGATCAATGTATTTAAGTCCTACCGGTTCTGGGTTATAATCTGATTTCCACTCATGAAAACCTGGCAAAAAGGTGCCATTATAATTTTTGCGTTCAACAAACATGTGTACGGTCTCTCCGTATGTATAAATACCAGCTCTAATAACTTCGCCATGTTCATCTTTCTCTACAACTGGCTCCATGTACGATTTTGCGCCACGGTTGGTAGTTTCCTGATAGGCTTTCTTGGCGTCTTCTACCCATAACGCTATAACTTTAACACCATCACCATGTTTTACAATATGTTTATTTATAGGTGATTTGCTATTTAATGGTGTCGTTAACACCAAACGTATTTTGTCTTGCTTAAGCACGTAACTTACAGAATCTTTAGATCCAGTTTCTAAACCTTTATAAGCATATGACTGAAACCCAAATGCTGTTTTATAAAAATGGGCTGATTGTTTTGCATTACCTACATAAAATTCTACGTAGTCTGTTCCAAAAAGCGGCAAAAAATCTTGCGCACCTTCAAATATTTTTTCTAAACCGTAGTTTACTGATTTTATATCTTTCATAATAAAGCCCATCCTAATCTTCCCAATACTTCGACTACGCTCAGTACAAGCGGGAAGAGACTCAAAACTGGACGAATTTTGAGTGTCTTATGAATAAAATTTTTTAACACTTCAAAAGCCGTATTGGGGTTTACAACCAAGATTTATGGTAACTCTCGTCTGCTATTTTCATGGCTTCTTCGGTTACCTTTAGGGGTTTAAACGTATCTACCATAACAGCAAGCTCGTTGGTTTTCACCTTACCAATACTTCTTTCTGCAGCTCCTGGGTGTGGACCATGGGGAATTCCCGCTGGATGTAACGATATGTGTCCCGCTTCAATATCATTTCTACTCATAAAATCACCGTCAACATAGTATAAAACCTCATCGCTATCTATGTTACTGTGATTATAGGGCGCAGGAATGGCCTGCGGATGATAATCATATAACCGAGGTACAAAACTACACACAACAAAGGCATCGGTTTCAAAAGTTTGATGCACTGGTGGCGGCTGATGAATACTACCTGTTATAGGCTCAAAATCATGAATTGAAAAAGCGTATGGGTAATTATACCCATCATATCCAACCACATCAAAAGGGTGCGATGCATATACCATTTCTATAATATCACCTTGTTTTTTTACTTTTATTAAAAAATCTCCAGATTCATTGTGGGTTTCTAACTCTTCAGGTCTACGGATATCACGTTCACAAAACGGTGAATGTTCTAATAATTGTCCAAACCAATTTCTATAGCGTTTTGGTGTGTAAATAGGTCTGTGAGACTCAACTATAAATAACCTGTTATCTTCTGTGTCGAAATCTATTTTATAAATAATCCCTCTCGGTATTAATAGATAATCACCGTACTTAAAATTGAGATTACCTAGCATGGTTCTTAATTTCCCTGTTCCTTTATGAATAAAAATAAGTTCATCTGCATCTGTATTTTTATAAAAATAATGGTTTGTAGATTGCTTTGGAGCTGCCAGTACAATAGCACAATCACTATTTACAAGTACTGTTTTTCTGCTTTCTAAATAATCCTGTTCTGGTTTTATTTGAAAACCCTTTAAACGATATGATTTTATATTATTCTCTAGAGCTATTTTTGGCGCTACACTATATTGCTTTTTTATTTCTTTTACTTGAGTAGGGCGCTGCTCATGATAACTATTTGTAGACATGCCATCAAACCCAACAGTACCAAACAACTGCTCGTAATACAAGCTGCCATCTGGCTTTTTAAATTGAATATGGCGTTTATGAGGAATACTTCCTAATTTATGATAAAAAGGCATTGTTTCTAAAATTAAAGATTAAAAATTACAAAGTCTCAGACATAAAGTCTTAAACCTGAATATGATATATTAAAGATACAATAAAACCTGCTTACTCAGGATTTCTCTTGATAAGATAGTGTAAGAATAATAGAAGTCCTTGCCAAAAAGTTTGCATAACTATACAAATATCGTGATTTTTTTTTGAGTTTTAAAACAATTTGTCAAAACCAAAAGCCTATATTGAAAAACCAGATGCTTTCTTTTAGTTCGGGAGAATAACTATACTTACCTTGAATAGGTCCAACAAAAGTATCTATAGCATAACCTAATGCATAACCGTTATAATCTGAAAATGAAAACCACTCACCTGAGTCAAATATATTATCACCTACATTTGCCCAATTTCCTTCTAAGGTCATGTGATGGTTTTTAAAAATTTCATAATCTGCACTAAGGGACGCTTTCACATAACTGTTACCTGTAAGCGAAAGAAAATCGTATCCCAAAAACGGAACAAAGTTATTTATCAAATTGTTGCCATAACCACCAAGTGCAAAATCTAAGGTTTGAGTAGATGTGTCTCCCAGTTTAAACCCACCATGAGATTGCAAATTGAATGCAAGCTTATCTGAAACACTAAATGCATAACCTATATCTGCTCTGGCTATTGAAAATCTTTCAAAATCCGCATTAAATCTCGACGCATAAAAATATATATGAGCATCCCCATTAAAATAAAATCCTTTTTTGGGAAAATATTTATCGTCGTAGGTATCTAACTTTAAATTTGCAAAAACGCTTAAATAATCTGTGTTTTCAAATAAAAACTCTTCTTCTGGATCTGGATCGGTGGTTGATGCAATTGTTGGGGACTTTATTTCTAAACGTTTATGCTCTGCCCCCAAACTAAGCGCAAAATCTTTCCTAAACAATGTTTGCACATAAAATTGATTGGTTTGGTCTTGTAACTCTGCATCTATTTTATTTAATCCTGGTGCTATATTTTGATTATCTTCAAATAATTTTGCGCTTATATTTTTATGAAATTGCTGATATCTGGATTTTAGTCCGATACTCCAATAAAAACCTTTGTCAATTAAATATTCAAAGTTATATCTAACATTATCACCTAAAATAATATCTAATGATGCTACATCATTATTAAATAAAAAATGGTTCTTAGTTAAGTTAACCAACAATGCACTTTTATATAAATCATCGTAATGAACACCTGCTTTTAAAAAAGTGGTATTTTTAGTTTCTCTTAAATTTGCATATAAATCGTATCCATCTTTTCCTTTTGTTTTCTTTAATTCATATTGGAACGAGTCAAAATTATTTGTTGCTATTAAGCTATTTATACCGTTATTAAAGTCTTCATAACTAACCTTTTCATGTAGTTTTAATTTCAACTTACCCATAATATAAGCCCTTGTATAGTTACTTTTTCCTGAAAGAGAAAGCTTATTAATTATAATACTGTCTTGTGCCTTTATTTTTGGTGTAATTTTTTTCTTCTGACCTTTTTTTATTAAAGCTTGTAATGCCTCTGCTTTATTTATGGCAGCTTGCTTACCCGTTTCAATAATTTTAAACCCCTCACTAAAAGACACTACATTAAACTCTTTAATATCTGGTTTAATATAAATATCTGTTTTAGGCGCCTTTAACTTCATGTCTTTAATCGTCCTAAAATTGTTGATTTGGAGTAAAACTTCTGGTGCAGAGGCTAATTTTTCGCGACCAACTAAGCCATCTTGAACATCAACTCCAATAATAACATCCATGCCTTTAGCTCTCAATTCATCAATAGGATAGTTATTTACTACACCGCCATCAGTTAAAATTTGATCACCAATAACTACAGGTTGAAATATAGAAGGCAAGGCACCGCTGGCCATAACAGATTGGGCTAAATTTCCTTGATCTAACATAACAGCCTGTCCTGTTTCTATGTTTGTAGCAATACAAAAAAACGGAATAGGCAACTCACTAAAGTTATTTGTCTCATTAACATGTAATGTTAATCTTGAAAGTAAATTATATGTATTTTGCCCTCTGGAAAGGGCTGAAGGCAGTGTAATTTTAAAATTATTAAAAGGAAGTTTTATTACATACTTTTCATCATTATCACGCTCGTAAAATGCTTTGGAGGCTCTAGGTAAATTATCGGTTATAATATTATCAAAATCGATTTCTTTAAATATAGAATCCAGCTGATTACCCGAATATCCTGAAGCGTATAATGCACCAATAATAGCCCCCATACTAGTTCCTGCCACATAATCAACTTTTACGCCTAAACTATCAATGACTTTAAGAGCACCAATATGCGCTAGACCTTTTGCACCTCCGCCACTTAGAACTAAACCAATTTTAACATCGTCGTTTTCTATATCTTGAGTATACCCCTCAAAACATACAAAACCCAATATAAGCACTAAAATGTACTTCATTTGTTATGATAATAATTATATATTTTTTCTGCTCTCGATAAACCTACAACAGCTTCCAACTCATCTAGCTTGGCATTCGCTACACGTTTAGCAGATTTAAAATGTTTTAACAATTCTACAACTGTTTTATCTCCTATTCCAGAGATTGTTTCCAGCTCTGTATTTAACGCACTTTTGCTACGTTTATTTCTATGATGTTCAATCCCGAAACGATGGGCTTCGTTACGCAATTGCTGTATAATTTTTAAAGTTTCGCTTTTCTTATCTAAATATAACGGAATGGGGTCGTTTGGATAAAATAATTCTTCTAAACGCTTTGCAATTCCTATAATTGCTATTTTACCTCTTAAATTTAAAGCATCTAAGCTTTTTAATGCTGAAGATAATTGGCCTTTACCCCCATCAATAATAATAAGCTGCGGCAATGGCTGCTGCTCTTCAACTAATCGTTTATACCGTCTATAAACCACTTCTTCCATAGACGCAAAATCATCTGGACCTTCTACTGTTTTAATATTAAAATGACGATAATCTTTTTTGCTAGGTTTCCCATTTTTAAAAACCACACATGCAGCCACTGGATGTGTTCCCTGTATATTAGAATTATCAAAACATTCAATATGTCTTGGCTCACCAGAAAGTCTTAAATCTGCCTTCATCTGCGCCATAATTCTATTGGCATGTCTGTCTGGATCTACAATTTTATCTTGCTTAAAACGCTCCATTCTATAATATTTTGCATTCCTAAGCGATAAATCTAAAATATGTTTTTTGTCTCCTAACTTTGGCACGGTTACTTTAACATCATGACCCAGATCTACTTTAAAGGGTACGTAAACTTCTTTTGAATTAGAATTAAAACGCTGCCTTATTTCAATAATTGCTAACTCTAAAAGTTGTAAATCTGTTTCGTCTAACTTTTTTTTAACCTCTAAGGTATGCGATCTGATAATAGATCCATATGAAAGTTGTAAAAAGTTAACATAACCATAACTTTCGTCACTCATAATAGAAAACACATCTACATTACTAATCTTTGGATTTACAATTGTAGATTTGGCCTGATAATTTTCTAATACCTCTATTTTTTCTTTTATTTTTTGGGCTTCCTCAAACAGCATATTTTCTGCAAATTGTTTCATTTGCATTTTAAATTGCACCAGCGAATCTTTAAAATTTCCTTTTAAAATTTCTTTAATAGCCTTTACATTATTACGATACTCCTGTTCGGTTTCCAATCCCTCGCAAGCCCCTTTACAATTTCCTAGATGAAATTCTAAACATACTTTGTATTTACCAACATCGATTTTTTCCTGAGACAAATGATAATTACATGTTCTTAAAGGGTATAGCCCTTTTATTAAATCTAACAATGTTGAAACCGTTTTCATACTCGTATAAGGTCCAAAATACTCACTCCCATCTTTAAAGATTCGGCGGGTGGAAAATACTCTTGGGAAACGCTCTTTTTTTATACATATCCATGGATAGGATTTATCATCTTTGAGCATCACATTATAACGTGGCATGTGCTTCTTAATCAAATTGTTTTCCAACAATAAAGCATCCGTTTCTGTTTCTACGACAATATGTTTTATACTCGCAATTTTTTTTACAAGTACTCTGGTTTTACCATTATCGTGAGTTTTTGTAAAATATGAGCTAACACGTTTCTTTAAGTTTTTAGCTTTTCCTACATATAGAATGGCCCCTTCTTTATCATAATATTGATAAACTCCAGGTTGACTCGGTAGGGTCTTCAATTGTATATCTAAATTAGGGGTATCCATCTAATTCAAAGGTATATTAAATTCTAGATAATGTGAAAATTCGTTTGCCTTTTTTAGTATATTGCAATGCTGGGTTAAACCATATTTAATGAATATAGTTATTCTATCGCGAAATCCTAATTTGTATTCTACGGAACGTCTTGTTACAGAAGGCGAAAAACGAGGACATATTATGGAAGTAATAGATCCTTTAAAATGTGATCTTATTATTGAAAAAGAAAAGCCAACCATTTATTACAAAGATCGTTATTTAGATTATGTAGATGCTATTATACCTCGCATAGGGGCATCTTCAACCTTCTATGGCTGTGCTGTTGTCAGACAATTTGAAATGATGAATGTGTTTACTTCGGTGACATCGGATGCTATTATAAGATCAAGGGACAAGTTAAGAAGTTTTCAAAGACTTTCTAAAGCTGGAATAGGTATGCCCAAGACCGTATTTACTAATTACTCCAGAGATGTTGAGAAAGTTATTGCTCATGTAGGAGGCACCCCAGTTATTATTAAACTCCTTGAAGGCACTCAAGGATTGGGTGTTGTATTGGCCGAAACCAAAAATGCTGCCGAATCTGTTTTAGAAGCTTTTAACGGATTACAGGCTAGAGCCTTGGTACAAGAGTACATATCGGAAGCTAAAGGTGCCGATTTAAGGGCTTTAGTTGTAGACGGACAAGTAATTGGTGCTATAAAGAGACAAGGTAAAGAAGGCGAATTTCGTTCCAACTTACATAGAGGAGGCTCTGCTGAAGTTATAAAACTTAATGAAGCTGAATTAAAAGTTGCCATGAAAGCATCAAGGGCCCTAAAACTTCCTGTTTGTGGTGTAGATATGCTACAATCTGCTAGAGGCCCTTTACTTTTAGAAGTAAATTCAACCCCAGGCTTAGAAGGCATTGAAACTGGTACAGGAAAAAATATTGCCAAAAGTATCATTACATATATTGAGAGAAATAGACATAGTTAAACAGAATTAATGGCTGATACTAAAAAAGACATATTAACCATCCTTGGCGTATCAATTAAACCTGGAGAAAGTATAGAGGCCAATTTTGATGTTGCCAATTTACATACATCAACACCTGTAAATGTTCCTGTAATTATAGAACGTGCTAAAAAACCAGGACCTGTAGTATTGTTTACAGCTGGTATACATGGTGACGAAGTTAATGGGGTCGAGATTGTTAGACAGCTTATCGCAAAAGGTATTAATAAACCAAAATGCGGTACCATTATATGTATGCCAGTTATCAATATTTTCGGTTTTATAAATTTAAAACGCGAATTTCCCGACGGGCGTGATTTAAATCGTGTGTTTCCTGGAAGCCCTAATGGTTCTTTAGCTAGCAGGGTTGCACATAAACTTATACATGATATTGTACCACATGTAGATTATATTATGGATTTTCATACAGGTGGTTCTGGCAGGTTTAATGCGCCACAAATTCGTGTTGTTGAAAACGAAGAACATCTCAATAATTTAGCCATGGTCTTTGGGGCTCCATTTGTATTATACTCTAAAAATCTGCCGAAGTCCTTTAGGCATACCTGTACCAAGTTAAAAAAACCTTTGCTGCTTTTTGAAGGCGGGAAGTCCTTGCATATAGATGACTTAATAACCAATACTGGAGTTAATGGTGCTAAACGTGTTTTAAACCATTTAAATATGCTAAGCTCCAAATTTAAAGTGTCAACACCTAAAAAAAACTGTATTCTTATAAATGACAGCAAGTGGAAACGTGCTAAATATTCAGGGATGTTTAAGGCATCTGTTAAAATAAGTTCTAAGGTACAAAAAGGTGATATTTTAGGTAATATTACAGATCCCTATGGCAAGTTTAACTATTTTGTGAAGGCAGATAACCCAGGCTATATTATAAACGTAAATGAAGCTCCAATTGTCTATCAGGGTGATGCTCTTTTTCATATAACTACAAAACTTTAAAGCCGATAATACTACTGCTTTTTAATCGGATTATAAATCAGAGACTATTTTTCTGTCTTTTTATACAGAATTAACAATTTATTTCGTAAGAAAAAATCGTCAAAATAAACATTTTTATAGATTAAATGCAATTTTAATCGTTTATTTGTTAAATTAATGTTATGTTTACATTACAAAAGAATTAACATTCATCTCTCTAACACAATGGTTCAAGTCTCAGTCCCCCCGAATCTAATTGACAGTAATATTGGATATTTGGAATTAAAGAATAACGATATTCATTGTTCTAAAGCTTTTTTATCCCACATTGGAAAGCCTACTAAAAATAAAAAAATCAGTTTAGATTTCTTCATCAAGAACCTTGTACATAAAGACGACAGTAATCAGTTTAGAAATAATTATTATAGTTATATCAAGAATAATTTGCCCTTTAGACAAAGCATGCTAATTCTTTGTAAAGAAGGAAAATACAAAGAATTCGTTTGTACTACCAATCAAAATAACGTCAATCTTAATACTTCAAAAACAAAGTTTCTCTTTTTTAATATACGAAAATTCAAAACTAATAAAAGGGTAAAGAAACATAAATTTTATTACAAAGAGGTTGCAGAAATGACCTCTACTGGCAGTTGGTATGTAGATTTTATTAAGCGTAAAAGTTATTGGGACCAACAAACAAGAAGAATTTTAGAATACCCTGAAGATTACAAACCTTCTTTACGTCGAGCAAGTTCATATTATCCAAAAAAAGATTACGAATTGGCTAAAAAACTCTTCTATAAATGCGCCACTAATGGCGAGTCATTTAATACAGAGATAAAAATGCTAACTAAAAATAATCGTGAATTTTGGGTTAGAGCCAAAGGAAAACCAGTATTCAATGACCATAAAGAAATTATTGGGATACGTGGTATTTTTCAAGATATTGACGAGACTAAAGCAAGGGAATTGAGTTTACAAAGAACATCAGATATTATTGCTTCTCAAAACAAAAGACTATACAATTTTGCCTATATAGTTTCTCATAATTTAAGATCTCATACAAGCAACCTATCTCTAGTTATGGAATTGATAAACACTACTAAATCTAAAGAAGAAAAATTAGAGTTAATTAGCAGTATAGAAGATATTGCATCGAGTTTAAATGACACCATAGAGCATTTAAATGAAGTCGTTACTATTCAAACCAGCACAAATAAAAATAAATCTCCCGTTAAATTTAGTGAATCATTACAACATATAAAGATGTCTATAGGCCAAATAATTGCAAAAAGCAAAACAGCTATAGTTTCAGATTTTTCAATAGTTGATACTATCGATTATATTCCAGCCTATCTCGAAAGTATTCTTTTAAATTTAATAACGAATGCTATAAAATATAAACACCCTGAACGTGACCCCGTTATAAACATTGTGTCTTATATAGAAAACGACAAAACTGTTTTAGAAATAACAGATAACGGTATTGGAATTGATTTGGAAAAATTTGGAGGCAAACTTTTTGGAATGTATAATACATTCCATTACAATAAAGATGCTGTTGGAATTGGCCTGTTTATAACAAAAAATCAAATTGAAGCACTGAACGGACAAATAAATGTTTTTAGTGAAGTTGAAAAATTTACAACTTTTAAAATCACTTTTTGAAATGAAAAATAAATTAGTAGAGCTCGCTTGTATTATAGATGATGATGACATCTATATAAATCTAATAAAGCGCATTATTGAAACTCGAAAGCTTTGCGAGAATCTTATAGTATTTAAAAATGGGAAACAAAGTCTAGATTATTTTGAATCGCTTCTTCAAGATACAGATGAAGATAAAATTCCAGATATTATTCTCATAGACTTAAATATGCCAATTATGGACGGTTGGGAGTTTATTGAACAGTTTACAAAAATTAAAAACAGGTTTAATAAATCAATCACGCTTTATATTGTAAGTTCTTCCATAAACCCGATAGATATTGATCGTGCCAAATCTTTAAATACTATTAAAGATTATCTTGTGAAACCTATCGTTATGAATCAATTAGAAAGCATTTTTAATGAAAGTGCCTAATTCTTAATATCATCAAAACATATTATTAATCTTTTGCTTTTCTTTGTTACTAACAATTTTTTGAACATTTCATAAAAGTTAAAAAGGTTAACTATGACTAAATCTGAACTACGAAAAAAGTACAAAGCACTTCGAAATGATTTATTACTTTCTCAAGTTGACGATTTAAGCATGTCTATCGCAAATCAAATATTAAAATTATCTATTTGGGAACATAGTATTTATCACCTGTTCCTTTCTATTGAAGAACAAAAAGAAATCAACACAGATTATATCCTCAATATTTTATCGGGGAAGGATAAAAATATTGTCATTTCCAAAAGCGATTTTAAAACAGGGCTTATGACACATTTTCTTTTAACCGATAATACAAAAATTAAGAAAAACAGCTATAACATTCCCGAGCCTATTGACGGCATAGCTATTGCTCCAGACACTATTGAAGTCGTGTTTGTTCCTCTTTTAGCTTTAGATAAAACAGGAAACCGAGTAGGCTATGGCAAAGGGTTTTATGATCGTTTTTTAGCTAATTGCAAACCTGAAACTGTTAAAATAGGCCTGTCTTTTTTTGAAGCTGAAGACAAAATTATGGATGTTTTTGAAAGTGATGTGACGCTAGACTATTGCGTAACTCCTAAAACCATTTACACTTTTTAATTATTTACAATTTATAGATCATTAATTAACCTCCTCTTTCTTGGTAGCTGGAAATGCTTTTTTATAAAAAACAATAAGCATGATAAAACCCGCGCTTATAGCTACATCTGCTACATTAAAAACAGGTTCAAAAAACGTAAAAAATTCGCCGCCATAAAAAGGAATCCAATCGGGCAGGTAATCATTATACAAAGGCAAGTACAGCATATCTACAACCTTTCCATGCAGCAAAGCATCATAGCCTCCTGCTTCTGGTAAAAAGGTGGCAATTTGATTACGACTGCTGTCAAACAAAACGCCATAAAAAACAGAATCTAAAATATTACCTAAAGCTCCTGCAAATATTAAAGCTATAGCTATTATTAATACTTTTGGGTTTTTATTTTTTATGGTATTATACAACCAGTAACCAATAACGAAAATAGCAGTAACCCTAAATAATGTTAATATTACCTTTGCTGTCCTATCTGATATAAATGAAGTGAAATCGCTAATCTTTGTCCCCCAGGCCATACCATCATTTTCAATAAAAAATATTTTAAACCAACCAAAAACCTCAACACTATCCTGAAGCTTAAAATTCGTTTTTATATATATTTTACTTATTTGATCAATAAGCAAAACAATAACGATGAGGACGATAGATTTTTTTAGGGACATAATTTTTCAAACAAAAAACGTCTCATTTAAATCGAGACGTTTCTAATATATAATTTTTTTATTATTGCATGTTTTTAGCTTCAATACTCAAAGTTGCATGAGGCACTAATTTCAAACGTTCTTTATTAATTAGCTTTTTCGTTACACGACAAATACCATACGTTTTATTTTCTATTCTTATCAGTGCGTTTTTTAGATCGCGAATAAATTTTTCTTGACGTATTGCCAATTGAGAATTAGATTCTTTACTCATCACGGCGCTACCTTCATCAAATGCCTTAAATGTAGGCGATGTATCTTCAGTACCATTATTATGGTCGTTCATATATGCGCTTTTTATAAGCTCTAAATCATGCTGTGCTTTTTCTATTTTCTCTGTAATTAACACCTTAAACTCAGCTAAATCTTTGTCAGAATATCTTACGTTTGCGTCTTTACTCATAATTTTAATGTTTTTGTATAAACAATTTGGTATTTACATCATCAAAAACAATCTCTATACCATTATCTAATTTATCAATAATTTCAAGTTCGTTAGTTAAAGTTTCTGTTTTTATATAAGTTATGTTCGCATTAACAGCATTTATAACATGATCGTCTTTTTGAAGTGTTACATCAATTCTATCTGTTACTTCAAATCCTGAATCTTTACGGAGGTTCTGTATTCTATTAATAAGTTCTCGAGCAATACCCTCTTTTCGTAAGTCATCAGATATTGTAACATCTAGAGCCACTGTTAACGATCCTTCGTTTGCAACCAACCAACCTTCAATATCTTGTGATGTAATCTCTACATCTTCAAGCCCTAAAGTAATATTTTTTCCATTAATTTCAACATCTAAAACACCATTTTGTTCAATTTTTTTAATATCATCAGAATTAAACATTTTTATAGCATTGGCAATTAGCTTCATTTCTTTACCAAAACGAGGACCAAGTGCCTTAAAATTGGGCTTTATTTGCTTAACTAATATATCTGAAGCTTCTTCCAAGAGCTCAACACTCTTAACATTAACTTCATGTTTTATTAATTCCGAAACTGCTAATATCTCTTCTTTTTGCTCCTCATTATCAACAGGAATCATTATTTTTTGTAATGGCTGACGTACTTTTATTTTTTCCTTAGCTCTTAACGATAAAACTAATGACGATATTGTTTGGGCACTTTCCATTTTTCGCTCTAAGCTTTTATCTACAAATGCCTCATTATATTCTGGAAAGTTTGCTAAATGCACACTTTCAAATGCTTCTTTTTGGGTCACCGAGTTTAAATCTAAATACAATTTATCCATAAAAAATGGTGCAATTGGCGCCCCTAACTTAGCGATAGTGACCATACTGGTATAAAGCGTTTGATATGCCGAAATTTTATCTTGCTCGTAATCACCTTTCCAAAAACGTCTTCTGCTTAAACGTACAAACCAATTACTTAAATAATCTTGTGTAAAATCTGAAATAGCTCTTGCCGCTTTTGTAGGTTCATAATCTGCATAAAAAGCATCTACTTTCTTTATTAATGTATGCAATTCGGACAAAATCCAACGATCTATTTCTGGGCGATCTTCCAGGGCTATATCAGCTTCCGAATAATTAAACTTATCTAGATTGGTGTATAAGGAAAAGAACGAATATGTGTTATAAAGCGTTCCAAAGAACTTGCGCTTTACTTCTTCAACACCTTCTAAATCGAACTTTAAATTGTCCCAAGGGTTTGCATTGCTAATCATATACCAACGTGTTGCATCGGCACCATAATTTCCTAAGGTTTCAAACGGATCGACAGCATTTCCTAAACGTTTGGACATTTTCTGTCCGTTTTTATCTAATACCAACCCATTAGATACCACATTTTTGTAAGCCACAGAATCGAATACCATGGTTCCAATGGCGTGCAGGGTATAGAACCAACCACGCGTTTGATCAACACCTTCAGCAATAAAATCGGCTGGATATGTTGCTCCTTTATCAATTAAATCGGCATTTTCAAAAGGGTAATGCCATTGTGCATAAGGCATAGAACCTGAATCAAACCACACATCTATTAAATCGCTTTCGCGGAACATTTTTTGACCAGATGGCGATACTAGCACAATATCATCAACTATATTTTTATGCAAATCTACCTTAGCATAGTTTTCTTCAGAATTGTTTCCAATTTCGAAATCTTCAAAAATATCTTTTGCTAAAACACCTGCCGAAACAGCTTTATCCATTTCAGATTTTAGCTCTTCAACAGACCCAATACAAATTTCTTCTTTACCATCTTCAGTTCTCCAAATTGGCAATGGGATTCCCCAATAACGCGAACGTGACAGGTTCCAATCGTTAGCATTCGCCAACCAGTTTCCAAACCGTCCTTCTCCAGTACTTTTCGGTTTCCAGTTAATGGTGCTATTTAATTCGTGCATACGATCCTTAATATCGGTCACTTTAATAAACCAAGAATCTAATGGATAATATAGAATTGGTTTATCAGTTCTCCAACAATTAGGATAACTATGCTTATATTTTTCAACCTTAAAGGCTTTATTTTCTTCTTTTAATTTGATAGCAATCTCTACATCAACAGAACGCTCTGGAGCTTCTCCATCGTTATAATATTCATTCTTTACATATTTTCCAGCATGTTCTCCCATTTCTGGTCTAAATCGTCCTTGCAAATCTACGAGTGGCACCAAATTACCATGCTCATCTTTTACCAACATAGGTGGCACTTCTGGTTTTGCCTGTTTTGCAACCAGAGCATCATCTGCTCCAAAAGTGGGTGCCGTATGAACAATTCCTGTACCATCTTCGGTTGTTACAAAATCTCCAGAAATAACTCTAAATGCATTTTCTGGATTATCGTTTGGTAATGCATAAGGCAGTAATTGTTCGTAAGTAACACCAACCAAATCTTTACCTATAAACTCTTTAACCACATAAAACGGAATCTTTTTATCGCCCGATTTATAGTTTAATAATTCCGACTTATCTTCTACTTGCTTAAATTTCCCTGAAAACTGATAGTTCACTAACTTCTTAGCCAAAACAACATTGATAGGTTCAAACGTATATTGATTATAAGTTTCAACTAAAACATAATCAATTTTCGGCCCAACGGTTAATGCTGTATTACTGGGTAAGGTCCATGGTGTGGTTGTCCAGGCCAAGAAATAAATATCACCTTCATTTTGTAAAAAATCTGGTAATGACTCCGTTTTGGCTTTAAACTGAGCTACTATTGTTGTATCGGTAACATCTTGGTATGTTCCTGGTTGGTTTAATTCATGCGAGCTTAAACCTGTTCCTGCTTTTGGTGAATATGGCTGTATGGTATAGCCTTTATAAAGCAAAGATTTATTATAGATCTGCTTTAACAACCACCAAACACTTTCCATGTATTTAGGGTCGTAGGTAATATATGGGTCGTCCATATCTACCCAGTAACCCATCTTTTGAGTAAGATCATTCCATACATCTGTATAACGCATCACAGCTTTGCGGCAAGCAGCATTGTAATCTTCTACCGAAATGGTTTTACCTATATCTTCTTTAGTAATGCCCAATTCTTTTTCTACCCCCAATTCAATAGGCAATCCATGAGTATCCCAACCTGCTTTACGCTTTACTTGGAAGCCTTTCATGGTTTTATATCGTGGAAAAATATCTTTAATAGCACGTGCTAAAACGTGATGCACTCCAGGAAGTCCATTTGCCGATGGCGGACCTTCATAAAATACATATGATTCTTTACCTTCTCTGGTAGAAACGCTTTTTTCAAAAATGTTGTTTTCTTGCCAATATTGCAGTATCTCATTTGCTACATTTGGCAAGTCAAGTCCTTTATATTCAGGAAATTTAGTGCTCATTTACTCTCTATTGTAATAAGGATGCGAATTTAAGGAATTTTAGGAAAAATAGAGGGTTAAATTAAAGAGAAATCGTTAATTATATAAAGTATTAACTTTTAATTAAAAAACACAAAACATTAACCATATCTTGTTTTTTATAAATCAAAAGAGCCAAAATAAATATTTTGGCTCTTTTGCGATTATTATGAATAACTAAATTAATTAAAAACAATTTTTTTGGTAAGTACCTCATTTGTCTCTGTTCTTAGACAGACCACATAAGCACCTGTTGCTATATTGCTAAACTTAAAGCCATTCTCCAAGCTCCCTGTTGGTACATTGTCAACCTCTAAAACAGTTTCTCCTCTCATACTTATTAAAGCCAGTTTTTTAACGTCACTGTTTAGTTTCTTTGCGAACAGCGTATTCGTTCTATTTTGGTAATAAATATAATTCTCCGTAAATGCGGCTTCTTCCGTGCTCAAGGTCTTTGCCTCGTTTTGGAACACGATCTCAAACCTATTATTAAACTTCCCCTGCTCAGAACTAAAACTATACACCTCATTGGTGGTTAGCTCAAAATAACTTTCTGTTAGATGATCTCTTAGATAGACTTGCAAACCTTCTTCTAGATTCTCTGTCTCTGTGATCCTTATTTCGAATGAATTATTTCCTGACGATTTAAAATTTAATGGCACTGACTTATCGGCAGTAATAGGTCCATATGCTTGTATGTTCATATTCTTTCCTTCTAAATTCAGGTTAAGGTCGTTATTGTTAGACTCATTACATTCTGCATCATATCCATAATCAAACCCATCTGTAGTTGTTTCGCTAAAACCTAGAAGCAATTCCCTTCTTGTTTCTGGCCCCGAGGTCGAATTGAACTCCAAACGAATTTTTTGCATGATCCCGCTCTGGTCGCTTGATTTTGCAGTGTTAATGCCTTTTTTAGTTTTTGTTCCACTCGATTTAAAGAACGTCGAACCATTATTATAAGTACCATCTGCAGCAGATTCTTTTATGAATAACCTTTGACTGTTATTAAACTCTACATTTCCATCTGCAATAATTTCTGTAATGAACCCTTGTCCAACTGGAAGATATCTTGATGGTGTTTTCGTTCCGTCTTGAGAGCCATTATTGGCACCATAAAAACCTACAAATTGATATGCTCTAACAGAACCTAACTTATTGACCTGAGCATAACCTGCCTGATACTCGTTAAGGTAATGAGAATCACCACCCCATTGCTGCCATAGTTGTAAAGTCCCATCTATAACGCCAACATTATCATCGATAAACTTGTGTATATCCAAAGCCGAAGGGTAGGGGTTTCCTAGCAGGTATTCTGTTTTTGATACAGACGTTACAGATCCTGGACCTCCAACATCTGTAACATTCACTAATATGGTTCCGTTATTTGGTTTTCCTTCAAATATATATTGTTGCTCAACACCAGCATTGCCAGTTCCTTTTTGCGTGTAGCCAACACCCACCTCTAACGGTGTACTTGGAGAAAGGTTAGCCCAATCCCAATAGGTAAGTCCATTTTTAAAGGTATACAGCCAATAGGTACTAATCTTTCCTGCTTCATTATATGCCGAGGTAAACGACAAGGTAATTCCAGATTCGTCTTTTATCGTATTTAGGCTAAACGGGGTATTGTTAGCGTTATTGGTCGAGGCATTGTTATCTGTTAAACTTGTAGTTCCTACTGCTCCTACTGGTGATGACCAATAGTTGTAACGGTAGACATTGGAAGTTCCTTCCTGACGCCTTAAAATCTTACCTGTTGCCGAGGTCACCAGATCACTGTTTTCAGTCTGTATCAACTGGCAATCATCTTCCAAGTCCAAAGTACCATTCAACTCTAAATACCAAGAGTTCTCAACAGGATTTTCACCATGAACTGTTAAAGTACTACCTGCATCTATTATTAAACCTGCAGTTTTAATGACGTGACAACCTGAAACATCGCTTGCTATTTTTATAATACTCCAATCTTTGTTAGTCGCTGTATTTTCAATATCCCAAACACCACCATGTTCCCATGTTGATTGTGTGGTCCAATTACCATTATTTGAAGTAACATAAGGCATTGGAGCCGTTTGATCTTGAATAGTGGTAATATAATTTATATACAATTCTTTATCAAAGCTTGAATAATCTGTAGTTGTCCCCTTTTTAATATCTGTCATTGGATAATAAGCTATTAAATTAACCCAAGGAACGGTATTACTTGTAGCTGTATCTTCAATATTTTTTCCTACTATAGAGCCTATAGTATTTCCAGAATTATTTTCAATTTCCTGATATACCATCTTTTTAAGTTGTTCGGATGTCAATACCACATCAAATACTCTTACTTCATCAATATCTCCCTTAAAATACTCTTTATTAGTTGCCACATCATTTGAGAATCTACCAACTTCGAAATTTCCATTAGAATCTTCTGTGTTTTCAATGGCTGCTCCTGTACTTGCAACATTTGCCGAACTCAATAAAACACCGTCAACAAAAAGTTGCATTAACCCTGTTGTACTAGTATAAGTTGCTGCTAAATGATGCCACTCATCAAAACTAATAGAGCTACAGCTTATGGTTTCTTCAGAATTTCCTGATGTTTTAGTGGTAAATGTTGGTGTATTTCCGTTTTGTAACCATAATTTACATCCTGTATCTTCTCCCAGAATAGTCATATTAGTAGAATTTCCAGAATCGGATTTTACCCAAGCCATAATAGTTACATTATCTAACCCGTCTATGAAAGATGTTCTGGATAAATAATCATTTATACCATCAAAATCTATTGAAGCAATTGGAGGTGGGTTAATATCAAATAAATCTCTATAATCTAAATCACCTCCTAAGGTAGCATCACTATCTACATCACCAAAAGAATTGGTAAGATCGGTGATATCACCCGTAGAAACTTCGTCATTCACATCCAAATAACCTGTTATTGAATCTAGATTATCATCTAATCCATCGTTATCAATATCAATATTATTAAGCGTATTTGCTTGTCCGTTTTCTTGAATATCTGGAGTTCCATCATTATCGGTATCACTATCTAAATAATCTTTTAGTCCATCGCCATCTGTATCTTCTAATTGATTTAAATCTGTCCCACCCATGGCAGATTCATATACATCATCTAATCCATTAAAATTAGCATCTGTAATACTGGCACCTACATTACTAGGTGCAATATATCCAATAGTGGGCTGGGCTTCCACATTATCTGGTATACCATCATTATCACTATCAATATCTAACGTATCCAAAACAAGATCATCATCAAAATCACATTTAGAACTTACTCCAAAATTTGTTAACCTTATCCAAGTATTCGTATCGGTACCAGTAGCCCCAAATAACAAATCGACATGTGAAAACTTATCAAACTCCATATATAAGTAAAAATCTGGATCATCACCATGTGTTCCTCCATCATCTGGCTCGTTTACCCAATCCGTATTCGGCGCAACAAGTGTAGGGTCTAATCTGTATAAAGTATAACCCGTTGGGTCTGGCCCATTAATAAAACCTGCCTGTTCTAAATTAGTAGCAGCACTTAAATACCCCGTTACAGAAGATGTAACTGTAGATGGGTTAAATCCTGCTATTTCCGTATAATCGTCACCCGATGATGTATCAATATCTCGTGACTCCAAAATAATATCATACAAAACAGCTGGAATACCTATAGGATTTGCTGGCGTTGCACTTCCAGCTTCAACCAAATCAAATGAATATGTTACATAATCATCGCTACTGGAATCGAATGTACTCACCCTTAATTCATTATTACAGTTAACAGTATATGAACCATTAATAGTAAGTACGGTAAGAACTATATCGTAATATTGATTTTGAAAGAACAATGCATTAGAATACATTACTTTTTCTCCAGCTTTTACATCGTCTAAATCTGTAGCTGTTAGTAATGACGCATTGTTAAATTGAATAGATGCCGAACATTCGTAAGTATCTATAATACCATCATTATCATCGTCTATATCTGTGGAATCTGGTATTCCATCTCCATCTGTATCCTGTGCAAAAGAAAAATTAAACACAAATAAAGCCATAAATAGGCTAAAAAGTAGCTTTGTTTTCATAATTAATAGATTTGGGTAGATCTAAATTATTTTATATTCAAGTAGTTACATATTTTAATCGTTAAAAAATCAAATTATTCTTTTAAATACCATAAAATCGACGAAATGCACACCATTTGCATACCTTTTTTAGCATATTGCATCACTATTTCGTGTTAAAATTATAATTTATTCTGAGGGAAGAATACTTCATTTGTTCAAATCGCTGATTAAAAATCATTAATCGGACGATTCAAAGTAAATACATCACAAAATTAATTCAAAAAATCGATAAAAACTAATAAAAATCGGACAAAGTGCCAAATTACATCCGATAAAGCGTACAAGATCGCTTTTACAAGTACTTAAAATTAGATAAGAATTTCAACTAAATCTTCTATTTTAGAAATGAGTTGAATTTTGATTACAGTATTTTTTAATGAAATTTTATTGTATTTCGATACAAAAATAGTGGAGAATCCTAGTTTTTCAGCTTCTAAGATACGTTGTTCCACACGTTGAACTGGACGAATTTCTCCAGATAGCCCCACTTCGGCAGCAAAACAAAAATCTTTTGGCAATGCCATATCCTCATTTGAGGATAAAATTGAAGCTACTACTGCTAAATCTATCGCAGGGTCATCTACCGTAATACCCCCCGTAATATTTAAAAACACATCCTTAGCTCCCAACCGGAAACCAGCACGCTTCTCCAGAACCGCCAAAAGCATGTTTAATCGTTTTGCATTAAATCCCGTGGCACTACGTTGTGGAGTCCCATAAACTGCCGTACTAACTAAAGCTTGTACTTCTATCATCAATGGACGCATCCCTTCTAAGGTTGCAGCTATAGCATTTCCAGATAATTCTTCATCTTTTTTAGAGATCAAAATCTCTGATGGATTAGTAACCTCTCGAAGTCCAGAGCCTTGCATTTCGTATATTCCCAACTCATTAGTGGAACCAAAACGGTTTTTATGGGCTCTTAAAATTCTGAATATGTGATTACGATCTCCCTCAAATTGCAACACAGTATCGACCATATGTTCCAAAATTTTGGGGCCAGCTATGTGACCATCTTTAGTAATGTGCCCAATCAATAAAACGGGAGTTGCTGTTTCTTTAGCAAACTTTATAAGTTCTGAGGTACATTCTTTTATTTGCGAAATGCTTCCTGAAGAAGATTCAATATAATCACTATGAAGTGTTTGAATAGAATCGATAATAACTATATCTGGTTCTAATGCTTCAATTTGTTTAAATATATTTTGTGTTTTTGTTTCTGTTAGTATATAACAGTTATTGTTATTTGGATTAATACGCTCTGCACGCATTTTTATTTGTTTCTGACTTTCTTCACCAGAAACATATAAGGTTTTATAAGGTAATTTTAATGAAATTTGAAGCAACAAAGTACTCTTACCTATACCTGGCTCACCGCCTAACAATGTTAAAGACCCTGGTACGATTCCACCACCTAATACACGATTAAACTCACCATCAAATGTATCGAGCCGTGGTTCTTTAGAAACATCTATATCTTTGATTTGTAATGGAACCGATGTTTTTTTTACAGTAGATGCTGGAGACTTCCAATCGTTTTTTTCTGGTTTTTGGATAACTTCCTCAACAATGGTATTCCACTCTTTGCAAGCATTACATTGCCCTTGCCATTTTGCATATTGAGTCCCGCAGTTCTGGCAAAAAAAAGTTGTTTTTACTTTTGCCATTAATATCCAAAATCTTCTTTAATTAAATTTACTTTCTCAATTAGTAAATCCTTTGTAATACCTGCAATTTCTTTTAAGGTATAAGCTGTTTCGTAAGTACGCATTGCCTTTTTGGGCTCTCCCATTTCTTCATAAAAGCGCGCTAAATAGTAACCTCCTAAAAGTGTTTTTGGATATTGGTCTCTGGCAATCTTACCTAAATCTTCGTAATACTCAAACTGTTCCGTTTTTTCAATAGCTGCCGAAATTGCTTTGAAATCATTAATTAGAATTTGCCTTTCAAGACCAAATAAGTCGTTAATCGTTTTATATTTTTCAACCAAATATGCTACGGGGGATGTTTCCAGTTCTAATATCGTTTCTTTATATTCCTTCTTGCTTATGGGTTGGAAAACTTTAAAAATGTTTTCAATGGCATTTGGCAATGCGTGCAAAGGTGCCGAATAATGAGATGGGGTTTCAAAACTATTGAAGTCATAAACTAAGTTCTCATTTTCTACCGCAGATATATCTTTGTTTAAAGTTTCGGTCATTTTCTTTATAGAACCTGGATCATTTTTAGTATTCGCCAAATAATAGAACAATTTAGATTCCAACTTGCTTAAACGCTCTGGAAGATAATCTAGCATATTTGGGGCTAAATCTGGACTCACTGCTATATAACCTTGAAATAGCGGCTGCGGTTTCAATAAAAAATAATTAATAAAATTAGCGGTTTCTCCATGACCTACAACAACTCTAAAATTAGTTGTTCTATATGTCTTTTCTATATATGGAATAAGCTCCATACCGATGAATTCAAAAAAATTGGCCCCTGTTTCTATAGGTAAAGAGTTTTGTTCAGAGTACATACAATCATCAAATCGTTTATCAACCTGATTAACGCCTACAATAATCGATTCAGGCATATCTTCCCAGTAAGAGTAATAGTCTACATTTCCAACAACGGCCTCAAATAAATAGTCTCCATCTAACACAATAAATAATGGGTAGTTCTTATCTTCATTACTATTATAACCTCTTGGCAATTGTATTTTAAGCTCCCTGGATTCTCCTAATTTTGAGGACTCGATAGTTTTATATTTAACCTGAGCTCCTGTAAAATGGACTGATAATACGAACAGTAAAATGTAAAGTATTTGCTTCATTTTGAATAAATGATTTGAAATTTGATATTGGCAAGGTAATAAATAATGAGAGAGATTAAAAGCAAAGTTTTTGTAACCTCTACAAAAATTTTAAACTTTCGGTTTTGATTTTTTCCTGTTGTAAATGGGTAAATAGATTAAGGAAATTCCTCCAAATATTATAATCATAAGGGTTTGAGAAGCCCACATGATCCAACCAAAGGCAATACTTGGTGCTTCAGCAATTCCAAAAATTGAAAAGGCTAAATAGACCGCTACAGGATATGCCCCAATTCCTCCACTAGTAGCTGCAATACTAAAACTGGCCGAAATAAAACCTATTAAAATAGCGCCCATTGATACGCCATGTAAATCCTTAATAGCTAAAGATGTCACATAAAACATAAGAACATACATACCCCATATAAATAAGGTGTGAAAAATAAAAGGCCATTTCTTTTTCATTTTGAAAATACTTAAAATACCTTCTATTAAACCATTAATAAAACCTCTTATTTTTAAGGCTATTTTAGATTTGCTTTTCTTTATATAGTTTAAAAAAAACAAAATAAGCACAACGACTATTAGAGAAGCTATTATAATTTTTGTTGGGTTAAGTTTTTGAATTAAAAAACTATAAATAAAATCGAATTGAAGAAAAAGAGTAACTATAATAATTCCAAGTATCACTACTAGATCAGCAATGCGCTCTGCTACAATCGTACCAAATCCTTTCTCAAATGGAACACCTTCATAATTTGTTATTATGGAAGCTCTAGCTATTTCTCCAGATCTGGGGATTGTATAGTTAATTAAATACGTAGCAAATACTGCCATAATACTATTCCCAAACCTAATATTATAACCCATTGGCTCTAATTGAAAACGCCAACGATATGCTCGGGACAAATGACTTAGTAAACCCAAAAAAACACCTAAAAGCACCCAAGTTTTATTTGATGATTTCCAATAATCAATAATTACTGATATTGGCACGCCTCTTAAAGAATACCAGACCAAAAAAACTCCCAGTAATAATGGGAGTGTAATCTTTAGGATTCTTTTTATCTTATGGTTCAAAACCTCTATTTTAGTAAGTTGGTTGCTTCATCAGGAAAAACCAATGAAGGCTTAAAGGTTTTAGCGACTTCAATATCCATAAAAGCATAGGTAATTAGAATTAAGGTATCACCAACCGAAACTTTTCTGGCGGCAGCTCCATTGAGTGTGATTTCACCGCTTTTACGTGGTCCAGGAATGCAATATGTTTCTAAACGCTCACCATTATCATTGTTTACAATTTGAACCTTTTCTCCTTGTATAATATTGGCCGCCTCCATTAAGTCTTCATCAATAGTGATACTACCTATATAATTGAGTTCTGCACCTGTGCATTTTACTCTATGAATCTTCGATTTTACTACTTGAATTTGCATGTGGCAAAGATAATTAATTTAATGCGATATTATCAATAAGTCTAATATCATCTGCATATACTGCGATAAATGCTCTATATGATTTTTTCTTCGATTTTCGT
The DNA here is from genome assembly GCA_947501845.1 of uncultured Flavobacteriaceae bacterium. GTDB lineage: Bacteria > Bacteroidota > Bacteroidia > Flavobacteriales > Flavobacteriaceae > Flavivirga. Next base: position 129,129 of record CANMXP010000003.1, on the reverse strand, counting down.
TTTACTGGTTTTAGAGTTTCGGCATCAGCAATAATAAAATATTCCAGCTCCAACAAATCATGATTTACAAACTGATTTTCAACCCATTCCAATATTTTACCAGCACTATTTGTGCCAAAACGCTCTTTGGCAGATGTTAAAGTTTTGTAAATAAAAGGTGCTGCTTTTTTATACGTTGGTTTTAATCGGGTATTACGTGAACTCATTGCTAAACCAGTGACTTCTCTATATATTTTACAACCAACGACATTAACTGGAATGTGATATTTTTCAACCAGCTTTTTTATAATCTGTAATTGCTGAAAATCTTTTTCTCCAAAATACGCATTATGTGGCTTTACAATCTCAAAAAAGCGTTTTACAATAGTACCAACACCATCAAAATGCCCATTGCGGAATTTGCCTTCCATTTCAAACTCTAAACCATCAAAATCAAAACTTTGCGAGACCGTTTTACCTTCATAAATATCATCAACCGTAGGCGCATAAACTATAATATGATCCTTACTAACTGTTTTTAGTAAATCTATATCATTTTCAAGCGTTCTTGGGTATTTTTCTAAGTCTTCTTTATTGTCAAATTGTGTTGGATTAACAAAAATACTAACAACTACTTTATCATTATTATCTAATGCTTTTTTAACCAACTGTAAATGTCCTTCATGTAGAGCACCCATTGTAGGAACCAATCCTAATGTTAGCTGTTTTGCTTTAAAAACATCAATAATTGATGTAATTTGCTGTTTTTCTGTATAAAATTCCACTTTTTAATAAAAAATTAACGCGTGCAAACTTAAGATTTTACAACCAATCTGCATAAAATTTTGTACTTTTGCGTGTTTTTTATTTTGATTTTTCAAAAAGCGAGACCCTCAAAAAAACAAGCTTTATAAAATTTCTCTTTAAAAAAGACCATTAATTGCTGATATACGACTATAGAAAGTCAACAAAAATAAACATATGAAAGATAAGAGGATATTGTACGTATCATCTGAAGTAGTTCCTTATTTACCAGAAACCGAAATTTCATCCATGTCCTTTGAAGCACCTAGAATGGTGAATCAACAAGGCGGACAAATACGAATATTCATGCCGCGTTATGGCAATATAAATGAACGTAGGCATCAACTACACGAAGTTATAAGATTGTCTGGTATAAACCTAGTAATAAATGATTTAGACATGCCTCTTATTATCAAAGTAGCATCTATACCTAAGGAACGTATACAGGTCTACTTTATTGATAATGATGAATACTTTAAAAGAAAAGCAACATTAACTGATGAAGACGGTAAGTTGTTTTCAGATAATGACGAACGTGCTATTTTCTTTGCTAAGGGTGTTATTGAAACTGTCAAGAAACTAAATTGGTCTCCAGATGTCATTCATGTACATGGCTGGTTAGCATCATTATTACCTTTATACTTAAAAGAGTATTATAAGGATGAGCCTTTATTTAATGAAAGCAAAATTGTTACTTCGATTTATAATCAAAGTTTTAACAATACTTTAAATAAAGATATGCTTAATAAAATTAAATTTGACAACATTAATGAAGATGCTGTTAGCGTACTTGAGGAACCTACATATAATAACTTAATGAAAGTTGCTGTTGATTACTCGGATGCTTTAATTGTAGGATCGGAAAACATCCCTGAAGATTTAAAATCTTATTTGGAAGCATCTAATAAACCCGTTTTAGAATACAAAAATAAAGATGAATTTGGTGAAGCTTATACAACATTTTTTAATACCAGCGTTTTAAGTTAACCTATTATTCATTCAGCCTTATATGAAAAATACGATTAAAGCCCTTAAATTTCCCATTCTGTTTCTGCTAATTACTTCATCTTTTATTGCATGTGATGAAGAATTTAGTGTTATAGAAAGCGATGTTTTAGGAAAAGGAAATGCTAACTTTGGTACAGATCAAATGGACATTCCTATAGCTGCATATAATAAGAAACTTAATGCAGTTCGGATCAATAATTTAAACTATAATTTACTTGGTTTCTTTGATGACCTCGAATTTGGACAAACTACTGCCAGTGTTGTTGCTCAATTAACTCCAACTGCATTTAGCCCAACTTTTGGCGAGAATCCTGTAATTGATTCTGTTGTTTTAACTATCCCTTATTTTAGTAGACCTATTGGTTTTGATGATAACGGGAATACAACATATTCTATTCAAGATTCTTTATATGGGGATGCGTCTAAACCAATTAAATTATCTATTTATCGCAATAATTATTTCTTAAGAAGTTTTAATCCGAATGTAACTAATAGTCCTCAAAATTATTTTTCAAATGCCGACAATGGCAATACAACTAATAATTTAGCACTTATTGAAAGTGGCCCTATAAATTTTGATGATCACAAAGGCGACATGATAAAGGACACCACATTTATTCCTAGTGCAGACGCGATTAAAACAACCGTTGGGGAAGGCGAAGATGCCCTTACCTCAGTATCTGCTCCTGCATTAAGAATGCATCTGGATGGCGCTTTTTGGAAATCTGCTATTATAGATCACGAAGGAGGATCTGAACTAAGTAATGCTAGTAGTTTTAATAATTATTTTAGAGGCCTTTATTTTAAAGCTGAAGCTGTAAATGGAGAAGGAAATATGATTTCCTTAAACACACTTTCTGAGAATGCCAACATAAACATATACTACACAAAAGGAGAAGATGATGCTAGGTCGCAATCTACATATACCTTTAACTTTAGAGGCATTAGACTTAACACTTTTATCAATAATTACAATGTAACATTTGCAGACGGAGACCCAGATTTAGGAGATGAAACTCTTTATTTAAAAGGCGCAGAAGGCTCTATGGCTGTTGTTGATCTATTTGGTAATGAAGATGTTGATAACAATAACGTTCCTGATGCCTTAGAAATTTTTATAGATGATTTTAGAATACTCGATTCTAACGATCCAAGTGGATATTTAAAAGATAATACAACAGGAAACTTTGTACTAAAAAAACTTATTAATGAAGCTCAGTTAGTTGTTTACGAAAATGATCTAGCAATTTCTACTGATGATTATCATAAATATGACAGGATTTACGCTTACGACGTTAATAACAATATCCCAATTGTTGATGCTGGAGAATTCTTTGACCCAACTGTGAACGCCAACGACCCCCTAAATTCTAATGTGATTCATTTAAGCCAACGAGATCCTGATCAAAAAAAATATAAGATACGCCTCACTCAACATCTAAATAATATTTTACTAAGAGATTCCACAAACACAAAAATAGGTTTGGTATTGTCAACTAATGTTAACAATACTGCTAATGTTGAAATATTGAATAGTAATGATGCTGTTACTGCTATTCCGGCTGCAGCAATTTTAGCCCCTAGAGGCACCATTCTATATGGAAGTAATGATAATGTTTCTGAAGGAAAAAGAATGAAATTACAAGTATTTTTCACAGATCCTGAAAACAACTAATACGCTCTTATTTGTAGAAAGCTCCTACTAAAATGGATTTCATCGTATAAACTATTGTCTTTGTGTAATAAATGACGACTATTTAAAATTTATTTTACATATTTGCTTTTGCTAAAATTAAACCAAATAAAAATTTTTACTTATGTGTGGAATTGTAGGATATATTGGCCCTAGAGAAGCTTATCCAATTATCATAGAAGGTCTTAAACGTTTAGAATATAGAGGTTACGATAGTGCAGGAATCGCTTTATTTGATGGTAATGAGCTTAAAGTTTCTAAAACTAAAGGAAAAGTAGCCGACTTAGAAGAACGTTCTGATAAAGAAATTACTAAAAACGGTAATGTTGGTATCGGACATACACGATGGGCTACACATGGAGTACCTAATGATGTGAATTCCCATCCTCATATTTCAAATTCTGGTGATTTAGTTATTATTCATAATGGTATTATTGAAAATTATGAATCCCTCAAAAAAGAATTAGTATCAAGAGGTTATACTTTCAAATCAGATACAGATACCGAAGTCCTAATTAATTTGATTGAAGATGTAAAAAAACAAGAAGATGTAAAACTTGGTAAGGCTGTACAGATTGCATTAAATCAAGTAATAGGCGCTTATGCCATTGCTGTTTTTGACAGAAACAAACCTGAAGAAGTCGTTATTGCTCGTTTAGGAAGCCCATTAGCAGTTGGTATTGGGGAAGATGAGTTTTTTATTGCAAGTGATGCCTCGCCTTTTTTAGAATATACAAAAGATGCTATTTATTTAGAAGATGAAGAAATGGCTATTATTAGGTTTCATAAAGGGATAAAAATTAGAAAAATTAAAGATGATTCTTTGGTTGATCCTTATATCCAGAAACTTCAAATAAATTTAGAACAAATAGAAAAAGGTGGTTTCGATCATTTTATGCTGAAAGAAATTCACGAACAGCCTAAAGCCATCATCGATACTTATAGAGGAAGACTTCTTAGACAAGAAGCTATTATAAAAATGGCAGGTGTTGAAGATAATATGAAGAAGTTTTTGAATGCCGATCGTATTATAATTGTAGCTTGTGGTACTTCATGGCATGCTGGTTTAGTAGCAGAATATATTTTTGAAGATTTAGCCAGGGTTCCTGTAGAAGTTGAATATGCTTCCGAGTTTAGATACCGTAACCCTGTTATCACAGAAAAAGACGTCCTTATAGCAATTTCGCAATCTGGAGAAACGGCAGATACGCTAGCAGCTATTAAATTAGCAAAATCTAAAGGTGCATTTGTTTTTGGTGTTTGTAATGTTGTTGGTTCATCTATTGCTAGAGAAACACATGCTGGTGCTTATACGCATGCTGGTCCTGAAATTGGTGTTGCTTCAACAAAGGCCTTTACCACTCAGATAACCGTTTTAACACTTATGGCATTGCGATTAGCTAGAGCAAAAGGTACCATTAGCAGTTCAGATTTCCGTCACCATTTGCTAGAATTAGAAATGATTCCTAAAAAAGTTGAAGAATCTTTAAAATCTGATGCACACATTCAAAAGATATCTGAAATCTATAAAGACGCTAGTAATTTCTTATATCTAGGAAGAGGTTATAATTTCCCTGTTGCACTTGAAGGCGCTTTAAAACTAAAAGAGATTTCTTATATTCATGCGGAAGGTTATCCTGCTGCGGAAATGAAACATGGCCCTATTGCTTTAATTGATGAAAATATGCCTATTGTGGTTATTGCTACAAAAAAGGGACATTACGAAAAAGTAGTAAGCAATATTCAAGAAATAAAATCCCGTAAGGGAAAAATTATAGGAATTGTAACCGAAGGCGACGTTCAAGTTAAAGAACTGGCAGACCATGTTATTGAGGTGCCAGAAACTTTAGACTCACTTTCTCCTTTATTAACTACCATACCACTTCAATTATTATCTTATCACATTGCCGTGATGTTAGGTAAAAATGTAGATCAGCCACGAAATCTGGCTAAATCTGTTACTGTAGAGTAATTATTTTACATTATATAATTTGAGAATAATATTATCATTATGCATTTCATCTAATGCATAATGATAATATTCAATAAACCTTCCTTTTTTTTACATATAAATCAATTTTTCAGGTGTTTTTTTGTTAAAAAAATACTATGCATGCATAATTTTTTCTATTTTTATGCTTGAGTAATATTTAATATCTTTATATTGCTTAGCTAATACATAAACTAATTCTTACTAAATGAAGACAATTTTCTCAATTTTACTGTTGTTGTTTTGTGGTTTATCTTATTCCCAAACAACTATTTCTGGCTCTGTTGTAGACGATAATAACCAACCCATACCAGGAGCGAATGTTATTATTATTGGTACTTCAACAGGTGTCGTGACAGATTTTGATGGTAATTTCTCTCTTACTATTAATCAAAACCCGCCGTTTAGCGCTCAAGCAAGTAGCGTAGGTTTTGAAACCGTTACTAAAGAAGTAACGTCAAATAATCAAACTTTGAATTTTGTTCTTAAAGAAGGCACATCATTAGATGAAGTTGTGATTTCTGCATCAAGAACACCAGAACGAATATTTGAATCGCCAGTAACCGTAGAGCGCTTCGGATTAAAAGCAATTAAAAATACGGCTTCTTCAGATTTCTATGACGGATTAGAAAATCTAAAAGGAGTTGATATTAACACAAACAGTTTAACCTTTAAGTCTGTTAACACAAGAGGTTTTGCAACATTTGCTAATACACGTTTTATGCAACTAGTAGACGGTATGGACAATGCTGCCCCAGCGCTTAACTTTCCTTTGGGAAATTTATTGGGAATGATTGAAACAGATGTACAAAGTGTAGAACTCTTACCAGGAGCAGCTTCTGCTCTTTATGGTGCCAATGCATTCAATGGTATCCTATTTATGAGAAGTAAAAATCCTTTTGATCATTCTGGAATTAGTGCTTATTATAAACAAGGAATCACCTCTCAGCAAGCTGCTGGAGATAACGACTATAAAGATTATGGCATCAGAGTTGCGCACAAATTCAGTGATAAATTTGCGGTGAAGGCTAATTTCAGTTATTTGCAAGGAACCGATTGGGTAGCAAACGATACTAGAGGGAAGGATCGAACTACTACTTTTGTAGAAAGTAATAGTACCAGAGAAAATGATATAGATTATGATGGTGTAAACGTATATGGTGATATTGCAACCATTAACATTAAAACTGTAGCAGATCGACTAGCTGCACTAGGACGACTCCCTAACCCAGCTCTAGCCAATTTGGTACCATCTGTGAATGTGAGTAGAACAGGCTATGACGAAGCAGATTTAACAGATTACGATGCTAAAAGTATTAAATCGGACTGGGGATTATATTTTAGACCATGGGAGAACGATTTTGAAATTCAATACGTAGGCAAAATAGGCTCTGGGTCTACCGTATATCAAGGTTCTAATAGGTACTCCATAAAGAACTTCTTTTTACAGCAACACAAACTAGAAATAAAAAACGATAATTTTTTTCTTAGAGGCTACGTAACGGCCGATAATGCTGGGGATTCTTACGACATGGTCTTTACGGGTGTCAATATAAATAGACAATGGAAAACTGATGAGGTCTGGTTTGGTGAATACACTGGAGCTTTTGTACAAGGTACATTAGCTGGATTAAATGCTAACGAAGCACATGCTCTTGCAAGACAGACGGCAGATACAGGAAGGTTTGAGCCTGGTACCCCCGCGTTTCAAAATGCTTTCAATACAGTAATAAACGACCCAGATGTATTGACTGGAAGTAAATTTAGAGATGAATCTAAAATTTATCATTCAGATGCAAACTATAATTTCAGTCATTTAACCGATTTTGCCGATATTCAGGTTGGTGGTTCCTATAGAAAGTATATACTGAATTCATTTGGTTCTATCTATACTGATAAATTAAGCGAGATTCCATATTCTGAAGTTGGCCTATATACTCAAATTCAAAAGAAATTTTTAGAAGACGATCGCTTGAAATTAACCGCATCTATACGTTATGACAAATCGGAACTCTTTGATGCATTTTTCTCTCCAAGGTTATCCTTAGGTTATAATCTAGGGGAAAACAATAATCATAATTTAAGAGCCTCTTTTCAAACAGGTTTTAGAAATCCCGATACTCAAGCCTTATATATTGGCTTTAATGTAGGTAGTATTATTTTATTGGGAAGTGCACCAGATAATCCCCAAAGGGATTTAAGAACGGTTAGTGGAGATGATATTTCAACAACTGGACAAAGTATTATTGGTAATAGTTTTGATTATGACGGTACTGGAGCTTATAACAACTCCTTTACAAGGTCTTCGGTAGCAGCATTTGCTGCTTCTCAAAATCCTGCAGATTTAAATATAGCAAATCCAGATATCGTAAAACCAGAACAGGTTAGTTCTTTTGAAGTAGGTTATCGAGGGAAACTAGATAAGGTTATTATTGATTTTAGTGCGTATTTAAATCAATATCAAGATTTCATTACCACAGTAGATGTTGTTAACCCATTTTATGGTGATGTGCAATTATCTCAAACAACACCTGTAAATGGTACACCAACACCTTTAGCTATAATTGCCATAGCTAATAGTGATTTTCAAGCTTATAGAGCTTATACAAACACTACAGCAGATGTTAATTCTTATGGTGCTGCTTTAGGTGTAACAACTAAAATATTTGGCAACTATGATTTAGGTATGAATTATACTTATGCCAAATTAGATTTTGATCGTGATGCTAATCCAGATTTCCAAACAAACTTTAACACACCAGAGCATAAACTTAAAGGCTCTTTTGGTAATACTAATTTATTTGAAAACTTTGGCTTTAATGTCGCCTGGAGATGGAGTGATAATTATGTGTGGGAAGCTTCTTTTGCTACTGCAGAGGTTCCTGCTTACCATGTGTTAGATGCACAAATAAATTTACGAGTACCTGCTTTAAAATCTACATTTAAAGCTGGTGCCTCTAACCTTTTAGGCGATGAATACTTTACAGCTGTGGGTACTGGTATGATAGGCTCGCAGTTTTACCTTTCATGGACAATTAATAACTTATAAAAAGATCATTATGAATATTAGATATATATACCTTTTTGTCCTTGTTTTAGGATTTTTAGCTTGCAACGAAGACGACAAAATATTACCAGAAGAAATCATTTTACCAGAATTAACAGCAGGTTCTGCAGATTTTTCAAATTATATAGCCGTAGGTGCCTCTTTTACATCTGGCTTTACAGATGGTGGTTTATTTAAAGCATCACAAGAAAACTCATTCCCAAATATTTTGTCAAAAGAATTTGCAAAAGCAGGAGGAGGTGCTTTTACACAATCGTTAATGGATGATAATACAGGTGGTATTTTAGTAGGTGGAAATATAGTAAGAGGATATCGATTTACATTCAATAGTGCCATCCCTGGGCCACAACCCTTAGATGCCTTTTTAACAGGATTAGGAGCTCCTGTACCCCCTATCACAACGGAAGCTGGTGTAAATATTGGCAGCGATTTTAATAATTTCGGGATTCCAGGTGCAAAAAGCTGGCATTTGGTAACACCAAGCTATGCAAGCTTAAATCCATTCTATGCTCGTATTGCATCATCTCCAACAGCTACAGTTTTAGAAGACGCTATGGCACAAAACCCTACATTTTTCACTTTATCTGAGATTGGGGGTAATGATGTACTTGGTTATGCTCTCTCTGGTGGAGATGGATCAAATTTAATAACACCTTCTGGTGGCCCCGCAGGAACTGGTTTTGATGAGACATTTAAAACTTTAGTAACTACCTTAACTTCTGGAGGCGCAAAAGGCGTTGTTACAAATGTTCCTTATGTTACAGACTTGCCGCATTTTACGACTGTACCAAATAACGCTCTAGTTATAGATGAAGCTACTGCGGGTCAATTAACTGGTTTTTTTAAGGCTGTGGAAGGAATATTTACTCAAGTTTTAATAGCTCAAATGGTCCCACCCGCTCAAGCTCAGGCTTTAGCTTCTCAATATGCTATACCGTTTAGCGCAGGAGCAAACAGATGGATTATTGATGTTCCTGTAACGCCTACCAACCCGTTAGGCTTTAGGCAAATGACCGAAGATGAGTTATTGGTATTGAGTATTGACCAAGGTGCTCTAGCCCAAGGTTATGGTTCGGTAGCTTTAACCCCAGAAGTTTTGCAAGTTTTAGGAATTCTTCTAGCTGGGGGAACGCCAACACCTCAACAAGGAGCTTTGGTAATTGCCGCGGTTAATGGAATTGATGATGGAGATGCTTTAGATAGTGACGAGCTTGCTGAAATAAAAACGGCAACAGATGCATATAACACAACTATAGCCCAAGTAGCAAGTTCGAATGATAATATTGCCTTAGTTGATTTAAACAGTATTCTTAGTGAACTAGCAAGTACAGGAATTGGTTTTGATGGTTTTAGTCTTAATGCTGATCTAATTACTGGTGGCGCCATAGGTTTAGACGGTATTCACTTAACAGCGAGAGGCTATGCACTTATGGCTAATAAATTTTTAGAAGCTATCGATGCTACATTTGGTTCAAACTTTATTGAATCAGGAAATGTTGTGAAGGCAAATGACTATCCAACAAATTACTCGCCTACGTTACAATAATTTAAAATAAAAATACCATTACAAAACACCTTCATACAGGAGGTGTTTTTTTATTATAAAAAAGCTCGAAAAACAACTTTTATTTTAAATTAAAAAATATATCTTTGCACGCGAAAACTAAAAGTGTTTTTATTCAATTAAATCGCATAATATTAAATACATAAGTAATGTCTAAAGTTACAGGTAAAGTTGCACAAATAGTAGGTCCGGTAATCGATGTTGAATTCGGTGCAGGTTCAGAACTTCCAAAAATTTACGATTCATTAGAAATTAACAGACCTGACGGTTCTATATTAGTACTAGAGGTACAGTCTCACATTGGTGAAGATACCGTTCGTACAATTGCTATGGATTCATCTGATGGTTTGAGTAGAGGTACTGAAGTTACAGCTACAGGTGCTCCTATACAAATGCCAATTGGTGATGATGTTTACGGACGTTTATTTAATGTAATTGGTGATGCTATTGATGGTCTTGGAGATTTACCTAAAGCTAATGAAGCTGGGTTACCAATTCACCGTCAAGCACCTAAATTTGAAGATTTATCAACTTCTACCGAAGTTTTATTTACAGGTATTAAAGTAATCGACTTAATTGAGCCTTATGCAAAAGGTGGTAAAATTGGTTTATTTGGAGGTGCTGGTGTAGGTAAAACGGTATTAATTCAAGAGTTAATTAACAATATTGCAAAAGGACACGGTGGACTTTCAGTATTTGCTGGTGTTGGAGAAAGAACTCGTGAAGGGAATGACCTTTTAAGAGAGATGTTAGAATCTGGAATTATTCGTTATGGTGATGATTTTATGCATTCTATGGAAGAAGGTGGATGGGATTTATCTAAAGTTGATAAGTCTAAAATGAAAGAATCTAAAGCAACTTTCGTATTCGGACAAATGAATGAGCCTCCTGGGGCACGTGCACGTGTAGCATTATCTGGATTAACTATTGCTGAATACTTCCGTGATGGTGCTGGTGATGGGCAAGGAAAAGATGTATTATTTTTCGTAGATAATATCTTCCGTTTTACACAAGCTGGATCTGAGGTATCTGCATTACTTGGCCGTATGCCTTCTGCGGTAGGTTACCAACCAACATTAGCAACAGAAATGGGTGCGATGCAAGAGCGTATTACATCAACTAAAAAAGGTTCTATTACATCTGTACAAGCGGTTTATGTACCTGCAGATGATTTAACAGATCCTGCTCCTGCAACAACGTTTGCCCACTTAGATGCAACAACCGTATTATCTCGTAAAATTGCCGAGTTAGGTATTTACCCTGCGGTAGATCCATTAGATTCTACTTCTAGAATTTTAACAGCCGACATCTTAGGGAACGAACACTATGATTGTGCACAACGCGTAAAAGAATTATTACAACGTTATAAAGAATTACAAGATATTATCGCTATTCTTGGTATGGAAGAATTATCTGAAGAAGATAAATTGGCTGTAGGTAGAGCTAGACGTGTACAACGTTTCTTATCACAACCTTTCCACGTAGCAGAACAGTTTACAGGTATTCCAGGTGTATTAGTTGATATTAAAGAAACTATTAAAGGCTTTAACATGATTATGGATGGTGAATTAGATCACTTACCAGAGGCTGCGTTTAACCTTAAAGGAACTATTGAAGAAGCTATAGAAGCTGGAGATAAAATGCTTGCTGAGGCATAGCCTAAGCAAGTGCTGAACTTATTTCAGTATCTTTTAAAATTCGAACTTTCAATAAAAATTAAAGACCCTGAACTTGTTTCAGGGTACTAAAACAAGTTTTAGTATGTATTTAGAAATTGTATCACCTGAAGCAACCTTATTTAGCGGAGAAGTAACCAGTGTTGCTGTTCCTGGAGTTAATGGAGATTTCGAAATGTTAAATAATCACGCACCTATTGTATCTATATTAAAAGAAGGTGTTGTGAAAATCTCAGGAAATATTGAATTAGACGAAGAGGTTCAAGACAAATTTACTAAAGGTGAAAAAGATACAACTTTATTAAAGATAAGCTCTGGAACTATAGAAATGAAAGACAATAAAATTATTGTTTTAGCAGATTAAATTAATTTCTTTTATAAAATATATAAAAAACGCGAGGCATTAGCTTCGCGTTTTTTTATACTATTATTTGTTTGAATCAATTATGTCCATTTCCAGATCATTAATTCCCAGTCTTCACCTGCTTCGGTATGAACATCTAAAATTTCAAACCCTACGGCTCGATGTGCTTCAGAAGAACGATTATTTTTAGAATCAACCTCTGTAACTACGGCATCAAAATCTGACTTTAATTCATCTTTAAAACATTGATACATCTTTTTGAAAATGCCCTGCTTTCGGTAAGCTTTATCTATACAAATTTGCCCCATAATTAAATAATGCAGCTCAGATAAATTTTTAGATTCAATAATCCCATCCATATATTCAAACATAGGAATAAGCGCAGGCACATCATTTCGAAAAGCATTAAGCATACATAAAGCATAACCCACAACTTTTTCTTTGTGTGTAGCAATAATGTGCGGACAAGCATCGTTCATACGCTTTAAAACATCAAAAGTGTGCTTTACAGAAACAAAGCCTTCCGTTTTAATAGCTTCTTCAGATAATAATAACTTAATATTAGCACGTTGTATCTCTAAAATTTGCAGTAACTCCCCTTCTGTTTCTGCACGCTTATAAACAATTTGAGACATTATAAACTATACTTTTTTAATCACATTAGTAACAATGCCCCAAATAATAAAATCATTATCGCTAGTAATTTTGATTATTGGATAATTAGGATTTTCTGGCTGTAACCAAACCTCATCCTTATCTACCTTTAAACGCTTTACTGTAAACTCACCATCTAAAAAGCAAACAGCTATTTTATTATTCACAGGTTCTAAGCTTCTGTCTATAACTAATAAATCATTATCATCTAATCCAGCACCAATCATAGACTGTCCACTTACCCGAGCAAAAAAGGTAGCTTCTTTATTTTTAATAAGCTCTTTATCTAAAGACAAACGTTGTTCCTTAAAGTCTTCAGCAGGCGAAGGAAATCCTGCCGAAATTCCAGTATCAAAAAAAGGAGCTCCCGAATCGCTTATGGCTTTTGGAGTAAAAAACGTTAAGTGTTGTGATTTGTGTAGTATCATTTTACTTTTATAATATCATTAATATTCGTTGTATACCTTGGAGATAGTCGCTCTTGTCTCATTTTCCAGGTACGTTTCAAGTCTTGGTTCCCTAACTTTACTTTATAATTTTCGTATTTAGCATTCAATATATCTATAGTATCCATTAACGGTTTATGTTTTGGGTTTTCTGTTTCAAACATATTTAATTGATGATTATTTGTTGGCACCAAACCCGTAACAATAACACCAGCTCGCTTATACTTTATACCTTTTTTAAAAATTGAAACTACACTATCTACGGCACAATTACTAATAATTAAAGAAGAATTTGTTGGGTACGGTAAGTTTACTGCTTTACTTGCTCTATGCTGTTCTGTTCCTTTTTTATGCCTATCACTTCTTAAAATAACATAAATAATATGACAACTAGAACCTTGTTTCCGTAGCTTTTCGGCACAGCTTGTTGCAAACGTTGAAATTCGTTCTTTAATATTTTCAATATCAGAGAAGGTATATTCAAAACTTCTGGTTGTTGCAATGGCTCTTTTTGTTTGAAATTCATCTAACTCTAATTTAGAAATGCCTTCCAAATCCTTTTTCAGTTTCCATTCTGTTATTGAAAAACTTTTACGTACCCATTCATCTGGTAATTGAACAAAATCCAATGCTGTTTTACACCCCTTAGCTTTTAATCGTTTCTGCAACCCATAACCAATCCCCCAAACGGCTTCCAATTTTATCCATTTTAGAGCTTTCATTCTTTTTTCTTCAGAATCAATAACATAAACACCTCTAGTTTCGTTAGGAAACTTACGTGCTATTTTATTAGCAACTTTGCTCAAAGCCTTTGTTGGTGCTATCCCCACACACGTAGGAATACCAGTCCATTTTAAAATGCGTTGTCTAATTTGGTTTCCATAAGCTTCAAAATCATACCCTTCAAAACCTTTAAATTGCATAAAAGCTTCATCAATACTATATTCCTCTACATTAGGCGTAAATTGTTTTAATATGTCCATAACACGGCTACTCATATCTCCATATAATGGATAATTAGAAGAATAAATAAGGATATTATTCGCTTTACAGAATGCCTCCCATTTAAAAATAGGTGCCCCCATAGGAAGGTTTAATGCTTTAGCCTCATCACTACGCGAAATAACACAGCCATCATTATTACTTAAAATAGCAATGGGCTTATTGCGCAAATTAGGGTTGAAAGCACGTTCGCAAGACGCATAAAAGTTGTTACAATCTACTAAGGCGTACATGCTAGTAAAGATACAGGATTTCCATGGCTTTTAAAATACTATAATACATATCAACCATTGTGTCTTTTCTTATATTTGACTTATGAATAAACATATGATTGTTTCTGAAAAACAACGTCCTTTATGGCAACGTATAATCGCCGCATTAAATTTTACAGTTGCTATTGGGTTATTAGCTTATACTTTATATATGGCCAATTGGAGTGATGATAATGTAAAAAGTATTGGTCATAATATAGAATTGGTTATTTATCTCATAGGTTTTGGCACGGCATTTTCCTTTCATCAAAGTGTTTATATAGATATTAAAAAATCAAAATTTAGACAAACTTATGAAATTGGCCCTATCAAATTGGGGCAATGGAAAACGATTTCTAATTATGAATATGTTTCCATATTTCACCAACCTCTTGAAGATGGAAATAAAATATTTGAAGTTAATTTATGGTACGACAGAAATAAGCATTGGGAGCTCTATGAAAAACACGATTATAAAGAAGCCTTTTTAATTGGTTATGAAATTTCTGAACTTTTACAAATTGATCTATTAGATGCAACTGTTCCTAATGATTATAAGTGGATTGACAAAAAAGCTTCTAAAGAAACGGGTAAAATGATATATCTAGATTAATTTAAAAAAACTTATCCTTTTTTACGATAGAATTACCAATACGCTTATAAGCTGCTTTAGTGCCATTAATACAAAAATAGTAAACGGCTTTCTCCTTTTGTTCTGAAAACGATACTAGCAAAATATCGGTTACCTCACAATTATAATCTTTGGCAACTTTTTTCTTTACATGTCCTATAGTTGCTCTTCCTCTTTTAAGTTGTGCTTGAATTTTTTTATTCAATTTAGGTTCTACAAAGTCTTCAGCCAAATTACAATCTTTATCTGCCTTTGGTTTTGTATTATCTACCATATTAACAGGATTAGACTTTTCTGCATCAATATACTCCCAGGTGAAATCAGCTTTTAGTAAAACACGCCTTCCATCTTCTGTTTTTACAATATGATTATTTTGTGCAAAACCAACACAAGACATAGTAACTAATGAAAGAAAGAAAAACGTTTTCATAATATAATCGAATTTGTATTTCAAAAATACATTTTTAATACTAGATTAACCTTCAACATACTCTAAAATATCACTCGGCTGGCAATCTAAAGCTTTACAAATAGCTTCTAATGTAGAAAACCGAATGGCTTTAGCTTTACCTGATTTTAAAATGGACATATTTGCTGTGGTTATACCAATTATTTCAGCCAACTCTTTGCTTTTCATTTTACGCTCGGTAAGCATCTTATCAAGATTTACAATAATTGGCATAGCTATATGGTAAAGTCATTTTCCTCTTTAAGAATTCCTCCGCTTTTTATAAAATCTGAAAGAATGTATAAGCCAAGGCCTACCAATACAACAAAAAGGTATTGAACAAAATTCGTTATAAATATATTTAGTTGTAACTCTCTCTTTATAATAATGTTAAAAATAATAGCAGTCACTCCAAAGAGGGTTAAAAAAAAACCTCCGTTTTTAAACTTTATTTCGCTAATAGAATTATAAAATCCATTCTTTATTATAGCGTATAAGCCTTGCTGTATTTTAAACAAGCCAATGAATAACAAAATACCTCGCATAAAAACAATAAAATGGTTAAACATTCCCAGAGTTTTATCATCATACTGTTTTTGATAAACAAAATCAGGCGCAACTAAAATGGCTAATATCAGAATTAACAGTATAAAAAAAAGGATATTAATCGAAATTAAAAATCGATACAAAAGCTTTATTCTTTTCATAACTTTAAATGTATTAATGACTTTGTATGTCCAGATATTCTGGTTTATTCTTTTTTTGTATTAAAATCTTCACTGCGTAAATAAACGCAATCAAAACCAAAATTTTATAACCAATAGGTAAATTTTCAGGGAATTGCCAAAGTTGTTTCCCAACCATATGGAAACCTGACATTCCATTGATAAGTGCATGACAAAATATAGTTGGCCAAATAGAATTTACTCTCCATGCTCTAATCCCTAACCATAGCCCCATAATAGAAGTAAAAACAATTTCTTGTGGAACTATATGAGCCAATCCGAACATAAATGACGAAATTACAATAGATACAGATGGCCTAAACTTCTTTAATAGACCACGCTGTAAAAAACCTCTATAGGTTATTTCTTCAATAAAACCTGGAGCAAGGGCAATAACTAAAATAAATAAAACGCCCCATTCCGTTGTTAGCTGCTCTAAAAAATAAAGAAGCTTTGTATCTTTTTCTGGTTTATAAAATGGAAAAAAAACAATAACAATTTTTGTTATTTCCTTAGCCAATAAAGCCACAGCTAAAGAAGCAAGTCCCAACGCTAGAAAATCTAATTTTGATAGATTAGGCTTTATAAAACCTAATCTTTTTAAAATTGGGGTTTTAGTTTTCACCACTTCTCGCCATACCAAGAAAAGAATAACTAAACCACCAGTTATATGAGCCACTAATTTCATAGAAATAGCTTTCAATGGAACGTATACATCTTTATCAAAAAGTATTGCAAATCCAAATTGAGAGACTACCATTAAAACAAACATGACTAAAATACTAAATATCAAAAACCAAGGAGAGACGCTTTTCATTTTACGTTTGGCAAGCATTACATCAATATTTACAGTTATTTACACAGTTATATGGTTAAGTCATTTTCTTCTTTTGTTTTCTTAGCTTGTTTGAATATCTCCGCAAGAATATAAAGCGCTAAACCAGCTGGAATTAAAAAAGTAAACTCTGCTTTAAGTTCATTAAAAAAGTTGAAAGTAGATTTTCTTGTGGATGCCAGAAGAAACCTTAAAACAAAAACATTAATAGTATACCAAATAAAGATATTCCCTATCTTTTTGAAAGATCTTATATTATTATTACTAAAGTAATTCCCCTTTTCTATTTCTTTTAGAATTGATAAAAAATAAGAAAAGCCATAAATGAGGTAGCCTCTAAAGAAAAATAAAGCAACACTAATTACATAATAGCTCCATTTTATAGCATTTTTTGAGGTAAACCAAGATTCGTTTTTATCTGCAGATTCTGCCCAATTTTGAAATTCTTTAAATTGGTTAAAATCAAATTGTCTAATATCATTAAGTAAAATTGAAGCTAAAGACAGCAAAATAACCCAAGTGATAATAGTTAAAATATTTGTATTGTCTTTCATCATTATATTTATAAAATTATTGTTTAACAATAACAAATATAGTAAAATTATCGAAAAACAATAATTTTTTATTAAAAAAAGATATTTTACACTCACAGATTAGACCTGTTAGGTTTTAAAAACCTGACAGGTCTTTTAGTATCTTTGCTCCATGTTTCCTAAAAAGCTTCAACAAAAACTGGAAAATCGTAAAGCTAATAACGCTTTACGGCAGTTGGGTGCGCGTAATGATTTAGTTGATTTTTCGTCCAACGATTATTTAGGTTTTTCAAAATCTGAAACCATTTTTAATAATTCCCATGAGCTTTTAACGGAACATCATATGACTCACAACGGAGCAACGGGTTCACGTTTACTTTCAGGAAATCACCCGCTTTTCAATGATGTTGAGCCCTTATTATCTGATTTTCATAATAGTGAAGCTTCTTTAATTTTCAATTCTGGTTATGATGCTAATGTGGGGCTATTTTCATGTATTCCACAGCGTGGCGATATCATTTTATACGATGAGTATATTCACGCATCTATTCGTGATGGTATAAAACTTTCCAATGCGAAAGCTTTTAAATTTAAGCATAATAATCTGGAAGATTTAAAGCAGCAGATTCTTCGACAAGCTCAGAATGACAGTCAAGACATCTATATAGTCACAGAATCTGTTTTCTCAATGGACGGTGATTCTCCAGACTTAAAGAAGATGGTACAACTATGTAAAAAACACGATGCTTTTTTAATTATAGACGAAGCACATGCCATTGGTGTTTTTGGAGATCGCGGCGTTGGGTTGGTTCAACATTTAAATATAGAACAAGATGTTTTTGCTCGAATCATCACTTTTGGAAAAGCCATAGGTACCCATGGAGCAGCTGTTCTAGGAAGTGAATCTCTTAAAAAATATTTAGTGAATTTCTCGCGAAGTTTTATCTACACCACGGCTTTACCCCCTCATGCATTAGCAACTGTTCATTCTGCTTATCATGAAGTGATTCAGAGTAAAAACAGAAATAAGCTGTACCAAAATATTGCGTTTTTTAAAGCTGAAACCATTAAAAACAAACTGCAAGATTTATTTATTGATAGTGATTCTGCAATTCATTGTTGTATCATTTCTGGAAATGAAAAGGTAAAATCAATTTCAAAAAAACTTCAAGAACACGGTTTTAATATAAAACCCATTTTATCACCAACAGTTCCAAAAAGGCAAGAACGTTTGCGATTTTGTTTACATTCTTATAATTCAAAAGCTGAAATCTCTCAAGTTTTAAACTTACTCACTACCTTTGTCTAAAATGATTTCATTTTATGATAGATAATTACACCATATTAGCAACGTTTCCTTATTCTACAGAGGCTCAAGTCACAAAATCTAAGCTAGAAGCAGAAGGTATTCGCGTTATGTTATTGGATGAAAAAACGATAGATTCAGATCCTTTAATTAGTCAAGCTATTGGCGGCGTTAAATTATTAGTTTACAATGACGATGCAACGGAAGCCTTAAAAATATATAATAGAATAAGAACCTATGAAAAAGACAAAAACGGAAACGCTATTGTCTGTAACAATTGCGAATCGACTAAAATATTAATAGCTGAACCTTCTCGAAAAAACATATTTTATATGCTATTTCCTTTTTTTGAAAAAACAAAGTACCGTTGTAATATTTGTAATACCGTTTTTTAAATGAACTCTTATTTTATAACAGGAATATCTACAGATGTTGGTAAAACTATTGCATCGGCTATAGTGACAGAAGCTTTACAAGCAGACTACTGGAAACCCGTTCAAGCTGGCGAACTGGAAAACTGCGACACCAAAAAAGTAGAAAGGTTAATTTCCAATACAAAATCAAAGTTTCACCCTAATGCCTATGCTCTAAAAACACCCATGAGTCCACATGCTGCAGCGGAGATTGATGGGGTTTCAATTGACATAAGCCAAATTAATGCCCCAAAAACAAAAAACCATTTAGTTATTGAAGGTGCTGGTGGGTTGTTAGTTCCCTTAAATAATACTCAAACGGTTTTTGACCTTATTAAACCCAATTACAAGATTATTATTGTTTCCAGACATTATTTAGGAAGTATTAATCATACCCTACTAACCATAAATGCTTTAAAAGAAAAAGGGGCTGACATCTCTCTTATTTTTAGCGGAAACGAGCATAAAACAACTGAAAGTATTATTAAAAAAATGACAGGGGTTTCGATTATTGGGCGTATTAATGAAGAACCTTATTTTGATAAAAATGTTGTGAGAGAATATGCTGAATTGTTTAAGGATAAATTGTAGTTGTCTCCCCTTAACTCATTTCAGGATCACATAACTAATATGAAATAAAAAAACAGATTCCCGCTTTCGCGGAAATGACAAAAAACTATGAGTTTAAAAGAACGCGACAAAAAACACCTCTGGCATCCCTTAACACAGCATAAGCTACATCCAGAAACAATTGCAATAACGAAAGCAAAGGGATGTATTTTATATGATGAAGACGGTAACGAATATATTGATGCTATTGCATCTTGGTATACCTGTATGTATGGGCATTGTAATGAATATATTACCAATCGTGTTGCTTCTCAAATGCAACAATTAGATCAAATTATTTTTAGCGGTTTTACACACGAACCAGCAATAAAACTATCGGAAGCACTTATTAAAATCTTGCCTGACAACCAAAACAAAATTTTCTTTAGTGATAATGGTTCTTCTGCTGTTGAAATTGGTATAAAAATGGCTTTGCAATTTCATTTTAATAAAGATGAGAAACGCCATATACTTATTGCTTTTGAAGATGGATTTCACGGAGACACTTTTGGAGCTATGAGCGTATCTGGATTATCAGTCTATAATGGTCCCTTTGAAGATTTCTTTTTAGAAGTAAAACGTATTCCAACTCCAGATGGGAAAAACAATGAGGCTATTTTAAATACATTAAACGACATAGTAAGAACCAATAAAGTAGCTGGTTTTGTTTACGAACCTTTGGTTCAAGGTGCAGCCGCTATGAAAATGCATGATTTGAAAGGGCTAAATGCTATTTTAAAGTTTTGTAAAGACCATGATATTATTACAGTTGCCGACGAAGTTATGACTGGCTTTGGAAAAACAGGAGATTACTTTGCCTCCCTTCATATAGATACAAAACCTGATATTATGTGCTTAAGTAAAGCCCTAACTGGGGGTTTACTACCTATGGGACTTACTACATGTTCTGAAGAAATTTATCAAGCATTTTATAGTGATGATATTAGGAAAGGCTTATTTCACGGGCATACTTACTCTGCTAACCCATTAGCATGCACCGCGGCATTAGCAAGTATAGAATTATTACAATCGGAAACCATTCAACAAAATATAAAAATTATTACTGCTTCCCATAATGTGTTTGACGAGCATATCAAAACACATCCAAAAGTAAAGTCTACAAGACAAACAGGTGTTATTTTTGCTCTGGATTTAAATGTGGAAATGAAACGTTATGGTAATTTACGAGATAAGCTATTCCAATTTTTTTTAGATCGTGGTGTTTTTCTCCGTCCTTTAGGAAATACAATCTATATTCAGGCTCCTTATACCATTACTAAAGAACAATTACAAAAAATCTATCAAGTTACTGAAGATGTTTTAGAAATTGTTTAATGTGCTATTTATTGCACTAGGTAGAACCTTCAAAAAGTCTTCTCTTTATTGAATACAGCTTTAGTTATCTGAATAATAAACTGCTTCTAAAAACATTTTAGAATTAGAACCTGCCTCCATACCAGCTTTTAATTCTTTAAAAGCACCAGCTACTTTAATTTTTTTGTTCGGTAATTTTTCTTTACTCCTAGCATGTGCGATTATAAACGTTTCAGAATGTAATTCGTCTTTTAATTCGTAAACATCATACGCATCAATTAGAGGTATCATCATAAATGTCGTCACCTTTCCAGTCATTACTGACACCATAATAAACCCATTAAAATCTGTTTTAGAAGTCACCAATTTAGGTACTCCTGTAAGTATCGCATTTGATGATAAAACACCTTTACTAATTGCTTCGGAGGGAAACATTTTTTGAGGTGCAAATTTAGTATAACTTTCTTTTAATTTGCCTTCCATCTTAGAAAGTATCATCATCTTATTGCTTTCAGCCAATTTAGAAGTCGCTAATTCAAAAAACAAAATCATTTTCTGGGTATCATTAAACACTCCGCCTACTTTACTCAATTCCGCTTGAGATATAACACCATCATTTGCTTTAGTTAAAACATTATAAAACCGTCCTCCATTATCTAGAGAAGTCATAGCTTCATCAACATACTGATAAACATTTACTTTTTTCATTTTTTTTACTTTGATAAATAATAAGTAACAAAAAACAAGACTTTGTTACATTTAAAATTAAATACCAATGTTTCTTAAAATAGAAATGTATATATATTACTTTTGTCAAAAATAAAATCCATTGCAAAAAACAATCTCTATAACTGCTATTTCATCTATTTCTCCGTTAGGAAAATCGTCGGACGACGCATGGGAAAGCTATCAAGACAATCGGCATTATATTTCGGAAAAATCATTTAATAATGAAACTGCTTTAGTAGCCAAAATTCCCAAAGAAGCAAAAAAAGAGATTAAATTATTACGCGAGTCGGACTCTAAATACAAATCTCTAGATGACACCGTTCTATTTGCTATCTATGCATCACGAAACGCAATAAAACAAGCTAATTGGGATGGTTCAGATAATTTCGGGATTAATATTGGGTCGTCTCGCGGGGCTACACAACTTTTTGAAACTTATCACAAAGATTTTCTTGAAAAGAACAAAGCCAAAACCTTAAGCTCTCCTACAACAACATTAGGTAATATAGCATCTTGGGTGGCTCACGATCTACAAACACAAGGACCTGAAATTAGTCATTCCATAACTTGCTCGACCGCATTGCACGCCATGCTTAATGGTATAGCCTGGATTAATTCCAACATGTGCAATAAATTTTTAGTTGGAGGTAGTGAGGCGCCTTTAACACCATTTACCATTGCTCAAATGCAAGCGCTCAAAATATATTCAAGAGATAAGTTACGTGATCTTGAAAACTCTTTTCCTTGTCGTGCTTTAGATCTTGACAAAAGTCTAAATTCTATGATTTTGGGTGAAGGCGCTTCCGTAGCTTGCTTAGAAGCAGGTGAAAAAGAAAATGCTTTAGCCTTTATAAAGGGGGTTGGTTATGCTACCGAAATTTTAGAGCATAATATTTCCATTTCTAGTGATGCACAATGTTTTCAAAAATCAATGCAAATGGCACTAGGCGACTTAAACCCAAATAAAGTTGATGTTGTTGTAATGCATGCTCCTGGTACTATCAAAGGGGATTTAAGTGAGTATAAAGCCATTGAAAAAATATTTTGTGACAAAATACCAGCTTTAACTACTAACAAATGGAAGATAGGTCACACTTTTGGAGCATCTGGATCTCTTAATATTGAATTTGCTGTCTTAATGTTACAAAACCAGAAATTTATTGATATTCCTTATTTAAGGCATCAAGAAACACCAAAAAGAATAAAAAACATTCTTGTAAATGCTGTTGGTTTTGGCGGAAATGCAGTTTCAATTTTACTTTCAAAATAACGATCATTAAAAGTATCCGACTGTAATTGAACAGACATCTAGGTACTTTTTAGATAGTCACATGTTTTCTATCTCTTCAATTAGAAAATATCTTAATTATATTGAGATGAAATCAAATTATACCCTCTTTTAAATCACTTACCAATTTTTTTATATGCTCATTTTTTAACAAGCCTCCATAGGCATAGTCACTCAAAAAAATATGAGGATCCCAATTCGCTTCAACTATTAGCGGTCCATTTTGAGTAATTGCAATATCCCAGCCTATAAACCTATCTGGTATAACTTTAACTGCATTGATAACTTCTTTACAAGCTTCTTCAAAATAAGGGATTTTAAAGCCTTCAAACTTAAAGCCGCTATCTGGATGTTCGTATATATCACCTCCTCCATATTCAAGCATATAAAGACCCGAGGGTTTTAAAGTGCCATCATCTAAATTTACTCCAACAAAGAAACCACCAGAAGACGCGTTATCTACTGGGCTATTCCCAACACCAAATCTCATAAACGAACAAATTAATTCAATGTCACCTTCAGAAGTAATTAATGAAATAATTCTTATCGTATTCACAGATTTACTATGTATTTTATTTATTTCTTCATGTTGATTTATAATTTCGGTATGAACAAAACGCCCATTAATTATTGTTTCATATCTGTCATTAATTTCAGAAATTAATGCTTCTTTAGTGATTTTAAAACAGCCTTTGCCTCCATATTCCGAAGGCGGTCTAAAAAAGATTGCCTCTGTATCCAATGAAGTGAATACCTTTTCAAAAAAAAGAACAAGCGCTTCTTTAGTCGTAATTTTTTCATTTTCATTATTGAAACAAAAACGACTTCCAAAATTATGACTTATTAGTTTTGGCGAATTAATTGAAGCTTTTTCGCAAAACAAAGCAAAAATCAATTTGTTATTAAATAAAGATTTGTATTCAGGCTTATGTAGCGTCTGACTACTCCCAATTGCAACGACTTCCTTCGTGCTTAAATAATCCAAATAATTTTTAACATCCTTTCTATATAAAAATTTAAAATAGTAAAACGGAATCTCCTTTTTTGTAATTAAAAGAATAAAAATTTCCCTAATGATTTTTAGAAAACTTTTCTTGTTTCTGTCTTTTATAAAAACACGTATTCGACTAATATCTGTAAAGTTCCTCATTATCTAAAATAACCGTTCAGTGATTGATAATATTTATTTTTAAAAACTGTGCGAAATATGAACTAATTCATCATTTCTTTTTTAATTCATCAAGTACGTTTTTTACATGCTTATTCTTCAATAGTCCTCCTTGAGCTATGTTACTAATAGGGATATGAGGTTCTGCATTGGCTTCTATGATTATTGGACCATTTGGAGTTATTGCTACATCCCAACCAATCAATCCGTCTGGAATAATTCTGGCAGTATCCAACACAAGGTCACACACCTCTTTATAATATGGAATTTTAAATCCTTCAAATTTATACCCGCTATCTGGGTGTTCTGTAATTTCTTTGCCTCCATGCTCAGGCAAATAATGCCCTTTAGGTTTTAAAACACCATTCTCTAAATCAATTCCAACAAAAAAACCTCCAGATGTAGCATTATCGACAACACTATCTCCAACCCCAAACCTAATAAAAGCACTAATTATTTCTATATTCCCTTCGAGGGTTAATAGCGAAACTATCCGCAAAGTATTTACAGATTTACTATGTATTTTGTTAATATCATCATGCTGTTTAATAACTTTTGTATGAACAAAATTACCATGTACTAAATTTTTATATAAATCCTCCAAATTGTTTTGAAGATCCAATTTAGTCATTTTAAAACAGCCTTTGCCTCCATAATCAGAAGGGGGTCTAAAAAACAGCGCATCTATCTTATGAGTTTCGAATAACGTTTCAAAAAATGTTTTAAGTTTTTCTTTATTTGTAATTTGTACCACTTCATTATTGAAGAAAAAATTAGACTCTAAATTATAGCTTGTTAATTTGGGGGTTCTAATAGATGTTCTTTCACAAAATAGCGCAAAATAGAGCTTGTTATTTGTTAAAGCGACATAATCTGGATTATGTAAAGCCCTATGATCTACAAGTAACAGCTGCTCCTTAAAGCTTACATAATCCAAGTAATTAGTTGCTTCTTTTCTATATAAATATTTAAAATAATAAAAAGGAATCTCTCTCTTTTTAATCATAAGAATCACAACTTCCTTAATCATTTTAGGAAAGCTCTTTTTATTAGGATATTTTAAGAAAACTTTTAATCTATTCATACTCAAAATTTACGATTTAAAGATAAATATAATGTGGGTAAAATAGTATATTATCTTCATTTACTTAAAAAATGATAAAATACAGAGTGTCACTAACTTTATAAAAATAGATCCTTAGGTTTAGATCTTATTAATTGGAAAAATATTGAAAGTATGTCCTATTTAATTAGTATTTTTGATATTGATAATCAACTTGATTTATGAGCGAGATAAGACACAACTGGACAAAAGAAGAGATCATAAAAATTTATAATAAACCCTTAATGGAGTTGCTTTATGAAGCAGCTACGGTTCACCGTTTACACCATGACCCTAATGTAGTACAAGTATCTACTTTATTGTCTATAAAAACGGGAGGGTGCTCTGAAGACTGCGGCTATTGCCCACAAGCAGCTCGTTATCATACAAATATTGAAGGGAACGATTTAATGTCTGTTCAGCAAGTAAAAGCTCAAGCTTTACGTGCAAAAGCTACAGGTAGCTCTCGTGTATGTATGGGTGCGGCATGGCGAAATGTAAAAGATGGAGAAGAGTTTAACGAGGTTTTAGAAATGGTACGCACCATTAATAAGCTAGATATGGAAGTATGTTGCACACTGGGAATGATTACCGAGAACCAAGCAAAACGTTTAGCCGAAGCTGGTTTATATGCCTACAACCATAATTTAGACTCATCGGAAGAATACTATAAAGAAGTCATCTCAACTCGTGGCTATCAAGACCGATTGGACACTATTGACAATGTGCGTAAAACCAATGTCACCGTTTGTAGTGGTGGTATTATTGGTATGGGTGAAAACCTAGAAGATCGTGCTGGTATGTTAGTCGCACTATCGACTCTTAATCCACAACCAGAATCTACCCCTATCAATGCCCTAGTGGCTGTTGAAGGCACCCCGTTAGAAGATGAAAAACCTGTTGAAATCTGGGATATGATTCGTATGGTTGCCGCTACCCGTATTGTCATGCCAGAAACACAAGTGCGTTTAAGCGCAGGTAGAACTCAAATGTCTAAAGAAGGACAGGCCATGTGTTTTTTTGCTGGTGCTAATTCTATTTTTGCTGGAGATAAATTATTAACGACTCCGAATCCCGATGTTAATGAAGACATGAAAATGTTTGAATTACTAGGTTTAAATACGCAAAAACCATTTACTAAAAAAGTACAGCCTCAAACAGTTGAAGCTAACGATTCTCAATTAGAGCCTTTAGGAGAAAAACCTAAATGGACACGACCAGAGCATACTATTGAGCGTAATGAGGCGGCTAAAGAAAAAGCCAAAACTTTGAAATAACACTTTTTAAATACTGCGTTGAGAACATCATTTTTAGCCTAACTAAAATTAACCTTTAGCCTTTTGCTTCTTATAATAAAAGATTAAACGGAAAATTTTTCATTGTTTAATTTAGTATGGCATCGAAAATACTATTTTAGTTTTCATAACGTTTTCTTAACTTTGAAAAACTAAACTATTTAAGTATTGGCACTTAATCTGCAAGATATCCCTCGTGTTAAAACCATTACCAAAGAGGATTTTTTAAAATTCTATTTTAATCCGCAAAAGCCCGTAGTTATTGAGCGCTTTATAGAGGATTGGCCCGCTTATACCAAATGGAATTTAGATTATATGAAAAGCATAGCTGGTAATATTACTATTCCTCTTTATGATGATAGACCAGTAGATTACAAAGATGGGTTTAACGAACCACATGCAAAAATGAAGATGAGCGATTATGTGGATTTGCTAAAAAATGAACCTACAAAATACCGCATTTTTCTTTGGAATGCTTTAAAAGAAATACCTCAATTACAGAAAGATTTTACCTTTCCAGACTTTGGTTTAAGACTACTAAAAGGCATCCCTATGTTGTTTTTTGGGGGGCGTGACTCTCATACTTTTATGCATTATGACATTGATTTAGCCAACATTTTTCATTTTCATTTTGAAGGCACTAAACAAATTATTCTATTTGACCAAAAACAGAGTAAGTACCTATATAAAATCCCGCACTCTTTAATTACCCGAGAGGATATTGATTTTAACAACCCTGATTTTAAAAAATGGCCCATGCTTAAAAAAGCTAAAGGCTACGAAACCGAATTAAAACATGGCGAAATTTTATACATGCCAGAAGGATATTGGCATTATATGCGTTATATAACACCTGGTTTTTCTATGAGTTTAAGAGCTATAGCAAGAAACCCAAAAAACTTTAGCAGAGCTATATACAATCTGTTTATTATGCGTAATTACGATAATATAATGAGACGTTTAAAAGGGCAAAAATGGATTGACTGGAAAAATGAACAAGCCATTATAAGAACACATAAAGACACCCATATTACGGTATAAGCTCGTTTGCTTTTTCGTATACCAAGTGAGATTCCCACCCCTTATATAGTAAATAGTCGATTAATTTCTTTCGTTTCTTAAACTTGTCCGTTTCTTTAATCGAATTCACCCTTTTTTCGGCTAAATCATTGAAAATTCCGACATACTCCTCTTTTTCTATTTCACTAAGTGCCTGATTTATATTAACTTTGAACACGTCTTTTTTCTTAAGTTCATAAGTTAAACGACGTCGGCCCCATTGTTTAATTTTAAGCTTACCGCTTACAAATGTTTTGGCAAAACGTTCTTCATTAAGAAAGTTATGCTCCAAAAGGTGTACGATTATAATATCTATAGCCTCAGGAATTATATGCATAGTGGTTAGCTTTTGTCTAACTTCTTGGTGACAACGTTCTTGGTACGCACAATAATGCTCTAATTTTCTAGTAGCTTCTTGTAACGTATATGTTTTTTTTGATACCTTCATGGTTTATCAAAAATAACAATAGATAAATTAACAATAAGAATAAAAATTTATAAAAACCAAATCCACTGTACGAAACGTAGTTGAAGTATAGATTTAAAAACCTAACATGATGAAAAAAATTGCTTATTTAAAACCGCTTTCTCTCTTAATTGCATGTTTATGTGTCGTTTCTTTTGGGTTTGGGCAAAGTATCTTCACAAACCCAATTTCAGGGACAAATCCTAACACGGACGACCCATATACAACTGGTCAAATTACTGATACGAATATTACCGTTTCTGGTATAGGTCGAGGAGTAGGAATTTCGGGTAACCCTGCTAGTAACAGATACAATGCACGTAGCTGGAATACAGGCTCAATTGATCTTTCAGCATATTTTGAATTTACTATTACGCCTAATTCTGGATATGAAATTAACTTTTCTAATTTTGTTTATACTTCACAAAGGAGCAATACAAGTATATCTAATTTTGCTTTTAGATCCAGTGTTGATGGTTATACTTCTGATATTGGAACGCCATTATTTAATGGAGCAACTATAGATTTATCTGGAGCAGCTTACCAAAATATCACCTCTGCGATTACATTTAGGGTTTATGCTTGGGGCGCAGGAAACGTTAACAACACATTTAGTATTAATGATTTCACATTTAACGGTTCCGTTTTACCCGGTTGCTTTGGTTTAACAACCACCTGGAATGGGGCTACTTGGGATAATGGTACGCCAGATTTAACGATATCTGCGATTATCAATGGAGATTACGATACAAACACAAACGGAGACCTCAATGTTTGTAGTTTAACTGTAAATAGTGGATTTACTTTAAATATTGCAGATAATACTTTTGTTGAAGTACAAAATGATGCAACTGTTGATGGAAGCATAACTGTACAAAACCAAGGTGCTTTTGTTCAAAGAGGTGTAGGCTCATCAGCTGGTACGTTTTCCTTAAGTTCTGGAAGTACATTGGTAAATAAAACAACAAGATCGTATAATGATGATGGATTACATTATGTTTATTGGAGTGCACCTGTAACGAATGCAGATATAACGACTGTTTTTCCTAATCCCGATAAGGGCAGACGTTATTCTTTTAACGCCTCATTATTTTTAGACCAACATACAGTGGGAACTACTAATGGAACTCCTGATGACATTGATGACAACGATAATGACTGGGAAACAGCTACAGGCCCCATGGCAATAGGACATGGTTACTTAGTTGCAGCTTCTGCACCTCCACCAGTTCCGTCTCCTTTTCCTTATGCGGATGCAGCACAATTTTCTGGAGAGTTTAATACTGGAGATGTTTTTGTTACAGTTTACAGAAATGACGATGAATTAAATGATAGTAATTGGAATTTTTTAGGTAATCCTTATCCTTCTGCTATTAGCACAGATGATTTTTTTGCTGTAAATGGATATAATGCTACTTTAAACCCTACAGGAACTATTGACAATATTCTTTATTTATGGACACACAATAGCCTTGCAGATAGTGCAAACCCAGGTAATCAAGCATCTAATTTTAGCCAGGATGATTACGCTTACAT
This sequence comes from uncultured Flavobacteriaceae bacterium, assembly GCA_947501845.1. Taxonomy (GTDB): domain Bacteria; phylum Bacteroidota; class Bacteroidia; order Flavobacteriales; family Flavobacteriaceae; genus Flavivirga. The sequence goes on along the minus strand of CANMXP010000003.1, from coordinate 99,174 downwards.
AAATTTAGTAGCTGGTGTACAAGCTGTTAGTGGTGGAGATATTCCAAATAAATTTGTTCCTTCTTGTCAAGGTTTTTTTGTAGCTATGTCAAATGATGTAACACCAACAGGAGGTTCTAGTCCTGTTTTTTCTGGAACCGTTGAGTTTAATAATGACATGCGTAGAGCAGATGGAACTAGTAATAGTCAATTTTTCAAGAATTCTCGTTCCAAAAAAGAATCGGTTTCAAATGATAATAAATTATGGGTTAATTTGACATCAGATAATGGGGTATTTAACCAAGTAGCTTTAGGCTATGTAGACGGCGCCACAAATAACGACGATGGTGTGTCATATGATGCGAAAAGAATTATTACCGAAAATACTGCTAGTATACTTTATACGATCATTGATGGGTCTGATAAAAAATTCGCCATTCAAGGAAAAGCAATTAATAGTTTAACTAATGATGAAGTTATTAAACTTGGTTTTAAAACAATTATTGATGTTGCCACATTATACAAATTATCTGTTGCTCAATTACAAGGTGATTTCTTAAATAATAATACGATTTATCTAAAAGATAATTTACTTGACAAGTTGCATGATTTATCTGCTACCGACTATACTTTTACATCAGAAATTGGCGAGTTTAACGATCGTTTTGAAATTGTATTTAATGCCAATGCTTTGTCTACAGATGATATTTCTTTAGACAAAAACAGCCTGAGTATTGTTGAATTAGATAATGACCGCGTACAATTTAAAACATCAAATAATTCAAGTATTAAAACGGTAAACATTTTTGATCTTTTAGGAAGACAATTATACCTGTTTGAAGGTAAGAAAAGCTCTGAAACCTATACATTATCGAACCTAAATAGTTCAATTTATATAGCTGAAGTGGTATTATCTAATGGTTCAGTAATTACTAAAAAAGCAGTTAAGAAGTAATTTTACAGACTATATTTTAAGGATAATATAAGGTTTCTTCCTGCTGCTGCAATTCCAGAAGAATATGTTCTGTAGCGTTGGTCTGTGATATTTTCTAAGCTAGCCATAATTGTTGTCGAGTTACTTACTTGGCATTGTGCCCTAAAATTTAATGTATACCACGAAGGGCTGTACGGGTTCCCATTAGCATCAAGTGCATAGATATAATCTTTTCCAACCTCAGAGGGGGCTAACTGATTAAAAGAAAGTTCACTGTTATAGTTTGCAAACATATCTAATTTTAATCCTTTGGATGTCCAAACTAGATGTGTATTTCCAAAATTAGGTGCGACATGGCGAATGGGAACTTCTATGGCATCTTCTTCTTCTGTTCCACCTATAATACTGTATTGCGATGTTAAATCAATGTGGTTCGTTATCGCTGCTTTTAAGCCAATTTCAAAACCATAAATCCATGCTTTTGAAGCATTTTGTATGGCTTGAACCCGACTTAACTCACCATCATAAAAAATCTCTGTATTGCCATTCAAATTATAATCTCTGCGTACTAAAGCATTGTTTAAGTAAGTGTAATACGTACTCATATCTATCATTAGCTTTTTATTGAAATCCAATTTCACTCCTAATTCGCCACCATAAGCATACTCTGGTCTTAAAGTTTCGTTGGGAACAACAACCGAACCTGGTTCAGAATCAAACACCTTACCAATATCATCAATATTAGGTGCCCTAAAAGCAGAAGATGTATTAAGTTTCCATTGTATGGTTCTATTTGGCGACCATCTTATACCTGCAGTTCCAGTAAGTGCTCCTGCTTTATTTTTAGATGATTCGAAAGGTAAATTTAAAAAGACATTATTTTCTTTAAAATCAGCTTTGGAAACAATGTGGTTAAAGCGTAAACCTGATTGAAAAACAAACTTAGTATTAGGTTTATATTTAATACTAGAATATATCGCTGCAGATTGCCAACTAGCTCCATTTGGGTACCTGGAAACTGAAGGCGAGCTATTATTTGTTGCTATGTTTTCTTCCTTTCCATGAGACATAACTTTATTATACACATACTCTAGCCCATAAAAAAATTGTGTTTTGGGACTCAATGTTTTTTCTAAGTCTAAGTTAAAGGAATAAGCATCTACTGCTTCCTCTCTAACATTCCTAATAATAGATTGAAAATCTCTATCTAATCTACTTTCTTGAAAATTTTGATATGCTAAAGTCATTTTAACTTTATCATGCAAATTAGAATTACTGCTTAATTTGGTAACCTGAAGATTAGACATAAACCATTTTTGCGGCCCATAATTCCACTCAGCAGAACGTAAATCATTATTTCTATATCTTATTAAACGGTCGTATCTGGGAATATTTGATGTCTTAGTATAATAGAGCCCTAAATCAAAACTTAAATTCTTATACGGTTCATAACGAACTTTTTGCATTATATTTAATTGATCGTACCCAGAAAATTTTTGGATTAGCGGATCATTATTTTCGGCGATAATATCTCCCGCGCTAGTCACCAAAACAAATTCAGGTCTTAAATACTCACTAGGTCCATTTGTACCCATTTTTAAATCTCCAAAACTTGTATAACTTCCATTGGTTACAAATCCCCATTTTTTATATCCTAAATTAAAATCAAAATGCCCTGTTTTTTCATTACTGGCTGTTGCATGCCTTGCAATAATATTTGCTTTAAATAATAATGAATCTGAATAGGACAATTTTGGTTCTTGTGTATAAAAACTCATAACACCACCAATAGCATCACTTCCATAAATTACAGAGCCAGAACCTAATGTAACTTCTGTACTTTGAACTGAAAACGGATCAATTGTAATAACATTTTGTAAATTCCCTCCTCTAAAAATAGCATTATTCATTCTTACACCATCAACAGTGATTAATAGTCTGTTAGTAGCAAAACCTCTAATCATAGGGCTTCCTCCTCCTAATTGACTTTTTTGAATAAAAACTTTTCCTGTGTTTTCTAACAAATCTGCACTTGTTTGTGGGTTTGAAAATTGAATACTTGCAGTATTCATACTAATTATTTTTTGTGGAATATCTCTTTTACTTTGTTCAAACTTTGAAGCAGAAATGACGATCTCTTCTAAATCTTGAGTATTGGAAATTAAATAAACCCTATTTGAGTTTCCTAATTGAAGTTTTGTTATTTTTTTTAGAATATGTGATAAATGTTTAAAATAGATGATTTCTGTATCCGAGAACTTACTTAAGTCTGCCTCTCCTCTAAAATTAGTGACAACACTTTCCGATTTATCCACATTATATATAGCCACCCCAAAAACAGGTTCTTTTGTTTGCTCACTAAAAACCTTTATATTCTGTGCTTGAAAAGATATAGAAGCAAGTAAAAAGAGGAAAATGGTATAAAAAAACTTCATGTTTTTAATTAAAAACTTGATTAAATATCTGCAACGACTTAGGTGTTTTAAAACTCCCCAAATGTAATTCAAAATATAGCAAAATCATACTTAAAAAGGATTGTCTTTGCCTAGTATTAATCTCTACATTAGACAATGCATCAAATGTTATGCCTAATAGTTGTTTTAAAAGTGTTAAATTCTCTCCAGATATAGTGTATCTATCCTGCGATTTTGCCTCAAATTTACCCTCACTCAAATTAAAAAAAGGATAATCTATATTTTTTGTATCTGGGTAAAACCCCAAATACCTAGTTAAATTAAGTAAAAATAATAAATGGAAATTTGAATATTCAGAATGCGTATCAAGCCACAATAGTGTGGTTTCAATATAGCTATAAAGTGTTTCGTTTTTTTCCTCTTCCTTTAATGTATTCGACAATACTTCAGATAAAAACATAACAATGGAACTCTTTAAAACATTAGAGTGCAAACTTGCATAAATATGGTTCAATTTAGTTTCTTTTATAGCTTGCAATGATCTATTACTCTTATAAACAACAATTAATTGCAACTGTGAGAGTAACTGAAAATAAGCTACTTTAGAATGCCCCTTTTTACTTTTTAAAACACCTCTTAATAAAAAACTAATAACCCCTAGCTGCTGCGTATAGCACTTAACTATTAAGTCGTTATCTCTATATTTTAATTTGGACAAAACAATGGCATCTGTAGTAATTAGCATTATCTAACAACCATTAATTTTAAAACTTTGGTTTCAAAAGAGTCTAAATCAGAAAGCATAATTAAGTAGACTCCAGAAGAAACAATATTATTTGCCATATTTTTTCCATTCCAATAAGCAGTTCCTCCATCTATTTCAAGATTGAATCCCCCATATCTCTGATTTGTTCTGGACTGTGCTTCGGCAACTAAATTACCTTCGATATCTGTTATTTTAATATTTATATTTTCTGATATATCTTTTATCTTAACTTTTTCATCTACAATATTAAATGTTGGCCTTACAGGATTTGGATATACAAAAGCGCTTTCTAAATCCTCAAACGGGCTGGATCCTCCAGAACGAAAAGAGACTAAACCTTTGCTTGTAGCTATATATACGATACCATTAGTGTTATCTAGCGAAATATCTCTAATGCTATTTGAAGGTAATGGCGAATTATCCTTAGTAAAATGAAATATTGTTTTCTGCCCGTCTGAAGAAAAGTAAAACAAGCCTGAATCTGATGTGCCTATCCATTTATTGTTAGATCCATCCACCTCTATATCTGTGATAAATTGCTCAAATAGCAACTCCTTTGCTATGCCATCTTCTTCAATAATAATTTCTTCCACTCTAATATTATCATCTTCGAAAAAATTTAAAGTATTATATAAAATTCTTAGACCAGCACGTGTTCCTATCCATAATTGCCCTCTATTATCTACAGCTAATGCTTGAATATGCTTAACAGGAAAACCTATTTCCTCTTCGCTAATGCTCTTTAACAATGGGGTTGCTCCGTTTTCCTTAAAGCCAATAAGCCCATATGTATAGCTCGCTATCCAAATCACTCCATCACTCTGAATTACCATATCACTAAAACCTAGGTTTATGTCTGGTATTACACTGGTAAAATCAAAAGATCTCCATTGGTTATTCTGAGGATTAAACGATTTAAGTGGTTTATCTACCAAACCTGTCATCGTCCATATTAATCCATTATTATCAAAAGCAGAAGGCCCCACTCGTATATCAATATAATTGGGGTTCCCTGGTAAAATTAAAGACTCCAATCCACTATTTGTTTCATTATACAAAATAGTTGAAACATCTTCATTAATCTCTAATAACCCACTAAAAAATGAACTTACAAATACTTGATTGGGATTAAACGGATTAATGGCTATCTTGTTTAAACATTTAGCCTCGAAAGCTTCTTCATATTGATTATTTTTCCAAACCTCATCTTTTAAATGGCTAATTCCACGATTATTTAACGGATAGGGGTTATAAAACGAAGTATGCTCACCAAAGGTAACCCACAAACCATTTGGTTCTGCCTGGAGAGAAAAAGGGATATTTAATAATGGTCCATCTGGGTGTATTTCTTCAAAAATTATCGGGTTGGGTAATGGTGTTTTTAAAATTCCAAAGTCTTTAGTTCCAATATAAATATTTTCCAAATCTATAATGGCTGTATTATATTGAGTATCGAACAAAGGGTCTATAGCAACTTGAGAGGTAATATTAAAATTAGCATCATAAACAAACACATTATTTTGTGTAGTTACTATTAAATTTTCATTAGCGGATCTCATGTCCAACGGTGTATCGGCGTAAAAAAATATTTCGGTAAAAACATCATTAACTATTTGATAAATTCTTCTATTTGTCCCTATAGCATATAAATTATCTGCTACAGACTCTACTGATAACCAGTTACCTGAATTAATTAATTGCCAATTTTGATAATCGATAAGGTTTGGACTAGATACAAGAGCTTTTCTAATCCCACTTCCATCTTCACAAGCTGCATAAATATAATCACCAAAAATGGTGGTTTGATTGACTTGAATTTGACTGCCCCCATTCCCAATAAAATACGTATCTCCAAACTCTAATCTTTCTAAATCAAAAACCGAAATCCCATAATTTGTTGAAATGTATATAAAATTTTGATGGATATTAAAATGATTTATCCTTTTATCTATTGAAGGAATTGTAGGTTTATCAAGAATATCGACCACAGAAAGAATTTTGTCATCATCATCAAAAGCGACTTCTATTAAGCCATTTTCATATCCAATGACTAATAATCCGTATACTTCACTATAATAGACTGTTGAAATAGTTTCACCCGACAACCCATTAATAGTAGTAAGTTCTTCAATTTCGTTCGTTTGTATATCTAGACTAAAAACCGCATTTTCTGATGCAGCATAAATTTTATTATTGCCTTGCGATACATCTTTAATGCTGTTATATGAAAAATGCCCATCCCATAGCGCAGAAAAATCTTGTGCGAATAGAAATTTTGGAAATAATAATATAATTAATAAAAATACTACTTGTTTAACCATAACTCCGTTTGTAATTCAAATATATTTATATCTAACGATAAATTCTCAAAATAATGTATAATGTCATAACTTTACATTATAATCATAAACATTTTAAATCTAATTTGAAATATTATTTAAAAATTGATCACACTAAAAAACTGTTTATAGTTCTTTTATCTATCCACTTTATATTTTTTATCATAAAAATTTCTTTGGGCGACTACTTCTTAGCGGATTCTTATGAATACTATAACTTAGCAGAAAACATAAAAAACTATTTTAAATTTTATTCTGGAGATATTAATTCGTCTATCATTAATCCAGAATATTACACTAAAAGACCTCCATTGTATGGTATTTATATTTTAATTTTTTCATGTTTTCTAAAATCAAAAGTTATACTACTAATGACACAAAATATCTTATCAATTAGTAGCATTTTTTTGTGTATAAAACTATTTAAAAACTACTACAAAAGAATAAACCGAAAAATTTTAATAATCTTTTTAATCACTTCTATAAGTCAATTTATTTATGCAAACTACTTAATGAGTGAGATTCTTTTCCAATTCCTGATAGTGCTCCTATGTTATTTTTTTCACGAAGCCTTCACCAAGAAAAATATATACAATTTTTTATATTTTCAAATCGTAGTAATTTTATTATTTCTCACAAAGCCCATCTTTTACTTATTCATAATCCCAAATATTATTCTATGTATATGGTTTACTAAACACATAAAATATGCCTATGTATTATCTTTAATTCCAATAGGAATTTGTCTTCTTTATATGGGCTGGAATAATAAAAGAACTGGAAGTTTCGATTTCTCTAGTATACAAAACATAAACTTAAAAGAATACAACTTATATTATTTTCATTTAAATAGGTATGGCGAGGACTATGCCTTAAAAATCAATTCTATGATTTCTGATCATGTTGATAAAAAAACCACATATAGGGATAAACAAAACGAAATGAAAAGTTTAACATTGAAGTACATAAAAAAAGACTTTTTGAGTTATACTATCGCTCACTTTAAAGGCAGTATTAAGATGTTTTTCGACCCAGGAAGATTCGATCTTTATAATTTCTTTGAATTCAAAAATGCTGAAGAAGTTGGTTTTCTAAAGCATTTCAATGAAGGTGGTATTTGGGGTGCGTACAAATATTTTAAAAAACAACCTTTGGCTATTATCATTCTCATACCTATAATATTAATACTCAACATATTCAAAGTCATAGGATTCATATTATTTTGGATTAAGCATTATAAAACTGCACCTGCTCTACAGTGGTTTATGCTGTTCATTATAATTTACATTACTATGCTAACTGGATTAATAGGAGCCTCAAGATTTATGGTTCCCCTACTACCTATTTATTTATTATTCGCTACCTTGGGTTATACAACAAAAAAATCCTTAATCAAATTTTAGACAAATCAATGCACGTCTCCAAATCAACAATGAATATATTGTATATTGCTAATTTTCTCTCTCTTTTTGAGAAAAGTAAAATCATTAAATGAAAAAGGTTATAATCATTGGTGCTGGACCAGCTGGACTTAGTTGTGCTTACGAGTTAAGTAAAAAAGGTATAGAAGTTTTAGTTTATGAAGCTAGTAATCAAATAGGGGGTATGTCAAGGAGTTTTGACTTATGGGGTCAAATAGTAGATTTAGGCCCGCATCGTTTCTTTTCAAAACAAAAAGAGGTTAATTCTTTTTTTAAAGAGCTAGTGAAAGATGATTTCACTTTAATAAATAGGCAAACTCGTATTTTTTATAATGGTAAGTATTTTCAATATCCTTTAAAATTTAGTAATGTTATAAAAAACTTATCATTTGTCACAATTATTCAAATTCTTTGGGATTACTTAATTCAAATAATTAACCCAATAAAAGAACCGAAGAATTTGGAAGAATGGGTGAGCAATCGATTTGGAAAAAAACTATATACTATTTTTTTTAAAAACTATAGTGAAAAGCTTTGGGGAATAAAGTGTACTCAAATTGATGCAGATTGGGCTGCGCAAAGAATTAAAACTTTATCTCTAACTCAAGCGGTAATTTCTGCATTATTTAATAATAGAAATAATAAGCACAAAACATTAGTCGATCAATTTGCTTATCCTAAAAAAGGTACAGGAACGTTATATGAAAAAGCTGCCAAAGCTATCAAAAAACAAAATGGAGAAATTTTTCTTAAAACTCCAGTAGAGAGGATTTTAATTGATGATAATAATCATGCTTATGGTATAGAATTAAAAAATGGCTCAATTATAAAAGCAGATGGCGTTGTATCCACAATGCCCTTAACTCATTTAGTAAAAGGTATTAAAAATGTACCTTCTAGAGTCAGTAAAGCGATCAACTCTCTTTATTTTAGAAATACTATTTTAGTTTATTTTGAAATAGATGGGAAAAATCTATTCGAAGATAATTGGCTATATATTCATTCCCCGAAAGTAAAACTCGGAAGAATTACAAATTTCAGAAATTGGTGTCCAAGTCTCACTAAAGGAAAGGATACTACAATTTTGGCATTAGAATACTGGTGTTTTGATAAAGATAACCTTTGGAATCAAACCGACGAATTAATGATTAATTTAGCTAAAAAAGAACTTTCATTTATCAATCTCATCCCTCAAAAAGTTAAAATTCTTAATTCTAAAATTGTCAAAGTCCCAAAATGCTACCCTGTATATGAAACTGGATATCAAGAAAAATTAAATATAACTATAGATTTTCTAAAAAACATTCCAAATCTTTTTCCTATAGGTCGATATGGCGCTTTTAAATATAACAATCAGGACCATTCTATTTTGATGGGTATATTGGCTGCCAATAAAATCACAAATAATAGTCAGGTAGATTTATGGCAAATCAACACAGACACAGAATACCAAGAAGACGGAAAGATTAAAGATGTATTGGTTTATTAAATCTTACATATAACTATAATGGTTAATCGAAAAATAACATTTATAAGTAAAAAAGCTTCTCATAAATGAGAAGCTTTTTTACTTGTTTATTTACTAAATGATTAATTATACAATACCCTGTGCTAGCATAGCATCTGCTACCTTTACAAATCCAGCAATATTAGCACCTTTAACATAATCTATATAACCATCTTCATCTTTTCCATACTCAATGCAAGCGTCATGAATATTGGACATGATGTCTTTTAATTTTAAATCAACTTCTTCTCGAGTCCAATTAAACCTTAAAGAGTTTTGGGTCATTTCCAAACCAGAGGTAGCTACACCACCTGCATTTGATGCCTTCCCAGGTGCAAATAATATTTTAGCTTTATGAAACGCAGTAATAGCTTGTTTAGTTGACGGCATATTTGCTCCTTCGCTTACACAAATACAACCATTATTTAAAAGCGTATTCGCATCATCTACATTTAGTTCATTTTGGGTTGCACATGGTAATGCTATATCACATTTAACCTCCCAAGGTGTTTTACCTTTTACAAATTTGGCATTAGGATATGCTTCTATATATTCGTTAATTCTTCCTCGTTTCTCATTCTTTAACTTCATCACAAAAGTCAACTTTTCGGTATCTATTCCTTCAGCATCATAAATATAACCTGATGAATCTGAAAGTGTTAAAACTTTACCTCCTAGTTGTATTGCTTTTTCTGCGGCATATTGCGCAACATTACCAGAACCAGATACTACGACATCTTTACCTTCAAAGCTATCCCCTTTATTTTCAAGCATTTTTTGTGCAAAATAAACGGTACCATATCCAGTTGCTTCTGGCCTAATTAATGATCCTCCCCAAGACATCCCTTTACCTGTTAAAACACCTGTAAAGCTATTTTTTATTTTTTTATACATTCCAAAAAGAAAACCAATTTCTCTAGCCCCTACACCTATATCTCCAGCTGGCACATCTGTATTATGACCAATATGTCTGAATAATTCACTCATAAATGCATGACAAAAACGCATAATTTCATTATCGCTCTTTCCTTTAGGGTCAAAATCACTTCCTCCTTTTCCGCCTCCCATAGGTAGCGTGGTGAGACTATTTTTAAACACTTGTTCAAACGCTAGGAATTTTAAAATACTCATATTAACGGTCGGATGAAAACGCAAGCCTCCTTTATAAGGGCCTATAGCGGAATTCATTTGAATTCTATACCCTCTATTAACCTGTATCTCTCCTTGGTCATCAACCCAACAAACTCTAAATGTTATAACACGTTCTGGTTCGACCATCCTTAAAAGAATATTTTTTCCATAATATATATCATTATCTATTATATATGGAATAACAGTTTCTGCAACTTCCTCTACAGCTTGTAAAAATTCTGGTTCGTGCCCATTTCTTTGTTTTACTAAGTCTAAAAATGATTCAACATTACTTTTCATACACACAAAATTGTATTATTATTTATCGATTAGGTGTTTTAAGGATGCAAATATACGTTATCTTTAAAAAACACATTCTTTTTTTTTGAAATTCGCAATAAATAATCTCAATATGTTTTTCGAAAAAATTTATTACTCTTTGATTTTTTTTAATAGAAAATTCCTAAGATTAAAAATGTTTAATTATATTTATATTAAACATTGATTTTTTGAAATTCACAATAAATAATTTCTATATATTTGGAAAAACACATGAACGATTTGTTAGTTTATCGATAAAATTTGTTAGTTCACCGAGTTTTTCTATATTTGTTGTCAATTATGCCTCAAAAAAAAACAAAACTTACTATGCTTAACATGAAACATGTAGCTTCTGCTTTTTGCTTATTTGTTATTTTTCAAACAGCCAATGCTCAACTAGGTTTTTCTCATGAAATTGGGGTAATTACAGGTCCTGTACAGTTTAGATCAGATTTTGGGAGTCGTGCAGATTCAAAAACAAACTTTGGAAATACTGGGTTTGGAATAGGAATTGTACACTATTTAAATTTCGCTTACAGAGCAGATTGTAACTGCTATACCACAGATACTTATTTCAATGATCATTTCAAATTAAGAAATGAAATATCCTGGAACAAAACCAACCTTGATCATTTTGGAGAATTTGTTGACCCTAATAAAGTTAGTGCTGAAGCTGATAGATTAAGAGGCCACAAAGGTGTTGCTAAAAATTTAGATATCGGTACACAGCTCGAATTCTATCCACTTAGCATTCGTTCTTTTCAATCTTTTAGCTATAGATTAGCCCCTTTTGTGAGTTTGGGTGTTCATTACACCTCTTTTTCTCCTGAAGTAAGTACGACTTACCAAAACCCTAACCCACTTTTAACTGGAAATGTTTTGGAACCTAGTAATTTTTATTCATTTTGGGATCCAGGATCGGTAGACGCTTCCCCTGGCAGCACATGGTCTATAGTATCAAGTCTTGGTGCAAGGTATAAGCTTAACAAGCTTTCGGATTTAATGCTTGATTTCAGAGTACAATATTATTTTAATGATTGGGTAGATGGCCTTAATCACCAATTAGAATTCAATAAGAAGAACGATTGGTTATTATGGGTTAATGTTGGTTATATATTCTACTTGAATTAAAAATTCATTCTAGAGCTTGCTTTAAATCGGCAATCAAATCATCTATATCTTCTATTCCTACACTAAGTCTTATTAAGGAATCTACAACACCTGTTTTTTCTCTTTCTTCTTTTGGAATACTTGCATGTGTCATACTTGCTGGATGGCCAGAAAGGGATTCGACACCTCCTAAAGATTCTGCTAAAGTAAAAACTTTCAAATTTTCCACAATTTTGATAGATCCCTCCATATTATTTCCTTTAGTAGTAAAAGAAATCATTCCCCCAAAATCTTTCATTTGGGATTTAGCTATTTTATGATTGGGGTGGTTTTCAAAACCTGGCCAATATACATTTTCAATCTTTGGATGCTTCGCTAAAAACTCAGCAACGGCTTTCCCATTTTCACAATGACGTTGCATTCTAATGTGCAATGTCTTTATACCTCTTAAAACTAAAAAGCTATCCTGCGGACCACAAATTGCACCACTAGCATTTTGTATAAAGTATAGCTTATCGGCTAACTCTTGATCTTTTACTACCAAGGCTCCCATAACAACATCACTATGCCCCCCTAAATATTTGGTGGCAGAATGCATAACAATATCTGCACCCAAGTCTAAAGGCTGTTGTAAATAAGGTGTAGCAAATGTATTATCTACAGCTAATAGAATTTCATGTTTTTTCGCAATAGAAGAAACGGCCTTAACATCAATAATATTCATCATTGGGTTGGTTGGTGTTTCAACCCAAATGAGTTTTGTATTTGTATTAATGTAAGCTTCAATATTTGATGCTTCTTGCATGCCTATAAAATGAAAGGTAATTCCAAAATCTTGAAAAACTTTCGTAAACAACCGAAAAGAGCCTCCGTATAAATCGTTAGTAGAAATAACTTCATCTCCAGGTTTTAAAAGCTTGATAACAGCATCTATAGCAGCCAAGCCAGATCCAAAAGCCAATCCGAACTTTCCATTTTCAATACTTGCAAAAGCATTTTCTAAAGCATTCCTGGTTGGATTATGTGTTCTGGAATACTCATAACCTTTGTGTCCACCAGGAGTTGTTTGAGCGTAAGTCGATGTTTGATAAATTGGAGGCATTACAGCACCATAAGCGGCATCATGCTCTTGACCTCCATGTATTACTTTTGTATTAAACTTCATGTGTTACTTCTATTAATTTTTAATTATCATATGTAAACTTTCGATGATTAAAATAGCCATTCCACTTTGTGTTTAACAATGATTTCAATCATGTCGGTTTCATTTTAAAAACCTTTATACAAAGGTAAGTTTAAATTCGATGCAGTAAAAGATATTTATAAATGCATCATACAAACCATTTATAATTAACTTAAATGCGCCATATAAAATATTGAGGAATTATTAATCAATTCTGAAAGCAATAATTATCTTTAATGTTTATTAATAATTTAGATATGCTTCACAAAAACCCTCTTTTAATTATATACTCATTTCTCATTTTAATGGCTTGTAAAGGTGAGCAAAAACTAACATTTTCTGAAGTTAACATTTCAACCAATAACAGTAACCTTGTTGAAGTTAATATTCCGAATGCTGTTGGAGATGAAAACATTGTGAATCAAATAAATTCAATAATTATTAAAAATGTTATAGCATCATTACAAATTGGAGAGTCAGAAAGTATTACCTCTAAAACCATTGAAGAAAGCATGACTAGATTCAATAAAGAATTTCAAATATTCAAGGCTGATTTTCCAGAAACTACACAGCCATGGGAAGCACAAATAGATGGTGAAATTTTATTTCAATCTTTAGAAATTATAAGCATTGCTTTAACATCTTATGTTAACACTGGTGGAGCGCATGGGGCATTAAATATTTCTTTCTTAAATTTTGAATCTAAAACAGGACATTTAATTCCTAATGACAAATTATTTAAAGATATTGAAAGCTTTAAAAAAATAGCTAATGTATACTTTGATAAAACCATTGAAGAAAAAGAAGCTGTTTTAGAAACTACTAACACTTTCAAATTACCATCAAATATAGCTTATAGCGACGCTGGTATGGTCTTACTTTATAATACTAACGAAGTAGCACCATACTCCATAGACATTATTGAGTTTACAATTCCTTATGAAGAAGTCAACTCTCTTTTAAATTTTAATGGCCTTTAAAAGTGCTAAAATATACCCTATGTGCAGTCCTTCATGAAATAACACAAATTGCAAGGCCTCATCTACATTTGTTAACGTATTGCCCGTTGTAGAAACGGTATATTCATTATAAGTCTTAAAGATTCCGTTTTTATAATCTGCTTCTGTTTTTTCTATTGTTGAAAGCAATAAGTCTTTTATCTCATTAACTTCTTCTTGTGTAACAAAACCTTCTGGTTTACTATCCTTTCTGTATTTATCAATCATTTCGTTAGACAACATCGTTGGTAACCCCGATAGTTTATAAACTAAAAGTTGCTCGCTCACTACAATATGGCCAATATTCCAAATAACATTATTATTAAATGTTTCTGGGATTTTATTTAAGTTTTCTAAGCTTGTTTTTTCTAGAATATTTTTAAGAGATTTTCTTGTATTAGCCAATACTTCGAATGTGAATTTCATATTACTTATTTTTTGGATAAATATACTTCTAAATGATATAATTACTTTTATTTTGTTGAAAATAGTTTTCATAAATAATGACATCCATAATTTAAGGAGCTGCACATAAGAGAACTATATGAACAAGTTAAAAAACTAACACATGAAAAAAGTATATTATTCAAAAACCTGTAGTACCTGTATTAGAATATTAAAAGATTTAAACCTGCCTTCCGAATTTGTTTTACAAGACATTAAAAAAGAAGAAATAACAGTAAAACAATTGGAGGAAATGAAAGAACTTTCAGGGAGTTATGAAGCTCTTTTTAGTAAGCGCTCTAAGCTTTATAAAGAAATGGATTTAAAAAACCAACAATTAGAGGAACGCGACTATAAGCACTATATCCTTGAGCATTACACTTTTTTAAGCAGACCTGTTATAATAAACAGCGATCAAATCTTTATTGGCAACTCTAAAAGTAATGTTGAAGCAGCAAAAATGGCTATTCATTCTAAATAAGGAAAAAGAAAGCATTTTTTATCATATCAAGTTTTATGTTAAAACACTATAGTTTCACTTCTTTGTTATTTCATCTAATGTAATATTTTGTATTTTAGTTTTGAAGCATTTTTTATATACTATAGATATTGGATCTTGATATTACTAAATACCCAAACTTATTAGATGAAATAAACCTTTCAAGTAGTGATATTATAACCCAAATATTACAATATAAACTTGAATTTTATAACTACAGGGATTCTAAGGTAGAATGGCAAATGAGTTTACCTATGTTTCTTGATACATTTTATGATTTAATTATTGAAAATAATGTAATACCAACTCAATCACAGCTTTGGCTTGAATACAAAAAAGCACTGCCAGTAGATATAAATGCTTCATTAAAGGGTATTAAATCACGATTGTATCGCGCTCATCCTTCCTTAGTTAGAGACATCCACTTTAGCAAATATTTAGAAGAGCATGTTATAAATGGTGCAAAAGTTATTTATAATAAGATATTAGATGTAGAACATGGTATTGATATTATTATTGATTTTAAAAACCAATTATATGCATTAAACTTATTTACAAATACTAAAAGAGCTTTTCTAGGTAGAGAAAAAAAATCTCATAGACATATTCATATAGATAATGTTATACCTATAGATTTACCCTTAGAGCTTCATGATGGAAACAGAGTTGGGGATTTCTATTTATTTAAAGAAAAGCAATTTTATGAACTAAAATCCATTTTAAAAAAAATAATAAGAAAGCCATAAAACGATATATCATTTAGGAGTAATGGACTTTTTGCTTTACTAAAAATTTATCCAACCCCAATAAGAACAATGTTCTTTTCATCAAATCTTGGATTTCCATTAATTCTTTATGGTTCATAGCAAAACTTACTTGTGGA
Source organism: uncultured Flavobacteriaceae bacterium (assembly GCA_947501845.1). GTDB lineage: Bacteria > Bacteroidota > Bacteroidia > Flavobacteriales > Flavobacteriaceae > Flavivirga. The sequence goes on along the minus strand of CANMXP010000003.1, from coordinate 83,245 downwards.
TTAGGAGCTTCTAACAAAAATAATTCAGAAGGTTTTTTTTCTGTGCAATTATCACAGGAATAGACCTTACTTAAAGCAAGTTCGATATTTTGAGAAAACTGAATTAGTTCACTTTGATTTAAGAATAAGCCTGTATTTTTAAAAACCAACTGAATTTTGTTAAAGTCTTTTGCAGCACACCTCTTCCATTGAAAAGCGATTCCAAAATCATTGTAGCAAATGGTATTGATATCATCCATAATGGCTAATTTAAAATTAAAGTATAATCAATATCCTTCGTTCTTAATAATGTCAAAAAAATGTCTTCAGACATATGTGTTAAAAGCGCTTGTAATTCAAGGATCTCTTGTCGCTTAAACATTAAAATAAGGTTTTGTTGCATCGAAGGAATAGGTATTTTCCTCTTAACTTTTGCAAAAGCATATTTGTGCTCCCAATAGTCCATTTTAATATCTAAAATATAGGCTTTAAATTTTTTGAACTCTTTTCGATTAAATTCAAGATAAATATTGTTGAATTCGAGATGATATCTATCACATTGGAGACATATAGATAACTCGCCACTTTTTACTATTGATATCGTTTTTATATTATGGCACATACATTTTTTATTTAGTAGCAATCAGATTTTATTTGGGTTCTATTTAATGGGATATTCAGTTTAGAAATTGAAATAATTTCTAAAACCTCTAAAACACCATTTTGCATGGCTAGAGATCCACAAATCATAATAGTGCCATTATTTTTTAAAACGCGACTTATTAAATCTGCTTTTTCCATAATTGAGTTCTGAACATATTTTTTTTGGCTCTCTTCATTAGAAAAGCTCAAATAAACACCTGATAGTTTTTTGTTATAAAAAGCTTCATCAATATACTTTGAGTACATTTTATAAGAATCTTTTGTACGCCCTCCCCAAAACAAGTATGTTTTTGCTTCTTTGCTATTTTCATTATTAATCATACCTAAAAAGGGGGCCATTCCAGTTCCGTTGGCTATCATAACTACTTCTTTTGCCGAAGTAGGAAAATGAAAATCTTTATTTTGTTTTATCTCTGCTAATACCATATCGTTTTCTTTAAGTTCATTGAGGTAATTTGAGCATAATCCAAACGCATGTTTCTTAACGCTTAGCATGATGCCTTTGTGTATTTTACCAATAGAATATAAGCGCTCTACTGGATCGTTTTTTGGATATATACTAAGTAAGTCTCCTGAAGTGAATTTTGTTTTTTGTGCAGGCTCCAATTCAAGTAAAAAGGAATGATCTGAATTAATAGAAGACCGACTAACAACCTTAAACAACATTGTGTTTTTAGACTTTATTTTTTCTTTAGGCTGTTCTATTTGCAAAGCTAAACCTTTACTCTCCCCCCAGGATTTAACCCAATCTTTAAACGCGCCAAAAGATTGGTTATTTATTTTATGAAGTAATAAATTAGGAACAAATTTTTGGTGTGATTGTAAAATAGAATCCACCATAATAGCATATTTACAAAATCCTTTATATGCTAAAGAGCCAAAACCTACAACAGCATATTGAAGTGTATTGTTTTGGTTAATGCTACCAACTAATTTTTTGAAGTTTTTAGCATTTGTTGGTGGCTCACCATCTCCATAAGTTGACGTAAAAACAACTAAATGTTCAGCATTTTTATAATCTGAATAATTATTCAATTCTGAAATAAAAGCCTTTTTACCTCGAGCAATTAATGCTTTATAAAAAGCTATTGCAAACCTAAAAGTGCTTCCAGTCTCAGAACCTACAAGGATAATAAATTCGGCAGCATCTTTGTTATACTTGTTATTTATTTTGATACTGTTATTTTTACGATTTAGGGTCATAGCAAAACCTGAATACATAAAAAATAAGATAGCAATGCAGGTTAATAGTAAAATTAGGGACCATAATATATTACCTTCTCCTGTATGCAACAACAAACTCCAACTTGAAACTAAGGCTATAAAGCCATACTTTTGTTCACTTACTACACAACCAGTATATTGATTAACCTGTAATTCCCTACCTTTAAGTTTTACAAAAAAGTAATCTTCTACAGCTTCTGAAAAGGGAAATTCAACACGTTCAATATCTTTTAAAACTAGCGTATTAAAAAAACTTAAATCTTCATTTTCTGTGTTTGGTATTTCAGTAATGGATTTTTCTATTACATCATGCGAAGTTTTATTAGCGGGCAATAAAGAAAACTTTTCTAATGATAGGTAGACACCCGATAATGTAACAATGACAATAGGGATTAAAGCATATCTCCCAATAATAATATGGTAATATTGCTTAAAATCTTCTTTAATAACTTTTGTAAAAAAGCTTTTAATGCCTCCTTGTCTTTTTACAATTAAAAGCATACCTGTAATCGCTATTAAAAACAGAAGAAATGATACAAAACCTATGATGACACGCCCTGTAGATTTTAAGAACAATGATCGGTGCAGATTGGTTACAAACTTAAAAATTGGGGCTTTTTCAATAATATCACCTATTTTTTTAGCTGTAAACGGATTGATGTAAAAGGTTTCACTTTTACCTTCCTTGGTTAAGACTGAAGCAGCTACAAAATCATTCTTATCAATTTCTATACTAATTATTTCATCGTATTCGGCTTTTAGATTCTCTATAGTTTTAGAAAGAGAAAGCGCCTGCGTATTTTTAACCGCATAAGGTTTTAGCTGATTTGAAATAGGTTCAAATGCTAAAATTGCACCTGTTAAAGCAGCTAATAATATGAAAATAGAAGAAGATATAGCCAGTGTTAAATGACTATATCTCCATATAGAAATGGTCATGGTCTTTATGTATTATTGGGGCATCATACGTACGTAACGTATAAAACCACTGCCTTCTACTTTACTTTTCACCGAAGTTGAAGTTAGTTCAAACTCTATATCATCTTTGTAATATTCCTGATCTTCGACTGCCGATTCAAAACGTATTTTGTAACCTGCATCTATTTTGTCATCATCAATTTGGATCACACTTATAGTACGCCCGCCACCACTAATGGTCGCTCCAGTAATAGCATCTATACTGGTTCTAATTTTTCCTTGAAATTTCCACCATTCGGTAATATCGAAATACCATTCTTCATCATCGCCCTGAACATACAATGTTTTTTCATATGCTCCTTTTGGGTTTAATAATGAAATAGCGATATAAGCACCTTCTCCTGTATAATTCGTCATTTGTATCATACATTTATAAGAAGATGTATTTACTGGTTTGCTTCCAAATCCGAATAAGATAAATACCGCTAAAACAAGTATAGGTGCCAGTTTAAAAACTAATGTATCTCTCATTATTTTATTTTAAAAAATTAATATTCGTTTTCTTTAATAATTCGTTTTCTTTAGCTAAATCGTAAACAGATTCATCAAAATTGGTTTTAATACCCTTATCGGCATTAACGGACAATAAATATTTAAGAATTCCTGTATTCTTGGCTTTCATAGCAGCTAAATGTAAAGGTGTTATGCCATCCTTGTTTTTAGTATTCAGATCAACTCCCAAAGAATATGCATACTTCAATAAATCTAAATTATTGCTATGAACAGCCAGATGAAATAAGGTATTACCATCTTTTTGAACTGCTTTAATATTCAAACCTTTACTTGATAATATCTTTAATTTTTGATTAAAGGCTTCCTGCTTATCAGCATCAAATGTTTTAAATAAATAGTAAACAAGATTATTTCCTTTAATATCAACAACATGGACATCGGCTCCTTTCTTAACCAAAAAATTAGTGACTTCGGGGATGTTACCAATCGCTTTTGTTAAAGCAGATTGTCCATTGTTATTGATATGATTAATGTTTTGGGTTTTCGTGACGAGTTCTTTTATTATTTCTAAAGAATTTCTGCTAGAAGCATTGATCAACGCAGTATTCCCATCTTTATCTATTTGATTAACATCCACTCCCTTTTTTAAAAAATAGCTTAAAATTTCAAGGTCTTTATTGCCATAAGCCAAATTATGAAGTGGTGTCATACCATTATTATTGGTAATATTTGGAGCAACCCCTAGACTTTCTAAATATTTGAAAAAGCTTAATGAGTTATATCCTTTTCTAGAACCTCGGGTAGCTAACAGTATGGCATTATCGCCGTTATCATTTGGCCTATTATGAAAAAATCCTTTTTTAATTAATTTTTCAAGCATTATTTTATTTCCAGCTTGAGCCGTATAATTAAAGACACCATTGCCATTATTATCCTTACTATTAATAGGCAGACCTTTTTTAGTAAAATAGTCAACGATTTCAAAATTCTTAAGGTGGGGAATTAATAATAATAACGCATTAGCACCGTGTTCGTCTTTATCATTTATAACATCTATACCATTTTCTATACATAGATCATAAATAGCTGTATTGGTTATACCAACCGCCGCTGCGAATGTTAAAACAGAAAAATTATGTGCATCTTTTAAATCCATTCTAGCATTTTTAGATATTAAGTATGTCATTAACTCTACATTACCTTTGTAAGCAGCCCAAAACACATAGGTACGTTTATCATGAGTTAGTTTATTAATACCATTGCCTTTTTTAGAAAGTAAATGTTTAATCGTACTATTAGGCGTTTTTGATAAAATCGCGTACACTACTGCATCAAACCCATTAGGGTTTAAAGCTGATGCATCGTGGCCCTCTGCTATTTTTTGATCTATGACTTCTGTTGTCGGATTGGTTGTCCAGAAATCTCTCTTCCAAAAGATATTTTCCTGTGCTTGCAAAAAATTCACAAGCCACAGATATACTACTATAAGAAATTTAAAAGCCTTCATATTTTATACTTAAAATTTATATCGCAATGTTGTTCCAAAAGTCGCTGGGGAGATTCTGTTTATATACACTGTTCTATAAGCATTATATCCTAATTCGTTAAAAACGTTATTTGCAAAAACATCTAAACTTAGTTTTGAATTAAATTGATACGATGATTGGATATTTACAGTTGTATAAGCGTTTAAATCGAATGGTTTTACACCAGGAACAACACCCGTATGAGTATAGTTTCTAGACCATACGTTATGAGGTCGTTTACCTAAATAATAGACACCAGCTCCTAACGATAGGCCTTCTAAAGCATTTGTGAAGCGGTATCTTGTCCAAAAATTTGCGGTATTTTTTGGGGTATTTATGGGACTAGAATTATAATAATAAGACACATGGTCTTTATATCTAGCATCTAAATATGAATAGCCCGCAATAATTTCTAAATTAGGCAACACGCGACCTATCAATTCAATCTCTACTCCATTTCTAGTATCTTCACCTCCTTTTAAATAATATCCAAGGAATGTGCCATTGCCATCTAAAGCCTCTAAATTCAAGTTTTTGCTTGAGGTTAAAAAATAAGTGACATTAAAACGTAATGCATTATTTAACCAAGTTGACTTAATACCTGTTTCAAATTGATCCCAACGTTCTGTACCCAGCTCGTTCCCATTAATATCTCTATAAAAAGACGTCATAGGGTTAGAGCTACTTGCATAAGACCCAAAAACGATCACGTTTTTTACAGGTTTAATATTGAAACCTAATAATGGGTTAATCGCATCATCCCTTTTAGATCCTGCTAAACTTCTACCAATAAAATTACCTTTGGTTCTTTCTAATGATGTATAGCGAAGTCCTAAAAATATATCAGCCCATGCTGTCAACGTTATTTTATCTTGAATTGTAAACCCGTAAGATTTTGTTTTAGAGCCCGAAGCTCTATCTGGGTTTGGCGCTACGCCCACACCATCGGGTAAAACATTGTTTATCGGTTGGGTAACATCAATGATATCAATATAGGGATCCGTATCTGGGTAAGACGTTGTATAGGCCGTATTATCAAACGCCGTATTTCTATAATCTACACCCACTTGAAATGTGTGTTTTAAAGCTCCCGTTTGAATATCTTTTCCCAGTAAATCAATCTGTAATACACTGTTTTTATCCAGTCTACCATCGGCATAGTATTCCCTATAACGCTGTCCACCAGGAAGGACGTCTAAAGTAGTTCGGCCGCCTCCTTGATAAACATAAGAGGTTTCTGTATACGTTTCTAAATTAGATGAAAACAACCCTGCTTTTAGACTTAATTCATCACTGATTTCTCTTTCAAATCGGATGGCATATGTTGTATTTATAGAATTGTTTCTATCTGAATCAAAACCTAGAAAATTATTATTTGGAAGTCTATATATATTATTAGTAGCATAATCTCCTAAATTAATAGTCCCTTGATCTGGAGTTATACTAGCATCTGTATAATCCATTTCTAAAATTATATTCGTTTTATCATTTGGTTTCCATGCCAAAGAAGGGTTCATATAAAAACGTTCTGAATTGACCTTACTTCTATAACTATCTGTTTTATCATAAGCTCCAGCTACTCTAAATGCAATGGTTTCTTTTTTATCTAGGGGGCCATAAAAATCGAATGTAGGTCGAACTACCCCAAAGCTTCCCGCTCTAAAAGTCACTTCGCCACCTTCATAAAATTTTGGTGTTTTTGTAACAATATTGATAACACCTCCAGCAGAACCTAAATCGCCTCCTAATCCTTGGCTAATGGCAGACACCCCTTTTAGTACTTGAATATTATCAACCCCCGCCATATCTGTGACAACACCTATTCCTCTAAAGTCGGAGTTAATCCTCACACCGTTTTTTAATATTGGTATCCCTCGATACCCTCTTAAAGACATACTTTCTCTTATGTTTCCATAAGTTGCAAACGTATAAACACCAGCAACATTTTTTGTTACATCCCTAAGTGTTAAGGCGTTTTGTTTATCGATTAGCGCATGCGATAATATGGAAATACTTTGCAGTTGTTCGTTTGGAGCCAAAGGTAACCTAGTTAAGGTCTCTAATTTTTCAGCTCTTTTATTTCTTGTTCCAAAAAGCTCAACTTCTTCTAATGCTGTGTTCGCACTAAGTTTAAAGACCAAATTATTTACATTCCCATTAATAACAATGCTTTGAGAACTTTGATTATAGCCCACAGCACTTGCAATAATATTATATGTTGAGAAAGGAACATTTTCGATAATAAACGTTCCATCATTTTTAGAAGAAACTCCTAACTGTGTACCTTCTAAATACACACTTGCATATGGGATGATTTCATTATGTTCATTTTTTACAATTCCTTTTAATATGGCTTGACCATAAGTTGAATAAATAGATACGATCGTTAGTAATAATACTAATGTTTTCTTCATTATTTAATAATTGATTGGTAGTTTAAGGCTATTTAATTACAAAAGATTCTATGACTTTATCGATATCGCTCGCTTTGGTATAACCATCTGAAAACAAATATTTATAAAGCTGCTTATTTTCAACTTTAGATTCTAAAGCTAAATTTTGATTCCTGTTGTAAACATCAGACCATTTATTACGAACTAAAACCCATTTTGATTGGTTTTTTTGCCACCAATCTGATGCAGCTTTACACTTATTATCATCAACTTTCACATACGTATTATAGCCCTTTTCTTTTGCCAAAATCACATCTGCTTTTCCTTTTTCTCTAATTACTTTAGCATTATCCTGATCATGAACCCAACCACTTTTAGTGATTTCATGCCTGTTTCCTCTAACGGTTATGTTGTAATCGCTTCGTTTGGTATATTCTCTTCTTGGAAGCGGTGCATCGGTTGTATTTTCCCAATAGCTTTTGCCATCTACATGAACCCAAGTTGCAGAGCCTTCGTACCTGGGGCTATCATCAACCTGATATACCTTTTGAGTCCACTGCTCTTTAACTTCAGGTTTTTGTTTAGAAGTGTAATTCCAGATATTGTCTCCATTAAACATATAAAAACTAGTATTCTCGTAAAGCCAATCTTGTCGCCAGTGCTTTATTATATGCGGTTTAGAGGGATCTCCCACTTGAAGTAAATGCTGGATAGAAATTTTATTTTTATCATCTTCAACTAGCTGTGCCCATTCCAAACCTCTATCTGTTTTCGTTTTAGAAGGTTGGTAAAGGGAATCTTTACTATAGTTAAAAGTTTCGGCAAAATTAAAGGTCACTTCGTAGCAACCACACATCTTTTTAATGGCTTCCGCATCTTGTTTCTTCTTGTTTTGGGCATTTCCAGGTATTGTAAATGTTAAACTTATTAGCAAAAAAATAGTTAACTGTTTCATTTTTAGAGATTTGTTTTTATTAATTAAAAAAATTAAAAATTTTACTTATTCTTATTTAGACTGAATTAAAATAACATATATATTTGCAGCAAATTTAATTAAGAATGATTCTAAATAAAAAATATTTCTTCATTTATTTTTCAATTTTTTTTTCAAGCTTGATATTCTCTCAAGATGTAAAACAGGATTCTGTGAAGTTTAACAGTTTAGAAGCCGTTGTTGTTACTGGGCAGTATCATCCACAATCCATTAAAAAATCGGTTCATAATGTCATCGTTATAAAAAGAAAGCAAATTGAAAATCAAGCGGCCAATAATTTAGCAGACTTGTTAAATTTCAATTTAAACTTGACCATCATTCCAAATTCGCAAACAGGCAAATCAACTATTTCTTTTTTCGGATTAGACTCACAATACTTCAATATTCTCATAGATAATATTCCCTTGGTAAGTGATAACGGACTTGGAAACAATATAGATTTAACGCAGATAAATCTTGATGAAGTAGAACGGATAGAGATTGTTGAAGGCGCAATGGGTGTAGAATATGGAGCCAATGCCGTTTCTGGAGTAATTAATATTATTACCAAGAAAGCTATTGATAGCACATGGAAAATTCAAACATCTATACAAGAAGAATCTGTTAGCAATGAATATAAATGGTTTGATGAAGGTAGACATATCCAAGCCTTAAATATTAGTCATAACTTCAACAAAAATTGGTTCGCCAGAGTAGGTCTTAATCGAAATCAATTTGCAGGGTTTTATAATGATAAACAAGGAAAGAACTATTATCTAAATGATGGTTTGAGAGGATATGATTGGTTACCCAAAACACAAATAAACACCAACGCTCTATTAAATTATAAAAGAGATAATTTCAAACTCTTTTATAAGTTTGAATACTTCAACGAAATTATTAATTACCATGACGCAGCTGTAAGAGCTAATATAGACACACAATCGCAAACGAGCAATCCTTCTGTAACAGATAGAGTTTTTACAACCAACAGGTTAGTTAACAATATAAACCTAAACGGGCAATTAATTTCTGGAGCAAATTATAGTGCTTCGGTATCCTATCAGCAACAAAAACGCCATTTAAATGAATTTAATTATTACATCCTTACTAAAGAAAAAAGTAATGAAACCGATGAAGTTTATCAATCCAGCAATGTATTTTTTTCTAAAGGTAGCATCAATAATCTTGTTAAAAATGACTTTTACAACTTTCAGTTAGGTTATGAAACACGTTTAATTACAGGGTTTGATACACAAGCTTCTGGCAGTATAACACAAAGAGATAAAAAGCAATCTCAGGATAATTATGCGCTATTTGCCTCTTCAGAAATAAATCTTTCTAACAGTATGCTTTTACGCCCTGGTCTGCGTTATGAGTATAACTCGCAATTTCAATCTAAATTTTTAGGTTCAATAAGCGCTCGTTATTTAATGAAAAATGGCTTTGAGCTTCGTGGAAATATTGGTACGTCCTACCGAACTCCCAATTTTGAAGAGTTATATTATTATTTCGTAGATAGTAATCACGATGTAAGAGGAAATGAAAACTTAAACCCTGAAAATGGTTTTACTGCTTTTTTAAGCTTAAAAAAACGTAGTTGGTTTGATGATGTTTCGCTTTTAAATACTTTAAAAATTAGTTACATCGAGATACAGGATAAAATTGATCTCGCTGTTGTTAATACCACACCTTTACAGTTTCAATACATTAATATTGATGCCTATAAACTATGGGGAATCACTTCAGAAAATAGTTTAAAAACCGATAACTGGACATTTAATTTGGGAGCCACATTACAAGGGGTTTCACAAATTGCCAATAACAAAGCAAACTCGAAAAATGACTTTCTATATAATTTACAAATTAATGCCAGTAGTACTTTTCAAATTAAAAAATGGCAAACTGCATTAACGGTACTTTTAAAGCATAATGGTAAACAACAAAACTATACAGCAACAGATACCGATAGTAACGGAAATTCTGTATTTACCAAAACAACAACAGATGCCTATAACTGGTTAGATGCTTCCATAAAAAAATCATTTTTCAATAACACGGTTCAAGCTACGCTCGGGGGCCGAAATTTATTAGATGTCACTAATGTTAATATTAGTAATTCAGCAAATGGAGCCATTCATACTTCAAATAACAATAGCCTTTTATTGGGCTATGGCCGTTCATATTATTTAAAATTATTATACAACCTTAAATTTTAAAACTACATACCATGATTAACAAATTTTTTACTTTTATTTTATGTGCCTCAGTCGTTATTTTTTCAAGCTGTAGCACCGATGATACTCCAAAGGAGCCTATTAAAATTGTCATTGAAGGGGCTTCAGTTTCACCAGCTATTGGAGGTCCCAACCAACAAAACCAGGTATATATTGATTTAAGCACGAATACAAGTTTAAGTGCACAAAGAGATTCTTGGGACTTAGGTTTTTACTCTGGGACAAACTTTAGAGTTATTATCAATGGATCTATTTATATGGCTGTTGCCAAACTTACAGAAACAGATATTGATGCTGTAAATTCTTCATCTACAGAGGTACAGGGTTTACAACCACAAGTAGCAGTTGGAACTTTTGAAGCTTCAAATACAGCCTTTGTAGATGCTCCAGATGGTACAATTACCAGCACAGCTATTGCTGAAATTTCGGATACAGACACCAACAATAATGTATATTTGGTAAACTTAGGCTATAACGTTGGAACCGAAACGCCATCTACAGGAAGTGTTACTGTTTCTGGTGGTCATAGAGGCTGGAAAAAAATCAGAATTCTAAAAAACGGTAGTGACTATATATTGCAATATGCAGATTTAGATGCTTCAACTCACAAAGAAATCACTATTTCTAAAAATGCTGATTATAATTTTACTTTTTTCAGTTTTGATACAGAAAGTAAAGTTAGCGTAGAACCTGAAAAAGAAAGCTGGGATTTAAACTTTACTATTTTTACCAACGAAATTGAAGGTTTTGGTTCTTATGGTTATTCTGATTTTGTAGTTAATAATGTAAAAGCTGGTGCAAAAGCATATATAATAGATACAGAAATTGATAACACATTAACTTATAACGATTTCACATTAAACGATGTTGTTGATGCTAACTTCACTAACGACCAGCGCAGTATTGGAAGTAGCTGGAGAAACGGTGGTGGCCCAGGGAGCTTACCTTCTTTAAAAACCAATGTGTTTTATGTGATTAGTGATACCAATGGGAACCTTTACAAACTTCAATTCTTAGCCTTAACCAATGCAGATGGTGAGCGAGGATATCCTGAATTTGTTTATAGTTTATTGAAATAAGCCATAGAGATATTTATTTTAAATAAAAAAATTACATGAAAGGACTTTGCTCCCGCTCGATATTAATGAATAACCATTTGATTGTTAACACATATCGGCTTTGTTCAGAATAAAGCTCCTCGACCAATTCGAATACACGAAATAACCCGATATTCTCATATCGGGTTATTTTCTATGTTATGACCCATATCAAATTAGATGGCAATTATTACGATTGTTCAGTTAGAGAAAACTATTTGATGGATTATATTCAATCTATTTACCCATTACTAAAACTAGACAATACAAATTTTACAAGCTTCATTTCAGTCCAAAAGAGTCAAAATGGACACCCTCCAGTTAAAATATACTAGACTATTATCGTATAAATAGTTATGCTAGCGTGTCTACTCCCCTTGCTCTTTCAAGAAGACTATCCTCTGCGTAATTGGCACACAGAAAATATAAAATACTAGTTATTTACAATAAATAGCTTAAAGAACTGACAAACTCTATAAAGTCACCACCAATACTAAAACCTCAATTATCTCCATTCTTGTAAGTAAAATTGTCATATTTAGCAGTCTACAATGAATAATTCTCATTATTTATCAAATTTCATTGTCACATCAATAAGCCTGAATTAGACAAAAAGAAGCACTCTATTTACAAAAATTCATATACTAAACAAAAACTGAACAAGTTACTTATTTTAATAGACTGTTTTATAAGTCTTTAAACTTTGGTTTTTCTCTGTAAACCCTCTAAAAGACTATAATAACTAACAATATTTACCATTTTTATAGCAAAAAAAAAACCTGACAAGGCAAACCTTTTTCAATACTAAATAATTAGGTCATAAAACACACAAACGAACATCTATGTTTTAATGAGAAACACCCAATGAACGAAACTAAAGAAAATTTGTCCAGTTTTTATTGAGGGTGTGTTTTACCGATAAGATTGTCAATTCGATAATTTTATCTCCACATAATTTAAAAAAACTAAATATTTAACCAGTTTTAATATCATATTCTCATCGATATTAAAATACTAACTACCTAATTCATCATTATGAAAGGACAAAAATTAAAATTGATTAAAGTAAATGCCTTGCTGCTCTTCCTAACTATAGGAATAGGCTGGGTGAATGCACAAGAAACTATTTCTGGTGTGGTCACAGACGAACAGAAAATGCCCTTGGGAGGGGTTTCGATTATTGTTGAAGGCACCAGAAATGGAGCAGTGACAGATTTTGACGGCAAGTATTCAATTTCTGCTAATGTTGGTGAAACCTTATTATTTTCATACCTAGGTTTCAAAGTTATAAGGAGCGTTGTTACTGCAAACAATAAAACCATAAACGTGCAACTACAGGAAGACTCACAAGTTTTGAACGAAATTGTAGTCGTGGGTTATGGAACTCAAAAGAAAAAAGAAGTAACTGGTGCAGTTGCCAAAATTAGCGCTGAGGAGATTTTGGAGGCTCCAGTATCAGATGTTCTTGCGTCACTACAGGGAAGGGTAGCAGGTGTTAGTATTCAAGCTGCCGATGGTCGTCCTGGATCTGCTTCTAATGTTCAAATTCGTGGACTTGTATCTCTTAATGGTGGTGAGCCATTATATGTTGTAGATAATATTCCTCAAGAAGGTAATCCTAATATTGCTCCTGAGCAGATAGAGTCTATAGATATCTTGAAGGATGGTGCTTCAGCATCTGTCTATGGAGTTAGAGCAGCTGGTGGTGTAATTTTAATTACTACCAAAAGAGGTAAGGCTGGTAAAATGCAAGTGGATATTACTACCTATACTGGTATCCAAAACATTACTTCTGGACCAGCATTGGCAAATACAGCAGGTCACCTGTACAATAGAGAAACTACGGCTGAAGCAGCTGGGGGTGAGCCAATCACATTTTTCTTGGATCCTAATGCATTAGATTGGGATACGAATTTTGTGGAAGAAGTAACAAATAATAATGCTTTAATTCAAAATGTTACTGCTAATATTTCTGGTGGTGCTGAGAATCTTACTTTTAACTTTAACACCAATTACTTTAAACAAGATGGTGTTATTCAAGGTTCAGACTTTGATAGATTAACCAATAGATTAACGGGTCAATTTACTAAAGGAAGATTTAAAGCTTTCGGATCTATAAGTATGACTCAAGAAAATAGAAATCAAGAACCTTTCAATTTTTATCAGCTTGGAGTTGGTCAATTACCTCATACTAGACCGTTTGGAGAGATAGAGTCTCAAGGTAATGCAGTAGTGTTGGATGTTGAAAACGAAGTGTTTTTTAGTTTCTTATCTAGACAGTTGGACAACGTAGATGAAAGAGAAAACAATAATTATAGTTTAGCTCTTAACCTAGAATATGAATTCATTGATGGCTTAAAGTACAAATTAAATATGGGGCGTGGCCAATTTAACTTTTTTAGAAAGTTCTTTCAGCCACAATATTTAGCTATAGATAGATCTGGAAACCTTAATCCATCAGCTTCTAGACTCAATGCATCTTTACAGGAATTTTACAATTTCGCCAAAAGAGAAACCATTGAACATATCTTAAATTATAAGAAATCATTTGGTAAACATAACTTAGACCTTTTAGCGGTTGCTTCTTATGAAAGGTTTGAAAATAGAAATATTTCTGTAGGAGTATTGTATGACGATATAGCTTCCAATGACGTTCAAGTACTATCAAATGGGGCAGAAGGAATTAAACCTACAGGTGTTAATTTTAAAAACACTATTGCAGGTAAACTAGCTAGGGTACAGTATAATTACGATGAAAAATACCTGTTATCAGCAAGTTACAGAAGAGATGGCTCTACGAGATTTCCAAGAAATAATAGATATGGTGACTTTTTTGGAGTATCTGCAGGTTGGAATGTAAGTGATGAAAATTGGTTTAATGTTGAAGGTATAAACAACTTAAAACTTAGAGCAAGTATTGCTGAGACAGGGTTTAATAATATTGGAGACTATAGATTTCAACAGCTTATTGAAACAGGAGTAAATTATCCTTTTGGACCTAATGAAGATATTGTATTCGGTCAAATTCAAAGACAATACAGCAATCCAGATGTGGCTTGGGAAACTACTATTTCCAGAAATATTGGTATTGAAATAGGTCTTCTTAATAACAAATTGAATATAACTGCAGATGTTTATCAAAACGATAAAGAAGATATGTTGATTAATCAACGTCTAGCACCATCTACTGGTACATGGCAACCATTTGCTGAAGGTGCTTATAATACAATCCCAGTTAACGCAGGAAACATGGTTAATAAAGGGATTGAATTAGGAATAAACTATAAAGGTCAAATAGGTGAAGATTTTAAATTCAACATATCTGGTGTGTTCTCTAAGAATGAAAATGAAGTTACAGAACTAGCAGGTGTTACAAGAGGTTTTGCAAGTGGCTTTATAAACGTAAATTCTCCAACTGGAGAAGCAACTACCTTCCTTGAGGTAGGTCGTGAGGCTTATGCTTTTTTCCTATTTCAAAATGATGGGGTAATTAAGTCGGCTGAGGAATTAGCAGAGTATCAGTTATTAGATTTTTCAAGTGGGGTTGTAAGTGCTCCGCAAGTTGGTGATATGCGTTATAAAGATGTAAATGGTGATGGTGCTTTAACTGAAGATGATAGAGTGTATTCGGGGTCAGGTATCCCAGAATTTGATGTGGGATTAAACTTTAACCTGAATTACAAAAACTGGGATTTAGCATGTCAAATGTTTTATTCTTATGGGGCAGAAATTTATAACGGCGGTAAGAATATTGCTTACACTTTTGGACGTCATCAAGATCAGGTATTTCAATGGACTCCTCAAAATCCAGATTCTAATATTCCAACATACAGACAAACATCTAACCACTCTAATAATAAGCCGTCATCAAACTTTTGGTTAGAAGACGGTACGTATCTTAGAGTTAGAACGCTTTCTATTGGTTATACAGTCCCAGGAACGGAAAAGCTTGGAATTGAGAAGTTTAGAGTGTACATAAACTCTTTAAACCCCTTTACTTTTACTGAATACAATGGATATGATCCTGAGGTAGGAGGTAATGGTATAAATAATAGAGGGATAGATTTCGGTAATTACCCTGTATCACGTCAGTTTATGATGGGATTCCAATTAAGTTTCTAAAAAAAAAATGAATATTATGAAAAAAATACAAAACAATTTAATTAAGCTTACACTGCTTTTTGTGCTTGTTATAACGAGTTGCAACGAAAGTGTATTCTTAGAAGAACAAAATCCAAATTTCATTACGCCTGAGACATTTTGGGAAACTGAAGGACAATTTCAGTCAGCTCTTGCCACAGTATATGGCGCTTTGCAATACCGTTCTATTAGTGGTGCAGAGTTAGTACAAGAATTTGTGTTAGGAGATATAGGTGGTACTGAAGCCTGGTACAGACCTTTTGCTTTCAGAAACCTTGCATTTAACGATGGTATTCTCCATGTAGTTGATAAATGGGAAGAATGTTACGTTGGTATTTTTAGAGCAAATCAAGTTATTGTTAGCCTTGAAACTGTAGAAGAAGATGTAATTGACGAGGATACAAAAGCTATTATTGATGGGCAAGCTCGTTTTTTGAGAGCGTTCTTTTATTGGCAACTCGTACACTCTTATGGAGGAGCAATGATACATACTGATATTGCACGTGCTACTGAGGATTTCAATAAGCCTCTTTCAAGTATTGAAGAAGTAACAAATACGATCATCATTCCAGATTTACAAATTGCTATAGACAATCTTCCGGAAACATGGGATGGAGAAGACATAGGAAGAATTACTTGGGGTGCTGCAACAACTATGATGGGTAAAGTTCATCTTTTTGATGAAAACTGGCCAGAAGCAGCTAGACTATTTAAACAAGTAATCGATTCTGACATATATTCGCTCACAAGAGATATCACAGATAACTTTTGGCATGAAAATGAGTTTAATGAAGAGTCTATTCTTGAGGTAAATTATTCTTTTGATATCAACCCTGGTAACTCTGGCTTCCCGTTAGATGATACGCCTTTTAATACTGGTTCTGAATCTACAACAATGTCTACTGAAATTGGACGTTTGGGTGCAGGTGGATTCAATACTGTACTTCCAACGTACCACCTACATGAAATGTTAGTGAATGATGAAGTAGATCCAGACAATTCGATAAATGACGATAACGCTGAATCTAGAAGAATGAATGCAACCATTGCTCCACAAAATGGAGAAGGCTTATGGTATCAAGAGCCATATGGTACTATTCCTGGATGGGGAGGCGGACAGTCTGCTTATGTTAAAAAACATTCCAACTGGTATCACCTTCCCGCAGAACCTGCACAGGGTCGTAGTGGTATTAATTTTAGACAAATAAGATATGCTGACGTACTATTGATGTATGCTGAAGCCATTATTGAAGCAAACGGCGACTTCATGACTGCTATGCAATATGTTGATATGGTAAGAAGTCGTGCGGGTGTTTATACCCTACAACAATATATGGATATGAATGGAGGCATGTTTCCGCAATTACATGTAAGTAAACAAGTTCATGGCGAATGGCCTATGGTTACGGCAAGTTCTGAAACTGTAATGACACATATTCGTCGTGTTGAACGAGCAATAGAACTTTGTTATGAAGGTCATAGATGGAAAGATTTAGTACGTTGGGGTATTGTACAAGAAGTATTTGATGAGCTTAGAGCTGACGAAATTTGGCGTCAAGATAATTTGGCGTCAATTCAAGACCCTACAGAACAACCATTTGTTATAAATGGTAACGTTAGACCTGATTTTTCTGTTGCTCAAAGAGTTTATGATCCTGCGCAACACAACTACTTCCCTATACCAAGTACGGAAATACAGTCAAATGAACTTTTTAATCAATAAAAATTGCTTATTATGAAAAACTATAAATTTTTAACTATTTTCTTTGCCACAATAGGCTTACTCTTAGTAAGCTGTGGAGAAGACTTGTCCGTTCTAACAACGGACACAAATCATAGAATAATTGTGACTTCAGAAATGGATTTTGAAAATAAAGTTTCTGTAAACGGACATATAGACTTTGGTGATATCTCTAGAGGGGTTGTTTCTAGACTATGGACTTTACCTGGAGGCACCGATGTATCAGTTATTGCTGAAAACGGAGAAAGTACTTCAACAAAACAAGTTATTAAAGGTATCTTTTATAAACCTGGAGTTTATAATGTTACATTAAACCAGACATTTGGTGGTGATGTTTTTCCAAATGACGATAGTACAGAGCCCATTAATGTTAGAGAATTAGATACTACCATTGTTGTGACTGTACTAGATTCTCTTAGAGCCGATTTAAAACTGTATTATGTAAATGATGATGGGTCAACAGGAGCTGAGCTAACCCTAGCAGATGATGCAGAAAACGAACTTACAGCAAGTAAATCTGTTAGACTTACTTATACTGCAGTAGGAGAAGAAGATAATGTTATTTGGTCATCAAATGGAGGTAAACCAGATAGAATTAATACCACTTTGAATGAAATTGATATGAGATTTAATAAGTTAGGGTCTTGGGACTTAGACTTTTTAGCTTCAAGATTTCGTCCCCGTGATGCTGATACGATCTCTTTTGAAAAAATCATAAAGGTTATACCTTCTACAGAGCCTGTAGTTTTAGAACGCGTCTTAGAAAGAGATGGTTTTGTTGCACTTGAGTTTAGTAGAGACATGGATCTAACGAGTTTAAACCCTTCTAACTTTGCAGTAAGATTAGAAAATGGTGGAACCACGCTTAACCCTACGGTTACAGAAGCTATCTTAGATGATAATGAAGAAAATGTTGTTTTACTTGGATTTGATACTGAACGAATGTATGATAATGATATAGCATATGTATCCTACACACCAGGAAGTATGACAACAGCAGATCAAGTTGAAGCTGATGCATTTACCGATGTTCCTTCAACATCTGCTGGTGCAAATGCAAATTTTTATGAAACCACTGGTATTGACTTTGGCTTTGAATCGACTACGGCTCAAAACAGAGATGGTGGTGATTGGCCTTACCAAAACTGGGGAGGTCTTTGGGGCGAATATGATATTGAAATTAATTCTGCACAACCACGTTCGGGTAACCAAAGTATGTATATAGAATATAGACCATTTGGCGGAATGATTATGCAGGCAAATGCAAATTTCCAATTAACAGTAGGTCAAGAATACGAAATTGGGTATTGGATTTACATAGTTGATGGCATTGCAAATGCACCAACAGGTACAGCTGCTTCAGATATTAGATTTTATGCTAATAACTGGGCTATGGGAGATTGGGCAACCACTGTTTTTAGTTCTGACATGCCTACAGGAGAATGGGTTTATCAAAATTTCTATTTTAAATCTTCCACTGATGCAGAAATTAGTTGGTTAATAAGAGGCTTTAATGAGAATAACGCTGACACTATTAGATTCTATATAGATGATATGTCTCTTAGTGAAGTTGAGTTAAGACCTTAAAACATTATTTTAGTTTAGTTGAAAGAGGCCTGTCTTAATTATTAGACAGGCCTTTTTTTTGCCTTGTCTTGTCCTTTTTTAATATCACACAGCTCTTATCTTAGTGTTAGTAAATTTAATTGTAAAAAAAGGGCCTTAGAAAGATTACTGCAATATATTAATTGAGGCTAAGACAACTGGAAGTATGATTACTTATAGATGTTAAAATCAAAAGGGGTGACTAAATTTAGTCATCCCTTTTTGCTGGAGTAAGTAAGCCCCCTAAATTTTCCTATTAATAATTAAGCCTGCTGTTTTTTGAGTCAAAATTTTGGCAGTATCTAGATAATACAATCAAGTCTAAAAACTGTTACAGCATAACACCCTAAATTAGTAGGTATAGCGTAAAAAAATGGATGCTGTTTTTGATGAAGGCTTTATAACCTAGCTTTTTCTTTTCCAACAACCAACTCTAAATGGTTGCCATAAAATCAACAAGGTTCATTCCTTTTTTTAATTTTAGTTTTTTTCTTAACCTGTACCTAGATGTATGCGCACTCTCTATGGTTATACCCAATAAAGAAGCCATCTCCTTGCTAGAAAAGCCCAGTTTAACCAAGGCGCAAAGCTTTAAATCTGTTTGTCCCAAATTGGGGTATTTATTTCTAATTTTATCATAAAAACTTTGATTTACAGAAGTAAATCTAGCCTCAAATTCTTTCCAATTACCACCAGGAGAATTTTGGAAACCGCTAATCATGTTATGGATTGCCTTCTCATCTATCGTGTCACTTTTAGAAATATTCTCTTTTAGTTTAACTATAAATTTTTCTTTCTCAATTAATTGTAAGGCAGAAGCAGTAAGCTCTCTGTTTTTCAGCTTCATAACCTCATTAGTCTTTTCTTTTTCCAACTTATGTTTTCTTCTTAAGTTTCTAAAAAAAAGAATACCATACATTAGTAAAAAAACAACAACGACTCCCATCAAAATATTTTGTAAAAAAGCGATTCTTTTTTGGTTTTCGAGCTTTTCAATTCGTGCCTCTTTAAGCAGTGCTTTTTCTTTTTCTTTCTGAAGTCTATATCTATCTTTTATTTCAAATAAATGCTTGTTGTTCTTACTTCTCCTTCCAAATATTTTTTCGTTTAACTCTTGCGCATTATTTTTAAAATGAAAGGCTTCTTTATAATTACCTATACTATAATATAACTGAGATAATGCCACGTAATTCAATTGCTTATAACCTAAATGCTTGTTGTACATTTTCGAAAATTTAAGCGATTCTTTGTAATACTTCACACTATTATCAAAATTACCCTTTAGTTTATATACCTCACCAACTAAAAAATAGATTACGGTTAGGTAAGAAGGATCTGTATTTTGAAAAAACATTTTAGCTTCGTTTAACTGGAAAAGAGCACTATCGTAATCCCCCCCCACTACGGCATTATAATATGCCTTCTCAGATTCCACATAGTACGATTTCTTATTAGGGCTTATTTTGTTTAAGGACAACTGACAACTATCTAAATAAACCTTAGCCATTATTAGGTCGTCATTTCCCCGATAACAATTAACTATAGCAAAATAGTTACTAACTAAATAATCTCTACTTATTTTATTCTGCTCTAATAATTTTTTCTTAAGTTTAAGGGACATGTTGAAATAATGTAATGATTCTTCTTCCCTTCTATAAGAATTGTACAACCACCCCAATTCTTGGTAAATTCTAGCTTTAGAAATATCATCATTCGACAAGTCGGCTAGAATTAAGGCTTCCCAGTAGCCATCATAGGACTTTCCATAATCTAATACATTGTCATACAATGTTGAAAGTTGGCACAAGCTATTAATAAGGTTTGTTGTATCCTTTTCGGTAGAGTAATGATCAATCCCCATTTTTAGGTAATAAATGGCACTATCTAAATTCTTAGCCGTTAAAAGTTTAGCCTTATCAATATATTTATTAGTACCATAAGGTTCTTGCGCATTTATACATAAACACATTATAAAAACAATAGCTCTAAATATTTTTTGTAAACTCAGACTCTTCTTCATTTTCTAAAATCTTATCTATATACCAATTTTTTAAACTAGACATCATGCATTTTTATACTGAACAAATTGCTAGGTCTTAAAATCAATTTAAATATAATATTTGATTAGTTATAAAATATTAAAATTGATAATTTTTTATGAATGTTCAGTTTTTATTCATTAAAAAACACATGTTTTTTATGTAATAAAATTCATATTTAATAAAATATTACCCCTAAAAATGATAATATGCTAATATAAGGCTTTATTCTTGAATTAAAAACCTAGACACAAAACAGTCAATATATCTAGTTAAAACGAAGTAGTTTGTTTAGTTAAACAAAGCAATATTCAAAGATGTATTTATTATACATATAAAATATTTTCTATCAAAGATTATTAGTACAGAAAACAAACTAGCTACCGATCTTGTAATAAACGTTACAATAAAATATAGCTAATAAGAGAATAAGACCCATTAAAAATAGATTTATATAGCCAATAGACCTTGTTAACAAGAGGTTTATTGAAGTTTTCCAATCATAAAGGAGGAGATTTAGCTTAAAATAAAGGCGTTATACGTAAAGACCAGTGCCATTATTAATAAAATAGCGAATACGAATACTATAGTGTAAGATATTCGTTTTATCAGCAAATTGGAGTCGATGCTGAAAACGGATACAGTTTCCTATGGGATGTTTATGATATGGTATGTAATCTCTTAATACAGAGGTATAGCCACTTTAATTACAAGCGATGGTTCTAACAAAAAACAGAGTCCAATGGTCGCTAAATAAAATGAACTTTGAAATACCTGTTCTAAGTATAGTTTTAGGTGTGTCACCTTGTTGATTATTTACAAACAGAACAACAAAGAGGTTGAAATTTATTGTTATTTTCTAGGTTTCTTAGCCCTTCATACTTTCAGTTTATAAAATATTAATGGCTTTATAATAGAATCTCAAAAAGTCACTTAAACCAAACTCATATTTGCCTATTATACAATATGAGTAGGGACATAGCGTCAACCATGCCCCAATTTGAAACTAAACTAACTCAAAATAAAACTAACTGTTTACTCATAAGCTTAAACAACCTGACTCAATCTATTTCTAGTTTTGGTCATCTATCTTCATCACTCAATTCCCTTACCCGTGACACATACAGATTGTCTATAACCTCAATATATATTTCCCCCAATTCTTAATCTCTAATAACGAACGTGCTGAAAATCGAAACCGAAACCTTATCTGATTTTGGCTAATCAAAAATCTTAGCCAAAAAAGTGTCGCTATATGATACTTTTTACTCGTTCTTTTCCAAAACCCAAAGCCTATTGAATTATTTGAGAGAACTAATTAATGCTATTAAACAAACATTAACTCAATCAAGCTAAGTTTCTTTCTAAAAGACTATTTTTCTTCCAATTTCCATGTACGAACCCAATCTACGCGCATCGTATTTTTAGAGTCATCGTTCAACTCCTCTTTTTGAGGTAGACCTCCTAAATAACATTCCTCAGAGGTCCATAAATCAAATATTAATTCCAATTCTCTTGTAAAGTTTTGATTTGTGGTCACTTTTCCAGCTTCCTCTCCGTTTAAATAAAATTGAACTGTTCGAGCATCTTTCCACCATGCTCCAACAATATGGTATGTTTCATCCCAAGTTTTATCTTTATTAGGGTTGCCATCTGATAACATTCTTGTATCAAAATTATCTTCGTGTCTCTCTGTAACGCCTCCTTTTGCAATAAAATATTGAGAATTCATCTGTGTAGGGAAGTCCCATGGTGTCCAAGGGAAGTTACTTGGTTTATTTGTTTGATCGCTACATTCTGGCGTAGGATTGGCATTACTCTCCACAATATCAATTTCATCTCTATCGTCAATATCACCATTGTTCATCCAAAAGGTATTGAATGCCGATAAACTAGAAGTTTTCATACTACATTCGGTATACATAGGGTAGCTTATTTGCGTTTTAGAATGTACCCTTGCTGTTCTAAACCACAATGAACTACTTTCATCCAGCGTGGCCTTAATACAAAGTTTACCGTCTACAACACTTGAGTTTTCTTCTCTCATAGATACTGGGGTGTTCCCATAGTTCCAAAAAGAATTAAACCACTTTTCGTCATCCCAAGAGTCAAACTCGTCAGACATGGCTTCTACTTTTACCCACTGCATACCATCTGGTGTGGTATTAATAACTGAAACAAACGACGGTAGATTCGGATCTAAGTCTGAAAGTTCAAACGGCTCGATTTTATCTTCGTCAACAATTATCGGGTCTTCTGGCTCTTCTACTACATCGTTCGAATTCGATGAACAAGCAATAAGGGCAATTACAATACTACAAACTAGAAATAATTTGGTTTTTATACTTATTTTCATATTATATTTTTTTTAAAAGTTGATCGAACTTTACATATCAAGATATAGATACATATTGTTTTTAATTAAGTTATTAAGCTTAAAAAAGCTTTTTTTGTTGCTGTGTAAGCGAATCTATTTTTCGTATTCTAATATCCTTAAAAAATATTTCTGCCGCTTCGCTCTGCAGTTGGATTTTTCCTTTAGTAAGTGGAACGTCTTTTCCATTTTCGTCTATGTATCTAGAATTCTTTAAAATCATAACAACTTCACCGTTTACCATGTGCAGGCTTTTATCTTGATAACAGTATAGGTCAAGTGTGTTCCATTCATCATGAGGCTTTTCATAATTACCGCTTCTTAAGCAGTAATTTCTGTATGGACTGTTCATACTTAGAGTAATGTAATCTTGAGATTCATGTGCCATGGGGTCTAAAACAGATTCTGGTTTGTAAGCTCGAATATCTATTGCCGAATTTGCCTGGCTCCAAAAATCGCCCGTATGACCTTCCATAATTTGAAATTCTTGTGAAAGCATCCATGACCTCCAATACTCTACGCCCATAGGACCTATTGAATGGTATAAAATACCCGAATCCTTGAGTAAATTTTTTCTATAAGCCCATTTTTTGTCTCCCCACTTATATTTTAACTGAAAATGGTAATTTGCATATTCTTTTTTGGTAATTAAACAACCATAATATTCACCCGTATTCCTAATTAGAGTATCATCACCTTCTTGAAAGGTGGTAAAAACATTGTACGAATCATTGTTTAAACCTATTGGAGCTATGTCTTCTCCCTGCTCATTTTTTGGCACCGAACCATCATAACCAGGCTGGTGTTGGTAACTTAGGTAATTGTCCCAACTAGTCAACTCAGAATCTATCAATTCTTCCCACACATATGTTTCATTAACGTTTGGGTTCTCTCCATTTTTTACTTGAGAACAAGAAATTACAATAATGAAAAGAGGGAAAAGATTTTTGTAAAGCTTCATACTGTTTGTTTTGGTTATCTATTGATTATTCTACATTTTTAGTCTATTTCAAGCAAAAATTCATTTAATACTCGAAGTGTCTTAATGAAACGAAAGACCGAATTGCAAAGTGTTTCTTAAAAAATTAAGTGTCATAATATTACAAAATAATATACTTTCCCAGTCTAGATTTAACTAGTTTAAATGAATTGTCCGGTTTTTATTCAGGTGTAGACAACTAGTGCTACAAGGTATTTTCTTTCAATATTTTATATGTTCAGTTTTTATCTAGAAATGTTGAGTTTGCAATTACCACAAATTATCATAGTTTTACGAAACAACATTTATAGTATACTTATGATGAAAATTAATATTAGTAAGAGTAGAAAAGAAAACAACATTGAATCGAACCTCATTCAAAAATACTGCCTCCTTGCAGTATTCATTCTCACAGTCACAGGCTATAGTTCAGCTCAAAATACAAATTCGTCAGTAGCGAATGGAGAAGACAAACCACAAGCAAGGGTCACTGGCTTAAGATACATCTCTGTTCATGTGCTCGATCTCGAGAAAACCATGAAGCTGTACCGTGAGATTTTAGGTTTTAAAATGTCTGAAGCCGAGGTACTCCATGGACCTGGTCTTGAAGGAATGCTAGTCATGAAGTTAAAGGCAAATGACTTGACCATCGGTTTATCGGTAACCGCACCTGAGTTTATGCACACAATAGGACCAATTGGAAACACCAACCACAACCACTTTATGCTTAAGGTCAATGACATTGGTCCGATTGGAGACAAGTTAAAAGAAGAAGGATATGAGTTAGAAAACGAGAACTATGCTCGCGACAAATACACGTTTTTCGTAGGACCAAACGGGGAGATTATTGGTCTTTCCTCATGGGGAGATTAATGTGAATGAAGCTCATTATATTTCGGATATGTGATTAGCTGGTTGTAGCGAACAACCAACCATGCTAACAAAATTACCGATTCAAAAGAAGCATCTTGATAGGCTTGTAAATGAGGCCCTAGATATATGGCGCGTTTGTATCCTAAAAAGTACAAATACCCTATACAAATTGTTCGCTGTTTTTATTTTTCGACTTTTTTGGGAAATCTATTTTTATATTTCCTATTTTTTGGATTAGTCGTTGAGTTAAATTTAAACGAGATGTGAATTCACATCTCGTTTTTGCATTTTCATGTAACAGGCATGATCAATAGAACCATCCAAATTAAATACAACAACCATAACTACATTTTAGCAACTATTATGTTTATGAACACACTACCACTTAATATTTAAATAAATACTTAAACCCTTCTCCCTTACTCATCTTCTAATAGGTCAGATAACCTTAAAGTATATTCTCAATTTTTGATTTATCCGAACGTATTTTTATAGGCCCCATATTTTGTCAATCTTTCCTATCTATCAATACGCTTCTCGAATTTGTACAGCTTTTTGAAGTAGTAATCGAGATCTTTCAGGATTTCTAAATATCCTGTCAATAAAGAATGGGTAAGCTTCTTAATTTTGGCAATAACTAACTTTTAGGCGTCCTCATCCCAATTAAAAGAAAAAGACGCACCTTTTTGTGTTTTACTACAATTAAGAGGTGTCAAAATGCAGATTTTTCACTTTTAAACTCACTAACATTTTGCCTGAATACTAAATCCAACAACTTTTGGGCTTACCACCCAAGTTTTGCTCATGATCCTAAGACATTTCGAGAAAGTAAAGTTCATTCCACAAAAAAACCTGATACTTTCGTATCAGGTTTAAATTTCGCTCCTTCTCTTGGGCTCGAACCAAGGACCCTCTGATTAACAGTCAGATGCTCTAACCAACTGAGCTAAGAAGGAGTGTGCTATTCTGTCTTAGCGAGCGCAAATATATATATATTTTTAGTTACTGCAAATAAAAATTTTAAAAATTTTACCCAAAAATAGCTTTATAAATATCATTCCCATTTGCAAACAAAACTAAAGCGATTAAAATAAAGAACCCAACCATTTGTGCATACTCCATAAATTTATCTCCAGGCTTCCTTCCAGACACCATTTCATATAGCAAAAACATTACATGACCACCATCTAAGGCTGGTATTGGCAATAAGTTTAAAACGCCTAGCATGATGGATAAAAAGGCGGTGATGCCCCAAAATACTTGCCAGCTCCAAAAGCTTGGAAAAATATCGTAAATAGCTTTGAACCCTCCTACACCTTTATAAGCACCAGTGCTTGGTGTAAAAATAGCCTTAAACTGGGTTATGTAGGATGATATTTTATCACCTGTTTTCTTTATCCCTATAGGAAAGGACTCAAAAAAACCATATTTTTTGGTTTCAAATTGGTAATACCCTAAAGCCTCTAAAGTTTCGGGTGTAGACCCTGATGCATAAACGATTCCCAATTTTCCTTCTTCATCTATTTTTAATGGCAAAGTAACTTCAGCATTATCTCTTAAAACTTTTGCACGAACCTCTTGTCCTTTAAATTTTTCTAATCCAGATTTTACCTGATCTATATATTTAGTTTCATAATCGTTTAACCCTAAAATAATATCTCCTTTTCTAACACCACTATCTTTATTATAAGAAGTATCTGGCACCTGAACAACAACAAAAGGCTCTCTTAATTTTATAAAACCCTTTTCTTTAGAATCAATTAATTGAGATAAAAAATCTTCAGGCATATGTACTGTAGATTTCACTCCATTTCTTTCAACAACAATCTCTTTACCAAATAGTACCTTTTCAGAGATTTCAGAGAAATTTTCAATTTTATCGCCGTCTACCTCAATAATTTTATCACCTGTAAGCAACCCAGCTTTATTAGCTATAGTGCTTTCAACTAAAAGACCATCTTTAATATTCTCATTTGGCAAAAACCGATCCCCATAAAAATAACTCATCCCTATGTAGATAAGAATCGCCAGTAAAAAATTAACTGTAACACCACCTAGCATAATAATTAAACGCTGCCATGCTGGTTTAGATCGAAATTCCCAAGGTTGTGGTTCTTTGGCCATTTGCTCAGTATCCATACTTTCATCAATCATCCCAGCAATCTTTACATAACCTCCCAGTGGCAACCAACCAATACCATAAACGGTTTCACCTATTTTCTTTTTAAATAATGAAAACTTTACATCAAAAAATAGATAAAACTTTTCTACTCGTGTTTTAAAAGCCTTGGCAGGGATAAAATGTCCTAATTCGTGTAAAATAATTAGCAACGAAAGACTTAGTAAAAATTGAGATATTTTAATAACAAACTCCATATAACTTCAATCCGATTTTTTTAATCGAACAAAAGTACACTTTTAAACCAACTTTAAAAAGACAATTAATATGATGCAGGTCTTTTTAACAAGAATTTAATCTTAATATGTTCTAATTTATTGACTATTGAAGACCATACAATGATCTGTAAAATCATTTCTATCGATTAAATTTTTAGTCCCCAATGTTTCATTGTATTTTTGTACAAGTTTATTTTACCAGTTTTAATGTTATCATTTTTCAAGAGTTATAAGGCGTTTGCAATTGTTTTTGGTATTATTTCAATTATTATAGTTTCAGTTATCTATAGCACCTTAAATGTTTACCAACCGCTCCCTATTTATCAACCTACCATGGTGAGTTCCGAATTGGTAGACAGCACCATTCAGTATAAAAAAAAGTACCATAAAATAGCCGATTTCTCCCTTATTAACCAAAACGGTAAAACGATTACACAAAACGATTACAAAGACAAAATATACGTAGCTGATTTCTTTTTCACGACCTGCCAAACCATTTGTCCTATTATGACCGACCATATGGAGCAAATACAACAAGAAATTATTGAGGACGACGAGATCATGTTACTTTCCCATTCGGTAACACCCAAAATAGATACAGTCGCTCAACTAAAACGTTATGCAAAGAAAAAAGGCGTAAACGATAACAAATGGAATTTAGTTACTGGAGACAAAAAGCAAATATATCAATTGGCCCGAAAAAGCTATTTGGCAGTTAAAGACCATGGGGATGGCGGTCCTTTTGATATGATACATACCGAAAACTTTATGCTTATTGATAAAAAACGTCAAATAAGAGGCTTTTACGATGGCACAGATCCTGAAGACATTGATCGCTTACTTGATGATATTAAAATTCTAAAAGAAGAATATCAAAAATAGTTTTTTACCATCCATTTTTTTAGACTGTTTTTTTACATTACTTTTGCTTCTTTAAAATCAATCTAAATAAGCTTGCAGAACACTTTAGCACATCTTAAGCGCGGTGAGAAAGGTATTATCACCGATGTTTCATCTATTCATATTCCGTTAAAACTTTTAGAAATGGGTTGTTTACCTGGTAATTCTGTGCAACTGGTACAACTGGCTCCATTTCAAGATCCCATGTATCTAAATATTAATGGAACCCACTTAGCCATTAGAAAAGAAACTGCTTCTCATATTTTAATTGAAAAAATAGGGCATGAGTAAGCAAATAAACGTCGCTTTAATTGGTAATCCGAATACTGGAAAAACATCTGTTTTTAATGCACTAACTGGGTTAAATCAAAAAGTTGGTAACTATCCGGGCATTACTGTCGAAAAAAAAGAAGGTGTCTGTAAACTGCCTCGTGGCGTTAAAGCTCACATTATCGATTTACCAGGAACCTATAGCCTCAATGCTTCTTCTCTTGACGAAAATGTTGTTATAGAACTTCTCCTAAATAAAAATGATAAAGATTTTCCAGATATAGCAGTTGTTGTAAGTGATGTCGAAAATTTAAAGAGAAACCTTTTACTATTTACACAGATTAAAGATTTAGAAATCCCTACACTTCTTGTTATTAATATGGCAGACAGGATGAGTTACAAAGGCATTTCACTGGATATCGATTATTTAGAAGAACACCTCCAAACCAAAATTGCTTTAATAAGCACAAGAAAAAATCAAGGCATTGATAACTTAAAAAACCTCATTGCCAACTTTAAAGAACTCTCTATAACGCCTTGCTTAAATGCATCGGAAATAGATCAAGAATATTTTGATAATTTACGCAAAGCATTCCCCAATCAACTTATATATAAGCTATGGTTGGTCATTACGCAAGATGTTAACTTTGGAAAAACGGATAGAAAAGAAATTGATGCTGTTGCCAATTTTAAAACTAAAAGCAAAGGCGACCTAAAACGCTTACAGCAAAAGGAGACCATTAAACGTTATCAATTTATAAATAATGTCCTTAAAAAGGGACAAACTATTGACACATCTCAAGCCAAGGATTTACGAACAAAATTTGATCGTATTTTAACCCATAAAGTCTGGGGATATGTTATTTTCTTTTTTATACTACTTACTATTTTTCAAGCTATCTACGACTGGTCCAGCGTGCCAATGGATTTTATTGATAGCATTTTTGCATCGTTAAGCGAATGGGCTAAAAATATGTTACCAAGCGGTGCATTCACTAATTTATTGGCAGAAGGCATTATTCCTGGTCTTGGAGGCATTGTTATTTTTATTCCACAAATCGCTTTTCTGTTCTTGTTTATAGCTGTACTCGAAGAAAGTGGTTATATGAGCCGTGTTGTCTTTTTAATGGATCGGGTCATGCGTCGTTTTGGCTTAAGTGGTAAAAGTGTTGTTCCGTTAATTTCTGGTACGGCCTGTGCTATTCCTGCAATTATGGCCACCAGAAATATAGAAAGTTGGAAAGAACGCTTAATTACTATTTTAGTAACACCATTTACAACATGCTCTGCTAGGCTTCCTGTGTATTTAATTATTATATCGCTGGTCATTCCCGAGGAACGATTTTTTGGTTTAAGCTACCAAGCTTTAACCCTGATGCTATTGTACCTAATTGGTTTTGGAACGGCAGTTGTTTCAGCATATATTTTAAATAAAGTTCTAAAAATAAAAAGTAAGACCTTTTTTGTAGTTGAAATGCCTAATTACAAACTTCCCATGTTTAAAAATGTAGCCTTAACCGTTATTGAAAAAACAAAATCTTTTGTCTTTGGTGCTGGTAAAATCATTCTTGCCATATCAATAATAATTTGGGTATTGGGTTCTATTGGTATTAACTCGAACTACAACAATGCAAAAGTTATTGTAAATCAAAAAATTAGCGAAAATGGTTTTAATAAAATTCAATCATTTTCTTTACAAAATAAGCAGGAGCGCTATAAAAGCAGCTTGATTGAAGATTATAATAATATTACAGAAGCTCAAATTTCTGATTCAATAGTTTTTAAAACTCCACTTTTCAGAAAAGCCGTAATTAATGATGAAATTGCATCTCTTAAATTAGAGAATTCTGTTTTGGGATACATAGGAAAGGCCGTTGAACCAGCAATAAAACCTTTAGGATATGATTGGAAAATAGGAATAGCCATTGTGAGTTCCTTTGCAGCAAGAGAGGTTTTCATTAGTACTTTATCCACCATTTATAGTGTTGGAAGTGAAATAGAAGATGATGGAAACAAAACAATTCGCGCCAAAATGCAATCTGAAAGACATCAATTAACAAATAAGGCTGTTTTTACATTTGCTTCTGGTATTTCGCTGCTGTTATTTTATGCCTTTGCTATGCAATGCATGAGTACATTAGCTATTGTAAAAAAAGAAACCAATAGTTGGAAATGGCCCGTATTACAATTGGTGATTATGACTACTTTTGCTTATATAGTAGCATTAATTGCATTTCAATTTTTGAAATAATTAAAAAAATTTCACGACCTTAGAGTCATTATGAATACGATTATACAAAACATATTAGTTTACACAGCTTTAACTTTAGCTGTTGCGTTTATTGTGAAAACATATATCTGGTCTCCCAAAAAGAAAAAAACTAAAGCTTGCGGCGGAGATGATAGCTGTGGTTGCCATTAAAAACATCACATAGCTTAAATATTTATTTAAAATTTAAGCATTCATTTGTGAAAAGATTATCTACATTAAACTATCCTAATTTTTTATAGTTACTTTAGGGCTTTATAATTTAAACGTCCTGCATAATTTATTAAAAATGAAAAAAATATATTTCTACGCTTTAACAATATCATTACTATTTATAAGTTTCACATCTGCTCAAGAAAAAGGTGAGACAATCAAATTACTTGATGCCAACTTAAGTCATTTCGAAAAGTGGAATGGTGTCGTACATATAACTGTTGAAGACTTACCAGCAGGAACCTATCAATCTGACAATGTGCATAACGGAATACCTTTAGGTCTTAACAATGATGTAAAAAATGTATTCTCTATCGTTACTGAAAATGGAGAACCTATATTAAAAATCACAGGCGAAATTTATGGCGGCTTAACAACAAAATCATCATACGGAAATTATCATTTAAGCGTGATGTTTAAATGGGGTGACAAAAAATGGGCTCCAAGATTAAATGCCTTAAGAGATAGTGGTATATTATACCACTGCTACGGTGAGCATGGTCGTTTTTGGAAAACTTGGAAAACCAGTATGGAATATCAGGTACAAGAAACCGATATGGGTGATTTTATTACGATTTCAGGTAATACAGTAACACCAAAAGTACCAGGGCCCAAAGTAGAGATTCGAGGAAAAGAAGGAGAAAAGAGAAGTAAGTACGATCCAAACTCCGATACATATTTAGACAAAATTGGATATATTAGTGCTTATAAAGAACCAGATGCTCCCCATGGTGAATGGAATCATTTAGAAATTTATGTGGTTGGCAACGATGCTGTCCATGTAGTAAACAATGAAATTGTTATGGTTGTTGAAAATGCCATAAACCCCGAAGACGGGACACCTTTAACCAAGGGGCAAATACAAATTCAATCTGAAGCTGCCGAGTGTTATTACAAAGACCTTACTTTAACAGGTATTAAAAAGTTTCCTAAGTTTATAAAAAAACATGTTCGGTTTAAATAATAAACACCTAAGAAATCTTAACAAATAGGTTATTGGCAATCATATTAGAAATGATTAGCTCCTTTGTTTTTATTTTTATAGTAATAGAATTATCAAAAGGTTCACGATGACAGACTTTCAATTCTGTTCCTAAAGCGATATTATTCTTATCTAGATATTTTAAAAAATCTGATGATGAATCCTGAACTCCAACACATATGCAATCATCTCCTATTTTTGTTTCAGAAAGCAGGATTTTATCAATCTTTTTAATCTTACCTGTTTTATCAGGAATAGGGTCTCCATGCGGGTCATGGGTTGGGAACTCTAAAAATGCATCTAACTGACTAATTAATTTTTTAGACTTTATATGTTCTAATTGTTCTGCCACTTCATGAACCTCATCCCAGGAAAAATTTAATTTTTCAACCAAGAATACTTCCCAAAGCCTATGCTTTCTAACAATGTTAATAGCGATTTCTTTTCCTTTGTTTGTTAAAGTAACCCCTTGATACTTTTTATAATCGGCATAGCCCTTTTCAGAAAGTTTTTTAACCATATCGGTCACAGACGATGCTTTTGTTTCCATTTCTTTAGCAATAGCATTCGTGCTCACATTATTGGCACCGTACTTTCCTAAATGATAAATGGCTTTAATATAATTTTCTTCTGTAAGGGTTACCATAACTATGTTTTAGACAAAACAAATATAGAATAATTAATAAGAATGAAATAATTTTTAGACTAATCTAAAAATTATTTTATATTTGCATAAAAATATAATATGAGATATCTAATAATATTCTTCTTAAGTATATTATCATTTGCAGTAAACGCACAAAATATAATAGGTAAAACAAAGTCAGATGGCAGTGCCTTGCCTTATGTAAACATTTATTTAAAAGGCACGCAAAAAGGAGCCGTGTCTAATGACGATGGTTCATTTAAAATAAAAGATGTAGAAGCGGGAACCTATACCATCATTGCCTCATTCACTGGATATCAAACTCAGAGAAAAACAATTAATGTATCTTCAAATGATATAACTGTAGACTTCAATTTACCAGAATCAGAATTACTTGATGAAGTTGTGGTTACAGGAACTTTAAAAGCAGTATCTCGTCTTGAAAGCCCCGTACCTGTTGAAGTTTACTCGCCTGCCTTTTTAAAGAAAAACCCAACACCCAATATTTTTGAAGCACTGCAAAATGTGAATGGTGTCCGTCCACAAATCAACTGTAACGTTTGTAACACGGGCGATATACATATTAATGGTTTAGAAGGGCCTTATACTTTGGTACTTATAGATGGCATGCCCATTGTAAGTGGGCTCTCTACCGTTTATGGCCTCTCAGGAATTCCCAATTCCTTAATCGAACAAATTGAAATTGTAAAAGGTCCAGCATCTTCCCTTTATGGAAGTGAGGCTGTGGGAGGATTAATTAATATTATCACAAAACTTCCAGAAAACGCACCTCGTTTTTTTGCAGATAGTTATGTAACAGGCTGGGGAGAGCTTAATCTAGACTTAGGGTTTAAAACTAAAGTAGGCAATAAGGCCAATTTACTTTTTGGCACCAATTATTTCAACTATAACAACCCAATAGATAATAACGGGGACAACTTCACCGATTTAACCCTTCAGAATAGAATTTCGGTTTTTCAGAAATGGGATTTTAAACGTAAAGAGAATAGACTCTTTTCTGTAGCAGGACGCTATTTTTATGAAGACAGATGGGGTGGCGAAATGCAATGGAACCCTTCTTTTAGAGGTGGTGATGATGTATATGGTGAAAGTATTTATACCTCCCGTTTTGAACTTTTGGGAAAATATCAATTACCTGTTGAAGAAAAAGTGCTATTTCAATTTTCCTATACAGATCACGATCAAAATTCGGTATATGGAAATGTGCCTTACTTAGCACAACAACGTATTGGTTTTGGACAATTTACATGGGACAAACCTCTTAAAAATCATGATTTACTATTTGGTGCTGCAGCCAGATACAATTATTACAATGATAATACACCAGCAACAGTAAAAGCCGATGAAGTTGTTATTCCATCTCTTTTTGTACAAGATGAAATTAAGCTTAGTGACAAACACACCTTACTACTAGG
Source organism: uncultured Flavobacteriaceae bacterium (assembly GCA_947501845.1). GTDB lineage: Bacteria > Bacteroidota > Bacteroidia > Flavobacteriales > Flavobacteriaceae > Flavivirga. The sequence continues at coordinate 48,858 of CANMXP010000003.1, read as the reverse complement.
AGCCCGTTATGATTATGATAAAAGACATGGTAATATATTTACTCCAAGAATTGCCTATAAATTTAAACCTACAGACGACGCTATTTTTCGTGTAAATGCTGGAACTGGGTTTAGAGTCGTTAATATTTTTACCGAAGAACATGCAGCACTCACTGGGGCCAGAGATGTTATTATATCTGAAGCTTTAAAACCAGAACGCTCATATAATATCAATGTGAATTATTTGAAGAAATTTTACACAAAATCTGGTGCCATAATTGGTTTAGATGCTTCTGCTTGGTATACGCATTTTACCAATTTAATTTTACCTGATTATGATACAAACCCCAACCAGATTATATACGATAACCTAGATGGTAAAGCCGTTACAAAAGGTGTAAGTTTAAATGTAGACGCTATTATAGCAAGTGGTATTACAGTTTTAGTAGGCGCTACTCTTCAAGATGTGTCTCAAACCGAAAATGGTGTGAAACAACGTCAAATTTTAACAGAGCGATTCACAGGCACATGGGGGGTTTCGTATAAAAATTATAAAACCAATCTAACACTGGATTATACAGGTAATATTTATGGCCCTATGCGATTACCTTTACTAGGAGAACTAGATCCAAGGAGTGAGAATTCGCCAACCTGGAGTATTCAGAACATACAGTTAACTTATGATGGTTTATCAAATTTTGAAATTTATGGAGGCGTTAAAAACTTACTCGATTGGACACCAAATAAGGGCAATCCCTTTATTATAGCTAGAGCAAACGATCCGTTTGATAAAAATGTTACTTTCGACAATGATGGTAACGCACTTGCAACACCCGACAACCCTTATGGCCTAACATTCGATCCGTCGTATGTTTATGCTCCAAACCAAGGGATTCGTTTATTTTTCGGATTACGATACTCATTAAAATAATTATAAGCTTTTTTAGTACATTACAACAAAATTAAATACATGCAAAGATATCTCTACATAACCATTATCTGTTTAACCTTTTTTAATTGTAAAAACGAAAAAAAAACGAATGAGAAATTAAATGTGGTAACGACTACTACCATGATTACCGATTTGATAAAGAACATTGGTGGTGAGCACATTAACCTTCAAGGGTTAATGGGAAGCGGCGTCGATCCGCATTTATATAAAGCCAGCGAAGGCGATGTTACTAAACTTGCTAACGCTGATATTATTTTTTATAACGGACTCCACCTGGAAGGTAAGCTTGTTGAAGTTTTCGAAAAGATGAAAAATAAAAAGACCATTGCTATTTCTGATGTCTTGGATAAAAACACACTTATTGGTTCAGAGTATTTTGCATCGAATTACGATCCTCATATTTGGTTTAATGTTGATTATTGGATAAAAGCAACAGAATATGTAACAGAAATACTTGTTGATGCTATTCCAGACAAGAAAGCTGTTTTTGAGTCAAATCGCGCAAATTATATTAAAAACCTGGGTGCTTTAAAAGCTTCAGTACATAGTATTATAAAAGCATCCCTACCGAAAGAAAAACGAATTTTAGTTACTGCTCACGATGCTTTTAACTATTTTGGTAGGTCTTTTGGGTTTGAGGTTGTAGGCTTACAAGGTTTATCAACAGCTACCGAAGCTGGTGTACAAGATGTTCAAAAATTGTCGGCTTTTATCATAGAAAAAAATGTAAAAGCTATTTTTGTAGAAAGTTCTGTCCCCAAACGCACTATCGAAGCCTTACAAGCAGCTGTAAATTCTAAAGGGCATGATGTTACCATTGGAGGTTCTTTATATTCGGATGCTTTAGGTAATGCAGGAACCAAAGAAGGCACCTATATTGGTATGTTTGAATATAATGTAAATACCATTGTGAATGCATTAAAATAAATTCCTGCGTTGCCACACTAAACATAATCAAAGTGAAAGCAGGGATCTCATAATCGAAAAACCATGGCCATTAAATGAATTCAAAAAATGAATTAGATGATGAACGAAGATAAAGAAGACAGCCTGACAGATGCTTCCGCAGGTGTAGTAGCCGTAAAAGTAGACGATTTAACCGTAGCATATAACTACAAACCTGTGCTATGGGATATCGATTTAGAAATACCCGAAGGCGTTCTTATGGCTATTGTAGGACCAAATGGCGCTGGAAAATCAACACTTATAAAATCAATTCTGGGTATTTTAAATCCCATTGCAGGGAGTGTTAGCATTTATGGAAAATCCTATGAAAAACAGCGCGCCTTAGTAGCATATGTTCCACAAAAAGGAAGTGTAGACTGGGATTTCCCAACAACCGCTTTAGATGTTGTAATGATGGGCACATACGGCAGTCTGGGCTGGATAAAACGTCCAGGACAAAAAGAAAAAAAACTGGCTCTAGAAGCCCTGGAAAAAGTGGGTATGCTTCCTTTTAAAAACAGGCAAATAAGTCAACTTTCTGGAGGGCAGCAACAACGTATTTTCCTTGCGAGAGCATTGGTGCAAGACGCATCTATCTATTTTATGGATGAACCATTTCAAGGGGTTGATGCAACCACAGAAATTGCCATTATCAACATTTTAAAAGAACTAAGAAAGGCCAATAAAACAGTTATTGTTGTGCATCATGACTTGCAAACAGTTCCAGAATATTTTGATTGGGTAACCTTTTTAAACGTAAAGAAAATTGCCACGGGCCCTGTTAAAGACATCTTTAATGATGATAATTTAACAAAGACCTATGGTATTAACTATAAAGTGAGTATACAGGAATAGAAAAGTATACAGTATTAGTAAGCAGTATTCAGTAGCTGTTAACAAAATTGAATAAGTAAAAGTAAAAATTGAACAGATTCTTGCCTTCACTTCGACTTTAGTTTATTTTGAGCGCAGTCGAAAGGTTCAGTGTGGCTCACAGGAATAACAAAATGGATATAACAGAATACATAAAACTTGTCTTTACAGACTATACTTTAAGAACTATAACCTTGGGCACCGCCATTCTAGGTGCAGTTACGGGTATGCTAGGTAGTTTTGCTGTATTGCGAAAACAAAGTCTTTTGGGAGATGCCATCTCGCATGCTGCCTTACCAGGCATTGCTATTGCTTTTTTAATTACAGGAGCAAAAGATAGCAATGTATTATTATTGGGTGCTTTAGTAAGTGGACTTATTGGTACTTTTTGGATTCGTGGGATTATTAAAAAAACACATTTAAAATCAGATACTGCCCTAGGACTTATACTCTCACTGTTTTTTGGTTTTGGAATGCTTCTCTTAACCTTTATTCAAAAACAGCCCAACGCAAATCAAGCTGGTTTAGATAAATATTTATTCGGACAAGCCGCAACTTTAGTAGAAAGCGATGTGTGGCTTATGGCCCTTGTAACTGGTATTTGTCTTATGGTATTGTTGTTATTCTGGAAAGAATTTAAAATCCTTCTTTTTGATACCGACTACACAAAAACATTAGGATTTAATACCAAATTCATAGATATTTTAATTACCACATTTATTGTACTGGCTATTGTATTAGGTCTACAAACTGTTGGTGTTGTACTTATGAGTGCTATGCTATTAGCGCCTGCTGCCGCTGCTCGCCAATGGACCAATAGCTTGGGAGTCATGGTATTTCTAGCAGCTATTTTTGGAGCCTTTTCAGGTGTTTTTGGAACAGCCATTAGTGCTAGTCAAAATAACCTATCAACGGGACCAGTTATTGTTATTGTAGCTGGTATATTCGTATTTATTTCTTTTATCTTTTCACCTAGTCGGGGATTACTTTTTAAACAAATACGATTCATAAAAAACCGTCGTGATTTACAACTTCATAAAACATTATCTTTCATGTATCATATCGCTGAAACACATGAAAATATTTCGCATCCCCACGCCATTAAAATCCTGAATAATTTCCAAGGATATACAAAAGGAACACTTCAAAAATTAGTTCGGAAAAATTATGTGAAACTTGATGGCAGCATGTGGAGTTTAACTGAAGAAGGCTTTAATACGGCTTCTAATTTGTACAACCAACAAACCGAAAATAATGAGTAACGCTCAAATAGAAATACAGCTTATTGCCAGTTTGGTTGCTATTGCTTGTGCTATTCCAGGGACTTTTCTTGTACTAAGAAAAATGGCCATGATAAGTGATGCTATAAGTCATTCTATTTTACCAGGTATTGTTATAGGTTTTTTTATTACGCAAGACTTAAACTCACCGCTACTTATTCTACTTGCAGCCATAACAGGAATTATTACGGTTGTTTTGGTAGAATACATTCAAAAAACGGGCTTGGTAAAAGAAGACACCGCTATTGGATTGGTATTTCCTATATTGTTTAGCATTGGCGTTATCTTAATTGCCAAAAATGCCAATGATGTTCACTTAGATGTGGATGCTGTCTTACTTGGCGAATTAGCTTTTGCTCCTTTTGACAGGTTATTAATTGCAGGAATGGATGTTGGTCCAAAATCATTATGGGTTATTGGTTCTATCTTATTAATTACAATTGGCCTATTGTTTGCATTTTTCAAAGAACTTAAAATAAGTACGTTTGATGTTGGCTTAGCAGCATCCTTAGGGTTTTCACCTGCTGTTATTCATTATGGACTTATGACGGTTTCTTCGGTGACCACTGTTGGTGCTTTTGATGCTGTTGGTGCCATTTTAGTAGTTGCTTTAATGATAGCTCCAGCCGCTACAGCTTATCTACTTACAAACAACTTAAAGCACATGCTGGCTTACGCTATTTGTTTTGGTGTATTTAGTGCTCTTTCTGGTTATTGGCTGGCACACTGGCTAGATGCTTCTATAGCAGGATCTATAACAACCATGCTAGGTTTGATCTTCTTAATGGTTTATTTATTTGCTCCCAAAAAAGGTATTATTGCTGTTTTATATAGAGAGAAACAACAACGTACAGAAGTATCACTACTTACCTTTTTGCTACACTTAAGAAATCATAATGAAGAGGAAGAACGTCATGTAAACCACCTCAACGAACATATTAATTGGCAAAAAGTACGCAGCAAGACCGTATTAGAATTGGCACTTAAAAACAATATGATTGTTATTACAAATAATATTGTCTCTCTAACAGAAAAAGGAAAAGATTTCACTGCTCAGGCCATCGATTATATTATTACCAACGAAGATTCTAAAATTGAACATATGAAAGACGATTTCTTCTTGTTTAGGGGTTAAGCACACCCATCAACTTACAGACTTTTGAAGCTATTCTAATATGTTTTTCTTTAATTTTTTATAAATCCTCTTTTTAAATACGAATTTTTTCGTATGTTTGTTACGAAATAATTCGTACATGAAACCATATACAGATAAAGAACTAGAAATTTTAACCATTTTATGGGAATTAAAAGAAGCATCTGTTCAGCAAATTCATGATGCTTTGAACTCTAATAGTGGATACACAACAACCTTAAAGCTCATGCAAATCATGTTTGATAAGACATTGTTAGATAGAAGAAAAGAAGGAAAAAAACATATCTATATTCCTAAACTTGAAAAAAAAGATGTCCAAAATTATAGTATGAAGAGCATTTTAAAAAGCCTCTTTGGCGGATCAACTATTGGTTTTGCTCAAAGTTTTTTAGGAAACTCTAAGCCCAATGCAGAAGAGTTGAAACAAATAAAAGACATGATTAAAAAGATGGAAGATGATGTCTGATTTTTTATATACTATAGTTGTAAACTTATTTATAGATTCACTTTGGGTAGCGGGGTTTTCTTGGTTATTTCTATTTATATTACTAAAATTAATCAATACCAAACACGCCACACTTCGCTATGTTATATCATTAATAGTATTCTTTGGCTCTTTTATTAGCTTAATAACTATTGCTGCAGCACAAAAATCTATTTACAATTCGTGGTTAAAACCAAAAGTATTAATATTCTCTGATTACATATCACAAATGTCGTTTGAGTTTAACTTTATAGAACGTATTCAATTATTCATCATTAATAATAGCCACAATATATTTATACTTTGGTCTATAGGATTATTGATTTTAACCGTGAGGTTTTTTCTTCAATTTGAAGCTTTCTCAAAAATACAAGAAACAACTATTGTAAATACTTCCCTTAACCAGATAAAAAACAACCTAGTACAGCAATTAGGAATTAAAAAGAAGGTTGTACTAAATGAAACAAGCAATACTAGTCACCCATTTACCATAGGATATTTTAAACCAATTATATTTTTTCCTACAAAAGTTATAACAGGGTTTTCTATAGAGGAATTAGAAATTATATTACTTCATGAGTTAGTTCATATTAAAAGGAACGATTACATGATCAATATCGTTCAGCTTTTAGTTGAAACTATATTTTTTTTCAATCCATTCGTTTTATTCATGTCCTCAATAATCAAAAAAGAACGTGAAACCTCATGCGATGCCATAGTAATTGGTCATGGTTATTCCAAAATACTTTACGCTAAAGCACTTAAAAATTCCTATGAACTTCATTATAAATTAGCGCTCAATTTTGGTCAAAAAAATGTTTTTTCAAGAATAAAATCTTTAACTTTTTTACAGTTAAATCAGAAAAAAAACAGAACCGCTTCTCAGCTTCTTACAACTGGATTAGCCCTTTCTATTATGCTTACAACTCTTGGTTTTGGTGTCTCAATAAAAAACGATCTTTCTAATACCATTATAACAAAAGACATAGATGTTTACCCCAGGTTTACTTTTAATGATGAAGGCACTATAATTTTTTATCCTGACGAACATAGAGCATGGCATATCCACAAAAATGGAGAACAAGCCTTTTATAAAGACGGCATACTGAAAAATGATGAGTTAGATTCAAATTTTGAGTACAAAGAGGTTGATAAAGGTGATTTTACAGAAATATTTTATATAGATAAGCTACTCAAAAAAGAACACAAAGCAGCTAAAAGGCCAAAAGTAATATTAGACTCAAAGCCTTTTATAAAAGAAATCTATGACGACCACGGAATAAAAGTCAAGGATTATGGTATAAACAAGCTGTTGCGGCAACTTCATATAACGCCTTTTGGAGACATGTATTTTAACAACAAAAAAGTTAATAAAGAGTTACAAGAAAAGTATCTAAGAAAATATCCCTCCGAAGTATTTGAATATTATAATAGTATTTCTTCATTGCAAAAGAAAACTCAAACCATAACATTTCTTAAAGACATGATACAAGAACTACAAAAAGATGGTTTAGTAAACACCAATTTTGAACTGGCACAAGTTGTATTTAAGCTTCAGGGTGAAGACAACTTAATTCTTAACGAAAGACAACTTTCCAAAAAACACACAGAAAAGTATCTCATCTATTTAAATAGGTTTAACGCTGGTATTTTATATGAATGTTATACTTTTTATCTTAAATAATTCTTGTTGAGATATCAACACAAAAATCAAATAAAAACACATCAATCATACAATCAAAAAACGACTTATGAAACGTATTTTAATATTACTTACCTGTATTTTTTTAGCATGTAATCAAAAGGCTGAACAGAATGATGCTGGATATTTTATAAAAGGAGAAGTTACAAACTTTAAGGATAGTACAATGCTGTACCTACACAACTTAAAACTTGACAAAGAAGTAGACAGCACTTATCTAGTTAAGGGCGAATTTAGCTTTAAAGGCTTTATTGAAGAGCCTCAAAGATTTATACTAAAAACAAAATTTGACCCAAAAAACTTAGATAGTTTTAAATATACTTTTTTCTGGTTAGAAAATACAAAATTGAATCTTAAAGCAGATTTTGAAGACTTTCAATATGCAAACTTGAGTGGTTCTAGACTTAACGATATAGATAGAGCTCAAATACTTAAAAAAAGCGTTTTAAATAAACAGAGAGATAGCATAGTGACATTGTTACGTTCAGGAAAGAGTAACAAAACTTTATCAAAGAGAATAAAACAGATAGACAGCATAAACAAAACTATTGATTTTCAATTTATTAGATCCACCCCCAACAATCATGTCGCATTGGAAACACTTATCTTTTTAAAAGAGGAGTTTCCCAAAGAAGAATTGAATAAAATCTACAATGCTTTAGACGAAAACCTAAAACAATCTGATAATGGTAAATCCATAAAAACGTATCTTTCTATTGACAATATCCTAGAAAAAGGAGATTATATATTAGACATAGAAGGTAAAAATCTACAAGGGCATAATAAAACACTAGCATCTATAGTAAAACATAATAAATATACTATTCTAGACTTTTGGGCTGCGGGCTGTGGTCCATGTAGAATGCAAAGTAAACAATATGCTAAACTGTATAAAAAATACCATTCTAAAGGTTTAGAAATAGTAAGTTTTTCTCTAGATAAAAGTCAAAAGAATTGGGAGGCGGCATCAAAAAAAGATAATATTTCTTGGATAAACATATCAGATCTTAAAGGCAATATGGCTAAAACACCTATGACTTATGGTGTTAGGGGCATCCCTAATAGTTTTTTAATAGACCAAAAGGGAAAAATTGTTGCAGAATTTAATGGCTATAATTCTAAAAAACTTCCTTTTGAAAAAGAATTGGAGTTATTCTTTAATAAAGAAGAGGTTAATTAACCTGTTTTACGGAGTATTGTTAAGCAGTTTAAAGATATCTTTTTCACAAAGAGGCTGACTTGGTATATTTATTGTAGCTAAAATCTTAAACCCAGCCTTTGTGAAAAATTTGTTCTTAATTTTAGTTTCTAGTTTTTTTGTCGTTTCATGTAATTCAAAAGAGAAATTTGAAGGAAAGTGGACTAGTTATTTTCTGTCTGATTATGGATATAATGAATCAAGAGATATTGCTATTTCTAATGATTCTATTGAATTTAATTACCCTCATTTTGACCACTATAATAAGTATCCTTTAAAAATTGAAAAAAGTACATTTAAATTTAACAACATTATTCTAAAAGCATCAATTAAAAAAGATACTTTAACTCTTAATGATTCTATAAATTTTGTAAAAGACGATTTAGACACTTTATATGAACATAAACCAATTTTAAAAATTGATTTGCCTCTTCTTATTCCCAATTTACAGACACTAAACAAAGAGAATTACATAAATAGTTTTGTATACTTTGGAAAAAGGTTAGATAATAATTTATTTAGCCTACAATTAAACGATAAATATGCTGACATACATGATTTACCTTCTTTTTTAGTATCTGCATGTGGAGGAAGACACAGAGCATACCCCATTAATTACTTCTACATAGATAATAATACTCCAATGCATTATCTCGAAGAGATATTTTCTCAATTAAAATTTATCAATCATTTAAAAATAGCTTTTGTAAGCGAAATGGATATAAAGTTTAACAATACAGAAGGTTTATATTATAATTATCAAGGAATTTTAAAAAAACTCCCTCCAATTAGGGAAGAGGATATAAATTATAAAAACTCAATAAATTCTAAAATCACACTTCCTCCTCCATCGCCTTCTTTATCTACTTTCAATAACAAAAATCTACAATCCAAATTCATTTATCTTAAAAAAAACAAAATCTATAATCAGGACAAAATCATTTCAACTTCAGAATTAAAAAAACTAATAAAGCTGTGGGTCGAGAATAATAATGTTATTTTTAGTTTATATGATTTAGAATCTACTTATGGTGATTTTTTAGAAATGACTGCCATTATAAACTCCGTTTATCAAGATGTTAGAGAAAAGACCTCAAAAGAAAAATTTAACAAGCCTCTTAAAGATTTAACTAAAGAAGAACTCCGTGAGATAAAAACAAAAATCCCGATGTGTCATGTTTGGAGTTACTCAATTCCACATTTTAATCATGTTGTTGAAAATAATGATTCCTTTTTTGGCTTAGATGTAGATTCCGCATTAAATGCAGAATAACAAACTTTTGTTTATTTTAGTTCCATGGCAAAACACAACGAACTTGGTAAAAAAGGTGAACAATTGGCAGTCGATTTTCTTTTAAAAAAAGGCTATGATATTATGGAACGTAATTACCGTTTTGATAAAGCTGAAGTCGATATTATTGCTAGGCAAAAAGATACCCTAGCTATTATTGAAGTTAAAACACGCTCGACAGCAGATTTTGGAAATCCTCAAGATTTTGTTAAACCCAAACAAATTCAACGTTTGGTAAAAGCAGTAGACGAATATGTTAATGTAAACGATTTAGATGTTGAAGTTCGTTTTGATATTATAGCTATTGTAAAACAGGATAAGGCCTTTAATATTGAGCATTTAGAAGATGCTTTTTATCATTTTTAAGGTTTCTTTATCAATTATTCTTTCTCAAAAAATGCTTTTAAAGCTTCGAAATCCTCAGGTTTTGCAATAATTTCTTTGTTTTTGTTTAGAACAAAATAAGTTGGTGTTGCTTTAACCCCATAATCATTACCAATTTCGTTCTCCCATTTCCCTGCACCATAAACATGAATAAATTCGGGATAATTGGGTATTAAACCTTTCCATTTAAGAGCTTCTTCTTCCAAAGCAACAGCCACAACTTTTACTTTACCTTTTTCTTTAGATTTAATATAGGTTTGTAATTGTGGAACCTCACCCAAACAATGCGAACAAGTACTGCTCCAAAATAAAATGATATAGTGTTCGGCTATTTTTAAAGCACTTAATTTTTTAGCACCTGTCTTTTCTACTTCTAGATAAAAATCGGGAGCTACATTGCCTGTAGAAAGGTTTTTAAACAAAATCAATCCGCGTAAAAGTTCCTGATCATTTAGTGATACGGCAATATCCATCAAATAATTTTCAGCAATATAATTAGCAATACCTTCATGGTTTAAGTCTGCCATTTGTTCCCATAAACTAACTAATAAAATTCTTTTGACCTTTATTGGCGCGCTTTTCATGGCTTCACAAAATATATCGACATTTTTCTTATAACTGGCCATTTCATCTGCCGAGTTAAACGACATTCCAAAGACATAGTTTAACATGCGTTCTTCTAAAAAACTAGAGCTTTGAAGTATATCATTATTAAAATCTACAAAATCAAAATAATGAGTTCTCAAGTTCTCGATATAAGTCTTAACATCTTTAAATTTTCTAGGAATATATGGCTTATTAGCTTTAATAAAATGGAGTGCTATCGTATTTTTTGCAGCAGCTTCAAAACTTGACTGTGTTTCTGTTTGGGCTTTAAAAATCGCTTTCAATGCTAATGTATCTTTGCTCTCTTGTCTGAAATAATTCCCAATGCTTTGAGTAACCATAGACATACTATCTGTATAAGACGCTAATAATTTATTTTCTATTGAATTTACAAAAGTAACACCTGTTTCAGAATTAAAAGTAAGTTCTATATCTTCATTGGCATTATAGATAATATCAAAGTTATAATCTTCTTGTGGAACAGCATATACCACTCTATAAATTCCTTTAGTCTCATTAGAATCCAATTGAAACTGGAAACTACCATCTGCTTCTACCTTAGCATTTGTAATATACTCCGATAACGTAGGGGTTACTCTATATAACAACGCAGCATTATAATCCTTTGCTGGTGAAAATTTACCTTTAATTGTATGCTGGGCAATAAGGATACTTGGTAATAAAACTATTAAGAAGAATAAGCGGTTCAAAATTATTTCTATTTATTTTTAATTAAAAACAATAATTAAGCCACAATAGGCTTTAACATTTTTAATGCTTGATTCACCGATTTTACATCATCAAATGTAAGCATTAAGCGCAACCCGTTTCGGGTTTGTTTTTCTTTCATTTTACAATCATTCGAATGTGTTTGAACAAACTGTAATACTTTCGTAAAGTTACTGCTTTGGTAGAAACTACTTTGTTGATCGTTGATAAAATAACCAATAAATTTTCCTTGTTTCATAATTACTTTTTCGAAACCTATTTTAGTAGCTAACCACTTTATTTGGACACTATTTAATAAATCGGTTACTTGTTCTGGCAGTTCCCCAAAACGGTCTAATAATTCTGCTTCAAAAGCGTTTAGTTCCGCTTCTGTTTTTAAATTATTAAGCTGTGTATACAAGTTTAATCGTTCTGTTATATTATTAACGTAATTATCTGGAAAAAGTAATTCAAAATCAGTATCAATAGTAACTTCCTTTACATATACTTTATCTTCTTCAGGTTCATTATACAAGTCTTTAAACTCATTTTCTTTTAATTCTTCAATCGCTTCATTTAGTATTTTTTGGTACGTATCAAAGCCTATTTCATTTATAAAGCCACTTTGCTCACCCCCTAATAAATCACCTGCACCACGAATTTCTAAATCTTTCATAGCTATGTTAAAACCACTACCCAATTCAGTAAATTGTTCTAAGGCTGTAATACGTTTTCGAGCATCATCTGTCATAGCTGAATACTCTGGCGTAATAAAATAACAAAACGCTTTTTTATTACTTCTCCCCACGCGACCTCGCATTTGGTGCAAATCACTTAATCCAAAGTTATTGGCATTATTAATAAAGATGGTATTAGCATTAGGTACATCGAGTCCACTTTCAACAATAGTTGTACTTACCAAAACATCAAACGCCCCATCCATAAACGCCAGCATAAGTTGTTCCAGTTTTTTACCATCCATTTGCCCATGCCCGATACCAATTTTAGCATCTGGGACCAAACGTTGAATCATGCCTGCCACTTCTTTAATATTTTCAATGCGGTTGTGAATGAAGAATATTTGTCCACCACGTTCAATTTCATAGCTCACGGCATCACGGATCGTGTCTTCACTAAAACGAATAACATGACTTTCTATAGGATAACGATTAGGTGGAGGCGTTGTTATAACCGATAAATCTCGAGCCGCCATTAAACTAAATTGAAGTGTTCTAGGTATGGGAGTTGCTGTTAACGTTAATACATCAACATTATCTTTTAATGTTTTTAATTTTTCTTTTACCGCAACACCAAACTTTTGTTCTTCATCTACTATTAATAAACCTAAATCTTTAAATTTTACATTTTTATTTACAAGTTGATGTGTACCAATAATTATATCTACACTACCTTTTTCTAAACCTTCAAGAGTTTCTCGTTTTTCTTTAGCTGTTCTAAAACGGTTTACATAATCGACCGTAACAGGAAAATCCTTTAAACGCTCCTTAAACGTTCTAGAATGTTGATAAGCCAAAATAGTTGTAGGAACCAAAACAGCTACTTGTTTACCATTATCTACAGCTTTAAACGCTGCGCGAATAGCTACTTCGGTTTTTCCAAAACCAACATCACCACAAACCAATCTATCCATGGGGCGTTCGCTTTCCATATCTGCTTTTATATCTGCAGTTGCTGTACTTTGATCTGGCGTGTCTTCATAAATAAAGGAAGCTTCCAATTCATGCTGCATATAACTGTCTGTGTTATACTGATAGCCTTTCTTTGTTTTACGCTTAGCGTAAAGTTTTATCAAATTAAATGCTACATGTTTTACACGTGCTTTGGTTTTCTGTTTTAAAGTTTTCCAGGCTGTACTACCAAGTTTATAAATTTTAGGTGGTTTCCCATCTTTACCATTAAACTTGGTGATTTTATGTAGTGAATGTATGCTTAAATACAAGACATCTCGCTCTCCATAAACGAGCTTTATAGCTTCTTGTTTTTTACCTTCTACGTCTATTTTCTGCAGTCCTCCAAAGCGACCAATACCATGGTCTATATGCGTTACATAGTCACCAATATCCAAATTGGTAAGCTCTTTTAAAGTAATGGCTTGTTTTTTGGCATAGCCATTTTTAAGATGAAATTTATGATAACGCTCAAAAATTTGATGGTCTGTATAACAGGCAATTTGATGGTCATGATCAATAAACCCCTGGTGTAAAGACAGTACAATAGTTTGGTAAGAGACCACTTCTTCTATACTTCGGCCACGCTCTGCACTGGCATCATCAAAAATATCATGAAAACGTTTTGCTTGTTGCTCACTTACACAAGCAATGTAATTCGTGTAACCTTTATTATGGTTGGTATTTAAATCTTCTATTAATAGATTGAATTGTTTATTGAATGATGGCTGCGGGGTGGTGTTATACTGAATAGTTTGAGATTCTTCACGACCTTCAGAATGACAAAAGACACTCTGTGTCCCAAATTCAACAATTGAAAAATCTAGTAATTGTTTTTTTAATAGAGTAGAATTACAGAACAACTCGTTTGGTTCGGCATGTTTAATCTCTGTAGAAAGCGTTTTAAATGCATCTTCTGCTTTGCCATAAAAATCATCAATTCTTGAAAACAATAAATCTGCATTCTTTAAACAAACCACTGTTTTTTGAGCAATATATTTTAAAAAGCTTTGTCTTTTTTCTTCTAAAAATTTATTTGCAACATTTGGAATGATATTAATTTTCTTGATCTGTTCTAACGAAAGTTGCGTTTCTACATCAAAGGTTCTTATACTATCTACTTCATCACCAAAAAACTCAATTCTATAAGGTTCGTCATGCGAAAACGAAAACACATCTACAATACCACCACGCACAGAAAATTCTCCAGGTTCGGTCACAAAATCAACGCGTTTAAATTGGTACTCAAATAATACTTCATTAACGAAGTCTATAGACAAATTTTCTCCAACCGATACTTTTAAGGTATTACGTTCCAGTTCTTTCCTCGTAACTACTTTTTCAAAAAGCGCATCTGGATAAGTAACTATGATGGCTGGTTTTTTTCGCGAATTAATACGATTTAATACCTCGGCACGCAATAGTACATTGGCATTATCGGTTTCTTCTATTTGGTATGGCCTGCGATAACTACCTGGATAGAACAACACATCTTTATCTCCGCAAAGTTGCTCTAAATCGTTCAAATAAAATGCTGCCTCTTCTTTGTCATTAAAAACAATTAAAAAAGGTTTCTCTGCCTGCTTAAAAATACTTGAAACGACAAATGAGAACGAAGACCCTACAAGTCCTTTTAAGTGTATTTTTGGCTTAGCTTGAACAGAATCCAAAGGTTGAGATTGGGCTATAGTAGTTTGCAAATTTTGCATCTGCAAAGTTTGTGTGTAGGTTTGTTCAAGCATGATTTTACTCACCTTATTTTGTGTTTTAAGACTACAAATATAGGATTTACAGTTTTTTTAGAAGTTAAATATAAACGAAATTTAGGAGTTTTTAAAAGTCATGATTGCGCATCGGGTTTGCAGACGGACAAGGGGGTATTTTTTAATATAAAAAAGCACCTCTTTTATTTATATTTTCCCCGCATATTTTTTATTTGTTAATATTGAGTAAAATAGGGGCTACTTTATCTTATTTTCATTTCATTTTATATAAAAAATATGTAGGTTTGCACGACTTTAAAACAAAAAGAATAAGATTATGTCGTTTTCAAATTTATTTGATAGTGGATTTAAAAAGCGTAATGAGAGCCATTTCGCAGCCATAGTGCGCATTGCTATGGATGATGGTATAATTACCAATGAAGAACAGGCGTTTTTAGATAGGTTATCGCAAAGATTGGAGATTACTGAAGGTAATTATAAAACCATTTTAAAAAATTATCAATCGCACCCTATTAATCCACCAGTATCTTACGATAACCGCTTGGAACGTTTGTACGATTTAGTAAGAATGGTACATGTAGATACTATTAAAGGTGATCCTGAATTTACCTTGTTGAAAAAAATTGGCGTAGGTCTTGGGTTTCATACTGAAAATGTAAAGTATATTGTTGATAAAGCATTAGTTTTGGTAAGCAATGATGTAGATTTAGATACTTTTGTTGATGAAATAAAAAATATGAATAGATAATATATTTCTATCAAACTTTATATATAGTAAAAAATGCGTTAGTTAAAGCTTAACGCATTTTTTTTAATATTCTATTTCAACATTAATCGTTGAAGCGCCTTGAAGTTTAGTCCATTTTCCTTGACTATTTCTTCTTGAATACCCTTTCCCTTTGGTTAATATTGCTCCAATATAAACATTAAGTGGATTTTCAAAATCAGGAATAAATTCTACACCAACAAAAAAATCTTCTTCAACATAAATATCTTTTTTTGTTAAATCAATTTGAAGCCAACCAGGCTTAATTTGTTTATTCTCCAAAATATTTTTAAAAACTATTCTTTCTCCTGGTGCATTGTCTACATTTTTATAAAAATTCACTCTCACAAAACTGCTATCAGATTCGAAACCTCTTCTTAAATAAATATTCACATATTTTATTCTTACCATTTTCTCAGGAATATTTATTCTTTGAGCATTTTCTATAATATCATTATCTTCCGAGATACCACCAAGCCATAATAAAGGATTGTAACTTTTAACTCCAATCTTTCTGTTTTTTTTCTTTTTGTTTGAAACTACAACCTCTAAAAGTTCATTCATTTTAGGGCTGAGTAAAATGGTTATGTTTTTTACGTTTTCAATTGGAATTTTAGTGGAACCATAATTTATATGACTAATGGTTAAGCTGTCTTTTAGAAATTTTTTTGAAACCTCTAAATTGAACTCCCCGTTTTGATTAGAAACTGTTCCTTTATTTTTATCTAATATCCCAATATTAGCAAATTCAATAGGTTTTTTAGTTTCAGAATCAAGTATTAAACCACTCATTGTGATGTTTTGAGTGTATCCAAAAAAGTTTAATCCAAGAGTTAATACTACCAATACCCTATTTCTCATAATAACAGCCATATATTTATTGTCAATAATAAATAAATGCTTTTCTCAAGGTTGTTAAGAATATTATAATTGGGAAATATTTAAGTTATGGAGGTAGAGCAGGGTTTCTCTTTATAGTATATTTATTTCTTACTCTTTCTCAGGTTTTCCTAGTACTCGTTTGTAACGAGTACTAGTGGGAGGAGGCTTTGTTGGCTGTTGCTTTTATATTTTAAATTTTCTTATAATCCTATTAAAATTTTCAGACTTAATAAAATTTTGTTTTTTCTTATTAACCTGAATCACATCAAGAAAACCTAACTTTACTAAATTTTTTAAATCAGACCTTGCGGTAAAATTTGAAATATTAAACCTAGTTTCAACCTCCTTTGTGTTTAATACCCTATCTGGATCATCATTTAATAACTTGAGTATTTGAGCAGTTCTCTCATTTATTTGAGGTATTTTCATAAACTTCGCTGCTTGAAAAACTTCTTTTTGCTTTCTGTTTATATATTTTTTAAGAGCATCATAAGCTTTCTCCATTGTTTTTATATGGTATGTAATAAAATAGCTTAAATCATTTTCATCAGCCTCCGTATAGAGATACGATTTTTCATATTGATTTTTAGTGTCCTGAATTATTCTAGAAATTGATAAATACTCGGTTAACCAATATCCTTTTTTTAGCATATACCAATAAAACAATGCTCTTGCCGTTCTTCCATTTCCATCAGTAAATGGGTGAATCCAACCAATCATAAAGTGTATAATACATCCTTTTATGATGGGGTGGATAAAATCTTTAGTATCGTTATTAAAGAATGTACATAATTCTTCAATTAATTTAACAAGTTCTTCTCTTAACGAAGGAGTGTGCACAATTTCTCCCTTATTATAATCTACAACGTGAACGTCGTTACTTTCTCTAAAACAACCTTCTTCCTCTGTATTATCTAAAGTTTCATTAGAGATTAATTTGTGAACATATAAAATGCTTTCAGGAGTTAAATCTTTTTCTTTGTTTTGAACAATATATTTCATCGTTATGAAATTGTTCATAATCATTAATTCAGATTTATTTTTTGGTTTTTTTTCAAGTTGAATCATTTCTTTAGCCTTTTTTCTTGTAGTATTCGCACCTTCTATTTGGCTACTTGAAATAGATTCCTCTATGAGTGAGCTTATAATATATTTTGTTTTATCTGTCTCAGCAATTCCAATGTTGCTGCCAAGTGTTCCTCCTATGTGCATATCAAATTGATGCAAAGCTCTTTGCATGAAGTCAGTTACCACAAAAGAAAAAGAGTGTTTTCCAAAATTAATCCTATTGGCCTTTAGAAACCTATGCAGTTTAACTGCATTCCATAATTCATTAGAAGAGTATTTCTTGGATTTATATTTAACCTTATCCCAATAGAGATATTCATCTTGAATATTTTTTAGCAAACCGTTTGTTTGCAATTCAACCATTAAAGATATTGTTTTTTCTTCTTTTTTGTATGATGGCGCTTGTTCTATCATTGATAATCAAAATATACAACAAATATATAAAAATTGCGAGATTATCGAATAATCTCGCAATTTTTACTTTTTAAAACTACACCCAACAATTGTATAAATGTACTTTTTTTAACCCTCAGCAAATGTTCTAAGGTTTATATTTGTTCTATAGAAGATATCATAGATTCAAATTCCTCTTTACATTTTGAACAATCATATGGGATGTTAGCTTTTATTAAATAAGCTTTATTATTAATAATTTTATCTACTGTTATAATTTCGGAATTTCCTTTAACCTTTGAATCACTAATACTGAAGCTTATTTTAACTTCATAATTTTCAGGTTTTTCGAAATTAGATAGCTTTTTAAAATTATCTTCCGAAGGTTTTAAGTTTTTAGTCTTAAATATTTTTTCATAGGTTTTTTTATAATCCGAATTTTGAATTCGAAAGGTTGATTCTAAATTGCCGTTCTCAATAAGAACATACTTAGTGTAGATCTGGATTTGGCGTGCATCGTGCTTTATTCCTCAGGTTTTGTATAGGTTACAATATCAATCCCAATTCCATTTGGGTCAACGATTGCAAAATGTCTATCTCCCCAAGGTTCATCTCTAATTTCAATTTCTATTTTTACAGCTTTACTTTTAAGCTGTTTGTAAATTTTATCAACTTCCTCAACTTCAATTGTCAAATATGCTCCTATTCCATTATATGGTGATTGAAAAATGGGTTTTTGACTAGGGTGGTTAGGCTTTAAAAAACTAATTTCTGACGATTTATTTGGTGTGTGCATTAAAAGATAAAAATCATTTTCAAAACTTACACCAAACCCCAATACATTAGTATAGAATTCTTTGGTTTCAGTTAGTTTTTCTGTAATTATTCCTGCGTTTAGTTTCATTTTACTTTGTGTTTGTGCATTTGTCCAACTTGTAATTAAAACAAATGTGATTAATATTGATGTTCTCATCTCTAAATAATTTTATTGCAACAAATTTAGAGTGAGGTATTTTGCAGAAATTGTAAAAATCGGACAAAGTCTAACGAAAAGCTTCTGAGGGTGTTACACCGTAAAATGTCTTGAAATTTTTTATGAAATGCGCTTGGTCATAAAATCCAACGTCAAAGTATAACTTATTCTCTTTAAGGCTCTGTTTTGAGGGTTTTGCATTTAGAATGTGCTGGAAACGTACAACATTGCTAAATCTTTTTGAGGTTGTTCCAATATAGAAGTTAAAAATTCTGCGAAGTTGTCGGGGGCTCAACCCTGTATTCAGTTCTTTTTCGGTGTCTAAAAATCCATTCTTTTTAAAAATGAGATTTAACGCATTGAAGAAGCGTAAATCATACTTAAGGCTCTTTTTTTTAATAATATCAATTAATTTTTGGTTCAGTTGAGTTGTTATTTTTTCAAATGAATCTATGGTTTTAATCTCTGCGGTAATCCACCTCGAAAAATCAGGTAAAACATTTTCCAACTCCTGCGATTGATTACTCAAAGATTTGGCGTCTACTCCAAATAGAAGAGGAAAGGCAGAAGGCAAAAATCGAATACCGATATAATTAAATGTTTCACCAATTGGGAACTTCGTATATTTTCTACAAAATCCCATCACAAAATTTTCATCAGGTTGGTTATGGTTAAAAAATATGTCGATACATCCGTCTGAAACAACTCGGTAAACAAAAGATTCTCTGAGTGATTTTTTGGTTTTCAGTTGCCAAAAGCAGTATACAAAATTCTCAATGTCTTTATCTGGATGACTTTCTTGGTATACTATTTCCTCATGATTCGCTTTTACGGTTGGCTGAATTGGTTTGTAATAGTTTTTTATGGTTTCAAATTCTTTCACTTCGTTTTTGTACGCATTATGCACAACAATTGTATAAATGCATTTTCTGGCATTTTTTTCTATTATACATTAATCAAATATAGAAATATCTTTCGCGATTTAATCATGCTCTAGAACTAAAGATATTTATGTCTCTGATAAATTTAAAAAGGATTGAGTCCGTTTTGTAGGTTTCTCAAAGGATTAAACTTGACACCAATACTGATAATCGGTTGGTTAAAACCTGAATCAAATTTATAAATAGCATCATTATCTGAATTTCGTAGTTCATAGTTGTCCCAAACAGGATAATTCCCTCTAAGCATAACACCTAAAAAAGAGCTTATCCAATAATTGTATTCCAAACCAACAGATGCTGTAGTGAATACTGTTTTATTGGCATTGTTTAATTCGGGCATGGTGTTTATATTGGCAGAAAAATCATTAAGCTCTCCCAAGACCTTTAGACTATGATTCTTGTTAATATCCCATTTCACGTAGGTATTGGGTAATCCAACAACAAAAGACCAATGCTCATTTAATCGTGCTTTAACATGTACCATTGGTGTGAGATTTGTGCTACCGTTTAGGGTCATATAAGCAGCACCCAGTCCAACCAAAAAATAACCACCGTTCTTTCTTAAAAAAGTACGTTCTACATAAATGTTTCCATTAAAATTAAAATCATCTCCAGATAATTCATCCTCCAAATTAGAATTAATAAAAAAGTTACCTAAAGCGTTTAAACTCCATTTATTCGACAACTTATAATTAGAGAAAAGGCTGTAATTAATATTGTAAAAACGTTCTAAATTTGATGTATGGATCAAAGACAGATTGTTTTGGTAATTAAAACTATGCATATCTATTCCTACGGTATTATAAAGAGAAAGCTTTTTAATGTATATAGGAGGCATTCCTAATTTTGAACTTAATCGCTGATATTCAAAATCGTTTGTAGATGACAAGGGTATGTAGTTTACGTAGAAAACATCTCTATCTAATACGTTTACTTCTCCTGTTATTTGTGCTGAGGTGATTTGACATAATACAGCCAATAAGATTACCAATATATTTCGTAATGCATTCATAATTGTAATTGTATAAGTTAAATGATGAAGTCTTTTAGTTAAGCTGGATTTGTAAGTTTATAGTGGAGTCATTTAACTGAAATGTAGCATCTTCAAAGCTTGGAATGCCAATAGATGAGGGGTTGTTAGAAGTGCCTACTTTTTCTTTTGGAATACCAAGAAAATTGACATCAATTTTGTTGTTAGAATTGACATCATGAAAGCAAGAAATAGCGTATTTCCCATAAGGTATTTCAGGTATAGTGAATTTTTGTTTTCCCTTCACGACCTCTATACGATAGGTTTTTACTGCAGACTCTTTAGAAGTTGGGAATCCTCTAGCGGAATTATAAAGAGAGATATGAAGTATTCCTTTCGATTCTTCGACTCCAGAGACTTGTACAGTAATTGTTCCTGTAGATTGTTTTTGTTTATTTGAAGGGAGTTGAGCTACAAATAAGAAGCATGTCAATATTATCTTAATCATCATAATTATTTTTATTATTATTTGATGATTCAAAGATTTAGCATTTTTAGCCTCGTAGAATTACCATTTGGTAATTAATGATTTTTACCGAATATTTTTCCTTATTCTACTAAGAGAGTTAGGCGTGATACCCAAATATGAAGCAAGTTGTTTTAGGGGTATTTTATTAATCATATCCGAATGTTGCAATAATCGCAAGTATCTACTTTCGGCATCCATTGTCTGAAAAGAGATGAGCGTTTGTACTACATTTAAAAATGCATCCTCTATGATCAGTCTGCCGAAAACTTGCCATATTGGGAACTTTTCATAAAAGGATTCCATTTTCCTAGCTTCAATGCTATATATAGTGGTTGTACCCAATGCCAAGGTTCTTGCTTTTGACACCTGACCACTGCGAAGAGACTCTAAATCACTAAAAAAGTTTCCTTCAAAAATTATCCAAGCTGTAATTTCTTTTTCTGGAGCGTCCAGTACCATACGTATTCCGCCCGAAGCAATGAAATAATATTTAGTGACATGCTGCCCTTGACGAATAATCGTTTTTTCCTTTTCAAAGGTTTTTACTTCAAAGGATTGAAGAATTTCCTCTAACTGTTCTTCTTCAATGTTTATTTTTGAATTGATGTAACTTTTTAGTTTGTCCATCTGAACGTGTTAAATTATCGATTATTTTCGGTTTGTTATTTATTTTAGCAATTCCGAGTGGATTCGAACGTAATTAAATCCGCCATAATTGCGGTTATACAATGTTGTGTGTAGTTTTTTATTCAATTTTTATAAATCCGCTTCTAATTCCGTCATAATTGTTGTCGGATATTTCAAGTATTACATTTTGACGAACATTTACAATACCATTTTTAACAAACCCTACGTATCGTTGGTTAATCGTTAGAAGCTTAATACACCTTTCTATTTCTCCAGAATAAATAGCTTTTTTTAGAGTCAATTCATAAGTTCCGTTTGATATTTCATTTCCATTGTTGGTTATCGAAAAGTTATAATTGTCAGTTAAAGTAAGATGGACTACTTTTCCTGTTGTTTCTGGTGTTTCTTCAAAGTAGATTAGTCCTCCAGAAGTTCCTGTCCAATTCCATTTTCCAACTAAATCCGTATTGCTCATTTGCGTTTCATCATCAGAACTACAAGAAATCATTCCCAAAGTAAGAACAAAAAGATAGATCAGTTTTTTCATAATTCTATTTATTTCTTAGATGTTCAAATTTGAGTTTGGTTGCGTTAAATGACACACAACAATTATACAAATCAAATATAAAGGAATATCAGGGTTGAGTTATAATTTTATAACACGCGTTGCAAACGATCGCTAGCTGGGGGGTTCGTATTTTATTATTTAAATAGTTTCCTTTGTAATCCATTTTCCTGACATCGGCGCTTGGTAATTTTCCATTTTTATAAGTAGTTCATCAATGTTTTCACTTACTAGAACCATTTTTCTATTAACTTCTTTTAAAAGTCCTTTCTCTACCATTTTATCTAAAAAAGTAATTAAGTCATTGTAGAATCCATTAGTATTTAGTATTCCAATTGGTTTTTTATGAAGACCTAATTGTCCCCAAGTTAGCATTTCAAAAAGTTCGTCCAAAGTCCCAAAACCACCAGGTAAAGCAATGACTCCATCGCAAAGATCATTCATCTTGGTTTTTCTCTCAAGCATTGTGTCAACGAGAATTAGTTCGGTTAATCCATTATGAGCAATTTCTTTAGATTTAAGAAAGTTCGGCAAAACTCCTATTACTTTTCCAGACTTTTCCAATGCTCCATCTGCAACAGCTCCCATTAATCCAACATTTGCTCCACCATAAACTAATTCAATGTTTTTAAGAGCTAATTTTTTCCCAAGCGCTTTAGCTTGAAATTCAAAATCATTATCGGTTCCGAAACTTGAACCGCAAAAAACTGTAATTCTATTCATTTAATTTTTATTTACCCTTATGACGCACAACAATTATATAAACGCACTTTATTATTTTTATTTCTTGATATTTCCAGATAAACGGAATGAAGTGTGTGTGTTTATTTATGTACATGCTAAATATAAGGAATATCTTCAGGGTTGAATTATAATTTTATAACACACGTTGTAAACGAGTGCTAGCTTGGGGGTAACGGGTTTTTACACACCAATTTTTCGGTTTATAAGCGACCATTACTTTATTGTTCTCTTTAGTTTAGGCACTTAAACCGCTATTTTTTATATACGTTACTACCTGCTGGCTTTATTCTTTTAATTGTTTTAATCTATTAATTGCATTTTGGTTTTCAGGATTCAATTCCAAAGACCTTTTAAAGCTAGTTATAGCGTTTTGAAAATCCTTTTTGCAAAGATAGGCTTCGGCTAAACTATCATACAAATTCGCAGATTTCGGATAGATATGCAAAGCCAATAAAAATACATTTATACCTTGTTCCTCCTTTAAAGGGTTAAATGATAAGCGCAAACCAAGTGTATTTAACATACCTTCCCCAAGCTTAAGCTTTGGATGTTCCGCTACTGTTTTTTTGTATAATGGAATCAAATCTTGATAATTTTGATTGAGTGCTAAATCATTAAAATCTTGATAATCAAATTCTGTTTGATCTGGTTTTTTCATTGTTTTTGAAATCAGGCTTTCAGGAAAACCATTTTTATCAGGGCTATTTTCGGTGAATGTTTTTGCATTCTCATCATTTTTTAAAGTAGCATTTAAAAATTGTAAGGTATGTTCAGAAAGTAGTTTATACGATACCATAATTTCAGCATCACTTTTATCTTGCCTTTTATCCCGATTAGCAAATAAAACACCAAAGGAACTAAAATAAGAATGTGTTAGGTCGTGAAATTTATAACTATAAGCATTACTATATTTCAAAGAATCGTACAATTGGAATTTGTAATTCAATTCAGTAGGTATTTTATCAGTAATAAGAACTTCTTTTGGAATATCTTTTTGGGCAAAATGGATATAGGGAATATTAAACCTATCTAAATTAAAGTAAGGTGATTTTTCCAAGACAGCATAATTATATCTTTCAGTTCCATCTAAACTCACTATTGCTCTTACCTTCTTATTTTTCATAGCCGTTATAGTATTTGATAGACCGCCAAAACTAAAGCCCATAAGTGCGATTCTATCAAAGTCTATATTTCCATATTTATGAATTTCTTTTAAGAGAAATTCTATATCTCTAGACTGCGTTTCCATATCTTTTGTAGTTCCTCCTTCCAACCATCTTGTATCTGTTCCTCTTGAAGGACTTGATATCACTACAAAACCATTACTAGCTAAATATTCGACTAGTGCAAAATTTTCAATTGAAGAGGCTTGATAACTTGGTGCATAAACTATAACTGGAAAATTCCCATCTAGAAAAGTTGGATTAGAAAAAGCAGTTACTTTTTCAGAAAGGTGAGCTTTGTTTTGTGGTGTGTTCCACAAGTAAGGAAACCAATCTAATAAAAACTCATTTGGTAAGTTTTTCCATTCTTCCTCTTCTTTTAAAATCTCCAAATAATCTAAAACAGTTAACTGTTTGGAATTACTATTTTTAATTGATGCAGGATACCAAATACTAATAGAAATTGGTCTATTTATGAATTGATTGTTAAAATCATTTTTGATTTGATAGATTCTCGTACTATCAACATCTGTATAGTGTTTGAAACCTACTTTATACTTTCCGCTATTTAGGTTTATTTTTTTTAATGATGTCTGTCCTTTTACAG
Organism: uncultured Flavobacteriaceae bacterium; assembly: GCA_947501845.1. Classification (GTDB taxonomy): domain Bacteria; phylum Bacteroidota; class Bacteroidia; order Flavobacteriales; family Flavobacteriaceae; genus Flavivirga. The sequence goes on along the minus strand of CANMXP010000003.1, from coordinate 23,663 downwards.
ACCATACTTGAAAAAGTATTAAAGTTGTTAAAATTGCTATTCTCATTATTATAGTTTAGTGCCTATACTATAGATGTGATAGTTTGCTTATTGTTACTGGTCTTTTTTCAACTTGCAGGTAACAATTATATAAACCAAATATAAAGGAATATATTTAAGGTTGAATTATAATTTTATAGCACATGTTGCAAACGAGTGTTAGTAGGGGAAACTAATGAACCCAGTAAAAGTAAATGATATTTATTCATTAAGTTTATCTTTAAGGTTGTTCACCACAATTTCTACAAAAATAGCTTCATTAATCTTTTGACTAGAAAAACCCCTAGTTGGATGTGTTTTAATAATTTCATCTAACGATTTTCCTTTCTTAAATTCCGTTTCAATTCTTGATAAAATAGTAATTAGCATTTGTTTATAAGATATTAAATCATTTTTACTAGATACAGTCCCGTGTCCTGGAATAATTTGTGTTTGATGATTACTCATAGCTATCATTTTATCAACAGCCGAAATAACCCCCTGAATGCTTCCACCGTTGGGTTGATCTATAAACGGATAACCATAAGTAACAAATATGTCTCCTGCATGAATGACATTTGATTCAGGAAAATGAACGAATAAATCTCCATCTGTATGCGCATTTTTTGCGCTAAACAAAAGTACGGTTTGCTCATTAAAGTATAGTTCCATGGCATTGTCAAAAGCAATTTCAGGAATGCCGTTAGCATTGTATGCTTCTTGATGGTGATTAAACACTTTAATATATTGATTGGTTAACATTCGTTGGCGACTATTTTTCTGAGCTATAATAGTACTTCCTAATTTTCCAAAATTTTCATTACCATTGCTATGATCTACATGCCAATGTGTATTTATAACATATTTAACTTCTTGAGTACTAATTTTTGCTAGTTGTAATTTAATAGCATCATGCATGTGGCTAAACTGGTCGTCTACTAATAAAATTCCTTCTTTGCCAACCATTACTCCTATATTTCCGCCTATGCCTTCTAACATATATATGGCATCTTTTACATGGATTAATCTCATTGCTTTTTTAGTTTTAATGACTGTTTTTTGATTCGTGAGTTTTGAAAATGAAAACAATATAGATACGCTACTTATCAGTAAGATTAATTTTTTCATTAATTCCTCTTTTATCTTTTCTGAATTAATAATGATCGCATAGAAATAGACCCCATATCAAAGCTATCATTGAAATAAGAAATGTCATCTAATTTATCAACCGCCCCAAGAGTATGTAATAACGGTAAAAAATGATCATATGTAGGATGTGCAGTCCTAGCTAATGACCCTAGTTTTTGAAAGTCGATAACCTTTTTAAAGTCTCTATCATTAATATAGTCCGTTATTTTTGTGTCAAACTCTTTTGCCCAGTCATATGCTGGTCCACCTTGCTTTAGGGTTTGAAGATTGTGTACAATATTTCCACTACCAATAATTAATACACCTCTTTCTCTTAGAGTGCTTAGTTGTTTTCCTAATTGATAATGGAATGAAGCAGGTTTTGAATAATTAAGACTTAATTGATAAACAGGTATTTCTGCTTTAGGATACATGGGTTTTAAAAAAGACCAAGTACCGTGGTCTAATCCCCATTCAAAATCTTGTTCTATATGTCCTTTTTGAAATAAATCAATTGTAGAATTAGCCATTTCTGGAGTTCCTGGAGCGGGATATTGCTGTTCAAATAGCTCATCAGGAAAACCTCCAAAATCATGAATTGTTTTTGGGCTTTTCATAGCCGTAACCTTTGTACTGTTATTAGTAATCCAATGGGCTGAGATGACTAAAATAGCTTGAGGTTTTTCTAATTGTTGACCCAATTTTTTCCATTGACGACTAAAATCATTATCTAAAATGGCATTCATAGGGTTTCCATGGCCTATAAATAATAGAGGCATTTTGTCAGTTTTATTTAAGCTATCTGTTAGACTTCCTAATGCGTTTAGTTTCATAAAAGAGATGGATAAAGATGTTAATGTTGTATTTTTTATGAATGCTCTTCTTTTCATTACTTTAGTTTTCAAAAAGAGACTGTACTAAACTATTCTTAGTACAGCCTCTTTTTATTACTTCTTTACGAATTCTAGTTTTACTACCAAATTAACCTTTTCGCCAACAGTCAACCCTCCATGTTCTGTTTTAGCATTCCAAGCGACTCCGTAATCAATTCTATTAATGTCTCCAGTAATTATAAAACCAGCTTTCGTATTACCATAACCATCTTTAGCAATTCCCCCATGTTTTACATTTAAGGTAACTTTTTTAGTTACACCACGTAAAGTCAAGTTTCCTTTTAAAATATATATATTATCTTTTTTCTTTTTAAAAGAGGTGCTTTTAAATGTTATTTCTGGATATTTTTCAACGTGAAAAAAATCTTCAGATTTTAGATGTGCATCTCTCTGAGCATTGTCTGTATTTATGCTGTTTACATCAATTTTAAATTGGATATCTGCATTTGAGAAGTCATCGGAGTTTGATGTAATATCTCCCCCGAATTCTTTGAATGTGCCATCTACTTCTGAGATTACTAAATGGCTTACTGAAAAGTTTACTTTAGAATGACTTGGGTCAACAACCCAAGAAGTTTGCGCTTGACTTAATAGACTAAATACTATTGCTAATACTGTGATTACTTTTTTCATTTTTTGAGTTTTTAATGATTACTAAATTATTATGACGCAAAGATGAATGCTATTAAAGCATTTAGCATTCACCTATGTTAACTAATCAAAAAGTGAAAAATATTGTAATGAAAAAGGAGTAGGGTTATTTGGTAAATAGTTTTTTTCTAATTCTGCTCAAAGATTGAGGCTTAATGCCAAGGTAGGACGCAATATAATGTTGAGAGATTTTTTGAATTATTGTAGGGTTAGATTCTAGGAGTTTTTTATAACGTTCTTCCGCAGTGTTTGCATAAATTCTAGAAATTCTACTTTGCGAATTCACATAGGCATTTTGTATTAATAATCTAAAAAAGCGTTCAAATACTGGGATTTTTTTACAAGCTTTTTCAAAGTTAGTTTTACTAATTAAGAGAATTTCTGATGCTTCTATTGCTTGTATATTATAATTGGAAGTATTACTAGATATAAAACTAGATAAATCACTTATCCAATGATTTTTCAAAGCTATTTGAATTACGTGTTTTTCTCCTTTTTGATCTACTGAGTATGAGTATAAAATTCCCGATGTGATAAAAGCCAAATATTTAGCACTATTACCTTCTCTTAAAAAGAATTCATTTTTTTTAAGTGTTTTTACCTTTGTTAATGCTGCAAATTTTTCAAAATCATCTCTAGAAAGGTTTATTTTATCTGTTATATTTTTATAAAGTAGACTGTTCATTAGTATCTATGTTACACAACAATTATATAAACCAAATATAAAGGAATATCAGGGTTTAATTATACTTTTATAGCACGCGTTGTAAACGAGCTCTAGCTGGGGCTTGCTGTTAACGTTTGTGTAAATGGCGAAGTGAGCTTTTGCTTGCTATGAACGCGTACACGTTGTTGTGCCTCATTTTTATTTTTCTTTTATCGTCATCAAATTCTCTGCATTAAACATTCTATCAGGAGTAATAACCAATTCATCTTTTGGTATTTTATCTCCGTATCTTTCTTTCACTTTTGTTTGAACAGTTTTGTCTGACAAATCAAAACCTCCAAGCCTTTCTAATTTGCCGATTTCAATATTAAAGGCTTCTTTGTAAATCTTCCAAACTAATTCAGAACAATAAATTTTATCATCGGACCATTCAAATCTTAAATCATAATCTTTACCCAAATATTTTTTTTCCTTTATTTTCATTTTTTCAATTCCTTCTTCGGTTAAAATTTTATCGCTGTTCTTTAATCTCTTTACAACATATCTCCCATTTTCCCCTCGATTTTTCCACTCATTTAATTCTGTGATTTTGACTGGTTGGACTGCTTCGCAAACAAAAAAACCATCATCTTCTTTATATATAATTCCCATATGAGAATATTTTGAATTAGTCGCAATTTGGATTGCTTGACTTTGATTTGAACGAGAAGTATGAAAAATTAAATCACCATTTTGAAATTCTACTTCTTTATTACTGTTGTCTTTTTTTTCTATGATTTCCTCCACAGTTTTTTGACTTGTAGGCTCTGTTTCTTTTGAATTACACCCGATTAGTAAAATTCCAATTATGATGATTAGTGGCTTCAATTTTTTTCTTTTTTTTAATGAGACACAACCTCTCTTGTATGGTACGTTTGCATCCTGCAGGGTACATATTGCTATACAAATTGTTGTAAGCCGTTATTTTTAGTCTGAGGAAGTCGAACCATCACTATACATTATAAAGTCTAATTTCGACAACTCACCAAATGATATATGTATATTTTCTAAAGGAGAATCTAAAGATAAATATTCCCTTTCTATAGCAGGCTCACCTTTAAATCGTTGATTAAAAGGTATTTTTTTAGAACTGATAAGCATATCGTTTAAAACCTCAATATCGGTATCTTTATTAAGAGGAAAACCATCAATTAAAATGTATTCATTATCTAAAATTTTTGGAGGAAACCCCCATGCTTCATTATCTGATTTATGATTAAGCATTTTTTGATTGTAATAATACAATTGAATGCGAATGTTGTCTACCTGGTCATCTTTACCTTTGTTTAAACTTATCGGTATGTTTTTATATCTAATAATTGTTTCATATCTTTTTGTATCATACTCCTTTCCAAAAATAACTTCATAGTATGCCATATTTTGGTCAAGTTTTACATGGGTATCATTATAAAACAATTTTTCTTCTCGAAACTCTAAACGGTGTTGTTGCTTGTTAAACTGTTCTATTTGTGGTTGTGGATTATAGGTCTTTATCCCCATAGGTTTATTTTTTTTTGTTTGTCCATTACATTGGGTTAGAAGCCCAATACATAATATATATACTATAAATCGTGACATTAGAATTTTAATTTTTGATTAATATAATCAATAGAATTAGTAATGGTATCTGAAATTCCCAAATCTTTTTCCATGTCTTTTGCTTTTTCGTAGAATTTTTTAAGATCTCTAAGCCCATCGGAGATCTGTTCTAAAAACTCTTGTCTGCTATGATTAGCGTGTTCTACATGGTCGTGATGTTCTTTTTGGAATTTATCCAAAAAGCCTTTGTTTTGTGCGTTTTGAACACTACCAATATGTGTACTTGCCCATTTCATAGTAGTCACATCCATCCAATCAACATCAGCAGGATGTGATAGATATTCCCTCGCAATATTTAATACATTATCATTAGTAGTAAATCCAAGTTTAAATTTTTCATATTGCATTCCTATATCAGCCACTGCAATACGCGCTAAATTACCCGCTAATAAGTGTAATGGATGTTCCATATTATCTTTAGCAACTTGCGTATGGGTAGGATTGGTGTCTAGTTTTGTTAAATTTTGTGATTCTCTAATCCCCATGGCTACCCCATGAATGATATATTGCACCACCATTTTTACAACATTCATTAAGGCTTTTTCAATACCATTAATTAGGTTAATTAACACCCAAGCCCCAACAGCGAGCCAACCTTTTCCTTTTTTAGCTTTTTCTAGTACACCTAATATTACTCCTCTGAACGTAATAACGTATTCGTAATATTCAATCAGGGTGGCATAGTCAATACCTTGATAAGCTTCACTTTTATGTTCCTCGCTTTTTTGGGCATATTTTAAATCGGTGAGTATGGTTAGTACGATTAAATCTATAATCCGTACCACAGGTTTTCCATCCCATTCCGATGAAATGGCATCTTTCCAAGAAAACGCATCAGTCTCAAACATACCTTCCAATTTGTCTGAAAGTGAATAAATCATATCTAAAGGACCAAACTTACCTGTTACTATAGGTAAATGATTTAAATAATTACCCTCACGTTTGGCATCTTTGGTAATAGAAGCTCCTCTTAAAATATGTAACTCTCCTTTTAAATCTAAAAAAGCACGTTTGTCATATATAAACTGATAAGTAGCTCCTCCTTTTTCGAAGATAAAATAAGCATCTTCTTTTAATAACGGCTTTTTAGCTTCTGGATAGGTTTTGTATAACTGTTCTGAACTACTAAAGTCACCAACTTTAGTTTTACTGTCAAAATAGTTTTCATCTTCAAGTCTCTCATCAAAAACATCCGTATTACGTTTGGCTTTGTTAAATTGTTTTGTTTTTGGATCATTTCGGTTTACCCATGGTATGACTCGACTGTAACCTAATTTTATTAAGGAAAGTTCTACAAAATTGGAATGCGCAAAATAATCCTCAATGGTATGCATAGCATTACCAAAATGGAGTAATGATAATTTTTTATCTCCTTTTTTATGCGCTGTAAAGCTTTTTTCTAGCTCACTAGTTAAATACCCACTTGCTGTGGCTAATTTGGTGTTATAAGGTTTTACATTAGATTGCGATACATTAAACTGTTCACAATTATTTTTGGCATCATAATTACGGATATAGCTTTTCATCCCAAAATGATTATTGATATCGGTATCTAAATCTGATGCCCAATACAAAAACTCATTTTTTTCTAAGTCGACTACGCAAGCTCCAATAGGATTGTCAATATGTTCTTCAGGGCGATATACCCCAATCATATCAGAACTAATTTTAGGGAAGTATTTAGTAAATAAATAGTATTCAAACGAAAATTCTAAGGCAGTCAAGCCTAAACTTTTTCCTTTTTCTATAATCCATTTTTTTATAGAAGACGTTTCACTGGTAGTATCTGTAACCGCTTCTGTTGCTTTTTTAGGATTTAGATCAACCCAACTATCGCCTTTTCCTGAGCCAATTTGGTCTTTATTTAAATTATCTCCTATCAATTCATGAGCAGCAATAAGCTCTATAACAAAAGATAGGTGTTTGCGAGAAAGTTTGATGGGGTTTAGAAATTGCATTCCGAAAAAATCTTCTTTTTCTTTACCTTCCAATCCAAGTATATTGGTAATATGTTGCTTCTCTGCTTTGGTATAGCGCTCTGTACTTGGGGTAATTAATTGAGACCAGTCTCTAAGCAAATTACCTAGATATATATAGTTAAGGTCTCTCCTATCTCTTACAATTTCATTTTCTAATAAAACATACTCAATCCCATAATGCGTAAAGCCTCCTGCCTCTTTTAAAGTTTGTTTTCCAGCAGAGAAATATTCTTCGTCGTCTTTTTGTTCATCACGTTTTATACGTTCTTGAGTAACCAGTTTATCAATTTGCTGTTGTATTTCAGTAAGGTCAATAATTAAATCGTAAGGAGTTCCGTCAAGTGTTGCTTTACCAAAATTGATAGTAGTTTCTTCAAAAATATTAAAGGTAGTCAAACAGTATCCAAAAATAGCCCCTTCGTCAAGTTTGGCATCACCTCCCAATGTTGTATAATGATTACGTAATTGAAAATCTATAAAATGCCCAAACTCCTCCATAATGGCTTGGTAGAGTTTTCCCATGGCTTCAATGTCCTTTTCTTCCGTTGCTTTTACAATCAAATGTTGGGCAATCCAAATGGTATTCTCACTAGATTTGTATTTAGCTTCAGGAAATTTACCTGTATGTATTTTAATATCAGGCATTTCCACCTTTTTATCACTTAAATCTCTATACAAATAGTCATAAGCGTGCATTGGTAAATCTTCTCCTTTTACGGAATCACCAAAAATGGCTTGCATGGCATAGGTAAAAAAGGATGCTCCAAATTGTCTTGCATATTCATTAAGTTCATCTAGTGGGTAAGTAGTTTCAAGAGTGATTTCTCTTTTTTCTTCCGATTCTTGTTCTGCTTGTTCCTTTAGTTTTTGTTGATTAGTTTCTGCCTCTTTTAAAGTTTTTGAATTCCCCGAAAATGCAGATTTAACTCTGTTGATTGACTTAATCTCAGGAAAAGGAATAATTTCTTTAGCCATTGTCACTTTGGGCGATTCAAGAGTTTTACTACCAATAATTACATTAGCTTCTCCAGACACAATTATACCGCCATGTGCGGTCATATCCCCAACAGTTGCAATTGGAACATCATTGATTAAAACAGTTGGATTACCTTGTGCAATTACATCGGGAGGGCCAACACAAGTACACATATCTCCCATACGAGCAACAGGTTTCCCATTTATCAAAACATTAGGCGCCCCTTGTGCAATTGGCCCGCCAACATGAGGAACAGTTCCACTACACATTGGACAAACATGATTGCTCCCTATTGTTACTGCTAGTTTTCCTGCCATAATTTATATTTTTTTGAGTTTGAGTGAGCTAATAGCTTACAAACAATTATATAAACGCACTTTGTTCTGTTTATTTTTATATATACAAACCGAATATAAAGGAATATCAGAGTTCAATTATAATTTATAGCACGCGTTGCTAACACGTGCTAGATGGGTCGTCTATAATCCAAAAGTATTCTCCCCTTGAAAGTCCATCATAGACAGCAAAAATTCCAAAAAACCCAACAGCGATGTTATAAATCCACCTCTTAGATTCTCATCATTTTATGTTTGACTTTAATTCTTCTATTGTCATTTTTCTAATTAACCACAATGGTCTTGTTTATGGCTTGTTGCGCGAAAATCCGCAGTGATTTTTCACTGTAAACCAAAGATAGCAAAATTGAGAGTGTTTTCCTATATAAAAGTCAGAAGCAATAAATTATATACGTTGCTGTACTACATTTTTTATTTCGAATTCCATTATTTTTCCTACTTCTATTAGGTCAACAGAATCCTTTTTGTTGAACTCTTTCTCAAATTTTAATAGAATAGTATTGTTTTTAAATTCTAAACTAAACTCCTTGAGTTTTATTAATTTATCGGTCAGGCTTTTTGTCAATAACTTGTCCAATGTTTTATAATCCGATGAAGATTCGAGAATATACTTTTATTAAACTCTTTTCGATAATTGAGTATTCAGGCAAGTCAAATCAAGTACTTCTAGCAACCTCCATTGTAAATTTCTTTTTAAGAAAGTAAATTATTTGCTTTTTGGCTTTGTCTTTTTCAGAGGTCATTTCTTGAATGTGGTACAACAATTATACAAGCGCACTTTATTGTGTTTATTTCTTGATATTTCCAGATAAACGCAATAAAGCGTGTTTATTTTTATATATACAAACCAAATATAAAGGAATAATATATTCAGGGTTGAATTATACTTTTATAGCACGCGTTGCAAACGAGCCATAAATGGGGATAAAAGTTTTGTTTTCACTTAGCCAGTTTTTTAAGGTTTTGAAATTTTATGTATGAATAGATTACAGGAATTATAGTTATAATAGCAGTTATAACTATAAACAATGCAAAATTAGTTTGCTTTTCTACCAACAAACTTGAAAATACAATTATGAGACCACCAATAAACCACATTTTTCCTCCTAACCTGTGGGTTTCTTTCCAAACAGTTTCGTTTTCTAAAGTCCAAGGTGTTCTAATACCAATGAAGTAATTTGCTTTTATTGTTTTAAAATAATTTCCGAGAATTAAATAAAGTAAGCCTGTTAATAACAATATATAATTAGGGTTAGTAAAAGACTGATTTTTTGCTGAATAAATTATGAATAACGCTAATATTGACATAAGTGTTGTTAATAAGAATTTTATTATTTGAAGTTTGTTTCCCATTTTATTCAGTTTATTTTTTGGGTCAATTTTAGGAACAACCAAAAAGATTACATAAACAAGTAATGGTAATAAAAATGGAATGATTATAAGTTCTGTTTTATCTCCGTATCTATCTATTTCTCCTTTTATATTCCAATGCATAGGAACGCTATTTGGTAAATCATTCCATAGATACGCCAAATAGATGAATGGCAAAAGTACAATTGCTATAAGTGGTAATTCCTTTTTTAAATTCATATTTATTTTTTTAAAGCTAGTATCCAGTTTAGTAAATCCTCTAATATGCTTGTGTTTAATGAATATTCAACAAACTGACCTTTTTTCTCGCTTGTTATTAAGTCTGCCCTTTTTAAAATATCCAAATGATGTGAAATACTTGGTTTTGAAATATTAAATCTATCTGCAATTTCTCCAGCATTCATATCCTTTTCTTTTAACAGCTCGACAATTTGTCTTCTAGTTTCATCATTTAGTGCCTTGAAAAGAGAATTCATATATTTAGTTATTTAGACAAATATCTAAATATTATTTCAAAGGACCAAATTTAATTAGATTTTCAAATGGCATAGAACGGTTTTAATAAAAAGTCGTTTTAATGCTTTTTATTTTGTGTTAACTCTCGTTTGTTTCTTATCGTTAATCCCAGTTGATCTCTTTTAATTCGTATTTGTCTTCATTCCCCATATTGGGAGGTGGGACAAGATGAGCATGGTCAGAATCATATATTTTACCTGATGTTTTTTCTATTTTATAGGACGATTCTTGAGATTCTGAAACGATACTAATGTCATAGTAGTTTTCATATTCGCGAATTATCATATTATCTTCAAAATTCGCAATGTCGATTGAACCAATTTCACCACTTTTATTAATTGCTTCAAAAACAAATTGGATATTTATCTCTGTTTCTTTTGTTTCTTTATAGAATGAAATAGTCTTTTCGTCATAATCTTCAGGATTAGAAACTCGATTCTTAGAAATAATTCCTTCTAAAAGACCTATTCCAACATCAAAATAAAAAACAGTTTTTTGGGGGAGGTATTTTATTGGATTGGAAAATGATACCCAAACTTCTTTACCATCTGTCAATACTTTGATTTGGGTAAAATTCTCTATACTTACTCCTTCTTCAGTCGGCAAGCCTGCTCTTTCAATCTTCTTTAAAGCTAATTGTATGATAGAATCTTTTCCCAAAAGTAATACTTCTTCTACTTCTTTATCCATTTTAGTGTTTTGAGAATAACAAACAGTACAACTTAATATTAAATTAAAAACGATCAGTATTTTAAACATTTTAATCACGAATCTTCTTATGAAAGTTAACAATTATATAAACGCAAAAAAGCGTGTTGGTTTTTATAGATACAAACCAAATATAAAGGAATATACTCAGGGTTGAATTATAATTTTATAGCACACGTTGCAAACGAGCGCTAGCTGGTGGACACGTTGTTAGCATTAGTTATTTATTTTTTAATAATAACGGGTAAACTTCTCCTGAATCATGTTCATCAATTAGAAACATGAAGTTGTTTTTATAATTTAGAGATTCAAAGATTTTTCTTGAATCAAGTTTTAATAAAACATCGTGTACAGCTAACATACCTTGAAATTTGTGTAATTCGATTATTTCTTGATAACCTAAAAGGTCTTCAATATCGTTAAACTCATCAATCTCTATGAGCTCTCCAATTTTTAATTCATCCAAATTCAGATTGTTATTAGTATACTTTTCGGGTAAATTAGAGTGATCTAAAGCCTCAAGACTATCGAAAAAATTTAATTTTATTCCAGGGCAAGCGTAAAATTCTGTTGCGAAATCATAATTAAAACCCATATTAAACTTGTCCGTTTGTGCTCGATAATCTTTCCATTCCTCAATTCCGTATGCGGTAGCTTCCACATTTTTCTTAAAGAAAAAATCATATTCAAAAAGAATTGCAAATAACTGCTCTTCTTTTTTAATTCCTTTATTAGAATTTGTCCACCATTCTTTTAAATTTTCAAGAATTTCATTCTCTAAATTCTGCTTGTAGCTACTAAAATCGAATTTATTTAAGTTTTTAAGAATCTCTTTCAGATAACTATCAAGGTTTGGAATAGAATTAAGAACAGATAAATAAGATTCTTTTCTTTTTGTCAGATTCTTTCTTATTAATTCATTGGTCATAGTTTTGGGCTTATTAATGCTAATGGTTTCGTGTATGAGTTGTAGCGGATTTTTACTCAAAAACCTTGCGGTTTTGCACTTACCTTTATTTTATGTTTATACTTTCATTTTATCACTTAAACCGCTATTACTTATACACATTTTTATGCTTCGTTACTTTTTATTAAGCATCTTTCTTTTTTGATACCATAAAATAGCTAGATGCTCCCTTATATATCTTTTCAGTATCAATATTCAGAAAATTACCGTTAATAATTAATTCATCCAAATCTGAACTTTTAACCCTTCTTATAGGAACTGGGATTATTCCTATTTTACACATTACCTGAACTAGTCGAATTTGCAAGCCAATTAGAAAAGACATTTTATCACCTAAACAAGGAGTGATAGATATAAACAACCCATCAGGTTTGAGTAATTCATTTATTCTTTGTACTGCATTCTCGGGATTAGGAATAGTATGCAACATATTAAAAGCCAGAATTCTATCATAAGATTCTTTTTTTAGCTTTTCATCAAAAATATCCCCTTCAACAAATATTACATTTTTGATGTTTTTTTCAGCAGCCTTCCTTTTGGAAATTTCAATCATTTTCGGGGATATATCAATAGCATAAATCTCTTTAACATCATTGGCAATCTCGCAAGCTGTTGTGCCTGTTCCACACCCATAATCTAAAACAACATTATAGCTTTCTATATGCCTTTTAGCGTTTTCCCTTGACTTTTGGTGAATGTATTCAAAGCGTTCTTCTGTTTTGTCATAATTTTTTGAAGCACTATCCCAAAATTTTTTCGATTTACTCATTTATCTCACTTTCTTTATTTCGATGAAGTATAACAATTATATAAACGCAATTTATTGTATTTATTTCTTGATATTTCCAGATAAACGCAATAAAGCGTGTTTGTTTCTACATATACAAACCAAATATAAAGGAATATCAGGGTTGAATTATAATTTTATAGCACCCATTACAAACGAGTGTGAGCAGTGTTGTGTGTAGTTTTTATTAAACCAAGCCATTGGAATATCAGCTTCAAAATATTTAGTTCCATTATCAATTCGTTTTTCAAAACGACCTTCAATTTCAAATCCTATTTTTTCATAAAATTTTATTGCTTTTTTATTACTTTCTCGCGCAATAAGTTCAATTCTTAATATGTCCATTCTTTTAGTTTCTACATATTCAAGTAAAGATTTGAAAAGTAATTTCCCAAGTCCTTGACCTTGATATTCGTAATCAACTACAACTGTTAACTCAGACAGAATATGATTAAAAACATTTGGCTCCAATTTGTAGCAATGTATTTCGCCTATTAGTTGATTTGTATTTTCAATTACTAGACAAGCTCCATTACTTATTGACTTCTTTAGGTTTGTTTCGATATAATTTTCTGTAATTTCATTTTCAGTTCGAGCAATACCTCCAATATTTTTTGAAACTTTTTTATAAAGATTTAATATTCTTTTCTTGTCATCAAAACGAGCAAATCTAGTCTTAAAGTCCATTCATTAATTGCGTTTTTTCAAGTTACACACAACGGTTCGTGTATCAAAAGTAGGACAGATGATAAGCACTTTCGTTTCGATTTATTACTTAGCTAAATATAATTTTTTTCTTCTATAAATACCAAATTTAAAAATTTGGCGGACTTTATTAATATTCACAAAACTTTAGGTTAAGCACAAACGCCCTATTTTTTATATACATTGTTAGGATTTCGTACTTTGAATTAGTTGAAATTAATGTTGTCTTTTTTGATGGAAAGAACAATTTTACCAGTTACTATACCACTTTCGGCATAGTTATGAGCTTCTGTTACTTCTTCAAGATTGAATACTTTATTTACAAGAGGTTTTATAATTCCTTTGCTAATTAGTTCAGATATTTTATCTAAATCTTCTCCTAATGGAATTACCCAGTTGTACATATTTTTCGAATTAAACCCAAACTTTTCTTCTTGTGATGGGTTTTGATAAGCTTTAAATGTACTTTCTGTGGGTACATTAGAAATATAGATTCCATTTTCAGAAAGATTTTGTTCACAAAGCTCAAAGCTTTTATTTCCTACAACATCAAAAATAATGTCAAATTTCATTTTCGATGCCGTAAAGTCTTCTTTATCATAATGTAAAATTGACATTGGTTTAAGAGAACTAACAAAATCATTTTTTGTAGAGTGACAAACCGCAGTGGTTTCCAACTGAATTTGATTTGCAATTTGTATTGCGATACTACCTACACCTCCCGAAGCTCCGTTTATTAATAGCTTCTGTCCTTTTTTTGCTTTTACTTTTTTTATAAGTGCTTGGTAAGCTGTTAAACCTACCAACGGAATTGAGGCAGCCTCATCAAATGTTAAATTTTCTGGTATTATAGATAGTGTATCTTCTCTAGTTACAATATACTCGGCATATGCTCCAGTCTGTGCAAAACCTGATTGAGCAAATTCTGGATTAGCATCCATCATTCCATAAACGTTATCTCCAATTTTGAATTTATTAACATTTTCTCCTACAGCTATAACTTTACCAGCAATGTCTAAACCAGGTGTGATTGGGAAATTCTCACCTAAAATAGGTGATAAGTACCCAGCCCTTAAATATAGGTCGTGAGGGTTAATAGCTGCGGAATAGTTTTCTACTAATATTTGATTTTGGTTGATAGACGGAATTTTGGTATTAGTACTTATTTTTAAGACTTCTGTATTGCCGAATTCTTCAAGGATTATACTTTTCATAATAGATTACTTTAAATATGTTTTTAAATGATTTTTGAATTTTTTAAGATCAGCCTCTATGGTTGGATTATGGTAAATATCATAGGTGGCAAAGCTCGGTAGTTTCGACATTCCTATATATTTATTTGATAAGTGAAAGGGTAAAAAAACATCGTCAACGGTACCATCTTTCAGGAGGTAACCATTTTTGTTATTAAAAATACTTTTGGGAGCATTCCAAGTAGTAGATAACATATATTTTTTTTCCGTTAAAAGTCCCGCACTTCCGTATTCTGTATTACTATCCATGTTTATAAATTGCAATAAACCATGATTGAATACCGAATCAATAAATTTTTTAAATGCCCCTGGAAGGTTAAACCAATAAACAGGAGTTTGATAAATTATATTATCTGCCCAAAAAATGTCTTTTACAACTTGATCTAAATCATATGCAATATCAATCTCAATGAGTTTGACATTGTGCCCTATATTGACTAGGGTGTTTTGAGCTTCAGAAACTAACGATTTGTTTAGCTCCCCTTTAGCGAAAGGAAATTTTTCGTGCCCGTTAATTATTAATGTATTTTTCATGTTTTTATTATTAAATGAATATTCGTTTATTTTATTAGTTAAATTTTTTTACATTTTAATTGCATCCCATGCAGCTAATTGAAGTAATTGCCTTGATTCATTGTCTAATTTGAAATGACCTGTTTCTATATTTGATTTTAGCATTGCATAGAGAGGTGAAAAAGCTATATATATAAAACTAGCAACATCTAATTTTTTTATTATTTTTTCATTCGAACCCAAAATAAGAAACTCGTTTATCACTTCATGATAAGGCTTAATTTCTTTAGTATTATTGTAATCTACAATACACGAATTCATCATTCTCGTTGTAAAAATGAATCTTTTATAATTATTAGAACAATATGTGTAGGCAGCGTTCCATAATGCTAAAAACCTATCTTTAATAATCATGTCTTCTTTTAAAGATATTGATATAGTAGTAAAATATTCTTCAATAATTTCATCATTTATAGCTTGAAACATATCACGCATGTTTTCAAAATACACATAAATACTAGATGCAGATACATTTGAAATTTTTGATACTTTACCAGCAGAAACTCCTTCAACGCCAAGCTCAAATGTTAAATCAACACATGCTTGTTTAACTCTAGAAATCTTTTTATCATCTTTTATTCTCACATGACAAATATAAACGAATATTCATTCTTTTAAAAAATTTTTGAAAATAATTTTTGAAACGATAAATAGAATGCCTTACAATCTGTGAAAAGTATAATTTCTGAATGGATTTTCAATAGGCATAATTAAAAGAATAATAGAAGCATATCAGATAGGGATGTGTCTTGTATACCGTATGAATCCTAACAATTATATTAACGCACTTTATTGCGTATATTTCTTGATATTCCCAGATAAACGCAATAAAGCATATTTATTTTTACATATACAAACCAAATATAAAGGAATATATTCAGGGTTGAATTATAATTTTATAGCACGCGCTGCAAACAAACGTTAGCGTTAAATGTTAAAAACATAACCGCCACCAGTTAAAAACTGGCGGTAGCAGGGTAAATAAATGAGAAAAAGCTTGGAATTTAGCTTAATTCATTGTTGTGCAACGTTTTTATTCATAATCAGGGATATTCATTCCTAAAATCAAATTCCTGTTCGCTGTCCATATTCCATTTTCGATTTCAAGTTTTACAATTCCAGATCCACCTCTGTTTTTTTGGGATTTTCTCTTTTCAGCTGTCAGTTTTGGGTCGCTCTCAAAAAAATAGCTGTCAATATAATATGGGACAGTATTTGGTTCTTTTACGTAGATGTGAATATGCTCGGGTTCTTGAACTTTAGGATATGGTGCTGGTCTAAAAGTGTAAAAAGTAAATTTTCCATCTTTACTCGTTTTCAGCCACTCACGATATTGTCCGTGAGTTTTTTCCCAACCAATAGGTTTTTCACTTGGTTGATACATTCCATTTCGATCAGTATGATAAACGTATAGTATTATATTTTCTGCTGGTGTTTTTCCGTCTTTTTGAAATACAGTTCCTGTTATTTTCACTTTCGGTTTGTTATTTTCAAATTTTGGCAAAGTAACTGTTGCTTTAGGTTCAAAATCAAACAGTTTATAATCCAAAACTGCTTCGCAATCTTGACAAGGTCCACCAACATTTTTTTCAGATTTAGATTGCCCTTTACAGGAAATGGTAAGTAAAGCCACTAATGTTATTCCTAAATATTTTTTCATTCTCGATGGTTTTTCAAATGTTGCCCAACAATTATATAAACGCACTTCACTGTCTTTATTTCTTGATATTTCCAGATAAACGCAATAAAGCATATTTATTTGTACATATACAAACCAAATATAAAGGAATATCTTCAAGGTTGAATTTTAATTTTATAGCACGCGTTGCAAACGAGCGCTAGCTGGGGAATGTCAGTATAAAATAAATTGACATTATTTAAAAAACAATTACAGTTATCAAATCACTGTCACCTAATGTGCCGTTTGGGTTTTGACACCTTACAGTAATCTCTTTAGTGCCAGTAGCAACTATTGGATAGCTTTCATAGGTTATTACTTTACCATAACCCTGGTATTGTCTTCCTTGTCCACTAATTATTGGCGGATAACTATATATTTTATTTTTAAATGTTATGGTGTATTTACCGACTGCATTTTTGACAATCGATTCTATGTTTTTTGAGGCAAGATTAGGGGTGATATTTGAATTAACTGCTGCACTAACTCCGTTAAATGACGCTAAAGCTGAGGCGATAAGTCCCGATATAGGTTGATTATTACCATCCATAATCGATACATTATCAATTAATATATTTCTATTAACCACTTCATTGTTGAAAATTTCTTCTACACCTTTAACGATAAGGCCCTTTATTAATGCGGACTTAATTGTATTAGATGGCGGAAGCACATAAAATGCGTAATAGAAATTTTCGATATAAATATTGGAGATATTTAACTCCTCTGAATCCAAGTTCAAGGCCGCGTTTGATGAACTAACTTTATTAATAACAGATGCACTATTAATAGAAATTGGAGAAATATTGTTTTTAATTAAAACAGCTTGATGCACAAGATTAAAATAATTAACAATAGAAATATTATTAATAACTAAATCTTTTGAGTCTTCTATTATAAATAAAGGTTGACTTTGGGTTGTATTTTTGTTATTTACATTAACAACGTTTATACTACCTCCCTCAACGAGTGAATATCTAAAAGGGCGATGATGTATATTTGAACCTTGAATATTATTGCAATTAATATTTTTTATTCTATATGAGCTATCACTGTTTCTAGCAATAAGAACGGATGCAACATCAGTAGCTGTTACATTACTCACATTTACATTGCTTATTTCACCTCGAGTTGTACTAATATCAACGCCATCTGATAAATGTGCATCAATTTCTCCTATAATTTTAATATTAGTTACTGTTGTATTAGTTATTTCAGAAGCAGTATTTGTATGGCTAGATTGTATAGACAATGCCCTAACACCTCCATTCATTCGGATGACAATATTTTCAAAAATATTGTTATCACCCGCTAAAAGACCTACTGCATTCCAATTAGTATTACCTTCAGATGCATTTATTGAGTCACCTAAAGAATATACTTCTGCATTTCGGACAACGGTATTATTTATTTTTGCTAAAGCTGCTCCTTTTGCAACAAATAGCATTCCATAGATTGTGGCTCCTGAAAAATCATAAACAGTATCATGGTTGCTTAATGATAACTTAGCATTAACTGCAAGATTTCCATTATTTTTACCTATTAAATATTCTCCATTAAATGTTATTTCATTAGCCTGTTTTGAAATACTCAAAATACTTTCAATAAGGTTACCAGAATCTTCCCCAATAAGCGCAATGGTATTTGTTTGTGATGTTAATACTGATGTGTTAAGTGTTGCTGTCCCAATACTTCCAGAAGTTATATTGGCTTGGAAAGAATAAGTATTGTTATTTGAATCTGTTGTTCCTGCTTTATATATTTGAATTATTTTACCAATATCATTCGTAAAATCATATCCATTTCGAGTTATTGAAGCTCCACTAACTGATACATTAGTAAGCTTATTCACACCTGTTTTAACACCAAACCAATTTACAGAAACACATTCTCTTAAGTTTCCAGAAAATTGACAGTCAGTATCAAAGCAGACTTTATTTTGAGCAGCACTTATTCTAGTATTGTTAAAGTTAATCGTAGCATTTTTAAAAAGACCTGAATTAAATTCTAAAGTAATATTTTCAGGTAAATTAATATTGCTGACATTGGTATCAAAGACGTACTTAATCTCTAGTGTAGAGTTTTTATAATTTGCTGGAACATTATTCCAATCAAAATTACTTGGTATTTCAATATAATTCATAGTTTTTTATTTATAATATTTATATAAATGTTTTACAACAATTATATAAACGCACTTTATTGTGTTTATTTCTTGATATTCCCAGATAAACGCAATAAAGCGTGTTTTTTTTTTACATATGCAAACCAAATATAAAGGAATATATTCAGGGTTGAATTATAATTTTATAGCACGTGTTGCAAACGAGTGTTAGCCTGAGATGTTAAAAACATAACCGCCACCAGTTACAAACTGGCGGTAGCGGGGCCAATAGTTATTTTATTTTCCATCCTTTAATTCCACTTGCACAACCATAAAAATATTCCACATATTTAACTTCAAATTCCAGTTTGCTAAAAATCCGATATAAATTTTTTGAGTTTCCAAATTCTTCTGTGTAGACTCCTAACATTCTATAAGTCTCTGGACTTCCAAGAAATAATTTTCCTAAAATCGGAATAATATTTTTCAAGTAAAACATATAAAATGGTTTTAGAACTTTACTATTTGGAACAGAAACATCAATTAGTGAAAATTTCCCATCTGGTTTAAGAATTCGGTTAATTTCCTTTGCTAATTTTCCAAGTTGTTCATCATTAAACGTCTTTAACCCAAAACCCGAAATAACAAAATCTGCTGTTTCATTTTCTATTGAGTTTTCAAAGACGTTTTCTTTAAGAATTTCAATTTTTGATTTTTTGAACTTTCCTTTGTTTTTCTCCGCACGATTTATCATTTCAGTTGAGAAGTCAAGTCCGATTAATTTTGAGTTTTTGTCTGATTTTTTTAGAATATGTTTCCAGCATTCTCCCATTCCAGTCATTAAATCGACAACCGTTTTTCCTTTCTCAATTTCAATTTCCTCAACGCATTGTCTTCTCCATCTTTCGCTAAATCCAAATGAGGTTATGTAATTCATTTTTGAATACGAACTACTCATTTTGTCAAATAGTTTTTCAACAAACTTAGGCTCGTAGATTTCTTTCATTCGTTTGATCGTAATTATTGGCAACAATTATATAAACGCACTTTATTGTGTTTATTTCTTAATATTTCCAGATAAACGCAATAAAGCATGTTTATTTTTACATATACAAACCAAATATAAAGGAATATATTCAGGTGTGAATTATAATTTTATAGCACGCGTTGCAAACGAGCGCTAGCTGGAGGGGCCTGTTTGTCCAATAATTTCTCCACCAAAATTTATTAATTCAAATAGACTTATAACAGTTGTACTCAATTCGTCTTGATTGCAATAATATCCGTTTATTTTTCCGTATTCAGTATAATCAGAAATATTAAATCCTTCCTCAATATCATTAAACCAAATTATTTTCCGACCACAAATTGCAATGACCCAAAATCCGCCACCTTCATTTCCAAAAGTCGGTTCACTCCATTTTTCAGGACTTATGTTTATTAAATTCCAAAAATTAAGATACTTTCCTTCTAATTCAGATTCAGTTTTCCAAATTTCAGAGTAGAGTTCTTTTTCGGTTATTGGTTTCCACATATTTAATTCAGTTCAGGTTTTTCTCAAATTGCTTACAACAATTATATAAACGCACTTTATTATGTTTATTTTTTGATATTCCCAGATAAACACAATAAAACGTGTTGGTTTTTACATATACAAACCAAATATAAAGGAATATCTTTAGGGTTGAATTATATTTTATAGCACGCGTTGCAAACGAGCGCTAGCTGGGGGGTCATTGTTGTAGCACGTTTTTTTATTCTGTCGTTTCCCATAACTCATAAGATGTCCAACGTATTTCACCTTTTTTCATAAGCTTGTGCTCATATTCTCCTTTAGTTTCTAATTTCCCATCAATTATTTCTCCAATTTTATATTTTGAAATTATGATTCCTTTATTATCGCAACTCTTGAGAAGTTTGATTTTTAATTGCAACTTTTCTTCATTTAAATCCATTACAGTAGCAGTTGCGAAACATTTGTCATTCATATATTTTCTTTCTTGACGTTTTGAAATAAAATCATGTTCATATAGAAATTCGACAGTGTTTCCAATTTTGAATTCACTAAAATATTTTTGTCTTCGTTCTTTTTGTTTTTGTTCCAATTCGGCCCAATAGTTTTTATAATATTTGATTTGTTTGTCCAGTTTAATCGGTTTTTCATTGAGTTTTCTATGTAGAGAAGTCAAAATAATACTAGACATATCATCTGGATGATGAATTCCTAAATCTCGAAAGTATTTTGACATTTTCGATGTACCAGCCCAAAGTTTCCAATTATTCCTTAACGACATTCCAGTTCCAAAATGCAGTTCTGAAGTCGCATTTTGTTCCTCTTTGTTTTTAAATCCATTTAGGTCATCTTCTGACCATTTACATTCAAAAAAAGAAATTGCGTCATTTAGATCAGTCGGAATATATTTCCCTAGGTATTTTTCACAATCATTTTGACTTAATAGAAAAGTAGGGAAGGCAAAAAGTAAAGCAACAATTATTCTTTTCATAATTCGGTAGTTTCTTCAAAACTACTGTCCTTTTTTAATATCCGAAATTCAGAATGAGTAAACTGCTCTTTTCAATTAGCGAATGGTTTTTTCTAATTGTGGCTAACAATTATAAAACGCACTTTATTGTTTTATTTCTTGATATTCCCAGATAAACGCAATAAAGCATGTTTATTTTTACATATACAAACCAAATATAAAGGAATATATTCAGGGTTGAATTATAATTTTGTCACTCGTTGCAAACGAGCGCTAGCTGGGGGTGGATTCGGACCTAGTCGAATCCGCCGTAATTGCGGTTACATTGTTAGCTGTTGTTTTTATTTACTTTTGCTTTAAGAAGTCTCCATCTATGATTAACAATTTCACGCCTTCTTTAGCAATTGAACGATGAGAACTCAATCCATCAGTAACAACATATGTCATTCCTTTTGTTAAAGTTACTTTTTCACCATTCTTTAGTTCACTAACAAAAGTACCTTCTAAACATTGTACAATATGTCCTTTTTCGCACCAATGGTCAGCAAAATAATTCTTAGAATACTCTACAATCCGAATTCGTAATCCGTTATATTGCGTCGTTTGCCAATAGGCTATTCCAGTCTCTCCTTTATGTTCAGTTTTAGGAATTTTATTCCAGTCAATTGATTGGAAAGGAATATTTTCATTATTCATGTTTGTTTTTACTTTTTATATTTTAAATGTATTTCTCAAATTGCTTACAACAATTATATAAACGCACTTCACTGTCTTTATTTCTTGATATTTCCAGATAAACGCAATAAAGTGCATCTAAGTAAAATTAGGAAGAAATGTTAGAAATCAAAAAAATCAATTAAGGTGATTTTGAAATAAGCGCAGATTTTAACTAAAGTATAATAGCTAACATCTCTTTTACCTTGTTCTATTCTTGCAAAGTGTATTCCAGTATCATTATACGCATTTTGTTGACTTACTCCTTTATCATGGCGTAATTCTTTTACTCTTTTTGCAAGTAGAGATAAAGCTAATTCTTTGGAGGTATTTTCCATGACACCAAGGTCATAACATATTTTTTCAACAACAATGACATATTGGTCATTTTTTTATATATTAGCATTTTAATAATTTTGCGATTCTTCGTATAGAAAATATTTGAAGCTGTCGCTTTGAGTCTCTAAATTGAAAACTGGTAATTTTTGCACATGAGATGATAAGCAGATTTGCTCACGTACCCGGGCGTGGGCTCTCTTATCCGTGCAAGGTATACCAGTACCTCAATTTAGATAAGTTGAGTTCCACGCCCTTTTTGTTTCCATACATATAGGCTTTGAGATAATATCTCTTTTTTAAGGAACTAAACTTAAAATGTTTAACTAACAACGTTACATTTTATGAAAAAAGAAGACCACTTTGCATTGCCCGATAGTTTTATACTACCACACTATGCCCTTATAGCCACATTAATGGTATTACTAGATAAGTCTGAGCTAAACCATGCTGTTAAAAAACATTGCAAAACGGGGCTAAGGGTTATTGGCATTATTCATGCCGATGCAGGCTACAATACGGGTACTAATTTGCTATTAAACAAAAAGTTTGATGCGTTTTTTGCATTATTTCCAACCGAATTTTTTAACAACAGAGAACTTTTACCTGCTATTATGATTATTGAAAACATAGAACAGTGTATTAAAAATAATGACTTAGAATGTGTTGATAGCTAGAGCTAAAAAGCATCTTTATTCGAGATGTTTTTGGCTCTTTTTTTATGTAAGAAGGGGAAGCAATGTCATTCAGATTACAACAAAGAATCTCTCACCTAATTATTGTTATGCCCAACTGGGCAAAATCCTTTTAGATGCCTTTGTTGTTTATTATTCTGGATGGCATTATTGTTTCCTGTTGTTTAAAAAAGATTATCTGTTAACTAAAAATTGTATGTCATTCCAATCAAAAAATGAGGAGTCTGCCTAACGGCAGTCAGGGAACCTCGTCCTTCTGAGATTTCTCGTCACTCATGCTTCGCTCTGTCGAAATGACAAATAATTCAATATTAATCATTTACGCATGTTACCTATTGTTTAAAAAATGGTGTTTCTTAGATCTTTTCTTGTTTAGAGATTCTTCGCTTCGCTCTGAATGAACTGTGCTTAAAAACAAATATTTGGCTGATAATTTTCTATATATTTTTGTTTTGTAGTAGCTACAG